>NZ_JAGHQT010000001.1 GCF_017744155.1 Endozoicomonas sp. G2_1 | reverse complement strand
ATGGTCGAGGAATCAGTTGTTATCTATAATCAACGAAGGCCACACATGGCCTTAAAATACAAAACGCCCGATGAAGTACATCGAGCGTTTTAGCGTAAATAGTGTCAACCTATACTAGGACAACACAAAGTTGATATTTTATTTTAGCAGTAATACCTGCTGTGAAACTTAATTATTAGCAACTAAGCTCGCGTTAATATCTGCAACGTCTTTTTCTGTGATAGTACCACCGGCGCGCTTTAACCTTAGCACTGAGGTAATGTAACCATAACGGGTGTTTGAAAGGTTGCGTTTGGCATTGTACAAATTACGCGTACTATTCAATACGTCTACAATGGTACGAGTACCAACTTCAAAACCAGCTTCAGTTGCCTTCAAAGCACTTTCAGCACTAACAACTGATTGTTCTAATGCTTTGATTGCAGAAACACTTGCGATAACTGTGTTGTAGGCATTACGGGTGTTTTGTACTACCGTGCGGTGCGTTGACTCTAAATCTTGACTGGCGCTAACGTAGTTGCTCTGAGCTCTGCGAACATTACTGCTAATAACGTTACCGTTATAAATAGGCACACTGATCTGAACACCAATCGAACTAGCATCTTCTTTACTGTTGAAGAATCTATTTTGTTCGCCTGTAATAGTGACATCACTGTCTGATGAACTATAGCGGCCAGACAGGCTTAAGGTTGGTAAACGGGCAGCTTTCTCGATGCTAATATTTTCTTTGGCGATATCAAGGCCAATTTTTTGTGCGATTAGATCTAAGTTTTGCTCTTCAGCTGTGCGTTGCCAGTCGTTGGCACTGTCAGGTAATGGTCGAGATGCGCTGAATTTAGTGGTATTGAGAATTTTTAAATCGCGTGGATAAACATTGGTAATTACACGTAGCGCTTCTTCCGCGGCATAAACATTGTTTTGTGCGCGAATTTCATCTGTTAATGCATTATCAAACTGAGCTTGTGCTTCATGGACATCAGTAATCGCGGTTAAACCAACCGAAAAGCGTTGCTTAGTTTGTTCCAATTGACGAGCAATAGCTTCTTTTTCTGCTTTGGCAAATTCCAAGTCATCTAAACGACCTAATACATTAAAGTAGGCTTCAGTAGTGCGTAGGATCAAATCTTGTTTTGCTGCTTGGTAAGTTACATCACGCTGATGGGCTGCTTTTTTGGCCGTGCCCATGCGTAACCAAGAGTCGTGGCGATATAAGTCCATGCTTAAATTAACTTGGTAGTTTGTATTTTCTACATCGGTATTGGTTTTTGTACCGTTTGGAGCAAAAATCGAAGGGCGAGTATCGTCAGTGTCTTGTTTAGTGAAGCCACCTGTAAAATCTAGTCTTGGTAACAATAAAGAACGCGCTTGAATAATGTCTTCTTTGGCTGCGTTTACTTGGGCTTCTGCTCGTAATACCACTGGATCATTGGCTTTAGCGTTTTGGTAAGCAGTCAGTAAGTCTTCTGCTTGTACAGAACCAGCGATCGCGCTTAAGCCGATTAGTACAGAAAGTAATGTTTTTTTCATGTTTAGGGGATTCCTATATAGCACAGCATTTCAGCCCTTTATATGGGCGCTCGCCTCAGTTTTAAAGAGCTTTGCCAAGTTATTTTAACCATTTGGTTCAATAATCTTAGCATCGCATTTATCGTACTGTGATAGACTCGCACAACGCGCCCAGCTGTGGCATTAACGCTGACTTAAAATTTTTTCAATATATTAGCGTTCTTCTGAAATAAGCTAAATAAAATAAATGTTTATCTGCACTGAGTAGTGTAACAAAATATTTTGACTAAGTTATGAACAAATTTACCAAAAAATCGATTCCGTTGGACTACTTCAGTGCTGAAGATGCCGAGTTATTGAGTCAAGAGACCTGTTTTAAGGGATTTTTTACTGTCAATAAGTACCGTGTTAGACACAAATTGTATCAAGGCGGTCGCAGTGAAGTATTTGAACGTGAAATATTTGAGCGCGGTGACGCTGTTGTTTTAATGCCTTATGACCCGATTACCGATCAAGTGGTATTGATTGAACAGTTTCGCGTTGGCGCACTAAATCGCGAACAAAGCCCTTGGTTGCTGGAATTCATTGCCGGTATGTTTGGCGAGGACGAAAGCCCAGAGCAAGTGGCAATTCGAGAAGCCAAGGAAGAGGCCAACATTAATATCAAGTCAGAACAATTGCAGTTTGTCAGCAAGTTCTTGCTCAGCCCCGGTGGTGCCACTGAAATGGCTCATCTGTTTTTAGCCAAAGTTGATGTAAGTGATATTAGTGGTGTTTACGGGCTAGAAGACGAACACGAAGATATTCTGGTGCGAGTGATGCCTAGACAACAAGCAATGAGCCTAGTCGAGAACGGAAAAATAAACAACGCGGCGACAATAATTGGGTTACAATGGCTGTCGTTAAACTATCAAGCGCTTTGCTCTGCTTAGCGATTAAGATTTGTTCTTGAATGAGCATTGATGGAGTTTGGTGGCTAAACCAATAATCAAAAATGTAAGTATATTTAGCCAAAGTATTTAAGTAAAAACAACTCACGTAAAACAAGCTAGGTAAATAGAAGCAATCACTTATGTTTAATAACGCCGCCCACAACAAAAGTAAGTACAAGCCGAGTTTGGTGACTTTGATGACCTTGTCACAAAGTAACTATATGCTGTTGCTGCGCTTACTCGCCGATTGTGAAGTCGCTGACCAAACGCGTTATTTTTCAATATCGCCCCACTTGAGTTATTGCTTAGCCGTTCATGAAGTCACTCGTTACACGACGGTAGTGACTATTGAGCAAGTTTCGTTAAATACTGACGCGCAGTCTCTAAAATCAAGTCAACAATCAAGCAAACAATCAATTCAAGCACCAAATGAAGAGCAAGTACCTAACCAACTTAAACAACTATTAACACCATCGATGGAAGTGCGTTTATATCACGATGCTCAAGTGATTGACGTACTGAGTTGCCAAAATATACGCACGGTTAAGCCGCGTTATGACTACCCCAACAAAGCTATGCATCAACCCGATGAAAAGCAACAAATCCAACTGTTTTTAAAAGAGTGGTTACAACTTTGCCTAGCTCATGGCTATGAGGCAATTGATATTACCAGCCAGCAGCAAGCCAGCTAATCACGAATATTTATCGCAAAATATTGTTGTTATGAATACACGCCCGCAAACACAAACGCCAGCATTAACTCAGGTTGTAAAAATCGCGCAGTTTAGTGATTGTCATTTATTTGCTGATAAACAAGCTGAACACTTTGGCGCTAATGTTTATCAAAACTTAGATAAAATACTTGCCGATATCAGTAAACAGCGAGATTTAGACGCCATTATTTTTACTGGTGACTTGAGCCAAGATCACAGTCGAGAGTCTTATCACTTGTTTGCTGAATTAGTGGCAAAACACAACTTAGTTCAACCGGTTCATTTTTTAGCGGGCAATCATGACGATTTTGACCTGATGAAACAGAGCTTAACCGGTAGCGCTTTTGCTCAGACGGACGTTATCGAATTAGATGATTGGCAATTGTTTTTACTTAACAGCACCAGTAGCACGCCCGCAGGTGTGGTTAACGAGAGTGATTTATTGACCTTAAGCTCTGAGCTCAATGCCAACAAGCAACAACTTGTCTTTATGCATCACCACCCCGTAGATGCCGAATACTTTATTGATCGACACGGGTTAACTAATCAACCCTACTTTTGGCAAGCAATCAAGCGCTATCCGAGTATTCGCGCTATCGCTTGTGGTCATGTTCATCGCGGAATGCAGTTGGTTGGCCCTGAGCAAATGCCGATTTTTACCTGCCCGGCAACCTCAATTATGTTTGGTCAGGACCCAGAACAGTTAATAGCCGAGAGCCTAACACCCGGTTACCAAGTGTTAACACTGGCACTTGAGAAACAACTACGTGACCGACAAGAACAAGTGCAGGCAGTTAATATCGACGTTAGTTACCACTATTTATCTAATTGATCTTAATAGATTTATATCGTTAAACCAGTGACTTAAAATTTAGGGAAATAAACCGTATGAGCCAAATAAGACATCTCATTTATTTACATGGCTTTAATTCATCTGCGCAATCGGTCAAGGCTCAGCAAGCCAAGCAGTATTTCAATCAGCACTTTCCCGAATTAGAGTTTTGCTGTCCGCAATTATTGACCCAACCACGAGCAGCAATTGCGCAAATTGAAGAAATTATCAGTCAACTAGACGGTGAATGGGCGTTGATTGGTTCATCACTTGGTGGCTACTTTTCAAGTTACTTCGCTGAAAAATATCAGAAACAAGCTGTGTTGGTAAACCCAGCCGTTAAGCCTTATGAATTGCTCAATGATTATCTTGGCGAGCAAGTTAATCCATACACTGGCGAGCGCTACCTTGTTGAATCACACTTTATCGCTGATTTAAAAGCGCTAGAGCCGAAACAGGTCAACGAAAAGCAATACTTTGTTTTACTGCAAACGGCAGATGAAGTTTTGGATTATACAGAAGCTGAAACCCGCTTTGCTGGTAGCAAGATGTTAGTTGAACAAGGTGGCGACCACAGTTTTGTCGGCTTTGACAATAAACTGCCAGATATTGCTAATTTCTTACAATTAACGTAAAACTATCACTTTGTGAATAATCACATCCTTTCCTATTTACTGAGAACAAATTATTACCACCTATCATGAGTGAACAATATAATTCTGAATCGATTGAAGTTTTAAGCGGCCTAGAGCCGGTTCGTCGCCGCCCCGGTATGTATACAGATACCAACCGACCTAACCATTTGGGGCAGGAGGTTATTGATAACTCGGTCGATGAAGCGTTAGCGGGTCACGCACAAAATATCAGTGTCATTTTAGATAAAGACCAGTCGTTAGAAGTTATTGACGACGGCCGAGGTATGCCGACAGATATTCACCCTGAAGAGGGGGTTACTGGGGTTGAACTCATTTTCAGTAAACTGCACGCGGGTGGTAAGTTCTCCAACAAAAACTACCAATTTTCTGGTGGTTTGCACGGCGTTGGTATCTCAGTGGTTAACGCCTTATCAACTCGGGTTGAAGTTACGGTAAAACGCGATAGCAAAGTGTTTGAAATGGCTTTTGAAAACGGCGAAAAAGTGCAAGAGCTAACCGAAGTTGGCACTGTAGGTCGTCGCAATACCGGGACTCGAGTTAAGTTTTATCCCGACGCCAGTTATTTTGATTCTGCTAAGTTTTCGGCCTCTAAGCTGATTCATTTGCTGAAAGCGAAAGCGGTACTTTGCCCCGGTTTAACCATCAAGTTTCACGATAAAAATGACAATTCCAAGCATCAATGGTGTTATCAAGACGGTCTGCGCGATTATTTGAAAGAGTCGGTTAAAGATAATATTAGCCTGCCGGAAGAACCGTTTATTGGCACCTTTTCGTCGCAGCACGAGGCGGCAGATTGGGCCGTAACTTGGCTGCCTGAAGGCGGTGAGGCGATTAGTGAAAGTTACGTTAACTTAATTCCAACAGTGCAGGGCGGTACTCATGTTAACGGTTTGCGCCAAGGTCTATTGGAGTCGATGCGTGAGTTTTGTGAATTTCGCAATTTAATCCCTCGTGGTGTCAAACTGACACCAGACGATATTTGGGATAAATGTAGTTTTATCCTGTCGGTGAAAATGGAAGACCCGCAATTTGCTGGTCAAACCAAAGAGCGTTTATCGTCACGTCAATGTGCAGCCTTTGTCACTGGTGTGGTGAAAGATGCGTTTAGTTTGTGGTTAAACGAACACACCGAAATTGCTGAAGCACTGGCTGAGTTTTGTTTGGCTAACGCGCAGCGCAGGCTTAAAGCCGCGAAGAAAGTCGTGCGTAAAAAAGTCACTCAAGGACCAGCATTACCGGGTAAATTAACCGATTGCGGCAGCCAAGATCCGGAGCGCAGTGAACTGTTTCTCGTGGAAGGTGACTCAGCAGGGGGGAGCGCGAAACAAGCCCGTGATCGCGAGATTCAAGCGGTCATGCCACTGCGCGGTAAAATCCTCAACACCTGGGAAGTAGAGTCGGGACAAATTCTCGCTTCTCAAGAAGTTCACGACATTTCAGTGGCGCTGGGCATTGACCCAGACAGTGAAGACTTGTCGAGCCTGCGTTATGGAAAAGTGTGTATTTTGGCCGATGCTGACTCTGACGGCCTACACATTGCGACACTGCTTTGTGCGTTGTTTACCCAACACTTTTTACCGCTAGTACAAGCAGGTCACGTTTACGTCGCAATGCCACCGCTATATCGTATTGATGTTGGCAAAGAAGTGTTTTACGCCTTGGATGAAGCGGAAAAAGATGGGGTTTTAGATCGCATCGAAGCTGAGAAAAAGCGCGGTAAAGTCAATGTCCAGCGCTTTAAAGGTTTGGGTGAAATGAACCCGCTACAATTGCGCGAAACCACGATGGATCCAAATACTCGCCGCTTAGTACAACTAACGGTTGATGAGCATGCAGAAACCATGGAAGTGATGGATATGTTACTGTCTAAAAAGCGCAGTGGCGATCGCAAAGATTGGCTACAAACCAAAGGCGATTTAGCACAAGTTTAATCTCGCTTAAAGCAAAAAAGCTCGACCTGAGGTCGAGCTTTTTTGATTGCGAATTGACACATTAGCCTAACATTTTGCCCAAGCTGTCTTGTAAGACTTTTTTAGCCTCTGCGCCCTCCGGCGTGTTCAAGTAATCTTGAATCTTACTGCCGTATTGACCAATCATTTCAGGCGATAAGCCCAAGGCTTCAAATTGCTTTTTCAAATCGTTAACTGCTTTAACTGACTCGCTGTACTCACTGGCTTTGTCGAGTAAACCAGACAAGCCTGAACTCGATTTTAGTTCACTAATATCAGGCACTGAATTTAACAATTGCTCACTGCCAGGTAATGCATCGGTTAATTGTTGAAAGTCACCACTAGAGACACTGGTTTTTACAAAGTTGAAGATTGCCGCTAAGCCCCCTTCAATTTGGCTATCAGTAACACCTAAGCTTTTTAAGCTATTGATTAGTCCTTGTAAATTAGCTGTTTGTTGCTCTACTTGCTGTTCTTGTTGCTGGCTCTGCTGCTCACCCAAGCCGAGAAATGCTTTTATACTGTCTAGCCAACCTTCGGCGTGGGCAGGTGATGTTGCCAATAAGCTGGCCGAAAGCACAAGTGCTGATGTTTTTTTAAGCATAATTATCCTTGAAAGTGTACCGATGTAAATTGGTCATAATATGTATTGTTGGCAATATGATAGCGCATGTTGACGCTGTTTGATAATTAAGCTTGTTTTTACCGGGTATTACTGGCGTTATCGGTAGTTGAAGTGATTTGTAATGAGAAAGGTAAAGGTTTTGGTATAGCAGGCGAGTACCGTTGTACTCGCCTGAAACGATAATTAACCGTTAATTAGTGGCTGCAGCAATCCGAGCCTTGGTCTGAGCTATCGCAGCAGCTTTCAGTCGCGACTTGACCGGTTGCTAATTCTTCTGCAGTGGCATCGCGCACTTCAAGAATTTCAACGTCGAAACTCAAATCAATACCTGAAAGAGGGTGATTACCGTCGACGGTAATTTCGTCATCGGTGACATCAATAACGATCACTGTTTGCTCACCTTCGTCGGTGGTGGCGCGCAATTGTGTACCAACGGCTAACTCGTCAATACCTTCAAACATAGCTTTTGGTACAGTTTGAACAAAACCGTCATGGCGTTCGCCGTAAGCGTTTTCTGCGTCTACATCAACTTCAAATTTGTCGCCGACTTGACGATCGTTAAGTGCTTGTTCTAAGCCGGGAATTAAGAAACCTGAGCCTTGAACAAAAGCCAGTGGTTGGTGGTCGTAAGAGCTGTCAATTAAGGTGCCTTCACTGTCAGAAACAGCATAGTGCATAACAACAACTTTGTTTTCGGCGATCTTCATTTTATTTTCCATCTTGGTCAAGAGAATAGGGTAGAGGCTCAAGCGTAAATTCAGACTCTGGTAAGTGTTTTAAGCGCAGTTTGGTATCATTTGCGATATCACTGGCTAATACGGCTTGTAAATAGGTAGTGCCGTCGTCGGCGCGATAGTAACTGATCACGTCGCCAGCGCGACGCCAGTTTTCACCTAGTTGTTGCTCAACGGTGGCAAAGCTTTCGTCGTTAGCTTCATTACTTTCAACTTGACCGACGAGACTAAACAAGGCGCGTTTGTTGCGTCCTAAATACTGCATGCGGGCAACGGTTTCTTGGCCTAAATAGCAGCCCTTGGTAAAGCTGATACCGTCGATGGCCTGAAGGTTGAGCATTTGTGGCACGTAGTCGTCTGCAGTTGGCTGTTGAAAGTTGGCAAAACCTTCGATAATTTCCAATAAATCCCAGACTTGGTGCTGATAAATAGGCATGGCGTTTTGACCGATAATTGCAGCTACCGCGTCATTGTTATCGCTAATCAATAGATATCTTTTAACGTTACCGGCAATGTATATCAGGGTTAACGGACCTTGCTGAACAACCGGTGATAAACTGTTTGGGATTTGATCAAAGTGTTGACTCAAGAATTGTTCAGAGTCTTGTCCAGCGATCGCCCAAAACGAAAATTGTTCGGTTTGCTCGATATCAACTTTAGCGAAAACGCCAAACTTTTTTAACTCGGCCAGAGAGTTAGCAATGGTAACCTTAGGCTGTATTAACAAATGGCTGTTATTTCGATTGAGTAAGCGAAATACTGAGAATAATTTGCCTTTGGCATTACAATGTGCGCCAGTAACAACTTGCTCATCGGTTAATTTGAGGACATCACAAGTGACTTGGCCTTGTAAGTATTTACTTTGCTCTTCACCAACCAGTTCAATGGCGCCAAATTGTTCTAAGGCAATGGCAAAGACACTAGGCAGTTGCTTGAAATTTGGTTTTACTGGGGATAATTCAATCGTCTTGTCTTGTTCAGTCATTTGGTCGGCCACAGTATTAAATGCATTAATGCCTGTAATATTAGGGCAATTTGCACAATTACAACCAATTAAGCGGTAAATTCGGCAGTTTTTAGCTGGATTTTTATCTCATCTTGCAGTGGAATGACGCGACTAGTCCTTGTTACAATAGTGTCCGTAGAATGATAGAAGTAATCTCACTATTGGGCTCGCAATAATTCGCTGTTAGGAAGAATCAATGTCGTTGAGTAAAAATAAAGCTAGACTTAGATGGGCATGTCGTCGTGGTATGCTAGAGTTAGATGTGTTGTTTATGCCATTTGTTGATAAGTGGTTTGAACATCTGACGGAAGATCAGCAACAAGTTTTTGAACGGTTGTTAGAGTGTGATGATCCTGAACTGTTCGCTTGGTTTATGGGACACGAAAAATGTGAAGACAAGGAACTCAACGCTATGGTGCAGCTCGTTCTTGAGCGGGCCAAAGCCTGATCTAGGTTATCGCCTTACGATTTATCCATCTCGGCTAAAGTATTTATTGTACCTCAATGCTTTAGCCTTGTTATCACTCGCCTTATTATTTCAACCGAATCGACTTTTCTTACTGACGCTTAGTGCAGTCATTATCATTTTTTCCTGTTTTATCGGCTTTCAATATTTTGTCAGTCGATTTGCTCAATACACAGCTAATTTGGGCCGTAATATTGTGCCGATAGAAATGTTGCTCGATGAAAGTGGTCAATGCCAGTTTCTTGACCAGCACGGTGCAGTAACTAAAGTTTGGCAATTAACCGCAAAGAGTTATTGTAACGGGATAGTGGTCTATTTAACGTTAGAGTTAGAGCAGTCGGTGTCGGTGATAAGTCTACGCCAAACCGATGAAAAGCAACGCTTGGCTATTTATCGAGACAGTGTCAATAGCCGAGATTACGCTCGTCTTTGCCGCATTGTTAACAAAATACGGCAGCAAGACGCTAATCAATTAAGGGGTTAGTATCGTTGTTTGGGGCACACTGTCGTCAAGCTCGGGGTAATCTAACGTGTAGTGAAGACCGCGACTTTCCTTGCGTTTTAGTGCGCTGTGAATAATGAGTTCGGCAACTTGCACTAGATTTCTCAGCTCTAACAAGTTGTTACTGACTCTAAAGTTGCGGTAGTACTCGTCAATTTCTCGCTGCAATAATTCAACCCTGTGTAATGCGCGCTCTAAACGCTTTGTCGTTCTAACAATACCTACGTAGTCCCACATAAATAGTCTGAGTTCGTGCCAGTTGTGCTGAATAATGACCTCTTCATCTGAATCGGTCACTTTACTTTCATCCCATTTCGGCAGTTTGACGTAAGGTTTACTCGAGTCTAAATTGGCGGCGATATCGCGAGCAGCGGCGCGTGCAAACACTAAACACTCAAGCAGTGAATTACTCGCCATGCGATTGGCACCGTGTAAGCCCGTGTAAGCAACTTCACCAATAGCATAGAGATTTTCAACATCCGTTTGACCGCGCTTGTCGATCATAACACCGCCACAGGTGTAATGGGCTGCTGGTACAATCGGTAGAGCTTGCTTGGTCATATCTATGCCCAAGGCCATGGTCTTTTCAAAAATGGTTGGGAAGTGCTGTTTAATAAAGTCTGCAGGTTTATGGCTAATATCCAAATACATGCAGTCGGCGCCAAGGCGCTTCATTTCATAATCGATGGCGCGAGCAACAATATCGCGAGGTGCCAGTTCTGCGCGACTGTCAAATTCAGGCATAAAACGACTGCCATCAGGGCGTCTTAAAATGGCCCCTTCACCGCGCAGGGCTTCAGTAAGCAAAAAGGTTCTGGCATCAGGATGGAATAAACAGGTCGGGTGGAACTGATTGAACTCCATATTGGCGACTCTACAGCCCGCTCGCCATGCCATCGCGATACCATCGCCGCTGGCAACATCGGGATTCGAGGTATATTGATAAACCTTGCTGGCACCACCGGTTGCTAAAATCACTTTTTTGGCGTGAACTGCTTCTACCTTTTCGCTGTTGCGATTCCAGACATAAGCGCCAATACACGACTTTTTATCGTCGGCTGCTGCGCTTTTTGTGATTAAGTCGACGGCATTGTAGCGTTCGAATATTCTGATGCGGCTGTGGTTTTTTACCCGATCAACCAAAGTGGTTTGAATCGCTCTGCCAGTGGCGTCAGCTGCGTGTAAAATACGTCGATGGCTGTGACCACCTTCGCGAGTTAGATGATAACGAGGCTGACCTTGTTCATCTTGTTCTTGATCAAAATCAACCCCTTGCTCAATTAACCACTCCATACAAGCTTTGGCATTTTCTGCGGTATAGCGAACAATATCAGGGTCGCAAATATCGGCGCCGGCGACCAAGGTATCGGCAACATGAGCATCAATACTGTCGTTTTCGTCAAAAACTGCGGCAACACCGCCTTGGGCATAATAGGTTGAACCTTCGTTAACTGGGCCCTTACTTAAAATCACCACGTCAGCGTTCTTCGCCAAGTGTAAAGCCAAGGTTAAGCCAGCGGCACCGCTGCCGATAATTAATACGTCACAGTTGTGTTGTTGCTTCATGAATTCAGTTATGATGACACTATAATAAGAGCTTGATTTTACCGCTAATTAGTCTTGGATAATAGGTTATTGGTGGTTTGAAAAAACTTTTTTAAATAAATTTTACTTTTTTCAGAACTTTTTGCCTTTAGGCTAGTCCTAATTGATGCGTTTGCTATGAGCCAAGTGTGTAATAAGTTGTAGGAGATATGGCTCAAATGAGCGAACAAAACGTCGATCAACAATTGATTGAGCGGGTGCAAAGCGGTGATAAGAATGCTTTTAACCTGTTAGTTAAAAAATATCAGCACAAGGTTGCTAATTTAGTAACTCGCTATATTAAAAACCAGAGTGATGTTTCAGACGTCACTCAAGAGGCGTTTATTAAAGCGTATCGCGCGCTACCAAATTTTAGAGGTGACAGTGCGTTTTACACTTGGTTGTATCGGATAGCGGTAAACTGCGCAAAAAACCACTTAGTGGCCGCAGGGCGAAAGCCACCGGGTTCTGATATTGAAATAGACGATGCTGAGATTTACGACGGTGGTGATGCTTTGCGTGAAAACGCCTCGCCGGAAAAGTTGCTGTTAAGTGACGAAATTAAGCGAGTGGTATTTAGCACGATAGAAAAACTGCCTGAAGATTTGCGTACTGCAATTAATTTACGCGAACTCGATGGCCTAAGTTATGAAGAGATCGCTGAAATAATGGAATGTCCAGTTGGGACAGTGCGATCGAGAATATTTCGGGCACGTGAAGCCATCGATAAACAAATTCGACCACTTTTGCAAAAGTAACGGTAAGTCGTTAATTGCAAAGTTAGTCAAAACCATTAACAAAACGTTAAGTAAGATAGCCTAAAAGGGTAAAATATGAGCGAAAGTAAGTTAGAGACAGTATCTTTGTTAGTCGATAACACTCAGACTAGCCAAGATGAACTCGATGTCCTCTTACAAGATGAAACACTATCAGATAGCTGGCACAACTATCATTTAATTGGTGATGTTATGCGTGGCGATGTTGCTAGTAACCTAGACATTGACTTGTCTGATAGTATCGCAGCTGCTTTGGCTCAAGAGCCTACTGTTTTAGCTCCTCAGAAAAAATCATTCAGTGCACAAGTTAAAGCGAAAGTTATTCAGTTCTCAAAACCTTTTGGTCAAGTTGCCATTGCAGCATCAGCTGCCGGTTTAATGGTTTTCGGCGTTCAGCAAAACAATGCTGACAACGAACTCGATGTGGTTAACCCTGTGATTCAAACAGTACCGTTTGGTGGTACTGCAAGCCCAGTAAGCTATAACTATGCACAGCCTAGCCCTGGTGCTCAAAAGCAAGCGTTAATTGAACAACAAAGACGTTTTCAAGCTTTGTTGAACGATCACAATCAGCAGGTAAAACTAAAAGCTGCAACAGCTTCAACGGATGAGAGTAGCCTTGAGCCGAAAAATGCCCTTGAGCAAGCTAATACCCCTGAGCAGGAAAATAATTAATTTTAATGAAAGCATTAACATTTTGTTTGCTGTTTGCTTTTTCTCCCTTTTATGCACTAGCAGCAGAATCCGTTCAAGCCATCACTTGGCTTGAGCGTTTATCCCAGTCTTTTAAACAACTCAACTTTGCCAGCTCGTTTGTCGTTGTCAAAAACAACCAAGCAGAACCTTATCACTGGGCCCACGGTGTTAGTGAAGATGGCGTTCAGCTTGAAGTGTTATCCCTACTAAACGGACCGCGTCGTGACACTTTAAGGCGAGATGATATTGTCAGTTATATTGAACCTCAGTTGCCACCTTATTCGGTAAAATCAAATCAAATCAGTGGTCCTATCCCACAAATTTTAAGTGGTGATATCGACCAATTGGCGGAAAATTACGATTTTATTTCCGTTGGCCGCAGCCGAGTGCTAGGCCGCAGTGCCCAAATTATTCGCATTGTTGCCAAAGACAAAACCCGTTATGGCCATTGGTTGTGGTTAGATCAAGAAACCGGCTTACTACTCAAACTGGCGATTGTTAGTGACAAGGGGCAATTACTCGAGCAAATCCAGTTTACTCACTTGGATATTACTGAAAAACCGTCGGGCTATTTAACTCAGCTTGTGGAAACTGAGTTTCCTAAAGTGGTTGAGATGCCCAACAATAACGATTTAGACGTACTCAATTGGCAAGTGAACTATTTGCCCAAGGGCTTTACTGCGATTAAAGCTAATCGTCACCGTTTGGCATTAACCAAGCAACCTGCTGAGTTTATGTTGTTTAACGATGGCCTAATTGATCTTTCGGTTTATGTCAGTAAAAGTGAGGATCAACAACGCGCCGTTTCTTATGTTAAAGACGGTGCGACCTTGATTTTGAATCAAGTTGTCGATGGTTTTGAAGTTAGCGTAGTTGGTAAACTTCCAGTTAAAACCGCGCAAAATATTGCCGACTCAGTGGCTTTTAAACCATAGACTGGCGATAATACGGTTATCTTAAAGCGTTAAACTAAACCCGCGCGACACTCGTATTGTCAATTATGATAGAAGAAATAGCCCAAGTTACCGCGATTGACCAGCAAAAAGTGACGGTTGAAAGCGAAATCAAATCTACCTGTAGCAGTTGTCAGCAAGTTGACAACTGCGGCAGTGGCCAGGTTGCCAAAGCGATTCCCCATCGCAAGTTAACCCTAGAGCTAACGTCAAAACTGTCATTAAAACTCGGTGATCGAGTAGTACTGGCAATTCCAGAAGATAAATTACTGAGCACAGCAAGTGCGGTTTATTTATTGCCTTTGTTAGGGCTTATTGGTTGTGCAGCAGTTGCGCAATATTTTACACAACAGTGGCAATTAGATCATGAAGCTTGGGTGATTTTAGCGGGCGCTGCTGGTGGCTATTTAGGTTTTTTAAGCGCGCGCTTTTGGCAAAATTCAGCAAGTAATATTGACGCTTTGACCCCCAAAATTGTCAAAGTACTTCCCTCTGAACTTAATCTAAATACCGAGCGCTGAAATATTGTTAGCAAAGTGTCTGTCTTTAGTTAAATTGAAGTAATAATTAGCTAGCTTATGCTTATTATCTTCACTATGTAATACGACAGAGCTTGTTACAGACAAGCTATAACAACAGCTAACGATACAAGGTACTCATTGGTTATGAAAACTCGTCCACTACTTTTTAGTTTATTTTTTTCATTTATCGCTACGTCGAGCTATGCCGGAGATTTTTTTGTCGAAGACACCGCAACTCTGATTGAAACGCTAAATATCGCAAATTGTGGTGATAGTGTTGTACTTAATAATGGTCGCTATGCTGATGTTAAGTTTGAGAGTTCAAAAAATTGCAGTGCTGGCAAAGGTATTATTGTTGTTGCTTCAAATCCCGGCCAAGTTGAGTTTACAGGTGACGTTGATATTACTCTCTCAGGCCGATATTTTGAACTTTCGGGGATTGCGTTTAAATACGGCACGCGAACCAATGCCAAAGGTGATTTGATTACCGTGGCAGGCAAGCGCAATCGCATTACTAATAATAAGTTTGATGATTTTGATAACCAAGATGGCGCTTGGATTAAACTAAAAGGTCAATACAATCGAATAGATCACAACGAGTTTTCCGGTAAACGCAGTGTTGGTAGTTATATCAATATTGACATAGCTAAAGGGAAGCCGTCTTATCATTTAGTTGATTACAATTACTTTACTCGACCGTTATTGGGCAGCAATGGTGGCTCAGCTGCTCGTGTTGGTCATGGCAGTATGCACAATTATAAATCTCGGACCATTTTTGAACACAATGTCTTTGATAATCAAAACGGTGAAGCTGAAATAGTATCGATAAAAAGTAGTGAAAATATCTTTAGAAACAATACTTTTTTAAACTCAAGGGGACATTTGAGCTTGCGCCAAGGTAAACGTAACTTGGTCATTGATAATTACTTTTTAGGCAATGGTCAAACCAAGCAAACGGGGGTTTTTATTCGCGGTGAAGATCACGTGGTTTTTAACAACTATTTTTACAACATGAAGCCGACAGCAGCAGATAAAGACTATGCCACTGTCGCTTTTGGCGCATCAACGACAACGCCGGATTCAAATCGCGCCGCTAAAGGTTTGAATCCTTACCATTACCCTAAAACTCAAAACGCTTTCTTGTTGAACAATACGTTTTTTAAATCTAGATATAGTGCTGTTTATATTGGCAGCCAGTATGATGTTAACGACAGCAAAAACCGAACAACCTTGCCCGAAAACTTAACGATTGCCAATAATCATATTTTCAGAGCCGAAAAAGCGCTTGATCAAGCGCAATCGCAATCGAGCCACCGATTTGCTGAAAACTATGTTGCAAAAATTAGTGACAACGACAGCCTGTTGGGTTTTGAGCCTGCCGTCATGAGAGTTCAATTAAGCCAAGGTGTTCGTATTCCAACAACAGCTGCTCGGAATAACTATCAAGATTTATCTCAATACATTACTGAAATGAAGCTATTTAAATCGAGTTGGGGCGAGTATAAGCAATTTAAAACCAGATTATCGCAAGTTCAGCACTCTGGCTTTATTTTGCCAACTGACAGTGATGGTCAAGTACTGCGACCATTGACTAAATCCGACGTTGGCGTAACTTGGTAAAGACATCGCTATGCTTTACAACGCTTGAGTAACTTGTCCGTTACTCTAATTGTTTATAGCTTCTAAAGCTCAAGTTTAGTGGCGGATACTTGTTTGGGCTATCCGCCTTTTACTTTTTTTACCCTTCTTTTTGTATCGTTTTGCAACAAACAAAAGCAAGCATTCCCCCATCTTTTATCTTATAATGCCGACAATTTTTATTATTTTATTGATCATTGAATGCGGTATTTAAGATTAATTCGTTTTCAGTGGTTTGCTGACAGTTGTTGATTGCTCTTAGCTGTAGAAAACTGAGAATCTTTTTTATATATGAAACACATCCGAAATTTCTCCATTATTGCCCATATTGACCACGGTAAATCAACGCTTTCTGATCGTTTAATTCAGCATTGTGGTGGTTTGTCTGATCGCGAGATGGAAGCGCAAGTTCTTGATTCAATGGACTTAGAGCGCGAGCGTGGTATTACTATTAAAGCGCAAAGTGTGACCTTAGATTACAAAGCGAAAGACGGCGAGACATACCAACTTAACTTTATCGACACACCAGGTCACGTTGACTTTTCTTATGAAGTATCGCGTTCATTAGCCTCGTGTGAAGGTGCCTTGTTGGTTGTTGATGCAGGTCAAGGTGTTGAAGCGCAAACTGTTGCCAACTGTTACACCGCGATTGAAATGGATTTAGAAGTACTGCCAATTCTCAATAAAATCGATTTACCTCAAGCGGACCCTGATCGCGTTTGTGAAGAAATTGAAGACATTATTGGTATCGACGCAACCGGTGCTGTGCCTTGTTCAGCAAAAACAGGCTTAGGTATTGAAGATGTGCTTGAAACTATAGTTCACAATGTTCCTGCCCCGGTCGGTGAGCCTGACGCTAATTTACAAGCCCTGATTATCGACTCTTGGTTTGATAACTATCAAGGCGTTGTTTCACTGGTTCGAATCATGAATGGTGAAGTGAAAAAGGGCGACAAGATGTTGGTGATGTCAACCGGACAAACTCACATCATTGATAAAGTTGGTATTTTCACGCCTAAGCAAGTCGACACAGATATTTTAAAAACTGGCGAAGTAGGGTTTATTATCGCGGGTATTAAAGAAATTCACGGCGCACCAGTGGGTGATACCATTACTATCGCCAAAAAAGAAGCCGAACAACCGCTAGCGGGTTTCAAAAAGGTGCAGCCACAAGTTTACGCTGGTATTTTCCCAATTAGCTCTGACGATTACGAGAGCTTCCGCGATGCCTTGAATAAATTGAGTTTGAACGATGCGTCTCTGTTTTTCGAACCAGAAAACTCATCGGCATTAGGCTTTGGTTTCCGCGTTGGTTTCCTTGGCATGCTGCACATGGAAATTATTCAAGAGCGCTTAGCCCGTGAATATGACTTGGACTTAGTGACGACAGCGCCAACCGTAAACTACGAAGTTGCTTGCACCAATGGTGAAGTGTTGTCGATTGACAACCCAAGTGAATTGCCTGCGGTTAACAATATTGCTGAAATTCGCGAGCCAATCGTGCAAGCGAATATTTTAGTTCC
Source organism: Endozoicomonas sp. G2_1 (assembly GCF_017744155.1). Taxonomy (GTDB): domain Bacteria; phylum Pseudomonadota; class Gammaproteobacteria; order Enterobacterales; family Alteromonadaceae; genus JAGHQT01. Next base: position 646,314 of record NZ_JAGHQT010000001.1, on the reverse strand, counting down.
TCAAGAGCATTTGGGTAACGTTATTACCTTGTGTATTGAAAAGCGCGGCGTGCAAAAAGACATTGTTTATCACGGTAACCAAGTTGCGGTTGTTTACGAATTACCGATGGCCGAAGTGGTGATGGACTTCTTCGATAAGCTCAAGTCGACCAGTCGCGGTTACGCCTCGCTTGACTATCACTTTGCTCGCTTTGAAGCGGCAGACATGGTTCGCGTTGATGTCATGATCAATGGCGATCGCGTTGATGCGTTAGCGATGATTACTCACCGCAGCAACTCAGTAGGGCGTGGTCGTATGTTGGTTGAAAAGCTCAAAGAGCTTATTCACCGTCAAATGTTTGATATTGCAATTCAAGCGGCAATTGGCAATAACGTGATTGCCCGTACTACGGTTAAGCAAATGCGTAAGAACGTAACAGCTAAGTGTTACGGTGGTGACGTCAGTCGTAAGAAGAAACTTCTCCAAAAACAAAAAGAAGGTAAGAAACGCATGAAGCAGGTCGGCAATGTTGAAGTGCCACAAGAAGCCTTCTTAGCCGTTTTGAAACTCGATAACTAGCCAGCGCGTTAACCTATAGGATTATTATGGCAGCTTATTTTTCGATTATTTTAGTGGTAGTGACGCTAGTTTCGGGCGTTATTTGGTTAGCGGATAAGTTTTATCTCGCGCCACAACGTCAGCTTAAATTGGCCAATGCGCAAGCCCAGTGTGAAGGTGAGTTGGATGCAGATACCATTCAAACCATTACTGAACCTTCGACCTTGGTTGATGCTGGTGTGCAAATTTTCCCAGTTATTGCCTTTGTCTTGGTGTTGCGCTCGTTTTTATATGAGCCGTTTCAAATTCCATCGGGTTCGATGATGCCAACCTTACTCGACGGCGACTTTATTCTGGTTAATAAGTATAACTACGGTTTACGCGATCCGGTTGCCCGCAAAAAATTCATTGAAATTGGTGAGCCTGAGCGCGGTGATATTGTTGTTTTCAAATACCCAATTGATCAACGCATCGATTACATTAAACGCGTGATTGGCGTACCTGGTGACACTGTCGTTTATCAAAACAAAAGTGTTTACATCAAGCCAAAATGTCAAGACAGCGATACCCAGTGCCCTGATTTTGAAAAAGTACTGACTGAGTGGCAAGGTGAGTTTGTCGATGGCCCAGCAAAAGTGGCTCACTACAAGTCGTCAATGCTAGGTCGTGAGCACGATATTCTTATCGACCACGCCAAATCAGATAACGTGCAAGCTTTCTGTTATCTAGCAGACAATAATCTTTGTTATCAATCAGGTACACAACGCAATGAGTTTGTCGTACCTGAAGGTCAGTACTTTGTTATGGGTGATAACCGAGATAACAGTACAGATAGCCGTTTTTGGGGCTTTGTGAAAGAAGAAAACTTAGTCGGTGAAGCTGTCTTTATTTGGATGAGTTTCGATTTTGAACGCAGTGCTGATGATTGGTTGCCAACTTGGGTACCGACTGGTATCCGTTTTGAGCGTTTAGGTGGTCTTACTTGAGCGTGAACAATATTAAGAATAACCCGCAGTCTTTGGCGCGTCTAACCAAGCGCCTAGGCTACCAGTTTAACAATGCTGATTTATTGTTACAGGCACTGACTCATCGCAGTGCCAAAGGCAAACACAACGAGCGCCTAGAGTTTTTAGGTGACTCGATTCTCGGCTTTGTTATTGCCGAAGCGCTCTATGATAAATTTCCCAAACAAAGTGAGGGAGAGCTAACCCGCATGCGTTCGAGTTTAGTAAAAGGGGTGACCTTAGCCGAACTCGGACGAGATTTTGAATTAGGCCAATATTTAGTTTTGGGGCCAGGCGAGTTAAAAAGTGGCGGTCATCGCCGCGAATCAATTTTAGAAGATGCCATTGAAGCGATCATCGGCGCGGTTTATCTTGACTCAGATCTGAATACTTGTAAGCAATTAGTGCTTAATTGGTTCGCTAATCGCTTGGCCAATATTGAGCCGGGTAGCGCCCAGAAAGATCCTAAAACTCGTTTGCAAGAATACCTACAAGGTCGCAAAATTCCATTGCCAACGTATGAAGTTATTGACTTACAAGGCAAGTCACACAATCAACAATTCACGGTTAAATGTACTACCGAAGCGGTCAGTGAATCAGTAATTAGCAAAGGCACCAGCAGACGCAAGGCAGAGCAAGCCGCGGCTGCTCAAATTTTAGATCTGATCTCTAATAATGGAGTAAACCATGGCAAATGATCCTATTGAGCATTACGACGATGTTGACGGCGACGCTCAACACTGTGGTTTAGTTGCCATTGTTGGTCGTCCTAACGTTGGTAAGTCGACCTTACTCAACGCCATTTTAGGGCAAAAGATATCAATTACCTCTAAGAAGCCACAAACCACTCGTCACCGTATTCTTGGTATCTTAACAGAAGAGAGTCATCAGGCGGTATTAGTTGATACTCCGGGATTACACGTTGACGAAAAGCGTGCGATTAACCGTTTAATGAACCGCGCGGCGTCAAGTTCAATCGCTGAAGTTGAGTTAATTGTCTTTTTGGTAGAGGGCACTCACTGGACCGAAGACGACCAATTAGTGCTGAAGAAAATTCAACAAAGCGGTGCGCCTTGTATTTTAGCGGTTAACAAAGTTGACAATGTCCAAGACAAAGAAGCCTTGTTACCGCATTTGCAAATGTTGGCGGAGCAATACGACTTTAAAGATATTTTGCCGATGTCTGCGAAAAAGGGCGACAACGTCGAGAAGATCAAACAACTGTGTTTAGATGCACTACCAGAAGGAGACTTTTGGTTCCCTGAAGACTATATCACCGACCGCTCAAGCCGCTTTATGGCGTCTGAAATTATGCGCGAGAAATTAATGCGCTTTACCGGTGATGAATTACCTTATTCAACGACAGTTGAAATTGAGCAGTTTAAGCAAGATCAACAAGGTATTTTGCATATTAATGCATTGGTGTTAGTCGAGCGCAATAGCCAAAAGCGCATGGTGATTGGCAATAAAGGCGAGCGCTTGAAAACCATTGGCCAAGAAGCGCGCCGCGATATGGAAACCCTGTTTGGCCAGCAGGTTTTTCTCGAAACTTGGGTTAAGGTGAAATCGGGCTGGGCAGATGATGAGCGAGCATTGCGCAGCTTGGGCTATGGCGACGATTATTCGGGCTGATGCCAACTAGTCGAGTTTTACCCTAGTCTTGAGGACAAGATGCAAACTGAACAAACCGCGTTTTTGTTACATCGTCGCCCTTATCGAGAAAATCAGTTTCTCGTTGACTTGTTAACTCAAGACGAAGGCAAGGTTGGCGCTGTTGTTTATGTCAGCCATTCTGGCAAGTCCAACAAAAAAGCCTTGCTGCAACCGTTTTTACCGCTGAGTGTTCAATACAAAGGGCGCAATGCGCTAAAACAATTGAGCACGGTGGAAGCGATTGGCAGTAGTTATCACTATCAAGGCACTATTTTGTATAGTGCCCTGTACCTTAACGAAATTAGCCAACGTTTGTTGCCAGAACTGGTGCCGTGCTCAACACTTTTTCAACATTATCAAGATAGCCTACATCTACTATTACAACTGCAAAAAGACGCCAGTAGTTTACAAAATATCGATCAAGCTCAGTTAGAATTAGCACTGAGGCAATACGAACTGGTATTGCTTGAAGAATTAGGCTTGGCGTTTGATTTTGATGCACTGCACAGCAGTGACGAAGATTACTTTTATTTCACGCTCGAACACGGTTTCATTGGTGTTGAGACTTACAGCGATGCTATGCTTTATCAAGCAACACCTGTCGCTAAGGGCAAGCCTTATTATCGCAAAGATTTATTATTGGCAATTGCTCAAGGCAGTTACAACTACACTGAAGTGATGGCTTGTTTTAAACAATTGATGCGGGTCTGCCTGAATGAGTTGTTAGGTGGTCAAGAACTGCATAGTCGTAAACTTTTTAAATCTTATTAGCGTAAGTTGATAAGAGTTCGTTTTATTTATTTGTTATTGAGCTATTTTTCAATAAATGGGAAAAACAATGTCAGAGATTTTATTAGGCGTTAACGTCGATCACATTGCTACATTGCGTCAAGCACGCGGCACTACTTACCCTGATCCTGTTCATGCAGCCGCTGTTGCCGAGCACGCTGGTGCTGACGGTATTACCGTGCATTTGCGCGAAGATCGCCGCCATATTCAAGACCGCGATATCGAGTTGTTACAGCACACACTGCAAACGCGAATGAATTTTGAAATGGCGGTAACCGAGGAAATGTTAACCATTGCCTGTCGCATCAAACCAGCATTTGTCTGTTTAGTACCAGAAAAGCGTGAAGAGCTAACTACCGAGGGTGGTTTAGATGTCGCGGGTCAGCTGGATAAGATCACTGATGCAGTCGCAAGATTATCAGCGCAAGGTATCGCGACGAGCTTGTTCATTGATGCTGACAAAGCGCAAATTGACGCTGCTGCTGCCAGTAATGCGCCTTATATTGAAATTCACACCGGACATTATGCTGAAGCAACCAGTGAGCAAGAACAAGCGGCCGAGCTTCTTAAGCTGACTGAAGGTGTTAAGTACGCCGCCAGTTTGGGTTTAAAAGTTAATGCTGGCCACGGCTTACACTATTTTAATGTTAAACCAATCGCGGCAATTCCTGAGATTATTGAGCTTAATATTGGTCACGCCATTATTGCCCGTGCAGCCATTGACGGTTTAGAAAAAGCGGTGCGTGATATGAAGCAGTTGATGCTTGATGCTCGTGCCAGCTCGCTAAGCTAATCAGCTAACTGGGGGTATTGATGTCTGTTATCGGTATTGGCACTGATATTGTTGAAATTGAGCGTTTAACTGCAATGGCTGAGCCAGTTTTCATGCGACTTGCCGAGCGAGTATTAACCCCAAACGAGTTGCAAAGAATGGCCTCGTTAAAAGCGCCAGCCGCCTTTTTAGCAAAGCGCTGGGCTGGTAAAGAAGCTGCGGCCAAAGCACTGGGGACGGGTATTGCCGATGGCGTTTCATTTCAACATATTGAAATTAGCGCCCATAGCTCGGGTAAACCCGAGCTTGAACTCAGCGAACGAGCATTAGAGTTAGCACAAGCACTTGGCGCCAATCAATGGCATATTTCGCTGTCAGACGAGCGCCAATACGCCACCGCTTTTGTCGTTTTGTCTAAGGCATAGGGCAGCGTCTAATGTTTGAAAACAAAATGAAACAAACAACTCAAGTAAGTGAGCAGGTAGAGGCTGTGAACCAGCCTATTTCTGCCAACGAATTTTCTCCGACCGAACAGAGAATCACACGCAGTATATGTCATGCCTCCATTGGCACTAATGATTTAGCACGTGATAAAGCGTTTTACAAAGCGCTTTTGGCGACCCTCGATATTGATCAAGTCTGTGACTACGAGCATGCCGCTGCATTTGGCAAAGGCTATCCAGAATTTTGGTTACAAATTCCGTATGACAAACAAAGTGCTGGTGTCGCTAATGGTGTTCATTTTGGTTTTGTCGCGACCAGTAAACGCCAAGTAGATGATTTTTATCGAAAAGCGCTAGAACTCGGTGCTCAATGTAACGGCGCTCCTGGGCCTAGGCCTGAATACGGAGAGCCATTTTACGGTTGCTTTGTCGTTGATTTGATGGGTCATAAAATAGAGGCGAGCTATTGGGCGCTAAAGTGAGAGCGCCCAATTTTGTTGCTTGTTTAACAATTATACCTTGAAGTAAGCAAGCTCGTCTTTTTGTGCGACAGAGAGCTCAGCCAATTCATTTGATGCGTGTAAGCTTTGATTGACCGATGAAACGTTTTGTTTGACTAAATCGAACGCTTGTGTGGTATTTCGCGAAGTGTCTTCAGTGACGGTATGTTGCTCTTGCGAAGCAGTTGCGACTAATGCATTCATTTCTGAAATAGACTCTACCGCGACTGAAATATCCTCAAAGACCAATTTGATTTGTTCGCCAAGCACCACCGATTCTTCAATTAAGTGAACATTTTGCTCCATATTTTTGTTGGCACTGCGCGATTGCGCTTGCAGTTTTTCGATAATAGTTTGAATACTTACCGTTGATTCTTGGGTTTTCGATGCAAGGTTGCGCACTTCGTCGGCAACCACTGCAAAACCTCGACCGTGATCGCCGGCGCGCGCCGCCTCAATGGCAGCATTGAGCGCTAACAAATTAATTTGCTCAGAAATACCATTAATCACGTCAGTAACACTCCCGATTTCAACTGCAAACTCTTCCAGCACTCGCAGTGTTTGCGCGGTTTCATCGACTGAAGCATTAATGTTGTTAGACAGATTAATGTTTTCTTCTAATTTTTCTTTACCTGTGGTGACGTGCTGCTGAGCCTCACTCGTTCGTTGTTCGGCGACAACCGCTTTGTCACTCATTTCGATCGAGGTTGATGATAACTCATTAATCGCGGTTGAAATTTGTTCGACCTGCGACATTTCCTGCTCGGCATTGGACAGTGTTTCAGTCATAGAATGGGAAAGCTGTTCAGAAGCGGCAGCAACGTTTTCGGCTATCGAGTGAGACTTTTTGATTAACTGCGACAGTTGCTCGGATAAATTGACCAAAGATTTGTAAATACCCGTCTCTGAGCCTGTTTTGGTCAGGCTTTGGTTGAGCTTGCCTTGCGCCATACTTTCCATTAATGCTTCGATTTCTTTTGGTTCACCGCCAAGTGGTGTTAATACCAGTTTTTGGATCAATATCAGTAGAATTGCGATAGCTACCGCGAGTGAAACAAGACCGATAGCGAGAGAAGACATCAATTGACTGTCTGCTCCTTGCTCGATATCAGCGTTTTTGACAAAAGATACCAGTGTCCAGCCGTTGATATCTAAACGGCTGCCAAAGGCAGTAAAGCTTGTCTTTTGGCCTCTAACATCAGCTTGATAGGAGACAATATCACTGTTATTGCCGAACGCTCTGTATGCAGGTCTCTGTTCAAACATGTTTTGGCCAACGAGTTCGGGGTAAGGTGAGGCAATGATGGTATCTTCACGGGTATAGATAAACATATTGTCTCGGTCGGCGGCACTGCCGAGTACTTGCTCCAATTTTAGATTGGATAAGACCGCAAACGTGTCGTTAATGCGATAGGCCATTCCCAAAACTTCTTTGCCAGAGACAGCCGATTTGAAATGAGGTGAAATGTAAAACTGTTCGTTGTTTCTAAAAATGGCATTAAAATAGCCACGGTTTAATTGCTTTACGTTGAAATTTTGCAGTGTGCCTCTAACGTCGTAAATATCACCGTTGTCTCTAAACAAATAGATGCCATCGGTAACGCTTTTTTGTGTGAGATAGAGGGCGTTCAACTTGACGATAGCGAGCTCAGACAGCCCTTGCTCTAAGACGTCTTGTTCGGTGATATCTACGGTCGAAATTTCGTTTTTATAAGCTTGCAGTTTTTCGATGAGACCAGCCTCGATAGTTTCGTTTTGGCCTTTCAAAATAGCTTTGTTTAGCGTGACGCTCTCACTCTTAAAAGCACTGTAAGACAAGGCGATCAACGCTGAGATAATAATGACAATGATCAAGCTCAGTGAGCCGATAAGTTGAAGTTTAAAATTACTTTTTCCCATGCTTTCCCCGAAGACAAATAAGCGTTTGCCAAAGCTAAAAATATTTTTTCGTTAGTTTTTTGTAATAAAACCAAGCGTTGATAATTAGTGTGTAAAAATGCTGTGGTCAATGCCAATTCATTGTTATCTGTGTTTTAAGTATTTGCAGTGACTGATTTTAGACTATTAGTATAGTTGCCTTTTGACAAGTACACTTTGGTCGAACAACGGGGCGGATTAAAAAGGCCAAAGCGGTTTGGTTTTTTAACTAGTGATATGTATTGATCTTAGAACACTAGCTATTGTTGAATTAACGATTGATTATATAGTTTCTAGTAGGTAAGTGTGTATTCACTTATTTAAATCTGTTTTTCGCAGGTTGACCACTTGGTTGATTTTTCTTGATTTTTAATCGGACTAGCTCTTGTCATTAATCAATCTATCAGCATATACTGGCTCGATATTATGTTTTTTCGGTAGTGACTTTGACCTCAATAAGTAAATTTTTTGTTTTAACATTCATTTACTTATCTTCTTGCCTAGTTTTGTTAACACCTTGTTATATTTTTGCTCAAAATAGTAATATTAATGAGGTTTCGCCTTCGTCAGCTTTTCAAAAGGCACTCGAAAAAGTAGACCTAATAGCCTCTTCTGATCCCAAAGCGGCACTTGAACAATTAACAGAGCTTAGTTATCGCATCGCTGGTCAGCCACTCGCTGAGCAAATGTATTACTACAAGCTATTAGCGGAAGTTCACGCCAGTAACTTTCAATTTGAAAGTTCACTAGCAAGTGCTGAGCGCGGTATTGAACTCGCGGACAAATTAAAAAGGCCAAATATACTTATCGCGCAACTGTTTAATTTTCGTGGCTTTGCCCATGAGAGTTTAGGTGATTATTCATCGGCAGTTAAAGATTACAAACACGCGTTAGGCGTTGCCCAATCACTCAATGCCAATAAATCCATCGCCAACAGTTTAATTAATTTGGGCGCACTTTATTACTTAACTGATAAATTTGAACAGTCGTTGGTTATGTTAAATGAAGCGCTAAAAATTACCGATCAACTCGACGATGAAATGCGAGGTTATGTCAATAATGAGTTGGGTAACCTCTATGTAAAACTCAATCAAAATGAACAGGCTCAATATTACTTTCAGCGCTCCTACGATTATTATTTACTTGCGGAGCAGAAGTTAAGTGCGAGTAACAGTTTATACAATTTATCCATTAGTTTAATCAGGCAAGAGCAGTACGACCTTGCGGTAAAGCGACTGCACCAAGTGGTAGCCGAAGCTGAAGAGATTGAAGCTTATAGCTTAATTTTTTACACTTACTTGGCTATATCATCGGTCTATGAACAAAAAGAGGATGATAACCCAGAAGCAGCTTATGAGTATTTATTAAAAGCTGAGCCTTATTTAACTCATTTAGATCACTACCAAAACCCGATTCGCTTAGCGATAGATAAAGCTTATATTTTAATAAAACTAGAGCGTTATCAGCACGCTTTAGGAGTGGTTACCGAACTCGAGCGCCTGTTGGCCAAAACCCAAAAAGAGTTCGTCGTTAACTTCCAATTTGATGCCTTGCGATTAAAAGCAAAAATTAATTTTGCGCTAGAAAACTATCAGCAAGCTTATCTCGCCAATCGCGCATACAACGATTTGTATCAGAGTTACAGCGACAAATTGAATAGCTCGGCAATTGCTGAATTGCGATTAAAATACGAAACTCAGCAAGTCGATCTGACAAACGAAATATTGCAAAGCAAAAAACTATTACAAGAAACATTACTCGCTAATACGGAGCAACAAGCCAGTAATAGTCGCTACTACTTATTGCTTATTTTAATTGCAGTGTCGCTGCTCGCTTGGTTGCTAGTAAAACTGGTTTATAGCCACAAAACGCTACTGAAAATTAATCAAACGGATATCTTAACTGGCGTACCTAATCGCAATTTTATATTAAAGTTAGCGAAGCAAGCTTATCTCTATGCTCAGCAAAACCAGCAAGATTTAACATTACTGGTGATCGATGTCGACGACTTTAAAGCTGTCAGTGAAGAGCTCGGCCACAGAGCTGCAGATAAGCTGCTAAAGACACTTGCTAAGCAGTTGAAATCGAGCCTTCGTCAGGCTGACAGCTTTGGTCGCTACGGCAATGAAGAATTTCTCGCAGTATTGCCTAAAACTTCTGGTCAGCAAGCCGGTGACGTGGTTAAGCGCCTACAACAAGCCCTATCTGCTCTGGGCAAGCGCACTGTGAGCATTGGTGTGGTCAGTTACTCATCTGTTGAAAGACAACCTAAGCTCGAATTTAATCAGTTATTAAAACTTGCTGATGAACGTCTATTTGAAGCAAAACGCGCGGGAAAAAATGGAGTTTGCTATGAATAGCAGGATATTTTTAATCGTTTTTTGCTTCGCAATTTTTACTGGTACAGCAATCGCGTGGCAAGTTCAGGACAACAATCTGCAAATTGCTGAATCTTCAAACAGCAACTCGCCAATACCGCAAGCTGGTTTATCTATTGCTTTAAAAGAGCCGCAAGAGAAGAAGCCGGAAGTTGTCACTATTGCTCCTATGGTTAAACGTTACGTCGCGCTAACAAACAAAGGGCGAGTAACAGATCTGACGCAGGCAAAGGAGCTGAGTGCTAAATTGGTTAGTTTGTCTGATGGTTTTAATGCCGCAGAGCAGTTTTTATTTTACAGTGTTAGGGCGACAATAGCGTATCAAGAGCAACGCTATCAGATTTCTGGCCAGTTGTTTAAAAGAGCCTTGGAGTATCAAGATCAAATTGCTGAACAGCAATTAGCGAGACCTGAGTTTTACTATTTTTATCGCACTTGGGCAAATGCTGCTACAGAGTTACTCGACTTTAAGCGCGCCTACCTAGCGGAAGATAAATACTACCAATACTTTAAAATAGACAGTAAGCAAGCGCAAAAAAGCAAAATAGCGGCGCTTGATGAAAAATATCAAATGACCATCAAGCAAAAGCAAAACCAATTGCTCGATGATGCCACTGAGCTTGAAGCACTAAAAATTGAGTCGCTGCGCCAAGAGCAAGATGCTCGTCACTATAAAACCGTGATTTTAGTGGTCGGGCTTATCGTATTCGTATTGCTGATTATTCGTCAATTGCGCTTGCGCAGAAAGCTCGCGGTATTAGAGAAAACCGATAGTTTAACTGGGTTGTTCAATCGCAGCGCACTTTTTGACTATGGTGAACGAGCGCTGCAAAAGCATCGCGAGCAAAGTAATCCACTCAGTTGTTTGTTATTTGATCTTGATAATTTCAAACAAATTAACGATGACTACGGTCACGATGCTGGTGATTTAGTTTTGCGGACCGTAGCTGATTTAGCTAACGAAGTGATGCGCACTCGCGATTTATTGGCTCGCATTGGCGGCGAAGAATTTATTGCGGTGTTACCCGTCATTGGTATCGAGCAGGCGAAAGCGATTGCCGAGCGCTTGCGTGAAAAAATTGCCGAGCACGATTACCAATTTCAAGGGCAAAAACTATCGGTCAAAGCGAGTTTTGGCGTTGCAGAATTAGCACAAATTGAACAAAACCAAGAGCAAGCTTCCTTCGATAGCTTGGTCAGCGCCGCAGATGTATCAATGTATCGGGCTAAACAACTCGGTGGCAACAAAGTGTGCTGCTTTTCAGATTTGATGTCTTCTGGTACTGATAGCTTACCGAATCGGGAGCACGTATTAGCCAATCGCCGCTAATATCTGCTAACTAAAGACAAAACCGCAAATAAATCTATATTTCTGATTATTCCTAGTTTTTTCTACAATCAATATCCGCTAAGCTAGCAGCAAGGCTTATTGCATAAGCCAATTGTATTGTTAGGAAACCAAATTCATGTCAGACGTCCTTGATTACACCCAAGATGGTATTGAACAACTTCCCTTAAGGCGCTTTACCGAAGACGCGTACTTAAACTACTCAATGTATGTCATTATGGATCGAGCACTGCCGCATATTGGCGACGGCTTGAAACCAGTGCAACGTCGTATTGTTTATGCGATGTCTGAACTCGGCCTGTCGGCAGCGGCTAAATATAAAAAATCTGCCCGTACTGTTGGTGACGTTTTAGGTAAGTTCCATCCCCATGGCGATTCCGCTTGTTACGAAGCTATGGTGCTGATGGCTCAACCATTTTCTTATCGCTACCCGTTAGTGGATGGCCAAGGTAACTGGGGCGCGCCAGACGATCCTAAATCGTTTGCTGCGATGCGTTATACCGAAGCGCGCTTGTCTAAATTCAGCGAAGTCTTACTCTCTGAACTCGGTCAGGGCACGGTTGACTGGCAGCCAAACTTTGACGGCACCATGAAAGAGCCGCAAACGCTAGCAGCGCGATTACCACATATTTTACTCAATGGTATTACCGGTATTGCCGTAGGTATGGCGACGGATATCCCGCCACACAACGTTAGGGAAGTCGCCAATGCTTGTGTTCATTTAATTGAACAGCCAAAAGCTGAGTTGGCTGATGTCCTTGAACATGTGCAAGGCCCAGATTATCCGACCGACGCTGAAATTATTACGCCTAAGGGGGATATCGAAAAGATTTATCAAACCGGCCGGGGTAGTATAAAAATGCGTGCGGTTTACGAGCAAGAGCACGGTGAAATCGTAATTACTGCTCTGCCACACCAAGCGTCTGGCGCAAAAATTCTCGAGCAAATTGCCAGTCAAATGCAGGCGAAAAAGCTCCCTATGGTGGTCGATTTACGCGATGAATCTGACCACGAAAACCCAATACGCATTGTCGTCGTGCCAAGGTCAAATCGCGTTGATGTCGAACAGTTAATGCAGCATTTATTTGCGACCACAGATCTAGAGAAGAACTTCCGGGTTAATCTCAACATGATTGGCCTTGATAATCGCCCAGCGGTTAAAAATCTCAAAGACATTTTAAGCGAGTGGCTGGTATTCCGCCGAGCAACCGTGACTCGCCGTTTACAGTACCGACTCGACAAGGTACTGGCTCGACTGCACATTTTAGACGGTTTGCTAATTGCCTATTTAAATATCGACGAAGTTATTGAAATTATTCGCAACTACGACGATCCAAAAGCGGAGTTAATGTCAAGGTTTTCACTGTCTGAGCGACAAGCGGAAGCGATTTTGGAGATCAAACTTCGCCAACTTGCCAAACTTGAAGAAATCAAAATTCGCGGCGAACAAGACGAGCTCAACAAAGAGCGCGAAACACTTGAGAAAACGCTGAATTCAAAAGCGCGCATGAATACGCTTTTGAAAAAAGAGATATTGGCAGCAGCTGAGCAATACGGTGACGATCGCCGATCCAAACTGGTTGAACGCGGTGAAGCCAAAGCATTGTCAGAGAAAGACTTAGTACCAAGCGAAGCGGTGACAGTAGTTGTCTCTGAAAAAGGTTGGGCGCGTTGTGCCAAAGGCCACGATATTGATCCACAAGCGATGAACTACAAGGCTGGCGACAGTTATTTGTGTTCGGCAAAAGGTCGCAGTAATCGACCTGTGGTCTTGATTGATTCATCAGGTCGAGCCTTTGCCACCGACGCGCACAGCTTGCCAACCGCCCGCAGTCAAGGGGAGCCTCTGACAGGTCGATTCAATCTCGTTGCCGGCGAAACCTTTGAGCAAGCACTAATGGCAGATGACGAAACCAAGTACTTGCTAAGCTCTGATGCTGGCTATGGCTTTGTTGGTAACTTTGCCGATATGGTCAGCCGCAATAAAAATGGTAAAGCACTACTGAGCTTGCCAGCTAATGCCAAAGTGATGTCGCCGATTGCGGTAAACGATTTAGCTAAGGACTTAGTATTATCGATAACCACAGAAGGGCGAATGCTGGTCTTTCCTTTGCAAGACTTGCCTGTGCTGAGCAAAGGTAAGGGCAATAAGATGATCAATATTCCTGCCGCTCGTGCCAAAGCCCGTGAAGAATACGTTAAGTTGATTGCGGTGATTTCAGGCCAAGACGCTGTTACCTTGCATGCAGGTAAACGCAAATTAACCTTAAAAGCGAGTGATATCGAACACTATCGAGGTGAACGTGGCCGACGTGGCAACAAGCTACCTAGAGGCTTACAACGCGTTGACCGAATTGAAGTTGAACAGGCTGAATCAGTAGTAGCCGAGCAAACTGATAAAGAGTAAGCGCATTTTACTCAATAAAAAACGCCACTTAAGATTAAGTGGCGTTTTTGTTTTAGCCTTTTATATCGGTGGTATAGTAGAAACTATGTCATACCGAGACTAGTTTAATTTTACCTGGACGTTTGATGTGTTTTATCTAAGAACGTCAGCGTTGTGGTAAACGTTTTGAACGTCTTCGCAGTCTTCCAACATGGCGATAAACTTGTCGAAGTTTGCTACGTCATCTTCACCGCTTACTTCAGTGTAAGTTTGTGGTACCCAGGTAATTTCTTCTACTTCTAAATCAAACTCAGGCATGCTGTTGGCAAATTCGGTTTTAATTTTGAAGAACTCAGTATGTGGCGCGTACACGGTAATAATGCCGTCTTCTAGTTCAACGTCAGTTACGTCAATGTCAGCCATCATCAGGTTTTCTAATACGGTTTCATCGTCTTCACCTTTAAAAGCGAATACTGCTTGGTGATCAAACATGTGTGAAACAGTACCCGTTGAACCAATTTTTGAGTTGGTTTTGGTAAAACATTGACGGACATCTTTGATGGTGCGGTTACCGTTGTCGGTTAAACAGTCGATGATTACCATACAGTTGCCCGGGCCAAAGCCTTCGTAACGCGCTTCTGCGTAATCTTCACCACCGGTACCTTTAGCTTTATCAATCGCTTTATCGATAACGTGAGTAGGCACTTGATCTTTTTTCGCTTTGTCGATGAGGCTGCGCAGCGCTAAGTTACCGTCTGGATCAACACCACCACTTTTAGCAACTGCGTATATTGCTTTGCCGTATTTTGAATAAACTTTGGTTTTTTGGCCGGCGGTTTTGGCCATTGATTCTTTTCGGTTTTGGAAAGCTCTGCCCATAGGAAAATCTCTTTTATTTAATTCGTACTTGAATATGTAAAACGGCTAGATTTTAACGTTAATGGCGGAGCTTGACTAGTGGCAATTTGCTGAGTGAACAGAAAGGGGATGGCCACTCTATTTTTGCCGTTGACCAAGCTAAAAATAGAGTGAGGAGTGCCAACTTTATTATTATTCAGCAACGGATAAATTATCAGTTTCAGTTGTACTTAGTTCACTGTGTTCACGAACCAATTTAGAGAGGTTTTTGTTGATGATTTTGTTGTGCTCAAACGAAAGTGCACTATTAAAGTCGTTATAAGCGCCTTGGTGATCGCTAGCTAATACTTTAGCAATCGCTAAGTTGTTGTATGTATAGGCGATTAGCTCATCGCGTGCCTCAACGTGCTTAGATAACTCAATGGCCTCGCTACAAGTTTGTTTAGCAGCATCAAGGGCTTTGACCTTAATATTTACCGCGCATAAGCTCATATACTGTTCAAACAATTTGTTAGGCTCAGCGCTTAAAGTATCAAGCTGTTTTACATTTGCTTGAAGTTGGCCTGATTTAATCAGTTTACTACCTGCTGAGCCTTCAATAACGGCAATGGTAAATTTGTCTGTAGGTGCTGCGATTGCGGTTCCTGATGTAATTAACAAAAATGTCGCGATTAGTTTTTTTGTTAATGTCGATGTCGTTGGCATAAGTGTCTCCTAAAGTAATTCAGTTGGTAATTAAGTTTCTGGACTTACTTTATTCGTCAGGGCTATTTGCGACAAACGATAAAAAAGCAGCCGATAAGTGAATTTTTGTCACTTGTCGGCTACCAGAGGAGATGTGCTTTGGTTATCTCAAGTCGGAGAACTTATTGTTGACCCAGTTGGCAAACTTTGTCAGTTCGTCGGCACCGTCGATATTTTGGTGTTGAATGAGGTAATAGCGGTCCTTGGTGATGAGTTCGTCGTCAAATAGTTTGACTAGCAGCTCTTCGCTAAACCAAGCTTTACTTATCGGCATTGGCACTAACGCAATGCCCATGCCTTGCTGAGCGGCTCTGGCAACGCCAAACATACTATCGAATTGAATTATTTGTTTGGGGTCAAAATTTGGTACGTCACATTGGTCAGCCCACTTGTGCCAAGACCAAGGGCGCGATTGGTGCAAGATTAACGGTACCGATTTCAAGGCGTCGTAACCACTACTTGCCCACTTTTTGTAGATACGTTTATTACATGCAGGGATGTATCTGACCGGAAATAATTCATGAACGATGGAGTTATTGGGCTTACCACTGGCCAACACAATCGACAAATCTGGATTGGTGGTGGTTTGATTACTACTTTTTACGGTATCGAGTTGCAAGTTGATATCAGGGTTAAGTTCAGCCCATTCGCTCAGTTGCGGCACGAATATTTCACTGGCAAAGAACTCCGGCAGGCTGACTGTGATGGTTTTGTTTTGTTGGCTATTAGTAAAGTCGGCAATGGTGTTTTCAAGCTCTGTGACAATAGGGTAAACAGCTTGGTAAAAGTTCTTGCCCGCCGTCGTTAGCTCAATTGCTCGGGTATTGCGTTTGAATAAGGCGGTGCCGAGTTGTTGTTCAAGTTGTTTGATTTGATGACTAACGGCAGAAGGGGTTAAAAAGAGCTGGCTAGCAGCGTGTTTAAAACTTAAGCATTTTGCTGCAATGCAGAACGAGCGCAGGCCTCGGATAGGTGTTTGAATTGCCATAATTAAATCGAATAAAAATACTGGTGACTATTGAGTTATCTCAGCAATTGCCAAACCAAGTTTTAGGTTGGTTTTAAGATATTGTTTTTTATTGTTTTTGTTTTATTTGGTCAGTTGCTTACTACGAGAGAAGTGCTTGGTAATTTAACACTTGCACCTATTTGGTGCGTTTGGCTAAGGTGTGGTTTTGTGCAAAGCCAACAATTAGCGGGCAAAAAAAAGGGCACTAAAAGTTAGTGCCCAGACAACAATAAAGAGTCGAGATACAATTCAAAATCGGGGGAGATTTCGAAAACAAAACCAGGATATCGTTAACTGCCCTAGTCGACAAACGAGAAGAAATCAGCCGATAGGTGAATTTAATTAACGCATCGTTTAAACATCACCAAACTATGGTCTAAAAACTGCTATGTCACAGCAAGTGTCAATTATTTGTAAGTGACTGAAGTGGTTAACAGTATTAATGGGTACGGCAACTTCTCAGCCAGTAATACCGGCGTTAGTTCGAAAGTGCAAAATATCATCGATGAGCACAATGAAAACAAAGTGAAAAAAGAAGGCAAAGCACCGGAGATAAAAAACAGCAATGTATTTTTATCGTCTCGTGCTCAGCGAATTAGCCTGCTAAATATTGAATTTTTTCGCGGCGGTAGCTTAACCAATACCGATGTTAACAAGTTGGTAGAGCGCGTCTATGAGTTTGGCTTGATATCAAAAGAAGACTATTCGAGGTTGTCGGGCAAGTCACTTGACCAGCAGCCGTCAGCTAAAACCGAAACCACTAAACTAGTCGACTTTATCGATGATTTTAGTGCTCGTCTGAAAAAATCAGAAAAAGACGATAAAGGTAAAGATAACGACAAGCAAGACAAGGCGGGCAGCAAAACAGTTGAAAAGTTAACTGAGGCTTTGCAGCAAGCAAAAGTTATTTTGGCGGATGTTGAGCAAGCTAAAAAGCAAGACAACTTTAAAAATTTGATTAATCAATCAATTACTACACTCAGAGAAGTGATTGACAGCAGTGCGTTTAACAAAATCCCTATTGATGATCGTGCCAGCTTAACCAATCTTGGACGCTCGCTAGAAGTGATAGACAAACTATCACCTCAGCGTTTGACCAATGCAAAAGTTAACCGTTATTTAGACATATCGCTCAGCTAACTTCCTTTAAACTGAATGACTAAGTGCTCTAAGTTTTCGGCCAACTGATTGAGATTGTCGGCATTATCAGCGATCGCTTGAACATTGCGCATGTTGATTTGAGCACTGGCGCTGATATCCGACATACTAGTATTAATTTCACCAATCGTTAGTGCTTGCTCTTCAGTTGCCGTTGCGACTAGTCGGTTAGAGTCTGAAATTTGGTTAGTCAGCGTTTCACTTGTTGTCAGAATTTGTTCTGCTTTACTGATAGAGGCTGTCGTTTCTTGTGACTGAGCAATAATTTGAGCGATTTCATCACTAGCGGCCGCCGATGTTGATTTTAGCGTTGTCATTATCGCTTGAATTTCTGTTGTTGATTGCGCTGTTTGGCTGGCCAATGAGCGAACTTCGTCAGCAACAACTGAGAAGCCTCTTCCGTGTTCACCAGCTCTAGCTGCTTCAATTGCCGCGTTTAGTGCGAGTAAGTTAGTTTGATCAGAAATCGATTGAATAACCCCTAATGCTGTTGCAATGGTTTCACTGTTCGTTGCTAGTGAACTGATTACTTGAGAGACGTCGTCTATTTTTGTCACTAAGTGCTCAACATCGACTTGTGCAGTATGAATAACTTGGCTAATTGAACTGCCGTTATCTTTTATATTTAGCGCAATATCTGACGCTTGAATAGCATTTTGGGCAACGTCAGACACAGTTTCACTGATTTGACTAAGCGCGTTAGAAATATGGTGAGTGCTTTCGTCGTTGTGTTCTGAGCTAACCATGGTTTCATCGGCTTTAGTGCGCAACTGTTCAGCGGTTCGACGCAGTGTTAACGTTGTCTGCACCACCTGTTTAAAGATATCTTCAAGCTTATCAATAAACTGATTGTAGCCATGAGCAACACTAATTAACTCTTTTTGGCCGGTTTCCGGAATGCGGTACGATATGTCCGCGTTACCTTGCCCGAGCTGTTGGAATAAATCGGCTAGTGAGTTGATTGGTTTGGTAATAGATTGAGCAATAAATAATGCGACAACTACTGCGATCAGCGTGACAACTAACGACCAAATAATCATATTAGTAGTGGTTTTATTGAGAGATGCAAAGACTTCTCTCTCAGGCACTTGAGCAATAACATACCAATTGGCACTGTTGATGTAGCTGGCAGCAACAAACATTTCGGTTTGTTCAACGCTAGCTTTTGCTAAGCTAAATTGTTGCTTAGTGAGTAGATTGTTGGCGACGCTATTAGCATAAATATCGTTAATCGAACGACCAATCAACGCTTTGTTTTTATGTAGTTGAATCACACCTTGTTGATCAACCAAATAGACAAAGCCGGATTGTTCAAGCTTAAAACTGTTAAGTAAGTTAACGATGTCTTCAAATGATTTAGCAGTACCAGCCAAGCCATTACCTTGGGGTTGCTGGTAGTTAACAAACAAATCTATTTTGTCGGAATTGGGGTAGGCGTAAATGCTGACCGAGCTTTGTTTACCGCTGTCGCGATAAGCATAAAACCAGCCGTCGATATCGTTGTTTTGCAATTGACGCAAGTAACCATCTTGATTCCAATAGTGCCCTGACTGACGATCTGCAAACGATGTTGCGCTCAGGCCATAACGTTGAGCTGTAGTGCGTAACTTTTCTACTAATATGGTTTCACCTTGTTGAGATCTACCATTGGCAAACCATTGAAGGATAAACGGGTCATAGGCAATTTGCTGAGCTATGGTGCTCATCTCGGTGATTTCTTTGTCTATTCTCAAATTGATTTGTTTAACGGTGTTTGGCAACTCTTGGTTAAGCATGCGATCTTGGATAATTGTGCGGGCACTCCATTGGCCGATAACTCCTAGCAGGCTTGCAGTGAGTAAAACAAATAGAATTAAGGCGAGAGTAACTTTTTGCTTAATAGATAGGTTTGGCATCTTTGTTTGATCGTCATCCGATTGAAGCGCAATTATAAGCGCAATGGTTTGTGCTGGCTAGTAACTGGTGGATCACCTGTTATTTTAAACTTTTATGACAATTGCACGATAGAGGGTTAAAGCCAATGTAACGGGGTTGCAATTGTATTTTTAGCAAGATAATTTGTTTACAGCTACTGTCAAATTTTGACCAAAAATATTTGTGATCTAATAAATCTAAGCACGCGTTTATTTAAAAACGCCGTTAGTTTATTTGCGATATATGTATTTAAGCTAATCACTTGATAGAGGGAAACTATTTACCGAGATGAAACTTAACAATTAAGGTTGTATGTATGCTGAAGAAAACAATAATAAAAACGGTTTCCAGTCATTTAACTCTTCTTGTCCTCCTCCCGTGTTTTTTGCTTTTTGGTATTGTTATTTATGATGTCAACGATGCTTTTGACAAAAAAGTTAACGCCCAACAATCAGGTGCTAACGTCGAGTTGAGTCATGCAATTTTAACACTTGTTCATCAAGTACAAAAAGAACGCGGTATGACCGCAGGATTTATCGGCTCAAATGGTAATAAGTTTGCGTCTGAATTAATCAGTCAGCGACAACAAGTTGATCAAGCATTGGCGGCATTGCGACAAAGTAGCCAGCAAATTAGCTTATCTGAACAAATGTCACGACAGCTCTCACAGTTTTTAGTGGAGTTTAGTGATTTAACACAAGTGCGAGCGCGCGTTGACGGGATGCAAATAGCCTTGCCGCAAGCGTTGAGCTTCTATACTGGTATTAACGAGTTTGGCCTACACACGGTAATGAGTGCGTCGAAGTTAAGCGTTAACGATATGATCACAAAGCAGTTATCAGCACTGTATAATTTTTCTAGTGTTAAAGAGTCTGCTGGTATCGAGCGGGCTGTTTTAGCCAATGTTATTGCCGCCGATGTATTTAATACCGCGCTTAGAACTAAGCATACCGAATTATTGACCAAGCAAGCTGTATACCTAGATGAAGCCCTCACCATTGCTCCAGCGAGTGTTAAAACAATTTTCGAGCAAGTAGCCACTAGTAGCATTATTGATGAAGTGCAAATGTACCGTGACAATGTTGCCAGTAAAGAACAAAACTTTGGTTTAGATGCTAGCAGTTGGTTTGCCACAGCAACTAAGCGTATTGACTTGCTTAAACAAGCTGAAGAACGCGTGTTAGCAAAATCAACGGAAACCGCCAACGAAATTATTGGCCAAACTAACCTATTGCTGGTCATTGAACTATTGGTTTTACTTGTTGGTATTGTCACTACGATTGCCGTTTATACAGCCATTAAAATCAGGCAGAGACAATCGGCAAAAATAGGTGAGGGCATTCGCATAGCGATTGATGAGAGCAACCTCGGTCATGAAATCGACATTGTTAGCGCAGACGATCTGGGCGTGGCCGCGCAGGATATTAATGCCCTTACAAGAAAGTTTGAGATGGACCTGATTGAATTTTCAGAAAACTCTAAGCGCATTACTGCATCTACACATGAAACTACCGTTGCCATTGAACAAAATCAACATAATTTGTTGCAACAGAAGAAAGGCGTTGAGACGATTGCGGCAGCGACAGAGTCGATGACGGTTAATGTTAAAGATATTGCACAAGCAATGAATGAAAATTCACAATCAGTGACTTCTGTTGCTGAAGAAACTCGACACGGTAAGCAAGTGGTAACTGATGCCGTTGATGTAATTAAAGCTGCGGCGAATGATATGGAACAGTCGGCCGCAACTGTCGCCCAGTTGAACGATGGTGTTGCTGGTATTACTTCAATGGTCGATATGATCAAAAGTATTGCCGAGCAAACTAACTTATTGGCATTAAATGCAGCCATTGAAGCAGCACGCGCTGGTGAACAAGGGCGAGGTTTTGCGGTTGTTGCCGATGAAGTGCGCAGCTTGGCAAGTCGAACTCAGCAATCGACAGAGGATATTGCCTCGCTAATCGAGAAGCTTCAACGAGATTCACAACAAGCGTTTTCGGTGATTGAGCACGGTAGAAACAACGCGATTGAAGCATCGACGCAAGCTGAAGCGATTCAACAAACACTCGATAGAATTGTCGAGCAAATTGATACGATTAAAGCAGGCTCAGATACTGTTTCTCAGAGCACTATGCAGCAATCAGAAGTGATTGAAGAGGTTAATCACAGTGTTAACAACATATACACACAAGCAACGGAAAACGTTGCCGGTTCAGAACAAATAGCAATGGCGGCATCTCATATTGCTGAGTCGGCTAATGATATGGATACCAGTATCGATAAATATAAATTTGCCACATTTAACACTGCAATGTGAACCCTAGAATAAAGCTTACTCGATGGCTAGAACTTTGCAGCGATAAATATAGTCAGTTTTTTTTACAACTACTACTTAGTGAAATAAGGTATTAAATATTAATCACACTAAATCATTGACTTAGATTTCTGGAACATAATTTGCTCATTTGTCGAACAGTAGCGTAATGCTTCTATTGAGAAATTAACATCGAGCTGTGTTACTTAAACTGGTCTGCTGTAACAAGATTAGCAAGGTAGCTCTTAACTATCACGGTATGTGATTTAGGTAGGCACACAATGAAAAGTAAATTATCACTATGTAAAAAAGCGCTAATTGCTGCAGTGATGATGGGAACGTCAGCAGTAGCAAATGCAACTTTAGTAACTGAGTGGAGTTTTAACCTAGTTTCAGAGTTTGGTACGGGGGATAACGGGCCAACTTTTACTGGCGGTGGCGGTGCTCAAAATATTCAAACTGACGAAATATCATGGGGCGGCGGTGGCGGCTTCTTGCCTGGTTCGCCAACAATTAATCGCAGTGCGTTAACAATCGGCAACTCAGATGCGTTAACTGGTGGTAACCCTGCCACAGGTACTGTAATGACAAATACGGGCTTTGGCGTTGGTACTAACTTTACCCACTGGAATAACCCAATAGCAGCCGGCTTTGCAACGTTAACAGGCGGTCAACTATTTAATACGTTGACTTTGACACCAAGTATGCCATTTGTTGGACCAAATTTACCTCCAGTATCAGCAAATTTTGGCTTTAGTTTCTTTGAAACGCCAAACGCTGGTACGTGTCTAGCTGGCGACCCTAACACAGGAAATTGTGGTGACTTGTGGGGCGTAGTAAATGCTTCAGACTTACAAGTGTTTTTCAGTTTTATGGGTGAAAACTATATCGCAAATATCTTAACGGTTGGGTTAGACGACCAAGGTGATCCTATTGCGAGTCCTATTGCAACATTGAGTGATGCGCAGTGTGGTGGCTTGGGTCTAGATAGTGGTTGTCAGGGCTTCTTAACAGCAGAGAGTCAACCAACTACGGTTCAGTTTGGTTTTACTGTGACAGCAGTACCAGAGCCACATGTACTTGCACTATTTGGTTTAACTGCATTGGGTATTGCAGTATCTCGACGCAGAAAATTCAACAAATAATCTAGTTGAGTAGCTAAGTCGATAGAAAAGCCAAGAGTGAACTCTTGGCTTTTTTTGTTTTTACACTTTAAATTGATCGATAATCGTGTCTAGCTCTTTCGCTTTTTGATCCAAGAGTTTTGAGGTTTGGTCATTTTCGGTAGCAATAGTTGCTAGAGTTGCCGTTTGATCTGAAATATGGACAATTCTTTGGCTAATATCACTGCCCACTAAACTTTGTTGTTCAGCGGCTGTTGCAATATGGGTGTTCATATCGTTGATGGTGCGAATCGATACAGCAATCTCTTGCAAAGAATCTGAAGCGTGGGCGAAGCCCGACTCGGTGACTTGGCTGCGCTCCTTACTTTGGTTCATCACTTGTGACGCAGACTCTGAGCCTTTTTGCAGTTTTGAGATCATTTCTTGAATTTGCTCAGTGCTGAGTTGAGTCTTAGAGGCTAAGTTTCGCACTTCATCAGCAACAACTGAAAAACCGCGGCCTTGCTCACCGGCTCTTGCTGCCTCTATCGCGGCGTTTAATGCCAAGAGGTTAGTTTGTTCGGCAATGGTTTCGATAACGTCGAGTACTCCGGTAATTTCGCTGACGTTGCTACCCACTTGGCTAACTACATCATCTGCCTGTTCAATTTCCATTTTGAGTGATTTCATATCTTGGCAGCTTTTATCTATCAATTGTGTGATTTCATTGCTACTGCTATCTGCTTGATTTGCGGCATCTGCCGCACTTTCTGCATTACTTGAAACAGCCTTAGAGCTCTCTGACATTTGCGTAGTTGCTGCGGCGATTTGTTCAACTTCACTACTTTGCTGTTGGCAAATAGCACTCAACTGATCCGACTTACTAAGCAGCAAGCTAGTTGATTGCTTAACTTCATTAGATACTTGTTTTAGCGTGGTAATGATGGTGCTGAGTGAATCGAGTAGTACGTTTACATTAGTGGCAAGTTGGCCCATTTCGAATTTGTCTGGTACTTCAATACGCTTGGTTAAATCGCCATTGCCCATAGACAAGGCTTTGATCGAGCTTGATACTTGGTTTAGCGGTACCAAAATTGAGCGGTTGGTGATAACCGCAACTACCGCTAATAAAGCCAATAAAATAAGCGCAGTAACAAGTAGCGAGGTCAGTAAGTTAGTTTTTGCTGAGTTTAAGTGCTGCTCTAAAATACCGACTTGTTCATCAATTTGATAGATGTAGACCCCGGTGCCAATCATCATGTCCCATCGCTCTAAGTAGATAGCGTAAGAGAGCTTGTCTAATGGCGTCGTTTCACCCAGCTTTGGAAAAGCATAGCTAACGTACTGGTTACCTGTGCCAAGGCCATTACTTTTTGCTGCTTTTAATAAATCTTGAATAAGGTAAACACCATTGGCATCTTGCAGTTGAAAATAGTTGGTGCCAACACCTGCTGGGTTATTGCCGTTGAATATTCTTGTCCCTTGGCCGTCGTAACCAAAAATATAACCGGTTTCGCCAAAGCGAATGGCGCTGAGCTGCTCAATTGCCAACGCTTTACTGCCCCCAGCTTGATACAAAGCTTCAATAGCTGAATATGCCGCTTGCACCATATTTTTAACTTCTTCTTTCTCTTGATTGAGAAAAATTTCTTGAGCACTGTTGACCTGAGTTTTGCTCAAAGACTTCACCTGATTGAGGATAACAAGTGAAATAATCAGCGAAAAAATTAACAGGGGAATGAGAGATACAACGAGTAACTTGTGTTTAATGGACAATTTAATCATGTCTACGCTCTGCTGCATGTTAGGTAGATTTACCAATTATTATAGACAGTAATGACAATGCCACTATTAGACTTTGTGCTATATCAAAGAATTAAAACAAACTCCGTAAGTTCGTGTGTATTTTATTAAGAGTAGATCAGAGATGGTTTGGTGATACTCATTAAGGCTTCTAGTTTTGCCCGAAGCAAGCGCTAAGTTTATCTAGGAATTGAATGTGCTCTCTGAGCTCTTCTACGCCAACACCATCAAATCGGCAAAGCATTTGCGCTGGAATTTCTTCTGCTTGCGCTTGCAACTTTGAACCCGTATCTGTCAAACAGACATGCTTTACTCGTTTATCTTGCTCATCTTTTGTGATTGATATAACGCTTTTTGTGACGAGTTTCTTCAAGATTAAGGTCATTGCACCTGGATCAATGCCTGTTTTGCTTATCAGTGAAGCAATTGTCACATTGTCTTCTTCCCACAATGCCATCAACACAAGATATTGAGGGTAAGTAATATCGAGTTTTTCTAACAACGGCCTGTAAGCTCTCGTAAATGCATTAGAAAGCAAATAAAAGCGATGACAAAGTTGATTCTCTAATTTGAGCGAATCTGACATGACAAAATCTATTGATGAATTTTCCCGTATTCTGCACGTAACAATCGTTGCCATCAATTACTAAATTAAAAATTTTGCATGCAAATTATTTGATTTGATCTGGATTTTAAAATATATTTTGTATGCAAACTATATTTTTTTCTGGAGGATTTCATGCATACATTACAACAAACAATTTATACCGGTGTAGCAACGGCTAATGGTGGCCGAGAGGGTAGTGCGCACTCTGATGACAACAAGTTAAATCTAAAACTATCAACACCAGCTGAACTCGGCGGTGCAGGTGGCGAGGGCACTAACCCTGAGCAGTTATTTGCGGCGGGTTATTCTGCGTGTTTTATTGGCGCGCTCAAGCATGTTGCTGCCGTGGAAAAAGTATCGTTAGGCGAGAATATTGCTGTAACTGGCGAAGTGGCAATAGGCCCGATTGAAGTTGGTTTTGCGATCGCAGTTAAACTAACGGTTGCGCTTAGTGACGTTGAAAAAACGCTAGCGCAAAGCTTAGTGGAAAAAGCACATCAAGTTTGCCCATACTCAAATGCGACTCGCGGCAACATTGAAGTATCGATTGAGCTTGCATAATAATTTGATAGTGTTTTGATGGCTTAGCTCATTTACGATAGTTAAGTCGTGGGTCAAAAGTTTATAAGCCCAGTACGTGTTGGGCTTATCCTCTAAAGAGGACAAACTGCGTAAATCATTTTTGCTGTCAATACAAAAAAGCCTCAACCGAAGTTGAGGCTTGAATGAATGGTGCCGACTGCCGGAGTCGAACTGGCGACCTACTGATTACAAGTCAGTTGCTCTACCAACTGAGCTAAGTCGGCACACAAAACTGTGTGCAGTAGTAAATACTACTTTGGCACCAACTAATCGAAAATTATCAATTAGTTAAAATCTGATGGTGCCCAGAGGCGGAATCGAACCACCGACACGGGGATTTTCAATCCCCTGCTCTACCGACTGAGCTATCTGGGCAATTTGCAAATCATTGATTAAATCGAATGTTTTTGCTTGTCTTTAGCTGTTGCCTTAAGACGGGGCGTATTAAACTGTTTTTCGTTTTCGAGGTCAACACTTTTTTTATAATTTATTTTTGTTTGCTGTTTTTTTCACCCGCTCGTTGTGTTTTAAGACAATTGTTGGCGAATTATTGAGAAGGTGGCACATATCCTTCGATTTCTGGCTCTTTACCTTCAAACAAATAGTCAACCATCGCTTTCTCTAAAAACGCACGATCGTCAGGGTTCATCATGTTCATTTTCTTTTCATTAATTAACATGGTTTGTTTTTTTTGCCAGTTGCCCCAGGCTTCTTGAGAAATATTGTCAAAAATACGTTTGCCAATATCACCCGGGTACAATTGAAACTGCAAACCTTCGGCTTCTTTTTGTAAATGCTGGCAAAAAACAGTGCGACTCATAGTGATACTCTTATCTCGGGTTATAAATTAGTTGCTTGATCAGTTTTTCTGTCGAGGCTGCGAGGCCAACTGATGCTTGTTGTTGCAAATCATACCATTGTTGATTGGTATTTTGTTGAATTTCTGACGCAGGTAAGTGTTCGCAATCAATGACAATCGGAGATATGTCTAAGTGAAAGTGGCTAAAAGTATGGCGAAAACCTTCGAGCTTTTTCTGCTCAATGGCCTGTAAGCCCAATTGCTTTAATTTTTTTGTAATTTCTACTTCGTCAGTGATTTCATAAAAACACCACAAACCACCCCAAATACCTGAGGGCGGACGCTTTTCCATTAGCACGCGATCAGCGACTCTAGGTATCAGCATAATCGTTTGTTTTTCAGGGATTTTTTTCTTGGGCTTTTTTTGTGGGAATAAATGTTGTTGGTCACTGGCATTGGCGAGACAACTTTCAGTCAACGGGCAACTTGTGCAACTGGGCTTGGTTCGCGTACAAACCATAGCGCCCAAGTCCATCATTGCTTGGTTAAAAGAAGCGACATCTTGTTTAGGTGTTAATACTTCGGTAATTGGCCACAGTTTTTTTTCATAACTGGCTTGCCCATTGTGACCCGTCACGGTATAGCAGCGCGCCAGTACGCGTTTTACGTTGCCGTCTAAAATGGGGTAGTGCTTATTCAAAGCTAAACTCAAAATAGCGCCTGCAGTTGAACGGCCAATGCCGGGCAGGGCAACCACTTGCTCTAGCGTTTGTGGAAATTCACCTTGATATTGCTCAGCGACAATTTTAGCGGTTTTGTGGAGGTTGCGCGCTCGGGCATAGTAGCCTAGGCCGGTCCAATGATGTAGTACGTTGTCTTCGTCAGCTTCTGCTAAATCAGCAATGGTTGGGAAGCTGGTCATAAACCTTTCGTAATAGGGAATGACGGTTGCTACTTGGGTTTGTTGGAGCATAATTTCAGAAACCCAAACGCGATAAGGTGTCTTATTTTTCTGCCACGGCAAATGTTTACGGCCTTGCTGATGAAACCAATTGAGGACTTTTTGGCTGAATTGCTGGGCGGATTTCTTAGAAATAGAGATATGTTCTGTCATGATCGGCAGTGTAACCGAAAGCATTTTTTTATCAAATAATGCTTTGATTTTTTATATAATTGAAAATTGTCCATTACTTAACTTTAGGTTGGGATAAAAAATAGTGAACAACAATAAAGTTAAACGCTTTATATGTTTTTATATCTTCTAGTGAGAAATTTTTGCTGAAATCAAGGCGAATTTGCGCGTCAATAGCTAGTCTATTGCAAGTAAATTCAACGCTGGTAGCAGTAAAAATAGCCAGTAGAAGCACATTAGTTATCCCAAGCTACAGTTACTTACTTTAAGTGAAATAAAAATGATCAAATTAGATGCTAAGAATCGCAAAACTCGTTTGCGCAAAAAATTGCGTGTAGCTGAATTTCAAGAGTTGGGTTTTGACGTTGCATGGCAATTGCCCAAAGAGATGAATGACAATGACGTTGACGAGTTTCTCACTAAGTTCTTCGTTGAAGTTATTGAGCCGAACGGCTTAGGTTTTGGCGGTGAAGGTGATTTACTTTGGCACGGCTTAATTTGTACGCAAAAGCTTGGCAAATGTACCGAGCAAGATCGTCAAACAGTGGAATCTTGGTTGAAAGACAATGGCGCGACTGCCGTTTCTGTTAGCGACTTGTACGATGTGTGGTGGGCTGAGTAAATATTCTCCCCGATTATTTTAAACCAAATAGCTTGAACACGCGTATTTAGCTCGTTGTTTAAGCGCTGGTTTGATATACTCCTGCGCTTGATTTTTAAGGTTGGCAAAAGTTAGACGAGATGACAAAAAGAACACATAAAACTGTTGAGCAAGCCGAGCAAGAAGGCAAATACATTCGCAAGGTACGCAGCTTTGTAAAACGCGAGGGGCGTTTAACTAAAGGCCAGGCACGCGCGTTAGACGATCATTGGCAAACAATGGGATTAGATCATGAAAATGGTATGATCGACCCTGCAACACTATTTGCTAAGGCACAGCCGTTAGTACTGGAAATAGGTTTCGGCATGGGCACCTCATTAGTTGAAATGGCGAAAAATGGCGACCATGAAAACTACATTGGTGTTGAAGTACATCGCCCGGGTGTTGGCGCGTGTATCGCGTTGGCGCAAGAATCAGGTGTTGAAAACCTAAAAGTTTATCAGCACGATGCCATTGAAGTACTGGCAGACTGTATTCCCGATGGCAGTTTAGCCAAAGTTCAGTTGTTTTTCCCTGATCCATGGCACAAGAAAAAGCATCACAAACGACGTATCGTTCAACCAGAGTTTGTCGAAACCATTCGCCAAAAACTGCAAATTGGTGGTGTGTTTCATATGGCAACGGATTGGGAGAATTATGCAGAGTGTATGCTTGAAGACATGAACAGTGCACCAGGCTTTGTAAACTTGTCAGAGTCAGATGATTATGTTCCACGTCCAGACTCTCGCCCACTAACTAAGTTTGAGCAGCGTGGTCACCGTCTTGGTCACGGCGTTTGGGATTTACAATTTAAACGCATTGACTAACGTTAAATAGATAGTTTTTGCTGCTGATAAGCAGCACAAATGCTAAAACGGCTTGAGTTACTATACTCAGGCCGTTTTTTTATCGTTAAATATAATTGTCGCTTGCACACAGTTGTAAGTGGACTTATTTACTTATCTAGCATTTGTTCAACGCTTGCTAAATACTTTTTTCGTTATCCTTACCTTGTGCGCTGTCAGCTTGGCCAGAATGTTCTTGAACTTACAGCTCTTGATCCGACAGTTCTTGATCCGACCACAAGGGCAGCTTAAATTCGGCTTTAAACTGATGTTGTACGTGGTACAAATGTTGGCATGGACGAATGTTACCCGTTTGTTCTAGCCATGACTGGTCAATGACCTTTTGAGCGAAAGCTAATTGGACGATCCTCACTGGGTATTGACTCCAATAAGCTATGCTCGCTTCGATATGGCTGTCAGTATTTGGGTAGATCTCGCAGCGCTGTTGTTCAAGTTGTGCTCGTAAGTGAGCAATAACTTTAGGCTTAAGTTCTTCATTGACTTGCTTTTTGAATCGTGTAAAGCGTTTTGCTTGGAACAATTGCCAACTAAACCAGAGAAGAATGACAATGGCTAAGGTAGCGAAAAAAACAGTCATATATCTTGCGCATGAGCTAACGGAATGGCGCCATATTATTGAATTGGCCAGAGCAATGCTACTAGTTAAGGAAACTATCGTTAAAGTTTTTTAGCCAGTTGTCGATAAATTGTTCAATTGAGCCTTTGTAAGCTTATAATTTTGGTTAACGCGGAGTAGCAATGGATATTTACAATGAACTTGTTGCAGATACTCGCTGGGTTAAGTTTGAACAAGCGATGAAAGACAAACGTCAGCGCCAACAGCAGCAGCAAGCCGAGCAAGAAGCTCAGCAACAAGATTTGCCAGAACAAACAGCAGAGCACAGCGTCGCCCGTGGTTCATTTGTTGCGCCGCAAAATCAAGCGAGTAATGAAGATATTTTCGTTGAACGCCGCTCAGGTATCGACCGCAGGCAACAGCGCAATAGTCGCGGCCGTTTTATTGACTCACGCTTAACTAATGATCGTCGCCAAAGCCAAATTGAGCGCATAGTCGTACAGATTTAACTTTTAACATGGCCCGACCGAGAATTTCCTGTGCGCATTAAACCTTAAAGTGCGCTCCCTCGAGCATGAGCAGCTTGGCTTTTAGCCCGATACCTCCCGCATAACCCGACAGTTTGCCGTTACTGGCTATTACACGATGACAAGGAATAATAATCGCAATTGGGTTGGCACCATTGGCAGTACCGACCGCGCGCACGGCACTTGGCTTGCCAATATTACTGGCAAGTTGCTGGTAACTGCGGGTAGCTCCATGTGGTATCGCCATTAGTTCACGCCAAACAGCTTGTTGAAACGCTGTACCGCGTGGTGCTAGTTTGAGATCAAAATCATTTCTTGTGCCGGCAAAGTACTGGTCGAGCTGCGCAATAGCTTCTGTAAAGCAGTGTGTCGACTGTTGCCAGTCAGCTTGAATAGCTAATGGCGCTTTACCGTCGACAAAGGCCAAAGCAGTTAAGCCATTTTCATCTCCTGCCATCGCAATTTCCCCCATTGGGGATAAGTAGTAACAATAGAACATTGATTGAATCTCTTTGGTTATTTTTAAAAAGTATAATTAGGGCGTGTTGATCGTTCGAAATTGAATTTTGTTCTATCTAAACGCTTTCTGATCGCGGCGCTCGGGCTGTAGCATAGTCGTTCTATGTAAAAACCGAGCAACAATGAGCAGGAAGCGTTTAGATGAACCCGCAGGGCAGCGCCCGTTTGGCTTTGCTACCGCGTTGTCGCAGGATTTATGTAGAACAACTACACTACATCTGCTCCGCCTTGTATAAAAACCAAACAGGCTGCTGCAAAAACAATTCTGAAAGTTCAACACGCCCTATAGGCTTTGCCACAAGTACAAAGTTGCGTATGCTCGCCACGGTTGCCAAGCTTGAGCTTGGCTTAATATGGCTTTATTAGTTGGCTTTTTACCCTTGATGGTTAGCGCCTTAATTACGCCTAAGTCAGCACTGGGGAAGGCATCTGGGTAGCTCAAACCGCGCATTGCGATATAATTTATCGTCCATGGGCCAATGCCTTTGAGTGCTGACAATTTTTCATTGAGTTCAGATAACGGTGTGGTTTGCGATAACAATTGCTGGTTGTCTTGATAAAACCGACACCAAGTTTGTAAGGTTGTTACTCTTGTCTGAGTTAAACCGATATTACTAAAATCAACCACTGAATATGATTTGTCGGTCGACGAAACACTTTTTACTGATGAAGGCTGTTTTAGTACTGAAGACTGTTTTTGTGCTGAGGGCTCTTTGACAGCTAAAGGCTCTTTTTCTTCTGAGGGCTCTTGTACTTCCGTGAGTTTTGCATTTATTAAAAGTTCACTAATTGTTGGAAATAAGTGAGTCAGGCCAAATGGGTTTTCTGGGGCAGTTTGGCCATAACGCTGAGCTATTCTTTCAGCTAATGTGGTTGCAGCATTTACCGATACTTGTTGCCCTAAAATAGCACGCACTGAAAATTCAAAAATATCCCAACTACCGGGTAGTCTTAACCCCGGCACTTGTTTGATCACTTTTGCCAGCAATGGAGTTTGGCCTAAGGTACTGTGAATATGACGCATGTCGGCATCGAGATCGAACATTACTCGCACGCGTCGAATAATGTCGGGCACGGTAAGTGGCTTTAGCAATGTCTGTTGATCAGCTGATATTTCTAATAATAGCTTGTCTTGGCCCACTATCTGGCTAACCTTAAACCAGCCACGGGCCTCGTTTAAATCGAATACTCGTGCGTAATACTGCTCGGTTATTTGCTCTACTGAAGGTAACGCACGTAACTTGAAAAACGATAACATTAATGGCCAGTCAAACGGCGGCCGATAACTAAGCTCTATTGCAATCGTATTAAGTGCTGGTGTTTGATTTATTTTTAATTGCTTAGGTGGTTGATGATACGTTTGCTTGATAACCTCATTAAATCGCCGAACGCTGTGAAAGCCGGAGATATAGCAGATTTGGGTAATAGATAAATTTGAACTACGCAGCAATTTTAACGCGGTTAACACGCGATGTTTTTGCCAGTATTGATTAGGACTAACGCCAAAGGCTGAAATGAACTGGCGACGGTATTGACGTTCACTCAAGTTGTGATGTGCTGCAGCTAGTTGTATTTGTCCTTGTGCATTTGCCAAGGCTTCAAATAGCGAATGTTGATGATTTTGTAATCTTTGTTCTGGGGCAAGTTCAGGAAAGCAACGCTTGCATGGCGCAAAACCTTGTTCCAATGCTTCAACGGCTGTTTTTAAGTAACGAACATTTTCTTCGTTGGGTGGTTTAGCCGGGCAAATAGGCCGACAAAAAATACCAGTTGTGATCACTGCGGTAAAAAACTGGCCATCAAATCGAGCATCTTTGCTCATTCGCGCTTTGTGACAGGTAGCGCGAACGAGTGGTTGAGCTTGGCTATCGATTGCTGAGTTGGAAGTTGAGCTATTAGTCACAGTATTTTTAGTTCGCGTTTTAAATTGTCGATGTCGTTTAATAGTAGAAGATATCGCGGTAGTGGACTAGCGAAAATCGGACGCGGAATTTCAAATAATGACCGTCTCGTCATGTTAATAGGTCTATCTAATTTAAGAATTTTTTATTGAATAGTTGACTTTAATATAGGTGCAGCATTTAATGGGGCATTCTGGATCTTCTACGCTGTGCGGACGGACGTTAATTAAAACATATGGCTGGTGTGTTCTCATTTAATAACAAATTAGCGCGTCGAGTATTGATTTACATTATTTTGTGTAGCTCAGTGGTCTCGGTGATCGCGGTAGCAACGCGCTTGTACGTTGATTTTACCGACAAAGTAGCACAGCTTGAACAGCGCTTCGACAATATCGAAACCTCTTACATTGAGTCGATCTCAACCAGTTTGTGGGATTTCAACGAGGCATTGGTGCAGCAGCAAATTCAAGGGATTGTTAACTTACCCGATATTGAATTTGCTCGGGTCACAACCGAGTTTGGCAACAGTTACCAAGTGGGTGACAGCGCGGTAATCGCGGAAAAAGTTCGCAATTACCCAATTGTTTACGGCGAGAATGAAATTGGTTTGCTCACC
This sequence comes from Endozoicomonas sp. G2_1, assembly GCF_017744155.1. Lineage (GTDB taxonomy): Bacteria > Pseudomonadota > Gammaproteobacteria > Enterobacterales > Alteromonadaceae > JAGHQT01. Next base: position 612,938 of record NZ_JAGHQT010000001.1, on the reverse strand, counting down.
GTTTACGCTAGCTATAACGATATTTATCAGCAACTCAAACAGCGCGGCGGCTTTATCGTTGTCACAGAAATCGTAAAAACCTTTTTGGTTGCCTTGTGTATTATTGTTGTTGTCCACTGGCTCATTACTCGCCATATCTATCGCATTACCAATTACTCACAACGCCTATCGAGTGAAACACTCACCGAAGAGTTAGTACTCGACGGCAGACCAGTACAAAAAGATGAACTTGATCAATTAGTTGATGCCATTAACGCGATGCGCTTAGCACTTAAAAATGACATTGTTAAGCTAGAAGAAGCCGAAAACGCGTTAATTCAACTCAATGGTGATTTAGAAATCAAAGTTTATCAACGCACGGCTGAGCTTGAAGATAGCAACAAGCAGTTACAGCGCTCGTTAGATGATTTAACCCTCGCCAAAGATCAGTTAGTGCAGTCAGAAAAAATGGCTTCGCTTGGCCAATTGGTGGCGGGTGTCGCCCATGAGGTCAATACGCCATTGGGCATTTGCGTGACCTCAATTACCGCACTAAAAGAAAAAGTCGACCATTTAACTCATTTAGTCGACAGTGAAAAACTAACCAAAAAAGAGCTTACCAATACCTTATCCCTGTTGGTTGAATATGAGCAAATTATTGAACGCAGCTTAAACAAAGCAGTTGAGTTAATTCGCGGCTTTAAGTCGGTGGCAGTTGAACAACACACCGACCCAGAACTAGAAATCAATTTGGCTCGTCACGTTTACGATGTTGTAAATACCGTTAAAACCTTGTTTAAGCGCAAAAACTATCAGCTCGACATTGAGGTTGATGAAGATCTCAACTTGGTGACTTTCCCAAGTGCTTGGAACCAAATATTGACCAATTTCTTGATGAACTCCCATATTCATGGCTTTGATGGCAGAGAAGGCGGCAATATTAAAATTGCCTTTAGCCAACAAGAACATCATTTGGTACTTGATTACCAAGACGACGGCAAAGGGATTAGCGCTGAGATTAAAAAGCATATCTTTGATCCCTTTGTTACCACAAAACGCGGGCAAGGTGGTTCAGGACTTGGCTTAAATATCGTTTTCAACTTAGTCAGCAGTAAGCTTGGCGGCACGATAAAATGCCTTGATGTTGAGCACGGCTGTGCCTTTAAAGTCATTGTACCGCTTGCCAAGTCTTAATTGGCTCTGGAACTCGTGTTGTGACGGTTGAACACAGAACCCTGACAGAGTTTGTTGTTGATAGCATTCGTGAAAAAATCCTCACTGGTGAGATAAAGGCCGGGCAACCATTGCGCCAAACCGCACTTGCTCGCGCCCACAACGTTAGCCGTATTCCGGTGCGCGAAGCGTTACTGCAATTAGAGTCTGAAGGTTTAGTGACCTTTGAAGCACATAAAGGAGCGACCGCGACTAAACTCGACGCTCACCAAGTGGATGAGCTATTTGAGCTAAGGGCGTTGTTAGAGTCGAAGTTGCTCGCCGCTTCAATTCCTCACATGACCGAAGCGAGCTTTAAGCAAGCTGAGTTATTACTGGGGCAATTAGACAATGCGCTGGGTAAGGAAAACGCCGCTAATACTTGGAGTGAGCTCAATTACAATTATCACAATTGCTTGTATTCAGGTGCTAATTTGCCGCAAACACAAGATTTGGTTAATCGCTTAAATCGCAGTGCTGATCGCTATATTCGCATTCATTTGTTATGGGCTGGCGGCATTTCAAAAGCTGATTCTGAACACACACAATTACTCAACTTGTGTAAAGCTAGGCGTGTTGCCGATGCCGTGGACGTGCTAAAGCGTCATATTCTTAATAGCCGCGATCAAATTAAATTGTTCTTACTTGGCCGTCAGTCTTAATTTATTGCTATTTTTCATTGTCTTATCTCATTTCTAGCGTTTTTCACTAGCAGTGCTCAATTGACTTTTTTGTTGAATATCTGTACTATCGCGCGCTGCTTTTCCCTCTCGCCCGTTGTGGGCATACGATACGTGAGACACTAATGTTTGAATTACATGCGAGTAAAGTCGCAAGCCTGAAAAACGATGTTTTATCGGGTTTAACTGTGGCCTTGGCCTTGGTACCAGAAGCGGTTGCTTTCGCTTTTGTTGCTGGTGTTGAGCCATTAGTCGGTTTATACGCCGCCTTTATGGTTGGTTTAATTACTGCTGCCTTTGGTGGTCGCCCAGGTATGATTTCTGGTGCAACGGGCGCAATGGCGGTGGTGATGGTCAGTTTAGTTGCGCTGCACGGGGTGCAATACTTATTTGCTACCGTCGTGTTAACCGGGATACTACAAATACTGGCGGGTATTTTTAAACTTGGTAAATTTATCCGGCTGGTGCCACACCCGGTCATGTTAGGTTTTGTTAATGGCTTGGCCATTGTTATTTTCCTAGCCCAACTAGGCCAATTTAAAGTTACAAACGACGCTGGTGAGCTGGTTTGGATGCAGGGCAATCAACTGTTTACCATGTTGGGGTTAATCGCCTTAACAATGGCAATTATTCACTTTTTACCTAAATTAACTAAAGCGGTACCATCGTCATTGGTCGCGATTGTTGTCGTTACAGTACTGGTACAGAGCTTAGGTCTAGATGCGCGCACGGTTGTTGATTTTGTTCGCGATATGACCAACGACCCGGCCGCATCGATTGCTGGTGGCTTACCTCAGTTTGCTATCCCTGCCGTACCGTTTAACTTAGAAACACTGAAAATTATTTTCCCATTTGCCATAGTCTTAGCGGCGATTGGTTTAATTGAGTCGTTGTTAACACTGACCTTGATTGATGAGTTAACCGGTACTCGCGGCCGAGGTAATAAAGAGTGTATCGCGCAAGGTGCCGCTAATACAGTTAACGGTTTCTTTGGTGGTATGGGTGGTTGTGCCATGATTGGTCAATCGATGATCAACGTAAATTCTGGTGGTCGCGGTCGCTTATCGGGTATCACGGCAGCGGTTGCATTACTAGGCTTTATCCTATTCGCCTCTGGCTTGATTGAACAAATTCCATTAGCGGCGCTTGTTGGTGTGATGTTTATTGTTGTCATCGGCACTTTTGAATGGTCGAGCTTCCGCATTATGCGCAAAGTACCAAAAGCTGATGCCTTTGTTATCGCCTTAGTATCAGGTGTTACGGTTGCGACTGACCTTGCGGTTGCAGTTGTTGTTGGCGTGATTGTTTCTGCGTTAGTATTTGCATGGGAACACGCCAAGCACGTTGTCGTTAGTCGCTCAACAGATGCAAATGGCTCAACGGTTTACGATGTCAGCGGCCCATTGTTTTTCGGTTCAGTATCACACTTTTTAGAGCAGTTTGATATGGACAATGACAGCGATGATGTCATCGTTGAATTTAGAAATTCTCGCGTTGCAGATCACTCGGCGATTGAAGCCATTGATACTTTGGCTGAGCGTTATTTAACTCGCGGTAAAACCTTGCATTTAAAACACTTGAGCAATGAATGCCGTCAGTTGTTATCAAAAGCGGGTGACTTAGTTGAAGTGAATGTGATTGAAGATCCTGATTATCACATTGCAACGGATAAGCTAGGTTAATAAAAGTAGCGCAAATTTTTTGGCGTTAACGCTGAATGATAAAGGGCATTAGTCAGGTTATACTGAATAATGCCTTTTTTTATGGCGCTATAAATTGTAGTTGCCAACAAATGTTAGTAACGTAGAGAAAATTATCACGACCTAGAATAAAACGATTCGAGTAAGCGTATTGCGATGCAGTTAGAGTTTTTTGATGTACCAAGCCCTTGTGTTGGCATTTGTCAGTCAGACGATAAAGGTTATTGTTTGGGCTGTATGCGTACGCGTGAAGAGCGTCAAACTTGGCTACAGTATTCTAGCGATGATAAACAGAAAGTTATTAAACGCTGTCAGCAGCGTTTTCGCCGTAAAAAAGGGCTGATAAAAACCAAAGTTGAATCAGTTGAAACTGCACACCAGCAAGGCTCGTTATTTGAGTCAAAGTTTGAACCAAAGCTAGAGCCAAAGTTTGAACCAAAGCTAGAGCCAAAGTTTGAACCAAAGCTAGAGCCAAAGTTTGAACCAAACCAAGCTCCAGAACACCCTAAAAACATCAGTAATAGCCCAAATAAAAGCCAAGAAAACAATACAATAAATAGTGCGAAATCGAATACAACTGACGCTTCGAATAATCATTCAGACCGCCAACTAACAACCGATGCTGCGAGCAGTCAAAGTGTTTCACAACCTTCCCTCGACAATAATCAGACATTAGACTTTAGCGATTTTGAACTCTAATTAGTTCACACGACCGAACTCATTCTATTAGTCAGTTTACTTGCCACTGTATTACTCTATACTTGAACTATTATTCAAACGGGTGTTTGAACGCTAGTTGTTTATAACGACCTGCTCTTGTCTGGAAAATAAATATGATTAAGTTTTGGCTTAACCAACAACCAGTTGAACTCGATGTTAGCCCTGATGCGCCATTGTTGTGGGTAGTGCGGGAAATGCTGCAATTAACTGGTAGTAAATTTGGTTGTGGTATGGGGCTTTGCGGAGCTTGCACCATGCACTTAGATGGCGCTGCGGTTAGAACCTGTGTTTTGCCGGTTAGCGCCGCACAAGGTCGACAAGTGACCACGATTGAAGGGTTGTCGTCGGGGCAACAGTTACACCCAGTACAGCAGGCATGGCTCGACGAGAATGTACCGCAATGCGGTTACTGTCAGCCGGGGCAAATTATGTCGGCGACCGCTTTATTGGCAAATAATACAAAGCCAAACGATCAAGAAATTGACGCGGCAATGCAGGGGAATATTTGTCGATGCGGCACTTATCCTCGAATCAAACGAGCGATTAAACGCGCTGCCAGCAGCCAGCAAACCGTGTCTTTTTATGATCCTGAGCAGGAGCAAAGCTAATGGCAAGGTCAAGACGCGATTTTTTGAAAATTACCGCAAGTACTGCTTCGTGTTTTGTGATGTCAGTTCCTCTTGCTAGTTGTGCGGCGAGTAACCCAGCATTAGCAAACATTGGCGATGAACATTATGTTCACGATGGCTTTGTTCAAGTGACCAGTCAAAGCGAGATTCACTTTATTTTGCCGCGCGACGAAATGGGGCAAGGTGTCCATCACGGTTTAGCCACTTTGATTGCAGAAGAACTCGATATCAAGGTTGACAAAATTAAGGTTTATTTTGCCCCGGTTCACAAAACCTATAACAACTTGAGCTACGGCGCGCAGGGTACTTGGGGCAGTAGTAGTATTCGAGATCACTATTTACCACTGCGCCAAGCTGCGGCTGACACCCGAGCGACATTATTAAAAGCGGCAGCGCAGCAACTGGCAATCGCCCCGCAGCAGCTAACGTGTCGAGATGGTTTTATTTGGCACGGTACTAAGGCGTATCCTCTGGGCGATTTTGTTGCCACCGCGGCTAAGATTGAATCAGTAAAAGGTGCTCCTTTAGTTACTGATAGCCAATTTAAATATATTGGTAAAGACAGTCAGCGCAACGATGCCTTAGCTAAAGTTACTGGTACAGCGCGTTTTAGCATTGATGCGAAATTGACAAAGGCCAAACGAGCAGTAGTTATTCACGCGCCAGTGATCAATGGCAAGGTAAAAGATTTCGATGCAACCCGTGCAAAGCAGCAAGCAGGTATTGTTGATATTTTTGCAATTTCTTCGGGTATCGCAGTCGTTGCCGAGCATTTATGGCAGGCAAAAAAAGCTGCGGCTTTGGTTGTGACTAATTGGCAAACCAGTGAACTAGCAGCGTTTAATTCAGCCGAACTACCCGATATTCTAGCCAGTAAAATTGCCACCGAATCAGGCATTAAAGCCCATAAGTCAGGGCGAGGCCGTAAAGCGTTGGCAACGGCCAGCAAACGTCACAGTGCCACTTACTATGCGCCGTATTTAGCACATGCAACCATGGAACCGATGAATTGCAGCGCCGAAGTTACCGCCTCTGGTTGCCAAGTTTGGGTTGGCAGCCAATCACCCGAGTTCGCGCGCAACGGTGTCGCTCAGTTACTCGATATCGATCGCGAGCGAGTTCAGTTTCACAACCACTTTATTGGCGGTGGCTTTGGTCGTCGAGTCGGTATTGATTTTATTTTAGAAGCGGTTGAAATTGCCAAACAAGTTGAAGGGCCAGTGCAGTTAGTTTGGTCTCGTGAAGACGATATTCGCAACGACTACTATCGACCGCCGTCGATGGTAAAATTTGAGGCTGGTGTCGACGAAAACGGTCAGCTCAGTTGTTATAGCGTTAAACGCTCAGGTCCTAATATTTTTCCATATCAGCTAAAAGAAGCTGTCCCGGCAATGTTACCTGAGCTGTTTCCATCTGGTGTTTCAAGCTGGTTAGCAGGGGTTGGTGGTAAAGTTGTTAACGATTGGTACGCAGAAAGCTCAAGTGTTGAAGGACTTTTTGAAGACTACCAAGTGGCGCACAAAGAGGTTAGGCAAATTACCTATGACCCCGGTGTTCGCAATGGTTATTGGCGAGCAGTTGGCCACTCCCACAGCGGCTTTTTTAAAGAGAGCTTTATCGATGAAATTGCTCAGCTAACCGAGCGAGATCCCTTTGATTTTCGCCTTGCCCATTTAGCCGAAGAGCGTTTGCAAAACACCTTAAAACTGGCCACCCAAAAAGCTGGCTGGGGGCAAAAGCTACCCGCTGGTCACGTTCACGGTGTTGCGGTACACAAATCGCTTAAAACGTATGTTGCTCAAGTGGTTGAGTTATCTGTTGAGCAAGGGCAAATTCGCATTCACAAAGTTACCTGTGCCGTTGATTGCGGTATCGTCGTGAATCCAAATATTGTTAAAGCACAAATGGAAGGTGGCATATTGTTTGGTATTACTGCCGCTTTATACGGCAGTATAGATATTGTTGAAGGGCGTGTTAGTCAATCAAATTTTCACGATTATCAAATGCTGAGAATTAACCAAAGTCCTGATATTGATGTCCATTTAGTGGAGTCGAAAGTAGCGCCAACCGGTGTTGGTGAGCCGGGATTACCACCGATTGCTGCTGCGATTGGCAATGCTGTATTTGCGGCAACGGGTCAACGTTTGCGGCAGTTGCCATTTAACTTGTCAGCTTAACTTTAGCGAATGCTGGGGTTATCCAGTGATAGGGGATTGATGAACCAACAGCGCTTTACAGAGCGCTGTTGGCAAATTTTGGCGGGTAAAGTGCTGTTGACAAATTACTTGCGAACGCCTTCTACGTGTAAATCAAACAAGACTTCACCAAAGTCCATTTTGTAGCCAAAGTCAGCCATCTTGATTGAGGTTGTGCCAGAAAAGCCAGCGCGATAGCCGCCCCATGGATCTTTACCTTCGCCAATTTTGACTGCGTCGATAACGATCTCTTTGGTCATACCTTGCAAAGTTAAATCACCAGTGACTTTAAGTTTGCCATTACCCATATCTTGTACTTTTTTACTGACAAATTTCGCTGTTGAAAATTTATCTACATGTAAAAAGTCGTCATTGCGCAAATGCTTGTCGCGCTCAGCGTGGTTTGAATCAACACTAGTAGTATCAATATTGATATTGATTTTGCTGGCGGCAATATTGTTGTCATCGTAGCTGAAATTACCGTCAAAATTGTTAAAGCGGCCTGTTAACCAGCTATAGCCTAAGTGTTTCACTTTAAAGTTAATTGATGCATGTGCACCTTTGGTGTCAACTACGTAGTCAGCAGCCATAGATGGCATGCTCAAAACCGATGTCGCTAGCGCAGCCGCGCATAGTAATTTTTTCATGGAAATTCCTTAAGTTGTCGTTATTTAATCATTCTCATTAGGGTGTTGTCTTTGTCGACAACGTGATGTTTTATCGCGGCAATTGCGTGTAGTGTTGCAATTGCCAAAATGCTATAAGCACCGTATTCGTGAATAGCGCCAGCAATATCGGCCTGATTGGCAAATAACTCGCCGAAAGATGGCACACTAAACCAGTTAAATACCTCAATTGCCCTTTCATCGGCGGTTGAAATCAAATATCCGGTGATCATAATGATGAGCATTAACGCGTAGAGTAACCAGTGCACAAATGCTGAAAGCGTTTTAACTAGTTTTGAGTGATTGGCTATTGGCTCAGGGCTAGTTGTTAAGATGCGCCAAGCAAGACGTAATACCGTGGCGAGTAACAGCAATATACCAACGCTTTTGTGCCAATGAGGTGCGGTTTTATACCACTGGCTGTAATAAGTTAAGTCAACCATCCAGTAGCCAGCTGCAAACAAGCCGATGATGGTGATGGCTGATAACCAATGCAAACTTTTACTGATGATGCCGTAATTTTGTTTTGAATCTTTCCACATAGTGTTACTTTGTTAAATGTTAGCGGCGTTATTTATTTGCTAGTGTAATCTTATTTTATAGAATTTAAATCGCATAATTTAGCTATAAAAATTCGATATTATCGAATCGTTATTGCTTTTATGATAATGATTGTTATTTTTATCATTAAATATTCAATATAAAAAGTATTGTAAGATTCCTTGAGAGAATTATTTGTATCATTATGTGAATATGATTTGGTTGATGTTTGTACGCTTTTGTGTTGCTTTTTGTTCAATTGAGTTAAAGCGTTTGATAATCTTAATAATTCGTTAAAAAAGGGGTTGTCAGTGTAAAGAAAGCACTATATGATACGCGCTCTTTCAAGTTAAACCATTTAACTTGTTAGTTGTAAAATTATCGCTAGATAAGCCCGATTGTTCTGTTGATAGAGCTTTTGGGAATTTTATTGAAAATCCCTAGATTACAGATTTTTAATACACTCAGATAAGCCCAGATAGCTCAGTCGGTAGAGCAGGGGATTGAAAATCCCCGTGTCGGTGGTTCGATTCCGCCTCTGGGCACCACTTCGTGCTCCCCCTCAACGCATCAAACTTAGATTACTTCATACATCCTTGTATTGGCTGCATAGGTTCGTTTACAAAATATTATTGAGTGCTACACCGATACCGATACGGGTTTGTTTGTGGTTGTAGTCAATTAAGCTCTCGCCGTAGCCGTTGAACGCTGTTGCATAGCCAATAAACTTACCCCAAAGTGGAAAAGTAAAGCCGAGTTCAATTGCGCCATGGTGGCGGGCGAAATTTTCTCGCGCTTTAACACTTAGCTCATATTCGTCCCATTTATAAGCAGCAAATAACTCGAAGTGGCCCATGAAATCGAGGATGTCTGGGTTGTCATCACCTTTGGGGTCGCCGACAAAACGCTTTTCGTCTTCTGGCAAACGCCACCAGGGTTTAAAGGATAAGGCGAAGTTGTCCTTTTCAAACAAGAAGCTGGCGTACACTCGGTTCCAACTGCGCGATAAGGCTTGGCTTCGACCATTGGATTCGTGCTCTAAACCAACCGTAAAGCCTGTATTTCCCTCGAGAGGATGCCAATTCAACGGTGCTAGATAAAATACTTCAGGCTTGTAGTTGGTTTCTCTAAACGGCTTTGAAATATTGTCTGAGTATATTTGCCACCAGGCTTTTAACGTGAAAGCGAAGTAAAACTTATCACCCGGAATAAAAATATTGTCGGTTAATGGCACCTTAATGCTGAGCTGAAACTTACTCTCGACATCTTCAAAGTTGTCTTGAAACTCAGGAAAGCTCTGGTAGGCATTGGTATTGATATCGTTGGTTGTTAACGCCGGTAAAATGTAATTCATTAGGTGTGGGGTGAGCACAAATAATTCATTTTCAGTTTTGCTTTCGCTAGATATGCGTTTTGAGATCAGTCCTTGTCGCGTTTTTGTCAGGTTATTTGAAGCAACAGTTGTTTTTGCAACCTGTTCAATTACTTTCGATTCATTACTATCGTCTTGTTGATTACACTGTGCGTTCAGCTCGGCAACCGTTTGAGTTTGGTCTGCCTGTTTGATGGCGTCGAGTAAACAAGAATCTAGCGCCGATAACTGAGCCCCGTTCACAGAAAAACAAGTGGCACTAATACCAGCAATTATTGGCAAAAATGTGAAAGTTGTTTTGAGCACGCAATTCGCTCCTGCTGTTTGCAATATCTCCCCGTATTATATGTTATCTGTACTTCTTACGTATTGCTTTAATATTAATTTTTATCGATTTGAGTTCTTAGTTCATTGAGCGCACTCACTGAAAACCCACGGTCGTAAAAATAAACAATATTGTTGTCACGGTTGAGTAATACTACTCGAGCGTTGTTAGGGTTTTGGTTGCCCGTTAAGCGCTGAATTTTATCACCGTCCTGATAAATAGTGATGACACCTTGCCACAACTCTTTAGGAATACCTTTGCGCATGCCGTTGTTAATGGTTGTCTCGAACATACGTGGCAACATACCTTTAATAGTGGGAAGCTCAAATACTGGTGTTGTCACTTCAGTCATATCCAGAGCAATAAGCCATCGATCAATATCGAACTGACTGTCTTGAACATAGCCGATAAGTAATATGGTGGTTTGGTTATTGAAATGTTGTGGTAATACGACCTTTTGCTTGGTCAGTGTTTCACCATTTACTTGTGGGAATGTCTGTCCAACAAGCGTTTGGTTCGGGTATTGGCTGCTGCAAGCACTCAGTACAAGCAGTGTGACGATCAAAGTGATAACTTGGGTTATGGTTACTCTAAGCTTTGTCATTAACATCCCATTCGTTTTGTATTCTACTATTTATGTTTAACAGTTACGTTAGCTTTTAGCATAGCGATTTGTTTTACTGAGTTTTTGTTGAAAATATCTACGATATTAATATTACTGTGATTCTTCTTTCACAGTGACGTCATGTTATCTTCAACGTTCGTTAATTTAGGTGTAACTGAACTGTCACAATGCACTCCTACAATGCGCGGCAGTAAAACTTATAAATAAATCATTGGGATAAAACATGAAAACTCCATCACCTAAAAGTGCGATTGCATTGGCAGTGTTATCTGCTTTATCAATGCAAGCTTTTGCTGAAGACGACAAAGTTAAAACCGAAGATCAAATCATTGAAGAAATTACCGTTGTCGGTAAAAGTGTTTCATACGCAAATAACGAAACACCAGAAGAAATGTTTAAGCAGCAAACGGCGATGACGAGTGCTTTAGCTGTTATTGATAATCTGCCTGGCGTATTGATCAATGAAGGTGATACCTTTGGCGCTGACGATTGGTCAACTACTGTGTCTGTTCGCGGCTTTCAATTGAGCTTAGATGAGCAACAAATTGGTATTACCATTGATGGCATTGCCAATGGTAACTCTAACTACGGCGGCGGCGCAAAAGCCAATCGTTACATCGATACTGAAAACTTGGGCACGGTACAGGTGTCGCAAGGTACAGCCGATATTGCTTCGCGTTCACATGAAGCGCTAGGTGGTACACTTAATTTCACCACTACAGATCCAGAATCAGAAGAAAAAGCAACAGTCAGCCTAACGCTTGCTGAATTTGATGGTCAAAAATTCTTTGCTCGTTACGATACGGGTGAAATTTTTAAAGACACTTATGCCTGGTTCAGTCTTTCAAGCACTGAAAGCAGTGATTTTATTCAACAAGCTGCCGAAAATACTCGCGACCATTATGCTGCTAAAGTAATTAGCATTATTGATGATATCGAGTTTACTGGTTACTTTTCTTACGATGATACTCATGAAGACAATTATCAACGTGTTAGCCTTGCTCAATTTAATGCAAACCCAGAATGGGACCGACTAACTGAAGATTGGGCCGGTATTCCATTTGTCGACCAAACGTATCGCCGTGGTTGGTCTACCTTACGCGAAAATATTTTTGCTTACCTAAAAGCAGAATATGTGGGTGGGACTTATGAAGTGTCAGGTAACGTTTATTATCACGACAACTCAGGACGCGGTGACTGGGTTCCTCCTTATGTGGTAGATGTTACAGATGATGGCGCTAACCAACCTCACTCTGAACTTGTTTCTGGGAATACTGTTTTTGGCGGTACACCACTAGGTCAAATCGGTTATGTCACTCGTGACGGTGTTGGTTTAACACCAGTATCTTTGAGCTGTTCATCTTTAACTGCCCCATACGGCGGTACCCGTAATGACGATCCAAGTACGCCTAACGTAAATGAAGCGAGTAACTTACACTTAGATCCAAACTGTTTCCCAGCTGGCTCGGTGCCTGTTGGTTCATATCGTCATACTCATTATGGTAAAGAGCGTTTTGGCTTTAATGCAGATTTTGCGTTGTACACTGACTTTAATGATATGACTAACACCCTACGCGGTGGTATTTGGTATGAAGATTACGAGCGTGACGAGTATCGTGATTGGCACAAAATCATCGATTCACGTACAAGCTTTGAGTTTGACAACACACCTTACTGGGTGCAATACGATCGCAGCTTTACTGTAGACACCAAAATGTTCTACTTAGAAGACGAACTCGATATGGGCTGGGGTAAAGTTCGCTTAGGTGCTAAGAAGTTCTTAGTAGATTTAGATCGCACAGATAATCTCAATTCTAGTGCGCAGGTGCTAAACGTTGACTCTGATTCAGATGTTTTGTTCTCTGGTGGTGTTGTATTTAACACGGGTGTTGAAGGGTTAGAATTTTTTGCTGGTTATGCAGAAAACTTTGCAGCTATCAAAGATTCTGTACTAGAACGCGACGCTTCACAGTTGACTAATATTGAGCCTGAAACAGCAGACAATATTGATGTTGGTTTGCGTTATAGCTCTGATGCAATTGAAGCAAGTGTGACTTACTACGACATTAGTTTTGAAAATCGTCTTGTATTTATTGCCCCGGATTCACCTGATGCGGGTATCGACTTCCTAGTTGGAACAAATGGTTCTTTTATCAACGCAGGTGGTATTGAGTCAACAGGTGTAGAAGCTGCGCTAACATGGTACATCTCAGATGAATTGACTTTGTATAGTTCATTCACATCAAACGACTCTGAATACGCTGATGGGCCATCAGCATTCCCTACAGGCAATACCGTTTTCGGTTCAGCTGAAGACTTAGCTGTATTGTCACTTGATTGGCAACGAGATAGCAAATTTGCTGGTGTTTCTAGCAAGTGGGTTGGTGAGCGTTGGTTGGATGCAGCGAATACTCAACGTTTAGATGACTACATTGTTACTGACGTTTACGCTGGTGTTAGTGTTGAAAGCCCATTCGAAGGTCTACAATCACTAGAAATTCGCTTTACTATCAACAACCTTACTGACGAAAGTTATTTAGGTGGTGTTGCTGGTCAAGCGGCATGGATTGGTGCTCCGCGCACTGCAGCATTGAATATTAAGGCTGCTTTCTAAGCTTTAGTATTCCCTTTCATGACTCATAAAATCCGGTTGCTGTATGGCGACCGGATTTTATGTACAGGATGTATGGTATGGCGCGGTTACACGGAGGTAAAAGAGCGCATGCCCAAGACCTATCAAGTTGTGCTGTTTCAAGGATGTAAAAGCGCACATATTCCGAGAAATCTGATGCGTATTTTTTTAGTCTTTTGCCTGTTGCTATTTACCAGCATTAGTAAGGCAGAAAGAAACTTAATTGTAGTTACCCTCGATGGTCTGAGGTGGCAAGAGGTCTTTCGAGGCGCCGACGAAAACCTGATTGCTCATCAAGATTTTGTTAAAAAACCTGAAGCGTTAAAACAGGCTTTTTGGCATCAAGAACACAAGCAGCGACGTCAACGGTTAATGCCATTCTTTTGGCAAACCATTGTAGAGCAAGGCACCGTGATTGGTAATCGTGACATAGGCTCTAAGATGTCGGTCGCCAACCCTTGGTACTTTTCATATCCCGGATACAGTGAAATTTTTACCGGCGTTGTTGATGAAAGTATCGATAGCAATAGAAAAATTCCAAACCCTCAAATTTCTTTTTTGGAATGGTTAAACAAGCAAGATAAATTTGAAGGGAAATTGGCTGCTTTTGGCAGTTGGGACGTTTTTCCTTATATTTTTAACGTTGAGCGCAGCAAACTTTATGTAAATGCGGGCTTTGACAGTGCTGGCGGCTATCCGTTGTCAGCAGAAGTCAAACTGTTGAATGAGCTGCAAAAAGAAATTCCAAGCCCGTGGCACAGTGTTCGACTTGATGCCTTTACCCACAGATTCGCTAAAGACTATTTGTTGACGGTAAAACCTAAAGTGATGGCAATTGCCTACGGTGAGACTGATGACTTTGCCCATGACGGTGCCTACGATCAGTATTTACACGCAGCTAAACGAACCGACCAGTTTATTGCTGACTTGTGGCGCACCATACAAACAACACCTGGTTATAAAAATAACACTAATGTCTTGATTGTTACCGATCACGGTCGTGGTAGTTATCCAGAAGATTGGCAACATCACGCCTCGAAAAGATCGCTAGCCGGTTATATGAAAGGGTTGAGCCATTTCCCCGAGGGAATTATTGGTTCAGAGCATATTTGGTTTGCCGCCATCGGTCCTGATATTCCCGCGCGTGGTGTGGTGAAGACCAAGGTTGAGGTAAAACAATCGCAAGTTGCCGCGACTGCGATGAAACTTCTGGGTTATCAACCTCAAACGTTTAACCCCGATATTGCGCCGGCAATCGCCGAATTGTTTAATCAGGAGAATTAATATGATGTTGAGTAAATTAGTTGGTCAGTTGGCGCTGCCGCTTGCCTTGTTAAGTGCTAGCGCGGTCGCAGACAGTCTAAAGTTTAATGCGCTCACTGAAGCACCGAGTAAAATTCTGTTTGGCTCTTGTAGCCATCAGGACAAAGCAATGCCGATACTCGATGCGATTAATCAGCAACAACCTGATTTATTTGTTTTTCTTGGTGACAATGTCTATGGCGATACCGAAAATATGGCTGATTTAGCGGCTAAGTATCAGCGCTTGGGCAACAAAGAGGGTTTTAAAAAACTAAGAGCTCAAACACCAGTGATTGCGATTTGGGATGACCATGATTACGGAGAAAATGACGCTGGCGCTGAATATCCAGAAAAGGAAGCCTCTCGACAAATCATGCTCGACTTCTGGCAAGAGCCACAAGCGTCAAAAAGGCGAATGCGTGCCGATGGTATTTATACTTCGTATATGTATGGTCAAGGGCAACAAAGTCTACAAGTGATTATGCCTGATTTACGCTGGAACCGACCTGCTCTCAATGCGGTCAGTGAAGCTGAATACTATCAGAGTAAAGCACCGAAAAAAATGGGGCCTTATTTACCTGCTCAAGGCAAAAACCTTAGTATGCTTGGCGAAGCCCAGTGGCACTGGCTTGAAGCGGAACTCAAAAAGCCTGCTCGAATTAAAATTATCGCTTCTAGCTTGCAGTTGTTACCGGAGTTTACTGGCTGGGAATCATGGGCGAATTTTCCCTACGATCGCAATCGTTTAATAAATTTTATCAAACGTGAAAAGATCAATGGCGTTGTTATTATCAGTGGTGACACACACTGGGGAGAGATATCGAAACTCAGTGATAGCTTAGATTATCCGCTGTGGGAAGTGACGAGTTCGGGATTAACGGAAGAGTGGAAAGATGTCAGCCCTAATCAGCATCGGGTTAGTGGTTATACTCACAAAGCCAATTACGGTGAGTTACTGATTGATTGGCAGCAAGTTGATCCTAGACTAACGTTTGGTTTAAAAAACGCAAAAGGTGAAGTTGTGATGCAAGAGAAATTTCGCCTGTCCAGTATTAGTCCTTATTGAGCTGAAGCCAACCAAGATCTTAGTTGTATAAGTACGAAAACGCCCGCTAGACACTATATCTAGCGGGCGTTTTTATGCAGTAATTGGCTTTTTTTGAGTCTTTTAAGCTTTGTTGCGTTTTGCGTTACGTACAACAAGTGCAATCAGTGGCAAAGCGAAAAACAATAAAGTATTTGGTGTTGGCACTTGGGTTGCGCTCAAACGAGCAAACGATTGAGCTTGAATGTTAACATCGTCGAGTAAATTACCAACTGAGCGTCTTGTTCCGCGCGTCGCTGTAAACAATAGTTGTGTTTCATTACTAGCGGCTTGGAATCGCAAGCTTGCTTGTGACCATTGACCAACAATGTGATCATCGAAATTAGCATTCAAAATACCGCTGTTAGTGGTGTTATCAATTAAATCAACCATAAACACTTCATTCACACTTGCTCTAGCGCGGTAAGCAAACGTAAGGTGATACCACTGACCAGCCAAGGTCGTAAAGTTTTGGTATAAGGTTGCGTTAGTGGTCGAGTTTAGTTCTAGTAAGTTTTGACCATCATCAGGTCTAACACCTAAAAACGGGCTACGCCATAATTCGATGCGGTTTGGGCTTTGCCAACCAAGTACATCGTCTTCGTTAAATAGACGCCAAGTATTGTCAGCAAATGTATTGCCTTCAAAACTACCGTTAACGATTAGGTTTGCGTGGGCACTATTCGCCAATAAAGAAAGGGTTACAATCAAAAATAACTGATTAATCGTTTGTTTAAAGTACTTCATAAATCACCTACTACTACGTATTTACAACTTTTATACCGAGGTTTTTATCTCTTTCATCTAAGGTTTAGCAATATTTATACCCATGTTTTATCTTATTGAATTTAATGTTTTTTTAATTGCTTGCAACTATTACTAACTAAAAAACGTAAAATTATTAGACAGCTGTACAATGAATGAAATGTTTGTATAAATATTGTTCAGTTGTTGTAAGCTTATCACAGTTTCATTGGTCTGGCTTAGTTAAGTTTGTACTTTTTGGTTTAACATTAATACTTTAAGCCAACAAATGTGTGATATCTTTGTTGAGCAAAAGTGGTTTGAGCATTAACGTTGTAGGATAAATTATATGCGTGTATTTAGATTTATTGTTCCTTTGCTGGTAGGGATAATGCTATTACTCACACAGAATGCTTGGGCCGCTCAATGCTCCGCGGTGTTTCCAGATGTGCTCTCTACGCATGGTAACGGCGTCGGTAACAGTCAAATAAATTTTGGTTTTAATGCCAGGCTTCTCAATAATCCCGACACCGTACTAAACACTCGTCAAGTAAACACTAACGCAGGTTCAACTGTTTCTTCCTGTCAAGGAACTAATTGCACTGCGTCCGGTACTTCAGGTGAAACTGCCTCGTTTAATTTTAGACGTGGTAATGGCAATGTTAGCTTCACTCCTAGCTCAGGCTCTACGATTACTTTTGGTACGACTGCCGTTAACAATTACAACCGTGTCGGAGAGGCAAGCAATGTTGCATTTAACTTTAGTGACAATCACGATGTTTACTTTTTCGAAAGACTGGCACTTGGTTTTAACAGCACGCTTAACCTAAGTGCGGGGAAAACCTACTACATTCGCGATTTATCAGTGGCATCAAATGTCACGATTAATGTTGTTGGGAGTGGAACCGCTCAGCTTTTTATTGATAGCAATACGACTTTTGGCTCGTCAGCGATAATTAACTCAAATGGGTTTAATAGCATCGGTGATGTTAGCAAGCTCGTTGTCCACATTGATGGTAACTTCAGCTTAAATAGCCAGTCGACATTTTCAGGCGCCTTATACGCAGAAAATATTACTTTAGTCTCTGCAAGCCATCTTTTTGGTGTCGCGTCAGGTCGAGTCATTAATCTAAATGCCAATTCAACCGCAACTTACGATAATACAGTGTTTAATGCAGATTTTGGCGAGGTTTGTGAATTGCCGCCACCAGAGCCTTTTGCAAGTTATCGAATGGATGAGTTCTCGTGGGCCGGTAGCAGCGGGGAAGTGGTGGATCAAACCGGTAATTTTAATGCGACAGCGGTTAACGGCGCCAATACCGCGAATGTAACACCTGCACTTTCAGGTAGCCCTGGTACTTGTCACTACGGTGACTTTGACGGCAGTAATGACTATGTGGCTTTGCCTAGCAATTTTGAAAATTTGCAAGGCGATTTTACGATTGCAGCATGGGTTTTTCCAACAGCAAGAGATCGAGGTAATCGTATCTTTGCTGACGATGAGAATAACACTCGAGGTTATGCGTTTAGCTTAGGAGATCCCGGACCTGGCAGATTGAGGTTCTACTCTCGTGGTGTTAATCCTGTTTCCGTAGATACAACCAGTGCCGTTCCGTTAAATCAGTGGAGTTTTGTCACTGCCGTTCACAATAGCGTTAACAAAACGCGACAAATTTATATTAATGGTGTTGCGCAAAGAGTAACTGGAGGCAGCACGGTTAATACCTACACAGGTAACTGGGGTGTCGATACTGGTTTAGCCTCTATTGGCGGCGAAACCAATCGAGGTGAGACCGGCAATAGGTTTGATGGCTTACTCGACGAAGTTCAGGTATACAAAAGCGCTTTAACGCAACGGCAGATAGCAGAGCTTTTTGCTCAACGACACGATTGTCTTCGTCCTGGCCCATTAGCTCACTATCAGTTTGAACAAGATGCTTGGTCGGGAAATAATTCGATACTTGATACTAGCGGCAACAATAATCACGGTTCTCCACTAGGTAATATTTCACCGTTAATTCCATCGCCAGTTATTCCTGTTGCGGGCGGTTCATGTCAAGCGATGGATGTGCCAAGAAACACCAATAATGGCCAAAGTGCTTTAAATACTAACCTTGACTTAGATAGTCAGGTGGGTAACCGTGGCACGATATCTTTTTGGTATAAGTCTGACAATGCGTGGCGACGTGGTGGCAGAAAAACTTTGTTTGACGCGTCGATTGGCAATGGCAGAAACAATGGAAGAGATGCGGTATTTTTTCTCGAAATTAGAAGTGGGAGAAATAGTGGCCGCGTAAGGTTTATTACTGAAGACATCAATGACCGAAACTTTGAATTTAGTAGCCAGCAACGGTTTAATTTTGCCGCTAATACATGGGTACATATCGCCTTGAGTTGGGATTTGGTTAACCGAGATGTGCAATTGTTTATCAACGGCAATGCGCAAAATATGAATCGCAGTATTCAGAGCCGATTTGTTAGCCAAATAGGTAACTTAACCAGCTTGCGCATCGGTGATAATAGTTCATCTAACAATGGTTTTGGCAGTTTGGCAAATTCTGCCGATGGCCAGTTTGATGATGTTCGAGTTTATAACTTTGTGCAAAACAGTGCTCAAGTTCAGGCGGATAGAGAGGATGTCAGTCCTTGTATTCAGCCAAGTGTCAATCACTACCGGATAAATCACCCTGGTGCCGGGGTCACTTGTGAACCGCTGGCGATGCAAATCAGAGCGTGTGCCAATGCTGACTGTAGTAATCAAGTTACCACCAGTAGCAGTATTAGTCTGTTACCTACTGGTTTTTCTGGTACTAATGTTAGTAACAACACCGTCAGTTTATCAGGCAGCGCTGAGCAGATAAATTTATCAGTAGCAGCGGCTGGACGCGTCACGTTGTCAAGAAATAGTGCGCTCCCTGATGCACCGTTGCGTTGTTTTATTGGCGATAGCGATAGCACCAACGAGAGTTGCGAAGTTAGCTTTGCTGATACCGCACTATTACTCGATGTTGGTAGTCAACAAGTTGCTGAGAGTACTTTTACTGGCGTGCGACTGCGCGCGGTTGAGCGCAATAGTAATACCGGTGCTTGTGGTGCAGCGCTTTCAGGTCAACAAAATGTAAACGTTAGTTATAGCTGCTCAAACCCAGGCCAATGCCGCACCTCATTAAACGTCGGCAGTACCGTGATTAATGGTGTTCGCCAGACTGGCAATACAACTGCCGTTATTCCAATGACTTTCAATAACAATGGTGAGGCAAGTGTTCCAAGTATCAGTTTTGCTGATGCTGGACGTATTGCTATCTCTGCATCGGTTAATGCTAATAATGTTAATTTAACTTCCAGTACCGTAGGTGTTGACGTTATTCCTGATAGGCTAGTGATTAGCGCGCCTAATTTTGCTGCTGCGCCCGTTGCCGGACAGAGCTTTGAACTGCGCTTGGCAGCATTGGGAGCCAATGGTCGAGAACTACCAAATTACTTGCCTGCAAATATAGAAACACAAGAGAGCTTGGTTCAGCCTGTTGGCGGTAGGGCCGGAGATGTTAGTGCTTATGGCACGCCACTTTCTTTGACGTCTAACGGTGTTTATGAAGATAACGCCGCGACATATAGTGAGACTGGTACTGTTGAACTAGTGATTGTTGACAGCAACTACCTTGGCTCTCATAGGTTAACCAGTAATGCGTTAACACTGAGTAACTTTGTACCATCTTATTATAATGTTGTTGCTACGACGCCAAATTTTGTCAATGCTAACAATGGCTTTACGTATGTTGGCCAACCGTTTAGGTTCAGCTTGGCAAACTCGCTCAGTTTTACCATTGAAGCATTAAATGAAAGTGGTGAGATAACACGTAATTATGACGACGGTAACTGGGGTTGGAATAAATCGGCTTTGATACCTAATAGTTTTGGTTTTACGGAACGAAGTGGTTATCGTCCAGATAATTTAGTTGTATTTCCTACTCCGTCTGAAACCGTGACTGATAACGGTAACCTAGACGGAGATCTTGTTGTTACGCTGGCTGATTTACAGGTTTATCATCAAAAATCAACTACGCCGGTAAGACCCTTTAATGTCGATATCGATCTGGCAATTAGCGCAAATTACTTTACTGACAGTGATCTCTGTTACAAGAACAATGCTTCGGACGTAAGCTGTCTTGGTTTGTCGATCAATGATCTTGTCGGTGCCAATATGCGCTATGGTCGCTTGCAACTGATATCTAATCAAAGTGATGAAAACCAGGCACTGTTCTTACCGTTGCAGGTAGAGTATTTCGATAGTTCAGGCAATTACGTGCTAAATACTGATGACAGTCGAACACTGATCAGCGTCGCTAACAGCGATATTGATGTTAGCTCTACGTCAAGTAATGCTTTAGTGAATGCGATTAACTCGACATCACCACAACTAACACGACGTTTCAGCAGCGGCAGAATGATTGGTAGCAACGGTTTACCTCTGGGCAGTCCAGGTATCGCTGGTGAAGCCTTGATTCAACTGTTACTTAATGGTAACAGCCAACTTAACTTAGGTACTTGGCGCTACTTCCTCAATGTTGATCGCGATGATGATGGTGATATCGACAACAATGATCGACCGCAAGCAACAGGGACCTTTGGCCGCTTTCGTGGCAATGACCGAATTATTTTATGGCGAGAGCAACTGTAATTGTTTTTGTTCTAAGTTATTTCGATAAGTAATATCTAGCCTTGTGCTTTGTCTGGCATCTAAAGTAATAAATCGGCATAGTAACGCCGATTTATTGCGCTAGCTTTTTGACAGTTGATGTCATACAGTTTGTGCTTGTGCATCGATAGTCGATTAATGACAAATTAGCAAAGGTAATGTCACTATGGCAGCGGAACAAACCATGGAACATGTCGCTCATCAACCAATAGCGTTTGGGGCGATTTTTTTTAGGGCGTTTAAGTTTAGTATTATCATCGGTACGGTGCTGAACTTAATTAATCAATGGAATGCTATTTTCGGTCCCGAGAATTTGGCTGTTTTGCCGATGTTTCTCACTCACTTAGTGCCATTTTTTGTCTCATCCTATAGTAGTTATCTCGGTGAAATTGCTTGCCGTAAGCGTCAAGATGAGAATTACGAGCGCGTTCAAGTACTAAAAGCTCGAGAAGGGGAGTTAGCACAAACCAGTGCACAAATGCTGCAATTTACTCAAACACTTGTTGCCAATGCCACCAATGTCAACGCGGCGTCTAAAAAGCGAGTACCTTTTATCGAGAGCTTAGTTGGCATTATGGCCGATTCGATAGATCAAAGTCGCAATAGCTGTGCTGAGTTAACCGACTCACGCACTCATGTCGCTCAACTGCGTGACATGTTTGCCACAATCAATCAGCATATTTCGTCGTTGGTTCATGAAATTAGCGATAATGCACAACGAACAGATTCATTAAAGCGCGAAACTGCTGACTTTTTAAAAGATTTTAACCAAGTTGTATCGATGGCCGACACCATTAGACAACTATCTGAAAATACTAACTTGCTGGCGCTAAATGCATCGATTGAAGCCGCTCGTGCAGGCGAGTTTGGCCGAGGTTTTGCCGTAGTTGCTGAAGAAGTTAAAACGCTTGCTAATGCTTCAAAAGACAACGCCAATGAAATCGATAACGTTTGTCAGCAGCTGAAAGTTAAGCAGGGCGAAATCGAGCAAAAATTCGAAAGCTTGTCGCAATCACTGTCACAGTCAATGGATTTATCAACCAGTGGACAAAGTAATTTGTCAGGTCAAATGGACAGTGCCGTTGAAGCGGTTGAAATTATTAATACTCATTTAGACCATATTATTAGTCAAAATGAAGCTGCTTGTGACAAGTTCGGCGAAGTGGCAGAGCAGATTGATATGATGAAAGCAGATGCTGAGAAAGCCGTGCAAGGCTCAGCAAATAATATTCAAATAGGTAAAGATGTTATTGAACTGATCAACAAGGTCAGTAAAATTTTCAATTAGTTATTTTGAGCATTATTAGAAAAGCGGCGTTAGCCGCTTTTTTTATGTTTGTATAAGAACTTCTCGGGTTAGCCGAACGTTGAACTCAACCTGTTCAGTGCTTGAGCATTGTCGTTGACTGTTTGCCCTAGTTTGTGAACATTATCGACAATATCAGTATTTTTGTGAGAAATATCTTCAATCACGTGAACGTTTTGACTGATTTCGTCGGCAACTACACTTTGCTGCTCGGTGGCTGTTGCAATTTGTGAGCTAATATCACTCAGACGGCCAATTTGTTGCGTAATATTATCAATGGCAAGTAGGGCTTGTTGCGCTTCTTGTGATGAGGCCTCTGCATCGCTCTTGCTCGACAGCATAATGTTTTGCCAATTTTTAAGGCTGGTTTGCAAGTCGACTACCGAGCGTTGGATATCTTCTGCCGCTGTTTGTGTTCTATTGGCAAGGGTTCTTACTTCGTCGGCGACAACGGCGAACCCGCGGCCTTGTTCTCCCGCTCGTGCTGCTTCAATCGCAGCATTTAATGCAAGTAGATTGGTTTGGTCGGCGATGCCTTGGATTTCACTCATCACTTGAGAAATGGTTTCAACATCATCGACCAGTACTTCAGCGTTACTGGCCGCTCCTTCAATCGATTGCGCTAAATGGCTAATTTTTTGTTCGTTGTTTACTACTAAGTTATTGGCCAATTGACATTGCTTTTGGGTGTCGCTGATTTCTAGATGTGCGTCACTAACGTTGCGATTAACATCGTTGATGGTTGCGCTCATTTCGGTGATGGCGGTTGCCAATGAGGTTAATTGACTGTTTTCGCTTTGTAAGCCAGATAATGACTTTTCTGAAGACTGAGTCAAGGTATTGGCAATTTTGATTAGTGATTTACCTGAATCTTTGCTGCGTCCTAAAATGGTTCTTACTTTGGCGTCGAGCAGTTGATTGGAGTAGTCAACAATACCGTGCAAACCTTTGTCGGCAAAAACAAAGCGAGAGGGGCTGTCGACTTCCTGCTGTAATGCTCGAACAGATCTTGGTAAGTGACACAGTTCTTCAATATTAATCACGGCGATAGCAACGACAAAAGCAAGTGGTAACAAAGTGAACAATATTTGACTGCTGAGCCACCACATTAGCGCGGTCATTAGTGCTAATAAAGCGACTGATAAATAACACTTTTTAATAGATTGACTGTGCCAATCTCTGATTGACTTCCCTTGATTTAGCTGTTGATACACTTTTTCTGCGGTTTGTTTTTGCTCGGCACTCGGTAAGCAGCGAACCGATTGATAGCCAACAACTTTTTGATCTTGATAGACGGGAGTTACATATGCGTCAACCCAATAGTAATCACCATTTTTACAGCGATTTTTTACCATACCGCGCCAAGGCTTTTCAGCTTTTAGTTTCTGCCACATATCGTTAAATGCTGCCTTGGGCATATCGGGGTGGCGAACAATATTGTGAGGTTGGTCGATGAGCTCTTCGAGCTCGTAGCCAGCAATTCGGCAAAATTCTGGATTGGCGTACTGAATAGTGCCATGGGTATCGGTAATTGACACGAGTTGCTCTGACGGCGAAAAACTAACTTCCTTCATAACCCAATAATTCCTTCACTATTGTTAATTAGGGGATATCCGAATGGCGTAACGCTAATTTGATGAATACAATGGATACCATAATCAGCTTAATACAAAAGCTGGTTGATTTTCTAGCTTTTTGTGGTCGTTTTTTGTTCTTGCTTGGGGCTGAGTTAATTAAAAATGTAACTCAATGTGTAGAGGATGGAAAAGAACGCTATCAAGCGCGAAAAAGGTATGATTAAGAGAAAGCTACCACAAAAATGATAGCTTATCCTTTATAAAGCGAGTTCGATCACCATTTCGCGTAGCTCTTCTTTAGAGATACTGTTGTCGTGGTTGGTATCAAAGCGTTTAAAAATGGTTTCGCACATGCGGATGCCTTTGTCTTGCAGCAAGCAGTCGATTAACTCGACGAATTCGCTGCGGCTGATTACGCCGTCTTTGTCTTCGTCAAAGACTTCAAATAACTCATCAACCCATTGATTTAAGTCCATTAGGTATCACCTTATTTTCCAAGAAATTATAACGACAACTTTACCGCTAAATGAGGACTTTGGGAATGTTTATTTACTTTGGTGTTGAGTTGACCAAATAGTTAAGTAATGAATTTATTACACACTGCAAGTGTTTGATTTTTGTTTGTGGTGTTTTGCTTGAATTTAATTTGTTGTAAAAGTGATTTTGTTGTTTTATATTTTGTTTGGTTGGGCTTTTTTGTAGGTTGTCTGGTCATGCTGTTTAGCGTCAAGCTCGTGTAAGGGCTAACTTAACGGTATAACCTAGTACAAAAACAGAGGGGCTTTTTCGTGTACAAAATTACAACTTTCAGGCAGAATAATCGCGCTCAAATTTATATCTAAGCAAGTCGAATAAATCGGCTTATTTAGGTATAGATTTAATATGCGCAGTTGGGGTTAAAGACCCAATTACAACAGAGGAAATAATATGCTAACTCGTGATATGAATATTGCCGATTTTGACGCTGAGCTATATCAGGCAATGACTGACGAAGTAGTTCGTCAAGAAGCTCATGTTGAGCTTATCGCTTCAGAAAACTACTGTAGCCCGCGCGTGCTTGAAGCGCAAGGCTCTCAGTTAACTAACAAGTATGCTGAAGGTTATCCGGGTAAGCGTTACTACGGTGGCTGTGAGTATGTCGACAAAGCAGAAAGCTTAGCCATTGAGCGCGCTAAAGAGCTTTTCGGTGCAACCTACGCCAACGTTCAGCCACATGCCGGCTCACAAGCTAATGCGGCGGTTTTTCAAGCGTTAGTAACGCCAGGTGCAAAAGTACTAGGTATGAGCTTAGCTCACGGTGGTCACTTAACTCACGGTTCTCATGTTAACTTCTCTGGTAAATTGTACGAAGCCATTCAATACGGTTTAGACCCTGAAACTGGCGATATTGATTACGCAGAAATTGAGCGCTTAGCACAAGAACACAAGCCTGAAATGATCATTGGTGGTTTCTCTGCCTTCTCTGGTGTCGTTGACTGGGCACGCATGCGTAAAATCGCTGACAGCGTTGGTGCCTACTTTATGGTGGATATGGCACACATTGCTGGTTTAGTGGCTGCTGGTTTGTATCCAAACCCAGTTCCACATGCACACGTAGTAACTACCACAACGCATAAAACGCTTGCTGGTCCTCGCGGTGGTTTGATCGTCTCTGCTTGTGACGACGAAGATGTTTACAAGAAACTAAACAGTGCAGTATTTCCTGGCGGCCAAGGTGGCCCATTAATGCACGTAATTGCCGCAAAAGCAGTAGCGTTTAAAGAAGCGCTTCAGCCTGAATTTAAAGCGTACCAAGAAAAAGTGTTGGCTAACGCCAAAGCGATGGTTGCTGTATTGCAAGAACGCGGTTACAAAGTTGTGTCAAACGGTACTGAAAACCACTTGTTATTACTCGATTTAATCGACAAAGACATCACAGGTAAAGATGCCGATGCTGCACTAGGTCGCGCTCACATTACTGTGAACAAAAACTCAGTACCAAACGACCCGCGTTCGCCGTTTGTTACTTCAGGTTTACGTTTAGGTACGCCAGCGATTACCCGTCGCGGTTTTGGTGTTGAAGAAACTCAGCAATTAACTGGCTGGATTTGTGACATTTTAGACGACATCAGCAATGAAGAAACCATTGCTCGCGTTCGCGAACAAGTGACTGAGTTGTGTTCTCGTTTACCTGTTTACGCGTAAACACACACTCAACTCAAAGCATCAAATAAACTAGTGGTGCTAGGCGCTAGTTTATTTTGTTGATTTCCCTTAAAATGGCCGCAATTTTGCGGCCATTTTGTCTTTTTAGCATCGACTTTTTTATGTTGCTCAAAGAGGCGCTAGGCAATTTAAAGAGAACTCAATGTATTGTCCGTTTTGCTCAACCTGTGACACTAAAGTCATCGACTCGCGCTTAGTTGCCGATGGCCACCAAATAAGGCGTCGTCGAGAGTGCAGTGAATGCCACGAACGCTTCACCACTTTTGAAGCTGCTGAGTTGGTTATGCCGAGAATTATCAAGCGCGATGGTTCTCGCGAACCGTTTAATGAAGACAAGTTGCGCACAGGCTTGCTACGAGCGCTAGAAAAGAGACCGGTTAGTGTTGAACAAATGGAACTGTCAATAAACAAACTAAAATCTCAATTGCGAGCGACTGGCGAGCGAGAAGTCGACAGTGAAATGCTTGGCAACATCATTATGAACCAGCTTAAAGCACTTGATAAAGTTGCTTATGTTCGCTTTGCCTCTGTTTATCGCTCATTTGAAGATATTCGAGAATTTGGCGAAGAAATTGCCCGTTTAGGCGATGATGAACAGCCTTGAGCCTAAAAAAACTTGAGCTAAAAACAGCCTGAACCAATAGAATAAAGTGCCCTGAGCCAAACAATAGCCCTGAGAACGAGTAGTCTAGCCCATGAGTACAGAAAACAGCGGTTTTAGCCGTGATGACTATCACTACATGCAGCAAGCCATTGCGCTGGCAAAGCAGGGGCATTACACAACATCGCCCAACCCAAGAGTCGGTTGTCTGATCGTTAATAAAGGCGAAGTTGTTGGTCGTGGCTATCACGCCAAAGCTGGTCAAGGTCACGCCGAAGTCTATGCATTGAAGGCGGCAGGTGAGCAAGCTAACGGAGCAACGGCTTATGTGACCTTAGAGCCTTGCAGCCACTTTGGTCGAACTCCGCCTTGTGCACAGGCGTTAATCAACGCAGGTGTTAGTAAAGTGATTGCCGCCATGGTTGATCCTAATCCTAAAGTGGCTGGTCGAGGTTTGGCAATGTTAGCGGACGCTGGTATTGAAACGCACTCGGGCTTACTTGAAGCAGAAGCACAGCAGCTCAATCCTGGTTTTATTTATTTAATGCGCAATAAGCGGCCTTATTTACGCTGTAAATTGGCCGCCAGCTTAGATGGCAAAACTGCAATGGCAAGTGGCGAAAGTAAGTGGATTACCTCTTCGGCGGCTCGCATTGATGTACAGCGCTTGCGAGCGCAAAGCTGTGGCGTTATCACGGGCGCTGATTCTGTTTTAACCGACAATGCTAAAATGAATGTCCGTTGGTCAGAACTTGGCGAACTTAAAGCGCGTTATTCACAGCACGACTTACGTCAGCCGCTACGAGTAATTATAGACGGCAAACATCGCTTAGCCCCTGATTTAGCGATATTTGCGAGTGACGGACCAATCTTGTTGTGCGGTTCAAAAGTAGATTTAGATGAGCGCTATCAATGGCCAAGCTTTGTTGAATATTTGCAATTACCGCTCGTTGATGGCTATCTCGATTTAGCACAACTTTTGTTGGAGTTAGGTAAACGGGGCTTAAATGATCTGTTACTAGAGTCAGGTGCCCGTTTAGCTGGCGCTTTTTTTGAACAAAATTTAGTAAATGAGTTGATTTTGTATCAAGCGCCCAAACTTATTGGTTCAGAAGGTAAAAGTTTACTGGCCTTTGATCAGATAGATAAACTGGCCGATGCTAAAACGTTATCGATTACAGACTGTCGTATGGTTGGCTCAGACTTGAGGATTAGCGCGCAAGTCAATTCAAGTCACGGGTAGCGTTAGATTTTAATCATCTATTATCAGTCTTACCACTTATTAGATAAGTAATTAGACAAGTCATTAGATAAGTCAGTAGAAAAGTAACTAGAGAAAAAATATGTTTACTGGAATTGTTGAAGCCGTTGGTAAAGTTCAAGCTATTGCTGTTAACGGTCAAGGCGCGCGCGTCACCATAGCGTGCCAAGGTCTTGATATGGCAGACGTTAAGTTGGGCGACTCAATTGCAACGAATGGTGTTTGTTTAACGGTAGTAGACTATTCACAAAACAGTTTCAGTGCTGATGTTTCCACTGAAACGTTAAAACGAACAGGCTTTGCTTATTATCAAATTGGCCAACCAGTAAACTTAGAAAAAGCAATGTTGCCAACTACCCGTTTTGGTGGCCACATTGTTTCAGGTCACGTTGATGCTGTGGTAGAAATTACACGTATCGAACGTCAAGGCAACAGTTGGGATTTTCACCTAACCATGCCAACTGAGGTCGCCCCATATTTGGCCGAAAAAGGTTCTGTTACTATCGATGGCACCAGCTTAACGGTAAACAGTGTTGCCGATAGCAGTTTTCGGTTAACTATTGTGCCGCACACAACTGAGCAAACTATTATCAGCCAGTATCAAGTAGGGACGAAAGTGAATCTTGAAGTTGATGTAATTGCCCGTTACTTAGAGCGCTTGTTGTTAGCGAGAACTGGCGGCGCTGAACAATCGACTGCCAGCTCAGGAGTGACTGAGAGCTTGTTGCAAAAAGCAGGTTTTATCAAGTAATCACCGTTGAGCGAGAACGCTGAGATTACAAAAAATTAATTTAAACACTTTGATGAGGTCGTCATGAACTTACACACGCCACAAGAGATCATTGCAGATATTGCCGCAGGTAAAATGGTAATCCTGATGGATGATGAAGACAGAGAAAACGAAGGCGATTTTATTATGGCGGCCGAAAAGGTCACGCCAGAAGCGATTAACTTTATGGCAACTCATGGCCGCGGTTTGATCTGTATGCCTATGAGCAAAGATCGTTGTCAGCAATTGAAGTTGCCGTTAATGGTCGACAAAAATGACGCTCAGTTCACCACTAATTTTACCGTATCAATCGAAGCCGCTGAGGGAGTCACTACTGGGATTTCAGCAGCCGACAGAGCGACAACTGTATTGGCGGCAGTCGCAAAAGATGCCAATCAACACTCAGTTGTACAGCCAGGTCATATTTTTCCACTGATGGCACAAGACGGTGGCGTGCTTAACCGCGCAGGTCACACTGAAGCAGGTGTTGATTTAGCTCGTTTGGCGGGTTTAGAGCCGGCAGCTGTGATTGTTGAAATTTTAAATGAAGACGGCACCATGGCGCGTCGTCCTGATTTAGAAGTGATCGCGGAAAAACACGGTTTGAAAATGGGCACCATTGCCGACCTGATCGAGTATCGCAATGCCAACGAAACAACCATTGAGCGCATTAGTCAGTGTCAGTTACCAACTGCTTATGGTGATTTTGAACTGACAGTATTCAAAGATACTATCGATGGCCAAGCACACTTTGCATTAACCAAAGGTGATATTGACCCAGAGCAGCCAACATTGGTTCGTGTTCATTTGGAAAATACCTTCCGCGATTTACTATTTAGCCAGCGTGAAAGTGTTGCAAAATGGCCAATTGGCCATGCGCTTGAAAAAATAGGTAACGAAGGTGGTGTTTTGGTGCTGTTAGGTAAGCACGAATCACCACTAGAGTTGATTGCTCAAGTTGAAAAATACGCTAAACAAGATGCCGGTGAAACTGTTAAAGAAATCAAACGTCACGTCGGTTCGCGTAACGTTGGCGTTGGCTCGCAAATCTTAGCTAATTTAGGCGTTAAAAAGATGCGCTTATTGAGCTCACAAACTAAGTATCACTCATTATCGGGCTTTGGCTTAGAAGTGGTGGAGTATATTGCTGAATAGCGATAAAAGCAGATAATAACTGCTGTAAATACTCAATATTAATGTTAAAAGCGCCGGATGGCGCTTTTTTTGTGCCTTTTGTGTTTTTTTTTGATATGTTGTTATGTCACTTGTCCAACCAGTGGCAAGAATGAAGAAAAGTATAAAACTAATATAAAAAAAATAAGCTATACGTTAATAGTAGCTCAAAATTTGGGGGAAATTATGACGATTACGGTCGCACATAAGATCATATTAGGTTTTTTGGTTATTGTGATCTTATTGGTGATTGCTAGTGCTACGTCAATGAACATTCTATTTAATATCGAAGATGCTAATCATCAAGTCGATACGCTTGCGCTACCAATTCAAAAACAAAGTAATACATTACAACTCAACCTGCTTAGGGAAGCGCGTCAGGTTGCAGAAATAGAGCGGCAGTTCAACGACACGGAATTGCTCACTATCCAACAAAAAATCGCTCAACAATCGAAGCAAATTCTCGCGAGCCAACAAAAAATTGAGCAATTGCTCGGCCAACAATCGAGCAATTTTAAATTGTCGGCATTCAAACAAGATTATCGAGCCTATCAACAAGCCGTTGAAAAAATGTTGCACGCACAACAGCAACGCATTAAACAAGAACTTGAGCTCAAGCGAGTACAAGACAGTATTAATTTGCACTTGGATGAAGCGAGTGCTGTTTTAGTTGACCTATCGTATTTAGAAGACAGCCAACGGCAAGACGACATCGACAGAATCGCGAGTGTCGCTGGTTTAATCGAGGGCTATTTGATTCAACTGCTTGAACTCAATGAGACGGTGCTCGCGCTAACAACGGCTAGCGGCGTTGAACAGGCAAAAGCTGATACTGAGCAAGCAGTTGGCCAAATTGATCAGCAAATTGCCTTTTTACAACGCTTGGGAGAGGCCTACAATACAGACGGGTTAATCGACGACTTTGTTGAACAATATCAAAACTCCATAGCTTTATTACTAGAGCAAAATGGCCTGTTTGACGTAAAAGCGCAACAGCTGGCAGCGAGTCAAACGTTTAGCCAAGCGCGAACAGAGGCTGAGCAAAACCTAGAGCAGGGACTAGCAGCAATAAACACTTTATCTACTTGGGTGGATAATAATTTAACCGAATTACAATCGGTGGTGTATCAAGATGTCAGTCAGGGAAAAACGACCACAGTAGTGATACTTGTCGTCGTCTTTATTGCGGCGGTCACTATTGCTTTTGTGACTATTAAAGCCATGTTAGTGCCATTGGCTCGAATAAATAAAGCACTGGGTTACATCGCTGATGGTGATTTGTCGCGAAAGTTGTCGGTCAAGAGTCAAGATGAATACGGGGAGCTTGCCACCAACGTAAACGCTGTCGTTGATGATTTGCGTCATTTGATTGACAACATTAAGCTCAATACTACAGAGCTTGGTCAAGCGTCAACTGACGCGGCTAGCGAAATCCACGTGACTGCTGAAACCCTAGCAGCCCAGAGTCAAAGTGTTGAGCAAATGACTCAAATTACCGAGCAGCTTAGTGCAAGTGCTGAACAAGTTCTCAGCCAAGCCAGTAGCGCTGAACATAAAATGACTGATGCCTTGGGCAAAAGTCAGCAGCTGGAAACAATAGCGCAAAACACCAATGGTCATATCAATTCGCTCGCAACCAGCCTTGATAGCTCGACTGAGATTATGTCGGCACTGCATCAAGAGTCGACTAATATCGGCAGTATTTTGGAAACTATTCAAAGTATCGCTGACCAAACCAACCTGTTGGCATTAAATGCAGCGATTGAAGCGGCACGTGCTGGAGAAGCAGGTCGAGGCTTTGCTGTGGTCGCTGATGAGGTCAGGTTGCTAGCCAGTCGCACGCAAGAATCAACAGCAGAAATTCATCGTATGATCGAAGCGCTGCAACAACAAGCCAATAAAGCGGTCGCGGGAATTCGCAGTGGTAAAACTGAAGTTGATGGCTGCCTACAAGCGACGCAAGAGTTGTTGGCAACCTTAGCTTTGATTAACCAGGCGATTGCTGAAATGCACACCATGAGTACTGATATCGCTGGCGCATCGACTGAGCAAAACAGCTTAAGCGACGAGATTACCCACAATATTGGTCAGGTCCTTGAGCTCAGTCATAGCAGCAGTGACAAAGCGCAGCGCTCGTTAGCCCACGGTGACAAAATTCAAAACTTAACCGAAGCACTCAATCATTCGGTATCTGCGTTTAAACTTGATAAGTCTTAGTTAATTTTTGAGAATTTGGGCACTCAAACAAAAAAGCACAAACCTAGGTTTGTGCTTTTAGTTGTTTTGTTTACGGTAATTTGTTGGAGCTAGCTGATAAACGATTTGACTTGGGCAATAATGCCTTCGCTGTCTAAACCGAGTTCTTGGTGAATTTCAGCTTGCGTTCCGTGCTTGATAAACTGATCAGGTAAACCAATGTTGAGTACCTTCAGCGCTAGGCCTTGGCTCAAAATAAATTCGTTAACCGCTGAGCCAGCTCCACCTGCAATAGCATTATCTTCAACAGTGACAATAACCTTGTGATCTTGGGCAAGTTCTGCAATAAGTACTTCATCGAGTGGCTTAACAAAGCGCATATCTACTAAACTGGCATCGAGTTGCTCGGCGGCCTGTTGGGCTTCGCCAAGTAGAGTGCCAAAGCTCAATAATGCTATTTTATTATTGCTTGCAGTACTTTGGCGCTCAACCAAGCCTTTGCCAATTTCAATGGTTTCATTGACCTCTGGCAATTGAGCACCAGTGCCGCTGCCGCGCGGGTAACGAACCGCAGCCGGTTGGTTTAGCTTGTGACCTGTGGTTAGCATTAATTGACATTCGCGCTCATCTGACGGCGTCATAATTACCATATTTGGAATACAGCGCATAAAGCTTAAATCGAAGGCTCCTTGGTGAGTGGGGCCGTCGGCACCAACAATACCTGCGCGGTCAATGGCAAAAAGTACCGGCAAGTTTTGAATTGCGATATCGTGAATTAACTGGTCATAGCCGCGCTGCAAGAAGCTTGAGTAAATTGCGACGACAGCATTCTCACCAGCAATGGCTAAGCCTGCGGCGTAGGTTACTGCGTGTTGCTCGGCAATGGCAACGTCAAAATACTGTTTAGGAAAGCGCTGGCTAAATTCAACCATGCCAGAGCCTTCACGCATTGCAGGTGTAATCGCCATTAATTTTGGATCGACTTCTGCCGTTTTACAGAGCCAATCACCAAAAATTTGCGAGTAGGTTGGCAAACTTGGTTTGCTTTTTGGTAAACCCGTTGCCGTTGGGTCAAATTTAGGAACCGCGTGATATTTAATTGGATCTTGCTCGGCAGCTTCAAAGCCTTTGCCTTTTTTGGTGGCAATATGAAGAATTTGCGGGCCCTTTAAGTTGCGCATATTGCGAATGGTATCTACTAAGCCATTAACGTCGTGTCCATCAATTGGGCCTATGTAGTTAAAACCGAGTTCTTCAAAAAAGGTGCTTGGTACTACCATGCCCTTTAAATGTTCTTCTGCGCGGCTGGCGAGCTCTTTAATTGGCGGGATACCGCCGAGAATTTTTTTACTGCCTTCGCGAATACCAGTGTAAAAGCTGCCCGAAAGCATTTTCGCCAAGTGATTGTTAAGCGCACCAACGTTTTCTGAAATCGACATTTCGTTGTCGTTCAAAATCACCAACATGTCTTTGTGAATATCGCCAGCGTGGTTTAACGCTTCAAACGCCATGCCAGCCGTCATCGCGCCATCGCCAATTACGGCAACCACTTTGCGGTTTTTCGCTTCTTTTTCGGCAGCTACAGCTAAGCCAAGCGCAGCAGAAATTGAGGTACTTGAGTGACCAACACTCAATACGTCGTATTCGCTTTCTTCGCGCCATGGGAATGGATGCAAACCATCTTTTTGACGAATGGTATGTAGTTGATCGCGACGCCCAGTTAAAATTTTATGTGGGTAAGCTTGGTGGCCAACGTCCCAAATTAAATGGTCAAATGGCGTGTTGTAGACATAGTGTAAAGCAACAGTTAATTCAATGGTGCCGAGGCCTGAAGCAAAGTGGCCACTGCTACGACTAACCGAATTTAACAAGTACTGACGCAATTCATCGCTTGCTTGGCCCAGTTGCTCTTGTTGCAACAAGCGCAAATCGTCTGGGGTATTAATTTTTGACAGCAAAGGATAATCAGTCGGGTTAGTAGTCATAGCTTATTTGAATTGTAATAGTTATTAATGAGTTCTTTGTACGATAAATGTGGCAAATTGCGCCAAATTATCGCTATTGTAAGGCAAACGGGCCAAAGCTTGAAGCGCTTGTTTAAATAACTGGTCAGCTTTTTCTTGTGCGCCCGATAATCCGAGCAGGGCTGGGTAGGTTGATTTGTTGGCTGCCAGGTCAGAGCCCGCAGGCTTACCAAGCTCTTCTTGGTTAGAAGTAATATCAATAATGTCGTCTCGCACTTGGTAGGCTAAACCAACACAATCGGCATATTCACTTAAATTATCTTTATCATCAGCGCTTACGCTATCGCTGCATTCTGCCGCCATTAGGACGCAGGCTTTTAGCAATGCACCTGTTTTTAGTTTGTGCAGCTGTTCAAGTTCGTTGAGTTCAATAGCTTTATCGGTAGCAGCCAAATCCATTGCTTGGCCGCCACACATGCCCTGATAACCCGAGGCATTAACTAAATGTCGAATTAATGCCACGCGTTTCGTGGCAACAGCTGTGCTGAAACCGTGATTTGCGAGAATATCGAAGGCCAAGGTTTGTAAACTATCACCGGCTAAAATCGCGGTCGCTTCGTCAAATGCCTTGTGGCAGGTTGGCTGGCCGCGACGCAAATCGTCATCGTCCATGGCTGGTAAGTCGTCATGTAGCAATGAATAAGCGTGAAT
Organism: Endozoicomonas sp. G2_1; assembly: GCF_017744155.1. GTDB lineage: Bacteria > Pseudomonadota > Gammaproteobacteria > Enterobacterales > Alteromonadaceae > JAGHQT01. The sequence goes on along the minus strand of NZ_JAGHQT010000001.1, from coordinate 578,075 downwards.
ACATTCTAGCGCGGCAGCGATACCGTCGAGATCGTCGAGCTTTGCACCTAAGGTTTGCCCTGTTGTGTAAACCAGGTAAGGTCGCATGCGCTTGCCACCAATGAGCAAGCCATAACGCATGGCGTCAAGTAGCTTGGGGTCGTTAACCGGCAGTTGTTGTAGTGCGTTTTCGAGAAACTGGTTGATACGAGTTTGAAAACTCTCCAATTGGTTGAGCTGAGTCACGTTAGTTGGTTCCTTCTCGCGTTAACCTAGCTCGTTTGGGTCTTGCTGGGGCTGACTAAGCTCAAAGTCGACTAAGCTCTCTTGTCCATTTTGCTGCTGTAAAATGCGAATCTTTTGTTCGGCATCGGTGAGCTTTGCTTGGCTGTGTTTACTGAGCTCAAGGCCGCGTTCAAAGAGCGTCATCGACTCTTCTAGGTCGAGTTCGCCGCCTTCTAATTTTTGTACTATGGCTTCAAGTTCTTGAGCGGCTTGCTCAAAGCTTAAATTTGCTACTTTTTTATTGGCCATGGGGAGAGTGAATCTGGGATAAATAATGGCGCAAAGGTACATCAGCACGTCGCTTTGGTCAATTATTCTTAACTTTTTCGTTGCATGCAGTGTTAATGTTCGCGTATCTTTTGCCGTTAAGGTATTATCAATTTTAATAAAATTGAATTGTATTATTGATAAATATTTGCTGATTTATCAGGTGCTTTAGGAGGCTTTTGTGGATTTAGCTACGCTGATTGGCATGTTGGGTGCCATTGGTTTTATCGTGATGGCGATGGTACTCGGTGGTGACATTAGTATGTTCGTTGATACCCAGTCTATTTTGATCGTATTTTGTGGTTCGATCTTCGTTGTCTTAACCAACTACAACATGGGCCAGTTTTTTGGCATTGGTAAAATTGCCGGTAAAGCGTTTTTGTTTAAAATAGAAAAACCAGAAGAGCTCATTGAAAAATCAGTAGAAATGGCTGACGCAGCGCGTAAAGGTGGATTCTTAGCGCTTGAAGAAGCTGAAATTACCAACCAATTTATGCAAAAGGGCGTGGATATGTTGGTGGACGGTCACGACGGTGATGTTGTAAGGGCGACGCTAGAAAAAGATATTGCCCTTACCGTTGAGCGCCATGAAACCGGCGCAGGTATGTTTAAAGCACTTGCCGATGTTGCTCCAGCAATGGGGATGATTGGTACGTTGATTGGTCTGGTTGCGATGTTATCAAACATGGACGACCCGAAAGCGATTGGTCCGGCGATGGCGGTTGCACTATTAACAACACTATACGGTGCTTTCTTGGCTAACGTTATTGCGATTCCAATTGCCGCGAAATTAGAGTTGCGCAAAGAAGAAGAAAAGTTAAACAAAAAATTAGTACTCGATGCCGTGCTGGGTATTCAAGACGGGCAGAATCCGCGCGTGATTGAGGGGGTATTGAAAAACTACCTAGCAGAAAGTAAACGCGCGATAGATACGACTGAAGAATAGCTAAGCTGAGGTTGACTCGATATGTCTCAAGAAGAATGTAAATGTCCACCCCCAGGGCTACCCGCCTGGATGGGGACCTTTGCCGACCTGATGTCGTTGCTGATGTGTTTCTTCGTACTACTGCTGTCATTCTCAGAAATGGACGTGTTGAAGTTTAAGCAGATTGCCGGTTCGATGAAGTTTGCCTTTGGTGTGCAAAACAAAATTGAGGTTAAGGATATCCCCAAGGGCACCAGTATTATTGCCCAAGAGTTTAGACCGGGTAAGCCTGAACCGACACCAATTGAAGTGATCCAGCAACAAACCGTTGAAATGACACAACAAATGCTCGAGTTCCAAGCGGGGGACGAAACCTCGGCCGGTGGTCGACAAGAGCAGCGCGGCACCGAGCGCGGCGGTCAATCACAAAGCACCGCTGAAGAAGCGTCGGCACAAGCAGTACAAGAAGCGATTGAAGCGCAGCAGCAAGCTCAGCAAGAAGAAGTTAACGAGCTATTGAAGAAAATTGCTGATCAACTTGAAAAGCAAATTCAAGATGGTGCGATAGAACTTGAATCACTGGGCCAGCAAATTATTATTCGCATTCGCGAAAACGGCTCTTTCCCTTCGGGCTCTGCGTTTTTACAACCTAAATTTAAGCCGATTGTTCGCGAAATTGGTACTTTGTTAAACAGTGTACCGGGTGAAATTATGGTGTCGGGTAATACTGATGATCGCGGTATTAGCTCTGAGCTTTATAGCTCAAACTGGGACTTATCTACTCAGCGTGCAGTAGCGATTGCTCATGAGTTAATTAAAGTACCGGGCTTTGACCAAGATCGCTTGTTGGTGGTTGGTCAAGCCGATACCAAGCCGTTGGTTCCCAATACCAATGCGTTAAATCGACGCCGTAACCGCCGTGTTGAAATTTCAATTAACCAAGGTAAGGCGAAGGAAACTGAACCGATTTCAATTCAATAACGCAATAAGTTTTTACCGTTCAGCTTTTAGTGAGTAACTGATAGCTGAACGTTCATTGCTCTATACTCACACTGCTTGTGTGTTTATTCTACCACCAGTATAATGCGCCCCTGTTTTTTTGCTTGTGGCTGCCGTAGTTATGAAATTCATCATCAAATTACCCGCTGAGATCATCATTAAATCTCGTCCGGTACGTAAACGTTTTACCAAAATTCTTGAATCTAATATCAAGAATGTTTTGCGCCGCGTTGATGAACAAGTTACGACTCGGATGAACTGGGACAATATTGAGGTTAATACTAAAAATAATACGGAAGAAAATCGTTTAGTATTAATTGAAACCTTAAAGTCTACTCCCGGCATTCCTTCGTTTTTGGAAGTGCAGCAACACGATTTTACTGACTTACACGACATCTACGAGAAAACCTTAGCGATTCACGCTAAAACCATTGAAAACAAAACTTTTTGCGTGCGAGTGAAGCGTACTGGTCAACATGAGTTTTCATCGCTACAAGTTGAGCAATACGTTGGCGGCGGTTTAAATCAGCAGGTTGAAAGTGCCAAAGTACAGCTGCGCAAGCCAGACGTTACCATTCGTCTTGAAGTAAACAAAAAAGCGCTATTTATTGTCACTGAGCGCCACCTTGGCATGGGCGGTTTCCCTATTGCGACGCAAGAAGACGTCTTGTCGTTAATGTCTGGTGGTTTTGACTCTGGCGTTGCCAGCTATCAAATGATCAAAAAAGGCTCGCGCACGCATTTTTGTTTCTTTAACTTGGGTGGTTCAGCGCATGAAGTTGGCGTGCGTCAGGTCAGTTACTATTTGTGGAATAAATTTGCTGCTTCTCATCGCACTAAATTTATCTCTGTTGACTTTGATCCCGTTGTTACTGAGATTTTAGAGAAAATTGACAGTGGCTTAATGGGCGTGGTGCTGAAGCGTATGATGATGCGCGCTGCTAGCAAAATTGCCGAAAAACGCGGTATTCAATCGCTGGTCACTGGCGAAAGTTTAGGTCAGGTATCAAGCCAAACCTTAACTAACTTAAACGTTATTGACCGCGTAACAGAAACCTTGATTCTTCGTCCACTAGTGGCGTACGACAAACAAGAGATTATCGATATTGCTCGCGCCATTGGCACCGAAGACTTTGCCAAAACAATTCCTGAGTACTGTGGTGTTATTTCGAAAAAACCAACAGTAAAAGCAGTATTGGCGAAAGTTGAAGAAACCGAGCAAGACTTTGACTTTAGCATTCTCGATCGCGTTGTCGAAAGCGCAACCATTGTTGATATGAAAGACATTGGCGAAGAAGCCGATGCCGAAGTACCGTCGATTGATACTGTTGAACACATTAGTGACAACCAAGTAGTACTTGATATTCGCAGCCCTGAAGAAGAAGACGACAAGCCATTAGAAATTGATGGCGTTACCGTTGTTCACATGCCATTTTTCAAATTGGGTAGTCAGTTTGGCGATTTAGCACAAGACAAAGAGTACTTGTTGTATTGCGAGCGCGGTGTGATGAGTCAGTTACAGGCCTTGTATCTGCACGATAACGGCTTTAAGAATGTTAAAGTTTATCGTCCATAACCGAGATTTTAACTAATCACTCTTGCATTGAGCGCTAACCTTTATTAGGCGCTACAATGCAAAATAGAGCTGTCGGTTGTTGAACACTGGCGGCTAATCACGGTTAAAACCTGAAATTTCCTCTCTGAGTAGTGCCAATTAAATAGCACCTAAAGGTAGGTTTGCTCTAAAGCCTTTATTTGCTTACAGAGTTCATCGTTTACTGGCGTTGTTATCTGGTGTTGCTTGCCCAAGCGGGCAATATAACCATTGATGTAATCGATCTCAGTAGCGCGCTTTGCTAAAACATCACAAAGCATAGATGATTGGTTTTGAGCCGTGGCAATCGCAACTTGATTAACCGTCTCAATCAGAGCTGACGGCTCAAATAATTGCCCTTGAGCATGGGCTACTTCTACCAACTCGACAACAATTGCTTTAATTTTATCGCGATATTGTCGCTGCTGGATGGCGCCGTTTTCTACACCATCAATCGCCGTTATTGGGTTGATAACACAGTTTATTGCCAGCTTGCGCCACTGACTTGCGACAATATTTGCCTGCCAGTGGCAGTTGCCAAGCAAATCTGGCAACTGTTGAGTGATACTTTGACAAGCCTGAATTGCTGCGCTGTTATCTGATAAGTCGTCAGCAGGTTTTACTAAACCTAAATCAAACTGTCCTTTGCCCGTGTGTTTTATGTGGTTTGCTGAGAGCTTGAGGCTACCGTGCGTGGTCAACAAAGTATAAATTGGATTGGCGAGTTTGAATTGTTCAATATCTTCAAGACAGCCCATACCATTGTGACATAGCACGAGTGCGCATTGTTTATTAATCGAATGGTTGCTAATAGCTTGGTGAATTTCAGCGGTCACTGTTTTAACTTGATACGATTTTACGCAAATTAGCAGAATATCAGCATTGGTTAAGTGTGTTTTATCTGCAAACGACAGCTCAATGCTTTCGGTGTCGCCTTGTAAGTCGGTAAATTCGAAGTGACTTGGGAGGCCTTTATTGCAGTCAGTCAATGACGATTTTGTCAGTAAGCTGAGCTTAACGTTATCTTTAGCTGTCGCTTTAGTTTTTGCTTTAATTGCCATTGATTTTGCGATTTGTTGATAGCAAAACAACCCGATGGCACCTGCGCCGACAATAACAATGTTCATTGCTCGTTTGTGTCCATTTCATTATTGGTATGAGCTAACTGACGTCTTTGATAAAAATCGACACCAACCTTTATTAAACCAAAACTTGCGATGCCGAGTAAATCTGCAATGAAATCATCCCAAGCGCCGTTGCGAAAACCCAAATAAGCTTGTACCAATTCAGTGATACCGGCGTAGCAACTCATGCCAATAACACAGGTCAGTACCCTTAGCTTAAGCTGCCATTGAACAAATGCAGCCAACAACAGAAAACCAAAGTAGTGCCCTATAAGGTCAATTTCCGGCAATCTAAATACTGGTTTAAAGTCATTGGGATAAATAATCGCGAGCGCCAGTAAAGTGATAAAGGTAACCAATAGACTGATAACAAGCCCATACTTTCTCAACACGTGTGTTTAATCCTGTTGAAATATACCCAAGCGACCTCAAGATGCTTGTTCAGTTGGAATTAAAAGCGATTTAGACAAGGCATTGATTGTAAAGAATGGTTATTCCCTTGTTAAAATCAATAACGCAGCATAAATTGTCTTTTAAACCAACCCTTCGGGCGCTTCACAGGAACTTACTCTCTTCGTTGCAGCTAATTGAAAGGGAGTGACCATTCCTGCTAGCTGCGCCTTGATATTAAGTTCCTGTGACAGCGCTGAATCACGTATCTTGAGGTAGTTTGGGTATGAGTCAAAAATAAAGTCGAGGTGAGTGTAACACAGGCGTATTTTATTGTGGTGGTTCGTGGCTTTTATTTTGGCTTTTGATACTATAGCTCGGTTAACAAATTAGTAATTAGGATTTATAGATGCCTTCATTTGACATTGTTTCAGAAATTAATTTAGAAGAAGTTCGCAATGCGGCTGAAAACGCGACCAGAGAATTATCAACCCGCTTTGATTTTCGCGGTGTTGAAGCGAGCTTTGAGTGGAAATCTCCTATTATCACGGTTAAATGTGAAGGTGATTTTCAGCTAAAACAAATGTTGGATATGCTGCGCGTTCAGTTGTCAAAACGCAAAATTGACGCAAAAGCGATGACGGTTGGTAGCCACGATCAATCAGGCAAAAATTTTACTTGTCAAGTCACGTTTAAAGAGGGCATTGAACAACCCGTTGCCAAGAAAGTGGTTAAGTTGATTAAAGACAGTAAACTCAAAGTACAAGCTTCAATTCAAGGTGAACAAGTTCGTGTCACTGGCAAAAAACGCGATGAGCTACAAGCGGTAATGCAGCTAGTGCGCGAAGCCGATTTAGAGCAGTCTTTTCAATTCAACAACTTCCGCGATTAATAGCTAGTGAATCAAGTTGTAAAGCGAGCACGTTGTGTTTGCTTTACAAATTTTGATTAAATTAGTTGTTGTCGACTAGGCTTTTGTGCCGGCTTTCAGTACATTAGGTTTACTTAATAATAATTAGAAGAAGCATTTCATGGCAGTTTCTCGAGGAGCGTTTAGCTCGCGCATTGGTTTTATCATGGCCGCTGCGGGCTCAGCAGTTGGGCTAGGTAATATTTGGGGCTTTCCAACCCAAACCGCTAGTAACGGCGGTGCCGCCTTTGTTTTAGTCTATTTAATTTTAGCGTTTTGTCTGGCCTATCCGGCGTTTATGGCGGAAATTTTGATTGGTCGTTACGGTCAGGCCAATGCTGTCACTTCATTGCAAAAAATGTCTCGTACCTTGTGGCAAAAGCGCTTTGGCTTTGTCGTTGGTTTTGGCGGGATTATTTGCGCAGCACTTATTTTGAGCTTCTACGGTATTTTGGCGGGCTGGATGATGTCGTTTGCCGTTGAACCCTTAGCTCTAATGCTAGGTGCTAATCAAGCGGCTGATTGGGTGGTTAATCAGAGTTTAGAGCGCAATTTACTGTTTACCGTGTTATTTATGTTTTTGACCATTTTTATTATTAGAAAAGGGGTTGAAAACGGCATAGAAAAATGGTCGAAGCGACTAATGCCAATGATGATAGGCTTACTTGTTTTACTGATTATTTATGTCTTTACCCTAGATGGCGCCAGCGAAGGTGTCGAGGCTTATCTAAATCCAGATATCTCTCGTGTGCTCGATCCTAACTTGTTGGTCAGTGCCCTTGGTCAGGCCTTTTTCTCATTGTCGCTGGGTACTAGTGTCATGGTGATTTACGGTTCTTATATCAGTAAAAAAGAAAATATGGTCAGCATCGGTGCTCAAGTGACCTTGATTGACGTTTCAATTGCTTTCTTAGCTGGGTTACTGATTATTCCTGCCATGTATGTCGCTCAAGCACAAGGCGTCGCTATTTTTGCTGCCGATGGCAGCCTTAACTCAGGGCCGACATTAGTCTTTGATGTTTTACCTAGCTTGTTTGACGGCATGGGCGGCATTGGTTTATTTATCGGTTTTGCCTTTTTCTTATTGATGACCATAGCGGCACTAACTTCGTCAATTTCAATGCTTGAAGGGCCAGTGTCTTACGCCGTTGAACGCCATGATATTGAACGTAAAAAAGCAACGACAATGATAGGTTTAGCTATTTTAGCGTTAAGTGTAGTCATTGTTGCTAATATTGATTTTATGTTGGATTTAGTCGCGACTATATCGACTCAATACGGCCAACCCATTATTGCTATGTTGTGTTGTGTCTTTGCTGGCTGGATTTGGTACCGCAACGAGTTATTGGCTGAAATTAAGCAAGGTAACGAGGCTGTAGAATCAAGCCTATTTTGGAAAATTTGGCCTTGGTACATCAAATTTGTTTGCCCAGTTGCAATTGCCACTGTATTTATTCATTCAATCTTGTAGTGCGCTAACGTATGATGCTAAAAAGCCAGCTATCGAGCTGGCTTTTTTGTATCGAATTGGTTTGTCGTTCGCTAAATTTTAGCTGCGCTTAAAGCCTGAATATCTATATTTTAGGCCAGTTAAGCAACCAAGGCTCAGCGAGTTCTTTTAACAAGCTCGCCAACCCTGAATCGTTAAATAGTGTCCCTTGGCTTGGCGGTAATAGGTATTGGTAGTCTTGGTCAAAGAGCTTGAATCGCAGCGCATAAGCGTGCAAATACCCCCGCTCTTGATTACCTATATCAGCAGCTGTTGCGTTTGGATAGTAAAGTTGATCACCGCTAATCGGGGCGCCAATACTGGTTAACGCTACCCTGATTTGATGGGTTTTGCCCGAGTGTGGCTTTAGAATAAATAAACGCTGATCTTTGGCCTCTGTAGCCATAGTTTGATTGGCTAAACTATAGGAAAAAAACTGAGTGATAGCCGGCTTGGTTTGGCTGCGTAATAGCTTCCACATACCGCGGCGGCTTTTCGCCATATCACCCTTGATCAAGCCTTGTTTTTTCTTTGGTTTCTTATCCGAAAGAGCCAGATAGTACTTTTCAACTTGGTGCTGACTGAATAATTGTTGAAATTGATTGGCAGCCTTTAGTGAGGTCGCAAATAGGATCAAACCCGAGGTCATTTTGTCGAGGCGATGGACAGGGTAGAGCTCTTTGATGGCAAGCTGATCTTTTGCGAACTGACTGACAGTCGTAAAAAGACCAGCTTGTTGTTCGTCGTTGTGAAAACCTATGCCAGCTGATTTGTTTACCACGATGAAGTGTTCAGTCTGGCCAATAAGTTCAAACATGAATTGAGCACTACCTCTAAGTGTTGTTGTCTATCTCATTAACACTTTTGGCAAGTTGCGCGTGTCCTTGAGCAGTGAGTAGAGCACCAAAGTGAAGTTCAAAGCTTTTGCGCTTAATTTCATCAAAGTGCTCAGGGTAATCAATCAAAAACTGTGCAGTATTGAACAGCCCTTGCTGACAGTGGCTCATTATATACTCTTGTGGCAAGTCGATAAACAGTCCCGCTTGCTTGGCGCGGTCGATAAAGTCTAAGAAAAAGCCAAAGGTGTCTTTGATAACGGCAAATTTATTGTCTTTTGCTACAGACGGCGTCGCGTAGTAAAGCTGAAAAAACTTGAGCGCTTCAGTATTGTTGATAAAACAATTGAGACAAGTTAACCAATAAGATTTTGCTTTGGCTAACATATCTAACTCTGATTCTGTGCTGGTCATTTGACTGGCAATTTGCTCTTTTAGATGGCGATATAAACCGTCGACAATGGCTTGCTTATTGGCAAAGTGATGAAACAAGGTGCCGGTGGCAACACTAGCACCTTTAGCGATACTTGCCGTTGAAGTATCACTAATCCCTCGCTCGACAAACAGCGTTAAAGCACTTGCTAAAATTTGCTCGCGTTTGCTACTTGCCATTATTTTAAAAACAACTTTCTAATAGTATTGAAGAACATATCTCGGTTTTTCAGCATTAGTCGGCTGCGCGGCATAAACGTTGGTGTTGAAAGTACAGTTTTGGCTTTAGAGAATGTTCTAAAACCTTCAATGCCGTGATATTGACCCATACCTGAGTCGCCAACACCGCCAAACGGCGCATCTTCCGCAGCAACGTGAAGCAGTGAGTCGTTAATACAAACACCACCGCTGTGGGTTTCATTGACAATGCGCTTTTTCAACTGGTTGTCATTGGTCATCAAATACAGCGCCAATGGTCTTGGGCGGGCGCTAATAAAATTTAAGGCTTCATCGAGGTTTTCATACGTTTTAATGGGTAATAGCGCACCAAAAATTTCGTCTTGCATCACTAGCATATCGTCTGTGACATTCGTCATTAAGTGTGGCAACAAGCGGCGTGTTTCGGTGTTGATGGCATCGTCACCAAAAGTGTGAATAGTCGCACCTTTAGCTTTGGCATCGTCAATATAACTGGCTAAGCGCTTAAACTGATTTTCGTTAATAACATGAGTAAAGTTGTGCACACTGTCTTTGCTTAAGTAATACTCAGTAAACTTTTTGAGGTAGAGCTCAACAAAGTCTTGTTCCATTTCTTTAGGAATGAAAACATAATCAGGAGAGACGCAAATTTGTCCACCGTTAATTGATTTACCTAACATAACGGCGTGAACCGCATTGTTTAAATCCGCATCCTTATTGATGATTACCGGTGACTTACCACCGAGTTCTAACGTTATTGGCGTTAAATTCTCGGCAGCGGCGCGTGCAACAAAACGACCAACGGTTGTTGAACCGGTAAATAAAATATGGTCAAACGCCAGTTTACTGAAGGCTGACGCAACATCGGCTTCACCTTCAAAAATACGCACGTGGTCGTTAAACGGTGCTAGTGCTTTGATTAATACCGCATTCATTGCCGGCGTGAATTCACTTAGCTTGATCATAGCGCGATTACCCGCTGCTAATGCGGTAATTAGCGGCCCCATACTTAAGTAAATAGGGAAATTCCATGGCACGATAATGCCAACAACGCCAAGTGGTTGATAGTGTACTTCAACCTTTGACGGGGCTAGCAACAGGCCAGAATGGCGGCGATCGGGTTTAGTCCATTTTTTAATTTTTTTGATGGCGTAGTTGAAGTTTTCAATACTCGGTAAAAAGTCACCCATCATTGAGTCGAATTCACTGCGGTAGCCATAGTCTTGATTCAGCGCTTTATAGAATTCAATTTCGTGATCTAGCATTGCCTGCTTTACTTGCTTTAATAGACTGATACGCTCATCAACACTTGGATAAGTTTTTTGCGCGTATAAGTCATTAAGCTCATTAAAACTCTTGGTCATTTCGGCAATCGTTGGATTAACCACTGTTTCGATATTTTCGGCAGCTGTGCTCATCATTTTCACCTTCAAAACTTAAAACCGACTGATTAGTCGGTCCAATATAGTTTAAGGACAAATATTAGTCAATTTATTTTAGCTGACAAATGAAAATAGTTGTCGATTACCTTAATCAACTTTTTCGATTTAAAGGTTGAAATTTAGCTGTAACAATGAATTAGAGAAGGGAGGGAGAGCTAGCACCAACAGTAGTATTATCGGTGCTAGTTAATTGTTTTTGAGAAAAATTAAAGGGCGAAGCCGACCAGACTGTATAAAACAATAGTTAAAACGCCGCCAGTTAAGGCGTAAGGCAGTTGTGTTTTAACGTGTTCGAAGTGATCACAGCCACTGGCGAGTGATGCTACTATCGTGGTATCTGAAATAGGCGAGGCATGATCACCAAAAATACCGCCGCCGAGTACCGCAGCAACTAAAAACGGCACAGGTAAACCTGTTTGCGCGGCAATTGGCATTGCTATTGGAATCAATACTGCGAAGGTGCCCCACGAGGTGCCTGTTGAAAATGCCATTGCGCCAGCGGCAATAAAAATCAGTGGTGCAATTAAAAATAGTGGTACATCAGGGCTTATTAACTGGCTAATGTATAAACCTGTGCCTAAGGCTTTAATGCCGTCACCAAAAGCAAACGATAGCACTAATATCGCCACCACCGGCGCCATTTTCTTGATGCCTTCAACAAAGCTTTGCCTCTGCTCGCTAAATGACATCAATCGGTAGCTATTGATCATAATAATTAACAGGGATAGTGCACTGATAATGCCCCAGAACACGGAGAATGATCCCGAACCGCGACGAATGTCACCATTGCCAGTGTAAAACAATAGTGCAAATGTCACTGCTAGCAGGGTTAGCATAGGTAGCCACATCACCCTTGCTTTGGCTTGACGGTTTTGAGTTTGTTGTTCGTTTGACGACGCTCTCGGTGTTGATGACTTGTCTATTGATAAATCGTCCGTTGATACACTGTCTGTTGATGAAAGCTTCATCGGCCCGTAAACTTTACCGCTTATTGCTGTGTAGTAAGCTAAAGCAACGGCAATAATTGCGTAGAAGTTGTAGCCAATGGTGGCGATTAATACACCAACAGGGTCGCTTAATTGGTAGCCGTCCAACAAACCTAAAACGTAAGCGCCCCAGCCATTAATCAAGAGTAAAATACTAATCGGTGCACAGGTTGAGTCAATCAAGTAAGCCAAACGAGCGCGGCTTAATTTGTGTTGATCAAATAATTTTTGGCTCGCCATACCAGCAGAGAACATGCTGAGGTTGGTATCGGTAAAAATGCTACTGCCAATGACGGTCGGCAGTAAACTGACGCGCTTTTTATTGGTAACTAAGTTGAGTCTGTTCAAGCTGTTGATAAAGCCGTTAACTGCGCCTGAATGGTTCATTAACGTGATCAGGGCACCAATTAGCAAGCTAAAGCTAACAATATAAACATTACCTAAGCTGCTAAAAACATTGATAATACTCTCACCCGTAGCAATTGAACCTTGCCACAGTGAAAACGATTGACTCAGAAAAAAGCACAGCCAAAGGCCAGCTAAAAGAGCAAAGAACGCGTTTTTGCGCCATACTGCGATAACAATTGCGGCAATCGGCGGTAATAAACTTAATGCACTGTCTTGCATATAAATAATGACGTTTTATGGAAAATTGTCGCTACTCTACCTCAAGTTCACTGGCTAAGGTAGTTTGATTTGATTGTCCGTAATAAAAATGCGGTTAAATACCCTTGTTCAGCGTTTAGTGGTTCGCTATTGATGAACTTAGTTGTTATCATCTGCTCATTAAAACTTGAACAACCGTTAAAGTTACTATTTTTTCTTGTGAGTTTCCGTTTGATCTCTAATCGCTTTTCCTCTTTTTTTGTTGGCTTTTTTTCTGATTTAATCACTTTGCCAAAACAGCTATTAACGTCAAAGCCAGTTACTGTCGGTTGGTTAATTGCTGCGATAACGCTAATGTCGGCATGTAGTCATCAGCTCGCTCAATCAACAAAGGTTGAAATCCCCGCTGGCGTAACGTTAGTCGAACAGGTTGATAAGGTTAGTGGCCAGCTTTCCATTCCTTACAAAAAATATCGTTTAGCCAACGGCTTAACTGTGGTGCTACACCACGATGACTCTGATCCATTGGTCCATGTCGACGTTACCTATCACGTTGGCTCCGCACGTGAGCAGTTGGGTAAATCGGGTTTTGCCCACTTCTTTGAGCACATGATGTTTCAAGGCTCACAAAATGTTGCCGACGAACAGCACTTTAAAATTATCACCGAAAGTGGTGGTCACTTAAACGGTACCACCAATACCGATCGCACGAACTATTATCAGACGGTACCCAATAACCAGCTTGAAAAAGTACTATGGTTAGAAGCCGACCGAATGGGCTATTTACTCGATGCGATTACCGAACAAAAATTCGAAGTACAGCGGGCGACGGTGAAAAATGAGCGCGGACAAAATGTCGATAACCGACCATATGGCCGACTAGACGAAACCATTAATCAAATGCTGTACCCAAGAGCACATCCTTATTCTTGGCCGGTGATTGGTTACTTGCCTGATCTTGACCACGGTAATGTCGAGGACTTGAAACAGTTCTTTTCTCGTTGGTATGGTCCGAACAATGCAACCTTGACGATTGGCGGTGACTTTGATGAAACTGAAGTACTACACTGGGTAAATCGTTATTTTGCCGACATTAACCCGGGACCTAAAGTTAGTAGCATGGCAAAGCCTTTAATATCTCTGGCGCAGAATCGCTACTATAGCTTTGAAGATAATGTTGCATTACCGGTTGTTTATATGGCGTTTCCCACCGTATATGCCATGCATGAAGACGAAGCGGCACTTGATGTACTTGCTAATATTTTGGGCGCAGGGCCAACTTCGTTGCTGTATCAAAATTTAGTTAAGTCGGGGATGGCAATTCAAGCAGGCGCAGGACACCCGTGCAAAGAGTTAGCGTGTCGTATGAATTTTTATGCGATTCCCAACCAGCAGCAACAAGTGTCACTAGCACAGCTTGAGCAAGCGATTCTCGACACCTTTGATGAATTTGAACAGCGCGGTGTTAATCAGCAAGATTTGTTGAAAACGAAAGTTAGTATTGAAACCGATACTATTTACGGCTTGCAAAGCGTTGCCGGTAAAGTCTCATCGCTGGCGTTTTATCAAACTTTTGGTCAAAATCCCGCATTGGCGAGCCAACAAGTTGAGCGCTATAACAAGGTTACCGAAGCTGATGTTATCCGTGTTTATCGAAAATACATTAAGGGCCAAGGCGCTGCAATATTGTCTATTGTTCCTAAATCAGCAGTCGAATCGGATGAAAACAAAGGCCAATTCAATGCAACGGGTAACATATTCTCTTTACCTGCCCAAGCCGATAACTTTAGCTTACCCGATATTAGCCAACCGCCAACTCAGCGCCCATTAGTGCCCAAGATTGCTAAAAATACCAGCACTATTGACCGCAGTAAAATACCACCAGCTGGACCTAGGCCGGTAATAAAAACACCCAAATACACCAGCAAACGTTTTAACAACGGTTTAACCCTGTTGTTTGCGCAAAACAGTGAAACACCCACGGTCAGTATGACCTTGAGCATGGAAGGTGGGCCGCTGCTCGATGCTACTGATAAAGCCGGGTTAGCGAGTTTAACGGCTGCCATGATGCAAGAGGGCACCACTAACTACAGCAAAGAAGCGCTCTCAAATGAACTTGCTTTATTGGGGAGTGATATTTCGGTATCAGCTTCTGGCCGCTATACCTATATCCAAGTATCTAGCTTAACCAAGCACTTACCAGCAACCATGAATTTATTGCTGGATGTGCTGCTTAATCCGAAATTTGACCAAAGCGACTTTGACCGTATTAAAAATCACCATTTACAGGGACTCACTCAGGGGCTGCGCGATGCTGGAAGTTTAAGCAGTAAAGCTGTTAAACAAGTGTTGTATGGGCAAAATAATCGGCTTGGCTACAGCGATTCTGGCACCTTAACCAGCATAAACAAGATTACACTTGATGACGTCAAAGCGTTTTACCGAGACTACTATTCACCTGCCCACGCAAATTTAGTGGTAGTTGGTGATGTCAGTAAAAAAGCCTTGAACAAAGAGCTCGAATATTTGATTAACTGGCGCAAAGTTGATTATCAAATTCCTCAAGTGAGTGCTGATTTACCGCAAACCGAAGCAAACATTTACTTTGTTGACTTGCCTGGCGCTGCGCAGTCGTCAATTACGCTAGTGCGCCATGCTATGCCTTATGACGCTTTGGGCGAACACTTTAAATCATCATTGATGAATTACCCACTTGGCAGCGCGTTTAACAGTCGTATTAATCTCAATTTAAGAGAAGACAAAGGCTATACTTATGGCGCGTCAAGCGGTTATATCGGTGGTAAAAGTACTGGTCAGTTTCAGGTTGCCGCCAGTGTCAACCAAGCGGATACCGTTGCCGCCATGCGCGAAGTTGAAAAAGAGCTAGCGCTGTTTCAAGAGCAAGGCTTAACTGACGATGAAGTGGCATTTATGCGCAAGGCCATTTCGCAAAACGAAGCCTTGAGTTTTGAAACGCCAAGCCAAAAAGCAGGCTTTTTACGTCAGTTGTTGCTTTATGGCTTGTCAAAAGATTATGGTGATAAACAAACAAATATTATTTTGTCGATAACTAAGCAAGAGCTTAACTTGTTGGCAAAAAAAGAGTTGGCTAAACCTATGTCGTGGATCGTTGTAGGCGACGGGGCAAAGGTGAAACCACAATTGGCGACCTTACAGCGACCGATAATTGAATTGACATTTACCGAATAGAATCCTCAGGGTTGGGGTTGAATTAGTTGTAATCGCCCCAACAGAGACGATATTAATTCGTGACTTTTTTTGTGACCTTTGAACGCGGCAATGGCCTATTTTACAAGTGCTTAGGCGTTTAAATTAATAATCCGTTGGAGTTATTTTGGCTTTTACTTTTCGTGATTACCTTGCTGAATTTCAGCAACCAGAGCATTTAGCAGCATTAACAGGCATTGGCCGAGGCATTGAGCGTGAAGCACTAAGAGTATTGCCTGAAGGTGGCTTGTCTATGCAGCCGCATCACTACCAACTTGGCTCTGCCTTAACTCATCCGCAAATAACTACGGATTACTCTGAAACCTTATTGGAGTTTATTACGCCGGTCAGTCATAGCCCTGAATTGGCGATTAACCAGCTAAGAGATATCCAAAAGTATACTTTATCTCAAGTCGATGGCGAGTTGCTGTGGCCAATGAGTATGCCGTGTTTTGTTGAAGACGCCGACAAAATTCCACTGGCGCAATACGGCAGTTCAAACATTGGTAAAATGAAAACCGTGTACCGTCAAGGTTTAAAAAACCGTTATGGCAGTATGATGCAAGTGATCGCTGGTATTCACTTTAACTTCTCATTTTCTAAGTCGTTTTGGCAGACCTTGCAGGTGTTTGAGGGTGATAGCCGTTCAGAGCAAGACTATATTTCCGCCAAGTACTTTGCCCTTATTCGCAACTACAAGCGTTACTGCTGGCTAATTCCCTACTTATACGGCAGTTCACCGGCGATTTGCCCATCGTTTTTACAGGGCAAAGAAACCGTGTTGCCTTTTGAAAAATCGGCCAATGGCTACTTATATCTGCCATACGCGACATCGTTGAGAATGAGTGATTTAGGCTATACCAACAGTGACCAAGCGGCGCTGTATATCTGTTACAACCAAATCGACAGCTATGTTAAGCAAGTGCAAAAAGCGATTAGTTTGAGCTCTGAGCAATTTGCTAAAATTGGTATTAAGAAAGACGGTGAATATCAGCAATTGAACAGCAATGTCTTGCAGATAGAAAACGAACTTTACGCCCCAATTCGACCTAAGCAAATTGCCAAATCTGGTGAGAAACCATCAGAGGCGCTGGAGAATCGAGGTGTTGAATACATTGAAGTGCGCGCACTCGACGTGAATCCGTTTGCCGATACCGGTATTAGTCTAGAGCAAGTGCATTTCCTTGATATTTTCCTAACTTACTGCGCGTTAAAGCCGAGCCCAACGCTAAACAGCAAAACGCAGGAAACACTAGAGCGCAATATGGATGAAGTTGTCGTTCGAGGTCGCGATCCTGAGCTGACTTTAGCCCGAGAGGGCGACAGTGAGCAGCAGGTTTCCATTATCAACTGGGGCCAAACGCTGTGTGATGATATGGCTGAGGTGGCTGCACTGTTAGACCAAGCACATCAAACGGACGTTTATCAGGCCGCACTAGCCACTGAGCGCAGTAAAATACTCGATGCAAACTTAACGCCATCGGCGCAAATTTTAGCGAAAGTGGTTGAACAAGGTGAAAGCTTAACTGGCTTCGCTTTAGATATTGCTAAGCAACACGCGCAAAGCCTCAGTGAGCATCAATATCGACACTATAATTTAACTCATTTTGAGCAAAGTGTTGCCCAGTCCCACCAAGAGCAAAAAGCGATTGAAGACGCCGACAGCGTCGATTTCGATAGCTTTTTAGCCGATTACTTTGCGGAGTAACTTGGGGTTCAATAAATCTAGATTAGGGGCTGTTAAATAACGCTCCTTGCCATCTGACGTTTAGGATGTACTAATGTCTTGGTAGCTAGGGATAGCGGTAAAGACCATGGCACGGCGATATTGCCGACATGGATGTAGGTACTTAGGCTTTGCAGGAGCATAAAGCCTGACCGTTCTTCCTCGGCTCGGGCCTCCATGCTTCGCTCTACCTCGTAAGCTCCCTTTACACGTGAACATATGCGCTCCTTGCCATCCATGGCACCGCGCTATACCGTTCTTCCTGAACATAAAAAAAGCGCTACCAAAGGTAGCGCTGAAAAATACTGAGAGAAAGCAGTCTAGGGAGTAATATGCTTTCAGTTAATAAGAACGATTATCGGTAAAATAGTTCCCACTTTTTTATTATTTTTTACTTTTGTCTGTTTGTTAAATTGTACTCAACAGGTTTCTATCTTCAATTCTATCGCTAAGCTTTGCAAATACTCTTGTTCGAGTTGTAAGTCGGCGTAAATCAGCGGTTTTTCGTTGAGCCAATTTTGCTCGAAGGTCAAAGTAACACTATTTTCATCGACCTTGAGTTCAACAATTGGCGAGGGTGAAAGCTGGCGCTGCTGGCTTAATAAAACTGACAGGCGCATTAACACCAGTATTTTGTTAACCGATGTCTGGTTGAGTAAATACCAGTTGTTCTCCTCTAATGAATTAATTTTCTTGCGCTGATTGCCGACAAGCCATGCCAGTGCCTGCATCTGCTCTTGGTTAAAGCCGGGTAAATCGGCGTTTTGTAAGATGTACTTGCTGTGCTTGTGATAGCCCGACGGGTTGATGTCGAGGCCAATTTCATGGACTTGAATCGACCAATTGAGCAAGTCGCGATAATTCTTTTTCGGCAATTGCCAGCGGCTATTAACCGCGTCAAACATGGCTAATGCGCTGGTTGCTACTTTGTCAGCCTGCTCAGTATCGACGTTAAAACGGCTTTGCAGACTAGTAATAGTGCGAGCGCGACTATCATGGTCTAACTGTTGTTCTAACTGTTCACACAATACACCTTCTCGCAGCGCATAGTCGCAGTAATCTATTTCAGTTATTTTGAGCATGTCGACTAAGGCAATTAATATCGCCAAACCCGGACATAAAATCGCTTTGCGACTTTCTTTTAAATTAGCTAGCTCGATGTTGTCGGTGTGGCCAAACTCAATCAGTTGCTGTTTTAGGGCATTGAGATCTGAGAGTTTAATCGGTCTTGGCAGCTCATTTTCGGCATTGTTACTGGCATTGATAATTTGGTAAATGCTTTTAATCGTTCCTGAGGTGCCGAGCGCTTGCTGCCAGCTAGTTTTGCGAAAGCGATTAACCAAGGCTTCAATTTCCATGCGAGCAAACAAAATGGCGCGGTCAAAGGCCTGTGTCGTGATGGTATCATCGCTGAAAAATCGACGTTTAAAGCTGACACAGCCAATATTGACGCTCGATAAGTTTAAAACGTCGTAGTTCTTGCCAATAACACATTCGGTACTGCCGCCACCGATATCGATTACTAAGCGCTTTTCGTCGGGCGGTGAGTAGTGGGCGACGCCTTGATAAATTAAACGCGCTTCTTCGTGACCAGAAATAATTTCGATATCGAACGGAAACACCTCGGCGGCTGCTTGTAAAAATGCCCGTGCATTTTTCGCCTGACGCAAGGTGTAAGTTGCCACCACGCGAAAGTTATCGGCATTGAGCTTAGCAGCGGTAATTGCCAAGTCTGACAGGGTTTGCAGGCCGCGGTCGATTGCCGCTTGGTCGAGGATGTCGTCCTCGTCTAGGCCAGAAGCGAGTTTAACCTGGTATTTTTCCGAGTGAAGAATTTGCAAGTTGTTATCGACAACACGAGCTAAAACAAAGTGAAAGCTGTTGGAGCCAATATCTAAAGCGGCGAGGTTGTTTTCTGGAATGTCTAGTGAGGCATCTGGGCAGTGTAAATCGGTCGACATGTAGTGTTGAGTACCATTTCGTTTGGCGTGCCAGCAAATAGCGTCTTGCTAGTGGCTGGCACTAAAATCAGTGGATGTGCTACTCCTCGGTATCACTTTGTTGCCAAGCAGCTAAATCAGCTTGCTCTTGCTCGCAAAGGTAATCGTAAATAGCGATTTGCGATCTTAATGGTTTTCGGTTGCCTTTGGCAACATAACGATTGTTTTGTTGCTGATTTATCACACGTGCTTTGGTGGTGTCTTTAAAGTGTAGCGCTAAAATATCGATAATGCGCTTCTTGAGTTTTTCGTCGTAAATTGGGCAGCCAATTTCAACGCGCTGGTCGATGTTGCGCTCCATCCAGTCGGCAGAGCTAATGTAGACTGACTTTTCGCCGCCGTTGTGAAAGACCATAACGCGCGGGTGCTCAAGGAATTGATCAACAATCGAAATCGCCTTGATGTTATCGCTAACCCCTTTAATGCCCGAAACAAGCGCACACATACCGCGAACAATCAGTTTGATTTTAACTCCTGAACTACTGGCGTTGTAAAGTCGGTTGATCAGGCCGGTATCAACTAAGTTGTTAACCTTAATGGTGATTTCTGCCTTTTTACCTTGATTGGCAAACTCAATTTCATTATCGATCAGTTGATATAAACGACGGCGAGAGGTCAACGGTGAAACAATTAAATGGTTGAAACGAAAACGCTTATAACTGTGGGCGATAAACGAAAAGGCATTGTCGACTTCTTGCGCGATTTCCTTGTGTTTCGTGAACAAGGTAAAGTCGGTGTAAATACGGGCATTTTTCTCGTGGAAATTACCAGTACCAATATGGGCATAACGGACTAATTTGTCGTTTTCAACGCGACTGACGAGGCAAAGCTTTGAATGAATTTTCAAGCTGTCGATACCAAACTCAACATTGATACCAGCATCTTTCATCAACTTCGCCCATTCAATGTTGGCTTGTTCGTCAAAGCGCGCTCTGAGTTCAACCACTACTGTCACTTGCTTACCGTTTTTAACCGCTTCGGTTAATGAGTAGATAATCTGTGAGTTTTTGGCGACCCGGTAAATGTTGAGCTTAATTTCGCGTACCGCGGGATCGTAAGACGCTTGGCGAACAAATTCGGTAAAGTGCTTAAATTTGTAGTACGGGTAATAAAGTAATATGTCTTGCTGACTGATGGCGTCGAACACTGATGGAAAGTGCTTAAATGCCGCGGCATCTAGCGCTTGAATATCGGTTTTTTCGAGCTCTTTGCCACCTAAGTTAGGGAAACTTAAAAAGTCTTTAAAATGGCGGTAACGAACACTGCCAACTAGGTTGTCTAGTTCTTTAATACGCAAAGACTTGCGCAAAAACTTAACCATTTCAGGTGGCATATTTTGGTCGTAACCAAGGCGCACTGGTTCGGCTTTTAAACGCTGCTTTAAGCCTTTTGACATTTTGTCTAACAAGCTTTGATCAAGCTCATCATTGAGGTTGTATTCGGCGTCGCGCGTTAGTTTGATTGAGTAAGCGTCAATCGAATCGAACTCGAAAAAGCCTTGGAAGATGTTATCCATAAAGTAGCGCACAACATCGTCGAGCATCACTATGTGTTTTACTTTTGAATGTTCAGCTTCAGGCAAAATAATAAAGCGGTCAACTTCTTCCCGAGGAATCTCGACTAAGGCGTATTGCACACTGTCGTGATAATTGAGGCCGGCGAGAAAATAAATACCATCGTCATTAAGGCACTCAGAGAGATCAGTGCTGTTGTTAATAATGACTGGTGTAATGTGTTTGAGTACGTGATTGTCGAAAAAGGTCGACATCCATTCGATTTGTTGTTTACTAAGCCCTTTTGCGAAGGCTTTGCCACTTTCATCGTTGAATAATAAATCGATGTTGTGTTCTGCCAGCTCAGCAAAGACTTGTTCCGAGGTTTCGCGGAATTTTTCCGTTAATGTCGCAACCTTGGCAATAATGTCGTTGAGTAAGCTTGACCAAGTGTCTTTTTCCGTCATATCAGCGCGGTTTTTTGCCCGTTCCACCAAGGCTTGCCTGCGAATCCGAGCGACTCTAACCCGAAAGAATTCATCTTGATTCGACGAGTAAATGCCCAAAAAGCGGATGCGTTCAATAATCGGTACTGAGGCATCTTGCGCTTCTTGCAGTACGCGTTCGTTAAAAGATAACCAACTTAGTTCTTTGTCGAAAAATAGACGAGAGTCACTCATAATGTATTTGATAAACCTTGATAAAATTCCTTGGTCGGATTTTTTACGTATTCGGCTGTATTAGTACCGAGCCAAGTATTACTATACTCACACAGTTGAATTGCACTAGTTTACTACCAAATTATGACGCTTTCGCGACATTGAGGGTTGTGCCAGATCAATAATTTGCTCTGGCGTGCTCACAAAGTGAACGCTGCGGATTAGCGCGAAATATCTACCATTAGATCATCTGCTAAGCTTTCAAGTGCCTCAACCATTTGCTCAATATCATCTTGGTTTACTTCAATTTTCGCTTTAGCGGTAAACATGGTTTGGCCGGTGTGGGCAGCGGCTTGTTGAGTACTAACCAATTTGACGAGGTTACCACCTTGCTTGTGAATGGCCGAAGAAATATCTTGGACAATGCCCGGACGGTCATTGGCAGTGAGCTCTAACGTGACTGCTTGTGCAGCCAATTCAGTCGCCGACGAAGCTGTCGCTATGGTTAACTGAAATGCAGACATGGCGTTAAGGGCGTCTATTAACTCTTGGTGATGTTGTTCAGCAACAGCAACTTCCAAAACACCGGCAAAATAACCTGACAGGTGATGCATACTAGAAGTTTGCCAGTTGCCTTGGTGTTGCTTGATAGTATTTGATAATAGTTCAACTAGGCCGGGGCGATCTTCACTAACAAATGAGATAACTAAATGCTTCATATCTAGTTCCTTAAATTTGGGTGTAATAAATGGTTAAGCGCTTTATAACTTGCTCAATTGGCTAAGCTCGAGGTTGAGTTGCTCGGCATCACCTAGGTTGAGTTCAACCATGCGGCGCAAATAAGAGATACTGTCTAGATCAATACTGGTACAGGTTAAACCGACCACTTCTGGTTCTTGATGGGCGACTTTTACCGCCATGGTCACGGTTAAGTCACTGTCGTTCAGTTGAAATTTTAGCAAGCCGTGTTGCTCGACAAAGTGTTGTTTGGGATCTGGCGTGCTGACCAGCGCACCTTTTAATGACAAATCAAAAATATTGACGGTAAAGTGTTGTTGCTCAAGCGTTAATTGAGCCTGACTCGAAAATACAATGCGACTAAATTGACGTCTGTTTTCCATAAAATACGAGGCTTGATAAATTTACTAACAATAGTTTTAGCATAGCGATATTTACGGTTTAATGCATTAAATAAAACAACAAAGCATCGTTTGATGCTAATGGCAAGATTGTGGCAGGAGATTTGGTTGAAGGAGTAAGTAGAAAAGAAAGTTGCGAGCACAAACGATTGCGCTCGCAATGAGGTAAGGGCGTGTTGAACTTTCAGGATTGTTTTTGCAGCAGTCTGTCGGGTTTTTATACAAGGCGGAGCAGGTGTCGTGTAGTTGTTCTACACAAACCCTGCGACAACGAAGTAGAAAAGCCCAACAGGCGCTGCCCTTCGGGGTCATCTAAACGCTTCCTGCTCATTGTTGCTCGGTTTTTACATAGAACAACTATGCTACAGCCCGAGCGCCGCGATCAGCAAGCGTTTGGATTGAACAAAATTCAATCTCGAAAGTTCAACACGCCCTAATTACGCTAGTTGATTTTTTTGTATTTAATTCTGTGCGGCTCAAGCGCAGCAGGGCCAAGCGTTTTCTTGAGCCACTCGTTGTAATCAGAGAAGTTACCTTCAAAGAAGTTTACTTGGCCTTCGTCGCGGTAGTCGATAATGTGAGTGGCGATACGGTCAAGGAACCAACGGTCATGGGAAATAACCATGGCACAGCCAGCGAAGTCGAGCAGTGCTTCTTCAAGTGCACGCAAGGTTTCAACGTCTAAGTCGTTGGTTGGTTCATCAAGTAGTAACAAGTTACCACCGGTTTTCACTAGTTTTGCCAAGTGAACACGGTTGCGTTCACCACCCGACAACTCACCGATTAATTTTTGTTGGTCGTTACCTTTGAAGTTGAAACGGCTACAGTAAGCACGTGACTGAATTTCAAAGCTACCAATTTGGATAATGTCGTGACCTTCAGAAATTTCTTGGTAAACCGTATTGCTATCGACCATGTCGTCGCGGAATTGATCAACACTGGCAAGTTTTACCGTTTCACCTAGTTCAACGCTGCCTGAATCTGGTTGCTCGGTGTTTGACAACATTTTGAACAAGGTTGATTTACCGGCACCGTTAGCACCAATGATACCGACAATCGCACCCTTTGGAATGCTAAAACTCAAGTCGTCAATTAAAACACGGCCGTTGTATGACTTAGTTAGGTGGTTAACGTCGAGTACTTTGTCACCTAAGCGTGGACCCGGTGGAATGTAGAGTTCGTTGGTTTCGTTACGCTTTTGAACATCTTGATTGTTGAGCTCTTCAAAACGCGCCATCCGCGCTTTGTTTTTCGCTTGGCGTGCTTTTGGATTTTGACGCACCCATTCTAGTTCTTGCTTGATGGTTTTTTGCAGTGCCTTTTCACCTTTTGCTTCTTGCTGCAAACGGGCGTCCTTTTGCTCTAGCCATGATGAATAGTTGCCTTCCCATGGAATACCATGGCCGCGGTCTAGCTCTAGAATCCAACCGGCAACATTGTCTAAGAAATATCTATCATGGGTAATGGCAACCACTGTGCCGGTGTAGTCGTGTAAGAAGCGCTCTAACCAAGCAACTGATTCGGCATCTAAGTGGTTGGTTGGTTCGTCGAGTAACAACATGTCTGGTTTTTGTAGTAATAAGCGACATAGGGCAACACGGCGACGCTCACCACCACTGAGCACGCCAATTTTTTGATCCCACTCAGGTAATCTTAACGCGTCGGCTGCGCGCTCTAATTGGTTTTCAAGGCTATGGGCGTCGTGTGTCGCTAGAATGGCTTCTAATTCGCCTTGCTCTTTAGCCAAAGCGTCAAAATCAGCATCAGGCTCGGCGTAAGCTGCGTAAACGGCATCAAGACGAGCCATTGCGTCTTTCACCACAGAAACGGCTTCTTCAACCACTTCGCGCACGGTTTTGCTTTCGTCTAATTCTGGTTCTTGTGGCAAGTAACCAATATTAGTGCCCGCTAACGCTTTTGCTTCACCTTCAAATTCGGTATCAACACCGGCCATAATGCGCAGTAATGTTGATTTACCGGCACCGTTCAAACCCAAAACACCAATTTTAGCGCCAGGGAAAAACGATAGCGAAATGTCTTTTAAAATGGTGCGTTTAGGAGGAACCACCTTGCTCACGCGGTTCATCGAGTAAATAAATTTATCAGGTAATGCCATTAATACAGCCCTTGAGAAATATGAATAAAAATAATGGCTGTATTGTAGCTAGCTTGTCGGGTGAGTGCTACTAAGAATTAGTTTGAGGAAGAATTTGATGAAGCAGAAACAGCTTCATCAAACCAGGGCTGACTATTTTCTTTTGCCGCGCGCGATAAACTCTAGGCGGTTGCCGCTAGGCTCTCGAATCATCATGTGTTTCGTTGGGCCATTGCCTAAATTTTCAGGGGCAAATTCAATTTTTACTTCCGGGGCTTTTTTCAACAGCAGGTGAAGCTCGTTGAGTTTCTTTTCACTTTCAACTTGAAAAGCCAAATGGTGAAGACCAACGTTGGTTTTGCGATTAAACGGTGTTGCGTGTTCACCATTTGTGGTTTGCCACAGAGTGACTGTGATACTGCCATTATTGAGGAAGTAAGCGGGATAGCTAGTATCTTTGCCCAAAACTCGAAACTTTAAGGTGTCAACAAAGAAATTTTTAGACTTTTCTAGATTTGATACCGCTAAGCCGACGTGATCAACGCCGCCGATGGGGCTCGCTTGCTCACTGTTTTCAGCATGTGCTGTGTTAATTAAGGTACTGGCGAACACTGTCACTGACAGTAAAAGAATGGTAAGTAATCTCATGTTTATTAGCTCTGTTATAAACTAGCTATGGCGTTGCTAGTTTTTGTTACTAGTTGATGCACTGTAGAACTGACTATAGCTAATAATTGTTCAGCTTTGCGATTAGTGGCGAGTTTTTTCTGTTGAATGGCGAGCTTGATAGGTGTTCTGAGAGGTAAAAAAAACGGGCGCAGTGCCCGTTTTGTTATTCAGCTATTTTCCAACGCTTTGTTGATGCTTTTCCATGATCTCTTGCACCATCTCTAGCCCAGTTTGCTGACAAGGCGGTAAACTGGCGTCAGAGCTTGCGATTGGCGTTGTTCTGTCACCAAAACGAACGGCGTGAGCACTCCAAGTTAGGCCGCCGCCAAAGGCGGGAAGTAAAATTAAGCTGTTTGGCTTAACTCTTTGTTCTTCAATGGCTTCAACAAAAGCTACCAAGGTGGTCGCTGATGACATGTTGGCGTACTTTTGAATATTCACGAACACTTTGTCGCTATCGAGTTTAAGCTTCTTAGCAAGAGTATCAATAATTCTCAGATTGGCTTGGTGCGGCACGACAAGGTCAATTTGCTCGCTGTTAACGCCAAGCTTTTCAAGCGTTTTTTCACAAGCTTGGGCCATGCCATTAACCGCTTTCTTGAAAATCTCTTGGCCTAAAAACTGCCACTCAGTCTTACCCATCATGCGGCCTTGGTTTGCGTATTTACTGCCCAAACCGGCAACCGATAAAATGTCGCGAGACTCACCGTAACAACCCAAAGACTCTGCCAATAAGCCAGTTTCTTGTTCTGATGCTTCAAGGTAAAGTGCAGCAGCGCCATCACCAAATAGTACTGCGACGTCGCGATTAGTCCATTCCATTAATTTTGAAATGGTTTCAGCGCCAATGACAAGCGCAGACTTGACGACACCGGTTTTAATCATCGCGTTTGCGGTAGTGAAGGCGTACATACCACCGGTACAGGCGGTGTTTACATCCATACAAGCAGCGTTGTCGGCACCGATAATTTTTTGCACATTAGAGGCGGCATTTGGACAGTATTCATCGAAACTTGTGCTGGCAAATACAATCATCTCAACGTCTAGGGCGGTTTTGCCTGCTGCAGCAAGTGCGTGCTGACAGGCGATTGCGCCCAATTCACTGACGTTAACATGGGAAATACGACGCTCTTTCATCCCTGTGCGAGTCGTGATCCACTCGTCATTGGTTTCTAAAAAGGTGGCTAAGTCGTCATTTGATAAGGTTGCTGGCGGCATGCACTTGCCCCAGCCAGTAATAGCGGCATATGTCATATTGTACTCTTTATCGTTGTCACCCGTGTTATTGGCGCGATAATCGAAGTTATAAGAGGTAACTAAGTTGGTGGGCAATAACCGGGAAATTCTTATCGCTCAAGGATAATCGGCTTTTGGAGGAATGTCTAACAAAAGCGTCGTTAGCAAGCTAATTTGCGCTTTAGCTTGGTTTAGGTTAACAAGTACTGATAAAAATAAAAGCAAGCCGAAGCTTGCTTTTATCCCGATTAATATTGGCTGATTACCAAATTTTTACTCGTTTCTCAGGCGCTAGATACATACCGTCACCTTCTTTAACATCGAACGCTTCGTAGAATTCGTTCATGTTAGACAGAGAACCGACTGCGCGGAATTCGCCCGGTGAGTGAGGGTCTGTTGCAACGCGGTTGCGCATTGACTGTTCAACAATTTTTGAACGCCAAATTTGAGTAAAACCCATAAAGAAGCGTTGGTCGCCAGTTAAACCATCGATAACCGGTGCTTCTTTGCCGTTCAGGGATGCTTTGTATGCCTTGTAGGCGATAGTTAAGCCAGATAAGTCACCGATGTTTTCACCAAGCGTAAGCTCACCATTGACGTTTAAATCGTCAAATACTTGATAGTCAGCGTATTGCTCAACTAATACTTTAGTGCGTTCTTTAAACTTCTCTAAATCTTGGTCTGTCCACCAGTTGCGCAAGTTGCCTTCGGCGTCGTAGCGGCTGCCTTGGTCGTCAAAACCGTGACCCATTTCGTGACCAATTACTGCACCAATGCCGCCGTAGTTGACTGCGTCATCAGCTGCCATATTGAAAAATGGTGGTTGTAAAATAGCGGCAGGGAAAACGATCTCATTAACCGTTGGATTGTAGTAGGCATTGACCGTTTGTGGAGTCATCAACCATTCCCAAGTTTGGATTGGTCCGCCCAGTTTTTCAATATCGCGTTGGTGAGATAGTTCACTTGAGCGAATGATATTGCCGACTAGATCGTCACCTTTAATTTCAAGCGCTGAGTAGTCTTGCCATTTATCTGGGTAGCCAATTTTGGGAGTGAAAGCAGCGAGTTTGACCTGAGCAGCTTTTTTGGTATCGTCAGACATCCAGTCAAGATCATTAATGCTCGCGCCATACGCTGAACGCAAGTTTTCAACCAATACACCCATACGCGCTTTCGCTTCAGGTGTGAAGTGGCGACTGACGTACACTTTACCGATAACTTCGCCAACATTTTGGTTTACTATAGCAACGCCGCGTTTCCATTGTGGACGTTGTTCTTGACGGCCGCTTAATTGCTTAGAGAAAAACTCAAAGTTTTCGTTGTCTAAATCTGCAGTTAAGTAGCTGGCAAAGTTACTCAAGGTGTGGAAGGTTAAATAGGTTTGCCAATCTTCAAGTGATACATCATTAATGAGTTTACCAAGGCCTTGAATAAAGTCTGGCTGGTTAATAATGATATCTTTTTCTGAGCCAACGCCTTGCGCAGCTAAAAAGCCTTGCCAGTTAATGGTGTCGCTGAGCTCGTTGAGTTTCGCTGTTTCAAACTTGTTGTAGCGCTTTTCACTGTCTCGGCTTTGTACGCGAGTCCAATGGTACTCGGCGATTTTTGTTTCTAGGTCTAAAATGGTTTTGCCTGCTTGCTCGCCGTTTTCAAGGCCCGCTAGGTCAAACATTTTGGCAATGTGTTTGCTGTAACCGTCGCGCAAGTTAACAAAGCGTTCTGCGTCGTTAAAGTAGTAATCTTTGTCTGGCAAACCTAGGCCACCTTGCCAAATATGGGTGGCGTAACGGCTTGAGTCTTTAGCATCTACACTCACATATAAGATCATTGGACCGCCCACGCCAGCCGCTTGCGATTGACCAAAAAACTCAACTAATTGATCTTTGTCTTGTAGACCGTTGATTTGTGACAGTAACGCTTGAACCGGCTTGATTCCTAGACTGTCGCGAGTTTCTTGATCCATGTAAGCACGGAATAAATCTGCTACTTTTTGTTCATCCGAACCCGCTTTTAGGTTCGGTGTTGCTGCTAGGCTTTCAATAATCGCTTTAACGTCGGCATCGGCCTTATCACGCAAATCGTAAAAAGAACCAATTGCAGTTTTGTCACCTGGAATATCATGAGTTTTTAACCAGCCGCCGTTAACGTATTGATAAAAGTTGTCTTGAGGACGAACACTGTTGTCAATATTGGCTTTTTCAATACCTGAAGCAAGTGCTGTTTTTTTGATAGCAGGTGCATCAGTCTTTTGTGCAACATCGTGACTACAAGCAGATAGCACGAGTAGTGAAGCGCACGCAGCGCTGGTTAATATAGTTTTCATAAAATTTTCTCTATTTTGAAGAAAAGTAGACGGGCTGATAGTAAACACTTGTTAACCTTAATGCCAGTTTTGGATCAGGCTATTAACATTTTCTGACACTTTTTAAGATGCTAGTGTCAGAAAAGCTTTACGAGGAGATAAATTAGCTCAGTTGACTGTCGGTTTTATTGAGCAACAAATTGATAGCGCACTGGCAAATATCGTCAATACTCGCACCTTGTTGATAAACACCGTCGATGACTAGCCGTGCGATACCATGCATAGTTGCCCAGGTTACTTGAGTGAGCCTAAGAGAATCTTCTGACGGACTTAAAATACCTTGTTGTTGCCACTGTTTGGTTAGCTCTAATTGATACTGAAAGCAAGGGTGGGCGGTTTGAGTGAGCTTAATGGTTTCGTCTGGACTGGTGTTGGGCCATAGGGTGTCGCCAAACATGAGTTGGTAAATCGCAGGGTTATTGGTGGCGTATTCAATATATGTTTGAAAAAAACGGGCAAAAGCCTCCGGGCCAAGCGAGTTGGTTGTTTGATGGCTGCCTTCACTTGTTTGAACGGCGAAAAACTGCTGGCAAAGTTGCTGCCACTCTTGAAAACCTTGGCTAGCAATGGCTATTAGCAAGTCGTTTTTATCTTTGAAGTGGTGATAAGCCGCCGTTCGTGAAACGCCAACTTGCTCCGCCAACTTACGAAGCGATAATGAATCGACACCATCGCGCTCAATCATTTGACGAGCATTCAACAATAACGCTTGATGAAGATCTCCGTGGTGATAATTCTTTTTTTCGGGCTTAGTGCTTTTTGCTGTCATTTGTTTTGCATTTATACTCGGTAAAGCAGGCACGTCATCACATGATCAGCCGATGACGCACCATTATCTATAAACTCTTTCGAGAGCGAACCGCTACATTAGCAAAAATAAGTCCGGCAACCAATGACATAAAGATTAAAAAGGTCTGCACACCAACGCCTTGGGTTTCAAGCATCACCTGTCCTGACACTAAACTGCTCAAGCCGATGTATACTTTACTGCCCGGCACGAGCACTACGAGACCAAGCAACATCACAATGCTCGACGGCAAGTTCATGATTCGAGAGAACAAGTTACTGTAGATACCGAGTGCAAATGAGCCGACAAAGGCCGATAGCGCGTAGTCGAGATAATTACTTGCCCAAATACTGGCGCCAAAGGCAATGTAGCCACAAATAATGCCCCAAGGAGCGTCTTTCTTTCTGACTTTAAACAGAATCACTAGGGTAATTGATAATATGGTCACTGCTATCCAAGCAGTCCAGTTGGGCATGGTTTCAGGTGCGACAAACTCAGCGGTACCCCAAAAAATATTGCCAAGTGCCATCCCTAAAACAGCGCCAAAATATAGCTTAAACAGCACCATAGTTGCGTCCATAACCCGTGCAGTGCCGGACATTAAGTGACGAGCGGCTAGTTCTGACAAGCCAAGCGTTAGTGACAAACCGGGAATAAACACGATTATCGCTGAAAGGATGACCAGTGGCATATTAATACTGGGGTCAATATTGGTAATTGCCGAAGCCAAGAGCGCACAACTAAGCGCGGATAAAGGTTCGAGCATTTCGGTGACGCGTTTTGAACGCTCAGACCAAAAAACGAAAACAGCGACTAGAAAGCCCAATACGGTTGACCAAAACACGTCATTCCAACTGGTGTGCATCAGCATGGCGAAAGCACCGCTGGAAAAACCGAAGGCAGTAAAGGTTAAAAATTTGCCATAAGGATTTGGTTTGTTGGCTATTTCTTCTAAGCGATCAATCGCTTCTGAGAGGTTGCGTTGGCCGCTACTGAGTTCATCGACCAGTTCATCGGTACGAGCGAGGGAGCCGAGATCAAGCTCACCCGGGTTTACGCGAGCAATATGGCTGTATTCTTGTTCTTCACCGTCAAATAAGACAAAGGTCAGTGATGTCGGTGTAATAATAAACGATCCCTTGACGCCCAAAAAGCTAGCAACACTTTGTAAGTGAGCTTCGGTGCGAAAAGAGTTAGTACCAAATTTATGCAGGGCTTTACCCAAATCAATGATAAAACGGCGCTTTTCAATAAAGTCGGCACTTTGAACCATTAGTTGATCGATCTCATAGCGTAGTGATTAGTAAACAGTTATTATAACAACAATTTTGACATTGTTAGCATGATTTCCTTTGCTAACTTCAGATTATTTTTACTAATGATAAGAGCGATATAATGACGCTATTAATTATTTTAGCTGCCGTCTTTGGTGGTGTGGCCTTAATGGTTATTTTGGGTGAACGTTTTGGTAAACCGCTCGACGGTGAACAGCAAAGCAAATACAGCAAAATTATTATGGTATTAGTTTTTATAATGCTAATCAGCGCTATCATTAAAGGTATGGGGTAACGAGTTTGAATCACGACAATCACAGTAGCCCACAGCCATACCCAATTCCTGCTGGTGTTAATAAAGCTGATATTAGCGAATTAGAGTGGCAAACTCGCGTTGACTTAGCCGCTTGTTACCGTTTAGTGGCGATGCACGGTTGGGATGATTTGATTTATACGCATATCTCCGCCCGTATTCCCAATACTGACCATTATTTGATTAATGCCTTTGGCTTGGCTTTTGATGAAATCACTGCCAGTAATCTGGTCAAAATAGATATTGATGGCAATATCTTAGATCCAAATAGTCCTTTTGAAATCAACCCTGCTGGCTTTACTATTCACAGTGCGATTCATCAAGTTCGTCACGATGCGATGTGTGTTTTACATTTGCACACTAATGAAACTATCGCCGTCGCGAGCTTAGAAGAAGGCTTACTGCCGCTGAGTCAGTATGCCATGTTTGCCTTGGCATCGATGAGTTATCACGATTACGAAGGCTTGGCCGTTAATCAAGATGAAAAGCTTCGTTTGCAGCAAGATTTAGGTAATAGCAATTTTATGTTGCTGCGCAATCACGGCGGGCTTACTTTAGGTAAAACCATCGGCGATGCTTTTATGCACATGTACGACTTAACTCGCGCTTGTCAGGTACAGTTGCAAATTATGTCGACTGGCATGAAGCCTGTACTGGTTGAACAGGCTATTGTTGACGGTATTAAAGCACAGGCCAATATTGTTCATACTGGGCTAACAGGCGGTCAAAAATCATGGCCAGCGATGGTGCGCAAAGCTTATCGTCACGATCCTTCTTTTGCCGAGTAAAAAAACGCCAGCTGTTTAAAGAGTAACTGTAAAAAATGAAAATTACCCAAGTAGAAATTTTTGATATTCACTGTCCTAAACGTCCACAGTGGAACCCAGTTTTTGTCAGAATTTACACAGACAACGGTTTAACCGGTGTTGGTGAAGCAGGCTTAGCCTACGACTTAGGCCACAGTGCGGCGGCTGCGATGATCAAAGAAATCGCTGAGGCGATGCTGATTGGTTTTAATCCGATGCAAACTGAACTCTTATGGACGCGCATGCTCAGAGAGAGTTTCTGGGGACTTGGCGGCGGGCCAGTGCTTTATTCGGCGATGAGTGCCATTGACACCGCGCTCTGGGATATCAAAGGCAAAGCATTAGAGCTTCCTGTTTATCAACTACTTGGTGGTAAAGTTAACGACAAACTGCGCACTTATGCCAGCCAGTTACAATTTGACTGGGATACTCAAGTCAACAAATTATTGAAGCCAGAAGACTATGGGCGAGCGGCTGAAAAAGCAATTGCTGACGGTTACGACGCGGTAAAAATTGACCCAATTGTTTACGATTTAGAAGGCAACTCGTATTTCGACCGCACTAAGCTGTTTACCAAACCCGAAATGCGATTATTCCGCGAGCGCTTGCAAGCGATTCGCGATGCCGTGGGTGAAGACGGCGATATTATTTTTGAATCACACTCGTTAATGGGCACCGCTAGCGCTATTCAAATGGGTGAAATTATTGAAGATATCGGCTGTATGTATTACGAAGAGCCCGTTAATTATTTGAATTCAGCAATACACAAAAAAGTCTCTGATCGAGTTAATGTGCCAATTGCCGGTGGCGAGCGTTTGTATCACCGTTGGGATATTCGTCCTTATTTAGAAGACCAAAGTATTGACGTTCTGCAGCCTGATGTTGGTTTATGTGGTGGTTTTACAGAAGCGAAAAAAGTGTGTGATTACGCTGATGTTTACGATATTCGCATTCAGGCTCACGTTTGTGGTGGCCCAGTGGCAACCGCGGCGTCGCTGCACTTAGAAACGGCAATCCCTAACTTTTTGATTCACGAGCATCACACGTATGCGATAAAAGACTGGAACCGTGAGCTTTGTTTACAAGATCCACAGCCGGTTGATGGCTTCTTCCAAGTCACCGAAGTTCCCGGTATTGGTATTGAACTTAACGATGCGGTAGTTAAGCGCTCACCGCATGTTGTGGTTAAATAATTTTTACCGACCTGGATATGTAGTTGAGTAGCGTTTTAACGCTATTAAAAAGGAGACAATTAAGTCTCCTTTTTTGTTGTTTTAATTTGATTGACCTAAATCGCTTTTTTCAGTTTTCGATAACTGAGCTTTAACGACTGTAATGCTTGTTCTTGACTGTTGTCGTCTTGGGCTTGATATTCAAGGCGCTGGTAAGTTTGATAAAAGTGGTTTACTTCGGCGCGATGCGTTGGATATTGCGCCGCGACTAATTGACTAAATTCGCTAAGTGACTGCCTTGGCTGTTTGACTAATTTCTTTTTGGCAAGTCGAGTCGCTAAATCATGATAATACCCTTGCCATTGGTTTGTGTTTCGTCGTGACTTTTTATCGCGGTTGAGCCACCAAATAAAACTCAGGCCTAGCACAAAGCACAAGGTTGTTATAATCGCGAATTTCCACAAAGGCATCTTGCCAAAAAGTTGCTTAAACAACTGATACTGGTTAGTGCTGTTGTAGCCAATAATCCAGCGCGTCCAGTAATAATCTAGTGCATCCAGTTGCTGCCTGACTTTGTTTAACCAGTCTATCTTGCGTAAATTGGCAAAACCCAAAAGGGATGATTGCTGAAGGCTGCTAACTTGATCAAAGCCTTGGTTGACTCGTTCTGGGCTGACCGCTGCGGTCGGGTCTACTCGCGTCCAGCCCTTGTCTTCAAGCCAAATTTCACTCCATGCGTGGGCATCACGTTGGTAAATTGAATAAAAACCGCCATTTTCATTGTATTCTGCGCCCATGTAGCCGGTAACGAGTCGAGCAGGTATACCCGCCGCTCGCATAATAAAGGTAAAACTAGCAGCGTAATGGACGCAAAAGCCTTGCTGGCTATCAAAAAAGAACTGGTCGAGCTGCTGATTTTCACCATTAGTCAACAATGGTGGTGTTAAGGTATAAAAGTAGTTTTGTTGACGGATGCGCTCAAGTACTGCTTGTGCAAGTGTCAAATCATCAGCGTAATGCTGCCTAAGCTCTAAGGCGTAGGCGGTTAACCTAGGGTTAGAACCTTGAGGCAACTCGCGATTTAGCTGCTTTGAATCAGGACTCAACTGTTTTGACATGGTTGCAGTGGGATAACTGCGCATGGAGTAGCTAAATTTTTGGCTCAGCGGGACTTTTGCTTGTACCGTGAAATCGGTTGTGAAATTTAGCTTATTGCGCTCTGTCGCTGGCGGCTGGGCGACATCAAGCGCAAATAACCAAGACTGATAACTGGGTTCAGCAATAACCTTATATAGTAGTGGTTGCCCTTGATAATTGATCTGACTATTGATTGAAGATAGCTGATTACTGTTGTTTGAGCTGGTGTTAGCAATGTTTGAATTACGCTGGTTTTCTTTGCGAATTTTCCAAGTTTTACCATCAAAGTCTTCCATCACCAGTGTCCGCCAGTAAAACTGATTAAATGCTGGTGCTGGCGACTCAAACGTTGCCCGAAAGGCTAATTCATTTGATTGGACTAGTTGATTGATATCGCCAATGGATACTTGATCAGACAAGCCTGTTTTTGCCGATTGTGCCAAGGGCACTTGCCAAAACGGGCTTAACCTCGGAAACAGAAAGAACAGGACAAGAGCAAAGGGAATACTTTGTAAAACAAGTCGAGTGCTATGCCAAACAAGGGTTTTGTATTGATTGACTGAGAGCTGCTGAGCTGTTCTCGGTTGCCTGTTAATCCCAGTTTGGTTGTTGGTTACGGGGATCGAAAAATTGTCGCTTGAAAAGTAGCAAAGTAACGGCAATAGATTAAGTATGAGTACTGCGATAAAGAGCACCGATATCTCTAGCGATTGCTGAAAAATCATCGCGGCGGCAAGGACAAATATGCCAAGCACCGTCTGCAAATAAAAATCTTGCCTGCGATTGAGCTCAAATTGTTTTAAGGCATAAGAAAAGCAAAGCAAATTGAGCATGCTAATTAAGACACCGTTTTGTTTGCTCTGCCAAGCTAACAAAATAGTTCCCGTGATCGCGATTAGCCAAATCATCGGTTTGTTGGGGGAGCGGATTTTTTCACAAATGACCAAAGCTTGGTAAACGAGTAACAAGCCAATAATGGCGCTGATCCAACTGGACAGCTCTAGGACTAACAGCGCGCAATTGGCGAACATGGTCAGCAACATTAACCAGTGTACTGGTTTGGCAAGCTGTTTAGCGAAGGTGTCTCGAGGTTTAGTCATCTATTTTTGCTGCCGTGTATCGAGTCTTGTATTTGCTATTATAATTATTCCACTGTATCAAAAACCTCGCTATTGCGCACCGCAGACATGCTATTGATTGCTTATTAGCCAAGCTTACTGTATCCTTCAGCGCTTTTTTGCCGGTAGGACCGTATTTACTGTATGTCTGTTGCTCCAACTTCTAACACTAACGCCTCGATTAGTTTTTCTGATCTCGATTTATCTGCAGAGCTACTCAAAGCGCTCAGTGAAAAGGGCTACAGCCAACCATCGCCAATTCAAGCTAAGGCTATTCCCGCGGTTTTAACTGGTAAAGACGTTATGGCAGCAGCCCAAACCGGTACCGGAAAAACCGCGAGCTTTACCTTGCCGATGCTTGAACTATTGGCCAATGGTGAAAAATCAGCGAAACAAAAGGCACAAATTAAAGCCTATAAAGCCAGTAAAGGCAATGGGGTTAGAGCTTTGGTACTAACGCCGACTCGAGAGCTAGCTGCTCAGGTACACGACAATATTCGCGTCTATAGCCAATATTTATCCATTAAAGCCGAAGTTGTGTTTGGCGGTGTAAAGATCAATCCGCAAATGATGCGCTTGCGCGGTGGCGTTGATATTTTGGTTGCAACTCCCGGACGATTGCTCGACTTATACAGCCAAAATGCCATTCATTTTGACCAGCTTGAAATCTTAGTGTTAGATGAAGCTGACCGCATGCTCGATATGGGCTTTATCCGCGATATCAAGAAAATTCTTGCCTTGTTACCCAAGCAGCGCCAGAACTTACTGTTTTCAGCGACGTTTTCCGATGATATTCGCGAACTCGCGCAAACGGTAGTTAACAACCCGGTCGGAGTTTCGGTGAATCCCGCTAATACCACAGCTGCAACAATTGAACACTGGTTAGTTACAAGCGACAAAAAACGCAAGCAAGATATCTTACATCACTTGATTGAAGCCGAGCACTGGCAGCAAGTTTTGGTGTTTAGTCGAACAAAACACGGTGCTAATCGCATTGCCCGTTTTTTAGAAACTAAGAACATTAGTGCGGCGGCTATTCATGGCAATAAAAGCCAAGGGGCACGCACTAAAGCACTCGCTGCCTTTAAAGCGGGTGAAGTTAGAGTACTGGTGGCAACTGATATTGCTGCTCGTGGTATTGATATTCAACAACTACCGCAAGTGGTCAACTTTGATTTGCCTAACGTTGCTGAAGACTATGTTCATCGCATTGGTCGAACAGGGCGCGCTGGCAGTAAAGGGCAAGCGATTTCATTAGTGTGTGCTGATGAGCACAAGCAGCTTGAAGATATTGAATACGTTATTCAGCAACATATTCCACGTCGAGCCTTGGCGCAATTTCCTACCCATAACGAATTGCCTGCATCGAGAGTAATAAAGCCGTTAAAAAAGAAAAAACCGAAAAAAATCAAAGTTAAAAAGCCTGAAACGAGTCAGGAAAATCCAGAAGCGGGCAGCTCTACACCTAAAAAACAAGCTCAAGCTAAACCGCGCTCAGTGCAGAAGCAACCATCTAATAACAAGCAAACACAGCAAAAGCGTTCTGTTACTGGTAAGAAAAACGCTCAACAGCGCAAAGGTAAAGGGAATTTAAACGCTAACTCAAACAATGAGCGCAAACCAGCGTCAGTTCAAACTAGTGATAGTAAAAAGCCTAATCCTAGTAAGAAACAAGCGAGCAAGGGGGCAAATAATAGACGTCGAAAAACAAACAATAAGCCAGCTCGACAAAGTAATTCTTAATAATTGATTGAGTTAACGATAGCTAATATTTGATTAGCTATCGTTAAATTGCTAGAGGACCATCACTAGTTGGTAAGCGCTAGATAGCGTTCAGCCACTTTTATTGCATCGACCTTGGCGAAAATATCGGCGTTACTCAATGCCGTGCTTGATTGATGGCTTGAACGCAAGGCGTCGTTTAATTTTTCAGCCAGTGCCTCAGGGTTGCGTCTTGGTGCTAAATAATGGCTGAGCTCCCCTGTTAATATTTCATCAGGGCCATGCGGACAAATGGTTGATACAGGAATGGTATTACACGTTAGCGCTTCAATTAATACCGTTGGCAGTCCCTCAAAGTCAGAACTTAACACTAGCGCTTTGGCATTGGCTATCCAGTTATATGGATTTTGTTTAAAGCCAGGTAGGATTACTCGGTCTTCTATACCATATTTTGCTGCAAGCTTTTTGGCTTTTCCGACTTTATTACACAAGCAAACTAGCTTGTACCTACTATCAACATTGCGCAACGCTTTAAACAGAATGTCATGACGCTTTTGCTTAGCAAAACGGCCCACGTGAATGATGTAGTCATCTTGCGGAATATCTGCATCTGGTTGTTCAGCCAACTCTCGTATTTTGTTGACATTAAATGGGTTGTAGATTGTTTGAATTGAACTCGGCTTTATTCGTTTAACGGTTTCTAATTCTTGTTTAATACCATCAGAAACGGTTATTAGTTGTTTGCCATTAAGTGATTGTAAACACTGGCGTAAAAAAGCGTATTTAATTGGCCCCATTAATTTGGTGCGTTTAACGGTTTCTTCAATCGAGTTGTGAATCACGAAGTAGCAAGGACTAAAATTGCAAGCTGCGACAATGCGATTACAGTCGTCTAAATTTGACAAAAATAGATCATATTTGCCAGAAGTCTCAAGTTTGTCGATAAATTGAGTGAGTTTTTGAGCGTGTTTATCGGTGTCAAAAAAACCGTTGATTTTAGCTTTATTATCGGTGTAAAGAACGTGAACAGGATAGTTCGTCGGTAACTCGTAATCAAAACGGCTGGTTAAGACGATTAACTCAGGTTGGTGACCAAGCGAGACTAAAGTGTCAGCCAAAGACATCATGACTTTTTCGGCGCCACCGCCAGCAAGGGTATCGATAAAAATAGCAACTCTTTTAGTTTGCATCATAATGTTTGAAGACCAGTAAATAGAAAGTATCGCCGCATTTTAATTGATGAAATAGAAAAATTCATGAATTATTACCAAATAATCGAGAGATAACTACAATGATTGGCGGTTTTTGCTTAAAATGTAAATCTTGTCAATATTTGGGTACTTTAATGACTGTAAACTACAAAACTTTTTTAATTAACTTAGATAAGTCAACTGATAGGCTAGCTTATAGCGAAAAAAGGCTAACAGAGCACAATATTGCTTTTGAAAGAGTTGCAGCTGTTTATGGTGCCGATTTGTCCAGGCAAGAGTTAACTCAAGCATATAGCGACCAGTTACCTAATGCTTATTACAAAAAGCTCAATATAGGCGAAATCGGTTGTTATTTGAGTCACCGTAAAGTTTGGCAAAAAATTGTTGATGACAAGCTCGATTTTGCCGTGGTGCTAGAAGATGATTTTAATATTGTTGATGATTTTTCTGCAATGTTAGCAGCGGTGTCTTCAGCGCCGATAACTTGGGATTACATTAAGTTGGCTGAACACGACCGTCCTAGAAAAAGTCTCCATACTATTGATATCAATAACCATAAACTGATCACATACGATAAGATTCCTGCTCGCACCTGCGCTCAAGTCGTTAGTTATGAGGGGGCGAAGAAGCTGTTAGCGGCTAGTCAACCATTCTCTCGTCCGGTTGACATTGATTTACAATATTGGTGGGAAAAAGACATTCGCGTTTTTGGACTAATGCCTTATGTTTTTCGTCCTAAAACTGATTCGGTTAGTGAAATAGATAAGTTAAAAGGACGAGATGACGCCGAGAAAAATGATTTAAGGCGTTTAATCTCACAAGTTAAGTTCTTTGCTCATAACAAGTTTGCTAGCAAAGCTCTTGTAAAAGCACTGAAATTTGAAGTATCTAAGTTATAAGCTTAAAGTTAGATGATCAGTCGAGCTGATCATCTAAGTGTGCGTTTTGTAAGCCAACTAATGCAGCATATTTATGAAAAGCATATTGACCAAGAATCATCGCCATTAGCAAGCCACGCCAGCCATCCAGAAAACCTAGTCTGAAAACATATTGTTGCAAAAAGTCACTGAAAAAGCGCAAAATAGCAAAACCTATTGTAGTTCTTTTACCAGCATCAAACTTGTGTTTAGCAATCAATGTTGCGTACTTCAAATGCTTTTCTTGAATATGCTGATAGTTTCTCCAACTGAAGTGGATTAAGGGCGATTTGAGAACAAGCACCTTTTCAACCGGCAATAACAGTGTTTCATGCACTTGGCGATCTTTGAATTTTGCACCAGGTTTGTAAAATAGTTTACCTTGAGGACTGGAATATCTGCCTCTTTTTAGTGGCTTACCAAACAAGTATGTGTGCCAAGGCATTTTGATAAAGGTCGCATCTAGTTCTCTCCTTGACAGCACCTCATCAATCTCTAGTTTTAATGATTCGGTAACCCGTTCGTCTGCGTCCAGATTAAGCACCCAATCGTGCTCACATTTAGCTAAAGCCCTATTTCTTTGTGGGCCGTAACCGGGCCAATCAGTTTGATAAACCTCATCAGTGTATTTTTTCGCTAATTCAACAGTATTGTCGGTGCTTCCTGAATCAAGAATCACTAATTGATCAACCCAGCCAGCCAGAGGCTTAAGGCATGCTTCAATACGATCTGCTTCATTACAAACAATTAAGTAGCAAGATAACTTTCTTCTAGTCATATAGGTTATTAACTCTTGATTTTTTTATTCTGAAATACTGCAGAACTATCATAGCTGTTTATCAGTCTCTAAGCTACTGGCTATGCATATCCGGCAAACTGTAATCATTCGAATCAAAAGTGCTGTTAAGTAACTTTTTTGTGTGTTTAAGTGAACTTATAGTGTCAAATGCATGAAATTATTAAGTTGGTAGGTTATAGTTGAGCAGTTAATTCTAGTGGGCTGTAGAGATTTTTAAATTACAGCCAAAATATGATTAAAGGTAGACTTTTGTGAATGAAGTTTTTCAAATTCCAACTTTTGTGATTAATTTGGATGAGAGCGTTGAAAGGTATCAAGAAGTATTGCCTCAACTACAAAAGTTATCGATAAATGCTGAACGAATCTCCGCAGTGAGAGGGTCGAAACTCTCCGAGCAGGAGTTTAATCGAGTATATGACGAAATAGCGAACAAGAAGCTTTTTCGAAGAGGGCTGACAGCGGGGGAAGTAGGTTGCTATCTGAGTCATCGAAAAATATGGCAACGTATGCTCGATCAAAATATCAAATTAGCGCTTGTACTCGAAGATGATATAGTCATTAACGACAATATTCTGGATTTCCAGAAGCATGTTGACACATTAGTTAAATATGATGTTGTCAAATTAGCTGATGATAGAAACTGCCCTCCAGCCGAGAGTAAAAAACTCGATGAGCAGCATAGCCTGATTAGTTATAGCAACATTCCAAATTGTACCACTGGTTATTTTGTTAGTTTAGCAGGAGCTAAAAAGTTACTGGCGAGAAAGCGTATATATAGACCTGTAGATATCGATATGCAACATTGCTATGAACTTGGTGTTTCAGTGGTTGGGGTAACACCTTATCCGTTGGATAAAAATATGAAGTGGGATGTTGATGAAATGAGTGATATCGCTATCGATAACGGTGGTGCCCACAGTGTCAAAACAGACAGCTATTGGAGAAATGTCAAATATCGCATTAGGCTTGCTTGGTATCGCAAATTTTACCGATCTGCCCATTTAAATTAAGCTTCTGTGCGAGGCAATCGTTAGCACCACAAAATATAGCGATATTTTTGCGGTGCTAGGTAATTTTCTTAGTGTAACGGCAAAGGCGCTGTTAATCCGCCAGCACTATACGGAGTGTTACTATTTAGATATTCGCCATCTAGTGCTCTTTGATAACAAGTTTGATAACCTAAAAACATTTCTCTACTGGAAAACTTTTCTTTGGCGAGTTGATGACAAAGTCGACGATCAAATTGGTCAACATGATGCGCTGCCTCGATTAGCTCATTGTAGTTGTTTGATAAAAAGCCAACTTTTTCATCAGTAATGATTTCCGGCAATGAGCCGTATCGAGTACCAATAACCGGTGCGCCTAAATACAAAATTTCAATAATTGCTAAGCCAAAGGGGTCGAGCCACCTAACCGGGAACAGCAAAGCTTTAGCATTTTTGATCAGTTGATTTTTTATTCGCCGCTAACCATACCGTGAAAACGAATGCTAGAGCGCCAAATAAACTAAGACTGCTTTTGGTTGATACTGAGTCTATTACCACATATCACTCTTAATGTCGATTGAGCTTTACGAGTGATATGAATCGTACCCGATAGGTTTTTTGTTGGCGCTTTAGCCTTACCTAAGAAAGTAAAATAGTCATCAGGCTTTGCTATATTAGGCTCTCCGTATTCGTCCCAGTTTAAGCCGTTATAGACGTAGCAGTCAGCGCCGTGATTCTCTGCGTGTTTGCGGGATAGAAAAACACAGTTTCTCGAATATGTTGTTGGTAGTGTTGCATTGCCGTGTTCGGTTGATATGTATGGAACGTGTAACCCACCATTGTAAGGTCGATGAAAGTGAACAATATCGGGCCAATCATCGATTTGTTCAGTTAGTGGGATGTTTTTGTTGGCGATAGTCGCATTACTGGGTAAATTTTTAGCATTTCCCACAGGTACCGTACCTCGTGAGCAGCGCGCTCTTGATTTGTCGCTAGTCCCCAAACTACTCTTTCTGTACCTCCGTACTTCAATGGCGGAAGTGAATAGCGGCTTGGCATTGCGTGAAGTATCTTCATGGTTAATCTCGAATTATTTTCAGCACGAAAAATTGTGCAGAGAAGAGATTTTAACCACATTGGGTTACTTACAACTTTGATGAAATGTTGTAATCGTGTTGGGTAGTGTATGTCTTTTGTATATTCAGTTATCGACTAAACGTTTATGGGGCTTAAATAACCCAATTGAGTGAGTTGCTTATCATCAAAGGTGTTTACAACATCGCCAATAACAATCAGTGTTGGTGGTTTAACTTGATGTTGAATCACAATATCGTTGAGGTTTGACAACTGGCCTTTAAACACTTGTTGTTCGGGTGTTGTACCTTTGCGTATCAGTGCGGCTGGAGTTGAAGGTAAACGGCCTGCGTTGATCAGTTGCTCGGTGATAATGGGCAAGCTTTTTACTCCCATGTAAAAAACAACGGTTTGTTGTTTATCGTTTAGTACTTGCCACGGCAGGTCAAGCTCACCATTTTCTTGTAAGTGGCCTGTAATAAAGGTCGAGCTGCGAGCCACTTTACGATGGGTAAGAGGAATACCGGCATAGCTAGTACAGGCTGAAGCAGCTGTCATGCCCGGCACTATGTGGCAAGCAATATCGTTAGCGAGTAGATATTGTGCTTCTTCGCCCCCGCGACCAAAGACAAATGGATCACCACCTTTTAACCTGACTACTTTTTTACCTTGCTTGGCATAGTCAACTAACAGTTGATTAATACCTTCTTGAGGTAAGTGATGTTGAGCCTGCTTTTTACCTACGTATACTCGTTCACAATGAGAGGGCAACAATGCCATGATTTGTTCGCTAACCAAACGATCGTAAATGGCGACTTCCGCTTGTTGGATGAAACGATAGGCTTGAATAGTCAGTAAATCTGGATCGCCAGGTCCTGCGCCGACAAGCGCTACTTCACCTGCAACAAAAGGCTGTTTATTTAAACCAATGTTTTCCATAAATACTCAGCTATCCTCTTACACTACAACTTAGCTAGTTGACGAGTTAATATTCTTATTGATTATATTAAGAGTTAAACTTATAACATACTATAACTATTTTTATCTTGTTTATGTGTTTTTGTTATTTTTAATTAACTAGTAGGTTCATATATACCCAAGCTACCTCAAGATGTGTGTTCAGTTGGAATTAAAAGTGATTTAGGTAAGGCATTGATTGCAAAGAATGGTTATTCCCTTGTTAAAATCAATAACGCCGCATAAATTATCTTTTAAACCAACTCTTCGGGCGCTTCACAGGAACTTACTCTCATCGTTGCAGCTAATTGAAAGGGAGTAACCATTCCTGCTAGCTGCGCCTTGATATCAAGTCCCTGTGACAGCGCTGAATCACGCATCTTGAGGTGGCTTGGGTATTACCGGAAACTAACACATTATTTTGATTGCACGTATTTAAAAAATAATAACGATAATAGGGGAGTAGTGATGAACATTGAAACAAGGTTAAACCGATTAAATCCTAAAAAAGCTCGAGACAATGGCATAACTCGCACAGCAACACTGAGTGCTATCGTTGGTTCTTTATTGGCTGGGACAGTATATGCCAAGCAACAAACTCTAGTGGTACCACCGAGTGAACAGCCCGTACTACGGGATATTCAAGCGGCAGTTAGTGCTGACAACCTGAAGAGCGATGTCACTAAGCTAGTGAGCTTTGGCACCAGACACACCTTATCTGAGACTAAATCTGATACTCAGGGCATTGGCGCTGCTCGACGCTGGATTAAACGCGAATTTGACAAAATATCTGAGCAATGTGGTGGTTGTTTAGAGGTCGTTTACCATCGACAAGTGTTTTC
The DNA here is from genome assembly GCF_017744155.1 of Endozoicomonas sp. G2_1. Lineage (GTDB taxonomy): Bacteria > Pseudomonadota > Gammaproteobacteria > Enterobacterales > Alteromonadaceae > JAGHQT01. The sequence continues at coordinate 533,891 of NZ_JAGHQT010000001.1, read as the reverse complement.
CGGCGAACGCAGAATTCCTGAACCTACTGAAGTGGTCAACGTGATCGCCATTCAGCGTGGCACGTTAGATCCAAATCGCTATATCATGATGTCTGGTGATATTGACTCTCGGGTCTCAGACCCACTTGATTTCACAAGTGAGTCACCGGGGGCCAATGACAACGCTTCAGGTGTCGCCGGTGTCATAGAAGCGGCCAGAGTTTTATCACAATACAAGTTTGCCGGTACTGTGGTTTACGCGGCGCTTTCTGGTGAAGAACAAGGGCTATTTGGTGGTAAGATTACCGCTCGAATCGCCAAAGAAGAAGGCTGGCGTGTAACTGGTGTTATCAATAACGACATGATTGGCAATATTTCTGGTATCAATGGTGTTATTAACAACACAACTGCCCGCGTATTTTCTGAAGGTGTGCGCTATGTTGAGACCAAAGAAGAAGCTCGTTTGAGACGATTCACTGGTGGCGAGGTCGATTCTCCGTCTCGCAACCTAGCGCGCTATATTGATGTTATCGCCGATAAGTACATTCCGAATTTGGATACCATGATGGTTTATCGCCTTGATCGTTTTGGTCGTGGTGGTCATCATCGACCATTCAATGAGGTCGGTTTTCCTGCGGTCAGAATTATGGAAACCAACGAGCATTATGATCGCCAGCATCAAGACTTACGGACAGAAAATGGCAGAGAATATGGTGACGTGCTCTCAGGTGTCGACTTTGCCTTTAACGCCAAGTTAACCTCACTAAATGCGGTCAGCTTAGCATCGTTAGCTTCTGCTCCGCCAACACCTGCCAACGTTAAAATTACTGGTGCGGTGCAGCCATCAACTAAGCTGTCGTGGCGACGACCAACAGGCAAAATGGCTGAAAACCTTGCAGGTTATAGAATTCATTGGCGATTAACCACAGAGCCGACGTGGACAAAAAGCCAATACGTTGGCGATGTCACCGAATTCACGCTAGAAAATATTGTTATCGATAACTATTTCTTTGGTGTTAGCAGTGTTTCTAAAGACGGTTTTGAAAGTCCAGTTGTGTTTCCGGGACCTGCTGGTTCATTCGGCGGTTACTAAAACAGTGGCGTAAGTATTTGTAAAGGAAATGGCCGTGAATAACATAGTTAAACCATATTTGTTTAAAGCGAGTTTGGTTTCGGTATTGGCAGTAGCATTTGGTTTAGCACTGTCGGTAGTGGTTTATTTATCGAGTGAAAAAGTGCGAGAAAACGCTATTGATTTAGTTGATACTCGCATTCCTGTGCTCAGTGCTATTCAGCACTTGAGCGCAGATTTAAGTGAACACGAGCGCATAGTTTACGAATACTACGCTAGTCAGAACGAGTTAACCTTTGTTGCTGCCATCAAAAGTAACAAGGCTGTTATCGAACAGCAATTAGAAAAGTTGTATCAGCAAGCGATAGCGCCAGCACAACTTGCACCGATCAAGCAACAGCTTGCTAAGTTACATGCGAGCGTTGATAAATTTCATCAGTTGATGTTGGTGCAAGCCAATAATTGGGATCAAGTTCGAGCAGAATTAGCGCAAATTTCAGCGCTGCGTCGCATGACCTTACCGTATTTGAGCGAGCTCAATGCCGATAACCAAGCACGAGTAAATCAAGGGCATCAAGCGACTTTATCGCAAATGTCTAATACTCGTAACACAGTGGTTGTATTTGGTATCGCGATTGTTTTGTTGGCGCTACTTATCGCTTGGTATACCCGTCAATATTTGATCACTAGCGCTTTTAATACTCGATTGGCTCTTTTTTCAGAGCGTAACCCCAACGCTGTGATGAGTGTTACTGCCGGTGGCAAGGTCACATACAGTAACCCTGCCTGCCAACAGCTGTTGGAAAGAGTAGGGTTACAGCAGCAATCGACAACAAGTTTGTTGCCGGACAATTTGCTATCAGAGCAAACTGCTGACAGCCTAGCCTACGATTTTGTTATGCGAGTTGAGCATCAGATAGGACAAGTACACTTGTTGTTTGAGGTCAATTGGCTGGCCGACATTCAAACATATGACATTCATATTCTTGATATCAGTGAGCAAAAGCAGGCTCAGGACGAAATTAAACAGCTTGCCTACAATCATCAAGAATCCAAGTTGCCCAATCACTACAAGCTCGATATCGATTTGGATTACTACGTTATCAATCAAATCAGTGTCACTCTGGGATTGATCAATGTCTCAAATTATCGAGCCATGGTTACCCGACAAGGGGTAGAGTGTTCAAATGGTGTTGTTAGCCAGTTAGCGGCCATGTTAGTGCAAGCGCTACCGGAACTGAACTTGTATCACATTGCTGAAAATCAATTCGCTGTGGTTTGGCAACGCAAAGCCGAAACTGATGAAATTGATTCCTTAGTGGAACGCCTCAAGTTGTTAGTTGAAGACTCAATCATTACCTGTAATGGCGAATTTTTTGTCGAACTCGATTTTGGTTTTAGTTTCTACCCACAAGATAGCGCTTCGGCGACAGAGCTTTTTAAGAATGCCTTTACGGCTAGTATGGCAGCGGTTGAACAACCTCACAACAACAGTGTGATATTTGATCGCCAGTTAACCGAAACTATTGAAAAACAAGTACTCTTGCAAGATAAATTGCGTTCGGCGATTAGTGCCAATGAGTTGTTTTTGGTCTTTCAGCCGCAATTAGATCTCAGTACCGATAAGATAACAGGTATTGAAACGCTAGTTCGCTGGCGCCACCAAGGTGACATTGTTTCACCAGCCGAGTTTATTCCATTAGCAGAACAAACGGGTTTAATTGTTCCCATTGGGCAATGGATATTAAAACAAGCGTGCTTGTTTGCTAAACATTTAACCGTTGAACTGGAATATTCGTTAGCCGTCGCGGTTAATATTTCACCGAGACAGTTCTCTCATCCTAAGTTTGTCGAGTCGGTCGAGCAAATCTTATCGGACACGGGCTTGCCACCGCAGTTTCTTGAGCTAGAAATTACCGAAGGTGTTTTTGTTGATAACGAAGAAGCCATGCTTGTGGTATTGAAGCGATTAAAATCATTAGGCGTGCAATTATCAATAGACGACTTTGGCACCGGTTACTCGTCTTTGGCCTACCTAAAACAGTTTCCGGTCGACAAGTTGAAAATAGATCAAGCTTTTATTCGCTCAAGCCATGAGAATGATGAAGACAAAGTATTGGTCAATACGATTATCGCGTTAGGACAAAATTTAGGCTTGAAACTGATTGCCGAAGGGGTTGAGTTAATTGAGCACGTCGATTTCTTGCGCGCAGCTCAGTGTGATGAAATTCAAGGCTATTGGTTTAGTCGACCACTTGAACAAGCTGACTTGTTAGCATTTTTAGAAAAGCACTAGTAGTTAACCAAAACTCAGGTTAGCGATAAAAAAAGAGCGCTTAACGCGCTCTTCTTAGTATTAGGTCGTTTGAAAATTTACTTCTTTAAACTTTCAGTTAAGTGCGGACGAATATCAGTTAAAATTGTTTTTAACAAACGCGCACTTGCGGCAACGGTATTACCTGATTTAGTGTGATTGTGACCACCGGTTAAGTCAGTCACCAAACCACCAGCTTCAATTACTAATAATTCGCCAGCGGCTGTGTCCCAAGGCTTTAAGCCAAATTCAAAGAAACCGTCAACACGGCCAGCAGCAACGTAAGCTAAGTCCAGTGAAGCAGAACCGGCGCGGCGCATATCAGCTGTTTTAGCGAACAGGTCTTTGAACATGGCTAAGTAGCTGTCAATGTGGTGTTTTTGTTTGAATGGGAAGCCAGTAGCTAATACCGCGCCATTTAATTCTTTTGCTTGATTAACGCGAATTCTAAAACCGTTAAGTTGCGCGCCTTTACCGCGGCTTGCTGTGAATAATTCGCCGCGAATTGGGTCGAAAACAACTGCTTGGTCGAGCTTGCCTTTTACTTTTAAAGCAATAGAAACAGCAAAATGAGGAATGCCTTTAACAAAGTTAGTGGTGCCGTCTAATGGGTCAATAATCCATTGGTAATCTTGGTCTTCACCATCGTGAACACCTGATTCTTCACCAATAATGCTGTGGCTAGGGTAAGCTTTTTTAATGGTATCGATAATTGCTTGTTCAGCAAGTTTGTCAACATTGGTGACAAAGTCGTTTAGGCCTTTGGCTTCTACTTCAACTTTATCTTGTTGTTCGAACGCACGAACGATCACATTTCCAGCCGAACGCGCAGCGCGCACAGCAATATTAAGCATTGGATGCATAGTCTTACCCTAAATTTTGTAAAGAACAGCTTAGTGGTCGCATTCGCCACTAATGTTAAAGCGGCGCGCATTATATCAGGAAATTTATCAAAAGCGAGGGAAATGTTGGTTGTTTTTTAACCTTTAGATCAAAAGTTACTAATTGATAGCAATTTAGCCGAGCATAAATGCTGAAATTTTTGCCAAATAAGCGTATTTTTTCTATCAGATTTGACCTTGTGTGTTAAAATCTCAGCATTTAGCCATCTAGACTGTCAACTTAGTGGCGCGCTGCTTAGTTACTATTGACGATAATCGCCAGTAATAACGTTAAAACAACTTTGATATTTGCGTGCTAACTATTATTTAAGTAGATGAAAGTCTATCGGTGGTACTAAACAATTATTGCGGAATACTATGTCTGAAACACCTAATTCTGATATCAATCAATCTGAAACTAAGTCGCTACTTGATCGCGTGCGCATTGTGCTAGTGAACACCTCTGATTGTCGTAACATTGGTTCGGCGGCACGAGCGATGAAAACCATGGGACTCAGCCAACTGGTTTTAGTTGACCCCATTGAAATGCCTAATGGTCAAGCACAAGCCTTAGCCGCAGGTGCGACCGATGTTTTAGCTAATGTTAAAGTTGTGAAGACATTAGAAGAAGCGATTACCGATTGTGGCTTAGTTGTAGGCACGAGTGCTCGTTCGCGCACTTTACCGTGGCCAATGCTTGAGCCAAGAGAATGTGGCGCAAAGTTAGTGCAAGAAGCTCATGATTATCCAGTTGCGTTGGTCTTTGGCCGTGAAAGTAGTGGTTTAACTAATGATGAATTACAACTTTGTCATTTTCACGTGCAAATACCAGCTAACCCAGAATACAGTTCACTGAACTTGGCAATGGCCGTGCAAACGCTAAGCTACGAAGTTCGGATGAATTATTTGGAGCAGCAAGCACAGCAGCATCAAGCAAGCAGTCAATCAAATGACGATGACACCGAGTACCCAGTTGTTGATGATACTGAGCGCATGTTTGAGCACTTTGAACAGGCGTTGAAAAAAACCGGCTTTATTGTGCCTAGTCACCCAGGACTAGTAATGACCAAACTACGCCGTTTGATTAATCGCGCCCGACCTGACGTAAAAGAAGTCAAAATGTTGCGCGGTATTCTCGCTTCGGTTGAAAAATCTGCGGGCGGGAAAGGCACGCGTCAGTCGGACGAGCCGGAACAACAAGACAGTTAACTGTTAATATAAAGAGTGAGTAATTTAAGGAAACCTTATGTTTAGTCGTATCAAAGAGGATATTCACAGTGTCTTTGATCGTGATCCAGCTGCTCGGAATGTTTTTGAAGTACTGACAAACTACCCGGGTTTACACGCTATTTGGTTGCACCGCGTCAGTCATAAACTATGGCGCAATAACTGGAAATGGCTAGCTCGCTCATTATCGACCTTTTCGCGCTGGTTAACTGGTGTTGAGATTCACCCGGGAGCAACCTTGGGACGTCGCTTTTTCATCGACCACGGCATGGGCGTGGTGATTGGTGAAACAGCTGAAATAGGTAACGATGTTACTCTTTACCACGGTGTTACTTTAGGTGGCACCAGTTGGAAAGAAGGCAAACGTCACCCAACCTTAGGCGACAATGTTGTTATTGGTGCCGGTGCTAAAGTGCTTGGCCCTATTACTATTGGCAATGGCGGCAAAGTGGGCTCTAACTCTGTGGTTGTGAAGGATGTACCGGAAAACGCGACTGCGGTCGGTATTCCTGGTCGCATCGTTAACAATAAGCCTGCAGAAGGGCAGCCTTCAGCCAACGATCGTGATGAAATTGCTCAAAAATACGGTTTTGATGCTTATGCGGTCTCGTCGGACAACCCTGATCCGGTAGCTAAAGCCATTGGTCGTATGCTTGACCACATGCACCTCATGGACGGTAAAGTTGCTGACTTGTGTAAAGGCATTAATCAACTCGGCGGTAATGTTTGCGAGCAAGCACTCCCTGAGCTCAAAGTTGGCGAGTTTGTTGATGACGAAAAAGCAGCAGCGGCAAGGCGTCAAGCGGAAGTTGAGAGTTTTGACCCTAAAATTTAAGCCTTCAATTTAACCATCGAATTGATCGAAAAGTTTCACTAATAAGTAAAATACTTGAGTGATTTGCTCAAGTATTTGTTGACTCTACTTTCTCCTTAAGTAAAATACTTGAGTAAATTGGTCGGGTATATATTTGACTAATTTACTCAGATATGTACAATTGCGCTGCAATTTTCTTAGGGCACATTATGAAATTAACTTCTAAAGGGCGTTACGCCGTAACAGCAATGCTAGATGTAGCTATTCACGCTGCTTCAGGCCCGGTGCCGTTAGCTGATATTTCTGAGCGTCAGGGAATTTCATTGTCTTATCTAGAGCAATTGTTTTCTCGTCTGCGCAAACACGGTTTAGTGACCAGTGTTAGAGGCCCAGGTGGTGGCTATCGCTTGGGTAAGTGCTCAGCACAAATTGCCGTCGCTGATGTAATAAGTGCCGTTGATGAAAGCGTTGACGCCACTAAGTGTTTAGGCGAAGGCAACTGTCAAGGCGGTGAGCAGTGTTTAACTCATACGCTATGGTCCGACTTGAGTCATCGGATTGAAGAATTTTTACAAAACATTTCTTTAGCTGAGCTCGTTGAGCAAAGAGATGTAAAGTCGGTCTCGGCGAGACAAGACAAGCAGCATAACCACAGTCATGGTCATGCCTTAGAAACGGTGATTGAAACCCGTAGTATTATTCACGACTGGCAATAGTCAGTGTGGCAATTAGCATTTGGAGAGTGTAAGCGATGAAGCTTCCGATTTACTTTGATTATTCTGCAACAACCCCCGCGGACAAGCGCGTTGCTGAAAAAATGATGCAATATATGACAACCGATGGTTTTTACGGTAACCCAGCGTCGCGTTCTCATAAGTTTGGTTGGCAGGCAGAAGAAGCAGTTGATATTGCGCGTAATCAAGTGGCTGATTTACTAAACGCTGATCCGCGTGAAATTGTTATTACTTCTGGTGCTACCGAATCTAACAACCTTGCCATTAAAGGTGCTGCTAACTTTTACAGCAAAAAAGGTAAGCACCTTATTACCTGTAAAACTGAACACAAAGCTGTTTTAGATACCTTCCGTGAACTTGAGCGTCAAGGCTTTGAAGTCACTTACTTAGATCCAGAAGCCAATGGCCTTATCGATTTAACTAAACTTGAAGCAGCAATGCGTGACGATACCGTTGTTGTTAGTTTAATGCACGTGAACAACGAAATTGGTGTTATTCAAGACATCGCTGAAATCGGCGAAATGTGTCGCGCTCGCAAGATTGTCTTCCATGTTGATGCTGCCCAAAGTGCTGGTAAGTTACCCATTGATTTACAGCAACTAAAAGTTGATTTGTTATCTATTTCTGCCCACAAAATGTATGGCCCTAAAGGCATTGGTGCTTTATACGTGCGTCGCAAGCCGCGTATTCGCCTAGAAGCGCAAATGCACGGCGGTGGTCATGAGCGCGGTATGCGTTCAGGTACGTTAGCAACTCACCAAATCGTAGGTATGGGTGAAGCTTGTCGCATCGCTAAAGAAGAAATGGCGCAAGACCTTGAGCACGTAACAAAAATGCGTGACCGCTTATGGGCTGGTATCAAAGATATGGAACAAGTTTTCGTCAACGGTGATTTCGACAAGCGCTACCCGGGCAACCTAAACGTCAGTTTCAACTTTGTTGAAGGTGAGTCGTTAATTATGGCACTTAAAGATTTAGCCGTATCAAGTGGTTCAGCTTGTACGTCTGCCAGTCTTGAGCCGTCTTACGTATTGCGCGCATTAGGCTTAAACGACGAACTTGCTCACAGTTCTATCCGTTTTAGCTTCGGTCGCTTTACTACCGAAGAAGAAGTTGATTACGCCATTGAGCTTATTCAAAAAGCCATTGGTCATTTACGTGAAATGTCTCCGCTTTGGGAAATGTTCCAAGACGGTGTTGATTTAGAATCAGTAGAATGGGTTGGCCACTAAGGTCAACTGGGGGAAATTATTATGGCTTATAGTGAAAAAGTAATCGATCATTACGAAAATCCTCGCAATGTTGGCTCATTAGATAAAAACGATCCACAAGTAGCGACTGGTATGGTTGGCGCACCAGCGTGTGGTGACGTGATGAAGTTGCAACTGAAAATTACTGATCAAGGTATTATCGAAGACGCCAAGTTCAAAACTTACGGCTGTGGCTCAGCGATCGCCTCTAGTTCACTAGTTACTGAGTGGGTTAAAGGCAAATCTATCGAAGAAGCGGCTGAAATTAAAAATACAGCCATTGCTGAAGAACTTGCGTTACCGCCAGTAAAAATTCACTGCTCAATTTTGGCTGAAGATGCTATTAAAGCAGCGATTGAAGATTACCGTTCTAAAAACGGCGAGTAATCTTTTAAAGTAGTTAACGAGTGGAGTAGCTGATGTCAGTCACTATGACCCCTGCTGCAGCAGAACGGGTTAAAACGTTTTTAACAAACCGAGGCAAAGGCCTTGGTTTGCGCTTAGGTATTAAAACTACAGGCTGCTCTGGTCTGGCTTACGTTTTAGAGTTTGTGGACGAACTCAACGAAGACGATGAAATGTTTACCTTAGACGACGTAAATATCATTATCGACGGCAAGAGTTTAGTATACCTAGACGGTATCGAGCTCGATTTTGTCAAAGAAGGTTTGAACGAGGGCTTTAAATTTACCAACCCTAACGCCAAAGGCGAATGCGGCTGTGGTGAAAGCTTCAACGTTTAGGTAAACTTGCAAACCATTGATAAACATTACATTGAGCTAACTAGATAATATCTACTTAGCTCAATATTTTTCCAACTCCTGTCATGGTAGCTGTTTTGAACTATTTTCAATTATTTGGCCTCGAACAAGACTTTGAACTTGATAGCCAAGCCCTTTCATCGACATTTCAAACGCTGCAAAAAGCCGTTCACCCCGATAAATTTGCTCATGCGTCAAGCCAAGAGCAGTTGATGGCGGTGCAAAAGTCTTCAACGATCAACGACGCTTATCAAACTCTTAAAGCGCCACTTAGTCGCGCAGAGTACTTGCTTAAAGTTCGCGGTGTCGACATGCCAGATGAACAGGCAACCGTTGGTGATATGCAATTTTTGATGCGTCAAATGGAACTGCGAGAAATGCTTGAAGAGATCAGCAGCGCTGATGATATAGACGCAGCATTATTCGACGCCAGCCAAACCTTAGATCAAGAATATTTGAGTTTGATGAAAACCCTTAGCGCCGAGTTAGCTGAGAATTCTGAGCTGAGTAATCAGTCGGCAAGTGAGAATTTGCGCAAACTTAAGTTTTATCAAAAATTAAATATTGAATTAGAGCGCTTGGAAGAGCAATTACTTGATTAAGTGCTCAGGCATCTGAGCCCATGAGCAGAAGTCGTTTTAATGGTTGCGACAAGACAATTGCTTGCTAAAACAACAAACGCGTAAAAAGAGATTAACAAGAGTAAATTATGGCCTTATTACAAATCGCCGAACCTGGACAAAGTACTGTTCCGCACGAGCACAAGCTCGCCGCAGGTATTGATTTAGGTACTACGAACTCACTGGTTGCCAGTGTCCAAAGTGGAATGCCAAAAACTTTATTGGATGATGCCGGGCGCGATATTTTACCATCAGTCGTTCATTATCAAGAGAGCGGTACACTGGTGGGTGATGACGCTAAAGCTTTGGCGGTAAGTGAGCCTGAAAATACTATTGTTTCAGCGAAGCGTTTGATTGGTCGCAGTCTTGCTGATATCAAAGCCAAGTACCCAACCTTGCCGTATCAATTTATTGGTGATGAAAACCACCCAGATATTAACACTCGTCAAGGGGCTGTTAACCCGGTGCAAGTATCTGCGGAAATTCTTAAAAGCTTAAACGCTCGTGCTGAACAAGCACTTGGTGGCGACCTAACCGGTGTTGTTATTACGGTACCTGCTTATTTTGACGACGCACAACGTCAAAGTACCAAAGATGCCGCTGCTATTGCTGGTTTAAATGTTTTGCGCTTGTTAAATGAACCGACAGCCGCTGCGGTTGCCTATGGTTTAGACTCGATGTCAGAAACGGGCGAAGAGGGCGCTAAAGAGGGTATAGTCGCGGTTTATGATCTCGGCGGTGGTACCTTTGATATTTCAATTTTGCGATTGAACAAGGGCGTTTTTGAAGTACTTGCTACTGGCGGTGATTCTGCCCTGGGTGGTGATGATTTTGACTTAGCGCTTGTTGAACACTTAGTTGAGCAAGCCGGTTTAGCAAGGCCGCTTTCTAACAGTTTAGAACGTCAGTTAGTTGAGCAAGCTTGCGTAGCCAAAGAAGCGTTAACTAACAATGATAGCGTAACCGTAAATTTAACCCTTGATGACAACAGTCAATGGCAAACTGAGCTAAGCAGAGCAACGTTTGACGGTTTGATTAAAGGCTTGGTCAGCAAAACTTTGCGCGCTTGTCGTAGAGCGCTAAAAGATGCTGATATCGACGCCGAACAAGTGCTTGAAGTTGTTATGGTTGGCGGTTCAACACGGGTTCCTCTGGTGCGCGCTGAAGTAGAAAAATATTTTAATAAAACGCCATTAACTTCAATTGATCCAGATAAAGTGGTCGCCATTGGTGCCGCTATTCAGGCTGATATTCTCGCCGGCAATAAACCCGACAACGATATGTTGTTACTTGACGTGACACCGTTATCACTAGGTTTGGAAACTATGGGTGGCTTAGTGGAAAAGGTTATTCCGCGAAACACCACGATTCCTGTCGCTAAAGCGCAAGAATTTACTACGTTTAAAGACGGTCAAACAGCGATGGCTATTCACGTTTTACAAGGTGAACGGGAATTAGTTGACGATTGTCGCTCACTTGCTCGTTTTGAACTTCGCGGTATTCCGGCGATGACCGCTGGTGCTGCTCATATTCGCGTGACCTTTAAAGTCGATGCCGATGGTTTACTGGCGGTGACAGCGATGGAAAAATCAACTGGCGTTGAAGCGAGTATTGAAGTTAAGCCGTCGTTTGGTTTACAAGAAGACGATATAGCCAATATGATCAAAGCGTCAATGAGCAATGCTAAAGAAGATATTGTGGCTCGTATGTTAAAAGAGCAGCAGGTTGAAGCGGCGCGAGTATTGGAGTCAGTGCAAGCGGCGCTGGCAGCAGACGGTAACTTGTTAAATGATCAAGAGCGTCAGCAAGTTGATGAAACATTGAAAAATTTGCTTGCCACTAGCCAAAGTGACGATACCGACGCCATTGAAGCCGCCATTGAGGTAGTTAATCAAGCGACAGCTACGTTTGCTGAGCGCCGTATGGATGCCTCGATTAAAGTGGCTTTATCTGGTCAGTCGGTTGATCAGATTTAACCGTGTTAATGTTTGCATCGGTAAGCAATGAGTTTTAACAGAATTTTAGACATTTTTTAGACAAGTTTTTTTAAATATATTTAGAGAGCGCATCAATGCCACAAATTATTTTTCTACCCCACGAAGAGCTTTGCCCAGAGGGTGCAGTGCTTGAAGCCGAAACCGGCGAAAGTGTATTAAACGTCGCGTTAAAAAACGATATTGGTATTGAGCACGCCTGTGAAAAAGTTTGTGCTTGTACCACCTGTCACGTCATTATTCGCGAAGGTTTTGATTCGTTAGAAGAAAGCGACGAATTAGAAGACGATATGCTCGACAAAGCGTGGGGCTTAGAGCCTGAATCGCGCTTGGGATGTCAGGCGATTATTGCCGACGAAGACTTAGTGGTCGAAATTCCTAAGTACACGGTGAACATGGTCTCAGAAAACCACTAATTTTCTTTTATATTCAATTTGAATCATTTAAAGGTAGTAACACTGATGTGTTACTACCTTTTTTGTTTTGGTTTTAGGTGTTTAGCAGCGAAGGAAGCTCTCTAGCTATTTTTTATCGCCAGAATATCACGAACATTTTTCTGTACTGTGATTGCGGCAAAACCACTGAGTAAATACGCCATGGCGTAGAAGCCTTTTTCGCTGAGCAGCAATTCGGCGTTTATCAGGCCTATCGTGAGCAGAGCAACTGCAGCACCTGAAGATACCCAACACATAATACTGTATGGTTTGGATATGCTATGACCTTCGAGTTTGTCGCGAACACTTTTTTGTAATGAGACAAATGAAAATAGGCCAAAAATTAAGATAGCAAAGTAATAACCTTTTTCGTTGAGTTGCATTTCAGCATTGACTAAGCCCAAACAAAACGTCGCAATACCTGCGACTAACATTGCAATAGACAATAATACAAAAGCTCTGGTTGGTTTGTTATTCATACTCACTTCCTCTTTTTAATCTTGCCACACCCTGTAGCGTTGGCTGGAGCGAGTATGTGCTTGAGAATAAATTAAGTAAACTGCATTGTCTTTAGAATAACTATTTTATGCTTTTGGTATTTAAATAATATACTCAAGGCGTTGATTGTTATGATTGTGTTCTAAATTGCTCAAATAATGAAGGCTCCCATGGCCTTAGCGCGCACAGCATTCCCATGTGTTTTCTTTGCGCCAATGCTAGGTGGCTATCTTCGAGGTTGAGTTCTGCCGCTTCTTTCGTTAATTGGTTTAACTTGCGTTGCAGTATTGATATTGATGTTTGCGAGTAGCGACCTCGCAAGTAAAAGCGGAAGCAATCTTCGCCATCAAAGTTATTGGCCATAAAGCGATCAAGCACTTCCGTTTCCATAAACTTCTCTAATGGCCCATTTTTAAGCCATCTAAAATCTCGCGACAGCAAGAGTTTGTAATTGTTGTTTGGCAACAGTTGAATCAATTTAATTTTGTCTAACTTCGCCATTAATTGAATCCCCTGATGCAGGTCAATGTTGTAGTGGCTGATGATGTCGTCAAACGATAAGTAGTCGCGCACGCAAGCAGCAAATAACAAGAGCTTAGGGTTATCAATTAACTCTTGCTCCTGCTCTAAGGTAAGTTCAGTTAGCTGCGGTTGTTGTTTTTCTAACAAAATAAAAAGATCGGATAGGGTTAAATTGATCAGCTGACAAATTTGCTCAAGCCGCTCTAATGAAAAGCTGTTAGTTGCAAATACCCGCTTGATGTTTGCTTCACTCATCTCTAACTGCGCGGCAACTTGCTTATAGGTTAATTTATGCTGCTTGAGTAATTGTTTTAAAGTTTCTGAAATCTGCTTAATCTGACTCATTGTCACTCCAAACCTGAAACGAGGGCTATATTGAGGGTTTAGCTCAGTAAAGTATCAAATAAATATACTTTAGGTGTTTTATCTTAATACATCAAATGCTTTGGTTTACATAACTAATACACCTCACTAGTGTTGAAAACAGTTGAATCACTGAGGAATTACTATGAAGTTATTACCTGTTTTTACTGCATTGTCTGTTTTATTTAGCGCTAGTTCTGTGTTTGCTGAGCCTTCATCTGAGCATACTAGCCAGGCGAGTAAGCACTCGGCACTGGCGTTGAGCCATGGTAGTGTTGGTTCGGTGCAAGTGGCAAGTGGGGTTATCGCGGTGCCGCTTGTAGTTGTAGGCAGTGTTGCGGTTAGCGCCGCTGAAGCCAGTATAGAACTTGGTGAAGGTATGTCGAAAGTAGCGAGTAGCGAATTGACTCACTCGATAGACAAAACGCCTGTTGTGTTAGAAGTCACTGAAATCACAATTACCGTCGACCGAGCGCCGGATCAAGCAATGAAAGAATAAGCCTAATGAGCAATTTACCACGAGGAATGTACGATGAATCAATTAATTGTTTTAGTCTATACCTTACTATTTGTTTGTACAAGCTACGCGGGTAGCAACCGTGCAACTGAGGCAAACTTTAGCCCGCAAGAAATAGCCAGCTTTGCCAAACAAGTGGAAAAATATGCTGCTCAGCAAGGAGCAAGAGCTTTTATTATTGCGCGCTTAGGGCAACCTCAAGAAAAGCTACCAAAGGGAATTGAATTTACTCATACGGCAATTGCTGTTTACTCAGAAATTACCTTGAGCAATGGCAAAACCGCGAAAGGATATGCAATCCACAACCTTTACCAAAACGCAGATAATAGCGCTAAGAGTAGCTTGGTAACTGATTATCCAGTGGATTTTTTCTGGGGAGTATCCGAGTTAAAAGCTGGCATTATTATTCCTAGTGCCGAATTACAACAGCGAATAATCGAGGTTATCGCCAGTGGTCAAAATCAACAATTGCACAATCCTCGATATTCCTTGATTGCGAATCCGTACAATAATCGCTATCAAAACTGTACCGAGCATACCTTAAATATTGTTAACGCCGCGATTTATCAAACCACCGATATGAGCAGGCTTAAAGCCAACACTAAAGCTTACTTTTCACCACAACCGATTCACTTTAGTCGCTTGAAATTGTCACTGGGTAGTATGTTCAATAGCGGTATCACGATGAAGGATCACCAAGGTAAAATTAAGACGACGTCTTTTACCACCATTGCTAACTATTTAGCTGATTATGACTTGATGCAAGAAAAGCACACATTTGAGCTCTAATGGTTAACTTGTGATAACAAAAAAGAGTGCGTAAAATTGCACTCTTTTTATGTTAAGTGATCTCGTTGCTAACCAGCGTGATCACAGCGGTGTTAGTGTATAGGCAAACTATGTTATCTGATGATTCTTATTTTACTCTGTTTGCTCAAAGCGTTGACCATATCGCACAGCCATCACGTTTTACCTTTCCATTTTATTATCAACCACATCAACTTGCGGTACTTGCTGCTGAGCAATTGCAACAACACCTTAAAGAGCAAAAGTCGTGGCATCATAATTTTGGTTTAAACGAAGACGATGACAGCGCGCTAGCAAGTGGCAAAATGTTTGGTGTTTTGGTGGTAAAAAACTCAGATGGCGAACTTGGCTATCTCTTGGCATTTTCGGGTAAGCTAGCAGATAGCAGTGATGTACCTGGCTTTGTGCCGCCTGTTTTTGATATCTATCAGGATAAGGAATTAATCGCTGAGCAAAACCTTATTAATCAGTTAAATAGTGAAATAGCGTCATTGTCGGCTGCACCAGAGTTGGCCGCCCTAACTGCACGTTTATCAGAACAAAACCACAGCGCTGAGCAAGAAATATCAGAGCAGCAAGCGCATATGGTTGAACGCCGTAAGCAGCGCAAAGCCGCGCGCGCCCGTGCCAAAGGTGAATTGGCGTGTGGTGAATTAAGCTCAGATCAATTAACTAAGCTTGAAATTAGTCTAGCAGGGCAAAGTGTTAGTGATAAAAAACAGCTGTTATCTTTGAAAGAGCTGTGGCGGGAACAAATATCAACGACAAGTCAGCAATTAGACAGCCTTGTCGACGCCATTGATTCATTAAAACAGCAGCGTAAACAGCGCTCTAATCAACTACAGCAGCAATTTTTTAGTCGATATCAGTTTTTAAATGCACAGTCCGAAAGCCGAGATTTGGCAGATGTTTTTCGCGAATATGCTAACCATCCGCCACCGGCAGGTGCTGGCGATTGTGCGGCGCCTAAATTATTACAATACGCCTATTTACATCAATTGACACCGATTGCGCTGGCTGAATTTTGGTGGGGAAAGAGCCCTAGCTCTGAAATCCGTCGCCATCGACAGTTTTATCCCTCTTGTCAGGGCAAATGCTTTCCTATTTTGACGCACATGCTGAAAGGATTAGCGGTAGATGATAATCCTTTATTAGCCAATAGTGCTCAAGATAAAGAGCTAGAGATTGTCTACCAAGACGACGATATTCTGGTGGTTAATAAGCCGGCTGAGCTGCTTTCTGTACCGGGTAAAAATATTCAAGACTCGGTGTATAGCCGTATTAAACAGACATTCCCCGATGCGACTGGGTCTTTGATTGTTCATCGTTTAGATATGTCGACCTCGGGCTTGATGGTGTTGGCGTTAAACCCAAGAGCGCATAAGCACTTACAAAAGCAGTTTATTAATCGCGTCGTACAAAAGCGTTATCTTGCCTTGCTTGATGGTGTTTTGAATGTTGATGAGTACGGCCGAGAAGGAACGATTAACCTGCCCCTTATTGTCGATTTCGACGATCGACCAAGACAAAAAGTCTGCCAACAAACAGGCAAAAATGCAGAAACCTATTGGCAATTAATTGAGGTTAATCAGCAACAATCACGGGTGCACTTATACCCTAAAACAGGGCGTACTCATCAACTTAGAGTTCACTGCGCGCACCCGAAAGGGCTCAATTTACCCATGATTGGCGACGATTTATATGGTAAAAATAGCGCCGGTAAAACGCTAAACGGGATACGCGAGCAACGCTTGCATTTACACGCCGAGCACTTGAGCTTTATTCACCCTATTAGCCAGCAGCCGTTAACCTTTGAAGTAAGCAGTGATTTTTAGACATACCTAGGCAGGAGATTATTTTGGCCAACATTAACATTCGACCAGCAAATATTGATGATACTGCAACCATTTTGCACTTTATCAAAGAACTGGCTATTTATGAAAAGGCAGAGCATGAAGTGCTGGCAACAGAACAAACCATCAGGTCGACGATTTTCGCCGACGATGGTCACGTTGATGCGCTTATCTGTGAGCTCGACGGCCAAGCCATTGGTATTGCCGTTTACTTTTTTAATTATTCAACTTGGTTGGCAAAGCCCGGACTTTACTTGGAAGATTTATATGTCTCCCAAGAGCACCGCGGCTTGGGAGCAGGTACTTTGATGCTAAAAAAGCTGGCTAAAATTGCACTTGATAAAGGTTGTGGTCGTTTTGAGTGGAGCTGCTTAGATTGGAATAAGCCATCGCGAGACTTTTATCAGTCAATTGGTGCTGAAGCGCAACCCGAGTGGATTGGCTATCGCATGTCTGGGCAAACACTGACCGACTTTGCTAGTGACAAATAGCGGACTTCGAGCTAGATTGACGGTTTAGTGTCGCAGGAGAGCCCTAAAATATGTCAATTGAAACTGCTTGCCAATGCAAAAAATCGAGTTTGGCGGTCAATGGTCAGGTCCTGACTCGATTTATTTGCCACTGTAAAATTTGTCAAAAGGTCTACAAACAACCGTTTGCTGATGTCGTAGTGGTTAAATCACAAGATCTCGCTCAAGTGGACCAATCATCGCTTACTTTTGCCAAACACAGATTGCCGCCAGCGGTCAACCGAGGCGTTTGTATGCATTGCTCACAACCTGTGTTAGCGACCTTAAATTTCCTACCAAACTGGGGTTATAGTTTTATTCCCGCCAGTAATTTTGACTCAGCAGAGTTACCTGAACCTAGCATGCACCTGTTTTATCACCGCCGCGTACAAGATAAACAAGACTCGCTGCCGAAACACTCTGGCTATTGGCAAAGTCAATTGGCGTTGGTCAACAAGCTGGTTTTTACAAGTAACTAGCGTGTTGAAATATCAAGGCTAATTGCTTTTAGGTGAAATAATCTGGCTCGTTCAAGGTCTTATTGACTATGAATTTTGCAATGAGTTAGGTACAGGTTTATGTTGATCAAGTTTAAGTCGTCAGATCACATCGGAGAAAATCAGGTTACAGACGAGTCGGTTTATCACAATCGTCGTGATATGTTGAAAAAAATGGGCTTTGTTGGTACCGGTGCATTAATGGCTGCTACAACCCCTAGCCGAGCGGCAAGTCTGAGTTTATTTGGTGGTGATCAAGCACAAGGTGCCGTTAACCCTAACTTAAAAGCACTCGACTTTAGCGCTGAAAAATCAGCACAAGCGCTGGGGCAAGTGCAAACGCCAGAATTAAAAGCAACGACTCACAACAACTTCTACGAGTTTGGGACGCAAAAAAATCAACCGTCAGAGCTTGCACAAAACTTTAAAGTTAATCCTTGGCAGTTGAAAATCTCTGGTCATGTTGAAAACGAATTGACTTTAGATTATGACGATTTGTTCAACAAATTTGCCTTGCAAGAGCGCATTTATCGCCTGCGCTGTGTTGAAGCTTGGTCGATGGTGATTCCGTGGATTGGCTTCCCGTTAGCAGAATTAATTAAGTTAGCAAAACCAACTTCTGACGCTAAATATGTTGCCTTTAAAACCTTATACGACCCTGAGCAAATGCCTGGACAGGCGAGTCGACGCATTGGCGGTGGTATCAAGTATCCGTATATTGAAGGCCTGCGCCTTGATGAAGCAATGAACGACCTTACCTTGATGTCGGTGGGAATGTACGGCAAAGCGTTACCAAACCAAAATGGCGCGCCAGTGCGATTAGTGGTGCCTTGGAAATACGGCTTTAAGAGCATTAAGTCAATTGTCTCTATCGAATTAACCAAGCGTCGTCCAAAAACTACCTGGAATATTCTGGCGCCAAATGAGTATGGCTTTTACGCCAATGTTAACCCTGATGTTTCGCATCCGCGTTGGAGTCAAGCCAGTGAAAGACGTATCACAACTGGTGGCTTGTTTGCTCGTAACCGCATTGAAACCTTGCCGTTTAATGGCTATGGCGAGCAAGTAGCGCACCTATATAAAGGTATGAATCTGCGGAAAAATTACTAGCTTATGGCGACTAAAACCAAAGTCTGGTTATTGAAAACGGTTATTCATTTAGCGGCACTTATTCCACTAGTTTATACCTATTACTTAGCGATTATTGATCAGCTTGGCGGCGACCCAGTCGAGGCTATTTTGCACTTCACTGGTATTGGCGCCCTCAATATTTTGTTGTTGAGTTTGTTGATTAGCCCGTTGGCAAAACGCTTTAAACAAGCATATATACTGCAAACAAGGCGCTTAGTCGGTTTGTATGCATTTGCTTATGCCTTGTTCCATATCCTGAGCTTTTTGTTCTTCGAAGTGCAGTTTAACTGGCAACTGTTTGTTGATGAAATAATTCAACGTCCTTATATCACGGTTGGTATGCTGGCGTTTACCGTTTTGTTACTGCTTGCGGTTACGTCTGTGAGCGCGTTAAAGCGCAAAATGGGCAAGCGTTGGCAGCAATTACACAACTGGGTTTATCCAGCGGCAATACTTGCGGCAGTTCACTTTTACTGGTCCGTAAAGTCTGAGCTAATTGAGCCGTCAATTTATCTGGTTATGGTCGCAGTGCTACTGGCGCTTAGAGCCGATAAGTTTAAACGTTGGTTTCGCTGAGTAAACAGTGGTCTTAATTTTGGTGGAGTTTGTGATTAACACAATCCGCCACCGCTCTTTTTCTCCTTTCGAACTTTTTCCTTTCGAACTGTATTAATGGTTTCCGCCGTTGGTCTGATTTATTGGTTACTTATCTCGTAGGTGCTTGTTGTTTCTAATTTGTTATAATAATGTATCTCGTCATTGTCTTGTTTAGCTAGCGCCAAATTGTTAGCTAAAACTACTAAATTATATTTTAATAAAATTTAAAAAAAACAGGAACTTAACTATGCAAAAATTGGCACCATCGCTATTGGTTGCTGCTGTTGCAATTGGCCTGACTGGTTGCGGCCAGCAAGAGCGCCAAGACGCTAAAGTTACGGTTAACAAAGACCCGTATCCGAGCACCTATCAACCATTGCCAGCGGCAAAAACGCTTATTACTAATGCAACAGTACTGACGGGTACTGGCGAGCGCATCGATAACGCCGATGTCTTGTTTGCCGATGGTAAAGTAGTCAGTGTTGGTCAATCGCTAAGTGATGCCGATGCGACAGTTATTGACGCCAAAGGCAAGTGGTTAACACCGGGAATTATTGATGTTCACTCGCACTTAGGTGTTTATCCAAGCCCGAGCGTTGAGTCCCATGCCGACGGTAACGAAATGACCGCGCCAGTGACTGCTGAAGTGTGGTCTGAGCACAGTGTTTGGCCACAAGATCCTGGTTTTCAAGCAGCTCGCGCTGGCGGTGTGACAACCTTACAGATTTTACCGGGTTCAGCGAACTTAATTGGTGGTCGCGGCGTGACTTTGCGCAACGTGCCAGGTCACACCATGCAAAGTATGAAGTTTCCAAATGCGCCTTACGGTTTGAAAATGGCTTGTGGTGAAAATCCAAAACGAGTTTATGGCAGCCGCACTGAGGCACCACAAACTCGTATGGGTAACATGGCAGGTTACCGCGAAGCTTGGCATTTAGCGACAGAATACAAGCGCGCGTGGGACAAATATGAAGCGGATTACGCTGCGGGCTTAAACCCTGAAGCGCCAGAGCGCAATGTTCAGTTAGACACGTTAAAAGGTGTACTCGACGGTGAAATTCTGATTCACAACCACTGTTACAAAGCCGAAGAAATGGCGATGATGATTGATTTAGGCAAAGAGTTTAACTACCACGCCGGTACTTTCCATCACGCAGTTGAGGCATACAAAATTGCTGACTTATTAGCTGATAATGGTAATTGTGCAGCGATGTGGCCAGATTGGTGGGGCTTCAAAATGGAAGCTTACGATATGGTATTGGAAAATGTAGCTATTGTTGATGCGATGAAAAACTCGTGTGCAGTTGTTCACTCTGATTCATCTTCAACCATTCAACGATTAAACCAAGAAGCGGGTAAAGTGTTATATCGCGCTCAAGATGCTGGCTTTGAATTAACGGAACAAGATGCCATTGTTTGGATTACTTCAAATGCCGCTAAATCGCTGGGTATTGAAGACGTGACGGGTAGTTTGGAAACAGGTAAAAAAGCCGATGTTGTGCTTTGGAACATGAACCCGTTTAGCGTATACGCGCAAGCAGAACAAGTGTTTGTCGATGGCGCTAAAGTATACGACCGCTTTGATCCTAAATATCAAGCGAAAAGCGATTTTCTACTAGGCCAACCATAGGGAGTGAGTCATGACAATGTTTAAAAAATCACTATTAGCACTTGCTCTAGCACCGAGTTTAGCGGCATTTTCGAGTTTGGCAGCAAGCTTGGCAATTACTAATGCCAAAGTCTATAGCGCCACTGAGCAGGGAGTCCTTGAAGGGGCAACCGTTATTGTTGATAACGGTGTGATTAGTGCAATTAACCCTGCGTCAGTAGAAGCGGATCAAGTTGTTGACGCCAAGGGCAAGGTATTAACACCGGGCTTTATTGGTAGCATGAATCAATTGGGCTTAGTCGAGGTTGGCGCAGTTGCTAACAGTCGCGATGCCCGAGATAAAAAGGCTGACATCACCTTTGATGCCAGTTTGGCCTTTAACCCTAAAACGAGTGTGATTCCATATACGCGTAAGGGTGGTATTACTACTAACGTTTCAGTGCCTCAAGGCGGTGATAGTATCTTTAAAGGCCAAGCTTTTGTTACTGAGCTGACTGGTGACTTTGACAGTGTGATTGCGACAGATAAAGCGGTAATCGTCAGCTTAGGTGCTAAGAGTAAAGGCTCACGCGCGATGGATTTACAAAATCTAATCGACGAGTTAGAAAGTGCTGAAAAAGCTCACAGCAAGATGGCTAAAAGCCAATCCTCAAAAAAAGCTGATAAGAAAAAGTCGAGTGAGTCGGACAAGGAACCAAGCAAAAAAGAACAGCTAATGGCGAAAGTTATCACGGGGCAATTACCTGTGATTGTTTATGCTGATCGCGCCATTGACTTAGTCCAGTTGATCAAGCTAAAAGACAAGTTTGGCATTAACTTAGTTATCGCTGGTGCAGAAGACGGTGCAGTGGTTGCAGATAAATTGGCGAAGGCGGAAATCCCTGTCATTATTAACCCAATTAGCAATTTGCCGGGCGGTTTTGATAGCTTGCACAACTCGTTGAAAAACGCTGAACTACTGACGAGTGCAGGTGTGAAAATTGCCTTAACTGTTGGCGGTGATACCCATAACTTGTATCAACTTAGATACAACGCGGGTAACGCAGTTGCCAATGGCTTGACCAAAGAGCAAGCTATTGCTGCTATTAGTGCTAATGTTGCCGATATTTTTGGCTTGGATACCGGACGCGTAGCTGTTGGTCAAAAAGCTGACTTAGTGCTTTGGAGTGCAGATCCTTTAGACTTAAATAGTCACGTTGAGCAAATGTGGATTTCAGGCCAAGAGTACGGTACCGAAAGTCGCCAAGATGCCCTGCGCAAGCGTTATACTGCAGATACCGATATGCCTCGCGCTTATACCAAGTAACGCTTTACTTATGCGTTGTAGTCACCTAAAAAGCTGCTGATATAATATCAGCAGCTTTTTTGTACAGGGAAGTACTTATCCAGCGATGCCATGGAAGGCAAAGAGCGGATTTGTACAGGGATTTTATTATTAAGTTGATTTAGAACTCTCAGAGGAATTTGCTTTGTCTCATACTAGTTCAGTAAGTTGGCGCCAGATAAATGGTTTGCCAATTTTAGATATTGTTCACCCTAATTTTGTTGCCAGTGTCAGTTTATATGGTGGCCAAGTGCTGACCTGGCAGCCTAAAGATCAGGAGCAAGTATTTTGGCTTAGCAAAGCGGCATACTTTAACAAGGGCAAAGCTATTCGGGGCGGTGTACCAATCTGCTGGCCTTGGTTTGGGCCGTATCAAGACGGTGGTAATCACGGTTTTGCTCGTAACCAGTTATGGAAAGTTGCTTCAATTACCACGACTGATGATGTGGTTGATATTAGGCTAGTTTGGCAGGGTCAAAATACGCATGCGCTTTGGCCAGCAGCGGCTAAATTAGAGCAGCATTTGAGCTTTGGTGTCGAGTTCAGCCAACAGTTGCTTATTACCAATTTAGCTGAACATGCCGTTGAGTTTAGCGGTGCGTTACACAGTTATTTTACTGTAAGCCACCCGGAAAATTGTCAGATCCCTGAACTGAGTCAGGTTGATTACTACGACCAGTTGACCGAACAAGAGCAACCAGCGGGTGAGGTCAATAGTTGTATGGGGGCGATAGATCGCATTTATCACAGCGGCCAATCAATGAGATTGATTGATAAAGGCTTAAAACGCGTTATTGCGATTGAGCCAACTAACATCAGCCAATGGGTACTTTGGAATCCTGATGCAACGA
The DNA here is from genome assembly GCF_017744155.1 of Endozoicomonas sp. G2_1. GTDB lineage: Bacteria > Pseudomonadota > Gammaproteobacteria > Enterobacterales > Alteromonadaceae > JAGHQT01. The sequence goes on along the minus strand of NZ_JAGHQT010000001.1, from coordinate 510,733 downwards.
TTGCCGCCAGAATGAAGGATATTAGCGAAAATGGCCAATTGGAGTACGTTTGTTTAGAGGCCGCGCGCACTGAACTAACGACAATTGATGCTGGCCAATCATTTAGCTTAGGACAAAGAGTTTCCGTTTTATCACTCTAATATTTGTGCTCTCTAGTATCTATGTTCAAGTATCGACGCTTAAGTCTCGATACTGAAGTCTAGATACACAGGCAAGTTAAGCGCTGATTAAAATACGATTGAAATTTTAGTCAGCGCTTGGCTGGCAAATCACTTGATTACGGCCTGCTTTTTTCGCTTGATAAAGGGCGTTGTCGGCATTTTCGATTAATGATTCAATATCAGTATTGGCTAAATTGCCATGGCTGACACCAAAGCTGACCGTGGTAGAAAAGCTTTGGTTGTTGAGTTTGTTTTTAAATGGCAATTGCTCAATATTGTGTCTGATCCTTTCAGTGACTTCGATCACTTGATCTATTTCAGTGTCAGGAAATAGTAAGATAAACTCTTCGCCACCCCAGCGACCAACAATATCCATTTTACGAACATTACTGCTCAGCGTTTCTGCAACTGATTTTAAAACATCGTCACCGATTAAGTGGCCATGAGTGTCATTGATGGATTTAAAGTGGTCAATGTCGGCCATTACTATACTCAGACTAGTATGCTCGGTCTTGATACTATCAAACCACCAGTTAATGTATGTCCGGTTTGGTAATTTGGTTAAAAAGTCAATTTCGGCGTCGGCAACCAGGCGTTTTTGGTATGCCTTAAGTGATTTTAGAAATAACCAATATAAGATTGTTGCTACTACAACGAAAATACTAAAGCGGCTGAAAAATATCTGCCAGTAAGCATTTTGTTCGCTCGCCGGTGGCGCAGTAATATAGACTTGCCAGTTAAGCTCTTTCACCGGGAGCACAGAGACCGATAAGCTTTCAGTGCCAGTGTCGATGACAGTGCCTTGTGATTTATCTGTTTGCTTTTGATAGTGCTGAAACCATTCGAGCTCATTTAAGTTAACTATTTGTTCGCGTCGGTGGTGACTTTCGGTTTTCATTATCGCATCAGAAGACAGTGTTACTTCATTATTTTCGTCGACAAAGTAAAGGTTAAAACCGTATTGCTGCTTTAGGTTGGCAAAGGTATCGGCAAAATAATTCAAATCTAAGCCAACGCCAGCAAAACCAATAAACTTGTCGGCATTATACATTTTGACATCGAAGTACAGGTGTGGGTCTTCAGCGTTGCCGATATCGGCAAATTGATCTTTATCTTGCGCTTTTAACCTGTGATACCACTCAGAATCCTCAACGCTTAAACTGTGTACTTGATTACCTGAGTCAAGTCTAAAGTTGTGTTTATCGATGGCGATAAACGTAAGCATGCCGTATTCGTTTGATAAGCGTTTTAGGTAGGTCAGTAACTTCTTTTTATCGACGCTGTCTTGCTCAATGTGGTCAATCAAAAATTCATCATTGGCCATGTAGTGCGATGCAATCAGCGGACGTACTATTTCAGCAGTCACTAAAGAGTACAGCGGTAGCATTATTTCTTGTTGCTGTTTGTAATGAACGCCTAAAACCGCCTTAAAAGCGAAATATGAGGTCGCAATTAGGGTGACGACGGTAAGAAAAAATATACCGGTAATGTAGCGATCAAATTTAGCGAATGCTGTCATGTAAAATACTAGTTATCTCGATTGTTTGGCCGTTACGATAATGATGCTTATTTTATCTGGTTTATCCGATAAGTAAAAAACAAATGTGGCATGACTTGTGGTGAGGACTTACTAACCTCTAATACAACAAATAAAAGTAAACTTGTAAAGTGACTTATTTATCAATTGATACGCAAATGAGCGTTTAAAAGTTGTTGGGTGAATTGAGTTTTTAAGTAAAAACCACGGGGCAGTGTCATAAATGGGCGTCCGTGTTGGTCAAAAGCCTGTGTTTTTACTTGGCTGTTGGCGGCTTTTGGGCGCAGTTGTAGCACTTGACCAATACGACCGTTTATTTGTTCAACTTGACCAAGGGCGATCATATCGGTGAGTTCTTGCCAGTCCTGTTTTAAAAGTTGTTCTTCCTGTGGTGATGGTGTCCATAAAAAGCTGGTTGCTATGGTGCGATCAGCCACAGCAAGTGTTTTATCGGCGATTATCGGTACCCATAGCACTCGCTTTAGTTTTCGGTAGATATGGCTCGTGTGCCAAGTTTCACCATTGATGCCAGTGAGTGGCGCAACACTGACAAAAGTGGTTTCAAGCGGTTTGCCCGTGTAGCTGATAGGTAGCGTTTTCAATTCGATGCCAAGCTCAGTAAAGTCAGGTTCAGCCTTGGTACCGGCATCAGCGCCGAGCAAGGTTTCTAACAGCAAGCCTATCCAGCCTTTTTCTTTGACTAGGCTTTTAGGCACCTTGACCTTAGCAAGCTCAGCAGCTTCAGCTAGGGTCATACCTGCGAGTTGTTGGGCCCTGTCGACTAATTCAGTAGCAGAGCTTGGTGTTGGAAATTTATTTGTCACGTCGGTCATTAGCACAGCGATTTTGGCTATTATCCGCAGTGGCTATCCTGCGCGCAAGCAAATATTCATTTGCTCAATACCAAAAGTTGTGGAAGAATCAGTGACATATTACTGAATATTTGAGTTGGGAGTTCCTGTGATCGATGCCGAAGGCTATCGCGCCAATGTCGGCATAGTAATAATCAATGACAGGGGACAGGTTTTTTGGGCCAGACGTTTTGGGCAACATTCTTGGCAATTTCCGCAAGGTGGCGTTGACGAAGGTGAGACACCTGAGCAAACCATGTATCGCGAATTGTACGAAGAAGTCGGATTAAAACCCGAACATGTAAAAATTGTTGCATCAACTAAACACTGGCTGAGATATAAATTACCGAAGCGTTTTGTAAGACACGACAGTACACCTGTGTGTATTGGTCAAAAGCAGAAATGGTTTTTACTAAAACTTACCAGCCACGAATCAGCGGTGAACTTATTACACTGTTCACATCCTGAATTTGATGACTGGCGTTGGGTGAGTTATTGGTATCCGGTCAGACAAGTAGTCTCGTTTAAACGGGAAGTGTATCGCAAAGTGATGAAAGAGTTTGCCCCTGTGGCATTGTCTATTCACCGCTATGATCGCCGAAAACGCCGACACTGATTATTATTATGCTTCGCCCATAGCGACTATGGGCGATGTTTCTTTTCTATTCGTCTTCTCTTTAACCTAAGGGGTACTATGCTCACTAAGTTGCGAAAAATTGTCTTAGGTTTCAGTCAAGAAGCTGATCTTGCTAAGGCATTACAGCAGCTAGTTGAGCAAGTAAAGTCTGCTATCAGTGCCGACTGTTGTTCGGTTTACATTGCCGACTACCAAGCGGGCCACTTTCGTTTGATGGCTTCAGACGGCTTTGCGCAAACTTCTATCGGCCAAGTTTGTGTTGGCTTTTCTGAAGGTTTGGTTGGTTTTGTCGGTCAGCGCGAAGAACCAATTAATGTCGCCGATGCACAACATCACCCTTATTTTAAATATCTGCCCGATGCCAATGAAGACGATTTTCAAGCGTTTTTAGGGACGCCAATTATACATCAACGCAAAGTACTTGGTGTTATTTCGTTGCGTCAATATCAGGTTAGGCAGTTTTCTGAACTCGAAGAAGCTTTTGTTGTCACGTTGTCGGCTCAAATTGCTGCGGTATTAGCAAATGCCGAAGCTCGCCACGCAAGTTTTACTAATCGCCAACAACAGCTCTATCATCAACCGTTGAAAGGCATTCCAGGCTCATCGGGTGTCGCCATTGCACCTGTTTGGATTTGTCAGCCAAAAGCCGAATTGAAAAATGTTGCCTTAACTCGTGACAGCAACCATAAAAAACAGCTGAAACTGCTTCGGATGGCGGCGAAAAAGACCCGAGCCGATTTCAACAAAATGAGCGCAGAGCTCAGTGGTTTGATTAGCGATCAAAGCTTAGATATTTTTGAAATGTATAAGCACATGCTCGACAGTCCAGCGTTAACTCAAGAAATTGAAAGCGAAATAAACGCCGGTTGGAATGTCGCTAGCGCGTTAAAATTGGTTTTTGAGCAGTACATTAGCAAGTTCAATAATCTCGATGATAGCTACTTGCGTGAAAGAGCGAGTGATATTCGCGACTTGGGTAATCGTTTGCTCAGTTATATTGAGCAAGCGCAAGAACAGTTGAGTTCACTACCTGAGCAATACGTGTTGGTGGCGCACGAAGTGACTGCCAGTATGTTGGCGGAGCATCAGCACCGAGGTATGAAAGCCATGGTCTCGCTAACGGGCTCGCAAAACTCACATGCCGCGATATTAGCGAGGGCTTTGGGTTTACCTGCTGTGATGGGGGTTGAACAGCTTAATTTAGCCGACTTATCACCGGTTACAACTATTGTTGACGGCTACAGTGGCGAACTCTTTATTGCGCCTGACGAGCACTTACTGAGTGCATATCAAGCATTGGTTGTCGAAGAGCACTTTTTAGCCGATAAAGTGAAACAGGTTGTTGATTTACCCGCGCAAACGCCAGATGGTCATATTGTTCAATTACAGTTAAACGCAGGCTTGGCCGTGGGGTTTGAGCACTCGAAAAACGCCGGTGCTCAAGGTATCGGTTTGTACCGCACTGAAATTCCTTTTATGAATCGCCAAAGCTTTCCTACAGAGCACGAGCAAACCAAGCTTTACAGCGAGGTTTTGTCGTCATTTGCCGAGCAAAGTGTGGTGATGAGAACCCTTGATATTGGCGGCGATAAAGCACTGCCATATTTTCCTATCGAAGAGGAAAATCCATTTTTGGGCTGGCGTGGTATCCGGATAACCTTAGATCATCCTGAGATATTTTTGGTGCAGGTTAGGGCGATGATGCGCGCTAATCAACCCTATGGCAATCTCGCTATTATGCTGCCGATGGTCGCCGGTGCTGAAGAAGTCGACGAAGCACTGCGCTTGATTAACCAAGCTTATCAAGAAGTTTCACAAGACTATCAACAGCTGTTAGCCAAACCTAAAGTCGGTGTCATGATTGAAGTTCCCGGCACTATTTTTCAGCTGGCGAGCTTAGCTGAGCGAGTAGACTTTTTCTCGGTTGGTAGTAACGATTTGACCCAGTATTTATTAGCCGTTGACCGCAATAACCCGAGAGTTTCGGCACTTTATGATTCATATCACCCGGCGGTCTTGCATGCACTCAACAGTATTTCGCAAGCAGCCAAGCGTTTATCTGTGCCATTAAGTTTATGTGGTGAACTGGCTGGAGAGCCAGCTGGTGCATTGTTATTGTTAGCGATGGGCTACGATAAGCTCAGTATGAACCCTCATAATGTGGCGCGAATAAAGTGGATTATTCGCCATGTTAACCTCACTGATGCACAAGCGCTGTTGAATTACGTCTTGAGTTTATCCAGTAGCCAACAAGTGCGAGAACACTTACATCAGACACTTGAGAACTGGCAGTTTGGCGGCTTTATTCGCGCAGGCATGTAGCGATTTTTCTTTTACTTTGAGCTTATTTGTTAAATGTTGTTAACTATTTTTGTTGTTTGTTTAGCACTTGGTGCCGTTGTTGGCGTGTTAGCGGGTTTGCTCGGCATTGGCGGCGGCTTAGTCATAGTACCTGCGTTGGTGTACTTGTTACTTGAGTTGGGTGTTGATCAAAACTTGGCAATGCCGATGGCGTTGGCAACTTCGTTGGCAACCATTATTCTGACTGCAACCTCAGCTTCTAGAGCGCATCACAAGAATGGCAATATTCCGTGGCATGTCGCCCGTCAGTTAATGGTGGGGATTGCTATTGGCGCGGCAGTTGGTGCTTTAATTGCCGACAACAGTTCAAGCGACGCGCTCACTAAGTTTTTCGCGGTTACCGTCAGCTTGTTAGCTATTTACATGATGTTGGCGGTAAAAGTTTCTGGTGAGCAGCCACTGCCAAGCAAAACTAAATTGCTGGTTATTGGTTTAGGAACAGGTATTTTATCGAGCTTAATGGGCATCGCTGGCGGCTCTATTTTAGTACCTGTTTTGACTTACTATTCATTGCCCGTTCGTCACAGTATTGGTGTTGCAACTATCTGCGGTGTCGTGGTCGCGCTATTTGGCACGCTAACTTTTGTTGTCGCTGGTATTGACCAAACAGGGCTGCCTCAGTGGAGTTTGGGCTATGTTTATTTACCTGCCTTGGTTGGCATTGTCTGTACCTCTGTTTTCTTTGCGCCAATAGGCGTGAAATTAGCTGCTAGGTTACCTGTTGCGTTACTCAAAAAGTGCTTTGCTGGCTTTTTGCTGTTAGTGGCAATAAAAATGTATTTCTCTGTTTAGGCACCAAGGTTTAATGGCTTGTTTTTCGCGATAGTATTTTCATCGCCCCGTAGTATTTTAACCCCAACTTGGGCATAATCTGAGCCTATTTTATTCTAGGACATGTGTTTTCATGACTGAGCGTTTTTTGCAGTTTCCTCAAATTGATCCGGTTATTTTTTCAATAGGCCCTATTTCATTGCACTGGTACGGCATGATGTACTTAGTTGCTTTTGTTACCGCTATGTTGCTTGCCAATAGGGCAGCTGATCGCAGCGGTGGTGTCTGGACTCGAGACCAAGTCAGTGACTTGTTATTTTTTGGTTTTTTAGGGGTTATTTTAGGTGGCCGTATTGGCTACGTATTGTTTTATCAGTTTGAACTCTTCTTGGCTGAGCCCGCTTATTTGTTTAAAATCTGGGAAGGCGGTATGTCGTTCCACGGCGGATTACTGGGTGTTATTTTAGCGATCTTTCTTTTCGCTCGAAAAACGCAAAAAGGCTTTTTACAAGTAGGTGACTTTGTTGCGCCACTCGTGCCGATTGGCCTAGGTGTAGGCCGCATTGGTAACTTTATTAACGCCGAACTTTGGGGCCGCCAAACGGATGTTTCTTGGGCAATGGTGTTTCCAACAGACCCATTACAGTTGCCGCGTCACCCTTCACAGTTATATGAGTTTTTTCTCGAAGGCTTAGTGTTATTCGCGATTGTTTATTTAGTCAGCATTAAGTCTAAGCGCTTGGGCATGGCGTCTGGTAGCTTTTTAATCGGTTATGGCATTTTTAGAATGATTGTTGAGTTGTTCCGTGAGCCGGATGCACATCTAGGTTTTATTTTCTCATATATTTCAATGGGGCAAATTTTAAGCCTGCCTATGGTATTGACTGGCGCCTTTATTATTTGGTGGGGTTACCGCCAGCCAAGCAATCAGGTTAATGGCCAAGCGGCTAACTAATTATTAGCACAACGAAAACAACAGCAGTTTACAAGAGATTTTAGGGCAGGGGATTTTACATGCAAACTTACTTAGATTTGATGCGCTATGTGCGAGATCACGGGGTTGAAAAATCAGACCGCACTGGCACAGGCACCAAGAGTATTTTTGGTTATCAAATGCGTTTTGATTTGAGTAAGGGCTTCCCTTTAGTGACAACGAAAAAATGTCACTTAAAGTCAATTATTCACGAGTTGCTCTGGTTCATTAAAGGTGAGTCTAACATTGCCTATTTGAAAGAAAACGGCGTTAAAATTTGGGACGATTGGGCAACAGAAGACGGTGAACTCGGCCCTGTTTACGGTGTTCAGTGGCGTAATTGGCCCGCCGCTAATGGCGAAACTATTGACCAGCTTGCGCAATTGATTGACGACTTGAAGACTAATCCCGATTCGAGACGCCATATTATTACTGCCTGGAACCCAGCAGTCTTACCAGATACCAGTGTTAGCCCGAATGAGAATGCTGAAAATGGCAAACAAGCATTGCCGCCGTGTCATACGCTATTTCAGTTTTACGTGTTAAACGGCAAGCTCTCTTGTCAACTGTATCAACGTAGTGCCGATATTTTCTTGGGAGTGCCATTTAATATCGCGAGTTATTCGCTGTTTACTATGATGATAGCTCAAGTTTGCGACTTGGAACTCGGCGAGTTTATTCACACCTTTGGCGATGCGCACTTGTATTTGAATCACCTTGAACAAGTAGATGAACAGCTGTCACGGCAGCCGCTATCATTGCCAACGATGGCGATTAATCCCGAGGTCAAGAGTATTTTTGACTTTACCTTTGACGATTTTGAGTTGAAAGATTATCAAGCACATCCGCATATCGCTGCCCCGATTTCGGTTTAGTTGGCAATAAACGCGTCTACTTATTCGTTTTATGGCTAAGCTAGTACTGTTAAATAGTGCTTGCTTAGCTTGAATTTCTCTTTGCCAGCCCCATTATCTTTGTATTCAATACTTTGTTACCCAGAGGTATAGGTCATCCATTTAGCGCTTGTACCTAGCCTTCATTTTTTAATCTAGTGAATTTGAGTTTATGACTGATGTAAGAGCCAGAGTGGCATTAAACGTTGGCACTAATAGTGATATTCCAGCAGAAATAGTAACTTTTAAGCAGTTTGATGTTGGCAATGAGCATATTGCGTTAGTGTTTAAACAGGCAGATTTAACTCAAGAAGCGCCACTAGTGAGAATGCACTCAGAGTGTTTAACCGGTGATGTTTTTCATTCATCTCGCTGTGATTGTGGTGAACAGCTCGACGAAACCATCAACAAAATGGCCGTTGAAGGTGGTATTATTTTGTACTTGCGCCAAGAGGGGCGAGGTATTGGTTTATACAATAAAATTGATGCCTATGTTCTGCAGTCACAAGGGATGAATACCTATGAGGCCAATCGACATTTGGGCTTTGGCGATGACGAGCGCAGTTTTGATGACGCTATCACTATGCTCAATGGCCTAGGTGTCACCAAGATTAAATTGGTCACTAATAATCCGAGAAAAATTAACGCGATTAAAGAGCATGTTGACATTGTTGAGCATGTTAAAACCAGTGCATTTGTCAAGAAGGGTAATGAAGGTTACTTGAGTACTAAAGCGCGATTTGGCGCTCATTTTATTGATCTCGACGACTAGTTTTTTACTACCTTTACTCTTTTTCTCCGCTACTAACATCGGCGTCATTAACGTCGATGTTTACTCCTTTGATTCTGACTTTATTAACAATTTTCGATAAGTTTTTACATTAGCTTAATTATCACGCAGAATAGTGTTAATGCTTTTGGTGGTTTAATAATAACGATAAAGGAACATTATGAACGCATTTAATAATAGCTCTGTGAATAAACAAGGGTATTTATTTTCATTGTTCTTATTGGTTGTGCTCTTGGTATCAGGATGTGGTGGTTCGAGTGACAACAACCCGCGATTCTCAATTTCGACAAATGTCTCAGAACTCAAGTTTAGCAATCAAGTTCTCAATAGATCCGATGACAGCTTTTCAGTCAATGTCAGTTTCCAAGGTGAAGGATTATTAGTCGGCTTTGCGCCCGGCGCTGATGTTGTGCCTTGGCTTGAGTTTTCCCTAGAAAATACAACGGACAATAGCGCCACCTTAAAAGTTGACGTTATAAACGAAGAGCGAATTGCGCCGGGGTCATTTAACACTGTAGTTCGACTTTCGACTGGCAGCGTTGCACAAAACACCTTTGAACATCAAGATATCGATGTTTCATTGCTTGTTTGGCAGTTAACACCTAATACCAACTTAGTCAGCTTTGGTGAAACATTTGGCGCCACCAGTATTGCTAGCCAGAGTTTTGAGTTGACCAGTGTCAGTGATAATCAGTGGCAGTTAAGTTCTGACTTACCTTGGTTGAGCTTTGACGCTAGCTCGGGTACAGGTACTAGCACTGTCACAGTAAACGTTGATTTGAGCGGTATAACAGCACCAGGCTTGTCACAAGGCAATATTACGATTACTGAAGTCACTTCGGGTGACACTCGTTTGTTACCAGTGGAACTAGGATTGGACAACCTCTACTTGTATGCAGAGCAGGCTCATGTTGGCCTAGTGAATACCGCTAATGTTAGTGAACTCAGCAGGCAAGTGGCGATTTTGTCTAACAATCTGACAGACTTTACTTGGCAAGCACAAACTGACGCTGATTGGCTGACGCTAACTCAAAGCAGTGATGGTCAATTTTTGACAATCACTGCCGATCCTAGCAGTGCTGAGATCAACAGTTTAAACCGGGCAACGATAACCCTCACTAGCTCTGATATCACCAATGTTCAAGCCCAGAATATCGATGTTCACTTTTATCACAGTGATCAAAGCAGTAGCGCAATTCGCCAGCAAGGGCTGACCATTAACACTAATACTTTGGTAACGGCACCTGATCAGCCGATTGTTTATTTAGCAACGGGTAATAAGTTACAGAGTTATCACTTGTATACGGGGACACAAGTCAGTGATATTGCCGTTGCGCCTGAAAATACCACATTAACCAATTTAATCGTTCACCCCAATGGGCAACTTATGCTGGCGCAAGCAACAGAAACTGTAACTGATGCTGATGGTAATGAACAAACTGAATTACGCCGTTATCAAATAAATCTAAGTGATAATAGTGTGACGACCTTAGACAATAGTGAAGTGACATTACAGGCAGCGCCATTCACGTTTGTTAATATTAAGGGGCGTTACTTTGTTGTTACACAAGCTTTAGAGCTTGGTAATGAGAATTTAGAGCGCTTGTTTGTTAATTTTGAAGATACTTTTGGCACTAACAGTGCTGATGTCAGCGCACAAAACAATGTTTTTTATGCGCTGCAAAATGCGACCAGTCAGCTGCGCCGTTATTCAACCGCAGTTAATGATTTTACAACCATTAACAAAGTTGGTTTGACCTTTATCGACCAGTATAGACCTGAAACACTCGGTGAAAACGATAATATTACGAGCTTTTTTGTTAATAACGCCGAAACCGATGTCTATTTACAAAGCCCAACCAGTAACCGTTTGAGCTATGATGGCACTACTTTTACCGATTTAGGGTTACTTGAGTTAGATACTGATAGGTTTGTTAGTTTACTCTTTAGTCCGGATAGCTCAAAACAAGCCCGTTACGCTAGATTTGATCGCACTCAAGGCTTTTTACTCGATAGTTATGATCAACAAGCAAATCTTGCTTCAAGATTTTTATTGGGTACACGGCAGCCGTTGTTTATGGCATTGGCGCAGGATCAGCAGCGGGTCGCTTACTACAGCCAAGGCGCAACAGAGGCTGAGAATAGCTTAGAAATTAATAATACCTCTGAGCCGTAATTTTGACTGAAAAACGACCTATAAAAATGCCAGCATTACGCTGGCATTTTTATACATAGGGTGCACGGTCACACTTCAATCACTAAAAGCTAAAAGTAGAGTTGCTCAAACTTTTTAGTCAAAGTCTCTTCAGTTTCTTGGTGGTTGGGATCCGGCACAATGCAATCAATCGGGCAAGCTTTAATACATTGGGGTTCATCGTAGTAACCCAAACATTCAGTGCACTTTTCGGGCTCTATTTGGTAAATAGATTTACCCATAGTAATAGCTTCATTTGGGCACTCTGGCTCACACATATCGCAATTAATACAGCTTTTTTCAATCAGTAATGCCATTTGTGCCTCAGTAACTACGCATCTGCGTTATAGCTCTTGTTTAAATGGGTGGCGGGTGGTTTGATCGTCACTCAAATAGCGCATAATAATGCCGTATTCTAAGTCGAGCTCAGTCTCAAGTGAGATAAAAACGGTATAGCCAGAGCCTTTGGCATCAAGGATTACTTCACTCTTTTTGTTTTCCATGTGAGTTAACAAAAAGGTTTGGTTGCCACTGGGTGTCATGAGTTCCAATTTGTCGCCAACTAAGAACTTATTTTTAACGGCGATTTCGACTAGGCCATTGTCTGGATTACGTCCGATAACTTCGCCGACAAATTGCTGGCTATCGCTTTTAGAGTAACCGTAATCGTAATTTTGCAGCTCACTTGGTTGTTTTTTCGGATGATGACGACGCAAAAAGCCTTCGGTGTAGCCGCGATGGGCGAGATGCTCAAGACTGTCGTTGAGCACTGGATTAAAATCTTTACCGGCTAGGGCATCATCAATTGCTTGGCGGTAAACCTGTGCGGTACGGGCGCAGTAGTAAAAAGATTTAGTGCGGCCTTCAATTTTAAGTGAGTGAACGCCAATTTTGACTAAGCGTTCGACTAACTCGATGGCGCGTAAGTCTTTTGAGTTCATAATGTAAGTACCGTGTTCATCTTCAAACGTCGGCATATACTCACCTGGGCGACCTTGCTCTTGCAGTAAGACCACGTCTTCGTTGTTTGGCGTGTAGGTCAACGGCACCTGATTTTGTACGCCAGGTAATGCGATAACATCGCCCGTTTCGGTCTCTTTGGCCTGATGGACATCGTATTTCCAGCGACAGGCGTTGGTGCATGTTCCTTGGTTCGGGTCGCGTTTATTGATGTACCCAGAGAGTAGGCAGCGACCAGAATAAGCCATACACAAAGCACCGTGCACGAACACTTCGAGCTCCATTTCCGGACAACGCATACGAATTTCTTCAATTTCATCAATGGCAAGTTCGCGGGATAAAATTACTCGCTCTACGCCTTGAGCGTGCCAGAACTTAACACTTGCCCAGTTAATGGTGTTGGCTTGTACTGATAAGTGAATTGGCATATCTGGAAATTGTTCACGTACTAACATGATCATCCCCGGATCTGACATGATCAAGGCATCCGGTTGCATAGTAATTAACGGCTTTAAATCTTCGATAAAGGTGGTTAATTTTTTATTGTGCGGGGCAATATTATTGACTAAGTAAAACTTCTTACCGAGCTGATGTGCCTCGTTAATTGCTTGTTCTGTGGTTTCTAAATTGAACTCATTATTTCTTACGCGTAATGAGTATCGAGGTGTTCCTGCATAAACAGCATCGGCACCATAAGCAAATGCATAACGCATATTTTTGAGGCTGCCTGCCGGCGAGAGAAGTTCTGGCTTAAACATTGTCAAACTATGTCGAATATATTGTCTAGTAAAAATGTTGGACATTGTATTGATGAAAATAAAGCCTGCAATCAAAGATGGTTAAAAGCACCATTTTTTCAAAGTTTTGTTGACGCAAGTCAAGTTTGTTAGTAGCGTGAAGTTATAGGTTATCAAGAATAATAAGAGCTACTAAGGAACACATATGGCAACAGAGAATGCGCTTTACACAATATTGTTAGAGAAAATTAAGCAGGACAGTTTGGTCTTACCAACATTACCTGAAATCGCGTTAAAAGTGCGTAAAGCGGCGGACGACCCAGAAGTAAATTTAAATGCAATGAGTGAAGTGATTAGTCAAGATCCGGCATTGTCTTTGGGTATGATTAAAGTAGCCAATAGCGCAATGTTGGGGCGTGCTATTAAAGTTGAAACCGTGCACCAAGCGTTGACGAGAATTGGTTTACGACAAATTAAAAGTATTGCTACGGCGATGGCGGTGAAACAGGTTTTTGTTTCACAAAACGAAATTGTTGCTATGTACTTGAAAAAATCGTGGAGCAGAACAATTGACGTTGCTTCTGTGGCAATAGCACTAATGAGCCGTTATTTACAAGATAATAAACACGCGCCATTTGCTTTAGATACACTAACGCTGGCGGCATTAGTTCACAATGTTGGTGTGTTACCTATTTTGACTGAAGCTGAAAAGCATCCTGATGTTTTTGCTAATCCAACCTTTTTACAACAAGCGATTGTCAAGCTAGCCAGTACGATTGGTGCCGAAGTGACTAAAGCGTGGGATTTTTCTGATGATTTGACTGAATTAGTTAAGAGTTGGAGTGACCTTTCTGTACTACCGGAAGAAATTCACTACGTTGACTTTATTCGAGCTGGTGCTATTTGTCATGATATTTTCAAAAGCGAGGCAACTAAAGCGACGTTAATTGCCAGTTATGTGAAAAAAGGCATATTGCCAGATGAAGAATATTTGGACAGCGACGAGTTTAAAGAGCTCGTCAGTGAAGTTAAAGCGAGTTTTGATTAAGTCTTAACACTTATGAGTATAGGAAAAGGCGCATTGTTACTATTTACAATGCGCTTTTTTGTATCTGAGTTTAATGTATTGGTAATGAAATATCGCTGCTATTGATGATCGCAGTGGCTTTTATGAGCGCTTAGCTGGCGTCTAAATAGTCAGCAGCTTTTACTGAAAACTCTGCGAGTAAATCACTGATGAAGCGATTGAGTTCACCGGCCATAAGGGCAAAGTCGGCATCGAGTTTAGCGATGACATCATCACTGTCGATATCATCGTTTTGCTCTTGAAGTACATCAAAGAATTTAATTCGTTTGATGGCCAAATCATCACATAAAACAAATGATAATGACTCATCCCATTCTAAAGCCAATTTAACTGCGTATTTGTCTGCTTCTAAGTGATGGCTAATTTCGTCGCTGGCCAAGTCTTGGTTTTTAACACGAACAATCGCCGCATCGTCGCCAAGTGCTCTGAATTCAGCTTCCATACCTATGGTGAACGAAGCTCCTAAACTGTTTTCAACCAGCCAATCGGTCATTTTTTCATCGGGAGCCATTTCTGGTGAGACACTAGTAACCGGCAAGGTACCTAACGACTTTCTCAGTAATGCCAGGAAGTCTTCCGCTTTGCCTCGACTGCTACTGTTAATGACGATGATGTTATCTTTGGCACTGATGTAACCATGAGTATCATTAATTCTAGAAAATGCGCGAGGTAATAATTCGAAGACGATATCTTCTTTAAATTGCTCTTTCTCTTTTTTAGTCGCTGAGCGACCTTGGTCTGCTTCTAAATGAGCTACTTTTTCTTCGAGTAGATCTTTAATGACCGATGCAGGTAGCATCTTCTCTTCTTTGCGAGCACACAGTAAAACGTTACCGTTGGCATTGTGCACTAAGCTTTGACCGTGCTTGCCCAATGCATTAACCCAGCCAAAATGAGCCATTTCAGTTGCACCACAAGGAGTAAACAAATTTTCGGCCAATTGTTTTTCTAAGTCTTGATCTTGCCATTCAAATGGACGAGTGAAGGCAAAGAAATAGAGATTTTTAAACCACATGAGGAAATTCCTAACTTAGGTAATTGAACAGCCAACAGGCTTGAATAACAAGTAAATATAACTGGTTGCGATTGTCGACTAGCCAGTTTTAGTGTGTTTCGTAAAAAGAGGGCAATGATAGCGCAAGAGCGGCAACAATAGCTACCGCTTGAGCTAAAATAGTATTAGCTCATGTCTTCAAATTCGATGTGGTAGTGCAGGCCTTGATTTGGCTCGCTAGTCGCTTTGACACTTCCGTTAAGGACATCGTGGACAAGGTTATAGACAATATGAGTACCCAAGCCGGAACCGCCAAGTGCTTCTTTAGTAGTGTAAAATGGGTCGAACAGTTTATCGAGCTGTTCAGGTGCCACGCCACAACCATTGTCACTGTAGTCAATGACAATTTTTTGTTGATAACGGCTAACACTTATATTGATTTCACCTCGGTTAATTTGTTCAAAGCCGTGGATGATAGAATTTATGATTAGATTACTAAATATCTGTGCAATGGCGCCGGCATGAACGTGAACGGTTAAATCAGTCGGACAGTCAATACTGATTCTATGGCTGGTTTTTTTCAGTTTGGGATGTAACGACTGAATAATTTCGTCGAGGTATTTTGCCATGCTGACTTGTCGAATTTTGTTGCTGGTTTGGTCAACGGCAATTTGCTTAAAGCTTGAGATTAGCTCCAGTGCTCTTTGCAGGTTGTTGACTAATAGTGATATCGACTGTTTGCTGTTGTCGATATATTCGCCCAGCTCTCTTTTCGACAGTGTTTGCTCGCTAACCGACAGCTCAAGCTTTTTCAACAACTCCTCAAGGTAAGAGCTTGAGGTAATACTGATGCCTATTGGAGTATTAATTTCGTGAGATATTTCTGCTGATAAGTTACCTAAACTTGCCATTTTTTCTGCGTCTAACAAACGCTCTTGAGCTTGATGCAATTCGCTAATCAGTGAGGTTAACTCCTGATTAGTTGCAATTAGTCGCGTTTCGGTTTGTTTGCGGCGATTGTTTTCCGTTTGCAGCTGTTCTTTTTGAGTTAAAAGCTCTCGCTGCTGTTGCTCCATTTCAAGCATAGTTGTACTGAGCGACGAGGTCTTACGGGCGACTTCTTGTTCAAGTAATAAATTTTGTTCATCGAGTTTTAAATTGGCGCTGACCAAATCTCCTTGAACATGAGCGAGCTTTTCTTTATGGATAACGAGTTCGTCAATAAGGTTGTTGTAGGCTGTTTCTAAAATAGTCAGCTCGTTCTTTTCGTAGCTACTTTGGTGAAGCTTGTATGCTTCAGGGTCTTCAATATCAAACTGATTGATTTGTTGGGTTAAATTGAACAAAGGTCTACTTAGAAGTTTTGAAAAAGCGAGTGAAAATAGCAAGATCAGTGCAGCCGTTTTGATCATTGCGTTGCCGATAAGAAAATAAATACCTACTTCTATACGATTAAAAACGACCTGATTACTCGATAATAACGTGACACTCCCAACTTCAGTAGTTCGCCCTGAAAATTCGAAAATGAGTGGGAAGGTATGACCAAAATAACTTTCTGAAAATGTCGAAAGGCCACCTTGTTGCGGATTAGCACTGTTTGGGTTAGTACCGTCGAATTGTTGACCAAGCTGGGCAATGATTTGCTGATTTTCATCTCGAACTGTGATGCCTTTAATCATAGGAATCGCGACTAGGCCTTCAGCGATGTCTTTGGCTTGTTGAGTGTTAAGTTCCCAAACAGCTCGGGTTAAACTGCTACTAAAGGTTTTTTCTAAGGTAAGTAATTCACTGTTAATGTGACTTTTGGTGTTGTAGTACTCGGCAAGTATTTGTAGACCTGTAACTAAGAACGTCAGGACAAAATAGAGTGATAACACCCGGGTCAATAACTTTTTCGATATGCTATTTTTATTCATTATCAGCGAAATTATCTTGTTATCTCATGATTTTACACATAAATAACGACAAAATGCGAGCCTCGTCGATAATAGCAATGATATTAGTGTAAAATCATTGACACTTTGTCTGCAAAGCTATCACTGTTTTGTCAGGTATTACTCCCCTTAGTCAGTTTGATTTTTAACTAATAAAAAGCTTTTTGTTATTGTTTTTACTACAATAATTCTAGCGGTTAGAGGTTTTAACAAGTAGACTTTATTTAGCTAACTAATTTGGTTTAATGTCATGAAACTGTCATTAAAGTGTATCACAATAGGCGCCATTACCGGACGGGTAGAATTAGGTTTCAGGAACGTTTAGATGAACAGACAGATTTTAGTTGTTGAAGACGAAGCTCCAATTCGAGAAATGATCAGCTTTGTCTTAGAGCAAAACGGCTTTAATACCATAGAAGTACAGGATTATGATGCGGCAGTTGCTGCGATAAAAGAACCTTACCCTGATCTTATCCTATTAGATTGGATGTTACCCGGGGGAACTGGGGTTAAATTAGCTAAATCCCTTAAGCAAAACGAATATACCCGCAATATTCCCATTATTATGCTAACTGCGCGTGGTGACGAAGAAGACAAAGTTAAAGGCTTTGATGCCGGCGTAGACGATTACGTTACCAAGCCGTTTTCACCAAAAGAGCTGATCGCTAGAATTAAAGCCGTTATTCGCCGCGTTTCACCGACATCTCTTGAAGAAGTGATCGAATTTCAAGGCTTAACTTTAGATCCAGTAGCGCACCGCGTGTCAATAAATGACAAGAGTTTAGATTTAGGGCCAACTGAATTTCGTTTGCTACATTTCTTTATGACGCATACCGAACGCGTTTACAGCCGTGAACAGCTACTTGATAACGTTTGGGGTACCAATGTTTATGTAGAAGATCGCACCGTAGATGTTCATATTCGACGATTGCGCAAAGCGATTACCGGTTACGGTCACGAGAACTTTATTCAAACCGTTCGTGGTTCAGGCTACCGCTTCTCAAGTAAGTTTAACTAGCAACTTGCCTGCAATATTAAGACATAAAAAAGCTCACCTGGTGAGCTTTTTGTATTGATGTTTATCTCAAAAGTTGTGTATACCAGTTAGTTGCTGCAACAAACTCTTTTTGTAACCCTTCTGTCGATAGCTCAAATTTTCCAACGCGCTCGTTAATATCTGACGTTCTACCCGTGATAAAGTCGCAGGTTAGCTGTAGGAGTTCGCCCAACAATCCTGTTTTTTCAATAAGCGCCTGCTCAATAGGTGCTGCAAGTGGCATGGTCTTTAAGATGTCTGCCATCGACATACTCAAAATTACTTCCATACTGCTCAGTAAGCCGGTAATAAAAGAGTATTCGTAAATTTCTCTAAACGGATTGCTTTTAGCAAGTGATGACATCATGCGAGCGGTAATAAGCGCTTGTTTGGAAATTTCATCTGAGTCTTCCGAACTCAGTTTAGACAGAGCAAGAATAGAGACAAACTGTCTTAATTTATCTTCACCTAAATATGCAGCAGCTTGCTTTAACGAGGTCACTTCAACCCTTGTACCCGTTGCCACATTATTGACCATTTTTAATAGGCCTAAGCTCAAGTTGACGTCTTGGCTAATGATGGTTGAAATGGCAGAAAAGTCGAGCGGCGATTTAAATGTTTCACTGATAAGGTTTAACATTTGCGTTTTAATTGGCGCTAATATTTGTCCTTCAATGATTTCAGGCTCAGCATAGAAGAAACCTTGAAAGTAATTAAAACCAATTTCTGCGAGCGCTTGACGTTGAAAACGGGTTTCAACTTTTTCAGCAACGAGCTTGATATTGAAAGGTTTGAGTTGAGTTCGAAGTGGTAACAATCGCTTAGGGTTGATCTTTTCTATATCGACTTTGATCATCGCTAAATATGGAAACAAGGCCTGCCAGTGATCTGCTACATCGTATTCAGTTAGTGCGATTTTATAGCCTTTATCGTGATAAAACTGGACTATTTTAAGCAAACCTTTCGTGGGATTTTGTTGGCCAGTTAATTCGATAACAATAGAGTCTTTGTCAAACATCAATGGAAATTTATTGACTAAACTGTGCTCAGTAAAATTAATAAATGCTGGTTTATTCATGCTTAGTGCTTGAATATCACCTAAAATATGGTTTTGCAGTATTAACTTTGATGTAGCGACGTCACCATCAATGCTGGGAAAACTGTTTTCAGGACTGTCTCTGAATAACAGCTCGTAGCCATAGGTATTTGATTTACTGTCGAAAATAGCCTGTCTTGCAATGTAAGCGCTTTGCATTGTTTGATCTTTATAGTTATTAATTAAGCAATTGTAATTATTCTAACCATAAAGTTGTGAAAATGGCAGCCGTAAATTCCTCAAACAGTTAATTTGTTGGCTGCCGATATGAACAAGCAACATGAGCTATAGCGTGAGTTTAAGGTGAGTTTTCGCCATTGCTCTAATGTCGTCAGTTAATGCCGGCGGTGTTAAATCAACATCACACTCAAGTACTTTGACGATGGTTTTTAGTACTTCAACTCGGGTGTACCATTTTCGATTGGCTTCGATCACTTGCCATGGCGAAGAGTTAGTCGATGTATATTTTAACATATCGTTGATTGCTGTTTGATAGCTTGGCCATTTATCTCGGTTGCGCAAATCTTCTTCTGTTAGCTTCCAACGCTTGTTAGGGTTTTTAATACGCTCTTGAAAACGTTTGAGTTGCTCATCTTGATCGATGTGAAGGAACAGTTTGATGATCTTGACACCGTCGTCAGTTAGTAAACGTTCAAACTCGTTAATCTCTTGATAGGCTCGCTGCCATTCACGCTCGCAAGCAAATTGTTCAACTCGTTCGACCAAAACCCGTCCATAATAAGAACGGTCGAAAATATTGATATTACCAGCAGCGGGAAGTTTAGTTTGAAATCGATATAGGTAGTGTTTACTTTGTTCTACCTGACTTGGTGCCGCAATGGGAAAAACAGTAAAGCCTCTTGGGTCGAGCTTTTCCGTCAGCCTTCTAATTGCGCCACCTTTACCACTGGCATCCCAACCTTCAAAAACAATGAGTGCTCGTAAGTTTTGGCGATAATAAGCCTGCTGTACAGTTAACATACGTTTTTGCCACTTGGTTAATAGCTTTTCATATTCAGTTTTACTGGCAAGCTTTTTATCAAGGCTCAAGGCTTCTAACTGGGTAGGAGAATCTGTCAGCTCAATCGTTGACGGTTGTGCAAAGCTATGGGGATATTGTCGAACCATATTGAGTACTTATCCTTGATTAGTGAAGGAGACTAAAAAATAGTTAATTTAACTAATAGTTACTTTTAAATTACTTTCTCTTGCTTGGTTTTTTATTTATCTTATTGAAAGATATGGCTTTTAATTTTGGCATTGGTTTTGTTAATAACAATTCAAAGCTACTCGCAACGCGGATAGTTCCATTATTTAATTAAAGGAAGACGTTATGAACAAATCAATTTTTTCAATGCTTATTGGTGCAACATTGATCGCAGGCTCTATGGCTATTCCAGTAGCCCAAGCACACAATTCTTGTAATGTTAACCTTAATGCCGATGTTAGAATATCACCAGAAAAAATTGAGTTTTTTGATAATGATCAAGCGCTTTATTATATCGAAGACGATCACAAGCTTTTTGTTAATGGTAAGCGCGTCTCGCTATCTCGTGGTCAGCAAAGTTTAGTTAATGAATTTTCAGAAAAAATTCGCGGCACTGTACCTGAAGTTAAAGCTGTCGCTATTGATGGCGTTGACTTAGCCATTGAAGGAGTTAATTTGGCCTTCAACGAGCTCTTGGGACAGGGCAACAAGGTTAGCACTGAATTGACCGAAAAACTAACTTCTATAAAGCTTAGAGTGTCAGAAAGGTTCGAGCAAAGTGCTACCTATACAATCGATAAAGACGGTAAAACCGTTGATAGTATACTGGGTGAAGATTTTGAACAAGAAGTGGAAGAAGTTGTTGAGGGAACCATCAAGCAGTCAATGGGCAGCTTACTAATTGCTGTTGGTCAGGAGTTGTTAACTGCGGGTGGTGATATGAGTTCGTTCGAGCAAAAAATGGAAGATTTTGGCCAACGCATTGAGCGAGAAATGGAGCAACGCGCAGAACACATCGAAACCAGAGCTGAAGCTTTGTGTCAAAGTGTTGTGGTAATCGATCAACTTGAAAATGAAATGTCTGACAACATTGATGAGCTATCTGGTATTAACGTAATCAGCGCATCTCACCATAGCCAAGAAATCTAAGAGTTTGGTAGCTAAAATTAAGCAAAGCGGCTGGTAGCCGCTTTTTTAATAAAGAATTTAATCCTTTAAAAAACGAGACGATGCTTATTCAATTAGTTTATGTTAAAGCTTCTCTGTACGTCTTTTGTCAATTTTCCCCAATTTGATTTTTTGATGCGTTTTTGGTGATGCTCAAAAGCTTGTTGATCAACGAACTCTTCGTAAACGTCAAATCGAGTGCTTAGCTCTTCGTTTTGAATGACGTTAAATACAATACAGCCAGCTTCTTGGCGCGTAAGTCGTATATGGTGGGCTAATTCTGCTTTTATCGTTTTTAGGTCTTGCTTTGGGACAATAATAAAGCCTGACAGTACTACTTTGCTCATTGTTTTATCCAGTATTCATTTGTTGAATTTGTTAGAGATAATCAATAAAGCCGCGAGTGTTACCTTAGTGATTTGGTATATTTGCATAAATCAACCGTTATTCCGTCAGGTTGAAGGTAATTGTTAACCAGTATCTCTTTGAATGAGAAACCCGCGCGTTCAGCCAATTTAACACTTCTTGTGTTTGATTCGTGTATACGACAAAAAGCGGTTTGTAAGTCAGTTTCAGTTGCTAGCCAGTTTAATACGTACATTAATCCTTGGTGCATGGCACCTGTGCCCTCTATGCAGCTGTCGGCAAAGTAGCCAAGTTCTGCTTCAGAGTTTTGCCAATCAATGTTTTTTACGTCGATGTAGCCAATCATATCGTTAGTTTCTAATGATGTTATCGCGAATACAAAGAATGACTTTTCAGCAGTTTTTTGAGTGATCTCGTCACAATATACTTTAGTCGATGCCAAGCTTTCTGTTTTTTTTAAGGTGGTGGTAAAAAAATTTCCCAATCTATTGCGATTTTTATCAACCAATTCAAAAAACTGTTGGTAATGATTAGTTTGGAATAAACCTATATCGCAGTGTGCTGTCATTGTTTTCATATCTAGAGCTTAGTTGTGGTCTGTGTTGGCATAATAAAGTTTGCTTATAGTTTCATAAATAGACATTATTGAAATGGTTCTTGTCTTAAATGGAAATAATGTGGACTTTGTCGATTGTTCAAAAGCTTTTTTACTGGTCTCAGAGCACAAAAATTTTAAAATTGCTGCTGAAAAAATGGGATCGTCAGCCTCTACAGTAAGTAAGAAGGTTCGCTATTTGGAAAACCAGTTAAAAACTAACTTGTTGGTAAGAACCACGAGAAGGGTAACGCTAACTGAAACTGGTGAGTTATTTGCCAAGAAAATGAAATACTTGCTCGCTGAGTTAGATGAGACCGTGGTGACGGTTAAGCAGCTGAGTAAGCAACCTCAAGGTAAACTAAAAGTAGCAGGCAACACCTTAATTGGTTCTAAAATTATTAGCCCCAGTTTGCCAAGTTTTTTGGCTAAGTACCCTGAGATTGATATTGAGTTATCGGTATTGCCAATTGGTAGCCCGCCTAGTAGTGAAAGTGATATCACAATCACGAGCAATAATTATGAGATAGACTCTCTTAGTTATCGCAGAATTCCGTTAGTCAGTTATGACATCGGGTTTTACGCGGCACCATGTTACTTAGAAGGGGTCACAAGGATAGAAAGTATTGAAGATCTCGAAGCACAGCCATTTGTATTGTCGAAAATCTATTATCAAAAGCGAGCATTTGAATTGTCTGATGGACGAAAAGTGAGGCTGAACAATGCGAGGTTTGTCTCAGATAACGTCGAAGCTTTGTTTGAAAATGTACTCGCGGGTGTCGGGATGTTTTTTGCGCCAGATATGTTTGTGAATCAATATTTGAAATCTGGGCAGTTGGTACGAGTATTACCTGAAATGAAAGGACCAAAGTCGAAGATGGTAGCGCTTTATCCTAATCTAGATTTTATCCCTCAAAAAACGCGATTGTTTTTGGACCATATAAAAGAATATACCAGTAAGGCCAAGCTCTTAGACGCGTGAAGGCAAAACCAAAAACGCTCAAAACTAATGGGTTTTGAGCGTTTTTATCAGTTATTCATTTAACAGTTTGTATAAAACTTGTTTAACAAACTTGGGTTCGAAAGGTTTATCACACAGAGCATTGACACCATCTTGTTCAATGTTGGCAAGGTGGCTCTCGTTACTTTCACTGGTGACCATTAATACCGGGATATGAGATTGCTGACTTTGTTCGCGAATGTATTTAGTCAGGCCTCGACCGTCAACTTCTGGCATGTTGAAGTCTGTTACCACTAAATCGAACATTTCTTCATTGATATACTCGATTGCTTGCTGACCATCGATTGCTTCAGTGACTTTTTCCAGTCCTAGGTTGTTGAGTACTCGGCGGATGTGGTTGCGCGCTAAGCGGCTGTCATCCACTAAGAGAACTCGAATTTCTTTAACGTCGAAATAATCTAAATCCATTTCGTCGCTAGAGAGTAGGTCGATAGTATTTTCAATAGCTGACGACAAATGCTCTGCGGTAAATGGCTTTGGTAACAGTGCGATAACACCCGATTGTTTAAACTCTTCAAGGTGTGCGGTTTTTACTTCGCTGGTCACTAACATAAATGGCGTGTCAGGATACTCACTCTTTCTCACTTGTTTGAGCAAATCCAATGCAGTGCCATTGTCGAAATACATTGCACTAGCAATTAGATCTCTAGGGTGCTTGCCGATAATGTCTTTAGCCTCTTCCATGGTGCTAGCGGTGACGATGTCAGTCAAACCCTGTTGTTTGAGTTTGTTGACGATTATTTTTTGTTGAGTGTCTGATGGTTCTACCAACAGCATGGAAAGTTCGTTAACGGCTATTTTACTCACTGGTTTACTATCCCCCGATAAATTTAACTTTAAAGCCTTCTTTTTCTAATACTTGTTTGATGGCGTCGCGTTTGTCGCCCTGGATTTCGATAGTTTCACCGACAACGCTACCACCACAGCCACAGGTTTTCTTGAGCTTGCTGGCAAGCGCTTTTAACGCTTTACTATCAAGGCCTAAGCCCGAAATAGTCATCACACCTTTACCTTTACGACCTTTAGTTTCGCGTCTTACTTTCGCAAAGCCGTCTGACGGTGTCACTTTTTCTGTTTTTTCTTGGTGAATGCGACCGCTTTCGGTTGAATAGACTAAGTTGTTGTCGTGGTTTGGCATGATAAGGTACTGACGATTATAAAACTGTGGATGCGGAAAATGCGCTATTTATCGTCATTTGTCAATCTTGTTGCTATCAGTTCTCGGTAATTTAAGACAAGGTACTGAATATATCCGCTCTTTGCCATCTGACGTATATGAATGCACTAATGTCTCGACAGCCAAGGATGGCGGTAGAGATCATGGCACCGCGTTATTGCCAACATGGATGTTGGTACTTAGACTTTGTCAGGAACAAAAAGTCTGACCGCTCTTCCTCGGCTCTGGCTTCCATGCTTCGCTTTACCTCGTAAGGTCTCTTTACTCGTGAACATAAAAAAAGGGATTGCAGTGCAATCCCTTTATCGATTCATTTATTTGTAATGAATTATAGCTTGCCTTCAAGTTCAGGTAAGGCGTCAAATAAGTCGGCTTCTAAACCGTAGTCAGCCACTTGGAAGATCGGCGCTTCTGGGTCTTTGTTGATCGCAACGATAACCTTAGAGTCTTTCATACCCGCTAAATGTTGAATTGCACCACTGATACCAACGGCAATGTACAAGTCTGGCGCAACGATCTTACCGGTTTGGCCTACTTGCATGTCGTTTGGTACAAAGCCGGCATCAACAGCGGCACGAGAAGCACCAATAGCTGCGCCAAGTTTGTCAGCAATACCTTCAAGTAACTTGAAGTTGTCGCCGTTTTGCATACCGCGACCACCAGAGATAACCACATTTGCAGCACCAAGGTCTGGGCGTTCTGATTCTGTAAATTCATCGCTCACATGGCTTGATGTTTGCGCGTCAGTCGCTTGGTCAAGATTGACTACTTCAGCACTGCCATCGGTAGCGACTGCATCAAATGCTGTTGCGCGCACAGTGATTACTTTTTTGCTGTCTTGACTTTCCACCGTAGCAATTGCATTACCAGCGTAAATAGGGCGAACAAAGGTATTGGCACTTTCTACTGCGATAATATCTGAAACCTGTGCAACGTCTAAAACTGCGGCAACGCGTGGCATAAAGTTTTTACCCGTTGTTAACGCAGTAGCTAAAATGTGGTCGTAATCGCCGGCAAGTTCAGTGACTAACAAACTAACGTTTTCCGCCAACTGGTTAGCGTAGGCAGCGTTGTCAGCGGCAAGTACTTTGCGTACACCGCTGATTTTAGCGGCTTGCTCAACAACTGCTTGGCAGTTTTCGCCCGCCACTAGCACGTCGATGTCACCACCAATTTGCTGGGCAGCAGCAACTGTTTTTAAGGTGTCAGCTTTAAGCTGATTATTGTCGTGTTCTGCGTAGACTAAAATGCTCATGAAATCACCTTGGCTTCAGTTTTTAATTTGTTAATTAATTCATCAATGCTTTCTACTTTAATGCCCGCTTCACGCTCTGCCGGTGGCGTTACTTTAAGTAGCTTAGTACGAGGAGTTAAATCAATACCAAAATCAGCTGTTGACTTTACATCTAGCGGCTTGCGCTTAGCTTTCATGATATCTGGTAATTTTGCGTAACGCGGTTCGTTTAAACGCAAATCAGTAGTCACAATAGCAGGTAAGTTTAAGGCAACTGTTTGTAAACCGCCGTCAACTTCACGAGTAACCGCAACTTTATTGTCTGCAACTTCAACTTTTGAGGCGAAAGTACCTTGAGGCATGCCGGTGAGTGCTGCTAGCATTTGACCGGTTTGGTTGTTGTCGCTGTCGATTGATTGTTTCCCTAAAATCACTAAGCCTGGTTGCTCTTCGTCAACAACTTTTTGTAGTAATTTGGCAACGTTTAACGACTCAACTTCTTGGTCGGTATCGATTTGAATCGCGCGATCAGCACCAAGTGCTAATGCTGTTCTCAATTGCTCTTGGCAGCTCTTTTCGCCAATTGAAACGGCGATAACTTCAGTCGCTACACCAGCTTCTTTTAAGCGAATAGCTTCTTCAACAGCAATTTCACAAAACGGGTTGATGGCCATTTTAACGTTAGCTAAATCAACATTTGATTGATCAGCCTTAACCCTTACTTTCACGTTATAGTCAATAACGCGTTTAATAGGAACTAATATTTTCATTACTATTTCGCCTGTATCTTTACGTTTACGTTTACGTTCAGCCTAATAAGTTGCCACAAATTAGTCAATTGTACTCAGAGTGTTAAACTCGACTCTAAGTAGGGTAAAAGTCTAGTATTAGTAAATTGTCATTTACGGTGCTATTAAAACCTAGCATTTAATCGAATAAAAAATCAAACAAGTGTTTGAATTTTTCATCGGCAACCGATATTATCAAACAAGTGTTTGAATACCAAGTTTAATCGCGATATTTTTATTTGCTAACGCTAAGTGCCTATTTTAATTAGGCTAGCGAGCTACTTTGGCAAGTAAAAGCGAGCTAAATTATTTTTAGGGGGGAATTATGGAACGTGAATCGATGGAGTTTGACGTTGTCATTGTTGGGGCTGGGCCTTCGGGTCTATCAACGGCATGTCGACTAATGCAACTTGCACAAGAAAAAGAACAAGAACTAATGATTTGCGTGGTTGAGAAGGGCTCTGAAGTCGGCGCACACATTTTATCAGGTGCTGTTTTTGAACCGACTGCATTAAGTGAGCTATTCCCTGATTGGCAAGAAAAAGGTGCGCCACTAAATACGCCAGTGAAAGGCGACGATATTTATTACTTCAACAGTGATAAAGGTGCCCACAAGTTACCCGGCTTTATGACGCCAAAAACCATGCACAATGAGGGCAACTACATTGTGAGTATGGGTAATGTATGCCGCTGGTTAGCGGAGCAAGCCGAGCAGCTAGGCGTTGAAATATTCCCGGGCTTTGCCGCGCAAGAAGTACTTTATAATGACGACGGCAGCGTTGCCGGCATTGTTACTGGTGATATGGGCTTAGACAAAGACGGCAACGAAAAAGACTCGTTTATGCCTGGCATGGAATTAAGAGCTAAATACACTGTATTTGCCGAGGGTTGTCGCGGCCATTTGGGTAAGGAGTTGATCAATAAATTCAACTTGAGCGACGGCAAATCGCCACAGCACTACGGCATTGGCTTTAAAGAAATTTGGGATATTGACCCAGAGAAACATCAAGAAGGTTTAGTCGTTCACTCTGCGGGCTGGCCGCTGGGCAATGACACTGGCGGCGGTGGCTATTTATATCACGCTGAAAACAATCAGGTTTTCGTCGGTTTAATCGTAGATTTAAGTTACTCAAATCCGCATTTAAGCCCGTTTGAAGAGTTTCAACGTTACAAACATCACCCAAAAATTAGTCAATACTTAGAAGGTGGTAAGCGCGTTTCATACGGCGCCAGAGCCTTAGCTAAAGGCGGCTTTAACTCATTGCCCAAGCAAGTTATGCCGGGTGCTATTATGGTTGGCTGTGATGCTGGCACCATGAATGCCGCTAAAATTAAGGGTAATCACGCTGCCATGAAGTCGGGCTTACTTGCCGCTGAAGCGATTGCTGAGGCATTGGTAAGCGGTGACGAGGGCGGTAAAGAGCTCACTAGCTATGAAGATAAGTTTAAGGCTTCTTGGCTTTATCAAGAGCTTTACGGGACTCGTAACTTTACTCCGGCAATGCATAAGTTAGGCACCTTTTGGGGCGGCGCTTATACCACCGTTGATCAGAACTTCTTTGGTGGTAAGTTACCGTTTAACTTTACTGACTATTCGCTAGATCACGCCCAATTGAAGCAAGTAAGTGATGCTCCAGTGATCAACTATTCAAAGCCTGATGGCAAGTTGAGTTTTGATCGACTGTCTTCGGTATTTTTGTCAAATACTAACCACGAAGAAGAGCAGCCATGTCATTTAAAACTTGCCGATGCGACGATACCGTTGTCGGTAAATATGGAAAAATACGCTGAACCTGCTCAGCGTTATTGTCCGGCTGGTGTATATGAAGTGCAAGAGACCGAAGAAGGGAAGCAGTTTGTCATTAACGCGCAAAACTGTATTCACTGTAAAACTTGTGACATCAAAGATCCGAGCCAAAATATTACTTGGGTAGCGCCTGAGGGCGCGGGTGGCCCGAACTATCCAAATATGTAAGCTATTGCTAAAGACGAAAAAGGCGCTAATTTTAGCGCCTTTTTTCTTATTAGTTTGCTTAGTCACAAATCATTATTGAGATTGGTGAGCGTCATCTTGGCCGGCATCAATTAGGTTGAAATTAGCCAGTTGAGGTATATTCATTTGAATATTGTCTTCGAGCTTGTCGAGTTCGAGTAATTTATCACAGAACATTGCCGCTCGGCTCTCAAGTGCTTTAGCTTTGTCACCTACCTCAAATTCGAGGTTTTGGCTCAAACTAGCAATGCGATCGTCAAAGGTATCAACCCTAGCTTCACTATTTTGATCTTCACTAGCGGTCATCGCTTCACCAACAGCGACCAAAATACTGCCCAGTGAACTACTGATGATTTCTTCTATTTCTTGTTCAAATTGGCCAGCAAAAATTTCGTCGAAGTCATTAAAGTCTTGTGGCGCAATATAGTAACTTTGATCGCTGTGATTAAAGCGTTTGCGCAGCCTCAAATGTAAATCATCAAACTTTTCTTGGAATTTTTGATGGGTTTGGCTGTTTTCGCCGGTTAGGCCACCGATTACTGTATTAACTGCTTTCAAGCCAATTTCGACTCCCTCAATAGCAATTGAAACAATAACTGGGACTTGGCTGCGAATACCTTGAGTGTATTGGCTGAGCTCTTTTTGTTGTAGTGTTGACAGTTGTATTTCACGACCGCTAATAAACAGCTGGTGGTCACCGTTTATTTGTACTTTGGTTTGACCGTGATCGAGAAAACGAACGTGTTTAGGGTCTATCACTACACCGTAGTTGAAGTTGACGGAGCAGTGATCGGCATAAGCACTAGAGGCCATTAAGCTAAGAGCTAAGCCCAAAATACGAGGTTTGGTAAATAAGCTGAATTTCACAACAATACCCTTAAAAACTGCGATGACGATAAACAGATATTGTTAAATTTTATCACTTATTTGCAGTGTCGTGGGTGAGCTAGTCGTAAAAAAATATGACTTGGGCGTGAAAAGTAGTCGTGTAGTTCGTTTATTCTAGAGAGTTGTTAGTCGTTAACAATAGGATCAACAATTATCTTACGGTCTTGATAACGCATTCTACTGGGGCCGTACTCTCGTTTACTGCGTTCACAAAGTTCACCTAAATGGACTTCTACGCCTTGAAATAGTTTTTCTCGGGCTTCGACAAAGGTATTGTTTAGGTAATCTTGGATACTCGCTTCTTGGGCTTGTTTTTGCAGCAATAATTCACCCATGAGCTTGGCGTGTTGTTTATAGGCGGTGACAATTTTGGTAAGTAATTCCGGCTTTGCTTTATCTTTTGGCAAGGCTTTAAGCTTTTTCACCGCGCCTTGCAGCTCTTCTACTTGGCTAGACTCAATGTGAAACTTTTCGTTGATAATCTCGAGTTCGGCGCGTAATGATGCCAGTTTGTCTTTAAATACGATGATCGTGGCGGAACCTGCGGTAGCACCTATGGTACCTGCGTAAACAGACTCGTTGGTGCTGATGTAGCCAGCGATGAGTTTACCATCTAGCTTTTCTTCTTCGCCGACCCATAAAGAGCCGTTTAGGTGAATAATGTTGTGCATCAATTGGTTTTCGATGCGCATATTTCCCTGACATTCTATTTGTGCATATTGACTGTACATCGCAAAAATATTGCCACCGGCTTTTAAGCAAGCACTCATGTGTATGTCTTCAACACTGGTGGTTTCAACGTCCTGTTTTTTACCAATAATGCCTTTCGCTATGGTGATATCACCACCTGCTTTTAACTCTGCCGATTCGACAAAACCGCCTACGGTAATATCTCCGCTAGCGCTAACACGCATGTTTTCTTTGACGTCGCCTTCGACGATAACGCTGCCTTCAAAATCAATATGACCACTGCCAACATCGACGTTTTTCGTAATAAAAACCTGATCGACTTCCATGCCGTTATTGGTAATTTTTGGTAAGCCAACTAATGTTGAAAGTAACAAGTTGTTATTTTTTGGATCGAGCTCTGTTCCTTCGCCTGGCACTAACTCTTTATCTTCACCTGGTTCTGGGTGTAAAACAGTGCCAGTTACTGTGTAGCCTTGAACACCCATTGTAAATGGGATTCGTTCGACCAGAGGGTCGCCAACCTTGACGCAAATAATGGCGCCTAAGTCGCGCATATCGACAGTGCCATCTTCTCGCTCTTGCGGTTTTAAAATTCGGTTTTGTGCGCTTTCTACCAGCGGTTTAATCCGAGTGTCTTTACCTTTTTCAGGTAGTTTACCAAAAGCGATTTCTGCGTTGACGCTAACACCTGCAGGGGAATTGTGCGCTTGCTTAGTTAAGTTGATTAGGGCTTGCTTGCGAAAGCCCTTACGAACGCCCAAGGCTTTCGCGCCGTCGAGAATTTCTTGTGCGGTGAGGTGCTTGCCGCCTTGTGCTGTTGTAATGTCAGCAATGGCGGTCATTTCGTCTTTGTCTATGGTGACAGAAAGCTTTGCAGGTAAGCGCTCGAGAATTTGGTAGACAATTTTTTTGCCTTGTTGTTCGCCTGTGAGGGTTTTAAGTTGCTCACTGAGTTCGGCAAGGGCATTTTTGATGTTATCGTCGAGGCGAGCGAGATCTTGATAGCCTTCTTGGTCAATAAGCTTGTCAATATCGGCAATAGTAATGAGCTCAGCGGTTTTAACTGGCTCTATTACTAGATCGATATTGTTTTGCTTGTTACTGACTAGGCTTACCGTGGTCATCGTTGCTGCCTCTATAATGACCTAACCTCGACTAAATGTAGCTGTCTTGGTGAATTTTGATAAAGTTAGGTGTACCTTCTTTAGTGTAGTCTACTTTGTACTCTTTGCCGTCAAGTGCTTGAACAAAAAGTAACTTTTTCTCTTCACCAAATACCTCAATCGACGCTAAATCAATGACTTCTTGATACGCTTTTTTGGCTTCAGACTTTTTAAATGGCACGTTGCCATTGTAACTACCTAAACCGCGATGGCTCACAATCACGACTTGATGACCACCGTTAACGATGAGCAAGTCGATTTTTTTTACTTTGTGAATGATCGTATTTCGACCACTTGTAATGTAATTCTTCTCGATCAAAACTGTCCCCTACCTATGGTAAATGCTGACTTAATAGTTATAGTTTACCCGAGCAAAATGGCAAACCCTCTACTCAACTTAACTAAGCAGCCTAACTTGCTGTTAGCGCACAATATATAGAGTTTTAAATATTGACGCAATGTCAATCATCTGTCGCTACTTGCTGTTGATGGCTCTTTCTTTAATATATATCGGCATTTCATTCGATTTTAATAGCCAACGACGCACCAAATCTAATGCTATGGTACTGACGCGTTGCTGAAATTGAATTCTTGGCCCAGGAATGCGCAAACACACTCGCTTGATGTCGTTTTTGTCACCCCAAGCTAGCCATACGGTGCCGACGGGTTTGTCTTCGCTGCCACCGCCTGGGCCTGCGATACCAGAGACGGCAACTGCGATATCTGCGCCTGATTGAACAAGTGCGCCTTGTGCCATGGCAACTACGGTTTGTTCGCTTACTGCGCCAAATTCAGTTAATACCTGCTCGGGAACAAACAACAACTTTTCTTTGATATTGTTGGCATAGCTGACAATACCCGCTTCAAAAACCGAAGATGAACCAGCAATTTGAGTGACTTGGCTGGCAATTAAACCACCTGTGCAAGACTCTGCTGTCGTTAGTTTGAGCTGTTGCTCTGCCAGCAAGTTATTAACAACTTGCGCAAGCTTAACTGGCTTATCCTCAACAACATTAACTAGGTGCTGGCCGACCAAGCCCAAGAGTTTCTCCAACCAGTGTTGATGTAAGTCTTTGTCAATTTGCCTGTGGCTAGTAATTTTCACTTCAAGCATAGGATGACTTGCGCGAAAACCCAGTTCCAGTGCTGCTGGCCAATCAGGACAGTGCTGGCTAATCACTTGTTGTAGCGTCGACTCTCCATAGCCAAATACTTGTAATCGTGTTGTTTTACTTTGCTGCTGAGCGGGTAACAATTGCTTAATATGAGGAATGATTTGCTCTGACAGCATAACCTCTAACTCTCTTGGCACGCCAGGCGTACAGATAACAAGGCATTGGTTAAGTGACAAGCTAAAACCTACAGCACTGCCGAGTCGGTTAGCAACTAAATCGCAGTGCTCAGGTAACATTGCTTGTTTTAAGTTGGGCTCGCTTAAGGCAATACCTCGTTGTTGGCACCAAGTTTCAAGGTGAGCCAGTGCTTGAGAATGTTCAGCCAAAGGGATTTGCGCGGCTTGCGCAAGGGCTTGAGCGGTTAAGTCATCAACTGTAGGCCCTAAACCGCCGTTAACGATGACAATATCAGCTTGTTTTGATAGGTGGATGAGCTCGTTGATTAACAGTGTTAAGTCGTCAGCGACTGCGACTCGGCGTCGCACTTCAATACCTATATCTTTGAGCTGCTGCGCGATCATCGCTGAGTTTGAATCGACAACATCGCCTGACATTATTTCGTTGCCGGTGAGTAATAACTGGACGTTCAGAGCATTCATAAGCTGTTGTTATCGTGTGTGATGGCGATAGCCTAAGCAAGTTACTGGTAATATGGAAGTAAAAAAATAAAAGAAAATTGAATCTCGGTTTAAACCCTATTTATCGGCGGTGCATCTAAGTGAGTAAATTGACTAAATGGAAAGATGACAATGACATTTTTAACATCGACTTTAACACCAATAAAAACAAGCGTGATCGCATTAACAGTAGTCGTTATGGGAGTTTCCGGCATAGCAATGGCTGACGCCGGGGTTAGCCGTGAAACAGTAAAAGATAGTTTTACCGTTGACCAAGGTAGTCAGTTTATTTTGGAAAACATCAATGGCAAGGTCACAGTGAGTAGCTGGGCCGGAAATACTATAGAAGTGGTTGCAGAAAAGGCAGCGAAAAGTCAAAAAGCACTCGAGCAAACTGAGGTGCAGATGAGTCAGCAGGGCAACAAGGTTTTTGTTAAAACTGAGTACCATAATGCTTCAAAATGGAGTGAAAGTGGTAATTACTCTAAAGTCACTTATCAAGTAAAATTGCCTCGCGGTATGGCGTTAACGGATATTGATTTAGTCAATGGTTCGCTTGTCGTCAATGGAATTGACGGTGAAATTCGCGCAGAATTAGTCAACGGCTCAATTAAAGCAAACGGTTTAACCGACAACGGTGATTTAGAGTCTGTCAATGGCAGCGTCAAAGTATCTTATGAGCAATTGAGCTCGGTAGATAAAATTAAACTCACCACGGTCAATGGCAGCATTAAGCTATCAGTACCAGATAATCTCAGTGCTGAAGTTGTTGCCGATACCAACCACGGCAGTATCAAAAATGACTTTGGTTTGGTTGCTGAAAAAGGCTTTTTTTCAGGACGTAGCTTAAAAGGTACAGTTGGCAGCGGCGATGCACGTATTATGCTAGAGAGCGTCAATGGCAGTATTAGCTTAAAAGCGGACTAGTTATTGATTCAAATTATAAAAAAACTAAGATTGAGCCAGTGTTTTATCACTGGCTTTTTTGTACACTGTTTTTTAGCTTGAAGCTTTGTTCGGGGAAGGCTGTCAGTAATGATCTACGAAGTGTTTTTAGTTATTTGTTCAGCAATCGTTTGTGCTTTAGCGACAGAACTTCACTGTAGATTGCAAATGAAACAAATCGCTAAAAGTAAAACGGCTAAAAATCTGTTTATTCATTACCTAATTGCTGTTGGTTGTTTTATCGTGACATTAGGAAGTGCACAGGTCCTTTTTCACGCTTATTCTTTAGCTGATATTCCAAACATGCAAAGAATGATATTTCTTGTTATTTCCAGTTTAGTTTTTGTCATGCCAATAGTATTTATTACTGGCTGGCGCTATCCAAATATTCTAGCAAAAATGGAGAAGTGGCGGGACTCAGAAAAGAGTTAACTACCTGAAACTCAGAACGCATGCTGTCGAAAATTACTATTTAAATAAGCTCTTAATGGTGATGTTTTTTAATAGTTTTAGTAACTAATGCACTCTAATTTTTACCAAGCTGAAGTTAAACACATGATAGGATTAAATTTATGGATGAAGTATTTGAGTTAGAATTATACTCCCGCCCAAATCGGCTACTAGATCCAGACTTTGGCAAATTATTATCTCATGATTTCGGCGACCTAGTGTTAGGTTTGTCGAATATCCCCTCTAAAGTTGATTCTGATAATTTAATCATTGCAATTGCTGAAGGGGAAATAACTGAGGCGGAATTTAATTCTTTTTGTATTATTAACAACCTTCAGTCGTCTGTTTATAACTGTGACAGTGCAGCAAAGTTTTTAGCGTTTTTATATGGTACTCCAGTGGCGTGGATACATTTACCATATGATGATTATGGTTTAGCCATGTTTAAAGATATTTTAAACTGGGCGTGCCAAAATGATTTAAACATTCAGTGCGGCAGTAATTTGCATTGTGAGTTATCAACAAACGTAAAGCCAGTTTATTGGGACAATATATCCACAGGAAGTATTACAAGTGATTCGTAATTTTTTAGAAACTGAAAAGCAAATACAACACTCTGCTCATGAGGGGGGTGGCTCTGTCGAACTATATGAAATATGGAGTAAGTCAGACTTTGTTAGCAACTGTGACTTTATTGATAGGCAAGTGATTCCGCCCAATAGCACTGTTGGCTATCACAAACATGGTAACAATGAAGAGATGTACATCATTTTGGCAGGCACTGGCACCATGACTATTGATAATCGAGAAGTGAAGGTTAAAAAAGGCGATATGATCAAAAACAAGCCTTATGGTGAGCACGGACTAATAAATGACTCAGATGCAGA
This sequence comes from Endozoicomonas sp. G2_1, assembly GCF_017744155.1. Taxonomy (GTDB): domain Bacteria; phylum Pseudomonadota; class Gammaproteobacteria; order Enterobacterales; family Alteromonadaceae; genus JAGHQT01. The sequence goes on along the minus strand of NZ_JAGHQT010000001.1, from coordinate 475,577 downwards.
CATTGATTTGCTTATTATTCAGTTTAGTTTGGATAAGTAATGAGCCTTCAATTACGTAAACTTTACTTGTAGTTTGGCATTTCAAACCGAAGGTTATTAACCAACCTTCAATGAAGCCCTGAATGTAAACTCAATTTTGCGTGTTCTCAACGCATCTACTGGTGAGTTACGTTTGGGGCTATGTTATTATCGAGCCCAAGCAATCGTTAACTATCACACTGGCTGTAGCCAAATTAATATTGTGCTTTCTTCGCTTATTCTGGCGTTGTCACTAAGTCGTGTGATTTTTAAACGAAAACCACATACCTAATTACTGAAGAATTTAAAGATGATCACCTATTCACGAGACATGCTTATAGGACAATGGTATCGTACTGAATACGATGAAAATGGTTGTCAGATCAGTGAATACGCTCACATTTCTCCAGACGGCAGTTTTGAGTTTACCTTTGTCAGCCAAAACGCCAAAGGAGAAGTCGCCGAACAAATTATTGAGTTAGGGGACTGGGGCTTAGTGGGTGATATTCATTTTACCATGACCAAAAGTGAGTTTGTTGACGAGCAACACTACGCTGCTGACTTGGCAGATGAACAAAACTATCATGCGTACAAAGTTCTTGAATTGACTGGCCAAGTGTTTCGATACCAACACATTGTCACTCAAGAAATATATCAGTTGAAGAGAATTGCCGAACAAGCCGGCAACTGTTAGAAGAGAATAAACGAAATAATGAACCTAGAGCAGATCAAGCAAGCGAGTTTAATCACCGCCATCAAAACCCCTTATAATCAAAAAGGTGATATCGACTTAGCTAAATACGACTGGTTAGTTGAGCAACAAATTGCCGCAAAAGTTGATGGTATTATTGTTGGTGGCACAACAGGCGAAGGCCAGTTGATGAGCTGGGAAGAGCATCTCATGTTGATAGCTCACAGTGTCAACAAGTACGGCAAAGAGTTAATTATTGTTGGTAATACCGGCAGTAATAACACCCGTGAAGCGATTAAAGCAACGGAAAATGGTTTTGCAACAGGTATGCACGCGGCCTTGCAAATTAACCCTTATTACGGTCGCACGTCAGACGCCGGTTTAAAGCAACACTTTGAACGTGTTTTAGATATTGGCCCAGCCTTTATTTACAATGTTCCGGGTCGCACGGGGCAGGATTTAGGTCCAGATATTATCGAGCCACTCGCTGGTCATAAAAATCTCATTGGTATTAAAGAGTGTGCCGGTAACGAGCGTATTGGTCACTATGAAGCACAAGGTATTGCTTGTTGGTCAGGTAATGACGACGAGTGTTTTACTGGCCGCCATCAATACAAATCTCACGGTGTTATCTCTGTGACCTCAAACTTGGTACCGGGCCTAATGCGCACTTTAATGGATGATGCTAATGCAGATGCATTAAATAGCTCGTTAAAACCGTTGATGAACTGGTTGTTTAGTCAACCAAATCCAATTCCGCTCAATACTGTCATGGCGATGACAGATGCGGTTGCGCCTAACTTCCGTTTGCCTTATGTCGCCATGAGCCAAGCCGAGCGCGAACAAGGGTTAGCCTTGATGCAACAGCTTGCCAAAAGCGACTACCTTGGCGATAAGCTTGAACTATTAGCAGATGACGATTTTAACTATTGCGCATAATCTTACTCTTAGTTTTATTGCGTAACGCATAGTTTTACTGTTTAACGCTTAGTTAGGCGGATAAATAATTGAAAGGCACTGTACTTATCTAATACCAATACAGTGCCTTTTTTTGACTTGTTATTTCGTTCTTATTTTTGTTGGAATCGTTAGTCTGTTAGTTTGGCTAAACTAGGTTTTAGTACTTCGGGTAATTCTACAATTGTATTCTTTTGCGTTAATGGACAAGTAAACGCTAACTTCACTGCGCACAGTTGCAGATCTGGTTGGGCTTCACCAAATTCATTACTTTGAGACGCTGTTGGCTTGCCATGTAAACGATCACCAACCACTGGAAAGCCGATGCTAGCGGCGTGTTTTCTAATTTGATGCTTGCGGCCGCTATCTATTTTTACTAATAGCAAAGACATATCAAGCGCAGACTGATAACTAAGCAGTGAAAACGTACTCTTTGCTGGTTTGTCATCTATGTCGCTATCGACAACGTATTGTTCAAGCTCGGCATGTCCGTGCACAATTATCTGGTAATACTTAGCAAGTTGGCGCCGCTCGAACATTTGGCTAAGCGCTTTAGCAACGCTTTTTTTGTGGGCTATGATGATTAAGCCCGTTGCCGCTCGGTCTAACCGGTGCACGATAAACGCGGGCCGCTTTAACGAGTCATTTATCTCAATAAATCGATTTATCGTGCAATGGTCACTCCACTTTGAGCCTTGGCAAAGCATGCCATAGGGTTTATACCAAATACTGTAATCGCCAAAGTCTTCAATTAATTGCGCAGGTTCGGTTGTGCTGTTAAGAACGTCAAGGTTGTAGTAAAAGCTCAACTTATCTTTCGGCTGTAATGAGGTTTTTACTCGCCTTAGTCGACGGGTGCTGTTAGCTCGGGTTAACCACAGGGCGCCCTTGCTTATCGCGGATTTAATTTCTTGTTTACTTAATACTTGAACCGAGGCTTGTTCTTCTACTTGTTCAGATTGGTGATGCAGTTCGCGCTCTATTAATTCAATTAACCTGTCGGTGGCTTCGTTAATGTAAATGGTTAATTGAAATCGACTCATTGGTAAAAATTAGACTGTTAAATGAAGGTATATTGTAACAAATCAAAGCCGTGAAAGCTCAGCTCTTGTTGTGTTACTATGGCGTTAGATGTACTTATACAGATTTATTTTATGACCACACGTGATTTAACACTTTTTCCTGAAGATGAACTTGGCAATGCATTATGGCAACGAATGCTTGAAGGGGATGATTTAAGTTTAGAGCGAGAAGTCGAATTTTCAGTTATTTTTCCTACCGATGAACAAGCATTAAAGTTTGGCCAACTATTATTAGAAAATAATCAAAAGCTATCGTTTAGTCCATACCAAGGTAGTGATAGCCATCCGTGGGAAATTACCGCCTATCCTTTCATGGTGCCGAGTTATGAAAACATTATGGCTTATCAAAGCTTGTTAATTGAACACGCACCAACCTTTGCTGGTCAGTTTGACGGTTTTTACTTTTAACGCAATTCGATGTAACTGAAAGAAAAGGTTGAAAGCTGATGTTTGATCAAGCGCAACTGACGCAACTAAAACAGCAATTTAAAGGGCTAGAAAAAGCCAGCAGCGATACTTTTTTCAAGCAAAAAAATGTTATCAAGCAGGTGTTGGCAGGCAAGTCAGTCAATTGCTTAAACTGTCAGCAGCCCCTGGCGTTTTATCGCCAAGGTAAATCTGTTGAAGGCGGAGAAATTTGCTGTGCCAAGGGCTGCACCTCAATAGCCCTTGATTTCGAAAGTTAAGCCGTCAAAGCGATGAACTACCTCGCTCATTTGCTACTATCGCCCGCGGATACCGATGTGATGATCGGTAATTTAATGGGCGATTTTATCAAAGGACAGGCGATTGAACGTTTGCCAAATAAGATTGCTGCCGGCGTAAAGCTTCATCGCGCGATTGACAAATTCACCGATAATCACCCGCAAGTTCGAGCGCTCAAAGCATTGCTTACTCCTGAGCGTCAGCGCTTTGCGGGTATCATTAGTGATATTGTCTTTGATCATTTGATTGCGCTCAACTGGCGCGATATTAATACAAAGCATTGGTCGCTTCATCAGCAAGCGGAACTTGCCGAATTTAGTCGCCAGTGTTATTCGTTTTTTCCCGACTATTACGATGTTATGCCTAATGCTATGAATACCATGGTAAAGCGCATGGCCGCTGGCGATTGGCTGTTGGGGTATCAACATTTCGCGTCAGTTGATGGTGCGATAAACGGTGTTAGTCGAAGAATTCGATTTAAGAATCAATTGGCAGGGGCAAGTACAGAAGTCGCTGACCACTTTTCCTCGTATCAGGCGTGTTTTGAACAGTTCTTCCCTGAACTGTGTCAGTTTGTTGAGACCTATCTCAATGATTTATCTGATAGTTAGGTTACAAAAAGCTGGCGATATCATTTAGTGGCTTTTTGATTTGGGCGTGATGCGGTACGGTCGCATCTTCCGCAGGGTAGCCTGCAATGAGCAACATGTAAGCGCGATCGTTATCTGTACGTTGGCAGATTTTATTCAAAAACGACATTGGCTTTGGCGTATGGGTTAATGTCGCCAAACCAGCACTGTGTAAGGCGTTGATTAAAAAGCCGGTGGCAATGCCCACAGACTCGTGCACGTAATAGTTAGTGTTTTGCTCTTCAATGGTCAAGCCGCCTTTTTTCTGGCTAAAAATAGCAATCAACCAAGGGGCAATTTCCAAGTATGGCTTGTCGGCATCGGTGCCCAATGGTTTTAGTGCCTCTAACCATTCTTCACCAGCGCGTCCTTCATAAAAACCGCGCTCATGAGCTTCGGCTTGTTCTCTTACTTGACGCTTGATCTCTGGGCTGCTGATAGCGGCAAAGTGCCAAGGCTGGTGGTTGGCACCATTTGGTGCGGTGCCAGCGGCCTTGATACAGTTCTCAATAATCGCTCTGTCAACGGGGCGGTCACTGAATTTGCGAATACTGTGGCGGCGCTTAATGTTGTTGTAGAAATCTTCTGAACGGCGCAACATTTCATCGGCTGGGTATTCAATAAAATCTGTGAGTGGATCGCAATCGTGCTTTTGCATGTTTTTTCCTATTCTGTCTTGTATGGCTCAAGCCATTTATTATTAATGGTGATTATACCCAAACCACCTCAAAATGCATGATTCAGCGCTCTCACAGGGACTTAATATCAAGGCGCAGCTAGCAGGAATGGTCATTCCCTTTCAATTAGCTGCAACGCTGAGAGTAAGCCCCTGTGAAGCGCCCAAAGGATTGGTTTAAAAGACAATTTATTCTGCGTTATTGATTTTAACAAGGGACTAACCATTCTTTGCAATCAATGCCTTGCCTAAATTGTTTTTAATTCCAACTGAACAAGTATCTTGAGGTAGCTTGGGTATAGAACTTAGTTAGCCGTTTTTAGTTTCAGCTTTTTTTCACTTGCTAAAAATCAGTTTAACAGACTATCTTTGGCATGTAGTAAAGGCAAATAAAACAATAATTAACGAGAGGCCTAAAATGATTAAAAAGCTCATTATCATATTCTTTGGTATCGTCGCACTGTTTTTACTGGTCGGCTTTTTACTGCCGTCAGAGTTTCGCGTTGAAAGGTCAATAACCATTAATGCACCGGTTGAAAAAGTCTATCCAAAAGTTGCTGACTTAAAGCAGTGGCGGCAATGGGGCGTTTGGTTTCAACGGGATCCACAAATGACGGTAACGTATCAAGGTCGAGTTGCTGCTGTTGGCATGAAATCTAGCTGGCAAAGTGACAGTGAGGGCAGCGGTGAGATGCAAATTAAAACCCTCATACCCAATAAAATGATGGTATACAGCCTCTACTTCCCTGAGTTTGAAATGGGCTCTACTGGCGAGTTTGAGTTTATCGACCAAGGACAACAAACAAGAGTTATTTGGCTTGATTACGGCGATGTCGGCAGTAACCCCGTTAATCGCTATTTTGCGGTGATGATGGACAGCATGGTTGGGCCTGATTTTGAAACTGGGTTGGCAAATTTGAAAGTCTTAGTCGAATCGAACTAGTCGTTAATTGGTAGATGGTTTATGGTGTTAGTCATACTAGTTCTGGTAAGGATATTTAATGATTGATTTTAAAAATTCGTCGATTTTTAAGCTGAAACCGATTGAAAACGACAAAGCACGCGAAGATTTCCACAAATTTCTAATTGATGGCGAACATATATTTGCCGCTTTTAAAACAATTCGAGACCAAGTGGTGTTCACCAATAAACGGGTGATTGCGGCAAATGTTCAAGGAATAACTGGCTCTAAGGTTGACTATACGTCATTGCCATATAGCAAGATTCAGGCGTTTTCGGTTGAAACTTCCGGCACCTTTGATTTAGACAGTGAAATCGAGTTGTATATTAGTGAGCTTGGCAAAGTGCGCTTTGAAATTAGAGGCTCGTTCGATTTAGTCACGTTCAATCGATATATTAGTGAATATGTCTTGGCTTAATTGAAATTAATGTTTGTAGCTGATTGTCAGTAAAGTTAATGATTGGTCGTTAAGGTGACTGAGCGAGCAATAAAAAACCAGCACATTGTGCTGGTTTTTTTAGTTAACGAGTAAGTGTCAGTTAACCGACAAACTTACGGGCATTGCGGAACATGCGTACCCAAGGTGAGTCTTCACCCCAGTTATCCGGATGCCACGAGTTAGCGACCGTTCTAAAGACGCGCTCAGGGTGTGGCATCATAATGGTGACGCGACCATCAGTAGTAGTTAACGAGGTAATACCGTCTGGCGAGCCATTCGGGTTGGCAGGATAGGTTTCGGTAACATCACCGTAGTTGTTGACGTAACGCATTGCCACTGTGCCTGAATTGTTGGCGGCATCAACCGCTTCGTCAGAAGCAAACTCTGCGCGACCTTCACCGTGAGAAACGGCAATTGGCATTCTTGAACCAGCCATACCTTTGAAGAAGATTGACGGGCTTTCTTGAATTTCAACCAAAGAGAAACGCGCTTCAAAACGCTCAGATTCATTTTGGACGAAATGTGGCCAAGCGTCACTACCCGGAATGATTTCTTTTAGGTTTGATAGCATTTGACAGCCATTACAAACACCAAGTGAGAAGGTTTCAGGGCGTTCGAAGAAAGCCTTAAACATGGCGCGGGCATCGGCGTTGAACAAAATAGATTTCGCCCAACCTTCACCTGCACCCAATACGTCACCGTAAGAGAAACCACCACACGCAACTAAGCCAGTAAAGTTAGCTAAATCAACGCGACCAGCGAGAATATCTGACATGTGGACGTCAATGGCGTTAAAGCCGGCGCGATCAAATGCCGCTGCCATTTCAACGTGAGAGTTAACCCCTTGTTCACGCAAAATCGCAACTTTCGGGTTGGTACCCGCCTGGGCATCTTTAACAATTAAGTCAGCGACGATATCTTCGTTGATATCAAAGCTAAGCTTAGCGTTTAAGCCTGGGTCTTCAGTGTCAAACTTAACGTCGAACTCTTCTTGTGCACACTCTGGGTTGTCACGCATCGCCTGCATTTTTAATGTTGTTTCTGCCCAAACAGTGCGGAAGTAGGTACGGCTATTTTCCAATACAGTTTCACCATTACGGCTAAATGAAATCGTATCGGTATCATTTAAGCGGCCGATGTCGGTGCATAAATCGAGGATGCCATGGTTGGCAAAAACTTTGTGAACAGCGTCAACATCAGTTTCGCGAATTTGGATAACAGCACCTAGCTCTTCGTTAAACAGTACTTCTAAATCTGAGCCGCCCAGTTTGCTAAGGTCAATATCAACACCTGTGTGACCGGCAAACGCCATTTCAGCAACTGTTGTGAAGAGACCACCATCACTGCGATCGTGATAGGCAAGAAGTTTTTGCTCAGCCACTAAAGTTTGCATTGCGTTGAAGAAACCTTTTAGGGTTTCAGCGCTGTCGACGTCTGGCGTTTCGGTGCCAAGCTGTTTGTATACCTGCGCTAAACACGAGCCACCTAAGCGGTTTTTACCGCCTGATAAATCAATCGCGACAATGCGACTTTCGCCCTGGTCGGTGCGAAGCTCTGGCGTTACCGTTTTGCGAACATCTTCAACGCGACCAAAAGCGGTAATCACTAATGACAGCGGTGCTGTTACTGAACGATCTTCAAGGCCAGCTTTACCATCTTGTTGCCACTTGGTCTTCATCGACATTGAGTCTTTACCAACAGGGATGGTTAGACCTAACGCCGGACAAAGTTCTTCACCAACGGCTTTAACTGCTTCGTATAGGCCTGCGTCTTCGCCCGGATGACCAGCAGCAGCCATCCAGTTAGCTGAAAGTTTAATGCGATTTAAATCGCCAATATCAGCAGAAGCAATATTGGTTAATGATTCAGCTACCGCTAAACGGGCAGAAGCGCCATAGTTAAGCAAGGCAACCGGTGTGCGCTCACCCATAGACATGGCTTCACCGTGATAAGTATCAAGTGCTGCTGTGGTTACTGCACAGTCGGCAACGGGTACTTGCCATGGGCCAACCATTTGATCGCGTGCTACCATACCTGTGACACTGCGGTCACCTATTGTAATTAAAAAGGTCTTCTCGGCAATGGTTGGTAAACGCAGCAAGCGATCGGCAGCATCAGCGACTGAAACCTCGCTAAGCTCAAGTACTTTGCCAGTTTCGGTTTTACTCTCAACATCACGGTGCATTTTCGGCGGCTTGCCAAGTAAAATGTCTAATGAAAGATCAATTGGTTTACTTTTGGTAGGGCAGGCGTCAAAATGCGAGTCAGTGAGTGTTAAATGCTCTTCTTCAGTGGCACGGCCAACTACCGCAAATGGTGCGCGCTCACGTTGACAGATTTCAGTGAACAGTGGCAATTGCTCGTCGTTTACCGCAAGTACGTAACGCTCTTGTGATTCGTTACACCAAATTTCAAGTGGCGACATGCTGCGCTCGTCGTTTGGTACATTGCGCAGTTCAAAGTTACCGCCGCGACCACCGTCAGACACTAGCTCTGGGAAGGCGTTTGATAAGCCACCAGCGCCAACATCGTGAATAAACAGAATTGGGTTGTCGTCGCCTAGTTGCCAACAGCGATCGATCACTTCCTGACAGCGGCGCTCCATTTCTGGGTTCTCACGCTGAACTGAAGCAAAATCTAAATCTTCGGCTGATTGACCAGATGCCATTGAAGATGCCGCGCCGCCACCAAGGCCGATGTTCATCGCTGGACCACCTAAAGCAATCAGGTTAGCGCCAACGTTGATTTCACCTTTTTGCACGTGCGAGTCGCGAATATTACCCAAGCCACCAGCAAGCATGATTGGCTTGTGATAACCGCGCACTTCTTCACCGTTAAATGAGTGGACATTTTCTTCATAGGTACGGAAGTAGCCTAAAATATTTGGACGACCGAATTCGTTATTGAAAGCAGCGCCACCGAGCGGGCCTTCAATCATAATATCTAGAGCATTTACAATGCGCTCTGGCTTGCCGTAATCGGTTTCCCATGGCTGTTCAAAGCCCGGAATACGCAAGTTAGACACGGTAAAACCAACCAAGCCCGCTTTTGGCTTAGAACCAATACCCGTTGCGCCTTCATCGCGAATTTCACCACCTGAACCCGTGGCTGCACCCGGGTAAGGGGAAATAGCAGTAGGGTGGTTATGGGTTTCAACCTTCATCAAAATTTGAATATCTTCGTGGTTGTAACCGTATTCTTTGGTGTCAGGATTTGGGAAGAAACGACCGGCCTGAGAACCTACCATTACCGCAGCGTTGTCTTTGTATGCACTTAACACGTTATCGGGGTTGTGCTCATAGGTATTTTTAATCATTTTAAACAGCGACTTTGGCTGTTTTTCACCGTCGATAGTCCAATCGGCGTTAAAAATTTTGTGGCGACAGTGCTCTGAGTTCGCTTGTGCGAACATGTAAAGTTCGATGTCGTTCGGGTTGCGACCCAGCTTGGTGAAGTTCTCAACTAAATAATCAATTTCGTCATCAGCTAAGGCTAAGCCTAAATCGATATTGGCCTTAGCAAGTGCTTCGCGGCCATCCGCTAAAATATCGACTGACGTTAACTCACCGGGCTCAGCACTGGCGAATAACAATTGGCTGTCATTGCTGTCGGTTAATATCACTTCCATCATGCGATCGTGCAACAAGCCCTTTAAGGCGCTTAATTGGTTTTCGCTCAATTGGCTGGCGCGATCGCTGTCGCTGGTATCAATATCAATGTAGTAGGCTAAGCCGCGCTCTAATCTGATTACTTGGTTGAGGCCGCAGTTGTGGGCGATGTCGGTTGATTTAGAAGACCAGGGGGAAATGGTGCCGGGGCGAGGAGTGACGAGGAGAAAAAGGCCGTTGGGTTGGTGTTCTTCTATTTTCGGACCGTAGGTTAGCAGTTTGTCTAATACGGCTTGCTCGTCGGGGCCAAGGTCGGCAGATAAGTGGGCAAAATGTTGGTATTCTGCGTAGATATCACGTACCGGAAGGTCTAACTGAGCGCACTGTTTGAGTAGCTTTTCGACTCTAAAGTCAGATAAAGCCGGCGCGCCACGAAGTGTTTTAATCAACATCGACATATTGTAATTCACCAGGGTTGGATTTATACCAATAGCGTTTGCTACTAGTGTTGTTGGGTAAAAATCGCGCGTATTATAGTTGAATTCTCAGCCTTTGGTAAGCAGTAAAAACGACAATAAGTTGAAAAAATTACTTTGATAAAAGGCAAAATAACGAGACAATGAAAAATGGAATTTTATCAATCTGAGTCTCTGTATTAAGATGAGAAAAGCTTGTTTTGCGATTGTCTTTTGGTGTTTTGCTGGCTTGGCGTTATTCGCCTTATCTGGCTGCCAAGTGGAGCAGCAAACGCCAAGTATAAAAAGGATTCTCGATCGCGGTTACGTCACGGTTGGTACCTTATTTGGCCCCCATAGTTATTATATCGATGTCGAAGGCCCCGCCGGCTTTGAGTATGAACTCGCGCAAAAGTACGCCGATTATCTCGGCGTTGAACTGAAAATTGTCCCCAGTTACAGCTTGGCAGAGCTCTTTCCCAAACTCGACCGCGGTGAAGTCGACTTCCTCGCCGCCAATTTAACTGTTACCCCCAAGCGTTTAAAAAAATACAACTTTGCGCCAAGCTATAACGAAATCACCCAAAAGCTGGTGTTTAAACAAGGCAATATTCGCCCGCGCAAGTTAGCAGACTTAGCCGGTGGCAGCTTAATGGTGGTCGCAAACTCTAGCTACGAAGAACACCTCGAAACCTTAAAATTAGACAACCCTGAACTGGATTGGCAGTTGACCCACGAGCTTGATAGCGAAGAAATTTTATTAAAAGTATTGGCGGATGAGGTTAACTACACGGTTATTGATAGTCATTCGTTGGCAATTAATCGCCGCTATTATCCCGAAATCAGTATCGGTTTTACCATTAAAGAGCCTGAATCACTGGCTTGGGCGGTGTCAAAACAAGGGGATGATTCAATTTATGCCAGCTTGATTGAGTTTTACGGCAAAGTTCACCACGACGGAACCTTGCTGGCGCTCGATGATAAATACTACGGCCATGTTGAACAATTTAACTATGTTGATACCCGTACCTTTATCAAAGCCGTTGATAGCACCTTGCCTAAGTACCAAGCCCTGTTTGAACAGTACGGTCAAGATCTCGACTGGCGCTTGCTGGCGGCCATCAGTTATCAAGAGTCTCATTGGCGACCAAAAGCGCGTTCGTACACAGGTGTCCGCGGTATGATGATGTTGACTTTGGCGACCGCCAAGCAAATGGGGGTCAAAAGCCGCTTAGATGCTGAGCAAAGTATTCGCGGTGGCGCAAAATACTTTAAACAGCTCATTGACCGCATGCCCGATCGAATTCCCGAACCCGATCGCACTTGGTTTGCGCTGGCCTCGTACAATGTTGGTTTTGGCCATTTAAACGACGCCCGTATTATTACTCAGCAACAAGGCGGCGACCCCGACCGTTGGGTTGAAGTGAAAAAGCGCTTGCCGCTGTTAAAGCAAAAGAAATACTACAAAAAAACCAAATACGGCTACGCCCGTGGTGATGAACCCGTTCACTATGTAGAAAATATTCGCCGTTACTACGACACCTTAACTTGGATGGACGACAAGCGCCGTAAAGAAGCGCAGCAAGCGATGTTGGCGGAACAAGAGTTAGCCCAAGAAGCGGAAAAGCAGCGCCTGTTAGCGATTGAGCAACAAGCACAACAAGCGCAACAAAACACCCAAGTATCGCCTGAGGCTAGCCAAGAACCTACGTTGGAACAACCAGTATCAGAAGAAGTAGCTGATTCGACAGAGCAAACTGAACAAACAGCCAATGATAAGTGATTAACAGTTGACGGCTTTTGTCGTTAGCTAAAATCGCTTGCTACCGGCTTCATGGTACATCAAGTACTTTTTAATTGAACTCAGTTAGCTGTTATCACTATAAGCTCTGCCGCTTTTCCGTCGGTCAGCACTGCAACATTGCCATTTGCGGTGACAACAACATCCCTTAGCCGCCCAGTTACCTCTGGAAAGACATTGGCTTGGACAAAGTTTTCATCGTTTAAGTCAACAGCATAAAGTTTTCTATCAACTAGCGTTGTGACCAATACCTGTCCTTGTAGTGATGCAAAGCTTTGCTGATTTTTGCCGTAGTAAGCCATGCCCGAAGGTGCAATCGACGGTGTCCAGTTAACACTGGGTAGTTGCATACCCGGGTACTCGGTAAACGGCGAAATGCGCGCTTGTGAATAGTCTTTGCCATAAGTAATGACTGGCCAGCCGTAATTATTCCCGGCGCTAATGTAATTTAACTCGTCTCCACCTGCGGGACCATGTTCATGGCTGACAATTTGACCACTGTCATAATCGTAGACTAGGCCTTGTGTATTGCGATGACCGAGTGAAAATACCGCATGTGCGGCTTGATTTTGGTGTTCGATAAAAGGATTGTCATTTGGAATCGTGCCGTCGAGGTTAATCCGCAGTAGCTTACCCAACTGGCTCGTTTTTATCTGAGCTTGTTCTCGGTAGTCAAAACCGTCGCCACTTGAAAACAGCAAAGTGTTGTCGGGCAGCATTAATAGTCTGCCGGCATAGTGTTGCGGTGTACCTTTGTCGGTGGCAACTTGATAAATTACCTGCGGTTTAGAAAAGCTATTGCCATCAAAGGTTGCCTTGGCAACCACGAGGCGATTAGCGCTTAGTTGCCCTTGGGCATAAGTGAAGAAAAGCGTTTTAGACTCACTATAATCTGACGCTAATACGATATCGAGTAAGCCACCTTGGCCAGCAACAAATAAGCCTTGCAGTGCCAACTTTGTCCGCGACTGCGACTCTTCTTTTACGATCACGATATGACCATCGCGCTCGGTGATTAGCCAAGTACCATTAGGCAATTGCACTATGCTCCACGGCGAATTTAAGCCCGTTGCAACCGTTTTTACTCGGTAGTTTTCGGTTGGTAATGTCGTGCTCGATGTTTTTTGTGGCTCTGTAATCGCATGGGCAGAGTAGGGCAACAATAGTGACCACGTCAGCACAAAACTTGTTGCCAGCAATTGTTTACCCCGATTGGCTCTGATAGGGTAGTCGACAGCGCTTTTTTTGTGACGAGATAACCATGGGATTTGTAACACGCTATTTTCCTTCGTTTTTTGTTTCTTGGTTGCTGACTTTTTCTCTCGCTAGCTTGTTCCATAGCCAGTACATTGTCAATCAGTTAACCAACATCGATATTGCTGTTAGCTGGCAAGATCGCATTAGCTTGACGCTTGATGATTGGCTCGGTTTGTTGCCCACTTATGGTGTTATCATTGCGCTGGCATTACTGCTCGCTTTTTTATTTTCCGGTTGGTTGGTTAAGCAACTCAAAGGTTATTTTGTTAGTCGACAGAGCACAAAACACACGAATATAAAGCAGTACCGCACCATACTTTTTGCTGGCGCAGGCATTATCGCCTTGGTTATTGTCTTAACAGCTATTGGCTCAATCATGAATATTCATCTAATTGCTGGCGCACGAGGTTGGGGTTTTTATCTGCAGTTATTAGCTGGCGGGGTAGGAGGTCTATTATTTGGCAAAGCAACAGGCTTCAGAGAAGAGTATAACTAGTTGATCTAGTCACATGACTGAAGCAAGTATTTGCCTCGACTAAATTAACTAGTTAAGACAAACACTACGACTTCAATCAAAGATCAAATAATGTTGACCAAATGTTTGATTAGAATGAGTATGTTATGCTTGCATTCACTGTTCGGCGGACACCAGGGAAACAGTCGCCGCGGAATAAGCAACCTGTTTGATAGTCCTTATCTGCTAAGTTTCTCACGTTTAACGCAATGTCAAAGTTTTCATTAAAGCTATAGCCAATCAATAAATCAACCAAGGTGTAATCTGGCGTAACATATTCAAATGGACTAAGCCTTAGTGCTGTTGCAATACCATTATTAATGGCTGAAACACTCTCGCCAACATGACGAACACCAGTACCAACTCTAAAGCCTGGTAAAAGCTCCTCAGGTTGCCATACTACCCAAGCAGACGCAGATGTGTCAGGAATTGCCGATAGTTGCAAGCCGTCTTGGTCTTCAGTATCAAGGTCGGTATACGCAAGCTGGAAATTAAACTCACCAAGTGTAAATCTACCCTCAAATTCGAAGCCTTTGAGAGTTGCTTCGCCATTTTGTTGGCCTTGCTGACCAGGCAGTGCATTTGGATCAGGTAAGTTATTAATATCAATTTCAAAATAAGCTAACGTGAATAAACCAGGGAAATTATTAGGTTCATACTTTGCTCCAAACTCAATTTGCTCGGCTTCTTGAGGATCGAGCTGTGCACCTGTATCGGTTAAACCGACAACGGTCTCAAAAGATTCAGAATAATTGATATATGGCGACAAACCATTGTCGAATTGATATAGAACCCCGCCACTGAGTGACAATGCACTATCGTCGTTGGCGACATTTTCTGCTGCGTTGCCAATATCTGAGCGAGTTTTATTGTCAACTTGGTCATAGCGCGCACCGAGAGTAATACGCCAATTGTCGATTGAAATTTGATCTGATAGGTAAATACCGATGTCTTCGACCAAGTTGGTTGGACGGTCTTGATAAATAGCATCAAAAACAGCTTGCTCAGGTGCTCCGGTATAGACAGGGTTGGCGAGATCTAAAATGTAACGGAAGTCACCTTGTAAGACGCCACCACCAGTAAGTCGGCTAAAGTTACTGTCTGTTTCAACATCTTGGTATTGAGCGCCAACTAAAATTTCATGAGACAAATTACCCGTGTCTATTTCACCCGATAAACGCAGATCTAGCGCGTATTGCTTAAATTCGTTATCAGCTTGGTGGAAGGTTCTCGCTACGGTAGTGTCGGTGAAGCCAGTTGGAACACCTGGCGGTACAACACCGTTTTGCACCAACAATTCGTTTAAGTAGCGACCGCGCAAAGTTGGATTAAAAGTTGGCCACGCTTGGTGGTAGTCGCCTTCACCATCACGCCATAAAGCTGTACCGTGAAGAGTAAAGTCATTGTTAATTTCGTGTTCTAGCAACACAGTAATTTGCGTTGACTTTGTTTCTAGCTTATTGAAGTCAGATTCACCAGCGTAAACATTACTGTTCAAAAAACTACCGTCGGCTAACGGTGTTAACGTACCTTGCACTGGGATAAATTGTGCTGCGGTATCGACATCTGAGTCTTGATATAAACCAATGAAGGTCAAAG
Organism: Endozoicomonas sp. G2_1; assembly: GCF_017744155.1. GTDB lineage: Bacteria > Pseudomonadota > Gammaproteobacteria > Enterobacterales > Alteromonadaceae > JAGHQT01. The sequence goes on along the minus strand of NZ_JAGHQT010000001.1, from coordinate 460,185 downwards.
ATGTTTCTTCAGATGGCATAAAGGTTAATGACGGCATCAATACTAAGGTGTCATCATTAACTTGCTCAATTTGAGTACCCGAATCGCGGTATACACCAACAAAGCGGCCCTGTAGTGATGCGTCGTCATTGAGTACGCGGTTGATATCAACCCCGAGTTGGCGACGATCAAAGTTGCCGACTTGGGCATTTACTTGACCAAAGTTTTCTGAGCGAGGTGTTTTACTAACGTAATTGACAATACCGCCCGGCGAGCCTTGGCCATAAAGCACTGAGGCTGGGCCCCTAAGCACCTCTACTTGTTCAAGCGTGAATATTTCCGTTCTTGGAGCGTTGTAATTACCAAATTGTTCTTGAATTGAGTCACGGTATCTCGGTGCTCTTAAACCGCGAATAGTTATGTTGTCTGAACGAGTAGCAAAACCAAAAGTTTCTCCGGTAACTCCTGGCAGATAGGTTACCATTTGTGAAAGATTTAACGAGCCCTTTTCTAATGCGTCTTTAAGACTTTCAATCGAAACTGAACGCGAGGTCTCCACAATTGGTGTATTTGACTTAGTAGCGCCAAAACGAGAGACCGAACCTATTACCTCAACCACTTCAATATCGTTTTCTGTCGGTTGTTGCTCTTGTTCAGCATGGGCTGAACTCATTGACATAAAGAGTGCAGCAGCTATTGCACTATAGGCAAAGCCATTATTTATCGGTTTCAATATTTATCCCCTTGTAAAAGCAATGGTTTTTTATGATTTAATTGCTTGGTATTATTCCACAAATGATAATGGTTTGCATTACTGTTTTTGTTGTGTGGTTTGAGCTCTTAGGTGTTCTAGAACGGGGATAGGTTATCGTTAAAATATAACTGCTTAATTATTAAGAGATTAACTCTTGACAAGGTAGAAAAAATTTATTGACCAAATAGTTGAACTTTTTATCGGCTGGTGTATCTTAATGTAATCGCTCATGTAACAAGATCATGATCATTTCAATATTGTCATGATGTTGTCACAATTAAGCGAAATACTGCGATAAGGAATCAAAGAGAGGTTTAATTATGCATAACAGACGCAGAATGAGTGCAGTAGCACAGCGCAAACGTTTAATGCGCGAACACAACAGAAAACTTATTAGTCGTAGACAAGAGTTTTTCTTACAAAACCAAGTTGCTGAAGCAACTAACTAACCTGTTAGCACATTCTTTTAGCTAACACCGCGGTCAGCTACCAGTCGTTTTGGCCATTTTGCCTTGATTGAAAGGCGATAAATAAACAGGTATCTAAACTGTTTAACAAACGAACTGAGTGCTGACAGCAATCCTTTCTATTTAATATTTTACAAGTGACTTATTTGGTTTGAGGAATATCGAGCATTTCGATAATTGCTTGGGCAATTTCTTCTATACGCGAAAGATCACTTGGAATAATCAATACGGTATCGTCGCCAGCAATCGTGCCCATGACACCTGCAGATTCATCAAGGGTATCTAGCACACGAGCCATCAATGGTGCGCCACCAGTCCCCGTTTTTAAGACGATTTGATTGCCATTGTGTTTTAGGTCGAGCGCAATAGTTTCAATGGCGTGCTTAGTTTTGGGGATAATCAAGGCATCGGGCAAGCTGTAGTAAATTTCGTTTTGAGCATTGCGCGATTTCACTGCGCCGAGCTTAGCCAACATCCGCGACACTTTTGATTGCGAGACATTTTCGAAACCTTGCTGGGCAAGCGCATAAGCCAACTCTTCTTGAGAACGGTACTTACTTTGTTTAATCAAGGTTTTAAATACAGATAACAAGTTTTGATCGTCTTTTGGTGCTACTTGGCTCACTCGGTTTCCTCGTTTGATATCAGCTACTGTTGATGCCAATCAAGTATTGGCTGCAGTGCATATGCGCTTTAGTATATCAGTTATTTTATCGTTCTGGTTCAGCTTTTTGCTGGTTTGACGCTTGCGCTTTTACTGTTTGATTTGATGCCTGATTGAGCGCCTTGTTCTGTGCTTTTTTTTGGGCCTTTTTTCGGGCTTTAATTTCTTGACGTCGGCGTTTAAAAAAGTTCGACAATAGCGCGCTGCACTCTTGAGCCATGACACCTTTAGTCACAGTGATGTTGTGGTTTAATTGTTCGTTTTGCACTAGGTTAAAGGCACTACCACTGGCGCCAGTTTTTAAGTCGTCACTGGCAAAAACTAAGCGTTTGATACGGCTGTGTACAAGCAGGCCGGCGCACATCGGGCATGGCTCAAGGGTAACGTAAAGGGTGCAATCGAGCATTCGATAGTTGTCGAGTACTTGCCCCGCTTGACGAATCGCTAACATTTCGGCGTGCGCAGAGGGGTCATTATCGATAATTGAGCGATTGTAACCTCGGCCGATAATGTGGTTGTCAGCAACGACGATGGCGCCAACCGGAATTTCATTAATTGCTTCAGCTTGTTTTGCTTGCTCAAAAGCGGCTGCCATAAACTGACGGTCAAGGGCTTGCTGCGCTTCGCTCACCTCAGTTTCAAATGAAATAGCTAATTGGTTTTTTGTTTGTGCGGTCACTATACTCATTCTGCCACCGTGCTTACTCTGCCATTATGCATGCTCTAAAAAGCTTGCCAGTAAATCATTGAGGTAACGATGGCCAAGCTCAGTTACCTGCCATTGTTGGTTGTTGAATGCCATTAAACCTTTGCCTTGATGTTGACTGAGTAAATTTGCCAGCGGCGTGGCAGATAATCCTGTTGCACCTTGATAATGGGCGAGACTGAACGCTTCTCTGAGGCGCAGGCGATTCATCATATACTCAAACGGCAGTTCATCATGTTCAACAACGCTCAGTTGGTCAAGGGCGGGCCGGTCTTTGGTTAAATAGCCTTTAGGGTGTTTTACCTTGACGGTGCGATAAATTTTTTGGCCAGCGGCATCGGTAATTTTACCGTGGGCGCCACAGCCAATGCCCAAGTAGTCACCAAAACGCCAGTAATTTAGGTTATGGCGACATTGTTTATCTTTTTGGCTGTAGGCTGATATTTCGTACTGCTGATAACCCGCTGTTTGTAACAGCGCAACACCACGCTCTTGAATATCCCACAACACCTCGTCTTCAGGTAATTTTGGCGGTTTAGAATAATATGCGGTATTGGGCTCTATCGTCAGTTGATACCAAGATAAGTGATCGGGGTTAAGCGCAATCGCGGTGTTTAAATCGTCGAGAGCGTTGTCTAGCGACTGATTTGGCAAACCGTGCATCAAATCTAAATTAAAACTTTTGATCCCTGCTTGTTTAGCGAGCTTTGCGGCGCGAATGGCTTGGCCACTGTCGTGGATGCGGCCTAATTTGATTAGCTTGTCAGAGGCAAAACTTTGAACACCAATTGACAACCTAGTGACACCAGCATTGGCAAACCCATTGAATTTGTCAGCTTCAACGGTGCCGGGATTTGCTTCTAGCGTGACTTCTAAACTGGCGTCACAAACAAAGCGTTTTTTTACTTCATCCAGTAGCCGAGTAATTGCCTGTGGCGAGAACAAGCTCGGCGTTCCGCCACCGATAAAAATGCTCAATAAGTTTCTGTTATTTAGGTTAAATCGCGCGATGTCATCGTCTAAGTCTTTTATTAGCGCACTGACATAGTCGTATTCTGGAATCTCGGCTTTGAGCTTGTGAGAGTTAAAATCACAATACGGGCACTTTTCGACACACCACGGAATATGGATATAGAGCGATAATGGTTGCTGATTTAACACAATAAAAAGTTCGCGTTTTGTACTATTTTTTATCTATTGGAGCTTGCTCAACAGTGCCTGACGCGCTGTTAGCTAGGCGCTCAATCAACTGTGGAATCAATGCAGCGAGCGCTTGACCGCGATGACTGCGGGCGTTTTTTATGTCTCGTGGTAACTCTGCTGACGTTTGTTGCAAATCGTCTTGCCAGAACAATGGGTCATAACCAAAGCCTTGTTCACCGGCAGCTTCGCGGGTAATGCTACCTTGCCACGTACCTTGCACAATGAGTGGGGTTGGGTCGTCTGCGTGGCGCATAAACACTAGTACACACTGAAAACGAGCGGTGCGTTTGGCGTGTTCAACATGCTCAAGTGCATCGAGTAGTTTGCTATTGTTATCACTGTCGGTTGCGTCAGCACCAGCATAGCGTGAAGAATAAATGCCTGGCGCGCCGTTCAACGCATCAACTTCTAAACCAGAATCGTCAGCAATCGCCGGCAGTCCGGTAATTTTTGCCGCGTGGCGCGCTTTAATAATCGCGTTTTCAACAAAAGTGGTGCCCGTTTCAGGGACTTCAGGAACATCAAAGTCACTTTGTGGTATGACACTGACAGGATTACCATTGACTTGATAGTCAGCCAGTAAAGCTGAAAGTTCTTTAACTTTGCCTTGGTTGCCCGTGGCTAAAACGATTTTGCTCATAGTGTTGAATAATTGAAAACCAGAATGGCGCCGATCATACCCGATTAACGGCGTAGAGTCTTTAATTTCAAACGTACAGTGAGTGGTGAAGTGTAGGCTTCAAAAGTACTTTGAAGCCTGAGCGTTGGTGAGTTGTTATCTCTGGGGACTATTCAGCGTAGAATTTTTGTTTAAAGGTCAATCTTTCGGTCGTAGTACCGTCGGTGATTTCAACTTCAAATTCAAATTCTTCTTGATCGCGAAAGCGGATTTGAGCAAGGTAGTAAATGGCATCGCCTTCTTGCACTTCTTCGAAGTCTAAGCGCTTAATTTGCCCCAAATTGTTTTTTGCCGTCGCGATAATGGCGACGTTTTTCGCTGGCTTATTAGCTTTGCTGTTGTCCAACACGGAAATATTGATTAAGCCGTTATAGCGGCTGCGCTCAATACCATAGGCCTTGGCGACTTCTGGCGTCAGAAAAGTGGCGCTTAACGCCATGTAGTGAACGTCCATAGCGCCGAGTTTTTTCATATTTTCAGCACAAGCAGAGCCTGCGGTGACGACAAATAATAATGTAAAAAACAGCGCTCGAGAAAAATTACTTTTAAACATAATGATTTTTTAAACCTACTTCCTTTAAAGCCAGTTACTGTAAATGCTATACGCAGAGTATAGCGTTTGGGCTACAAAATAGCCCAATAGGGCACTGAGCTACCGAGTAAAATATTGATTACATTGAGTGCTAAAAAGGCAATGATGATCGAGATATCAATACCGCCTAAGTCCGGTGTGATTTTGCGAATAGGGCGCAAGAAAGGTTCGGTTAATTGTTGAAATACCATCATGGTTGGATTGTAACCTTGCACAACCCAGCTCATAATTGCCATCACTAACATAATGATAAATAGCAAAAAGCCCGCTTGTTTAATAAGTGAGATAAGTCCGAGGTAACTAGCTAAACCCGGTTTAAATGGACCGCCGTTAAGCATTGGAATTATGATAAATTCTAGCGTTGAAACTAACACTGCCAACAGTAAGGTCGCCAAGTCGTAACCGCCAAGCCCTGGGATGACTCTGCGCAAGGGCACGACAAATGGGTTAGTTAATTTGACAACAAACTGACTAAGAGGATTGTAAAAGTCCGCTCGAGCGGCTTGTAACCAAAAGCGCAGAATAAATAATGTGGTAAGCGCCTCAAAGAAAAAACGCAGCAGGTAATTAATGGCTTCCATTAAAAGCTCCAGTGATAAAATAGGGAAATATTATTAGTTATTTTGCGCCATTTCACGCGCGCGGTGCAATGCCGAATTCATCGCTTTTGTTACTAATTGTGGCAACTCACCTTGGTAAAACGCATTTAGCGCCGCTTGAGTTGTGCCACCTTTGGAAGTAACGTTTTCGCGCAGTTGACTAATGGCAATATCGTTTTCTTTAACCATATGAGCGGCACCAAGCGCTGTTTGTTGTACTAACTCGCGCGCCGCTTGTGCCGAAAAACCAAGTGCTAATGCTTGTTGTTCCATTGCTTCCATAAACAAAAAGAAATAGGCTGGGCCCGAGCCTGAAACGGCGATAATTTTGTCGATATCAGCTTCGGTTTCAAGCCAAGTCACTTTGCCGACTGCTGCCATCAGTTTATCGGCAAGCTGTTTTTGTTCCTCGCTAACCTCTGGTGACGGGTAAATGCCGGTCATTCCCAAGCCAAGTTGTGATGGTGTATTAGGCATAGTGCGAATGACGGGATATTTGTCGCCAAGTGCCGTTTGAATTTGCGCTACGGTGCAACCTGCTGCAACCGAAATAAAGCACTTAGTACTGACATCGATTTGCTCCGCCAATTCACGGCAAACATCTGCAATTAAGTGCGGTTTTACGCCCAGAATTATAGTGTCGGCAAAGCTGGCAGCCTCAATATTTGAAGCCGTTTGCTCAATACCAAATTCGCTCGCTAGCGCTTCACGCTTGGCCGGTGACGGGTTAGAAACAATCACGTCACTCGGACTAACGCCATTGTCAATTAATCCGATGATGATGGCGCGGTTCATATTACCAGCACCAATAAATGCCACTTTACTCATGTGATTCTCGTGTTAATCGAGTCGTTTACTGCTCGATAATGGTTATTTTTGTCATTGGCTCAGCTGACGAAAAGCGCTTGAGCCGGCTAAGTAATCCTTGGTTTAAGCCTCTCGACTGCCGAAAATAGCGGTGCCAACTCTGACCATGGTTGAGCCAGAATTGATGGCGGCAGTCATGTCGCCAGACATGCCCATTGATAAGGTATCTAATGTTGGATATTGTGCCTGATACTGTAAAAACAACGCTTGCATCTGTTCAAAGCTCTGCGCTGAGCTGTTTTTTTCAGGAATTGCCATTAAGCCGCGCAGCACCAAGTGCTCACTGTTGTCTACCAATGCCAGCAATTCGGGTAATTGTTCAACAGTTGCGCCAGATTTGCTCGCTTCGCCACTAATATTAACTTGTAAACAGACTTGCAGGGGAGTATCTTGATTGCCACGTTGTTCATTTAAACGCTCAGCAATTTTTGCTCGATCAACACTATGCACCCAAGCAAAATTTTCAGCGATAGCTTTAGTTTTATTGGATTGAATAGGACCAATAAAGTGCCATTCAATATCGGTCAAATGCTGCAATTGCGTTACTTTTTCAACTGCCTCTTGAACATAGCTCTCACCAAATTGTTTTTGACCTGCACTGTGCGCTTGTGCAATTTGCTCGGCGGGTTTCTTTTTACTGACCGCCAACAAGCTAACTTGCTCAACCGGTCGGTGAGCTTGCTGACAAGCCTGTTCAATTTGCTGTTTAACCGTCATCAGGTTATGTTTAATCGAAGTCATACTCAAACTATTGCTTATTCCAATTTTTAAATCGAGGTTCTTATGGATATTACCGAATTACTTGCGTTTAGTGTTGAACATAATGCATCAGATTTACACCTTTCAACCGGAACACCACCGTCAATCCGCGTTGATGGTGATGTTCGCAAGCTTAATATCCCGGCGTTTGACGCCAAAGACGTTAATGCGTTGGTTTATGATATTATGAATGATCGCCAGCGCAAAGAGTACGAAGAAAATATGGAGGTCGATTTTTCTTTTGAAGTGCCAAACTTAGCGCGTTTCAGGGTAAATGCTTTTAACCAAAATCGCGGTCCAGCTGCGGTATTTCGTACCATTCCAAGTAAGGTTTTATCGCTTGATGACTTGGGCTGTCCGGACATTTTCCGCGATATTTCGGACAACCCACGCGGTTTAGTACTCGTCACAGGGCCAACCGGTTCAGGTAAGTCAACCACTTTGGCGGCGATGGTCGATTACATCAACTCCAACAAATTTGATCACGTACTGACCATTGAAGACCCGATTGAATTTGTTCACGACAACAAGCTGTGTTTGATTAACCAAAGGGAAGTACATCGCGACACTTTGAGTTTTAACAACGCTTTGCGTTCGGCGCTTCGTGAAGACCCCGATGTTATTCTTGTTGGTGAGATGCGTGATTTAGAAACCATTCGCCTCGCGATGACGGCAGCGGAAACCGGTCACCTGGTTTTTGGTACCTTGCATACCACCTCAGCGCCAAAAACCATTGACCGTATTATTGACGTATTCCCAGCCGAAGAAAAATCTATGGTCCGTTCAATGTTATCTGAATCACTGCGCGCGGTAATTTCTCAAACACTAGTTAAAAAGGTTGGCGGTGGCCGAGTTGCTGCTCACGAGATTATGATTGGTGTGCCAGCGATTAGAAACCTGATTCGCGAAGACAAAATTGCGCAAATGTACTCAGCCATTCAAACCGGTATGCAGCACGGCATGCAGACCATGGATCAATGTTTACAAAACTTGGTCAATCGTGGCATGATTTCGCGTCAAGACGCGATGGCTAAAGCGAATGATAAGAGTCAGTTTGGCGCGTTTTAGTCGCGATCTAAACTCGCTAATAAGTTATTAATGAGAAAGCGTTTATGAATTTTCATCAATTATTAGAAACCATGGTGCGCGAAAAAGCATCGGATATGTTTGTTACCGCAAAATTGCCAGTCAGTGCAAAAATTAACGGTGAATTGCAGCCGATTGCACCTGAGACCTTGTCACCAGAGCAATCTTTACAACTTGTTCACGACGCCATGAACGAGAAGCAAAAAGCCCAGTTTGACGAAGAAAAAGAGTGCAACTTCGCTATTTCTATCGACGACATTGGTCGTTTTAGGGTCTCGGCATTTTGGCAGCGAGACATGGCGGGCATGGTTATTCGTCGTATCGTTACCGATATTCCCGATACCGAAGACTTGGGCTTGCCGTCAGTTCTGAAAGACGTGGTGATGTCAAAGCGCGGTTTAGTCTTGTTCGTTGGTGGTACCGGTACGGGTAAATCAACGTCAATGGCGGCGCTGATTGGTTATCGCAATCGCAATTCACGCGGCCATATTTTAACCATTGAAGATCCGGTTGAGTTTGTTCACGAACACAGCAAAAGTATGATTACCCAGCGGGAAGTTGGCTTAGATACTGAAAGCTTTGACGCTGCCCTGAAAAGCTCGTTACGCCAAGCGCCAGACGTTATCTTAATTGGTGAGATTCGCAGCCAAGAGATTATGGAGCACGCACTGAGCTTTGCCGAAACGGGTCACTTGTGTATTGCGACCTTACACGCCAACAACGCCAACCAAGCGATTGACCGTATTATGCATTTAGTGCCAGCTGAGCAGCACGGCAAGCTGCTTTTCGACTTAGCGTTGAACTTGCGTGGTATCGTCGCCCAACAACTGATCCCTACTAAAGATGGTCATGGTCGAGTTGCCGCCATCGAGATTTTACTCAACTCGCCTTACATTGCTGAATTGATAAAAAAAGGCGAAGTGGACTCAGTGAAAGAAGTGATGCAAAAGTCGACCGAGCAAGGCATGCAAACCTTTGATCAGGCCTTGTTTAACTTGTATCAGCAAGGCTTAATAAACTACGCCGATGCGCTGCATCATGCCGATTCGCCGAACGACTTGCGCTTGATGATTAAGCTGAGAACCAATGATCAGCAAGGCACTGGCGCACTTAGCGGCGTAACGCTAGCGGGAGTCGATGGTAAGGATGAAGCTGGCTTTTAATTGAGTTGAGGATCATTTTAGTCAATAGTGCTTTAACTAAAACGCCAGCAAGATGCTGGCGTTTTTACTTTTAATCGATGCAACGTTTTAACTTATAAAAGCCATAACAGCCACAACGGAATGGTTAACGATGCCAATAGTGTGCTGACGACTACTGAGCTGGCAACGGTTGCTTGATGGCTGTTATAGGCTTTAGCAATTAAATAAGCGTTAACGCCGGTAGGACAACTACTCAATACTGTGAGTATGACAATGGTTTGTTTAGGTAACTCAAAGAGGTGGCTGGCAGTGACAAACACCAATGCCGGTAATATTGCCAGTTTTAACAAGGCGGCAATACTAACAAAGCGCCACTCTTGTCTAATTTGATATTGCGCTAACGAGGCACCTAACACAAAAAGCGCAAGGGTAATTGCTGGCTGACCGAGCATTTGTAAACTGGTTGCGGCGAAACTTGGTAGCTCAAGCCCAGAAATATTGACCAGCATGCCAGAAAGAATAGCCAAAATAAATGGGTTGTAAAAAGCTTGTTTAAGGAAGTTAACCAGATTGAATTGGCCGCTTTTGGCCGCTAAAAAGCTGGTTAAGCCAAATAACATGGCACTGTGAAAAGTGACAATTAAAAAGATAGTTGGCAAGGCTTGTTCGCCAATGGCCATTAACAGGATTGGAATACCAACAATAATGTTATTGGAATAACTGGCGCCGAGGGCAAACACCGCTGAAGCATTGTGTTGCCTTTGGTATTGCTGATGAAAGTAGTGATTACTGAACCACGCGAGACCATAACAAACCAGCACAGGAACATAGAAGGCCGATAAAACACTGAGGTTAAAGCCTTGCTCTAAGTTGGCAGTCGCCATTCGGTAAAACAAAAAAGCGGGGATACAAAGGTGAAAAGTTACTTTGCTGACAGCGTCGAGCTGACTTTTGTTCAACCACGCTGTTTTACAAGCGAGGTAACCGACACTCGCGATAATGATAAGCGGGCTGATGACCGCAAGAATATTCATAAGGTATTATTTCGGTTAATTTAAAGAGCAAGCAAAATTGGGAAGTTATAGGGTAGCAGATTGTATTGATGGACTAAATCACTAACCCTATTTAGAGGTCTGAGGTTTATAAATACTGACTTTCGAAGTAGCTCTCTAAAATTAACATTGCAGAGTGAGAATCTATGTTGTCTTTTTTCAGATTGCGATAACCGCCTTGGCTAAACAGGCGCTCTTTGGCATCGGCAGTGGTGAGTCGTTCGTCCTGAAACTCCACGGCTAACCCAAAGCGGCCGTGAATGCGGTTGGCAAATTTTTTCACATCTTGAGTCAGAGGCTGCTCTGTGCCGTCCATATTTAGTGGTAAACCTACCACGATTAAATCGGGCTGCCATTCTTTTAAAAATGCTTCCAGTTGCTGCCAGTTTGGTGTTCCGTCTTGTGCTTTTACTGAACCCAGCGGTGACGCTGTGCCAGTAAGCTCTTGCCCAATGGCAACGCCAATATATTTTTTACCAAAATCAAAACCGATAAGTGTGCGTTTACCGAGTTCTGTTTTCTTTGCTTTTACGTAGCTCATTTGTGACTGTTACTTTATTGATGCTGTTTTTGCTGATTTATGTTGTTTGCGACGCTTATTTACACTGTTATTCATGATTAAGCGTGACCGACATCATTAGATAGATGAGCGAGGTCGATACCTAGTTTTTCGGTCGCTTTTTGCCAGCGCTGCTCAATAGGCGTATTAAACAAAATCTCATTATCAGCGGGAATCGTTAACCAAGCGTTGTCTTTTAGCTCTTGTTCAAGTTGGCCCGGTGCCCAGCCAGCATAACCCAAGGTTACTAAAAACTGCTCGGGAGCATCTTCAGTACCCAAGGCCATCAAAATGTCTTTTGAGGTCGTGATCATCACTTGCTCACTAAGCGCCAGTGAGCTTTTCCAGCCCGATTGCGGGCTGTGCAAAACAAAACCGCGTTGTGGCGATACAGGACCGCCACTGAGTACTTGTTGTGACAAGTGAGTACAGTTGTCGTTGTCGGCATCAATTTGTGCCAACAATTCGTTTAAGCTTAGCTCGACCGGTAAATTAATAATGAGCCCCATTGCACCTTCATCATTGTGTTCACAAATATAGGTGACGGTGCGATTAAACATAGGATCGTTTAATGCGGGCATGGCAATTAATAATTGGTTTTCTAAACTTTCCATCCAATACTCAACTTGTTGTGATAAAGATTTGCTTGGCTAACGTCAATAAAGTGTTAGTTACGCTTTATGCAGCTTGGTATTAGTAGCTAACTGCTGCTCAATTGCATCCATTAACTTACCGCTGATGTTAATTGGGTAAGCTGCTTCAATTTCTCGAATGCAAGTTGGGCTGGTGACATTAATTTCAGTGACTTTGTCACCGATAACATCTAAACCGACAAAGTATAAACCGCGCTTTTTAAGCTCTGGTGCAATCGTTTCTGCGATCAATCTGTCGCTCGCTGACAAAGGTCTTGCTTCACCACGGCCACCGGCCGCTAAGTTACCACGCGTTTCCCCTTGTGCAGGAATACGAGCTAAACAATATGGCATAGGCTCGCCGTTAACGATTAAAATGCGTTTGTCACCTTCGGTAATCGCTGGCATGTACTCTTGAATCATAGCATATTGGCTGCCGTGGGCGGTTAAGGTTTCAAGAATAACGCCGATGTTAGGATCGTTTTCGCCAATGCGGAAAATTGACGAGCCACCCATGCCATCTAACGGCTTAATAATGGTGTCTTTTTGCTCGCTGACAAATTGGCGAATTTGGCTCGCATTGCGAGTCACTAAGGTTTTTGGCGTTAAGTCAGCAAACCATGCGGTAAATAGTTTTTCGTTACAGTCGCGCAAGCTTTGCGGTTTGTTAACAATCAAACAGCCTTCGCATTCGGCGCGCTCTAAAATGTAAGTGGCGTAAATAAACTCAGTGTCGAATGGCGGATCTTTGCGCATTAATACTGCGTCGAGGTCACTTAATGGAATGTCTTGCTGCTCGCCAAATTCGTACCATTTTTCAGCATCGTCGTAAACCTTGACTGTTTTGGTGAGGGCGTGAGCGCGACCTTGCGAAAGGTAAAGGTCTGACATTTCCATGTAGTAAATTTCATAGCCTCGGCGCTGAGCTTCAAGCATCATGGCAAGTGAAGAGTCTTTTTTAACGTTAATTTGGCTGATGGGGTCCATCACTACGCCGAGTTTTATTGTCATGGTGGCTACCTGATATTCTTGATTAAAAAATGTAAAGTTAACATGTTAAGGGTTAAGCGAGGTCGCCAAAGCGACATTGCAATGCGGTTATTGCCGTAAGTGCTGCGGTTTCGGTGCGCAACACTCTTGGCCCTAATAAGACTTCGGCAAAGCCGGCGTCACTCGCTTGTTCAATTTCGTCATCACTAAGACCGCCTTCAGGGCCAATTAATAACCGAACTTTTTGTTGCGTGTTTTCTTGCTTGTCTTGTTGAGTGCCTTGTTGAGTACTTAGTTCAGCATGTTGCGGCTGAACGGGCAACGTCATAATCGAATGCTGCGCCCGCGGATGCAGGTTGATTTTGAGGGCATCAGTTGGCTGATTGAGCCACTCGCTCAAGCTAATAGGTGCAAGTACTTGTGGCACATAGCAGCGACCGCTTTGCTCGCATGCACTAATGACGATTTTTTGCCATTGCTGTTGTTTTTTGGCCAAGCGCTCACCACTGAGCTTGACACCACAGCGCTCAGTGAATATTGGTGTGATTGTACTCACCCCAAGCTCAACCGATTTTTGTAAGGTAAAGTCCATGCGATCGCCACGAGAAATACCTTGCCCTAAGTGAATATGGACTGGTGATTCAGTCGTTTTAACACTTTCACTAATGATATTCGCCTGAGCACTCTTTTTAGTAACCTGATAAAGCTGGGCGTGAAACTCTTTTTGCTCTAAACCGTTAAACAGCGTTATGGCGTCGCCGTCAGCTAGCCTAAGCACGCGCACGACATGACCAAAGGCGTCAGCAGATAGCTCAACGCTGTCACCAACAGCAAAGTCTGTGTTTTGATAGATTCGAGGATTTCGCATGAAAAATTATTGATAACAAATAATATCAATAAAATAGGGGTGATTGGGTGAGATTACAATGCTAGCGCTAAGAGTTTTTTCATGAAGTGAAGAGCTATCAACAATTAACGGTATTTGCCAGTTTGTTGATAGCTCATATTTTGCTGATTAGAGGCCAGCAGCTTGGCGAAGTGCTTCGGCTTTATCTGTTTTTTCCCAGCTAAACGCAGTGAAGGTTTCGTCGTTAACGGTCATTTCAAATGGTTCACGACCAAAGTGACCGTAAGCGGCAGTGATTTGATACATAGGATGCAATAAATCAAGCATTTTGGTAATGCCGTATGGACGTAAGTCGAAGTGTTCGCGAACAAGCTCAACTAACTTTTCTTCGCTAACTTTACCAGTACCAAAGGTTTCTACGGCAATAGATGTTGGCTCAGCAACGCCAATTGCGTATGAAACTTGAATCTCACAGCGGTCAGCTAGGCCAGCGGCAACAATATTTTTAGCAACGTAACGGCCTGCGTATGCAGCACTGCGGTCTACTTTTGATGGATCTTTACCTGAGAATGCTCCACCGCCGTGACGTGCCATACCACCGTAGGTATCAACAATGATCTTGCGACCGGTTAAACCACAGTCGCCCACTGGACCACCAATAACGAAGCTACCCGTTGGGTTGATGAAATACTTGGTGTCTTCAGTTAATAGCTCTGCAGGCAATGTGTGCAAAATGATGTTTTCCATGACCGCATCGTGCAACATTTCTTGAGAAATATCAGGATTGTGCTGAGTTGAAAGGACAACTGTATCAATCGCGACTGGCTTATCGCCTTCATAGACAAAGGTCACTTGAGATTTTGCATCAGGACGTAACCACGGCAATACACCTTGTTTGCGCATTTCAGCTTGGCGTTCAACTAAGCGGTGCGAGTAATAAAGTGGTGCCGGCATTAATGAAGGCGTTTCGTTAGTCGCGTAACCAAACATTAAGCCTTGGTCACCAGCGCCTTGGTCTTCTGGTTTAGCGCGGTCAACACCTTGAGCGATTTCAGCCGCTTGCTTACCAATAAGGTTCATAATGCCACAAGTTTCACCGTCGAAACCGACGTTTGAAGAGGTGTAGCCGATATCACAAATAACTTTACGAGTAATCGCTTCTAAATCAACCCAAGCTGATGTTGTGATTTCGCCAGAAATAATAGCAACACCGGTTTTTACCATAGTTTCACAGGCAACACGGGCGTATTTATCTTCGGCGATAATCGCATCGAGTACCGCATCAGAAATTTGATCGGCAATTTTATCTGGGTGACCTTCAGAAACAGACTCTGAAGTAAAGTAATGTTTTGACATAAAATGTGATTCCTATAACAAATGGCTTTGCCTTAGCGAATATCCTACTCAAAAGCGCGGAAAATGGATCAATGCCAACCAACGCATGAGCTAAACACCTGACTTTGATGCTAAATACAGCCGAGGCTGTCACTCAGACAAAGCTTGCTCAGGTTAAAAATTGAGGCAAGTTTACTTGTTTTTAGCCATAATGGCTAGCGTTTTTACGCCTAGACGGCTAAACGTCTTTTCTTTTTGCTTTCAGAATCAGTGGAAGGGTAAATGTAAGCTGTGATCACAGCCTTTTTCTTAGGGCGCTATGGAGCTGTGTTTGAACTGTGCTGTTTCAAGTTCGATTTCGTGACCAAAAACTTTACTCATTAACTGTTCTAAATCTTGTCTATTTTGCTGATTAAGTACTGCAGTTGTATAGAATTGTTGCCAAGGGTACTGATTGTTACTCGCTAATAATTGTGCGTCGCTGAGTCGTTGCTTAAGTTGCTGAGTGACCGGTTTTGCCGTTTCCATTAATTCAACGTTAATTGCCTTGTGTTCTTTTAAAAGCGCGTTTATTTGCTTTGTCAATATAGGGTAATGAGTGCACCCCAGCACTAGGTGGTCAATGTTATGTTCAAGCAATGGCGTTAGGTATTGTATTAATAGCGCCTGACAAGCGGCACTCTCGCTTTGATCTTGTTCAATTAGTTCTACTAGCCCCGGACACGGTTGAATATGTACTTGGCAATTGTTGGCATGCTGAGTACTCAGCGCTAAAAATCGCGGGTTACTGGCGGTGGCTTGAGTTGCCAGTATGCCAATATGCTTGGTGAGGCTTGCTTTTGCCGCCGGTTTTATTGCCGGTTCAACACCGATAATGGGCATGGTGTATTGCGCTCTAAGGCTATCAATCGCGGTAACGGTTGCAGTATTACAGGCTACGACCAGACTTTTCGCGCGTAGCGTTTTGCACCAGTTGGCAATAGCGTTAACGCGTTCAATAATTTGTGTTGGGCTTTTATCACCGTATGGTGCAAATGCGCTATCAGCGAGATAAATGAGGTTTTCACTGGGTAATTGTTGACGAATTTCTTTGGCAATAGTGATACCGCCAACCCCTGAGTCAAAGATGACAATAGGATGATTTACATCAGCTGTATTAGCCGAAGTTGAATTGTTATTCGGGTTATTGCTTGGGTTGCTATTTGGATTATTAGGCATTGCTGCAGAGTAGCACAGAAAAGAGTATTAACAGAGCACTAGCCTAGTTGTTTTAAGTGCTTTTGAACTTTTTTCAAAAATTAGACGCCTTCCAAGATGCCGCAGTCAACGTCAGCCCTTGAACACCGTGTGTTCAAGGCGGGAGTCAAGTGCTTACCGTAGGCTTCCTGATACGAGTCAGGCATGCTCAATAGCAAACAAGCGATACCCTTAAGTAGTACTTATCGGCTCAGGGACATAGTTAACACGCCAACATCCCAGAAGGTCAAACATATTATAGCGAACCTTGTAGCAAGATAGAAAGCGTCAGACTAGATAAATGCCTTATTAGTTATTCAACCGCTTTATTTAGCAGCAGATTGTCGCGTTTTTAGGCGTAAAAGATTATCAATCAAAACGGGGTGGCTAAACATTGAACAACCAAGAGCGCAAGGCAATCGTAAGTTATACCAATATTTAATCAATAGGCGAGGGAATGTAAAAGTTTATGCGCGTTTTTTACTGTTTTTATTAGCGTCTAATAACGCTTGCTCAATGGTTGATTGCAACAACTGAATTTTTTCGTCGGTGTCGATTTTGTCTTTTTCGACTTGAGCTTTTAATTGTTGCAGTTCATTGGCAAGGTTTAATGCCGTGATCATCAAAGACTGTTCAGTAGTTAAAATTTGTTTGCTATTGGCAACATCTTTCAAACGCGAGTCAACGTCTTCAGACGCTTTAATCAGCGCTGATTCTTGTCCTTCAGGGCATGAAACTTTAAGTTTTTTGCCATTAACGTGAACGGTGACAATACGTTGAGCCATTGGTTTGCACTAAGCCTTTGTGTTTTTTATACGATCCAGCGCTGATGTTACCAGCTCCCAAAGTTGATGCAAGCGTTTGATTCAATTATTAATCATTTAATCAGCTTACTAAGAAAAAATAGCTGATGAGCTTGTCGATAAATCTAGTTTGGTGTTAAATGTGAGTGCAAGAGGGAGTTCTTGACTAATACGTCATAAGGAGGTCTACCAGTGAATGACTTTTCACCATCTGATATGAAAAGTATTCTCCATTCAAAGCGCGCGAATATGTTCTACCTTGAATATTGCCGCGTGATGCAAAAAGATGGTCGCGTCTTATATCTCACTGAAGCCGACAAAGAACACCAATATTTCAATATTCCCATCGCCAACACCACGGTTTTACTGCTAGGCAACGGCACCTCAATTACTCAAGCTGCCATGCGTATGCTCGCTCAAGCGGGAGTACTGGTTGGTTTTACTGGCGGCGGTGGTACACCACTCCATATGGCCTGTGAAGTAGAATGGCTAACGCCACAAAGTGAATATCGTCCCACTGAATATTTACAAGCTTGGCTTAAGTTTTGGTTTGACGATGAAAAGCGCTTAGCCGCTGCGAAACAATTTCAACAAGCCCGTATTCAATTTTTAGAAAAAGTTTGGCGCAGCGATCGCGAATTAAAAGGCGAGGGCTTTGATTTCAATAACGCTAGCGTACAAAAAGCACTTGGCACATTTCACCAGCGCACAGAACAAGCAACAAAGTCACAAGAATTACTACTGACCGAAGCGCAACTGACCAAAGTACTTTATAAATTTGCTGCGAATTCAACCAATACTGACGGTTTCAAACGCCAACACAACAGCACTGACAAAGCCAACGACTTTTTAAATCACGGCAACTATTTAGCCTACGGTTTAGCGGCTAGCTGTTTATGGGTGTTGGGCATTCCTCACGGTTTTGCCGTAATGCATGGAAAAACCAGAAGAGGAGCTTTAGTTTTTGATATCGCTGATTTAATTAAAGATGCCATTGTACTGCCGTGGGCGTTTGTTTGCGCCAAAGAAAATGCCACCGAACAAGAATTTCGCCAGCAAGTACTACAAGCCTTTACTGATCATAAAGCGTTAGATTTTATGTTTGATACCGTGAAAGATGTTGCCTTAAACATGGCCGAAAAATGTGAGACTGACCAACCATGATGGTCACCTTTGTCTCGCAATGCGAGAAAAACGCCCTCAAGAAAACTCGGCGCGTACTCGATGCTTTTGCTAACCGTATTGGCGATAACACTTGGCAAACACTGATCACCGAAGACGGCTTGCAAACGGTTAAGAAAATGCTGCGCCAAACCGCCACCAAAAGCACAGCGGTAAGTTGCCACTGGATACGTTCGCGCTCCCGCAGTCAATTTTTATGGGTAGTGGGTAATAAGCGCAAGTTTAATAACGAAGGCGTGGTGCCGGTGAATAGTACTCGTGGCAATTTATTGAATGCAGATATAGAAAGCGACTGGCATTATTTACCGCTGATTAAAGCACTAAGTGCGCTAGCTGCCTTGTTTCACGATTGGGGCAAAGCCAGTGAATTGTTTCAAGAAAAACTATCGCCTAAAAGTAAAAACAAGTACAAAGGCGACCCTATTCGGCATGAATGGATTTCTTGTTTATTGCTCCATGCCTTAGTGCAGTTACATCAAAAAGAAAACGATCCACCTTGTGATAACGCTTGGCTATCAGCACTGGCTCAAGGCGAAATAAATGAAAAGCACTTACAAACTGCGCTCAGTAAAACGAATCGCCCAGAAGCAATAAACCCATTTAATAACCTACCGCCGATTGCGCAATTTATTGCATGGCTGACTGTCTCGCACCATAGATTACCGCTTGACGTAAAAGGTGAGTATCAAACGCGTAATTTATTAACCGACGAAAACAACCAAGACTATTCTCACCAAGTCGCGCTCACCAAATTATTAACACTTGTCAGTTGCGAGTGGGGCTATAAAAATAACTACGATCCGCAAGAGTATCAAGCCAGAATTAAGGCGTGCTTTAACTTTCCTAAAGGCTTGTTAAGTGAATCATCTGAATGGTTAAAACAGATAAAAAAGTGGGCAAACCGACTGCTTGCCTGTCAGCAAAATGCAAATGCATCTTTAACAGATGGCTCATTTCGCCTTGTACTGCATCACGCGCGTTTGTGTTTAATGTTGGCGGATCACAACTATTCATCAAAAGAAGCTGACAAATTTTGGCGTAGTAATACAAAATTATTCGCTAACACCGATCGAAATACTGGCGAATTTAAGCAAAAACTTGATGAACACCTTGTTGGTGTTGCTAAACAAGCGATTAAAAACGCGCACTTATTACCAGCTTTCGAGACCGAACCGCCAAGCTGCGACGACAATCAAGCACTGAGAAAACCAAGCCCTAAAGCATTTCGCTGGCAAGACAAAGCGGTAGACAAGATCCTACAATGGCGAAAAATACAATCGATAAAATCTGAAAAACAAGGTTTTTTTGCCGTTAATATGGCAAGTACGGGTACGGGTAAAACCTTTGCCAACGCCAAAGTGATGCGGGCTCTATCACCCAATACAAAAAGTTTGCGTTACATTTTAGCACTTGGGCTAAGAACATTAACCTTGCAAACAGGCGATGAATATCGAGAACGAGTTGGTTTAGACGATAGCGAATTAGCCGTGCTCATTGGTGCTAAATCGGTGCTGGCACTGCATAACCAAGCAAAAGTGGATCAAGGTGAGCTAGATAAAAACAGCTATGAAAGCTACGGCGCTGAGTCACAAGCGGAATTACTCAAAGAAGCAATTGATTATGATTGCCTTATTCCAGAGCAAACCTTAACCACCATTTTAACTGGGCAACGCGAGCGCAAGTTTCTCTATGCCCCTGTGCTTGTTTGCACTATTGACCACATCATTAGCGCAACCGAAACCAAGCGCGGTGGGCGCTACATATTGCCGAGTTTGCGCTTGATGTCGTCTGATCTCGTTATTGATGAAATTGACGACTTTACTGGCGACGATCTAATCGCTATTGGTCGGTTAATTCATTTGGCAGGGATGCTCGGGCGCAAGGTGATGATCTCTTCAGCCACTATTCCACCGAGCTTGGCTGAGGGCTACTTTAAAGCTTATCGCGACGGTTGGCTGGTATACTGCAAAAGCAAGCAATACTCAGTCAATATTGGCTGTGCCTGGATTGATGAATTTAATACAGATGTTGCTAGCGTCAATAACGAAACACTTGAACAGGTTATCCCGAGTTACCGCAGTCACCATCAAAGCTTTATTGCCAAACGCATGGCTAAGCTGCAAAAAGCGGTGATCAAACGCAAAGCCGATATTATTCCGTGCCAGCACATTATCGACCATTTTAATGGTTTAGAGAAACACGAGCAGCGCCAATCAGAAATACGCGACAGCAAGCAGCAAATGTACTTTACCCAAATTGCACAAGCTGCGTTTGCTAAACACCAAGCTCACCACACTCTAATTACCTGCGATAACCAAACTCAACTAGCGGTATCTTTTGGTGTTATTCGCACTGCCAATATCTCACCCTGTGTCAACTTAACTAAGTTTTTACTCGACCTTGATTGCCCAGCAGATACCGAAATACGGGTAATGGCTTATCACTCGCAACAAGTTTTGCTGCTGCGTCATGCACAAGAGCAGCATTTAGACGCAGTGCTAAAACGCAAAGAAGCGGCTAGCCAAGTGCCTCAAGCGTTTAACAATCCTGTTATTCGCCAGCATTTAGAGGCTATAAGTCGCCAGCGGTCCACTAATTATGAATGCGCAATTAAAAATGTACTGTTTATTTTAGTGGCTACACCCGTTGAAGAGGTAGGACGAGATCACGATTTTGATTGGGCAATTGTTGAACCCTCGTCTTTTCGGTCAATTATTCAATTAGCAGGGCGGGTGCGTCGCCATCGCGATACGCCAGTTACTGAGCCTAACGTTGGTTTGCTGCAATACAATTGGAAAGGTATTAAATACGCTGACAAAGAAGATCAACAAGTGTTTAACTATCCCGGTTATGAACAGGGAAAATATCAACTTAGTAGCCATAAATTAAACGACTTGCTTAACCTTGACGAAATTAGCTATCGCCTTGATGCCAGTCAACGAATTCAAAAACCAGAATCGTTACAACTACATAGAAATGGCAATATATTTTCAAACCTTGCTGAATTAGAGCATGGTGTTACAAGTGATTTACTGACCAAGTACAAAAAAACAGATAGTCCAGAAAGCGGACTATACGCCGAAGTAGGACCTTACACATTGCAAGGTTATTTGCGTGAACCTTGGTATTTAACTGCGCTGTCACAACGTTATCGACCGTTTCGCAAGAACAAAGCTCACCAACAACAATGCCAAGTTTTTTTATTGTGGAATGATCAGCATCAAAGCTATCAGTTTTGTGAGCAAGACGAACAGGGCTATGGAATTGAACGCGAACTTACCCTAGGCATAAAGCGCACTGTGCTATCAGCTAAAGCTTATCAGCGATTATGGCTAGTGCGTGATTATGATCAGCTGATTGAAAAACAAGTGGAAAAGGCATACGAGCAAGCAGATCATCTTGATGCGTTTTCAGCGCCTGCCAGTAAGCGAAAAATCACATGGCGCTTTGGTGAGTTGAGTTTTCCATTTCAGGAACAAACAAAATATGAATATAACGATCAGCTTGGGTTGGTTAAGGTAGAAAAATAAAGCCATTACCGCTAGGTAATGGCTTTGAGCTGCCTGTTCGGCAGTTAACTATTGATTAGTGCATTTTCTAAGCTGCTTATTCAGCAGCGAGCGGAATTATACACTGCTAATTCATTATATGGAACTTTTGATTATTGCATGGTTGTTATTGCTTGGTGTTGAGAGTATATTACACATCAATAGTTAACCAGTGAAGTCATATGATGAACAAAAAGTACGTCAAAGAAGAAACGTTCACTTTAAAGCGGACTACTGAATTTAAAGTTATTGATATAGCCAAGAATGAATCACAAAAGGATTATAAAACTTGGTTAGACTTTATAGTAAATATTGTTAAAAAACATTGGTTTTCAAGTGAAAAGGATGATGTAGAGGAGGGAAAAAATGAATAAAGAAATCGAAGCATTTTTTAACGAGCGCAAAGCTGCTTGGTTAAAAAAGAACACGAAAGCGTCAATGAGTGAATCAGAACTCAATGTATTAACACAAGAATGTGAACAAGTATTTTCACTGGAGAACTGGTTGCCTAATGCCGCCAAGCGAGCGGGGCAGATATCAATTTCCACGCACCCTTGTACTTTTAGCCACCCCAGTGCGCGCAAAAACAAAAATGGTTATGTTAGCTCAGTGATTAGCGACGGTAAGTCAAGTAATGATGGTTTTATGCGTACGGGGAATGTTGATGTTGCTGCCGATGCACTTGGCAATGCTGCCGCATTAGACGTATATAAGTTTTTGATGCTGCTACCACAAGGACAAAGCTTACTTAGTCATATTCAGCAAGATACTGAACTCGCACAAGAACTGTTAACCATCAAAGCAGTTGACTATGAAACGCTTAAATCTGGTTTTCTCGCTATGGCTGAAACCAATAGTGAAGCAGTAACTAGCTCTAAAATCAAACAAGTCTATTTTCCCATCAATAATAACGGTTTAGCTTCTGGCGACGATAGCTCAGATTACCATCAACTCTCGTTACTTACCGCCTCGCCATTGGTGTTTGAACTGAGAAGGCGCATTGACGATATTCGCTTTTCTGAGCAAACCAAAGCGGCGCGAGCCAACGAAAAAGCCAATTTGCCCGATGAACAAGGCTATAAGCGCTTATACAATTTAACCACCATTGGTTACGGCGGCACTAAGCCTCAGAATATCAGTGTATTGAACAATCAAAACGGCGGTAAAGCGCACTTATTAGCAAGTACGCCACCCGTGCTTAAAAAGCGCGATATTGATTTTCCCACCGACAATTTTTTTACTCAAGCTTATAGCTACTACAAATGCCAAGATCTGTTTAAGGCACTTCATCAGCTCTATAAAAACGACACTAATAACTTTCACCTTCGCAACGAACGCGATGACTACTATCTCAGTATTATCGACCGCATTGTAGAGCATGCTTGGGCGCTTAGAGCAGTATCAGAAGAGCAATATTTCGAGCAGACAAGCACTTTATCATCAGCACAAAAAATATGGCTGTGTCACGACCAAGCAAAAACACGTGAACAGCAAGGTGACTGGCTTGAAGACATAGTGAAAAGTGTTAGTAATTACATTTTCTTTGGCTATGAAAAATGGATTGGCAAACAAGCGATTAAATTTGGTGATGGCGAGAAAAAATACATTCATCAATTTGTTGAAAACAACAAGGAGATACTACGATGAGTGCCGACTTTAAAGACATTTTATTAATTCCGCATATTCAAATTCAAAATGCCAACGCGCTTTCTAGCCCATTTACCATAGGCTTTCCAGCGATGACAGCATGGCTTGGGGTAACGCATGCCTTGCAGCGTAAACTACAAGCAAAAGGGCTAGACATCACTTTTTCAGGCACAGGTGTGATCAGTCACGATTTTGAATTGCAAACACATCGTGGTGACAATGACTTTGTTGCCTCTATTGTCGGCATGGCAAATCCACTCGATAAGACTGGCGCTCGCGCTGCCTTTATTGAAGAAGCTCGCTGCCACTTGGAAGTATCCTTGGTTGTTGAGTACCAATGTGCTGACGATCAAAAAGCGGAATTGATCGATGCTGTCACTCATTTACTTCATGGCAAAATGAAAATTGCCGGTGGCGACATTCATCATTTCAATTCTCCAGAGGTTTTCGTGGTTGAGCATGAAGACCCCACTGAAGTTAGAAAATTTATGCGCAAAGCCATGCCAGGTTATGCACTTATTGAACGCCGCGATTTAATGTTAGCGGGGATGAATGAGAATCTAGATGCTATGTCTGCACTCTTAGACTATTTAGCCGTGCACCATCAAAGTGAAGTAGATGAAGAGGGCGATGTTACTTGGTCAGCCAAACGCAAAACCTTTGAAGATAAGCCCATTGGCTGGGTAGTACCAATTGCCACAGGCTTTCATGGCATTAGCGAGTTAGGGCAAGCAAAGAACCAGCGTGATGCTAATACCCCGCATCGATTCGCCGAAAGCTTAGTCACCTTGGGTGAATTCAAGCTAGCACATCACTTTAAGCGACTCGACGATATTTTGTGGCGTTATCACTTTGACTCAGAAAACAATTTTTATTTGTGTCAGCAAAAGCAATATCAGCAACTCGCGACACCAATTTCATATGAACAATCACCGATAGACGAATTTAGTTAAGCAGCCGTAATACAAGGAGAACACACA
The DNA here is from genome assembly GCF_017744155.1 of Endozoicomonas sp. G2_1. Classification (GTDB taxonomy): domain Bacteria; phylum Pseudomonadota; class Gammaproteobacteria; order Enterobacterales; family Alteromonadaceae; genus JAGHQT01. The sequence goes on along the minus strand of NZ_JAGHQT010000001.1, from coordinate 435,877 downwards.
TGGCTAAAGCAACAGATAAAGCAACCGTACTCGCCTTTGAAAAGAAACTTGTGCCAAGCGCAGGATATATGTACGGCACCCGCTGGGATAAGCGAGATGAAAGTACACCCCTAGCATTAGAGGAAAAATCGGTTCGCGGTACCATTTCAAATCGCCTGAAAAAAGCAATTCAAAACGATCCAGCTAAACTTAACGCAGAGGTTGAAAAACCAAATCTGCAAATTGTCGATACTTGCTCATTAGCGCCAGATCAAGACACCTTAAAACTGCACTTTACCCTGAAAGTGCTGGGTGGCTTAGCAGAGCCTTCTGCGTGTAATAACGCTAACTTCAAGCAAAGTTATAGCGCAGCCGTGAGAGATTACATTGGTAGCCATGGCTTTAGTGAGCTAGCCAACCGTTATGCGTTAAACATCGCTAATGCGCGTTTTTTGTGGCGTAACCGCGTTGGTGCTGAAAATATTGAAGTACAAGTTAAAGCGAAAAATAAAGACGCGGAACAAACTTGGACGTTTGATGCAACCAGCTACAGCATTAAGCACTTTGATCAAGCTGACGAGCAAGTGAAGTCACTCGCCGCTCGTATCGCAACCGCACTTGAAAGTGATGACGACTTTTTAATGCTAGAAATTACCTGTTTCGCACAACTTGGTTTAGCGCAAGAAGTTTACCCAAGTGAAGAGCTGATTTTTGACAAAGGCAGAGGAGAGAAAAGTAAAACCCTCTACGATGTTAATGATATTGCTGCCATGCACTCACAAAAATTGGGCAATGCACTTCGCACTATTGATACTTGGTATCCAGAGTTTAACGATGCAGCGCAATCGGCAGGCCCTATCGCCATTGAACCTTATGGCGCGGTCACTAATTTAGGCAAAGCGTATCGCACACCAGCCGACAAACAAGACTTTTATACCTTCTTTGATAACTGGGCGCGCGGTGGTGAATTACCAACAACCGAAGACTTGCACTATGTAATGGCTGTGATAATTCGTGGTGGTGTTTTTGGCGAAAGTGACAAACAGTAATAATTTAAGGAGTAATTATGAACTACTACCTTGACATTACCTTGCTGCCTGACGCTGAAATCAACCTCGGGTTTTTATGGCAAAAAGTGTACACCCAATGTCATCTTGCCTTGGTTGAGCAAAAAAGTGCAGATAACCACTCTGCGGTAGCAATAGCGTTTCCCAGTTATCAATTGGGTAATCAAAAACAGGAAAGGGGTGAACAGCCGCTAGTAGCGAACTTTCCGTTAGGTAATAAGCTGCGTTTGTTGGCGGTGAGTGCTGAACAACTTGAACAGCTGAATATCAACACTTGGTTAGAGCGCTTGGCGGATTATTGCCATATTTCGTCGATAAAACCAGTTCCAGCAAATGTCAGCGAATATGCCAGCTTTACCCGCAAGCAGTTTAATACTAGTGTTGAGCGCTTGGCGAGAAGACGGGCAAAACGCAAAAACGAAACTATTGAACAGGCATTGTCTTATTACCAAGACTATCAGCCACCGACAAGTAAATTGCCGTTTGTAAACTGCAAAAGTTTATCGGGTAATCGACCTTTTAAACTCTTGATTGAAAAGCAAGTTGTTAGTGAACCGAACAACGGCATCTTTAACTGTTACGGATTAAGCCAAAAGCATGAAGGTAAAACCGCGACAGTGCCTTGTTTTTAAAAGTGCTGTGAGCAGTTTACTTCTAACCATTTGATTGTTGTATTAATGCCCTGTTAGCAATAGCAGGACATTTTTTGGGAATTAATAGTAAATACCCAAAAATACCAAAAATTCGCTCTTTAATAATTAGATAATAAATTCAGTCACTTAAAAATACGTGATAAATTTGGGGTAAAAAGGGTAAATAACCTTGTCGCCCTTGTTGTCACTTATTTTTTTGTTAAAATTTTATTGTTAGCTGCCGCACACGCAGCTTAGAAATTTTATTAGTCTTTAAAAGCCAATCTTAATTTGTTAGCTGCCGCACACGCAGCTTAGAAATGAAAGAAATAGACAGACTAACTCGTTTGGCTGTTAGCTGCCGCACACGCAGCTTAGAAATTTTAGCGCCGCCGCAAAGTCAGGAGCTTGAAGTTAGCTGCCGCACACGCAGCTTAGAAAACCAGAAGAAGACACAAGCGGTCAATATGACTGTTAGCTGCCGCACACGCAGCTTAGAAATAAAGAAGTTATCCGCTTTCCTGTACCAGAAGGTTAGCTGCCGCACACGCAGCTTAGAAACGCTTAACAATAAGCTTAGGTCAGCATCTTCAGTTAGCTGCCGCACACGCAGCTTAGAAATCAAACGTTGAGCCATCACTGCGCTGCAATTTGTTAGCTGCCGCACACGCAGCTTAGAAATAACACCGGATCATAGCTCTTGCGGCCATGTCGTTAGCTGCCGCACACGCAGCTTAGAAAATAGCAAGGTTCACGTTAAGAATGCGCAAAACGTTAGCTGCCGCACACGCAGCTTAGAAAATTCTTTCTCGCCTCTGCTAGACCTGTTTTTGGTTAGCTGCCGCACACGCAGCTTAGAAAATTAAAGTGTGGGTAGGTCAATTACCACTTAAGTTAGCTGCCGCGCACGCAGCTTAGAAAAGCATCGAGCAAATCGCCTAAGTCACTGAGGTGTTAGCTGCCGCACAGGCAGCTTAGAAAACTTTAATGGACTGCTGTAAGTATATCTACTGATTCACAATCGAACACACAGCATAGAAATTATATACTTTAGTGTCAAATCCTCGGGGTTGTTAATTGCCTTCAAGGAAGGCTTTGAATGCGTTAACGGTTTCTGTTGGCCCTTCTTCGTGGGGAATATGGCCAAGGTGTTCAAAACTAACGAATTGGCTGTTGGCTATTTCGCGATGAAAGTGCTCACCAATGGCGATTGGGATCAGTTTGTCTTGCTCACCCCAGATGATTAGTGTGGGTTGGCTTATTGTGGCTATTTTATCTGCCCATGGTCCGGGTGGTGCTTGGCGAAAACGTTCCACTAATGCTTGTCTATTACCTGTAACAGTTGCTAGGTCATAGTATTGGTCGATTAATGCTTCGGTTATTTTTGAGTCATCGGCGTAAACATTTTTGACGCTAGCTTCAATGGCAAAGCGAGGCGTGACTTTGGCCATCAGCTTATTTACAACGGGTATTTTAGCGGCGGCGAAGGCAATTGGCATTGATTCAGGCGTGAAGGGGGAACCACTGGTGTCAACTAGTGTTAGCTTAGTGACCAGCTCTGGATGAGTGACCGCCGTTGCCCAAGCGATATAACCTCCAAAGGAATTACCGACTAAAATGGCTTTGTTAACCTTGAGTTTTGCCAACGTTGCAGCGATAAATTCGACGTAACTTTCAATGGTGTAAATGTTATCTGGCGATGGTCCGGTTAAACCAAATCCGGGCAGATCGAAACGAATAACACGGCGCTCGTCAATTAATGCTTGGCTCCAGCCTTCCCAGGTGTGAAGTGACGACGAGGTACCGTGAATCAGTACGATAGGTTCTGGGTCTGATTTTGGCCCCTGATCTCTTAGGTGCACCTGCATGCCGTTAACGTCAATAAATACAGAAGGTGCTTGTGCCCACTGGCTCTTTAGTTCGTCAACCGAGCGGTCTGACTGCCAATAAAGTGCACAAAAACTTAATATTGAAACGAGCAAAAGTGTCACTATTCGGCTAATCAGCTTCATTTTAGCTCCCGTGGGCTGTTAATTTTGTTATTATTTTTAATTGAACAAAAGTTCAACAATCAAGATACTTGGCTTGTGGTTAAATATCAACCATGATTCAGCTGTTATTGCTAGCCTCAGTTAAAAATGGTCCTGGCGACAGCCACTTTGTTAAGTGGTCGTATGCTGGTATCAAGTTGCGGTCAGTGGTAGCATAGCCAACAATTTGAAATTGTTAGATACCCCTAAATGTCAAACTCATCATCTATTTCGTTTGCCGATGCGCAAGCGACCATTACGACCAACGAAGTCATTGCTCATGCTGCTGAAATTCACGGTATGTTAACTGGCTTAATTTGTGCTGGTTTTGCTTTTGAAAGCCACGATTACCTCGCCTTAGTTAACGATTGTTTTAACAACAATGAGATGATGCCAATGCCAGTGAAGAGCTTGGTTAAGGATCTTTACAGCGGTATTTGGCAGGGGCTTAGCGACGATGCCTTTGGCTTTCAGCCTTTGTTGCCTGATGACGACGACAGCATTGTTGAGCGCACTGCTGGCCTAGCCGCTTGGGTGCAAGGTTTTAATTTGGGTTTTGGTTTACAGCACAAAGACAGCCCAGTTAGCTCAGAAGAAGCGAAAGAGGTTTTGGCTGATTTTGCTGAAATAGCGAACCTGTCTGACGATGTTGATGAAGATGAAGACAGCGAGCAAGCGTATTTTGAAATTGCCGAATACGTGCGTATTTCGTCGTTGTTGATTTTTTCAGAGCTGGGTACTTTACCTGAGCAAAAAACTGAATCTAAAACACTGCACTAAACGTTGAATACTTTATGAGGTGCTAAATCAGGTGGTCAATTTTCGTTTAGCGCCTAAGGCAGTTTGATAGCCAAACGTTTATCAATGCTGATCTCAACCGATATCAGTAAAAATGTGCGAATAATTGCGCTGATTAGCTCGCGATTAATCAAACAGGCCAACTTAACGACGCCAATTTAGCGCCGCAATGTTACGAGTAATATCCAATGAATCATACTTTATTATCTGTTGAAGAATTTGCCTCAAGACGTCAGCGTTTTGCTGACCAGCTGCCTAACGCGAGTGTTGCTTTATTTCCCGCTAATGGTGAAATTACCCGTAGCAATGACACCGAATATCCTTTTTGTCAGAACAAAAATTTTTACTACTTAACCGGGTTTAACGAACCTGAAGCCTTATTGGTAATGGTAAAAGACGCCAGTGGCAATAGTACCTCGACCTTATTTTGTCGTGAAAAAGATCCGTTGCAAGAAGTGTGGCACGGCCGACGTACAGGCCCTGAACAAGCGCAAAAACAATATGGTTTTGACGCCGCTTACATCAACATCGAAGCAGATAAACGTTTACCTGAGTTTTTTGAAAGTGCAGACCGGGTTTATTTTTGTTTTGCCGACCAACCTGCGTTTGAACAACAAGTGTTTAACTGGTTAACACAAGTGAAAGCTGGTGCTAAACAAGGTAAAAAAGCACCAGCTCAATTACTCGATTGCAGCGCGCAAATTGCTGAAATGCGTTTGTTTAAATCGTCAGCTGAACTCGGCATTATGCGCAAAGCCAATGTTCTAAGTGGCTTGGCACATCAACGGGCGATGAAACAGTCGGCTGTGGGTAAATTTGAGTATCAAATTGAAGCTGAAATGTTACATGAGTTTACCTTACACGGTGCTCGCTACCCAGCTTATGGTTCAATTGTGGCGGGGGCTGACAACGCCAATATTTTGCACTATACCGACAACCAAGATGCCTTAATTGACAACAGTTTATTGTTGATTGATGCCGGTGGTGAGCTTGCCGGCTATGCCGCAGACATTACCCGAACGTTTCCAGTAAATGGCAAATTTACCGACCCTCAAGCAACCATTTATCAGCTAGTTTTAGATTCACAACTGGCGGTAATTGAAGCCATTAAGCCAGGTGCAAACTTTGCACAGCTTACTGATATTGCGATTCGCGTGTTAACTGAAGGGTTGGTTGAGCTGGGTATTTTAACCGGTGATATTGAGCAACTGATCGAAGATAAAGCCTGTAAAGATTACTTTATTCACGGTTTAGGGCACTGGCTTGGTTTAGATGTTCACGATGTCGGTGATTACCACATCGACGAAAATCGCAGACAGCTCAGAGCATTTGAGCCGGGTATGGTAATGACTATCGAGCCGGGTTTGTATTTCCCCGCTGACTGTTTAGAAGTTGAGCCTAAGTGGCGCGGTATTGGCGTGCGCATTGAAGACAATATTGTCGTCACTGAGCAGGGCTATGAAAATATTACCGTGAATTCGCCAAAAACAATTGCTGATATTGAAGCATTGATGGCCAAGTAGCTTGGCCTTAGTTAAACAGAAAAGGCTGAGTTAAAAAGTAAAACAAGTACAGCAAACTAACTACTTAGTTAGCTAAGTTAATTGAGATGCTTGGATGCTTGTTTCACATCAATAAAGTATTGGTGACTTTTTCATAAACTGACCCTCGTATTTTAAATTACTAGGCAGTATGAATAGTAAATAGCAAATGGCTAACAGTGACCCCAAACAATGACCAAGAGCATTGTGTAAAACCATAACTATTTGCCACGATTACATACTATGACATAGAGAGCGTATGAATACGGATACTGATTTTGATATTGTCATTGCGGGCGGCGGTTTATCCGGTTGCTTGATGGCGCTAGCACTGTCGGCACAGCACAACTCAAAAGCGGGTAAACCGTTGTCGATTGCTATAGTTGAAGCCAACCCTAAAGCTCAGCACATCAGTGCCAATCAGGGGGCTAGTTTTGATAGCCGAATATTGGCTTTGGCTCACGGTAGTGCCGCCTATTTGGCTGAACTGGGCGCTTGGTCTCATATCGAATCTAACGCCACCGCAATCAATAATATTCACATTTCAGACCGCGGTTTTTATGGTAAAGCACGTATTTATCGAGATCAGCATCAGGTTGACGCCCTCGGCTATGTGGTCGAAATGTCATCGCTTGGTCAAGGGCTGCTAAAAGCACTGGCAAGTTATAGCAATGTGACTTGGTTAACGGGCACTGCAATAACCGAAGTTAATTGGCACCCAGATAACGTAGTCGTCAAATTAGCTGATGTAAGCAATACTGTTGACGGTGAAACCAAGGCGGCTTCAACTAACACTGAAATATCAAGCAATTTGCTGCTTGGCTGTGATGGTGCAAAATCACCGTGCCGACAATTTGCCAATATCGCGATTCACCAGCAGCCTTATCAGCAGTCGGCGCTGATTGCCAATATTCAAATGAGTAAAGCCCATCAAAATCTCGCTTATGAGCGCTTTACTGAAACAGGGCCGATTGCGATGTTGCCTATGGGCAACGATATGTGCTCATTAGTTTGGACGTTAACACCAGAACAAGCGCAAGTGCATTTAAGCCTTGGCGAAGACGATTTTAAAAGCGCGCTCGAAACTGCTTTTGGTTATTGGCTTGGCAAAGTGATACGCGTTAGTGAGCGCTTTGTTTACCCATTGTCGTTAGTTCGAGCCGAAACCAATGTTTATCACCGAATGGCCTTGGTTGGTAATGCCTCTCACACTATTCATCCGATTGCTGGTCAAGGGTTTAATTTAGGACTGCGCGACGTTAGCTATTTGGCTAATTTATTATTGAGTGCTCACCAACAAGGTCGAGATATTGGGGCGTTCGGGTTACTTAATCAGTATGACCAACAACGGCAACAGGACCATCAGGCGGTAATTGGCTTGACTGACTCCTTGGTGACCTTGTTTTCGAATCAACACCCACCTTTGGTGGCTGGTCGCAATATTGCGCTAAAAGCGTTGAATTATCTAACCCCGGCAAAAACGGCATTTGTCGCAAAAACTATGGGTTATTAACAGCTTGTCGAGTATCAGTGCAGAGATAAAGGCACAGTTCAAGAGAACAATTTATGCAAAAGTTTGATTTACTTATTATTGGTGGCGGCATGGTTGGGTTAACGTTAGCGTTAGCTACCCGTAAATTAACCGACTTATCCGTCGCGATTGTCGACAGCCAGCCGATTCAGCCACTTGATTCTGAGCCAGAGCTAAGAGTAAGTGCGATTAATGCCGCGAGCCAAAATATTTTTCAACAGCTTGATGTTTGGCAGGATATGCTCGACAGCCGCGGTCAGACTTATCACCAAATGCACGTTTGGGACAAAGCGGGTTATGGCAAGCTCAATTTTACCGACGAGCGCCTCGACGCAGAGCAGCTCGGCTTTATTCTAGAAAACAAGGTTGTGCGAAACGCGCTTTGGCAAAAAGCTGAGCAAGATGCTGGTATTGCCTTCTTTACTGAAGAAAAAATTACCAATCTCGCTTTTGGTGACACTGAAGTGTTTGCTGCCTTTAGCCAGCAACCACCCATTACCGCCAAATTAGTAGTGGGTGCTGACGGTGCCAATTCATGGTTAAGACAGCAGCTCGATGTTGGTATGGCGTTTCGCGATTATAATCACCACGCGATGGTGGCGACGGTTAAGTGCTCACAAGGCCATCAAGACACTGCTTGGCAGGTGTTTTTACCAACGGGACCTTTGGCGTTTTTACCTTTGTATCAACATCCTGAGCACAGTCAGCAGCTTTGTTCAATTGTCTGGTCAAGTGCGCCTGAAGATATCGCCCGATTAAAGCGGTTATCTTGTGAGCAGTTTAATCGAGAAATTACCGCCGCCTGCGATGGCAAATTAGGCACGGTCGAACTGATAAGCGAATTACAAAGTTACCCGTTAACCATGCGCCTCGCTCATGATTTTTACTACAAAAAAGCCGTGTTAATTGGCGATGCCGCCCATACGATTCACCCGTTGGCGGGGCAGGGCGTAAACCTTGGTTTAATTGACGCAGTCGCTCTGGCCGAAACTTTGGCCGAGCTCACATCATCAGGCCGAGCAATTACTGATGAAGCGGCACTAAAAGCCTATGCGCGCTGGCGTAAAAGTGATGCCAGTGAAATGATCGCGGCGATGGAAGCGATTAAGCAGGTTTTTGCCAGTCGCACTGACGCCATCGATACGCCGCTGCAAGTACTACGCGGCATTGGTATGAGTTTAATTGATGCGGCAACGCCAGTGAAAGACGGTTTAATTAAACAGGCGCTGGGTTACAAAGGTAAAATGCCATCGCTTGCCAAAGCGCAGCGTTAATCATCATACAAAACTAAACGCCAGTATTTTCAACTCAAAGTTGGTCGTAATAATTGCCCGCTTTGTGCCTAAAAAAGACGTTGCAATAAGTTAGCGCTAATTGCAGTGGCTGTTCGCTAATCACTTTAACGTAGGGGTTAAGTTCAAGTGTCACCAGCGTATTTTGCTGCTTGCTAAGCAGTTGCTCATACAATGCTTTTTTATCGTTAACGATACTCGACCAAGGCATTCTAATAATAATATCGCGATTACAATTTGGCGCGGCAATTGGGAAGTGCTCTTTTGGTACTAGCACTTCAAATTGGCCGCCAGCGTTAAAACCGTAGTCTTGATTGATTTTGTAATGCTCGGTGTTGAGTAAATATTGTAAATGATAGTAGGAAAAATACTTGCCGGGATTAACTTTTATCTCGGTCTTTGATTCGGTGACCGGTCGAGCGTTTTCCTCGATATCACTAACCGCTTTAACTAATCGGTCGCTATTGGCTTGATCGTGTAAATTTGATTCAGCGGTTTGATTTGCCGAACTAGCAACGCTAAATAGTGTAGTAAAAATTAGGCACGGCAATAGCCTTTTGGTGGTCATCTTACTCATAGTACTTCTTAAACTCACAAGTAAACTGTTCACATTTGGACAACCAGTGTAGCAAATCGTTGCGAAATAAGGTGAAAAATTATTCAGGCGTTGCGTTTGGGTAAAAAATGGCTGTACTAAAGCTTTCGAAAGCCCGTACAGCCAGCTTAACACAGTCAATGATAGGGGCCATTGAGCTTGTTAATAAGCATTTTGCTGCCGTCTGCAAAATCAGCAAAATGCACTACATCGCTAGGTTGGGACTAGCTTGAGTGGTAGTTCAGGTAAACTTTTTTAAGGTAATCGATAAATTCTGACTTGGATATTAAGCCGTCGGCATTACTATCCCAGTGTTTGGCAACACGCATTAACAGCCGGTCACCACTCATTTCTCGTTGATCAATAAAGCCATCATGGTCGCGGTCAAGTGCGCGAAACCTGTGTTCGAGTACCGCTTTTTTTGTCTCTTCTATGTTTAGAGACTTTTGGTGTTGTGATCGATCGTGATTGGCTGGCTGTGACGCTTGGCTTGGTGTAATGGTAAAAAAGCTCACTACAACTAGGCTCAGGAGCAATATAAGGTTGCTAAAATATTTGCTGAATAACATAACAAATTATTGGTCAATTAAAGTTAATAGAGGTGAGCCAAGGAAACCTTGGCTCTGGCACAGTCGGTTGTTTGGGTGAGCTTATTCAGGCTCGTGTAAGTAATGGGGGCAAACAACCGGCTATTGACTCTGCTATTAGTGGGCAACAGGATTTGAAGTAAAGAGTTCAAATTCTGCTTTTGAGATTACGCCGTCTTGGTCTTTATCTAGTTTTTTAAAGACAGTGGCGAGTGCTTTATTAGCGCTAGCTTCTTGTGAAGTAAGGGCGCCGTTTTTATCAAGGTCTAGGCTGGCGAACAAATCTGCTTTCGGATCTTTTTCAGCACTAGCAATTTGTGATGTTAAGGTAACGATTAATCCTGAAATTAGTGTGATCTTTTTCATGGTATGCTCCAGTTTTATTATGGTTTAGATTTAGGTCTGTACTTTGGTACCGCTTAGTAAAAAAAGCGAGCGGGTTTCTGTGTGTTTAGCTCGATAATACTGCTGCCTAGTTCACTGAACTCTTGTTCAGACAATTGCTGATCTTGGTTACTATCAAGCTGCTGAAATAGTTGTGTCAGCATTCGGTCTGCGCTTGCTTCAATTTGATTGATAAAGCCGTCGTGATTTTTGTCGAGTTGGCTAAATGCGCTGCTTGGCTCATTGGCGGCGACATTGGCAACAAAGAAACAAGCTGATAACGTTAATAAGCTGTGTTTTGCCTTCATAATCTTCCTCACTCTGTTTATGCTTAGTTTTTACTTGGCCTTGACGGTTAACCTTGGCATGCTTATTACGCGTTTAGCAGTTAGGTGAATCAGGCGTCTAGGCGAATTGCGTGATAAACAGTGAATAACAAAAATGGTGCCAGTTAGATAAAGTTTATATTTATCAAGGTGTTGTTGTGTCTTTTGAGTTTTTTAACTGTTTTGAACTTCGGCTTTTGTTGCTATTTTGCAACAAGGTTTCGATGGCTTTTAAATTCTTTATATTTTTCAGTGGGTTATTTTGTTGCTGTTTTGCAACATAGTGTAGGTAAAGCTTTGTTAAGAAAATCAGTAAGTGTTTTTTCTCCAATATCTCAAGCGCTCAATTGGCGTCCAACGCTAGTTCAGCAGTTTGTTTTGAGTATTAGTTTGGCTTTTGTTCCTTTGAGCTTAGTGGTTATTTTGTTTTTACAAACGCTCGATCACGAGTTAGCCCGAGGTCAGCAGCAATCCTTGCTAGTGCAAGAAGTATCGCAGGAGTTTAATAAGCTCAATGACAACAGTGCTAGTTTGGAACGCGCTATTAGACAAAATTGGTTGCTCAACAACCAAGAGCTTGAACAAGTTATCATCAATCAGTGGTTGCAAACCGAGCAAGGCTACCAATTGCTTGTTCAAAAACTGAACAGAGATGCTGATGTTGCTATTTGGCAACAATTGTTAAAGCAGCTATCTGTGGTCGGCAACATTATTGAAGAAACCGGCGCTAATAGTGCTCAGCAAAATAGCGAATCGTTAAATCTGCTTAATCAATTGCTGCTAGAAGCGCAGCGTTGGTTGAGCCAGTGGCAACAGCAGCAAATAATTGTTAGTCAGCAAAACATCCAAGCCCTACAGCAGCGCTTTGTTCGTTGGCTAATGCTGTTAATCCCCTTGAGTATTGTTTCTGCTGCGTTTTTTATTTGGTTGATGAGTCGAGGGCTTAATCGCATTACCGAAGCGATAAGTTTGTTGGGGCAAGGTCGTTTTCAACATAAAGTAGAGGTGCAAGGCAGTGCTGAGCTGGTTGCTTTGAGTAAAAAGCTTGAATGGATGCGACAGCAATTGGCAAAGCTGGAGCAGCAAAAAACAACGTTTTTGCAACACGTCACCCACGAACTTAAAACGCCATTAGCATCTATTATTGAAGGTACCGAGCTGCTTCGAGAAGAAATTGCCGGGCCAGTTAACGCCCAGCAACAAACCGTGTTGACGCTGCTGAATCAAAACAGTGAACGCTTACACAACATGATTAAGAGTTTGCTCAATTACAATGCAATAAAAATTAAGCGCGACCACTGTCGGCAACTTGATATCCAAGTACTCAAACAAACCATTGAACAGCATTTTGAGCAACGACTCGCCAGTAAGCAGCAGGCGCTAACTTGGCAACTTGAACAAGACAACCCTTGCTACCTTGATGCCGATTTACTTGAGATTATTTTGGTTCAATTGGTCTCAAACGGATTAAAGTTCTCGCCAGTACAAGTTAACGTAACCATTGTAATGACCTTTGCTGCTAACTCGTTATTAATTGCAGTGATTGATGGTGGGCCTGGCGTCAGTGATGTTGAACAAGAGCGCGTTTTCGATGCCTTTTATTTAGGACAACAAGGCAAACAAAACCAAGTACAAGGCAGTGGCTTAGGACTAACCTTGGTAAAAGAGTGCGTTGAACAGCTCGGTGGCAACATTAATTTGACCAGCCCTTGCCAACCAAATGGTGGCGGTGCGCGTTTTGATATCACCTTGCCTTATCAGAATCGCTCGGAATCGCAATCAAATAAGCAGTAACTAGCTAAACTAAATAGGTAATTTAACAGAGTAAATAGCATGATCAGTCATCCATTGAAGAAACAATTAGTACTCACTGTGATAGGTACCTTTGCATTAGTTGCGTTATCGGGATGCCAGTTATTACCCGAGCACTTAGCAGGTACTTCGCAACACTCAGCGAAAGAATCAGAGCATTTACCTGCCGATCAATTAATCCAGTTACATGCGCAGGCATGCCAGCTTACTGCCAAAGAGCCGGAGCAAGCAAGCGCGGAGCAGAACCAACAGACTACTGAGCAGAACCGGCAGACCACGACGCTTGAATCAAAACAAGCTTTAGCTGAATTTTTTAATCGTTACTGCCAGCACAGCTATCGCAACCCAGTTGATACTGCTAATGCTTTGCATAAATTACGTCAGCAATATAGCTGGCCGGAACATGTGTTGGCTTATTTCTCGATTCTAGACCAGCAACTATTACATCATCGCGAAGCGCTTTCGGCGCGGGCAATTTTGCGGCGTCGCGGCGAGAAAAGTGATGATGAATTAAGTGCAGCCATTAGCGCCTTAAAGCAAACGTCTGCCGATCTAGCACAAACCCTTGAAGCACTTGCTAAAACGGAACAAGACTTGCTGCTTCGGCAATTTGGTCAAACACCAGAAAGTGCTGATAACGATGTTAAATCTCTGAAAGAAAATCAGCGCAAAGACAAAAAACAAGATCAGCAAGATGACCAAAACAAGCCGATTGAATAAACAGCAGGAATATTAGATTACCCATGAGCACCAATACTGACACCCGCGTTTTACTGGTTGACGACGATACCAGCTTACTTCAACTGTTGGCAATGCGAATTAGCTCGCGCGGTTATCAGGTTATTAGCGCTGAAAGCGGCCAACAGGCGCTTGACTATTTGAGCCAACACAAGGTTGATGTTGTGCTTACTGACTTGCGCATGGAGCAGGTCGATGGCTTGGCCTTGTTGCAAAAAGCTCAGCAACTATACCCGCGTTTACCTGTGATTATGATGACGGCGCATGGCTCAATTCCCGATGCGGTTGCGGCTACCCGTGAAGGTGTTTTTGCCTTTCTAACCAAGCCCATAGATAAAGATGAATTGTTTGATAGCTTAGAGCAAGCGGTAGCGATTTATGGCAATCAAAGCGAACCGGAGCGACAAGAAGGTAAGATTATCACGCGCAGCGGCGCTATGTTGCACGTGCTAGAGCAGGCAAAAATGTTAGCGTCGACTGATGTCAACGTGCTTATTACTGGGCAAAGCGGTACGGGTAAAGAACTACTGGCGCAAACCATTCACGACTATACTTGCCGTGATAAAAGCCGAAATCAAGCGAGTGGCAGTGTAAAGTCGCGTAAATCTCCGTTTGTCGCGATTAATTGTGGTGCGGTACCCGCAGAGCTGTTGGAGTCTGAGTTATTTGGCCATAAAAAGGGCGCTTTTACTGGTGCAGTAAAAGATCACCAAGGCTTATTTCAGCAAGCTGATGGCGGCACTTTATTTCTCGATGAAATTGGCGACATGCCGATTAACCTACAAGTAAAGTTGTTAAGGGTATTACAGGAGAAAACAATTCGCCCCGTTGGCAGTAGCCAAGAAATTCCAATTAATGTTCGAGTATTGTCGGCAACCCATCGCGATTTAAAGCAAGCAATTGAACAGCAGAGTTTTCGCGAGGATCTCTATTATCGACTTAACGTGGTTAACTTATCGCTACCGCCACTAAAAAGTCGACTAGAAGATGTGCCAGTATTAGCTCAGCATTTTGCTGAGTTAATCTACCATCGCACCAGCGGCACTAGCCAAGGGGGGAAACAGTCTGCCTTACCGGAACAAACAGTCTCGAAACAATCACCGAAAAAATTTGCCCCCGAGGCCCTAGCAGCATTGGTTGCTTATCACTGGCCGGGTAATATTCGCCAATTACAAAATGTTATTGAGCAAGTGGTGGCGTTAACACCGGGCAATATTATTTCTGAGCAGGCGATTGTCTCGGCATTGCCTGAAGCAGGACAAACGTCAGAATCGACCGAAATCACCTCATTAAACGACGCCAAGCGCGAATTTGAGCGCGACTATTTAATAAAAGCGCTACAGCTAGCGCAGGGCAACATTGCCCAAGCAGCAAAACTAGCTAAGCGCAATCGCTCTGACTTCTACAAGTTAGTGAAAAAGCATGACATCGATCTAAACCTGCTCTAGTTGTGACTTCTTTTTAATTACTATTTGAACTAAATTCTATTTTTATGATTTATGTTAAATATAATTCAGACTTAACTGATTAGTCAGTTTTTTATTTGAAAAATTAGCTAACTCTATATTGATATTAAAAGCTAGCCATGGCTATAATGACGCCACTTTAACTATTTTAATGCTTAGCTGCTGTAAACTGGTTTAATGCGTCAAGCTCTCGACAAGATCAGACTGACAAAGCCACCAATAGCTGCCTGAGCTTTGATATGGATACCCAAGCTGATGACTGACGTTCAAAAACAAGATCCAAATAAGACGGTATTGCACGCGAAGCACCTTGAAGCAGGTGCTAAAATGGTCGATTTCCACGGTTGGGAAATGCCAATTAACTACGGCTCGCAAATTGAAGAGCACCATGCTGTGCGCCAAGACGCCGGTATGTTCGACGTGTCGCACATGACCATTGTTGATATTAAAGGTGATGATGCAAAAGCATTTCTTCGTCGCTTAGTGATCAATGATGTTGCGAAATTAGACGTTGCAGGTAAAGCACTATACACAGGTATGTGTAACCCTGAAGGCGGCGTTATCGACGATTTGATTGTTTACTTCTTTACGGATACCGATTACCGCTTAGTGGTTAACTCAGCAACCCGTGAGAAAGATCTTGCTTGGTTAAACGCACAATCAGCTGATTTTGATGTCACCATTACTGAGCGCCCTGAATTTGCCATGATTGCCGTTCAAGGCCCTACAGCAAAAGATAAAGTTGCAACGTTATTAAACGACGCTCAAAAAGCTGCAGTAGAAGGTATGAAGCCATTCTTTTCAGTACAAGCGGATGACTTGTTTATCGCGACTACTGGCTACACCGGTGAAGCGGGTTATGAAATTGCACTACCAGCTGAGCAAGCCGCTGATTTATGGCAGCAGTTGTTAGACGCGGGTGTTAAACCTTGTGGTTTAGGTGCTCGTGATACCTTGCGCCTTGAAGCGGGTATGAACTTATACGGCTTAGATATGGATGAAACCATTTCGCCGCTTGCTGCGAACATGGCGTGGACAATTAGCTGGGATGATGAAGATCGCAACTTCGTTGGTAAAGATGTTATTGCTGAGCAACGCGCAGCGGGCGACCAGCCAAAACTCGTTGGTTTGGTGCTTGAAGAAAAAGGCGTTTTACGCTCTGGTTTAAAAGTGGTTACCCCACACGGCGAAGGCACAATTACCTCGGGTACGTTCTCGCCAACACTAGGCCACTCTATCGCGATGGCTCGTGTGCCTCGCGCGGTTAAATTAGAAGATACCGTACAGGTTGAGATGCGTAAGAAACTTGTCGACGTTAAAGTGATCAAGCCGAGCTTTGTTCGCAACGGCAAAAAAGTCTGTTAAATAAATCGCGAATTTGAAGCTAATTTGAACATATGCAAAGATGCTCTATAGTGTGTCTTGATTACCTTAAATCAAATTAACCATAAGCATCTTTTTAAAAATATTTATTAATTGGGAACTATAAAAATGAGCAACATTCCTTCTGAATTAAAATATGCCACTTCACACGAGTGGGTTCGTAATGAAGGTGACGGTATCGTTACTGTTGGTATTACTGAACACGCGCAAGAATTATTGGGCGATATGGTATTTGTTGAATTACCAGAAGTTGGTGACACCGTAAGCACTGGCGACGACTGCGCCGTAGCTGAGTCAGTAAAAGCAGCTTCAGACATTTACGCGCCAGTAACCGGTGAAATTGTAGAAGTGAATGAAGACTTAGAAGATTCGCCAGAGCTTGTCAACTCAGATGCTTTTGGCGACGGTTGGATGTTTAAAGTTAAATTAGACGATCCAGCAGAATTAGATGCCTTGTTAGATGCAGAAGGCTACCAAAACTCTATCGACGAAGAGTAAGTCGAACGTATTAATTTGTAACATTAAGCCTCGTGGGTTCGTCTGAATTTTCGGGGCTTTTTTAATGGTTTGGTTGTACCTGTACTCATTTTAGCAGATAAAAATTGTTGAGTTTACAATAGGTCGCTATTGGCTAATACAACGTATGACAACCGTGTTAATTTTTAATTAGGTAATTGTTTTATGTCTACCACGCAAGCGCCAGCGTCATTAAGCTTGGCTCAATTAGAACAAACTGAAGATTTTATCCGTCGCCACATTGGTCCAGATGAAGCACAAACTCAAGCGATGCTTAACGAGATTGGCGCTGAGTCTGTTGACTCGCTTATTGACGAAATTGTGCCAGATAATATTCGTTTAGCTGATTTACCCAACATTGAAGCCAGTAAGTCTGAAGCACAAGCGCTTGCCGACTTAAAAGCAGTTGCGGGCAAAAACCAATTAAAAACCAACTACATTGGGTTAGGTTACTACGGTACATTAACGCCAAACGTTATTTTGCGTAACGTGTTGGAAAACCCAGGTTGGTACACGGCATACACACCATATCAGCCAGAAATCGCACAAGGTCGTTTAGAGTCGCTCTTAAACTACCAACAAATGTGTTTAGATCTCACTGGTTTAGATTTAGCCAGCGCTTCACTACTTGATGAAGGCACAGCTGCCGCAGAAGCAATGGCACTTGCCAAGCGCGTGTCAAAAAACAAGAAATCTAACACCTTCTTCGTTGCCAGTGACGTGTACCCACAAACCATTGACGTTGTTAAAAACCGCGCTGAAATGTTTGGTTTTGACATTGTTGTTGCACCAGGCGATTCTGTTGGCGAGCACGACATTTTTGGCGCCTTATTCCAATACCCAAGCGCCAGCGGTGAAGTACGTGATATTTCAGCTTTGATCAGCGAAGTTCACGGCAAAAAAGCGATTGCTGCGGTTGCTGCTGATATTATGAGCTTAGTGTTATTAAAAGCACCGGGCGAACTTGGCGCAGACGTTGTTATTGGTTCAAGCCAACGCTTTGGTGTACCTATGGGCTACGGTGGTCCACACGCGGCCTTCTTTACAACGTCTGACAAGTACAAGCGTTCAATGCCGGGGCGTATTATTGGTGTTTCTCGCGATACGCGTGGCAACAACGCTTTGCGTATGGCAATGCAAACCCGCGAGCAGCACATTCGCCGTGAAAAAGCCAACTCAAACATTTGTACTGCCCAAGTATTACTGGCCAACATGGCGGCGTTTTACGCGGTTTATCACGGCCCACAAGGCTTGAAAACCATTGCCAATCGCATTCATCGTTTAGCTGATATCTTGTGTTTAGGTACAGCGAACAAAGGCTTAACAGCCGACCACGCCAATTACTTTGACACTTTAACTTTTAGTGTTAGTAACAAAGATGAAATTGTTGCCCGTGCTACTGCAGCTAACATTAACTTGCGCACTGATGTTGACGGTAAAGTATCAGTGTCACTTGATGAAACGACTACGCGTCAAGATTTAGCTGTATTGTTTGATGTATTGTTAGGCGAAGGTCATGGCTTAGATGTCGCTGAATTAGATCAACAAGTTACTAGCTGTGGTCATTCGTCGATTCCAGCTGAGTTAGTGCGTGAGTCAGATATTTTAACTCACCCGGTATTTAACTCGTATCACAGCGAAACTGAAATGCTGCGTTACATCAAAAAGCTCGAAAACAAAGATTTAGCGCTTAACCATTCAATGATCTCATTGGGCTCGTGTACCATGAAGCTCAATGCTACTGCGCAAATGATTCCGGTGTCGTGGCCTGAATTTGCCAACATGCACCCGTTTGCGCCTATCGAGCAAGCTCAAGGCTACAAGCACATGATTGACGAGCTAGCCAAGTGGTTAGTTGAGTTAACGGGCTACGATGCTATGTCGATGCAGCCTAACTCAGGTGCACAAGGTGAGTACGCTGGTCTTATCGCTATTCACAAATACCACGAAAGCCGTGGCGATGCGCATCGTAACATTTGTTTAATTCCGTCTTCAGCTCATGGTACTAACCCAGCATCTGCGCAAATGGTTGGTATGAAAGTGGTCGTGGTTGATTGTGACAAAAACGGTAACGTTGATATGGCGGATCTCAAAGCGAAAGCTGAAGAGATGCGCGACAATCTTTCTTGTATCATGATCACGTATCCTTCAACACATGGTGTTTACGAAGAAACTATTCGCGACATTTGTGACGTTGTTCATGAAAACGGCGGTCAGGTTTACCTAGACGGTGCCAACATGAATGCGCAAGTGGGCATTACTTCACCGGGCTTTATCGGCGCTGACGTATCGCACTTAAACTTGCACAAAACCTTTGCTATTCCACACGGTGGTGGTGGTCCAGGTATGGGACCTATCGGTGTTAAATCACACTTAGCGCCATTTTTACCTGATCACCCATTAGTGACGGTAAACGAAAACACTAAAGGCAACGGCGCAGTATCGGCCGCACCATTTGGTAGTGCAGGTATTTTATGTATTTCTTACCTTTACGTTGCCATGTTAGGCAAAAAAGGTGTTACTGACTCAACTAAATATGCCATCACCAATGCTAACTACTTGGCACACAAGTTAAGCCAACACTACCCAATTTTGTACACTGGTCACAACGGCCGTGTTGCCCACGAGTGTATTGTTGACTTGCGTCCGTTAAAAGAAGCTTCAGGCATTACTGAAATGGACGTTGCTAAGCGCTTGATGGACTATGGTTTCCACGCACCAACTATGTCGTTCCCGGTAGCTGGCACACTAATGATTGAACCAACAGAATCAGAAGCAAAACCTGAGCTAGATCGCTTTGTTGAAGCAATGGTGAGCATTCGCAACGAAATTCGCAAAGTAGAGCAGGGTGACTGGACGTTAGAAGATAACCCGCTCCACAACGCACCACATACGCTAGCAGATATTACTGACGCTGGTTGGGATAGAGCATACACCATTGCTGAAGCCGTATTCCCTGTGCAAGCAGCCGCAGCCAATAAATTCTGGCCAACAGTAAACCGTATTGACGACGTTTACGGCGACCGCAATTTAGTTTGTAGCTGTCCTAGTACGGATACATACAAAGACTAGTTAAGTTGTTGATACTAAGATGTAAAAAGCGGACGTCATGTCCGCTTTTTTGTGTTTTTATATTCAAATTGTTATATGATTAATTTCATTAGATAGTCTTACAATTATGTTTAAAGGTAACAAGGAAAAATGCACGCATTAACGATGTACTCACTTTCTATGAGAGAACATGCAGCTCGAACACCTGATAATAAATCTGGTTTAATTAAATTATTTGAATCAGGTCTTTATGAACACATAATAGCTTTTTTAAAAAGCTATGGTGACAAATATCATGAGTTGGAATATTCAAGTAATAGTGTATTGCATGTTGATCCAAAATGGATTAAACAAGATGGTCAGTTTATTTCTGGGTATATAGAGTATGGTCATTTTGGTGTGCCGGGTAAGCTTGTAAATATAAAAACTTCCGCAAAGCACTCAAAATCTAAAAATGATAGCGATATTAATCATTTATATTATTGCTTTTACCTTCCTAGAAATAGTACAAGAGGCGTAGCACTATTCCATAAAATCCATGGTACAGGAATCAAAACAGTATTTGAAAACGAGTTTACTAATTATCTTGTTAAGAAAAAAATTTATACTAAGTTGAGTATGAGGCCGATTACTCGTAGCAAGGTAGCTAAAGATTATTTGAACAAAACTAATGTGAAAAAGTTGGTTCTAGAGCGATTCAAAACAGCTGAATTTCTGGGTGATGCAGCAAATCAGCTGCCGACAGGTACTACTTTTGATGTAGTGATAAGAGCACCAAGAGGTGGCATATTGGGGACTCTAGATGAATTTCAAGCTAAAAAGCAAGATGCTAAATTTTCTGATAATGTAGTTGTAGCAAATGAACTATGCGGAAAAGTTAAAAGCCAAATAGAAGTCGATGGGCAAACTAGAGTTACTGAGTTAGCAAATGAAGGGACTGAGTCTAGAATTATTTTAACTGAGGCAGATGTTAAGATGGAAAATAATTTTCCTTCATATTCATCGTTGGATAAATTTGCCAAGAAATTAGCGAAAGAGCTATCTGAAGAAATGGTATTAAAATGAGTAATAAAATCAGTGTCTTTGAAATAATAAAAGGTAATTTTGATACTCTTTATGATGTAGATACAGGCAAAAGAAGTTATATGGATATAGCAACATTCTACTTTCTTCCCTTGTCTATAACGCTCTATGTAATACATCAAAGTTATTTGATTCCAGATAAGTTGATAGGAGACCTTCTAACAGCTAGCACTTTATTAGCCGGCCTATTATTGAACTTGCTATTGATGGTTTCCAATACTAAGGCGAAGCTCCCAGTTCCCGAGTTAGGTGCTCATGATTATGATTTGACGGTTTTGAAAAGAACAATAGTACAGGAGCTTTTTTTTAATGTTTCATCAGCCTCTTTAGTATCGTTTTTTCTTTTGGTGTTTTGTATATTAGGGAGAGTTTTCAGCAACTCGTTAACAATTAGCTGCGTTATTATTTTTTTGAGTATTCATTTGTTTTTTAGTTTTTTGATGATTACTAGAAGAACATATAAACTTTTATTAAATCTCTAGAATTTCTTTAGATAGATTTAGGGGATGACTTAATAAAAAAATTGGTAGCATTCAGAGTCGGTAAACCCTTATAAATTTCAGTGTCCAAAAAAGGAAGGCAAATTTGCCTTCCTTTTCTATGTCTTTTGGGTTGTTAAAAACTATTAGCGTTTTGCTTTTAAGTCCACATCTGTATCAGCAAATAAGAAAATAGTTGTAGCATCAGCGGCAACGTTTTGTGCTAATTTGACAAATTTAGCCTTATTTGGCCAATTTTTCGGGGTGAGTCTAGTGCTCACCTTTTTTGATCTAGGGTTAGCATATTGATATACGCATAAGACCGACGTAAAAAATTTTAACAAGGTAACAAGTTTAAATTGCGTGATATGCGCGGAACGTAGGTAATAACTTGCATTATGTTAAAGCGGTTTCAAACAGTGCCAGCATCCTAGACCATGCTTTTTCTGCTTGCTCTTTGTGATAAACACTTGCATCGGGTGGACACCAGCCGTGTAAAGTATCTTTGTATACTTCGATTTCAGCGGGAATACCTGCGGCTTTGTAGGCGGCGGCTAAGTCGTGTTTTACATTAGGGGAACGCTTGTCGTCGTTTTCCGCAATCGCATGTAATACGTGAGCTGGAGAGCTAGGTATTAAAAGGTGGGGACTGTCTTTTTTGTCTGTTACCAAACCACCGCCGTGAAATGATGCTGCTGCGCCAACTCTGGCAGGTACTGCTCCAGCGGTTCGCATAATCAGTGGACCACCCATGCAATATCCGGCAGTACCTATTTTGCGTTTGGTATCGACACTTTTTTGTAGGTCAATAAACTGAATATATGCCCGTGCATCTGACATACTATTTTCATGGTTGAGTTTACGATACATGGGGATTAAGAATTCTCGTACTCCGGGATCGCGGAATTGCTTAGCTGGGTCAATAACAGGAGCTTTAGCATCCCGATAAAAAGGGTTAACCACCAAAACAGCGTATCCCTGAGCGGCAAGGCGCCTGCCCATCGCTTTAAATGCTGGGCGTAAGCCGCGAATGTCTGGCCACATAAGTATGCCCGGAAATTTGCCTTTAGCGGGATGGACAAAAAAGCTGTCTGATGTGCCGTCCGGCATAGGAACATTAACATCTGATTCAACTAATTGATCTTCATAAGCACCGCGAGCCTGAGCAAACCCTCCATAACAAAGCGCAAGGATGGCCGCGGCGCTGAGTTTATTAAAATTGCGACGACTGAGTTTGCCGCCGTTTTGCTCAAACTCCAAGTTGTCTTTTTCCGTGAAATCATCACACATGATGTTCTCCTAAATTGAGAAAGCGATAATAGGTTGTTGTATCTTAGTTCTTATAATTCAGTGAGCTTGGCGCGGCCATCCTACCTCGGCAACAACGACATAGCTTGTCTTACAACTATGATCTAAAAACTTGGATATTTCTTTCATTGAGGTTGCATTTAGCGAAAAATTAACAATTTATGCTCAGATAGAGGCAATGGCAGTGCGTCAATCAGAATAACTTTGCTTAGAAAAGCTTATGGCGACCAACTAGCAGTTGCGCGCTCTCTTATTTTGTCTACTGCTATGATGAACTTAGCTGTTTAACATACCTTTGTTATTTTTATGATCTAAGTGTTCCATGGTTTATCTGCTCCCATTTACTTTTCATATGTTAGATTTGCAATAGCGACTATTAACACAGTGATTAAAGTTCACTAGACTGCATAGGCTACAATAAAAATAAATAATTAATAGGTATAAAAAGATGCGTTATCAGCTAGGTAATATAGTGCCAAATGTGGACTCTTCGTGCTTCGTTGCGCCAAATGCTAGTGTCATTGGCAACGTTGAACTCAAACCCAATGCCAGTGTGTGGTTTAATGTGGTGATGCGTGGTGATATGGATAAAATTACTATTGGTGCCAATAGTAATATTCAAGACGGCAGTATTTTACACGTTGATAAAGGCTTTCCAATTGAAGTGGGGGAGCACGTTACCGTGGGTCATAAAGTGATGCTACACGGTTGCACTATTGGTGACTTAAGTTTAATTGGTATGAACGCGGTAGTGCTGAACGGCGCTAAAATTGGCAAAGGTTGTATTATTGGCGCAAATAGCCTAGTTATTGAAGGTATGGAAGTTCCCGATGGTCATTTAGCCTTGGGGTCGCCAGCTAAAGTGATTAAACCACTGGATGAAAAAGCACAAAAGTTACTCGCAATGTCTGCCGCACATTATGTCGAAAACGGTCAGCGCTATACTAAAGAATTAGTAGTGATGAACTAGCGGCGTTTGAAGACTAATTGTTAGTTGTTGAACTGAACAGAGTAAAACACTTAGTGTATAGTCTTATCAGAAAGTTGATAGTAGTAACTAGCACTCAACATGCTAAGCAGACAAAAAAGGAAGGCAAATTAGCCTTCCTTTTCGATACTTATTCGATTGTTAAAAACAGATTAGCGTTTTGCTTTTAAGTCCACATCGGTATCAGCAAATAAGAAAATGGTTGCAGCGTAAGCAGCAACGTTTTGTGCTAATTCATCAGGATTGATTTTATCCAAAGTATCATCAGGCGTATGGTGTAAGTCAAAGTAGTCGGTACCTTCTTGACTCAAGCGAATAGTCGGCACGCCTTTTTCGGCGATTGGGATAATGTCTGGGCCACCACCTTTAACGTCTGAATCACCGCGAACAATGCCTAGTGGAGCGATTATTTTGGCGATTTCATCGACTAATTTGGTCGCTTGTGGGTTAACGTTTGACACCAAACGCCAGATGTTTCTTGCACCAAAGTCAGACTCGGTTGCTAATACGTGATTGTGAAGGTTTGCTTTGTGCTTTTTAGCATAAGCGCGCGCGCCTAGTAAACCGACTTCTTCAGCACCAAACATGACTACGCGAATCGTGCGTTTTGGACGTTTAGGTAAGTTGGCAATTAACTTAGCCGCGGCGGTAGTAATAGCGACACCAGCGCCATCGTCAACCGCGCCTGTACCCAAATCCCAGCTGTCTAAGTGACCACCAATCAGGACGATTTCCTCAGGCTTTTCGCTACCAATAATATCAAGTACTACATTGCCACTGGTAACATCGCCTTTCCAATCAGAACCTGAGTGAAGTGAGATAGCTAACGGCTTATTTAAGTTGTGTAAGCGACGTAAGTGATCGGCATCTGGGTTAGAAATAGCAATCACTGGAATGTTCGCCCATTTGTCGCCGTTTTTGCTCATCATACCTGTGTGTGGGAAACGGTGAGAATCAGAGCCAACCGAGCGAATTACTAACGCACTAGCTTCGCCGCGCTCAGCGTGTTGCCAGCCAATTCTGCGCTTTTGATTTGACGGGCCATAACCTGCGCCCGTTTGGCTTTTTACCATGGGTTCGCCATCAACAAAGGCGACTTTGCCTTTTAAGCTGCCATCTTTAATTGCTTTTAAAGCGTGAATATCTCTAAAGTAAACAATTGGTGCATTAATTTCTGCTTTACTTGGCGCTGCGCCGCCAAGTGCAGAGCCGTATAGCTCCTGATTGTATGGTGATGTTAGCGCGATATGTAAGTGGCCGCGATCCCAAAATGGCATGGTAAATTCTTCAATTGAGACTTTATCAAAACCTAATTCTTTGCCTAGTTCAGCGCCCCAGTCACGCGCGCGTTTTTCAGCTTCTGAGCCACCTAATCGAGGACCAATTTCAGTGGTTAACGACTCAACAATGTTAAAACCTAAGTCGCTTTTAAGGGCAGTTGCCATTAGCTGCTCTGCGGTTGCTTTTTGTTCTGGTGTAATAGGCGACTTACCAGCTATCAGCGGCATACTTACAACGCTTAACAAGGCGCTACCGAATAGGGTTTTGAGCGCGACATTCTTCAATAACTTCATTTTGGCTCCATGGAAGGAAAACGATAATCTTTATATTGTTTTTATTAAAAAGAGGGCAAAGTCTATAACGTTCGCGGTGCTTATGGCAATTTTTTGGCTATTTTAAGTATTCTTGTATTGCTTTAAATGGAACTAATTTCGCACAGCACATTTGTATAAAAATCGTTAATATAATTCTTTTTGCTAAAAAGAATGGTGATATACTTTTTTTAGTGTGACTAGCCAGTAGGGCAGCGAATCAACTAGATGTTGCTCCTGAGCTTTAGGAAGAGTTTTGTAATTGAGGAACCAGATGTATCACAATGTCTCTAGACTTTGGTTAGTTATAGCCCTAATGGCACTTCTCTTTGTATCCGTCCCACTTTGCGCGTTAGAGTTCGAATCTGAACAAGATACTCTGTTAGCAATAGAAAAGCTGACCAATGATCACAGCTCTTCGCCATTCAAAAATATTTCAGAGCTTAAGGACATTAGCCAGTTCAGCCTGCGGAAAGGTTGGTATCAAGCAGTAATTAAAGCAAATATTAATGTCATGAATATCTATCTTGATGTAGAAGATTTTCAGGCCATAGCATCATTACTAAATGAGACGAAGCCCTTGACAATTAAGTATGTCAATGAGAGTGCAAGTATAGCCATAGAAGTCATTGAACTTAACTTGTTAAGAGCCGAAGGAAAATTAGATAGAGCTAGGGAAATCCAATTATCATTGCTTGCTGAAGCTCCTTTGATTGAAGACATAAAGTTGAAGGCTTATGTTTTTTTTAAGTTAGGTGTGCATCAATTGTTTACTGAGCAATTTACCGACGCCTTAACTCATTTTAAAAAGGCCTATCACCTATATTTGCAGCTAGAAAGTGATTGGGGAGTGCAAATAACGCTTAATGCAATAGGTAATTATTATAGCGCAGTAGACCAACCTGAAATGGCAATACAGTACTTTACTGACGCTTTAACCTATATCCGAAAACAACAAAACACATTTGATGAATCCGTTGTTTTGTACAATATTGCCAACAACCATCGCAAGCTTGGTAATGGTGTTAAAGGTATCGAGTTTGCTTCTACCGCGCTGGCGCTTAGCCAACAGTTAAAAGATAACATTGGTGTCGCTTGGGCGCAGGTGGTTATGGCTGAAGCTCACCTTATTGAATCTAACTTTGCATTGGCAATTTCACTAGCCCAAGATGCATATCAAGTTCTGTCGACTACTAAGAACCATCGGGTACAAATCCGCTCGCTGAGCGTTATCATTAACGCTGCGTTGGCACTAGATGATATTGAATTGGCTGAACAAACACTCGCAATAAGGCTCGCTAAAAGAAGTGATTCAGAGATTATCCAAGAGCAACTTAAGCTATTAAACCTACAAACATTATTGGCGCAAAAGCAGAAAAAATATCGAGATGCGTATTCTTATTTAAACGAGTCTATTTCGTTGTCTGAGCAACTAAACACTGCAAAAAACGAAAAGACTATTCAGCGGTTGAGAGTTGAGCTTGATTTAGAATTAAAAGAGCAACAAAACGCGCAATTAAAACGAGAAAACGCATTGAACCAGCAGTTGCTCGAAAAAGAGATTGATCAAAAAAGACTGTTTGTGACCTTGTTGGTTTTGGCAATTATTACTTTACTACTGCTATTTTTGTTTGCTTTTATGCAATATAAGCTGAGGCTAAAATTCAAGGCACTTTCACTTAAAGATCCCCTTACTCAATCTCACAATCGTCGCTCTATCATAGAAATAGCGCAAAATTATTTTGACGAAGCAAAACTTGGTAGTGGCCCGTTCACTTTGTTAATGTTGGATATTGATCATTTTAAAAATATAAACGATACCTATGGCCACGACGTCGGCGACAAAGTTTTAGTTACGTTTGCTAATGCTTGTACCCGTGTAGTGAGAAATACAGATGTCTTTGGGCGCTACGGTGGTGAAGAGTGGTTGTTGTTGTTACCTCAAAAAACAATCGATATCACCGAAGAGATATTTAACCGGATATCGGAAGAGTTAGCTAGAGTATCTATTCCAAATCTTCCTGCGCACGAGAAAATAAAATTTAGTATGGGTGCTGTCCAGTACTCAGCAGAAACAGATAACAACCTAGGGCAGTTGATTAAACGTGCCGATGCGCTGATGTATCAAGCAAAAGCGCAAGGACGAAATTGTTTTGTCGCTGAAAATTAGCGAGTAATACTATCAGGCTGAAAAACTCATTTTGTTGAGTTGCGTGGTATTGACGTTAAATCAATTGCTATTTCTTGAAGTAAATTGATTAACGGTGTTTTTTAGTCGATCGTTTTATCAAGTACTCCGCGACGATAAGGTTACCGATTATTGCGATAATACGGCCATAGTCGTATAACAAGTTAATTATTAGTGGTTTCAAGCTTTCGATTTGTCCCAAGGTCAAGCTAAATGTAACTTCAACAAATAAATATGTCACTGCCGCCAAGGTAATCGCTATTGCTCTAATCATCCATGCTCGATGTGCAAAGATATTTCTTTGCACTATGTGCTTTACCGCCACTGTGAATGATATGCACATGGCAAGCGACATTACCACCAAACCGACATATCTCGGCCCTACGTCATTAGGTGTAAGGGTGTGGTGCATCCAAATTGCCGATAGAGCCATGATAATTCCCGCGACAAAGACTAAATAGCCTGAGTATTTGTGTAGTTTAGGGCGTTTACTCCTTAACCCTGAAGAAAATTGAAACGGAGCAGAGATAAAAAATAGCACGCCACTTAGTCCATGAACGAGCACTGCCCAAGGTTTTGATAAGTACAAACTCTTTACAAACGCTAATGGCAACTCGTCAGAGACTAAGCCAACTAAAACACTCATTACAATGGCAAGTGCGGGAAGGCCCGGTATTGCCAATAGTAAAAACAACATTGTAACAACAGGCCAATTATTTGAGGCTGATGCTACGTTTGACATTGTCGAATTTTTATAAAGTGTTGATGACATACTTACTCCGTTTTAGTGGCTGGTTTCAACGCGGAGTATTTTGTAAAGTGAAGATAAAAAAGTCGTTCGACTTTGACGGGAAATACATTTTTAGCCGTCCGAAACTATAGGACAGGACGTTTTTAGCTAATAAATTCTTATAATTAAGTGCCCTTAAACAAGATGAGCCGATAGGATGATTGAATCAGGTTATATTTTTTTTGTTACCTCTGCATCTGTAACACTTGCCGTTTTTGCCATACAGTTGCTGCTATTAAGGGTAAAACAGCAACAAGCTTATTTTCCGTTAGTTATTTTTTTTACTGGCTTGGTGATTGTTTTAAGTAAGCCGCTAGTCGCCGGGGTTAGCCCTGCACTGGAATTATATGTTTTAGTGTTTTCTTTACCGGCGTTGTTAGTTCTACCGCCTAGCTTTTGGTGTTACGTTGAAGGGTTAACACATACAAAGCAGTGGCGTTTTCATCAGGGGCACCTTAAACATTTTGTGCTGCCGCTGTGTGGGTTACTAGTCTCACTTGTTACCTTGATACTACCAACAGACCTAGTAAGAGCGGTTTTAACCAATGGTGAAACGGCGTTAAGTACTGCCAATTCGGCAATGCGATATTTTATCTACGGCTTAGTTATTTCTACTTTTATCTTGATACTTGCTTGGCTTGTGCAGTCGAGTTATTACGTTTTTGCCGTATTTAGGCGCTTGAGTAGATACCGCCAGCAGTTAAAGCAGGTTTTTGCGAGCACCGAAGCAAAAGAGTTTTATTGGATATCATGGCTATTGATCGCGATCGGCTGTACATGGTTATTATTGGCGACATACTTGTTTGTAGACAACCTCGTTGGCTCGTTGGCGTTTTCGTTTGAACCGTTAAAGATACTCGTACTGGCGATGATTTGGACGATTGCGGTGTGGTCGCTTAGACATAAACCAGGCTTTCAAGAGATCTATCATGAAGATACCGAAGCGATTGTCTTTGACGTAGAGACAAGCACTCAGGCTAAATACCAACATTCAGCATTAACTGCGCAACAAGCGACTGACATCGCCAACCGAGTAAATGCTTTGATGACGGAGAAAAAAGCTTATTTAGACGCCAATATTTCACTACAAAGGCTAGCGCATCTAGTTAACACTACCCCCAACTATTTATCTCAGACCCTCAACGAACAGTTAAACACAAGCTTTTTTGATTATGTTAACAAACATAGAATTGAAGCAGCAGGTGAGCAGCTAATCGGCGGTGACAAAAGTGTATTAGATATCGCTATGGACGTTGGTTTTAATTCTAAATCATCTTTTTATACTGCTTTCAAAAAAACAACTAACACAACACCGACAGCTTATAGAAAGCAGCATAAACAAACAGGTTAATCATTCGGTATTGCAGCACTGAAGTATGAACCAATCACGGAATTTTCATGTAAATCTAGCTTTGTGTGAAAGTAAAAGTGCGTTATTGCGTTTCTATACTTAATCGCTGTAACGATATTGTGAAGGTATTGAGGAAGATAAAAGCCAAAACTAATCGCTATCTAGCTGTTATTTTGCGGTTAAAGGTTATTTTAAGTATTTGATAGATTCGCTACACTTGAAGCACTTTTCGAGATATCTATTTAACATTTAGGAGATTTTCCATGCTTGGATACGTAACTATTGGCGTCAGTGATATGCCAAAATCTGAAGCTTTTTACAATGCTTTGTTAGCTGAATTAGGTGCAAAACAACTTGTCGGTATGGATCGCATCAAGTTCTACGGTTCTGAAGCGGGCGGCGCAATGTTTTCTATTTGTATTCCATTTAACAAAGAAGATCCTGAGCCGGGTAACGGTACTATGGCGGCATTCTCTGGTGGCGACCAAGACGGTGTTAAAGCACTTTATCAAAAAGCGATTGAGTTAGGTGCTACCTGTGACGGCGAACCAGGTCAACGCACAGACTTTTTTTATGGTGCTTACGTGAGAGATTTTGACGGCAACAAAATCTGTTTCTACGAAATGAACCTCTAATAATGTGTTGCGCTGGTGTTACCAACTAAACCAGCAACGGATTAATAGCTAAGCAGCTAAGTCTCACTTGAGGTTTTGGCTGCTTTTTATTTTCATTGTTTTATCTAGTGATTTTTCAAAATGCTCAGCTGCGATTTACATGACTATCTTGAAATAGCCTGTATGTTTAACATTCCTGTTGTTGTGACTTGTATTAATGGCGACAAATATCAGGGGATTCCTGTTACTACATTTATTACCTCTGAAAAAGTCGAATGTTTAAAGTTGAAGCTTGAAAACGGTGACGAGCTGCTATCTATCCCTCTTGAAACCTTAGAGTCGATGCAAGCCTTAGTTAGCAATCCGCACTTTGATTTAGTTAATTTCAAGTAGCTAAATTAAATTGCCTAATCTCTGACGTTGATATTAGTCGGTATCATTGTTTCTATAATGGATAAGTGATTACTACCTTATTCATGGGAATTTGATTGACCTTTGCCCCCTAAGCTCATTACACTAAAATAATTGATTTTTAGCGGTATTTTGATAAACCGTATTTTGTTAATAATGAGGTTATGGTTTGCGCACTCAACAAGGTTTCACATTAATTGAATTAGTCGTTGTTATCGTTATTCTTGGTATTTTAGCCGCTACAGCCGCACCAAGATTTATTGATTTAGCGGACGACGCTGAAGAGGCCGCTTTTGATGGTATTGCCGCCGCTTTTGAAGCCGGTGTTAATCAAGTTCATGTGGCGTGGTTAATACGTGGTAATAATCGTGCGGTTCTCGATTTTATTGAAATTTCAGACCCTGCGGTTGGTGGTGACTTGAGTGTTAATAGTGCTGGCTACCCAGCAGATACTCGCGGTACCAGTTTAACACTTAATAGTGAAGCCGACTGTTTAGACGTTTGGCGTGCAGTTTTGGTCTCTCAGGGAGCCGCAGTTGCTGGTGATAATTCAACCGATTTTGAAGCGACTTACAATGGCAATAACACTTGCACCTATACCTATAATCGTCAAACTAACTTAACAGTTGATTACGACTCAAACACTGGCGATGTTACGACAAACCGCTAACTGCCCACCACTAGGCGCAGAAAAATAAGGCGTGATGTTATGTAAAAACAGTCACGCCGAATGAAGCCTTATTAATAGCCAATGGCTTACAAGGTATTACGCCATGTATTTATCAAACCATTCAATCATGCTTTGCGGGTGTTCACCCAAATAGTTATAGCCATCAAAGCGCTGCGTTGTTCCTTTAATCCAGTGAAGTTTTTTATCTTGCGGTGCTAGCTCGAGTAGCTCATATGTTACTTGCACATCGTTTTCAGGATCTGACCAAACGTCATCTTTTACTTGAACAATGTAAGTAGGCACCTCGACGTGTTTGACGTATGGATGAATATTCATCTCTGAATTTTTGAAGCCACCTGCTTTTACTTGCTCGTCATCGAGTAAAGCGATGTGCTCTGGTTGATCCAATCCGTATGCTGCCATGATCTTTGGTACACTAATGCCCATAGATGCTGGCTGAGGACATACAAGTGCTTTTACATTTTTAAAGTACTCTGGCATTTTACTCATTGCGACAAAGGTTGCATTGCCTCCCATACAGCGGCTGAGTAGTGATACTGTCATGTTGGCAAGTGATGGATGATTGTTCACGTAGTCGAATGCGCCAATAACGTCACGCCATTCATATTGGCCGGTACCGCTTATGCCCCCATTGGCTTGGCCACTTTTACCGTGATTTCTCATATCGTAAGTGAGAATGTTGTAGCCTGCATCATGCAGTGCTTTGTACTCTAAGTGAAAGTTAACTTTTGTTGGGTTAAAACTACTCCAAGGTGCTAAGTCACCAGGGAAGCCTGTTCTACTCATTGTTGCTGGGTGATTACAAATAATTAATTTGTTCGAATTTGTTGCCGGGATAAACCAGCCCTCAAGTGGGACACCGTCTTTCGACGGAAAAAATACGTCCTGATACTCCATGCCATAGTCTGTAGGCGCACCTATTACTGGCGCTCGCTGAGGTTTAACATTGGCCTCAGCGATAGATTTGATCATATCAATTTGTTCATCAGTTGGTTGAAATGTCTTCATGGTAAAATCCTCATTTGCAATGTTGGAATTATATTATCTTTACATTGAGTCGAGCAGTAGTTGGTGCTATTTTGAATTACTATTAGATTGAATCAAATAATTGTGGCGATGAGAGAATTTGAGCGGGGTATCACTTATACCCAACTAATAACCTTTAAAACCATTTACGAGGCGGGTAATATTTCAAAAGCAGCAAGGCAACTGGGGATCAGTTCGGCTTCTGTAAGCCACGCGTTAAAGTTGTTAGAAAAACAAATTCAGCAGCCGTTGTTTATTCGTACGACAAGACAGTTTGAGCCAACGGGCTTAGCGTTAGAGCTCTATCAATCTAGTCAATCTGCAATTGAGGAACTCAGTCTAGCGGTTGAGCGAGTATGTCAGCAAAATGATTTACCGCGAGGTAAGCTACAGCTGAATATGGCAAAAAATATATACGATGTTTTTTTAAAAGAGACGTTACTTGAGTTTCAGCAGGCTTATCCCACTATCGATCTAGAGGTGAGCCTTTCTGACTCTATGGATGACAGAATTGCTCAATCGTTTGATATTGGCTTTCGCTTCGGTGAAACGGTTAGTGAAACACTAATTGCTAAATCTATTAGCCATATTCGAGCGCCTGTAAAGTTAGCGGCTTTTGCGTCGGCTAATTACATTGAGAAATACGGCATTCCTCAGTCAATTAGTCAGTTAAGTGAACATAAAGTGATTAAGTTTAGGGCACCGACCAGTGGTGAACTTTTTCCTTTACATCTAAAAGCGACAACTTGTGAAAATAGTGAACTGGTTTCTTTAACACACCTAGATACTGCTGTCGTGGTTAACAATAGCGATCTTGTTATTGATATGGCGCTTAACGGCGTAGGTGTTGGTTATTTAATGGATGCAATGATCCAGTCCCATTTGAAAGCAGGGCACCTGATACCAGTACTTAAAGAGTACTGGCCAAATGTACAAAACATTTACATGTATTATGCACCTGAACACAAACAAACACTGAGAATCAGGTGCTTTTTAGACTTTGTTAACCAAAAGCTAGCTGCTAACGGTTAGCATTAATTCATGGTCAACTAGTGAACGCTTTGGTTGCGATACTCGGTCGGTGTCATACCGACTTTATTTTTAAATAAACGTGAAAAGTATTGAGGGTATTCAAAGCCCAGCGCATAAGCGATAGTCGCCACAGAATCATCGCTGCCCAGCAACAAGTTTTTCGCCCGATCAATTTGATGGCTGTGAATGTTTTCCAATGCCGTTTTACCCGTTTCTACTTTGAGACCATCGCTTAAATAGCGCGGTGTTACATTAAGCTCGGAGGCAAGCTCTTCGACGGTCGGGATATGATCTGATGGCAGTGATTTTAGCGCACTTATAAACCGCTCTTGCAACGATGACACTGGGCTTTCCATGCGCTGTTGAAACTGACGTTGATAAAAACGTTCAGCATAGGTCAACATGGTATTGAGCTGAGATACCATAATGTCTTTACTAAAAGCGTCGTGGTGTTGCTCGTATTCTTGAGCTAAAACGTCGAAAATGCCTTTTATTAGGCCCTCTTCACGAGGCGATAAATGCAGTGCTTCGTTAACTGCATAGCTAAAATAATTGGCACTCTCTATGATTTTTTGAATACTCGTGCCACGCAGAAAATCTTCGTGAATGATAATGGTTCTAGCGTTAGATTTAACGTTGAGTCGAGCAACTTTTAATACCTGCCTTGGCGCCGTACAGATCAAACTACCATTTTTGAAGTCGTATTTGGTGCGTCCATAGTAGATTTCGCCTTGGGTAATGTGTTTTAAACTTATCGAATAAAAGTCTGTACTAATGGCTACTGACTCTCCAATACAGGTACCATCCATTTTACTTTGGGTAACAGAAATCAGCGGGTGCTCTGGTGGTGGTAGCCCCAAAAATTGATGGTATTCATGTAAGTTACTAAAATGTAGTTTTTTTTCCATGCTATATCTCTTATCGCAAAGCCATTAACACAATGGGATTAATTCAAGTGTAGACGCTTCATGTTTTTTAGTATTAAACCCCAATTTCATGATGCCATAAATAATACTGTATTTTTTCCAAAATGATTTGGTAACCATAGCGTTTATCGTGGACAAATCTGATGGCACTTGCCCCTTTATATCTATGGTTGTATCGCCACACTTTATTTGTCCTAATGGCGTTTTTATAAATGCGTGGTACCAGCTGTTCTCGCCAAATTTGTATTGCCTGACAAAAAAGCGGCCATCAACCTCAACAATAGAAATGTCGACAAAACGGTGGTTTTTTCCTGCCCTAATTTGGTGAACTTGGTAAGCGTTAATTAACGCACTGACTTGCTCTATAGTTGTCATAATATTGCCCACTAAATCTTCATTAGTTATTGTATTTTGAAGCATGTGAGTAATTTTATGGTCAATTACGATTGTTAGAAATAAACAAAACTGCGGATGTTGAATACAAAACAGTTTACTTCCATCAGTGTTTTGCCTTACGGTGATAAAGTTGTTATGCGAGAAAATAATTTGTATTTATGTAGACGATCGGTCTATTATTGGTGCTATGACTACAACAACTACAAAACCTCGTCGAGGAAGGCCACCAAAAGCAGCAACAGACAGCAGAGATATTAGAGCGTTGCTCATTCGAAGCGGTCTTGAACACCTGACTGAAATTGGTTTTGTCGCTTCAGGTATCGATAAAGTACTAAAAAAAGTTGGGGTGCCTAAGGGGTCGTTCTACTTTTACTTTGCCAGTAAAGAGGCGTTTGGCCATGCTGTACTTGACAGCTATGCGAACTATTTCGCCAATAAGTTAGCGCGATGTCTGCTCGATAATACTTGTTCGCCACTTGCTCGTTTAGCTAATTTTGTTGATGACGCAAAACGCGGGATGGAAAAGCACAATTTTAGAAGGGGTTGTTTAGTTGGCAACTTAGAGCAGGAAGTTGGCTCCTTACCGGAGAGTTTTCGCTCGCGCTTGATTGAAATATATGCCACTTGGCAAGAGGCCGTTGCCAACTGCTTAGTTGAAGCACAAAGTTGTGGTGAACTAGCGAAAGACGCAAATTGCCAGCATTTAGCTGAGTTTTTTTGGTTGGGCTGGGAAGGTGCTGTTAGCAGGGCAAAGCTTGAAGCTAATGTACGCCCCCTTGAGCAATACTTTAAGCAATTTGTTCAAGGATTACCTAATTAAGGTAAAAATTTTTTAATAATTAATAGACGACTGGTCTATTTTGGAGGAGCTATGTTTAAAGGCGTTTTAATTGAGAAAGATGAGCAAGGTTATCGAGCTGAAGTTAAAGAGCTAGATGATACAGTTTTATCTGATGGTGACGTTGTCGTTTCTGTATCATACAGCACGATTAATTATAAAGATGCGTTGGCAATAACAGGTAAAGGCCTTGTTGTACGCAAGTTCCCGCTAGTACCTGGTATTGACTTAGTAGGAACTGTTGAAAGCAGCGATACTGACCGATTCAAGGCTGGCGACCAAGTGTTGCTAAATGGCTTTGGTGTTGGCGAAGTACACTGCGGTGGACTGGCACAAAAGGCGAGATTAAACAGTGACTGGCTAGTGCCTTTACCTACGGGCTTAACGGCGAAACAAGCGATGGCAATTGGTACTGCTGGTTATACCGCAATGTTATCGGTAATCGCGTTAGAAAAACACGGAGTAACCCCTGAATCTGGAGAAATCCTAGTTACTGGTGCCAACGGTGGTGTCGGTAGCTTTTCAATTGCTATTTTAGCTAAGCTTGGTTACACAGTAGTGGCTTCAACAGGCCGTCCAGAAGAGTCTGATTATTTAAAATCATTAGGCGCCAGTGAAATTATTGACCGTAGCAGTTTATCTGAACCGGGACGCCCATTGGCAAAAGAGCGCTGGGCAGGTGCCATTGATTCAATCGGCAGCCATACGTTGGCTAACGTTTGCGCCAGTACTCAATACGGTGGTGTTGTTGCGGCCTGTGGTCTTGCCCAAGGGATGGACTTACCAGGTACGGTTGCACCATTTATTTTACGCGGTGTTACATTGGCTGGTATTGATAGTGTGATGCGACCCATTGCTGATCGCGTTGAAGCATGGAACCGACTCGCAGAAATATTAGAGCCAAGTGTCTTTGAGGACGTTGCTAACGTCATCAGTTTATCTGACGCAGTTTCAACGGCAAGTGACCTCATTGCTGGGCAAGTAAGAGGTCGCGTTATTGTTGATGTTAATAGCTAAATAGCTTTTACATTTAGACAAAGGACATTTAACACACAAAAGGCCAGTGAATGATTCACTGGCCTTTTGGTAATTTTAAAAAACAATAAATGTGGCGTCCCTACCAGGACTCGAACCTGGAGCAGCCGCTTAGGAGGCGGCAGTTTTATCCAGTTAAACTATAGGGACATGGTATTATTATTTTTAACGACAGAATTCAGCTCTTATTAGTCAAGCCTTAATTTATCTTAGATTATTTAATAACGCTATAGTAATCAATAGCGTACTGCGAGATCGCCGATTTGAATGTTGCCGAGTAACTCGTCATTTTTGGTGATGGCTTGAGCACTGTGACTATTCACTTGAACGACACGAACTTTGTGTTGACTCGCCTTTAAGCTAGCGTAGCGGTTGCCATTGTCAGCAATAAAGTTGTCGGCGTGCAAAACAGTAAATTCATCACCTAATTTTACACCGTGTTGCTTACCTAAATTAATAGTGATTTGGTTGCCGGTTGCTCTAACAATAGTTGCTTCTGAAGGCTGGCACATGATGTATTCGTCAATATCTTTGCTGGCTTCTTGTAGCGTTTTACTGAGCATGTCGCCGTAACTATTTTGCCAAAACTCTGAACCAGTAACATCGGCATTTTGCCTCTGTTTGTAAGGCCAAGGTGCGGAGTTTTGATAGCTCTGTGCAAATACCTGTTCACCACTGTGACCATCATATAGGAATAGGCTGATATTAAAGTGTCTATCTTTGTTTTTTTGTTGCCAAAACTGCCAAGGGTTGTTGACTTTACTGGCAAAGGAAATATCTTCAATATTGCTGAATAAAACGTATTGGCTGTCGGTAAAGCCTGCGAGAGAAATAGCTAAATCTTTAATCGCTTCGTGCTGATATCCTGCATATTGTTGGGCAAAAGTGGTTTTACTGCCAATGGCAAGTTTGGGTGCTAAATAGCTCGACTGCTGACGCAACTGGTCAGCAAAGTTAACCATTAAACTGCGATCAATGGCGTAAATACTGCCTATTTTAGCTTGTTCGCGATTTAGTAAATTGCTGCGGGTTAGCAGAATTGATTTGCGATAATCAGCGGCAAAACATTGCTTCTCTTGCGGAAAAATATCGGCGCGAATATTTACCGTGACAATATCATCTTGATAGATTTCATCGAGCAACTCTAATGAGTTCACTGTGCCGCTTGCTCGAATGCTAATTTCATCTTGTGTCAATAAACCATTAACGACCTGTTTAATGCTGGAGACTGACGCGCCAGCAACCAAAAGCGCTTTTTTAAGCGCATCTTCGGTGGCTCGAGTACGTGCACTATCGTGATCGCCATCGACAATATGTGCCTGTCCTTGAGTTTGGTACCACTGCGCGTTGGCTGAAAAATTGCAGCATAGTAGTGCTAAACCGCAGTATACGCCGAGTATTGATGACAATCGTTTGGTTGTTTTTACATTGGCAAAATCAGCCATATTACACCTGAATATCTTTTGTTGTTCTGCGCGTGGTAAAATTGACACACATGGTTATTGGTATTGTTGAAGCAGGTTTTATGCCTAATCGACCTAGATATCTATTTGTTGAATAACTTGGCGTAAATTATGCTTAATGTGTGGTGTGATAAATTTTAGTCAATATTCTCGCCTATTAGATACGATGTCGCTCTGGTACGACACCTTATCGGCAGTGAATACGTTAGTTTGCAGTTGAGGAGCTCTCAATGAAAAAATGGTTGGCGGCATGTATTCTGCCCACACTTGTAGCTTGCACAGCCACAGAAGATAAAAGTTTTTATCAGGTGATGCATGAAGATAAACAACAGATTGATAGTTATAACCTGCCTCAGCACGCGATTAATGATGTGGTAAAGGGGTTAGCCTACCAAATGCTCAACACGAGCTCGTTTGTGACGCCACAGACACCGGTTGCGGTCGCATCGTTTGTTAAATTGAAAGATGTTGAGTCAACCAATTGGTTGGGTAATCAACTTGCCGAAAGTTTTGTTCACGAGCTGCAAAGACACGGTTTAATTGTGGTTGATTATAAAACGACGGGACATATTCGCGTCACTAAAGACGGTGATTATGTTTTTAGTCGAGATTGGCAAGAGCTACCCGAACGTCAAATCATTGACTATGTTGTTGCAGGTACGATGAAGCAACAAGATCGCGGTATTTTAGTTAACGCTCGAATGATCGGTATGCAGTCGCGAGTCGTGGTTGCTAGTGCACAAACCTTTATTCCTGAGTGGGTGCTAGGAGACGCAATGGCAAAAGAAGAAAACGTTCGCATCAAAGACGGTATGATTATTCGCGATAGTGCTGAGTTGATGGAAGAACCAAGAGCGGTAATGATTCAACAATAGGAGTACTTATGTTGATAAAAAAAATAGTGTTAGCCACTGCTATTAGCGTTACTGGATTATTAACTGGGTGCTCATCTGTTTACGATAAACACGTGCAATGGCAACCCGTTAAACCGGAATCTTTTCCTGTGTTGCACGCTATTGGTCAAGCACCTATTAGCTTACAAAAGTCAAAACACGAAACACAACGCATGTTAATGGCAATTAATGCCTCAAAAATTGCTGCCTACGCCGAGCTTGCCGAGCAAGTTTATGGTCAACATATCAAAGGGCAAACAACAGTAGCTGACTTGCTGTTAGAAGATCAGTCACTAGTTGCAAAGGTGCAGGGGATAGTGCGCGGGGCTCGGGTTGTAAAAAGTTACCCAGTAGGAGATACCTACACTACGGAGTTAAGTTTAGACTTCGCTGAAGTTTATCAACTGACTCAAGCAACGAGTCGCCGTAAAGAAATTAAAGACGTAAAATATTACTAAAATACTTTGTTTTTAAACACAGTACCAAAAACGCCAACCTAAGGTTGGCGTTTTTTGTATTTGAGTAAA
Organism: Endozoicomonas sp. G2_1; assembly: GCF_017744155.1. Lineage (GTDB taxonomy): Bacteria > Pseudomonadota > Gammaproteobacteria > Enterobacterales > Alteromonadaceae > JAGHQT01. Next base: position 396,518 of record NZ_JAGHQT010000001.1, on the reverse strand, counting down.
GATGACAATCACAATTAAACTTAGGCTTTTAACCCCAAGCTACTAAGGCCTGCACTCTTTTTCCCTTTACTATCGTAGGTCATCGCTGAGCGATTGTGATTTTCCAGCAAAGTGGTTTTCATTCGTTCAACAGCGAGTTGAGACTGCTGGATGATTTCACCATTGATCTGGTTTTGTTCTTTGCAGCGTTCGAGTAATTGTTTGCATGTGTTTAATGCGTCTTGATGAAGACCTTGCTGGCGCTCGTTAATAAAGTCAGCATTGCTATTAAGGGCTTTATCTAGCTGCTCGATACTGAGCAGTAGTTGGTTCTTTTGCTCAGTAACGGCAATAAGGGCTTCTGGATTTTGTTGTTGTAAAATGTCTTTTTCCTGCTCAAGCAAGGTTGCTAGTTGCTCTAAAAAGTTAACTTGCTGAGTGACTTGTTCAGCAATAACAGGGTTTGACATTTTTACTCCAAATTATACTAAATCGAACTCGAAGCGGGCGATACTTGCCGCGAGTTTTTCTGAATCTACTTTATACTCACCTGACTCAATTGCTTTTTTGAGTTGATCAACTTTCTTCTGATTAATTTCAGAGCTGTCGTTGGCACGACGCTGTAACTCGTTTAGCTGCCGCGCTTGTGGTGTAAGTGACACTGAATCTTGTCTCACTTGCTGCGCTTGGCTTGTTTGTGTGCTCGCCTGAGTATTTTGTTGTTTAACTTGTGCTTGCTGAGCAGCTTGTTGCTTTATCGGCGTATTGTTGCCCAAGTTATTGATATTACTAACCATAATTTTTTCCACTAGCAACCAAAAAAATTGTCTCGTTTTTTTATCGGCACATTTAGCAAAAACTTTATCAAAATTATAAATTAATTATCACTTGGTTGATAGCGTTTACCCGTGCCGAGACAACGCGTCCTGAACGGGTGTTTTTCACCCTGACTTCATCACCAATACTACCGTTTGATAAGGCGGTGCCTGCCGTTTTAATACTAAAGCTATTGTTACTTGCAATTATAGTAACACTTTCACCTTTACAGACAAGACAGATAAGTTTTTTGTGAATGGCTTGGCCGCTCGATATATTGCGATTACTGCGAGCACCAGCAACTATTTCTGCTGAGTCCAGCACTTCACCACGAACACTGTGTTGACGGCGCATTTCTACTTTCATATTGCTGTTATCTAGGGTCGAACCACGGGCAATGTTGGTAGTCGCGACTAATACGGGTACCATGGTTTCAACCCGAGCACTGACAAACAGTTGCCACGGTTTTTCGTCAAGGCACTGAATTTTCACATATTGGTTACGGCTGTGCTTTTTGGTACTCAAGCTGGCACTGAGCGGCTGTTGGCACGGTTGAATTTTAATGCGCTTGTCGAGTGGCATCACTTTTACTTGTATATTGGCGCCAGATGTCACAGTTAAATTGTCCACTATGGTTTTTTCAGCCAGTTGCTCGATATATTGATGGTCTATAACTTGTTCTGTTTCAGCTGCTGTTGCGAATGCTACAATTAATGACAGAAAAGTTGAAAAAAGTGTGCTTTTCATAATATTTATCTATGGCGCTAGTTATTCAAAATAATAAGTAGCGATTAAGTTATTTATTCAGCATAATTAACTGATATTATTAACGAGTATGTCGATAGTTTTTTGACGCATACTAGTGTTTTATCGATAACAATCAAAAAGCGTGCCTACAAGGGTTGTGGGTGACGATTAGCAATGAGGTTACTATGGCGGGTATTTTAGACTCAGTAAACCAACGCACTCAACTCGTTGGGCAGAATAGACTCGAACTATTACTATTTAAGTTAGTTGGTCGTCAGCGCTTTGGTATAAACGTTTTTAAAGTGCGAGAAGTATTGCAGTGCCCACCACTAACTTCTTTGCCGAAACAAGACCCTTACATCAAAGGTGTTGCTCATATTCGCGGCCAGACCATCTCAATTATCGATTTGAGTAAGGCGACAGGTGGCCCTGAAATCAGACAAACAGAAGATTGTTTTATCATTATTGCTGAATACAACCGAAGTGTTCAGGGCTTTTTAGTGTCGGGCGTTGAACGAATCACCACCTTGAGTTGGCAAGATATTATGCCACCGCCAGAAGGTGCCGGTAAGTCGAGTTATTTGACTGCGGTAACTGACATCGACGGTGAAATGGTGTCGATCCTCGATGTCGAGAAAATTCTCAATGAAATTAGCCCAGTCTCTACAGATTTAAGTGAAGATGTTGTTGATGAAACGGTTGGTGAGTCAGTGGGTGACAAGATTGTTATGATCGCAGATGACTCAACGGTGGCGCGTAATCAGGTTAAACGCGCATTGGAACCTTTGGGGCTGAATTTAGTATTGGCAAAGAACGGCCAAGACGCATTAGACCAATTGAAAGAAATTGCAAACGGCTGTCAAAACAGTATTACGGAAAAAGTTGCCTTATTAATTTCAGACATCGAAATGCCAGAAATGGACGGCTATACCTTAACCGCTGAGCTTAAAAATGATGAACGCACCAAGCAAATGCCAGTTATTCTGCATACCTCGTTAAGTGGTGTTTTTAACAATGCAATGGTCGAGAAGGTTGGGGCGGAAGACTTTATTCCTAAGTTCCACCCAGATGAGCTGGCCACTGCTGTTAAAAAGTGGTTGAAGTTAGAAGAATAACAAACGCGGTTAAAGGAAGAGTAAATAGTGTCGTCAAGGCAGCTCGATGATAAAAGCTACCAAGATTTTCGCGCTTTTTTAGAGCAACAATGCGGAATTGTCCTGGGAGAGAACAAGCAGTATTTGGTGAAAAGCCGTTTGGCTCCGCTAATGGAAAAATTTGCCTTAGCATCGCTTGCTGAATTAGTGCAAAAAACACTGAGTCCAAGTCAGCGGCAATTGCGTGCCGCTGTTATTGATGCGATGACGACAAATGAGACCCTTTGGTTTCGCGACGACTATCCGTTTAAGCTGCTCAAAGAACGCTTATTACCTGAATTCAAGAACCATCGAGGTCCGGTAAAAATCTGGTCTGCGGCCAGTTCTTCAGGTCAAGAGCCTTATTCTATTGCAATGTCGGTACTAGAATATCAAAAGGCAAACCCAGGAGCGCTGCCGGGTGGCGCACAGGTTATTGGTACTGATATATCAACGACTATGCTAGAGCATTGTAAATACGCCCATTATGATGGTTTAGCCTTGTCTCGAGGTTTGTCAGCCGAGCGTAAGCAACAGTTTTTTCAGCCCGGAGAAAATGGTATGTATCGAGTCAAAGATGAGGTTAAGCGCATGGTTTCATTTCGCCAGCTTAACTTACTGAACAGTTATAGCTTGTTGGGCCGATTTGATATCGTTTTTTGTCGCAATGTCCTTATTTACTTTTCACCAGAGATCAAAGCACAGATTCTGTCGCAAATTCACGGTGTACTCAACCCAGGTGGTCACCTGTTATTAGGGGCGTCAGAATCACTTTCTGGGTTAAATCAAAGCTATCAAATGGTCCGTTGTAATCCAGGGATAATATATAAAAAACAATAAATTATCTTGTGTTTTGAATTAATGTCAGTTTCTTGACTTTATTTTGGTACATTTTTTGAATTAAGCACTGCTAGTAACAATTAGCAGTGCTTTTTTTATGCTTATATCTAGTGCGTGATAACAGATATCTCGACTAGCTAAAAATGTTGGAGCAACGCTTTTGGTAGGAGAGGTCGATGGCGATTAATTTTGATAAAGCATTAGGTATACATCCACACACTATGGTGTTGCGGGCAAAACGCGCAGAAGTGATTGCCGGTAACATTGCCAATGCCGATACTCCGGGCTACAAAGCTCAGGGCATGGATTTCAAACAAATGCTGTCGCAAGCGCAAAGCAAACAGCAAATGGGTATGGCAAAAACCCATGACAAACACCTAAACGCAAGCATGTCACTCAACGATGGGCTCGCCTACCGAACACCAAATCAACCCGATACAGGTGATGGTAATACTGTAGATGTACAGTTGGAACGAAACTTGTATATGGAAAACTCATTGGAATACCAAGCAAGTGTGAATTTTATGTCAGGTCGTTTTAGAGGTCTGAATAAAGCACTTAGAGGAGGGCAATAATCATGAGTCTATTTAACGTATTTGATATTAGTGGCTCTGGTATGAGCGCCCAGTCGGTAAGGCTTAATACAACCGCCAGTAACATTGCCAATGCAGACAGTGTTAGTAGTAGTATTGACCAAACGTATCGCGCAAGGCATCCGGTTTTTGCCGCCGAAATGCAAAAAGCTGCCGCTCGTCAAAATGATGCTGCGGCAGGGGTACAAGTACTTGGTATTGTCGAGAGTGATAAACCGTTGAATGTTGAGTATGCGCCAGATCATCCTATGGCGGACAGTAATGGTTATATCTATAAACCCAATGTCAATGTTATTGAAGAAATGACCAATATGATTTCAGCATCGCGCTCATATCAAACCAATGTCCAGTTGGCTGAGTCGGCGAAAAACATGGTTAACCGAACATTACAAATGGGCCAACGTTAGGTTTAGGAGCACTTTATTGTGGAAATAAGTAGTAATAGTGTTATTGACAATTTGCGCCGAGCGAACGAGCCTCAGCCCGAAACGCCAGATAACGGTCGCTTAACTCAGCAGGATTTTTTCCGTTTGTTGACGACAGAGCTCGCTCAGCAAGATCCGACTCAACCGGCAGATAACAACGAAATCATTTCACAAATGACGGCGTTTTCAACCACCAATGGTGTTGAAGAGTTAAACCGAAGCTTTACTCAGTTTGCCAATAGTCAAACTTCTAACCAAGCACTACAAGCCTCGAGTTTAGTTGGTCGCAGTGTCCAAGTTAATGACAATACCTTTGGCTTAGCAGAAGGTGGTACCGCTCAAGGTAAATTAATTACCGACGAACCGGCCACTAATGTCTTCATCTATGTTGAAGACCAAGCCGGTAATATCGTGCAAACGGTGCCGGTTGGTAATGTTAACGCTGGCGAATTTGGTTTTGTCTGGGATGGTAAAAACTCAGACGGTGAGCAAGCACCTGAAGGGGCTTATCGCTTCAGAATAGCAGGCTTAGTTGATGGTCAGGCGTCAGAGCTTGAAGCAAGAACATATCGCAAAGTAGACAGTGTTACTTTGCGCGGCGCCAGTGGTGGCGTTTTATTGAATCTAAATGGTGGTAGTTCAATTGCACTTTCTGATGTGGTTGAAGTAGCAGATAGTTAACGAGGTGAAGTATGACATTTAATGTAGCACTAAGTGGTTTGAATGCCGCACAACGAGATTTGGATGTAACATCTAACAATATTGCTAACGTAAATACGGCGGGCTTTAAAGAGTCTCGAGCAGAGTTTGTTGACGTATTTGCGTCGTCATTACTCTCATCTAGCCGAACGAAAGCGGGTGATGGTGTGTTAACCGCCGACGTTGCTCAGCAATTTCAGCAAGGTAGTATTGAATTTACCCAAAACGCGCTTGACTTAGCCATTACCGGTAATGGCTTTTTTGCCACTCGTCCTGATTTAGATAGCCGCGAAGTTACTTATACACGTGCTGGTCAATTTAAATTGAATGAAGACAATTTTGTTGTAAACTCTGCCGGTAGTTTGTTATTAGGCTTCCCGGTTAATGGTGATGGTTCGTCGGCTTCAGTGAGTTTGAGTACTGCACAACCAGTGCGTATTCCAACGGCATCAGGTGCACCTTCACAAACTTCAGAAGTGGATATTCGGATGAACTTGCCAGCAGGTGACACACCGCCAGCAGGTGGTGCCGTAGCGTCACCAGCTAACTTTGATCCAACCGATCCTTTGACCTATAACCATTCTACCTCAGTAACGGTATTTGATTCGTTGGGTCAGAGTCACGTAATGACCTATTACTTTATCAAAGAAGCAACCAACCCGGCATCACCAACCGATTCAAACTGGTTAGTGTCAACGGCTGTTGACGGCACTTTACGAGACGTGACAGGCGGTACGGCAATTGGCACAGCGCCGAACAATACCACTGCCGCTCGCTTGACCTTTAATAGTTCGGGTGATTTTACCGGTCAAACGCCGGCAACTATCGTGACAGAACCACTAGGCACAGCAATTTTGAGTAATGGCGCAGACCCAGCTCAAACGATTACTGTTGATTTTAACTTAGATACTGGTGGTCCTAACCCTAACGAGCCAACCCAATTTGCCTCTAACTTCGAAGTGACATCTCTTGAACAAGACGGTTTAGCGGTAGGTCGATTAACCGGTATTGATATTGGTGAAGACGGTTTAGTGCGAGCGACATTTAGTAATGGTACGTCTCAGCCGTTGTCGCGAATTGCGCTAGTAAACTTTGCTAACCCGCAAGGCTTAACTCAAATTGGCGGCACCACATGGCGTGAGAGTTTAACTTCGGGTGAAGCACTTGCGGGTGAAGCATCTTCAGGAACGTTCGGTAGTATCCGTTCGTCTGCGGTGGAACAATCAAACGTTAACCTCACAGGGGAGTTGATTGATTTAATTTCGGCGCAGCGTAACTTTCAGGCTAACTCGCGTTCATTAGAAGTCGATAACCAGCTCAACCAAACGATACTACAGATTCGATAATTAAATTGAGCGTCGAGAAACCTAAAAAGCACATTACTCAACGACAGGTAATGTGCTTTTTCTATAACTGAAACCCGTTTTTCATTCTCCCTATTGCTCCTTTCTCAGCGCAGGCTGTTTAGCGATTTAGCTATCGCAACTTGTTCTGTATTTTCTCATTAATAATAAATATGGTGGCTTTACCTTTTGGCATTTTTATTGCTTTGTAGGTGTAAGAGATTATTTTATCCGCTGTTTTAGAGGCTTGTATGGACAGAATGCTATATATCGCAATGTCAGGCGCTAAGCAAAATATGCATGCGTTATCAGTGACGGCAAACAACCTTGCAAACGCCAAAACCACTGGGTTTAAGGCAGATTTAGCCCAAGCGAGAGCAATGCAGGCATTTGGTGAAGGATTGCCGACCAGAGTCTTTTCAATGACAGAAAGAGCTAGCCAAAATTTTGACTCAGGTGCATTACTAACTACTGGGCGCGATTTAGATGTCGCAGTGGCTGGTGACGGCTGGTTAGCTGTGCAAACACCTGATGGCGGCGAAGCCTATACCCGCAATGGTGAGTTGCGTTTAACCCAAACCGGTAATTTAGAAACACCTGGTGGTGATTTATTACTTGGTGACAACGGCCCCATTCAATTGCCGTTGCCGGTAGCCAATATCCAAATCAGCCCCGATGGCACTATTACTGTTCAACCTGAGGGGGCACCTCGAACCGTTCAAGAAGAAGTGGGGCGGTTAAAATTGGTCAACCCACCAGCGCAAGATATTGAAAAAGGCAGCGATGGCCTGTTTCGTCGTAAGGATGGTCAAGTTGCAGAAGCCAATGTCACAGTATCGGTGATGAGCGGCAGCTTAGAGTCGAGTAATGTTAATCCCGTAGGTGAAATGACCGATATGATTGCGCTACAGAGACAGTTTGAAATGCAAATGAAATTAATGAAAACCGCTGAAGAGATGGACTCAAGTGCATCTTCGTTGTTGCGTGCATTCTAGTAGATGCATATAGGCATTAGCGTAGAGAGATAGAGAAAGAGGTAAGTTATGAACCCAGCATTATGGATCAGTAAAACCGGCTTAGATGCACAAACCAAAGATATCGCGGTTATTTCTAATAACTTAGCCAACGCTAGTACCGTTGGTTATAAAAAGAGTCGAGCGGTTTTTGAAGATTTACTTTATCAAACCATCAATCAGCCGGGTGGACGTTCAGCACAAGACACCGAATTGCCGTCTGGTTTGATGTTAGGTGCCGGTGCCAAAGTAGTAGCAACGCAAAAAATTCATACTCAAGGTGATTTACTGACCACAGACAACAACCTTGATTTAATGGTTCAAGGTGAAGGTTTTTTTGAAATTTTGTTGCCTGATGGCAGCGCTGCATACACGCGTAATGGCCAGTTTACTCTTGATGAAGAAGGTAATGTTGTGACACCGGGGGCGGGCTTCTTACTACAGCCACAAGTAACGGTACCACCAGATGCGCTTGAAATTATTGTCTCGCAAGACGGTGAGGTATCGGTGCGTTTACAAGGCCAGGCAAATAACGCGGTTATCGGGCAAATTACTACTTCTAACTTTATTAATCCGACTGGTTTAGAGCCAGTTGGTCAAAACCTCTATGTAGAAACAGCGGTTAGCGGTACTCCTGTACAAGGTACACCGGGTCTTGACGGTTTTGGCAGTATTGTTCAAGGGGCGCTAGAAACGTCGAATGTTAACACGACTGAAGAATTAGTGAACTTGATTGAAAGTCAGCGGGTTTACGAGATGAACTCTAAGGTAATTTCGGCCGTTGACCAAATGCTTAACTACATTAATCAGCAATTATAGGCGATTGCATTATGTCTAAGATGATTTTTCGTTTGCTCTTGGTCGGTAGTTTAGTTGTGTTGCCGGGGTGTGCCAGTACTGAGCAAACTAAAGTATTACCCAATGATCCTGAGTTTGCCCCCATTATGCCAGAAGAGCAAACTGAAAATATTGTACCTACTGGCTCACTGTTTCAGGCCAATTACGTCAACAATATTTATTCTGATGCCAAAGCTCACCGAGTTGGTGACATTATTTCTGTGGTTTTAAGTGAACGAACTCAAGCGCAAAAAAGTGCGAATAATGAACTTACCAAAGAGAACACAGTAACCTTAAACCCAATTACAGGCTTTGGTGGCCAGTCGATTAACTTCAAAGGCGATGCTATTCAGTTTGGTTTGACTCAAAACTCTGATTTTTCCGGCGAATCTGAAGCTGATCAGAGCAATAGCTTGAACGGTTATATTTCAGTAAACGTGTTGAGAGTGTTGCCCAACGGCAATTTGATGATTCGCGGTGAGAAGTGGATGACCCTCAATACCGGCGATGAATATATTCGCTTAACGGGTACTATCAGACCGCAGGATATTTCTTCTGACAACACCATAATGTCAAACAAAGTCGCCAACGCCCGCATTCAGTATTCAGGTACTGGAGCCTTTGCCGAAGTGCAAAATCAAGGTTGGTTATCACGGTTTATCAATGGCTCTTGGTGGCCACTCTAAAAGGCGTAAATGATGAAAACGTTATTTGTTAAACTTGTTGTTATTATGCTGACGCTAGGTGCTTTACCTAACGCTAGTGCCCAGCGCATTAAAGATTTAGCTGACGTTCAAGGGGTTAGAACTAACCAACTGACTGGTTATGGTCTGGTTGTCGGTTTACCAGGCACAGGTGAAACAACACCTTTTACCAACCAAAGCTTTCGCTCTATGTTAAGTAACTATGGCATTGCTTTGCCACCCAATCAAAACCCAAACATTAAAAATGTTGCCGCAGTAGCTGTTAGCGCTGAATTACCGGCTTTCGCGAAACCGGGACAAACAATTGACGTTACGGTATCTTCTGTTGGTAGTGCCGGCAGTTTACGCGGCGGCACCTTATTGCAAACCATATTACTCGGTGTTGATGGTCAACCTTATGCGATGGCACAAGGCAGTTTAGTCGTCGGTGGTCTTGGCGCCGAAGGCTTAGATGGTTCAAGAATTGTCGTTAATACACCAACGGTTGGCCGTATCGCTAATGGTGCCGTAGTTGAGCGTGAAGTGCGCTCACCTTTTGCCACTGGCGATTACATTACATTCAATTTGCGCAATGCGGATTTTACCACAGCACAGCGCTTATCTGATGCAATTAATGATTTTATTCCCGGCTCGGCACGAGCGGTTGATGCTGCTTCTGTCAAAGTAACAGCGCCGCGCGATTTAGCTGATCGCGTCAGCTTTTTGGCAACCTTAGAAAACCTAGAGTTTGAACCGGATTCACCGGCGGCTAAAGTGATTGTCAACTCACGCACAGGGACCATTGTCATTGGCTCAGATGTTAGATTACTACCTGCGGCAATTACTCATGGCGGTATTACGGTAACCATAAATGAGTCGCTCAATGTGTCACAACCAGACGCCTTTTCCGAAGGTGAAACAGTGACTACCTCACAATCAATTATCGATGTGAGACAGGATGACTCTAGAATGTTTGTCTTCGATCCAGGCGTTACTTTAGACACTTTAGTACGTGCAATTAATGAAGTAGGCGCAGGCCCTGGCGATGTGATGGCAATCTTAGAAGCACTTGAGCAAGCAGGTGCGCTGCGCGGTCAGTTGATCGTTATCTAAGGAGTGAGCAAGTGAATGATCGTTTTGGCCCAAACAGTGCTGATGTTAATAACTTTTTTGACCTAAACAGCCTTAATAGTATTCGTCAGCAGTCAAATAAGACTGACAGCGCGTCAAAAGATCAAGCACTTGAGAAAGCGGCTAAACAGTTCGAAGCGATTTTTATGCAAATGCTATTAAAAAGCATGCGCAGTGCCCAAGACGTGCTCGAGTCTGACAGTCCGTTTAATTCACAAACCACTAAGTTCTACCGCGATATGCACGATCAACAACTTGCGGTTGAGCTCTCCAGTAACGGCTCATTAGGTTTATCTGACTTGATTGTTCGTCAGCTTGGCGGCGGCGATAAAAACTACACGCCCCAGAGTGTTTTACGCACCAGCGGTGATAGTGCTGGTAATTTATCTGAGCTTACCAATCGTCGTAATCCTAGTATCTTAAAAAATGACGTTCCAGTTGAACAAACAGGCAGCGTGCTAAACACCAATACACAAAACAGAAATGGACAAGATAATAGCAGCCAAACACAGGTCACAGAGCCATTTAAGTTAATTAAAGAGTTGGCCAACCAGCAGATTGATGACACTAAGCAACAAGGCTTTAGTAGTCCGCAAGACTTTGTTAGTGCTTTAGAACAACCAGCGAAACAGGTTGAACGTCAGCTAGGCGTGCCATTTCAAGTGGTGATTGCCCAAGCGGCACTGGAAACGGGCTGGGGGCAGAAGGTTATCAAGACCGCCAACGGTGATAGCTCAAATAATCTATTTAATATTAAAGCTGATCGCAGATGGCATGGTCAGCAAACTAAAACCGAAACCCTTGAATTTGAACAGGGTGCTATGGTCAAGAAAAGAGAGCCATTTAGAGTTTATGATTCAATCGCTGACAGCGTTAATGACTACGTCAATTTCTTGTCTAGTAACGAACGTTATCAAGCTACACTGACCGCCACACAAGGTGTTGGTGGATATAAAGAAAAAGTGGAACACTTTCTGCAAGGTATACAAGGTGCCGGTTATGCGACGGATCCTCAGTATGCTGAAAAGATCATTGGAACCCTCAAACGCGTTAGCCAGCTACTAAACCAATAGAAATTCTCTACGGCTTTTTGCGGAGTGGCTAATGACAATCAATTTGTATCAAACTGGCGTTAGTGGGCTATTAGCAGCCCAGCAACAGTTAGCTACGACTGGTCACAATATTGCCAATGTTAACACAGAGGGCTTTAGCCGTCAGCGCGCAGAGCAAACCCCAAATATTGCCATTCAAACGGGTGGTAATTTTGTTGGTACAGGCACTTACGTCAACGACATCACGCGATTATATAATCAGTTTTCATATCGCGAGCAAATCATTAACCAATCTAATCTTGGTGGTGCTAATGCCGCCAATCAAAGCTTGACTCAGTTAAACAGTATTCTCAGTTCTGCCGGTGGCGCAATTACCTCATCGTTAGAACAGTTTTATCAATCGATCAATTCGATCGCTGACAATCCGTCGGATCCTGGTTTGAGAAGTATCGCGCTTAACCAAGCAAAAACGCTAAGCACCAATTTCAATAACTTGAGTCAAAATTTTGATCGTATTGAACAAGCGACAAATTCAGAGATTGAACAAATAACCTCTGAGATCTCAGGGATCTCAAATGAAATAGCCAGTATTAACGAGCGTATTCTAAACAGCAATGATTTGGCACAAACAGGTGCACCAAATGATTTACTCGATGAGCGTGATCGATTGATTAGCAAGCTCGCAGAATATACCAATGTTAATACTGTAACCGATGCTAATGGGGTTATGACGGTATTGATTGGTGATGGTAATACGCTAGTGGCGGGTATCACGCCCCTGAATGTCAGTACCTTGCCGGGTGACCCAGATCCACTGAAAACTCGGATTGCTATTACTAATGGTGATACCAGTATTCCGCTGAATAGCGCGACTCTTGGTGGTTCATTGGCGGCGAAAATTCAATTTAGAGATCAAGATTTGGCCCAGGTACGCAGTGATATTAATCGCGTTGCTCTAGTGTTGTCGGAAACCTTAAATAGTGCCCAGCAACAAGGTTTGGATTTAAACCAAGTACAAGGGGCAAATTTTTTCCGTGATATCAATGACACCACCAGTCAAGCGTCGCGAGTTTTGGCGCAAAATAGCAACACTGGCAACTTACAAGCTAGCGCAGAAATTACCGATGTTCAATTGGTGCCAACGGGTGAGTTTGAAGTTCGCTACGATGGTACTAATTATCAACTTACTAACTTAACCGATGGCTCAACCACTAACTTGGGAGCCGCTGGTGCTGGTACCTACGCCACTGCTTTTGGCTTTTCATTTGTTGAAAATAGTGGTGCTCCAGCGAGTGGTGATCGTTTTACTATTCGACCAACAGAAAATGCCGCCGCCCTTATTCAGGTTGAATTAACCGATGGTGCCGCTATTGCGGCAAGCTCAGCGGTGAAGGTGACTCCTTCAGCCAATAATGTTAGTTCCGGCGCGGTTCAAATTACGTCTGTTGCTGATCCAATTGCTGCTCGTAACGCAGCGCCTATTCGGATTGATGTGCTGGAAAATCCAGCAGGTTCTGGAACCTTCAATTACACCATTACCGATAATACCGGAACAACTTCTGCTCCTGTGGCCTATGTACCGCCTTCGCAGCAGGTTCAGCTGCCACCAGCACCGGCAACTGCCGCTTTTACCATTGAGATTCAAGGATTGCCATCAGGGCTCGCCCCCAATGGCCCAGAGCAATTTACCATAGGTGATGCCTTTGGTGTTGCCAATGGTCAAAACGCCAACTTTATCGCTGATACGCAAGATCGAGGCATTATTAATGGTGGCCAAGAGAGCTTTAGTCAAAGTATTGGCGTGGCTACTGCACGCGTAGGTGGTCAGGCTAGTGCCGCGCAAAGAAGTGCAGAGACGGCACAAGCACTATTTACTCAAGCATTTAACCGTAATCAAGAAACCTCGGGGGTTAATCTTGATGAAGAAGCGGCAAACCTATTGCGATTTCAGCAAGCTTACCAAGCTTCTTCGCGTATCGTGTCAACGGCTAACACGCTTTTTGACACTATATTATCGGCTGTGAGTTAAGGAATAAGTGATGAGAATTTCAACAGCACAATTCTATTTTCAAAATAGCCAGCAGATCACTCAACAGCAAATTAATGTCAATGAACAAAGTGCCTTTTTATCAAGTGGTAAGAGAGTTTTAACAGCTAAAGACGATGCAGTAGGTTTTGGTACTTTAGTGGGTTTCAAAGATGAAATCGCGAAAATTGAAAAATATCAACGAAACATTACGATTGCAGAAAATCGCAATAGTTTGCAAGAGACGTCATTTTCTTCTGCAGTAGATGTATTGCAGAGTTTGAAGCAAACCTTTATTCAAGCGAATAACGGTGCACTTTCTGATGATGATTTAAACTCTTTAGGGCTTGTTGCAGAGAACTCTCTAGAGCAGTTATTAGATATTGCAAATAACAAAGACGATACTGGCGGCTTTGTTTTTGCCGGTTTTCAAAGCAATATCGAGCCATTTCAACGCCAGCCAGACAATTCAGTTACCTACCAAGGTGACAATGGAGTGCGACAACTAGCAATAGGTAGCAATGTTAACGTTGATCTCAATCAACCTGGTGACAGGGCGTTCTTAAATGTTGCTAATCCTATTGGTGACTTTTCGGCAAATTATCTCACTAATACTTCAGGTATTTCTGTTAGTCGTGCTGTCGTTCAAGACAGAGGCGCATTTAATACAACGGCTAATCCCCCTAATTACAATTTTAACTTTACTTCAGCCACTGATTTAACCGTGACAGATGGCGCTGGAAACACTGTTTTTAATACCAATTCATACTCTCCAGGGCAAACCATTGCCTTTAATGGTTTAGAAGTTCAGTTGAGTGGCAACCCTTTGCCGGGAGACCAAATTGAGTTGCAGCCAGATGAAAATGTCAGTGTTTTTGAAGCTGTTAGCTCTGCGTTAGCTTGGATTGAAGTCGGTACTACCCCTGCAAACCCACAGCAACACAATGTTGACCATGCCGTGATACTTAATCAGATAGACGCGGCAATTAATCATTTGGTTGCACGGCAAGCAGAAGCAGGTGTTAACCGACAATTGATTAGTAGTCAGCAAAATATTCATCAAGATAATAACCTAACGCTGGAACAGGGGCGTTCCAGTATAGAAGATTTAGATTTTGCCAAGGCAGTTAGTGACTTTCAGCAGTCTCAAACGGCATTGCAGGCCGCGCAACAAACATTTGTACAAGTAAGAGACTTAAGTTTATTTAATTTTATCTAATAATTTAATAGTTGGCATAGGTTATGCTTTATTAACTGGTGTCAAATTTATAAACTGTGGTTCCATTAACCTGTTATCAGCGAGAGAACCGCAACCTACACTAGGAGATGATAACAATGGGTTTAGTTGTTAATAGTAATATATCCTCACTGAACGCCCAGCGTCAGTTGAGTGGCTCAACACTTGATTTAGGCACTTCATTTGAGCGCTTATCGTCGGGTAAGCGAATCAACAGTGCGAGAGATGATGCAGCGGGTTTGCAAATATCAGCGCGTTTGACTTCTCAAATCAATGGTTTGAATCAAGCGTCTCGTAACTCGAACGATGCGATTTCTCTGGCACAAACGGCAGAAGGGGCGCTAGATGAGTTTACAAATGCGATTCAGCGTTTGCGTACTCTTGCCGTTCAAGCGTCTAATGGTTCGAACTCTGATCAAGATAGAATTGCACTAGATCAAGAGTTCCAAGCATTGAACAATGAACTTGATCGTATTGCTCGAGATGCATCGTTTGGTGGTGTTAATTTACTCGATGGTACCTACAGCGAAAACTTTCAAGTTGGGGCCAACGCTGGTCAAACTATTTCAATATCAATACCTCAGAACTTTTCTAGTGGAACAATTGGTGCTGCTGGTAGTGTTACCTCTTTTACTGGTGCTCAGACTGCAATTAGTAATTTAGATAGTGCTTTGAGATTGGTGAACAGTACAAGAGCTCAGTTAGGTGCGGCACAAAACCGTTTTAGTTCTGTTATTCGTAGTAATGACAATACTGCGCAAAATGTATCAGCTTCTCGTTCTCGTATTCAAGATACGGATTTTGCTGCGGAATCAGCAAATCTTGCTCGTAACAACGTATTACAACAGGCATCGAGTTCGATATTAGCACAAGCCAACCAGCAACCTCAGATTGCTCTATCGTTGCTACAATAATAGTAATAGTCTATTACTGATTGTTTCAAAAGCCTCGTTGTTGAGGCTTTTTTTACTTTTAAATATATCAACTTACGAGTTTTTTAATTTTTTTAAAAAAAAACTTAAAGAAAATTTTTACCTGACCGATAAAGTTTGCAAGAGGGGATCATGCTTAATGGTTGAACCTCGGAAATTAACTAATTTTTAGGGGCTTTCCCGGAGGCAAAAATTATGGGTTTAGTAGTAAATAGTAATATTCAATCATTGAACTCTCAACGTCAATTAGCTCGTTCAACTAATGATTTAGGTACAAGCTTCGAACGTTTATCATCTGGTCGTCGAATCAACAGTGCTCGTGACGATGCTGCTGGTTTGCAAATTTCAAGTCGTTTAACTTCACAAATTAATGGTTTAAACCAAGGTTCTCGTAACGCAAACGATGCAATATCTTTAGCTCAAACTGCTGAAGGCGCATTGGACGAATATACCAATACTATTCAACGTCTTCGTACTCTAGCGGTACAAGCATCGAATGGTTCTAACTCTGACCAGGATAGAATCGCACTTAACGAAGAATACACAGCGTTAGAAAACGAACTTGACCGTATAGCTGAGCAAACAAGCTTTGGTGGTGTTCAGTTACTGAATGGTGGTTATAGTGAAAACTTCCAAATTGGCGCTAACGCAGGCCAAACTATTTCTATATCAATCACACAGAACTTTTCAAGTGGTGCGATCGGGGCTGCTGGTAGCTTAACGTCTTTTACTGGTGCTCAAACAGCGATTGAAGCACTTGATAGTGCCTTAAGACTAGTGAATAGTGCCCGTGCTGAGCTAGGTGCTAGCCAAAACCGTTTTAGTTCAGTTATTCGTAGTAACGATAACACGGCTCAAAACGTATCAGCATCGCGCTCTCGTATCGAAGATACCGATTTCGCTGCAGAATCAGCTAACCTAGCACGTAACAACGTGTTGCAACAGGCTGCAAGTTCGCTATTAGCTCAGGCTAACCAACAACCTCAGATTGCGCTATCATTATTGTAATAAGCCCAATTATTTTGGTGTAAGGTTAGGGCTCTTCAAAGTAAGAGCCCTAATACGTTTTAACCACTGAGTAATAGGAAGTATTATGGAATCGAATATTAACGGTATTAGGCCTATCTTTTCGGATTTGACAGATAGAGTCGGAAACTCTGGTAGTAACGAATTGAGACCCGATACTGTTTCAGATGAGCTCGAACTTTCGGCAGAGTCACAACCTGACTTCTTGGGAGAGTCAAGGTCGTTAAATAATAGTCAACGAGAACTCAGTGAAGAGGAACAAGCCGAGCTGTTGAATAGTGCAATCGAAACTGTCTCTAGTTTTATTGAACCTCAAATACGTAATGTTAACTTTACTCAAGATGATAGCACTGGACAGAGAGTGATAAGAGTTTTCGATGCAGAAAGTGATGAACTAATAAAACAGTTTCCATCAGAGGAAATTTTGGAGCTTGCTGAGAGAATTAGGGGCTTACAAGAAGAAATAGTTGATAAAACTGGCATATTAATTGATGATAAAGTTTAGTTAGAAATCATTGAGCCTTTTCACTATTGTTAGACCTGCTCATGCACATTTTTATCGTAGCTTGATGTTATTGCCAGACAGTAGGCTTTAACGTTGTTGTATTTAAGTTACCGGAGGTTTCATGTCATTTACTAATTTAGGTATAGGCTCGGGTTTACCCCTTAATACTCTGGTTGAAGGGCTTCTAAACGCAGAACGAGTTCCAACGGAACTCAGGTTGAACGCTAGGCAGGAAAATCTTCAGCTTGAATTGTCTGGTGTGGGCGCTTTTCGGTCTGCATTGTCATCATTCCAAGATACGCTTGGCAAACTCACAGCCAACAATGCGTTTAACCAGCAGACAATTACGACTAGCAACGACAATATTTCCGTTACTACTAATGGTTTTGCTAGTAATGGTGAGTTTGACGTTAATGTTCAGCAGCTCGCTTCCGGTACTCAATTAAAGTCGGCAGCTATTGCGTCATCGGCTACAACGCTTGGTAGTGGTACTCTCACTTTTACTGCGGGCGCCAATAATTTTACTGTAGATATCGACGCCGCTGATGATTTGAGTGCAATACGAGATAAAATTAATGCGGAGTCGGGTAATTTTGGTGTGACAGCTAATATTATAAATGCTGATTCAGGCACTTTTTTAATATTAAACTCTACTCAAACCGGTAGTGCCAATAATTTGTCAGTTACCACATCTGATCCCTCATTAGCGGCTATATCGACAAATAACACCGTCAATACTGCAGCGCAGGATGCAATTATTACTGTTGATGGTAATACCATCACAAATAGTAGCAACGAATTCAAAAATATTATTGAAGATGTCACAATTACTGCTAATGCATTGACGACGACTGAAAATTCAAGAATTACTATTGAACAAGATACTGCTAGTGCTCGCGAACTTGTTGATGAATTTGTCAACAGTTTCAATACATTATCAACAAGCCTGACTGGATTGGCCGCGCCTAGGCAGGGACGATTGGCATTTGATCCTAATATTCGACAAATTCGACAGCAAATTACCGATGTGTTGCTAGATACTGTATCTAATAGCAGTGTAGGCAATTTACAAAACCTAGGTATTGAGTTAGATGATAATGGCCTACTACAAGTTTCCTCGTTCAGTTCTCAGAATATTGCAAGTGGTTCTCAACGCCTTTCTAATGCATTGTCTGACAATTTAGAAGAAGTTGGTAAACTTTTTGCTTCTGATGATGGAGTTGCAACGCGAATTTCTGCAATTGTTGACACTTATGTTAACTCAGATGGGGTCTTAACTCAGAGGCAGCGTTCGTTAAATGAGCAACTTGAAGACGTTAGCGAAGAGCGAGCTGCATTTGCCGTGCGTTTAGCTGATTTTGAGCAAAGGTTGATAGCTCAGTTTACTGCTTTAGACTCCGCGGTTGCAGGTTTTAATTCAACTAGAGATTTTGTAACTAATGCATTGCGAAGTTCTTCGTCTAATAACAACAGCAACAACTAAAGGTATTAGTTCGTTTAGTGCGAATGCATCCGAGGTAATGAATCATGAGAAACAATTTAAGAGCCTACCAAAAGGTTAACAGAGACAGTAACCTGTCTGCTGCAGATCCGCACACTGTTATATCTATGCTTTATGACGGCTTGATAGAGAGTATATCAATCAGCAAAGGTGCTATAGAGCGCAAAGATTTAGCTCTGAAAGCAAACTCCTTAACTAAATCTATTAATATTCTGCGATCTTTACAGGATTCTCTTGATAAGGAGTCTGAACCTCAAATATCAGAGAATTTTAATACACTCTATAGTTACTGTATCGAGCGTTTAGGGACTGCCAGTGTATCACTAGAAACGAGTTTGTTAGATGAAGTGATTGATTTGCTGAAACCTTTGAGAGATGCTTGGAAGAATATTTCTCAGCAAGACAAAGAAGAAGGTTTTGCAAAAATATCAGATCGAGATAGTGCTCGTAATGCAGCTTCTGTTGGTGCCTAATCGTGCTAATCAAAAAGTTTCAACGGATTCGTGATTTAACAGAACAAATAGCTGAATTTGTTGAAGCTTTGAATATTGAAGGTTGCCAACAGCTAATCGAGCAAAGACTCGTGTTGTTACAAGAAGTGCAGCTTGAATTGGAATCGACATCAGATAATCAAGTAAAAGAACAGTTTCATAACTTACTTGTCTGGCTGCAAAAACACGATGACAGTCCTTATCATAAAGCATGCGAGCTTAAGGCTGAATATCAGGAAAAGGTTGTAAAACAAAAAAAAACAAGTTTTGCGATTAAGCAATATAACGCATTTTAATTTCTTATCTACATTTTCAATTAGGCTTATATTATGTCTCCAGCCGAATTAAATTTATCGCTAAACGAGAGAATAGCTCAGCTCGAAAAAAAAGCAGAAAAAATAAAATCTCAGATATTTAACCAAAGTCAAGATGAGTATACATTACAAAAATTGGCTGATAACTGTTGTCTGTTAGGTGGAACCGATGAGATACTTCTTAGCCAATATGAGCGCAATATGGAAGCCTTTAAGCGGTTTGACAGTAATGTTTACGAGCATTATTTAAACTTTACGCCGAAAAGGTTTTTTGTTGACATCTTTGATGGTTTTCCTAATGTTTATGATAGCGAGTTAGATACACATCTATATTCATATCCGCCTTATTTGATGGCAATGGCTCAGGTCAATGCGTACCAAGAGCATCCCCAGTCAACATCAGCTATTTTTGACGCCAACAAAGAAAACCCTGGAAACTTCATTCATTCAATTTATCTGAACAAAATATTAGATGTTTTAAATAACAGAATGAAGCAAACAGATAAGTTGAATATTAGCAGTAAATTACGCAAAAATTTGAGTTCCATGATGATTTTTGGGGTTGGTGCTGGTCATCATATTGAACTATTGATGTCGCAGCATGATGTAACCCATCTTTATGTAATTGAACCTGATTTAGACATTTTTTATAGCTCTTTGTTTACGATGGATTGGGCTGGAATACTCCAAAAAATAGAAAGCAAAGGCTTCTTTCTTCATCTATCACTTGGCGAACAGAAAGACGAATTTTTTGACGACTTGTTGAATAAAAGTTACCAGTATGGCCGTTATGACATTGCAAAAACTTATGGTTATGTTCACTACAATACACCTGCTATAACTGAACTATTAAAACAGCATAAACAGCGGTTTTACGAAACTGTTCAAGGTTGGGGTTTTTTTGATGATTCGGTAATGTCGATCGGACATATGTTGACTAGCTTGCAAAACAAAGTGCCTTTGTTGAAAAAGAAGAAGTTACAGAAAAATGAACTTGCGGAGTACCCTGTTTTTATAATTGGTAATGGTCCATCACTCGACAATTTAGTAGAAACGCTTAAAAAGCACAAAGACCATGCTATTTTAATTAGTTGCGGTAGTGCCTTGAGTGCATTATATCAATACGGAATTACTCCCGATATTCATTGTGAACAAGAGCGTACTTTTCCTGTCGTTGAAAAGCTATCTTATTATTGCCCTAAATCCGAACTAGACAAAATGGCCTTTATTGGGCCTACAACAATACACCCTGAGATTTTTAACGAGTTCAATAGCAATTTAATGGCTATCAAAGGTCAGGAACCTTCAGCGGCTTTGTTGATGGAAACAGCACTTGGAAAAGAGCTCTTTGATGTTCACAAATATATCAATCCGACGGTGGCTAATACGGTTCTTTCGATAGTCAACGGTTTAGGGTTTAAAAACATCTACTTTGCAGGTGTTGATTTAGCCCACAAGTTAGACGGTAATCACCACAGTACAAAGAGCTTATATTATAATCAAGACGGTGATGATCTTGACTTATATGGTTATAAAAGCCTATCTACTATCCCTGTTGAAGGTAATTTCGGAGGAGAGTTTACCACTGAGCCATTTTTTAACGCGTCTAAGCAAGGGCTGGAGCGTTTAATAAAAGATTCCGAAGAGCTTTATTGTTATAACTTGTCTGATGGTGCAAAAATTAAGGGATGCCAGCCATTAAAAGCAGAGGCCCTTGAAATAACATTACCTAAATTATTAGATAAACAATTACAAATTAGTGAGCTTTTTACAAAAGCTAGCTATGTCGACGATGGCACATTAGCACTTGAGTTAATTGAATTGTTGGATTTTGATGGCTATGAACAACTTTGCCATTTGATGATAAATACTATTCAAGAGAAGTTTGCGAATACAGAGCAGTGTCTACATTTTTTAAAAAGACAAACACAAATACTATATGATAGTGATACTTGTAGATATGATCACTTCTATTTCCTTCTTAAAGGATCTGTAATGCATATGCAAGCTATGCTTGTACGGGTGCTTTACGAAGCCTTTGACGAGAAAGTAGCAATGGACGATTTTAATGAAGCTGTTTCATATTATAAATCATTTTTATTGCACTCTATTGAATATTATCGTGAAAATGCAATTGAACCTCACTATTGTGGTTCAGAGTGGTTTAAACCATTAACTAAATTTGAAAGTTAATATGAATATTGAGAAGCATGTTTGTATTGTTGGTGCCGGCATAGTTGGTATTGTCGCTGCCTTTTTGGAAGCGAGAAAAGGTCACAAAGTTACTTTGATCGAAGCTGCCGATAGAGCAGGAGGTCTACTCAAAAGCGACTCATGTGATTATGGTTCCTTTGACTATGGCACTCATGTTGCGAGTGAAACGGGTATCGCAGAGCTCGATCAATTTTTGTTTTCGGGCATGAATGAGTTAAATAGCTACATATTCACTGAGAGTAAGTCCGGTAGTTTTTCTCACGGTAAAATGAATGTTGATAGCCCTTTTTTAAATATTAATCATTTAAGTGATGATTATTTATTCAAAGCTAACTCTGAGCTGATTGAATACCGTAAGAGCGATACTAAAAAGGATTTAAAAACTGCAATAGAGCAACGCTATGGGAGTTTGATATATCAACAAGCCTACGCGCCATTTATCGAAAAAACTTTTGGCGTTTCACCGGAACTACTACCAAATTACTACTTATTTTTCTTTGACATGTATCGAGTCATTGCATTTGATAGCAATACCACTGAAGAACTGAAAAAGATTGACTACTTAAATGATAGATTAGGATTTCATCATAGCAGCAAAGGTGTTCGTAAATACTACCCCAAACAGGGCGGTATTGGTTTTTGGGTTGATACGTTAATCTCGCAACTAGCTGATTTAGGCGTTGATATCTTGCTTGGCCAGCAAGTTAAAACCGTTGAACAACAAAACAATTCTAATTGGCAACTGGGGTTAACTGATGAAAACCTTGAAGCTGATGAATTAATCTGGACAGTTTCTTCAGCGTTGTTAACCAAATTTTTAGCTATTGATAGTCACCTCACTAAACCTGAGTTTAGAACAACAGGTTTATTTGATTTTGTTTATGATAATCCATTGAAAACAAATAGCTTTTATATTAACAACTTCGACGTAAATCACTATGCAACGCGATTGACATGTTATCAAAATTTAAACTCTACTGATGAACAAAATTTCTACGCCGTGACCGTTGAAGCATTGGTTAATAGTGATATTGAACTTAATGAACTAACTGATGTTATTGAACAAGAGTTGGCAAAAATGGGACTTATCGATGATAGCCATTGTTGTCAGTTTAAACAGTTTCGTCCTATTGAAAGCGGTTTTCCTGTCATTACTCTTGAACAAGCAAATGAATTTGAAGCGCTTAATCAAAAAATAGTAAATGGCTATTCGAACATTACTTTATTAGGGCGTAGCTCTAATAAAGGCTTTTTTATGAATGAGTTACTTGCAAATACCTACAGAGAGCTTGTTTAATTACTTCATTTTTTAGGTTAACTTATTGTTACTTTTGCGGAAATTTCAACTGCGTTACTAAACCCTTCTTTAAAAAAGCCAATTGAGCTCTGTTTCTCAGTTGGCTTTGGGTACTCATAAGGTTGATGCCTTTCACCCAAATAGTAATTAGTAACTTCCAACTCAATCATGTGTTTAATTGCTTCAATTTGGACGACATGCCCTATTGGAGAAGCAAATAAGCTGCGTTCATAAACACCCAGACTATACGACGCGTAGCGATTAATAACGTTAAAGAATGCTGCTCCGACTAGTTGACCATTAGTTTTATCTGTTAGTCTGATAACAAAGCACTTTTGAGCATTAATTATGTTTTGCTGAAGCCTCCATGTTTCTAGTGAGCGAGTTTCTTTGCCTGCAATTTTGATATGGAATTGTCTTATTTCTTCCAGCTCGTGGTCAGATAACGTATGCAATAACTCAACGTTCCAGAGCTTTAACCCTTGATTGATAAGTGAACGGTAGCTTTTGCGAAAATCTTTAACAAGTTCATTTATTGGTTTTGTTAAAGTTAAATATAGCTGTTGATGATAATGTATTTTCTCTATATGTGGCGACAATAAGCGATGCCATGTGATATCTTGGCTTGGCTGAATCTGACAACAAATAGGAGATAATTCATTGATAGTATGTGTTGCTCTGAGAAAGCTTAAACATTGCTGAAGTATTTTCTTAGTTTGTTTAATAGATGTGTGATCAACAATTAGAGGAGGGATGATAGCTTGGCAATGGCTCTGCAGTTTATAGTTTGATGTCATGCACAGGGATTCTCGCTCTTTGTATAGCGTCAAAGGCCAAATTGCTACAGCTACCGAATTTGCGTAAAAGACTACCGACAAATCTGCTGCATAGCCACTTGAACGTAAGTAGGCCAGATGGTAATCCGTATATAAATGAAGATAATCTTGGGTTGCATTTTTACTGGTCAAACAAACTTGGTGCCAGTCGTTAGAATTACTTGTGTGTAAATTAGTGTAGTCTTTAAAGTGATCTGTTTGCAGTAGTTTAATACGCTCGATCACCGTCGTCTTATCATTATTCACTATTTTGATCCGTTACTTCAGTCAAGCCTTTAAGCCGCTTACTTAAACTCCACTTGATTATGACAAGGCAATAAAAACACTTTACGGCAACTTTGCGTTTGATAATCGTAGTATGTGCGAATACTTTCTTCGACAGTTATCGGTATGTCGGCATAAACAGACGCGGCGACACTTTCATCAGAACCTATAATTATGTTTGATGGTAGCCTTAGATTCATTGACGCCAAGTAACTGGTTATAGCATTTTCAAGAGTAGGGCAGTCACTAAGGTAACATAGGTTAGCTTTTACTTTTTGTACCGACTCAAAAAACGCTTGTTCTATGTCGTTGACAAACGGAATTAGGGTGGGATGCATTTTGAAAATACTTTCTTGAAACTGAGTAATATTGATAAATTCAGTGAGGTTTTCAAGTTTTTTTATACCAAGACTTAGAGTGGATCTATCACGATATTCTAACAATGCTTGCTTTTGATCGGTACTTTGACAAATGACTATCGCCCCGATTGCTACAGGCATTATTTTTGGTAGCGATACTAGGCAATAAGGGGCGTTATTAGGAAATAACTCTCTTGGTTGATTGGTGGTGAGTATTGAGTCGACCGCATCTTCAATCAAAACACTGTGATAATCATGCTTAGTAACTTGAGTTTTCTGTCCCCATTGATGATAAATAACTTGATGTTTACTTTTTTGACATTCGGTTGTGGTCGGTGTACTGGTTTCTGCTATCGCTGATAGTACACAGTGAGAGGAATAGGGCTGACAGAAGGTTAAATCTGGTCTACTTGCGCCTTCAATAGATAATATCGCATTTATTGCTAGCCTAGCTCTAGCAAAATAAACCACTTCGAAAGGTGAATAATACTCTGTAAAAAACGCTTCAATATTGGCTAGATGTTGCTGCGATTGGCTAATTTGAGAACTATTAACCTCTACTTTGGGCCATAGCCAATATGAGTTAGGTGTTGACATTCTTACCACTTTTTCACTAATAAATCTTCACGCGTATTTGAGAATGGCAAATTACTTTTTTGTGGTAGTAAATATGTCTCAAAACCCATTTGTCGATAGCGTAACATCAACATCAAGATTAAACTATCGTCCAGACTACCGGCCTCAAATTTGTTCCAGTTGACCTCTGGAATGTCACTATTTCCACTCCACTGCTGATGAAATTTTTGTCCTTGCTCAGACGATAAAAAGCGTTTTTTCTTGGTTGCATTAGGGAGGTCTGCCAGTAAAAGGTTGCCGCCTGGTGCCAACAGTTGTACTAGTGAATCAACAAAAGAAATAAAGTCACTTTGCAGGTAAACACAATGAAAAACACTATAGACAATAACGACATCAGCTTTACCTTGATACTTTTCTATCAAGCTTGTGTTGGGAAACTGACAGGCTTCTTTCTCAATGTTATCTTGTTCTGGTAATCTTGCTAGCATTTCTTCACTGTCAACTAAGACCAATTGTTGTTGATAGTGTTCAGCATTTGCAATAAGTCTCTTGACAGGAGCGGAACAACCGCAGCCAATATCAATGATCAAACTCCCATTTCGTGATAATGCGGGAAGCTTATTCAATATATCGTCAAAAATATAAGTTTCATCTTGTTGTTGCTGAGCGTAACGTCCTACACGCTCTGTGTCTGACAAGTCAGTTGAAGTTGCCTGTTGTTTGTAATACTCAAAGTAATTCATAACTATATAGGTACCGATGGAGTGATTTTTTATACTTTCGGTAAAGCAAAGTTTATACCGTTTTACTTAGTTACAATCATACGTAAGGAGTGTTTTTTAGCTAAGAATTCGTTCAACGTAAAAAGCCTCGGCTTTAGTAAATCCGTGGGTTGCGCCACGCAGTGTCGCTAAAGCACTAATACACTCAATACTACGACTGTGGGGAAATTGTTTTAGCTCCTCTTTATAGCACTGTAAAGCGGCTTTTTTTAACTGCCAATAGTCACTAATGTCATTGATATACTGGGCTTTGAAGCTCGGGAGTGAAGTTGAGTTCCACTCTGTACTGGATAGTACTTCAAAGGCAAAAATCTTTTTGACACTATGCCCTAGTTGAGGCCTACAAGCAGTTAATACTGCTTGGTTACAGATTTGATGATCAATATTCAAGTCTTGCCCATAGTGAGTATAAATATACTCAGGCTCAAGCTCTTGTATAATAGACTCGATGTATCGTACAACGTTTAACAAAGCCACTGAGTCTAGTTGATTATCTGGAAAACTGGCTTGATGAATGGACTTTATTCCCAGTACCTGCATTGCTCGCTCAGCGGAACACTCACGTTGCCATTTAGCGTTTTCGCTAGTTGGTCTTGAAGAAACACCATCGGTTAAAAAGATCACTTCAACATGATCTCCATTTGCGGTGTGTTTTGCAATCGTGCCCGCGCAACCGAGTACTTCATCATCAGCATGTGCTGCCACTACTAGCACTTTTTTCATACCTGTAACCTTTGTGTTATTGCTACACTCATTCACAACGAAATTGACATTAAATTAACTTTAGCACTTATGTCATTAAGATTGTTGCGCTGTTACCACCGTGGTTAAACAACAAATCAAGTACCGATAAATGTGACTCAAAGCCTTTACTAGTCAAGTGTTGTTTATATTCCGGGTGTATATAATCATGATATTCAAGATTAATATTGTTGATGTCAAAAGCATCTTTATCTAAATAATCGCGACCGAATGGACCAGACAAATAACTTGTCGCCTTTTGTTTTTGACACAGCTCAATTATCAGCTCCGATTTTCTGTGCTGACAACCTAAAGTAGAGCTATAAACTATCGGTGTATCGATCTTAAGTGCGGCTAAAAAAAATTCAAGCTGCCAACGCAGTAATTCACCTAAAAGTCCCCATTCTCTGTGGTAACAGCTATAAAGTTGCTCTTCATACATGGAAAAGTACGGAGACTTTTTATAATTAAAGTAAATGCTATTCCAATGCTTGCGTTGCCAGGCGAGTTGATTTTTTATATTTACCTCGTTAATTGCTAGGTGCCCAAATTTTCCTGAAGTAGCGACAGGCACAGTAAGTAGACAAGGTAGCTGGTTGGTGTTAATTTTATTGCGGTTAGTCATGGAGTTTTTTTCAAACTGTACGTGATCCAAGACAATGTGTGTATCACTTTTTGCAATACGATCAAAATAACCTAACCAAGGCAGGTAAGCGGGTTGATTGATTGATACTTTCATATTTTAATGCCTTGCTGCAATGTCCGAGCAATATACTTTGCTTGAGCGAGCGACAGGTTTGGGTAAATAGGTAAAGACAAGGTTTGTCGACAAAGCTGGCTTGCATTAATGTTTTCAGCCGATAGTAGCTCTGATGTTGTAAATGGGTTAATTGCCCTTATCCCATATTCAGCGAGATAGTTGATGAGTCGATTGACATTTGAAGTCATGACAATTGCTCTATATCTGACATGCTTTAGGTTCTCATCATCAATATCCATAAGTGGTAATTGATGATCCTGATATATTTGCCAAATGGCATTACGCTTTTCTATAAACTCTGGTAATTTTCTCAATTGTACACGGCCTATTGCAGCTTGAATTTCAGTAATGTGAAAGTTGAATCGCTGCTCTTGATCAATTACTTGGTCAAAATTTAAGTACTGCTTTGCCTGTTCTATAAGTGTTTTGTCCTTGCTGACTAACATACCGCCTTGACCACCGCTAGAGATCATTTTGGTCGCATAGAAAGAAAGTACACCAATATCGCCTAGTGTTCCCAACATGCCATTGTTAGTGCGAGCACCTAATGCCTGAGCCACGTCCTCTATAATTAACTTGTCTACTAGCTTGGGTAAATGACTAGCAAAACCGTATAAATATGGGTAAATCAAGGCATCAAATGAATTGTAGTTCGTTTCGACGATTGGAGTGTTGGCTTTGATATCTAGAAATACAGGTTTTGAGTTATTTAGAGTGCATGCGTGTTTAAGTGACGTACAAGAATAGCTTGGTAAGCCAACTTTTTTATTTTGGAGAGCTAGTACATTTAGTGCAACGTAAAGTGCTGAAGTACCACTGCTGACGCAGACGGCATGGCCAGGAGGCAAGCCCAGATACTGGCACATTTCATCTTCGAAGTCCCTTGTTTGACTGCCTTGTACGAGTTTATTACTACTCACAATTGCAGCCGCAGCTCGGGCCTCTTGTTCACCTAAGCTTGGTTGATTATGCGGAATCATCGGCCTTTACTTGTTTACATGAATCTAAATAGTAACCAGCCTTTACAATCATAGGGTTACCTATCACTAAAGAGTATGGAGGAATGTCTCTTGCATCGACAACGGAGCCTGCTGCAATTACTGAGTGGTGGCCTATATGAGCACCGCCTTTAACTACTGAATGTGAACCGATAAATACATTGTGCTCAATGATTATGTCTTTACGTTCAACTTCTTGGCTGATACCTATCGTGAGTTTGTGAGAGTCGGCTGCGTTGATAGCGACAAAGGATGATATATCGCAATTGTCACCAATTACCACTTTACAGCCAGTGGCGTTAACTTCACTCATGCCGCCAATATATACATTATTGCCTATAATTGGATCCCCATTGATCCAAACAAGGGGGTGAAAACGATTTGATTTAAAATTTGTCAGCTTTTCAAACAAAGACTTAAACAGCGATAATTTCATATGGCGGTTCTATTTTATAGGGGGTTGTTTTGTATTGTTCTATATACCTCTTGTAAAACATCGCTCATAAAAAACGTTTTACTCGATGCTTTACCCAGTAATTGAACATTTTTGAGATTACTAGTAATACAATTGTTTTGCCTTTTCGTTTCGGCAACGAAATCACAGGTATATACTGGAAAGCCATTTTTGATGACTTCGCTTGTTTTATAAAGTAACTTTGCTGACGTTTCAACAATGCCCATGGTAATAAGCTCTTGATAAACTTGCGCTTGATCAAGCTCATCGCATATATCCTTGTTGGTTAATACTTCAACTGTACAACGATATGGGCCATTAACATCGTTATTGTTACTAATGTTCGGGTATAATGTAATCCGAAAAGAGGACATGTCAGCATCATTGCAATAGACGTGAAAATTATGTGTGTTAAAAGCTCTGTCAAAAACAAAGTGATGCAAGCAGCTGTGTCTAAACCTTGGTTGATAGTTTGAAACAAAGTCCAAACCCGCCAATTTAATCAGTAAGTAGCTTGGTGCTGTCCACACTAACTGTTCAAATTCAAGCTGCTCACCATTTGCTAAGGTAATCCCCGTGACTTGGTTGTCTTGGTGATTAAGTTTAGTAATCGACGCCTCAGTAATAACCTTAACACCTAGCTCCTCGGCCTGTACTTGTAAATTATCTATCCATAAGCCAATTCCTTTTCCGTGCTTCGGATAATAATTATTTAATGATGAAACTCCCTCGTCATAGGTTTCGTAAGCTAAAATACTGTCATAGTATGGATCGGCCTTTAATCGTTTCATCATTGCTTGATTACCAATGATAATACGGTTGTATCCAAATAAGCCAAGAGCCGATTTGTCTAACTTAATAAGCTCAGCGTCAAACAACTTCTCAATTAGAGGAGTGAAAAGTTTTTCTGTAAACGTGTCACCATAACTTGCTTGACAATACTCTAGCAGGTTTTGACTTTGAGTTGCTCTCTCTTGGTTTGAACTTAATAACTCGTATGCGCCATTAATTAAAACATTTTCAGGTAAGGCCTTGGCATAAATAAGTTGAGAATACTTGTGCAGGTAACCATTTATATAGTTGCCGGGCTTTAGGATAGGTAGTTTATACCAGTCCTTTTCGGTAACACGCTCAAAGAGAATATTGTCAAGCTCATCAATACCAGTTTCACCTAGAATATGAGTACCATAATCAAATTCTACACCGTCTGCCGTTTTTATCGAACGCAATAAACCACCACACTTATTGTTACTTTCGATTAAAGTGACGCAGGTAGCATCTCTCTTTTTCAGTAAAATTGCTGCAAGTAAACCAGCTATACCACCGCCTACAACAAGGTGTTTTTTCATCATAGTATTCAATCCAAATTTTCGTTAGCGATATCACCTAACTGAAGTAATGAAGCCTGTTTTATAAACTTACTCGCTTGTAGCCCAGTTATCTTATTGAGCAGCAATGGAGGCAGACCATTGCCTGGGCGTCTTAAACCTATATTGTCTGAATCTAATTGTTCGCCAGGCTCAATATCTTTGAGGGCAACGATACTTCTTCTAGCTAAAGTACGCATTTCTAATTCAGCTTCAGATGGCCTTAATATAGCACTACCACGCATTTTATGAGCTAGGTGAATAGCATCTCGCCAAGCTTTTAAACTGTTTGGGTTTTCAGAAAACCAGTGATCAGGGCCTGCCATTTGATTGTCTAGCGTAAAGTGTTTCTCAAATAAGCACGCACCATAACCAACCGCTAGCGCTGATGCTAAATATCCTTGTGAGTGATCTGAAAAGCCTAAAGTGAGGTTTGGAAAGGCGGATTTTAAGGTATTGAGTTTAGCTAGATTAATATCCTCAGGTGGCGTCGGGTACTGTGATGTACACAAGCATAATATGACTGGGTACCCATCAATAGCACCTAGAGCCTCAAGCGCTTGGTATATCTCGGCCATATCTGCCATTCCACATGAAACAATAATAGGTAAGTTGGTTTTTTTATAGGTCTGAAGTAGAGGAATATTAGTAAAGTCGTCAGAGCCTATTTTGATTGCATTAATGCCAATTTCAAGCAAGAGTTCTAAATCGCTTGGGTTTTGTGGTGTTGACAGAAACAATATATCTTGTTTTTTACAATAGGCTTTTATTTCATGCCATTGCTCGATTGAAAACTCCATACGTTTAAACATATCAAGCATAGGCTCGGTGATAGTTTCCCCTTGTGATTGATAGCTAAATAATTGCTCAGGATCGCCACAAAACTCATCTGCTTTAAAAGTTTGAAACTTTACAGCATCAACGCCAGCTTGCTTGGCTGCATCTACCATTTTTAGTGCAGTAGCTAAGTCTCCGTTGTGGTTAATTCCCGCTTCGGCAATGATAAAAGGTGCGCTGTCACTTGAGATCAAGCGCTGATTGATAAAAACGTCTGACATATTATTTTTCCAGATAAAAATCGAACATATGGTTGGCTTGAAAAAGTTGCGGGTTAATTGGCGATAGCTGGCAAGCTGTAAAGCCAATTTTAGTGGCAATTGATTGAATAATATTAAAATCAAGCCAAAATCTGTGGTTGAGCTCTTCAAACACAGCGCGTTCAACTTTTTCTTTAGACCAAGATAAGTTTTGGTACGAGGCAATATGCTGCTCTTTCTTGCTCAGATCTGTATTATGAGTGACAATGATCCTGCTTGAAGATGCACTAACCATATACAGGTTGGTCAGAATAGCAGCTATTTCATCATAGTTATCAAAGTATTGTAAAACACCACCAACTATTATTTTTTCATACTGTGTATTCTTTTTCTTCGTAGTGGAAAAGTCTAACAAGTTATCTTGGTAAGCATTTATATTGGCAAAATTTTGGCACTCTTGTTGCGCTCTTTCAATCGCCGAAATAGAGTAGTCAAATAAGTCAATGGCTTTGACTAATGGAGAAAAATACATAGATAAGTAGCCACACCCACCCGCTGCATCAAGCATAGTCTCATGTTTTGAAACACCACCAAGCCCCTTAACAATATCGGCTAGATAAACAAAGTAGTCACTAATGCTATAGCTATTTCTTCCCATAGTGGCAAAATAGCTTGGTTGTTGGGCTGCATCTTCCCATTTTTCATGCCAAAACTGATTACGAGAAGTTTGCGGTGCTAATGTCATTGCGGTTTCCTGTTGTTAGTAAGCTCGATTTACTTATAGTATGCAACTTATGATAAAGCAGACTTTATGCCATAGCTGTTTTATTGATGATACGCTCGATGCCTTTGCCGTCACAAATGTTCAGGCAAGCATTCACTTGCCGCTTATATGTATTTTCGTCGAGCAAGGCTGTTAAAGCTCTAGATAGTCGCTCTGTCGTGAGTGTTTTATAGTGGCCGAGGTTTATTGCCGCTTGTTGTTCTGCTAAATGATTAGCTACAACTCGTTGGTTATCTGCATCTTGAAGTAGTATCGACGGCAAGCCCATAAAACAACGTTCCCACGATGTAGTACCAGGTGTTCCTATGGCAATATCTGCGTCAAGCATTAACCTCGCCATACTTGACGGATTTATTGTTAATTGGCACCAGTCGCTATTTTTAGTTTTATTAAGCAGTTCAGATTTATGAGGAGCAAGTGAACTTAATACGATGACGACTGAAAACTGACGAAAGCGTTGTCTAAGTGTTTTTAAACTATCATAGAGTATTTGAGATATATTGTCTGGGTCACACGCCCCCATAGAAATCAGTATATTAATTTTGTCTTTGTTAGTTTTAGCTAAACCCTTAGCTCTTTTGACTAAGGCTTTAGATCTATAATTAGCAAAATCAGGATTTAAAATGATGTACTCACTACCAACTAATAATTGACAGTAGTTAGGCACTAGTGATTGATAGTTAGCTTTAACGCAACCAAGGGTTTGGTCTACTAAGTAGTTAGCAAGGTGGCTCCTGTTAGCTAAATCATCAATAACCAAAAGCTCTTTATAATAGTTGACCATTAATTTTTGCCAGTGATGGTCAATTGCGTAATGATCGACAACGATTAGATCGAATTGCTTGTTAGTAACTGTGTCGTTATCAAGGGGAGGAGAAATAGCTCGACTACATTGACTAGCGTCTTGAAGTTGCCAGTCTTTATTTATTAAATCGCCACTAGCTTCGACTAAGTTCAATACCCTAATACCATGTCTTCTTAACAACTGTTGGTGTTCTTCAGACTCCAGCAGTGTTAAAAAAGTGACGTCATTACCATTGCTTAGAAGTCTTTTGGCTAGGTTCAAGCAGCGGAATAGGTGTCCTGCACCAATTTTACTGGAGGCGTCTACTCTAAACGCAATTTTTGCCATTTATCTAACCTTGAATACAGGTTCGATGAATTTACCGTTGAATTTATCATCTAAGTCGAGATCTTCAATAGTTTTAGCTAATAACGGTAATACTTCTTGATACGCAGATAACAGTTGGTCGATATCTTGTTGCTGGTGACTAAAGCTTAAGTTGTGGCCGCCGTTTATCAAGAAACCTCGTTTTTGCATCTCTTGCAAAAACAATGATTTTAGTTGTAACGATGTATATGTTTTACAGTCGTCAATCAAAACAAACAGCCAACTTGGGTGGCCAGTTACACTTAGCCATTCAGGGTTAGACATTGATTCCATTATTTGCTTTAAGCCTTGCTCAAGTTGTTTGCCTAAATCAACAATATGTTCAATTACCTTATGGTTTACAATTTTATTTATGGTTGCTTTAGCTGCTGCAAGTGATAGTGTTTCGCCGGCGAAGGTACCAGAGAAAAAAATGTCACTCATTGTTTCCATAATTTCTTGTTTACCTACAACAGCAGAAATTGGGTAACCGTTTGCCATCCCTTTACCAAATGTTGCTAAATCAGGAATAACACCGAAGAGCTGTTGCGCTCCGCCTAAGGAAAACCTAAAACCAGTAATAGTTTCGTCGAAAATTAATACAGTGTTATTTTGCTGGCATAGTTGCTGCACACCTTTTAAAAAGTCTTTGTTAGGATAATACAGGTTCATTGGTTCAATAATGACAGCCGCAAGCGATTGTTTATCAAAAATCTGCTGAAGTGATGACAGATCATTGTATTGAAAACTATGCGTTAGTGCTTTGACTGCCTCAGGTACGCCTAAACTACGTGTCGTAGAACCAATGTACCAGTCTTGCCAACCATGGTAACCACAAACAGCAACGTGCTCTTTGTTGGTGTAAGCTCTAGCTAATCGAATTGCTGCGGACGTTGCGTCAGATCCATTTTTACCGAAGCGTACCATTTCTGCACAAGGGATATGTTGTACCAGTAGCTCCGAAACTTCTACTTCTAAAGTGTGAGGTAAAGAGAAAGTAACTCCATTCTTTATTTGGTTACAAACGGCATTGTCGACGTCTGGGTCACAGTAACCTAACGAAACGGAGAGTAAACCGTTTACAAAATCGATATATTGATTGCCATCTATATCCCAAACTTTTGCGCCAGAGCCCTTACTCAGATATAACGGTGACACTTCTTCAGGGTAACATATTTTACTCTTACTAAACGTTTGTGAGCCCAACGGTATTGTTTTTTCTGCGCGTTCAAGCCAAGCCGTTGAATTTGAATATCTCGGGTTGTGATTCATACTAGTTAACTCTTTTGTTCGTTCAGCTGCTCTTGGGCAAGTGATTTTAAGTAGCCTTCATTGCGAATAATGTCTTGGTTAATGACTGCGAGTTCAGGTTTGTCGGACAACAACTGAAAAATCTGTTCGCTGGTAAAGTATTGCCCTTGAGGACTCAGAACTTGATAAATTTGCTCGACCAATTGAAAATCTCTCGCTTCATCAACCGTTAAGCGGTAATGAGAATAATCTATTGCTGAGGTCAATAGGCTCTTTTTGATCAAAGCCTTATTGCGAATATAAGGCG
Organism: Endozoicomonas sp. G2_1; assembly: GCF_017744155.1. Lineage (GTDB taxonomy): Bacteria > Pseudomonadota > Gammaproteobacteria > Enterobacterales > Alteromonadaceae > JAGHQT01. Next base: position 362,018 of record NZ_JAGHQT010000001.1, on the reverse strand, counting down.
TAACGTGCTCTAGGTCAGAGGGTATAGTGGCTTTTTGCCAAGCGCCTTCAAGCTCAGAGAAATTGAATACCTCAACATCAAAACCATCGGGGTAAGTAGGTTGTTCACAATTGCTAGTGTAGCCACTTTTCTCAGTAAGGTGCAGTTCAATGGCACTGTCGATAACTTCGGGATCTGCCAGCGGGCAATCACCAGTAAGTCTCACGACAATATCTGCCTGGGCAGATTTAGCCGCGTGATAAAATCGGTCAAGAACATTATCTAAACTGCCAGTAAAGCAGCTTATCCCTAGTTGTTGGCAAAGCTCGACAATCGCTTTATCTTGGTCGTCATTCGAGGTTGCAACAATAAGCTGGCCGATATTTTTCGCGCGCTGTAGTCGAAGAATTTGCTGTGCCAGCATAGGTTTACCTAAGATTGGCATCAGTACCTTGCCGGGTAAACGGCTCGAACTCATTCTGGCTTGTAAAATAGCAACGACTTTCATGTATTTACTCAAATTGGCTCTATGGGCTGAAAATCTCTTGATAGCTAAATCAATTATCGCTACTGACGTCGACTCGTTAGTTCACTTGCCATAGACTAGGGTTGATTAACGTTTGTTCAGTTGATGCCAACAGCCTTAATAATTCGTTATCAATATTAATTGTTTTGGCTTGTCGGTAAGCATCAGCAATCTCGTTGAGTTGAGCAGTATTACAACAACCAACAACAATTTGCTCAATAACATCAGTACTGAGTATTGTCTTCTTATCGTCAAGTTTCTGACAAGCTTTAGGCTCAGCGTTCTTGTTCATGCCCGTTAATTGATGAAATAAAACAAAGCACAATGTGAGCCAAGAGCACTGATATTTTGTTGCCAAGTGCTCAAAGCGATTGAATTCTATTTGATAGTCGTCAAAATAATGCGGCCTTTGCGCGGCTGGCATTAACAGCAGCCCTTGTAAAAAAGCGGAGCGGCAATGAAGTTTAACGCCATACTCGCTAAATTCAGCGAGTAACGTAGGGCAGACAAAGCGTTGGTCAAAGCAGTTGACTGGCACCTGCAGCACGTCTAACGAATATTGATTTTTTAGTTGCTGCCATTGGTTGACCTGATACAAGGAAGCACCAATGCGTTTGATTACGCCACTTGCTCTAAGCTTAATTAGTTCTTGGTAAAAAAGATTGCGATTTTTGTGTTCAATCAAATCATCAGCATGATGAAACAGTACAGCATCAAGCTGCTGACGCTTGAGATTGGTAAGACTTTGTTCAATAAAGGGCACTATAGTGGTGACGTCATCGCTCAGCCTAGGTATTTTGGTGACTACTTCAAATTGTTTACTGGAGTCGGTGTTTCCTAATACTTGTTCACTATTGCCATAAGCACTGGCACTATCGAGTAGTGATATGCCAAGTTGTTGAGCGCGCTCAAGAATCGCTTCAACCTCTTGGCGGCTTACTTGCCCCGCTTGATTACTGATGCCGTAATCAAGGCCAAATTGTACCGTACCTAATGCTAGTCTCACGGCTATTCACTTGTCGAATCGCAAAGTAAAGCACGCAATGTTGTCACGATATGCTCAAACGCTTCATTAGTCAGCTCTGGGTAAAGAGGTAGCGACAATGCCCCTTGGTAATAATACTCGGCAGCTGGGAAATCTCCGGGTTTAAAGCCCAAACGCTGATAGTCGGGTTGGGTATGAATCGGGATATAATGAACATTAACACCTATATTTTGTGCTCTAAGCGCGTGAAAAAGTTCGCTGCGATTGAGCTTAGCGTTATCATCAAGGCGGATGATAAATAAATGATAAGCTGATAATGAATCGCTTTGTGGCTGTTGCCAACACAGTGGCAACCCCGACAATGCTTTTTGATACCTTGTCGCCAACAGGTTTCTCTGCTCGATAATATCATCAATACGGTCGAGTTGGCTGATACCGAGCGCGCCTTGGAGTTCTGTCATTCGATAATTTTGACCCAAATACTGTTGTTCGTAGTACCAAGGCTCATAAATACCATTTTGGAAGTTTTCTTGATCACGTGTGACGCCATGACTGGCGTACAATCGCATTTTGCGGGCAAGTTCAGTATTGTTGGTAACCGCGACACCACCTTCTGCGGTAGTAATAATTTTCACCGGGTGAAAGCTAAAAATACTGATGTCACTATATTGGCAATTGCCTACAGGCTTTCCTTGATATTGACCACCAATCGCGTGGCTGGCATCTTCGATGATGGCAAATTTATAGCGCTTGGCGAGCTTGCTAATGGCTTGCATGTCGCAGCTCAACCCCGCCATGTGCACTACAACCAGTACTTTGGGTAATTTGCCTTCGCGTTCGGCAATATCAAGTTTGTTCGCGAGTTTTTGTGGACAGATATTGACGGTAGTAGCGTCGATATCAACAAAATCGACCTGTGCGCCGCAATAACGGCCACAATTTGCTGAAGCAACGAACGATATTGGCGAGGTCCAAAGCCAATCACCTTGTTGTAGATTTAGCGCTTGGCAAGCAATGTGAAGTGCTGAGGTTGCACTGTTGGCGGCAACGACATGCTGTGCTTGGCAATAGTCGGCGATGGCTTGCTCAAACTGTTGGACCCTTGGCCCTTGTGTTATAAAGTCTGACTTTAAAACGTCGACAACCGTGGCAATATCCTTATCGGTAATGTTTTGCTTACCGTATGGGATCATAAACACGCCTTATCATTAAACGCTTTAATTTGTTCAATGGTCATAAAATCAGGATTGTCTTTTGAGTTGTACTCAAAACCATGTTCAACAGGTTTGCCGCGCTCACCTATAGCGTTAATGGTAAAGTCGTTACTGCGACTTGAAAAAATAATGGTTGGCGCAATCACGAAGTGATCGTCATATTCATAGGTGTGGTATGAGTCATCGGCAGGGCACATGATTTCGTGAAGTTTTTCACCTGGACGGATACCAATTTCTTTTTGCGGCATATTGGCATCGACAGCTGTTGCTAAATCGGGAATGCGAATTGACGGTATTTTGGGCACAAAAATTTCGCCGCCAAACATCCGTTCAAAGTTTTTCAAAACGAAATTAACGCCTTGCTCAAGGCTTATCCAAAATCGCGTCATTTCGTTGTGAGTAATCGGCAAATGATCAGTACCTTGGTCGATTAGCTTTTGAAAATAAGGCAACACGGAACCTCGTGAACCAACAACATTACCGTATCTCACGACAGAAAAGATTGTACTGTGACCACCTGAAATATTGTTGGCAGCAACAAATATTTTATCAGAAGCGAGCTTAGTCGCTCCGTATAAGTTAATCGGGTTAGCTGCCTTATCCGTTGATAATGCAATGACTTTTTTAACATCGTTATTAAGCGCTGCATCAATGACGTTTTCAGCGCCATCAATATTGGTTTTGACACATTCCATTGGATTGTATTCAGCGGCGGGCACTTGCTTCATTGCCGCGGCGTGAATAACATAATCCACTCCTCGCATCGCGCGATTTAATCGCTCTTTATCGCGAACATCACCAATAAAATAACGCATGCATTCATCGTTGTACTGCTGCTGCATTTCAAACTGCTTTAATTCATCGCGAGAGAAAATAATGATTTTTTTCGGCTGGTGATACTTGAGGAGGGTTTCCGTGTATTTTTTACCAAAAGAGCCGGTACCACCAGTGATCATAATAGATTTGTTGTGAAACATAGATGTCATTATTAGCCCTTACCGCAATCGACTTTATCAAAGCTAGGTGTGTATTAAGCTAAATTTATAGCAAGTTGTATACCTAAGCAATAAGTGCCTAGTAATATTCATGAAATCCTGACGAGTTAGTGGTTTGTTTGACCATCAAATAAGCATATTTAGAGGTGAGTCAAAAAAATGGCTATTAGTGTCAAATTATTGTTGCACTATCTTGCTTGCTGGCTAGAATGAGGATCATTATCGGTTAGTGCCACTTGCAAGTTTTTGGATCGTTCTCGTTATGCAACCTTTAAAACACATTGTACTTGTTGACAATAATGCCTCTCGTCTTCAGCAACTTGAAACTGTATTTGCCTTTGTTGGCGAGCGAGTGGTGTTGTGTAGTATGGATAAACTCACCGAGCAGTTTCAACGAGCAGACGAAATTCTCACGGTGATTTTTTGTGGTGAGGTTGCTAGCCAAGCACGTGATTTTATTGTGCAAAAGCCTGCATGTCCTTTTTTATTGCACGACGTTGCTGATCAAGCACAATTTTTAAACCTACCTAATGTTATTGGTGAATTGTCGGTACCGCTAAACTATGCGCAAACCACTGAGATGATTCATCACTGTCATCAGTATCACAATCGCTTGCCGTCAAAATTGACTAAAAATGCCGGTAAAAATCCGCTATTTAGGTCGCTAGTGGGTATTAGTGAACCGATGCAACAAGTACGCTTTTTAATTGAGCAAGTGGCGAGCACCGCCGCCAATGTTCTGATTTTAGGTGAATCGGGCACAGGTAAAGAGGTTGTTGCTCGCAATATTCACAATTTATCAGACAGGGCGAAAGGTGCTTTTGTGCCGGTTAATTGTGGTGCGATTCCCGGCGACTTACTTGAAAGTGAGTTATTTGGTCACGAAAAAGGTGCGTTTACTGGCGCAATATCAACCCGTAAGGGCCGTTTTGAGCTGGCAGAAGGTGGCACCTTGTTCCTTGATGAAATTGGTGATATGCCGCAGCCGATGCAGGTTAAGTTACTTCGAGTACTGCAAGAACGGACCTTTGAGCGCGTCGGTGGCTCTAAAAGTATTAAAGCCAATGTCAGGATCGTTGCCGCCACTCATCAGCATCTTGAGGAAATGATCAAAACTAATGATTTTCGCGAAGATCTCTATTACCGCTTGAACGTATTTCCGATTGAAACACCAGCGCTACGAGAACGCAAAGAAGATATCCCATTGTTATTGCAAGAGTTGGTTAATCGCTTTGAGCAGGAATCTGGGCAAACAGTACGTTTTACCGACAGAGCGATTGAGTCGTTGCAAGAACATCCTTGGTCAGGCAACGTGCGCGAGCTTTCTAACTTAATTGAGCGCATGATCATCATGTATGGCGAACAAGTGGTTGATGTTAGCGAATTACCCTTGAAGTATCGTCATATTGATGTTGAACAGTTTGAGCCTGAATACCCTGAAGAGTTACAAGAAAAAGAAGCGATTAACGAGCTTTTTGCCGGTTTTGACTACGACGAACAAGATGATATCACTGTTGAAGAAGAGCACGCAGCCAACTTTACGCCGGCTTCCGGTGAAGTCGGTTTGCTGCCTGATGACGGCCTAAACTTAAAAGAATACCTCGCTGATTTGGAAGTGTCTTTAATCAAGCAATCGCTTGAGCGCACCGACTGGGTAGTAGCGCGCGCTGCTGAACTATTGGAAATGCGCCGTACCACACTTGTTGAAAAAATGCGTAAATACAGCCTGCAAAAAGAAGCTTAGCCTAGTGTTAATTATTTACGCTTAATAATATCTCGAATCACAAAGCGGTTTGGCGCGAGATTGAACAGCCGTTCGGCGTCAACTGGGTAAGGGCTGGCGGTGAGATCAGCGGCAAGTATTTCAGCCAATAGTGGCGCCGTGCACAATCCTCTCGCACCAAGACCTGCCATTACGTACAAATTGTTAATCACCGGCGCTGGCTGTTGATATTGCCAGTTTTTGTCTTTACTCAAATGATGATAAATTTCTTTATGAGCGGCAACATCTGGCATTGGCCCGACAATTGGCCAATGATCTGGAGTCATTGAACGCAATCTTGCCTTACTACTATCAATATCGCTTTTCTGCCACAAAGCTAAATCAGGCATACACCTTTCGAGCATATCGAGATTGTATTGATCACTTTTGTCATCACTGACTGTACTTTGGTTGTTCTTATCAAAAGTGGCACCTATGCACTGGACACCTTGATAACTTGGCGTCAGGTAGCCCTTATGGCAAAGTACTGTTTTGAGCTCACTTAACTCGTTGTTGGCCGACATATTAGTGACTTGACCACGGACATTGGTCAAGGGCAGTTGATTAACCGGGGCAAGTGCTTGCGATGATGAGCCGGCGCAAATGACAACAACTGAGGCTTGGTGCTGACCTTTATTACTGTGCAGTTGCCAACTGCCATTCTCTAGCTGTTCAATGTGGTTAATTTGATGTTTGGTTTTTACTTTGAGCCTGCCACTGGCTTTAGCTGATTCAATGACAGCAGTGACCAGTTCAGGTGGCGAAATCCAACCTGCTCGGGGCATATAAAGCCCGCCTTGGCTAAGGGCAATGCCAGCTTGCTCTGACGCTTGCTCAGCGTTAACTGAATGAATAAGGTTTTGCGGCCAAGGTTGCTCCCGTTCAAAAATCTGCTGGCGAGTAACTAAGGCTTCTTTATGGCTGACTTCCAACAAGCCACACCAACTGTGACCAAATTGCGCCCCTTGGCTTAGCAAGTGATCATAGAATTCTCGAGCGTGCTCAAATGCTTGTTGATAAAACAAGCTGATTTCATCTTGCTGTTGATGCAGCAATGGGTATAAGGCACCAATTTTATTACTAGAGGCACTTTGTGCTATTTCATCACCAGAGCAGTATAAAGTAACTTTTACCCCTGCTTTAGTGAGCTGATAAGCAGCACAGGCAGAGGCAATACCGCCACCAATAATACTGACATGCTGGGGCTTATTGATAATGGGTCTAAGCTGGTAGCTTTTGCCATTGTCAGGATCTTGTTGAAAGACTCCGGTTAGAATCTCTTTTTTCTTACCTTGCGATGGTTGCTTAGCCAGCCTAAAACCAACGTCTTGTAGGCCTCGGCGAACAAATCCAGCCACGGTAAAGGTACTAATAGTGCCTTGCGGTTTGGTTAATCGACCTATTTGCCCAAATAGGGCATCACTCCACATCTCTGGATTTTTAGCGGGAGAAAAACCATCTAAAAACCAGGCATCAACAATTTTTTGTTGAGGCGCGCGGGCGTGTACTTTTGGCGCTAGCTCACTTAATACCTCGCTGGCATCGCCGAGTAATACCGTCAGTGTTACTTGGCTGTCGAAAAAGCTCGCGTTTATTTGTGGCACTTTTTGTTGTGCTTTTTGCTGTATATTGTCGGCTGTTAAGCTTTTCTGTAACTTTTCGAGTGTTTGTTGATCGGGGTATTGCTCGATGAGCTGTTGGCTTAACTGTCGCAATTCTGGCAACAAGGCCAATGACTTGGTTAACTCAGCTCGAGTAAGCGGGTACTTTTCTGTACTGATAAAGTGCAATTGACTTGGTGTCTTGCAATCTTTGTTTAATTTGTCGTTTAACGCTTGTTGATAGCAAGCCAGTGTCAGTAGAAAGTTGAGCCCGGTACCAAAACCTGTCTCGGCGATAGTAAATTGACCTGTTAATTGTTGAAAACGCTTGCTCAGGTTATTGCCATCAATAAACACGGTTTGGCTCTGCTGACAGCCGGATTCAGTATCAAAGTAAATATCGTCAAACGTGTCAGAGTAGGGGGCGCCATTTTTTTGAAAGCTGACATGTTGGTGAGCGATTTTAGCCGTTGTAGAGTCATCGTTGTTTTGGTGTTGATGTCGAGATTTTGCTTGCTTGGTTATTGATGGCTTTTTCACTGAGGTTGTCACCCAATTGTCACGTTACTGATGAATAATTTACAGATGTATAGCGTTTTATCGCTTTACTGGTGATGCGAACTTGATTAGCATTATTGTCTTCAGTGTACAGGTGTACGCTGGACAGACCAGTATTAGCATGAAAAGCCGTTATTATACGCTGGATTTTTTTAATTATTATATGGTTTATTCGAATGAAACGTGTTGTTATTACCGGTTTAGGTATCGTCTCAAGTATTGGCAATAATGCAAAAGAAGTATTGGCATCACTTAAAGCTGGCAAATCAGGTATTACTCGCTCAGAAAGCTTCGCAGGACAAGGCTTGCGAAGCCAAGTTTGGGGCGACTTAAAAATTAATGTAAAAGATTTCATCGACCGTAAAGCAATGCGCTTTATGGGTGACGCATCTGCTTACGCATACATCTCAATGCAACAAGCGATAGAAGATGCAAAATTAAGCGATGACCAGGTATCAAATATTCGTACCGGTATCGTTGCCGGTTCAGGTGGTGCATCTTCAGCTAATATCGTTAGCTCTGCAGATACCTTGCGTGAAAAAGGGGTTAAGCGCGTTGGCCCTTATGCCGTACCAAAAACGATGTCGAGTACGGTTTCTGCTTGTTTGGCAACACCGTTCAAAATTCTTGGCGTTAACTACTCGATGAGTTCGGCATGTGCAACCAGTGCTCACTGTATTGGTCATGCCGCCGAGTTAATTCAACTTGGCAAACAAGATGTTGTTTTTGCTGGTGGTGGTGAAGAGTTAGATTGGTCGTTAGCCATGATGTTTGATGGTATGGGCGCGCTATCAACAAAATACAACGATACTCCAGAACTTGCTTCACGTACTTATGACGCCGACCGCGATGGTTTTGTTATCTCTGGCGGCGGTGGTATGGTCGTGGTTGAAGAGTTAGAGCATGCCTTAGCACGTGGCGCACATATTTACGCTGAAATTGTTGGTTACGGCGCAACGTCTGACGGTTACGATATGGTAGCACCAAGTGGTGAAGGTGCTGTCCGTTGTATGCAAATGGCGATGCAAGATTTAGATGCGCCAATCGACTATGTAAATACGCATGGTACATCAACACCTGTTGGTGATGTTAAAGAGCTTGGCGCAATTCAGGAAGTTTTCGGTGACAACTCGCCGGCGATCAGTGCCACGAAAGCGATGACAGGTCACGCATTAGGCGCAGCTGGTGTACACGAAGCTATCTACTCTTTGTTAATGATGGAAAACAATTTTGTTGCACCTTCAATTAACGTTAACGAGCTTGATGAGCAAGCACAAGGCTTAGATATCGTTACGGAAGCTCGTGAAGCTGAAATTAACACTGTCATGTCAAATAGCTTTGGTTTTGGTGGCACTAACGCAACCTTAGTGATGAAAAAATACCAATAGTCCTTCGCTAATAGGTTAGTTAAAAAGCAGTTGAGCGAAAGCTTAACTGCTTTTTTTGTCTCTGCTTTTTGAATGGTGCGACAGTTGGCATCGAAACGAGCTCAAAGTATCTGGTGTATCAATAATAAAAATAACCTTTGATGTATAGTTGTTTGGATATCATTTACTATAAGATTCAATACTATGAGTTTATATTTTGAAAGATTGGGGTAACGATGCAAGCAATGGCTAATTGGTGGCAAAAGTGTCGAAATTACTTTACCCAACTGGCGATAAAGCTAGCGATTCGCCTTAACTGGCTTGAGCAAGCAGTTTATACACAAGATGAGCTCAATGAGCTTTTAGTGACAAACTTCCCTCATCAAATTCCACTTAATATTGCCAATAGCCAAGGTGAACTGACGATGTTAAGTGCCGAGCTGACAATGCCACTTGGTCAAGACAAACTGCATTTACAGTTTTATTGTGCACTGCGCCTTAGCGTTGCTGGGCAAGATATTTATCGGGCGCATATCGTTGCTAGTGGCAGTGTGTTGCCATATTACGACGCAGCGCTTAGCGCCATTAGAGTAAAAGATATGCGACTTGCAGAAATTCGCTTGGTCAATGACGACTATGCCTTTGTTGGCTCCACCAGTGAACTTGTGACTTTGTTTATGCCTAAGCCAGTTAAATCGTTACTTTTTGGTGGTGTGCAACTGACACTCTCTCTGTTACAAGGCTTAATACCTGGCGAATTAATGAATTATTTATCACTGTACTCTTCTGGCAGCAAGCAACGTATTCTCGATTTTCATCGCCCTGAAATTGAACGGACTCTTATTGAAGAAGTTGAGCAAGATGATTGGTGTTATCAGCTCGATGAATCTGATTTTGAAGAACAAGTTTTTGCCATGTATGGCCAATCAATGGCAGTGGAAGAAGGTAAATTGGTTTTTAAGTTTCGCTAGTATATTGAGGCAAAGGCATTTGCCTTTGCCTCTAATTAGTCACCTAAGCGACATTCACTTTTTCTGTTTGAAATTCTTCTTCGATAATAGGTTGTGGTAATAACTTAGCCAATTCGCCGAGATCGTCGGTAGTTAGATCTGGATTATCAACACTATCTGACAGTAAATCGAAGGCTTCTTTGAAGTAGCCCGCTAGTGGCTCAAGTGAGGCAATTTTTCTATCTGAACAGACTAACCCTATTTCAGCTTTATTGTTGTATGTTAGTAGTGTTATGTTCACACCACCGCCTGCGGTAAGCGTTGATATTGGGTAAAAGCTCTTGAGTTGGCTTTCGCCAAAGTAGAGAGTATCTCTCGGGCCGGGCACATTCGAAATCAGAATGTTACCGATAGGGCGGTGTAAATCAGATAATCTTAATACTTCAAAAATAAGCGCAAAGCCCTGAATTAAAATCGTATAAGTTGATAGCGCTGCGGGGCTCACTTTGCGAGCGACTTTTTTAACGATACTGTGGTTTTCAATAATTTGACGTAGACGAATGTAAGGGTCTTTTTGTCCATAACCTAGTTTTACTGGCAATATCGCTATCTTATTGCCTCCAACGGCATCCCCCGGGCGACGCAAATTGATTGGCATTTGTGTAATAAGGGCTCGCTCAAACTGCTGACCGTGGTCCTTTAAGAATTTGTGAATGCCGATATCAAAACAACACAAAAATACTTCATTAACGGAAGCTCGAAGCTTTAACGACAATGCTTTAACGGCTTGAAAGTCAAGGCTAGTTGTTGCAACCACGCGGCCTTTTGTCACTTGCCCCGTTAACATAGTTTTAGTGCCTGAAAATGGTATTGGCATGTAAAGCGGGTTAATCCGTAATATTTTAAGCAAAATGAAAAATAAGATTACGCCCAGATGGACAAAAGTGACGACTAAGCTCCAGAGCCCTTTAATTAGGCTCGCGATAGGGTTTTTCTTGGCTCTGGGTTTCGACCTACGCGATTGCGCCCAAAAAGGTACAAATTGTTTATCGGCAGCTTTCGGGTAAGCAGCTTGTAGCCAAGTAATCAATGAGGCACCGTCACCATAAATGTGATGAATTTTTAAATACATCGCATATTCATCACTATTGGGAGATTCAATGATATGTACTTGCCACAGTGGTTTGTCACGGTCGAGCATAGGCTCGTGCAGTTTAGCGACAAAGTTGTGTATAGCGGTTTTGTCTTTTAAATCATCCACTTGATGATATTTGACGTGATAGTCCATATCTAGGCTGTCCACTGGACGAAAGCCGATAGCGAGATTTAAGAAAGAGACAACTCTTTGGTTATAGGGTTTAAAGCCTTGATTGTGCTGCTTTAAATGGGTAACTAACTGGCTGCAATAGTCATCTTTGGCACCATCGGGTTTACTTAAAAATTGCAATGATGCCACGTGTTTAGGGTTTTGAGCGTTTTCCGTCAACCAAAACGCTCGATCTAATAGTGATAAACCTTTTGCCATAATGACTTCCTCTTTATTATGGGCGTTAATTTCGATGAATTTCTTATTCGTTAACCTTTAGCCGAAAAGGTTAAGGTACATCAAAAGCCCTTTTTAATAATTGCTGGTCCTTGCTGTTGCCTGTAAGTGTAGTTTCGTTCTCGATGGCGGTCAGTAAAACGGTGCGCTCTTCGTCATCGATGTTTAAGTATGGCGATATGGTATGAAATAGCCAACGCAAGCTTTGAATACTAATTTCTTGCTGCTGAATGTCGTGCTGTGTTAGTAAGAAGTAATTTTGAGATTGGGTGAAAACTAAATTGATCAGCTGGCTGAGTGATTCTAGTTCTAGGGTGTCGGCGATAATAACGTTGTGTTGTTGAAAGTGTGTAAGTATTGCATCAAACGCTTGTTTTTTACTGGAGATAAGTTTGTTAAAGCGCTTGGTAATACTGGGATATTTATGTAGTAAGTCGGTTGGGTTTCGGTAGATAAAGCTAAATAAATGGGCGCTTTCGAGCAGAGATGATAAATAGTGGAAGAAGCTGGCAATACTGAGTTGGTCACTGCTCGGGGAAACCAGTATCTTGCTGGTTCTTGCAAGGTACATATCGAACAGGGCATCGATAATCGCCTCTTTACCGCGAAAGTGGTAATACAAGTTGCCTGGGCTAATATCGAGCTCTAGAGCAATATCAACACATGTGATATTGGCTTCACCGTGCTGATTGAATAGCTCCAAGCTGGTCAGCAGAATTTTTTCAGCAGTTTTCATCGTCCTCTATCCATATTGGTCTCATTGGTTATTGCTAAACTATTGTGATGTATTATTCACATTATTCTTTACTCTTGGGTATTTATATCGCCTCTAGAAAATATAATAGAGCTGAATAATACCGGCTAAACCGCCGAGTACAGAGCCTACAACAATAAGTTTCCATTCGTCTTGCTTGTATGCTGGCCTTAGTACATTTTCAAATTCAGCTGGTGATAGTGAGCGCATTTTATCTCGTAAGTCGTCACCAATATTTAACGCTGAATCGGCGTATTCGTGTAGGTAAAGTAAATATTTTTCTGAACTGTCAAAGACTCGCTTAGCAGCGGACTTTTTCATTTGGAAGTAGCTTTCTGGCCCGATACCCAAACCGAAATAGGGTTGGCCAATAGCGACATAGCGTTCGATAGCATCGCTTACGTGTAACTCAACTATTTCCCACAACTGCTGTGAACCTGAACCGTGTAACACGGCACGGATAATGTTTTCAGAGTTCATCAACTTGCGTTCAATTAAATTAGCGTAAACTTCAGCAACTTCGTGTTGCCGCTTTAAAAACATCCCTTGAATAGTGAAGGGACCAAACTTGATTGGGTGCTTAGGCTCAAAGATTATTTGTAAGGCAATCCAATTGGTTAAATAGCCAACCAACAAACCACCTACCGGTAATATCCACCACGCTTGATAAAAGTACCAACACACCATGGTCGGCAGACCAAGCAGAAAACCAAAATAGAGACCAGAATTAACAATAAAAGGAAACTCTTTATTACCAGAGGTCAAGAAAATTTCATTGAGCAAGGCTGGGTGGTCACTGAGGTAATCAACGACTAGCTCTTTTATATCGAGAATTTCGACGACGTTGTGTTGGAAGTCTCGTACTAGCTTTTCAACGACATTGGGAATGTCAGCTTCAACACGTGCGTAAATGAGGTTTTTGCCTTGAGCTGGCAGTGCAGACCACATTCGAGGTGCAGACTCTTCCATGACCTCGTTAATTATTTTTTTTATGACTTGTTTTAATCGGCGTTCAATTGCCGCGTTGACTTTGTCAGGTTCAAGCCTATCGACGAGTTCATGGACGCTCAGCAGCTTACCTAGCAGCAAGTCAACCGATATCTCGGCCATTTCTTTGCGTTTGTTGGGAATTAATCCCTGCCAACCTAGGTAAAGCTTTTCAATACCGATAAATTTGAGTGGATAAAACATCATTTTTACCGCGAGATAGTTTGTGCCCCAGCCAACTAAGGCACTGACCACAGGTATTAGCAGTAATAGGTGATGCTCAATAATCCATTGCATATTAGCTGATTAAATTATCCTAGCTCGATAACAAAATATAATTTAATTCTATTCGCTCTAGCTAATCAAATAACTCGTCAACAGTCAATAATAAATATAATACATTCTATTTATAGCGGTTATCTGTATGAAGATGTTTTACTCTATTTTTATAATTAATCATTAAAATTCATATGATTATTTTTATTTTTTATTGAAATGTGTGCTTTTTTACATTCTTTATCTGAAGTGATTAAAAATCGAAGAATGTTGTGTTGGTAATCTAGTGATTAGCTTTTGTTTTAGTATGCTTTTTTTACAAACTTTACCTTCAAGTTAAGCGCAAATAGGCGTTTTTTCGTAAGATTAGGTGGCTATTTCTAGAAAATTACCGTTTACTAAGGCTTCGGAGATTTTAAGGTGTCGCATTATGGCCAAGCAAAAATTAAAAGCATTAGAAAGTGATATTGCTAATGCCAGCAGTTATAAAGAGTTTTTGGAAGCGAGTCTTGAGCATGATGCTCTTTCGGGTGCCGATGAATGGCGAGAGCAAGAGTCGTGTAATCTCTATGATTACAATTTAATACGCAAGCGTGTGAATCGAATCCGCGACGCTAAAGAAAAGCGCGATGCCGCCGGGTTAATGTTTATCCTACATGAAGGTATTCACGGCAACTTGGGCAATATTGCCAACCCAGAGCTACACAGTTTTGCCAAAATTGGCACTAAAAAGCTGATTGAAGAGTTTTTGGAAGAAGTGTGCTCAGCGATGGCGTTTATCTATGAAGCGCCAGATCACGAAGTCGATTTTTACGACAAACTAGCGTTTTTCGAAGAGACTAGTCACGCCTACGGTCAAAGCTGTTTAATGCTCAGCGGTGGCGCTAGTTTAGGTTTTTTTCACGTTGGAGTCATTAAAACCTTAACAGAGCATAAACTAATGCCGAATGTGATCTCAGGCGCAAGCGCCGGTTCAATTATGGCGTCACTAATCGCGACTCGCACAGACGATGAGTTGCTCGATATTCTCAGCTCAGAATCAATCTATGAGCGCTTTCACGAGTGGGGTGTTTGGCAGGGCTTTTTTAAAGATTCACTGTTTGACAGCACCAACTTAGAAAATGCCCTCATTGAATTATTTGACTTAATGACCTTTGAAGAGGCCTTTCAAAAAACTGGCAAACACGTTTCCGTAACGGTTTCTCCGGCAGACTTACATCAATATTCACGTTTGCTTAACGCTCGAACCTCGCCAAATGCCATTATTACTCAAGCGGTGAGGGCATCAACAGCTGTGCCATTTTTATTCTCGCCGGTTCAGCTGAAAGCGAAAAACCGCGCCGGTGAAATAGTGCCTTATATTCCAAACCGAAAATTTGCCGATGGCTCTATTATGGCGGATATGCCATTTAATCGTTTGGCTCGACTGTATGGCGTTAACCACAGTATTGTCAGTCAAATTAATCCTATTGCTTCGCCATTTATTCCGCGTAATAAAAAGCATAGTAACGATATTTTTTCTATTACTAAACGCCACTTTGCCAATATGGTGAAAACAAATAGTATTTACACTTGTGACATGATTGAAAACATGGTGACTGGTCGAACAGCCAAAATGGCGGTACATAAAGTCAGATCTTTGGTTGACCAACAATACGTCGGTGATATCAATATTTTGCCGGACAATCGATTAGAAAACGTTTTTCAAATTCTAAAAAACCCAACCGTCCAAAGTATCGACGAGTTAGTGACCATGGCAGAACGCGCGACTTGGCGGCAATTACCAATTATTGAGCGTAGTACACGTATCAGTAAAACCTTCCAAGGTTACTTAACACAATTGCGCGAGCAAGAAAAAGAGCGCTTGCATTGTGATTACCAGCCACAAATAGCACAAGGCTGATTTTAGCACCGCACTAAATCGTTAGAGCAATAGGCATGTGTTTGTTGCTTTTTTTTTGCCTTGTCAGATTTGACAGTTACTCGCAATAAGTCAAACAAAAACAATACAGTGGATCGCGGCGACTTATCAGTAAAAGAACGTTAGATTTGGAAGAGGAGGAAGTGGACAATGCCAAGTATCAGTTGGCATTGTCGCTAGCATAATCAAGGAGCGTTAATGGATGGTAGGGTTAACGCCATTGATGGCTAGATTCACCACTAGTTACGATTACTCGGCAGGTTTGGCTTTGCTTTTCGTCGTCGTTGTACGTGCGGGAGCTTTCTTAGCCGCTGCTGTTTTAGCTGTAGGCGCTTTTTTTGCTGGTGCTTTTTTTGCAACGGCTTTTGCTGGCGTTGTTGCTGTTGGTTCAGCTTTCGCCTCAGCGCTATTGGCTTGCTCGGTTAATGCGGCTAAACGGGCATCGACAATTTTGTTAAGCGCGTCGGTTAGCGCATCAACTTTAGCTTCCAGTTCTGCCAAGCGTTCTTCAGCGCTAGTGTCTACGCCTAACTTCGCTTTTAAACTGGCAATTTTTTCATCGAGTAAATTATTGCTTTTTACTTTCGCTTTTAATTCTGACTCGACTTTTTCGCCATTTTCGATTAACTCGTTGACGACTTTGTTGGCGTCGTCAATTGTCAACGTAACTTTATCTGATAAGTATTCCCAACCTTTAGCATAACCACCTAAAGTTGCGAGTAATGCTTGTCGGCCTACTTTTTCAACGTCTTTTAAATTTGCCATTGAACTGTACTCCTCAAAAGGAAAAACTAACGGCGCTGGACTAATAGCGCTTGATATTAGGTGCCGTTAGTTTTAAAAAAGATTACTTTTCAAGTTTGCTTAACGCTTCGGTTAAGGTATCGATTTTTGCTGAAAGTTCGTCAATCTTTTTGTTAGTGTCATCGTTGTCTAAACCTAATTTGCTGCGAACTTCTGCAACGCGTGTTTCAACATTTGACTTAACATTTTCACTTTCAGTTTTAAGCTTGTCTTTTGCTTCAGTCTCTAGCTTTTCACCTTTTTCAACAAGTTCGTTGAAAAGTTTAGTTGCTTCGGTATTAAGTTTTTCGTATTGACCTTGTGCTTCATCAAAGCCTTTGCCGTATGCACCGATACCAGCTAACCAAATTTTGCGTGCTAGATCTTCAGCTTGGTTTACTTTTTCTTTCAGCGTATCAATGCTTACTTTTTCTTTGATAGTGTCGATTTTAGACATTTTACATCTCCTGGTTCTTGAATATGTGAAGAGTGTAAAAAAGTAAATTAGAAAGCGCTGTCTAAAGACGAAAAAAAAAATTAAAATATTTTATTTGTCGAAAAATAAAATGTTAAAAAATAGGGCGCAAAGTCAATAATATAAAGCCCTGACAGTGTTTTTGCTTTATACTGATATTATTAAAAAATTTTCCCGCCTGTAGTAACTGAAGGTTAAAACAGCCAAAAGATAAACAATCAGATAAATAACCGATAATGAAAATATTTTTTGATGAAAATATGCCATTTGCCCGCGAATTTTTTGCCGACTTTGGCCTGTTAACTGCGTTTAATGGTCGAACGTTACGTTCAGAACACGTAACAGATGCCGATGTTTTGTTGGTGCGCTCGATTACTAAAGTGAACCAACAATTACTCGCGGATAATAAGCAAATAAAATTTGTTGGCAGTGCGACTATTGGTGTTGATCACGTTGATCAGGATTATTTGGCGACGCGCAATATTCCCTTTTACTCGGCTCCAGGCTGTAATGCCATTTCCGTGGGCGAATATGTGATTAGCGCTTTGGTGGTGATGGCTGAGCGCTATTTACTCGACTTATCTCAATTGACTGTTGGGATTGTTGGCGCCGGTAACACAGGTTCACGGGTTAGTGAAAAGCTCACAGCCATCGGAGTTAAACACCATTTATGTGATCCACCACTAGCGAAAACCGATGACCCACGCGATTTTGTCGAGTTAGAGCAAGTGTTGAATTGTGATGCTATTTGCTTGCACGTACCTCTGACCAAATCTGGTCCAGATGCGACTTATCATTTGTTAAATCAGGAACGACTCGCAAAGCTAAGCGACCAGCAAATTGTGATTAATGCTTGTCGCGGCGAAGTTATCGACAACAAGGCACTACTTGCGCAGAAACAGCAAGGTCATGGCGTTAAGTTGGTGTTAGATGTTTGGGAAAATGAGCCGGATATTTTATTACCATTGATTGACCATGCAGACCTTGCTACCGCCCACATTGCTGGTTATAGCTTAGAAGGAAAAGCACGTGGCACCGAAATGCTCTATCGGGCATTATGTCATGAGCTACATTTACCTGTAACTAAGTGCCTAGCTGATTTTTTACCACAGCCTGTGGTTAGCGAATTAAACGTTGACGCAGCAAGTTTGGTCGAGCACAAACAAGCTCTACCATTCGCGTTAACGGCAAGTGAGCAATCACAGCAAGTTTTGCTAACCCCAATGGTAAAAATGGTTTACGATGTCAATCGAGACGACGGGCTATTTAGACAGCAAATTAACCAGCATGGTTTTGACTTTATCAGGAAAACATACCCGACTCGTCGAGAGTTTTCTTCGCTAACGGTTAATGACGGCAACAGTCAGTATAGTTCGAGTATTAGAGCACTTGGTTTTAGTTAACTTTTGGTTTTAGCTAAATCAGGTATGAATAGATAAATTAAGGCAACAGAGAGAGGAAGTTTGAGATAATGGCACAGCAATTTGATGTTTGCGTACTTGGCGCAACAGGCTTAGTGGGTAAAACCATCATCGAGATTTTGGAACAACGCGATTTTCCAATTAACAAGTTATACCCATTGGCGAGCTCGCGCTCGGCGGGTGGTTTTATTGAGTTTAAGGGCGAGAGCATTGAAGTTATCGATGTTGACACCTTTGATTGGAGCTTAGCGCAAATTGGTTTCTTCTCTGCTGGCGGATCGGTATCTGCTAAATACGCACCGCTAGCTGGTGATGCAGGCTGTATTATTATCGACAATACTTCAGAGTTTCGTTACGAACCAGATATTCCTTTGGTTGTTCCAGAAGTTAACCCACAAGCACTTGCCGACTATCGCAACCGCAATATTATTGCTAACCCGAACTGTTCGACAATTCAAATGATGGTGGCGTTAAAGCCAATTTATGACGCTGTTGGTATTGATCGTATTAATGTCTCGACCTATCAATCAGTATCGGGCGCCGGTAAAGAAGCGATGGATGAACTTGCCAAACAATGTGCTGATTTACTCAGTGGCAAGCCGGTAGAGCCGAAGGCGTTTTCACGTCAAATCGCGTTTAACGTGATCCCTCAAATTGATGTTTTCCAAGACAATGGTTACACCAAAGAAGAAATGAAAATGGTTTGGGAAACTAAGAAAATCTTGGGTGATGACAGTGTACTAGTGAACCCAACCGCAGTTCGTGTACCTGTATTCTTTGGTCACGGTGAAGCGCTTCACATTGAAACTGGTGCACCGATTTCGGCAGAAGAAGTGAAAGACTTATTAAAGCAAGCGCCCGGCTTAGAAGTGTGTGAAAAAGATGAAGATTTTCCAACGCAAATTGGTGAAGCGAGTGGCGTAGACGCAACTTTTGTTGGCCGTATTCGCGAAGACATCAGCCATAACCAAGGCATTAACATGTGGATTGTTGCAGACAACGTCCGCAAAGGTGCGGCAACTAACAGCATTCAAATTGCTGAGCTGTTAATCAAAGAGTACTTGAGCTAGTAGGTTTACACTGCTCGGCTGTTTTTGATTATTCAGCCTATTAAAGTATTAGCAGTAATTTAAACAAGCACTTAGTTTAGCGACTAGGTGCTTTTTTATGGCCGATAGAAAATATAATGTGGCTGGTAAGCAGTAAGTTGAGTTAATTCTTTGCAACACTCGGCTGGTTGACCCTGCGGAAGACGATATTGACATGACTCAAGCTTTTTCCTAAAGAAATTAAGCTTCTAGCCGACATGGTGAAGGAGGACACCGCGATCTAATGAAAACAGATAAAACTATTTTGTTCTCTTTTGTTATTCGTTATTATTCAGACATGGTTGTTTATTGAATGGTATAACTATTGCTACCTGATTCACATGCAACAATACCGTGCGCAGAACCGCGTTAATGTGGTCAATAATAAGTCAAAAAATTGGCAATAGAATTAAGGGTTAGGAAAGGCTGAATGCAACGAATGTTACGCCTGTGTATATGGCAGTTAGTTTTTATAAGCTTTGTTTCGTTTATTGGTAGTTCTTGTGCTGCAGAGCAAGGTGGTATTCGTATTAGAGGCCCGAAAAGCTCAGATGCTTTTCCGTATGACCGCTATGGCCCTGTTACCAAAGCCGATACCTTGTGGAATATTGCCTTAAAAGTGCGCCCCGACCCGCGTTTGTCTGTTTATCAGGTCATGCAGGCGCTCTATCAAACTAATCCACAAGCATTTAAAGATAATAACCTCAACCACTTAGTTTCAGGTCAATATCTCAAAATACCTTCAATCGATATTATTAGAGCGGTTAACTCTGAACAGGCTCGTCAGCGCTCTGATCAAGACGATGATGCGTGGCAAGAAAAAGTCGCAAAACTCAATTTAGCTAACAAAAAAGCGGCAAAACCTGCCGAGCAAACAGTTAAAAAGAAAGATCTAGAAGCGGCAAAATCTGAAATTAACGAGAAGTTAGTCGATTTTGGCTCTAGTCAGGAGCAAAAGCTCGCCACTATTCAAAACGATGTACTCGACTCAATCGACGGCTTGCAAGCTATTTTGAAAGAGAACGAAGCACTGAGAAAACGCCTTAGCAATTTCAATGAGCAACTTAATGTTATGCAAGAGGAAGTTGCAAAGGGTGAAGAGATCAAGCTGCAAATGGATGGCTTGTTAACTCTTCAACAAGAGTTAGTAGCAAAAGCCAACGCAAACGATCAGGAAAGGTTATTAGAAAAGCAACGCCGAGAGTTAGAAGAACAAAGTATTTTTAACAAAACTTGGTTTAACATGCTAATGGGCTTTGTTCCTGCTTTGTTGATTATGGGGCTCGTCATGTTTTTTATGATGCGCAGAAATCAACCCGCTGGCGAGACAGTTGAAAAAGCGCCGAAGAAAGCGAGTAAGAAGTCAAAAGAAAAAGCAGCTGAACCAGAAGTAGCTGCCGAGCCTGAAGAAGTTACCAAGGCTGATGACGATGAACTATCACTTGATGACAGTCTATCGCTAGACGATGAATTATCACTTGACGACGAGTTGGCGATTGATTTATCAGAAGATGATTTAGAACCATTAGCGGCCGATGATCAATTGTTCTCTGATGATGATTTAGACGATGCCCTCGACGATACACTTGATGATGCCTTAGATGAGCCAGAAGTCGATTTAGAAAATAATAAAGAGGGTGAAGATTTAGATGAAGTGATTCACCTCGATGACGAACTCGATGACTTAGAAGATATCTCGCTTGACTCAGGTGATGAGGGCGAAGTACTTGAAGGCGGATCACTTGACCAAGGTGATTTGGATGACTTGTTATCAGGTTTGACAGATGACAGTCAAGGCGAAGCGTTAGAAGGCGGCGAATTAGATCAATCTGCACTTGATGACCTATTAGCGGGCGATGATTTATCTGTTGCGGATGAACCTGAAGTTACCAGTGACGCTGAAGATATCGATGCACTGCTCGACGCTGATGACTCCGATATTGTTGAGGATTTGCAAGAAGTTAGTGAAGACTTAACAAAAGAGCTATCAGATCCTGACGATATTGATGCTTTACTCGATAACGTTACAGAAAGTGCAGTTGCCGAAGAGTTAACCGAAGACCTAACACAAGAGCTATCAGACCCTGACGACATTGACGCTTTGCTTGATAATGTTGCTGACAGTACTGTAGCCGAAGAGTTAACCGAAGAACTAACACAAGAGCTATCAGACCCTGACGATATCGATGCCTTGCTTGATAACGTTACAGAAAGTGCTGCTGCCGAAGACTTAACCGAAGACCTCACGCAAGAACTATCAGACCCAGACGATATCGATGCTTTACTTGATAATGTTGCTGATAGTGTAGCAGAGGAAGACTTAACCGAAGACCTAACACAAGAGCTATCAGATCCTGACGATATCGATGCTCTACTTGATAATGTTGCTGAAAGTTCAGCAGAGGAAGACTTAACCGAAGACCTAACGCAAGAGCTATCAGACCCTGACGATATTGATGCTTTACTTGATAATGTTACAGAGAGTATTGCTGAAGATACAGTAGAGGGCCCCGAAGAAGACCCCGCGACAGAAATATCTGAACAGGATGATATCGACGTCTTGCTAGCTGATCTTGGTCTTGAAGATGATGACATACAAGCAGATGGTAATGAAGAAATTACTGACCCAGATGATATTGATGCCCTATTAGGAAACATCGCGGGTAACGCAGCTGATGATACAGCAAGCGATAACAATAACGAATCGAACATTGATAGTATTGATAGTGCAGATGCAGACGCTGACGAAACAGATGCCCGAACTGAAGAAACATCTGAGGTATCTGAGCAAGATAGCAGCGCAAATAAAGCATTGATTGACAACTTTACCGAAGAATACGTCGCTCCGTTTTTAAATATCGACTTTAGTGATATTACTGAGCAATCAGCGACTGAAGATAGTGCAGACAATGTAGAAGTTGATACTGACACTGTTGAAACTGATACCGTCGAAACCGAGTCAGACTTTGATATTGACAGTATTATTGATGCTGGTGGTGAACAATCAACACCAAGCGCTGAGCAAGACGATTTAGCGATTGATGATGACTTAGATATCGACGCCTTGTTGTCTGAAAATGCGCCTACATCTGATGACAGTGATACCAATGAAGACGACATTCTTGACATTGGTGATGATCTCGACCCTGACCCAATTGCTGATCCATTAGAGAACGAGCAACCCGACTCCGAATTAGATAGCGCAGAGCAAGATATATTATCTGAGCAGGAAGATTCAGGCCTTGACGAATCAAGCTTAGACGACTCTGGTTCCGAAGATGATGCCGGCATTGTTGAGCAAGATGTTTTGGATACTAAGCAAGCTCAATTGGATGATGATGACTTGGCGGAAACCGACTTAGCAGAGCTAGAGCAAGCATTTGATGAGGCAGCGCTCAGCCAACTTCTCGATGAACAAGCTGAGCCACATGATGAACCAATAGAGCTAACACCTGATTTTACTGACGCCAGTGTTTTATCTGATTTATTGAGCGATCAAGATAACAACCGTGAAAGTGAGCAAGACGTTCTCTCAGAAGCTAGAGAGATCGATGATATCAAGGAACTCGACGATTTAGATTTTGACGAGCTATTGGCAAATATCGAGGAAGAAACCAAAGACAGCGGTGATGATCTGCTGACAGAGCTCGATGAGATTAGCAACCTCGACCAACTCGATATTGGCGACGAGTTACTGACGGCACCTGAAAGTGAAGATGATAACTTTGTCTCAGTCGATGATTTGTTGTCTGACACCCTTGACGCCAGTACTGAGCAAGAACCCTATGAGAAAACCAACATTGATGTCGGCCTCGATGAATTCCCTGAGTTCACTGATGGCGTTAACAAAATTGATGTTGATCAGGAAGATAGCGACGGCTTTAAAGCCAAGTTAGATCTCGCAAAAGTGTATCTGGATATGGATGATACCGATAATGCCGAAGTGATTTTACTTGAAGTATTAAAGCAGGGCAGCGTTGAGCAACAAGAAGAAGCTCAACGCCTGCTAGAGGGCTTAAAGTAGCGGCAGTAAATTAACGGTCGGGGCTTGGCAAACGACGGTTAAATCATGGATAATGCGCCTCCTTAAATCGGAGGCTTTTTTATGCGTTATGCGTTGGGTATTGAATATGATGGCGAAAACTACTGCGGTTGGCAGCGCCAAAACGAAGTCAGTAGCGTTCAAGAAACACTTGAGCGGGCGTTATCTAAAATAGCCGATGAACCGATAGAAGTTGTCTGTGCCGGTAGGACCGATACTGGTGTTAACGCGACCAATCAAATTGTTCACTTCGATACCACGAAAACTCGCAAAGATGTCGCTTGGACATTAGGCGTTAACACAAACTTGCCTAAAGATGTTGCGGTGCGCTGGGTGAAGCAAGTAGATGAAAGCTTTCACGCGCGCTTTAGTGCAACGGCGAGACGTTATCGTTATATCATTTGCAATACGATGTTTCGGCCGGCGATTTTGGCCAAGGGCTTGAGTTTTTGTCATCATCCGTTAGACGCCGACCTTATGCATCAAGCGGCTCAAACCTTAGTTGGAGAGCACGACTTTACTTCGTTCAGAACCGTGCATTGCCAGTCACATTCACCGGTGCGAACCATCAGCCACTGTAACGTTGAGCGCTTTGGCGATTACATCATTCTCGATATCAAAGGCAATGCTTTTTTACACCATATGGTTCGCAATATTGCCGGGAGCTTAATGCGTGTCGGTCAGCAGTTGCAAACCGTTGATTGGATTGGCGAAGTACTGGCAGCAAAAAATCGCTGTTTGGCTGGTATTACTGCGCCTGCGGGCGGACTCTACTTCGTTGCTGTTGATTATCCTGAACATTTTGACTTACCTCAAGCGCCAATGGGGCCGCTATTTTTAACTGACTAAGACAACCGACCAGTTTTTAGTATCAACAACCGCCTGAACTGTGTTTTAATTCATTGTTTATTATATATTTGGCTTGGTTGTTGTTTTATTGGTCATAGTATTGGTTATAATGAGAAACAGTTAAGCACGGGTTAGTAAGTGACATTGGTGAAAAATGCCAATGAGCACATAAGCAAGCGTTACAAAGGCAAAAAATAAATTATGAGCTGGATCGAAAAAATTCTCCCTAAGGCAAAAGCAACTCAAAAGCGCAATATCCCAGAAGGCGTTTGGAGCAAGTGTACATCGTGTAATGCGATGCTCTACAAAGCTGAACTAGACCGCCTGCTTTCAGTTTGTCCAAAATGTGACAATCACATGCGAATTTCAGCGCGCAAGCGTATCGACAGCTTTCTTGACCAAGGTGAACGCCTAGAGTTAGGTACTGAATTTGAAGCGCAAGATATCTTGAAGTTCAAAGACTCAAAACGCTATAAAGATCGGATTTCAGCGGCACAGAAAGCAACCGGCGAAAAAGACGCGTTAGTGGTCATGAAAGGTGAATTGCACGGCATGCCAGTTGTCGCCGCGGCGTTTGAATTCTCATTCCTTGGCGGTTCAATGGCTTCAGTCGTTGGTGCCCGTTTTGTCAAAGGTATCGAATATTGTCTAGAGCACAACTTACCGTTTATTTGCTTTTCAGCAAGTGGCGGCGCTCGCATGCAAGAAGCATTGTTTTCATTAATGCAAATGGCCAAAACCAGTGCTGCATTGGCTAAGATGAGTGAAAAGGGCTTACCTTACGTTTCTGTATTAACCGACCCGACTATGGGCGGTGTTTCTGCGAGTTTAGCGATGCTAGGTGATATCAATGTTGCTGAGCCTAAAGCACTCATTGGTTTTGCTGGCCCTCGCGTAATTGAACAAACGGTTCGTGAGACCTTGCCAGAAGGCTTCCAGCGCAGTGAGTTTTTACTAGAGAAGGGCGCAATTGATCTTATCGTTGATCGCCGTGAGATGCGCACAACGTTAGCGCGATTAATTGCTAAGTTTACCGGCCAACCATCGCCGTTAGCTTCGTAATTAATACAAGCCAATACAATGTAGGGTGGGTACGTATTTTGTACTCACCAAATGTATTTCTAACTAACGACTAGACCTCAATTCGAGAAATAATTTGAGTAGATTACCATCAAGCCATTGGTCAGAGCTAAATAGCTTAGACCAGTGGCTTTCTTATTTAGAACAGCTTCACAGCCAAGAAATTGACTTGGGTTTAGAACGGATATCGGCAGTCGCTGACAGGCTTAACATTAACCTAGATTTTGCCAAGGTGATTACTGTTGCTGGCACGAATGGCAAAGGGACCACTTGTGCTTTTGTTGAGCACGCGTTGCTTAGCCGAGGTCACAGTGTCGCAGTTTACTCGTCACCACATATCGAGGTATTTAATGAGCGCTTACGGCTAAATCGTGTAAATGTTAGCGACCAACCACTCATTGATGCCTTTATTAAAATAGAGCAAGCGCGCGCAGATATTTCGTTGACTTACTATGAATATACTACGCTGGCGGCTTTATTGGTGCTAATGATAGAGCGTCCTGAGTTTATTATTCTGGAAGTTGGCTTAGGTGGTCGTTTAGATGCGACCAATATGATCGACACTGACGTCGCGGTTTTGACGACAATTGATTTAGACCATCAAGCGTTTTTGGGCAACACGCGCGAGCTTATTGGTTTTGAAAAAGCAGGGATTATGCGCTCGGGTAAACCAGCCATTGTTGGCGACACTGAGGTGCCCAATAGCGTTATCGAGCACGGAAATAATATTGGTGCACAGTTGGTTGTTCGCAATCGCACATTTACCGTAACCACTTACGATGACAGCGATAGCTGGCAGTGGCAATTAGGACCACTTAGTTTAGCTGATTTACCGCCGACTAATATCCCTAGAGACAATGTTGCCACTGGTTTAGCAGTGCTTGCTAATCTCGGTTTGCCTTTGAGTGTTAGTGAAACGCGCCAATGGATTCTTGAAACCAAAGTTGCTGGTCGCACAGAGCTGTTTCCCGGACCGCCAGATGTGGTGTTAGACGTTGGCCATAACCCTCAAGCAGCACGTTACCTCGCCAGTTATTTGGCGGCAAAACTCGCTAATTCAAGCTATAAAAAAGTCTATGCTGTCGTTGCTATGCTTGCTGATAAAGACGTTGAGCAGACCTTAGCACCGCTAACCGATGTCGTTGAAGCCTGGTTTGTTTCTGAGTTAGATCTGCCAAGAGCCGCCGACAAAAGTCGTTTGCTCAACACGCTAAATGACTTAGGTCAGCAGGTAAATAGCTTTGACAATGTTAATATCGCCTATAAAATGGCAACACAAACAGCGGCTGAAGACGAGTTGGTTTTGGTATTTGGCTCATTTTTCACCGTTGCTGAAATTCGTCGTCGCCTCGTCGCTGATGTTGAATAAAACTATTAAATAAATGCGCGCATAAAAAGTCGTCTGCAAGCCAAACAACGCTTGTTTAGCGGCGAGATCATTGTTTTGACAAGTGGGAGTTTGAGTTGTCAACACCGTTTCAAAATCGTTTAGTCGGTACCGCGATTGTTGCCGCGGTTGCTATTATCTTTTTACCTGATTTACTCGATGGCAAAAAAGAGAAATATCAACAGCACTTTGCCGAAATCCCCCAACCACCAGAGTTAGCTCAGCGTCCGAGCTTAAAAACTCTGCCACAAGAGCGTATTGCCAAGCTCAAACCAGCCCCTTTGTCTGACGAACAAGCGCTTGACCAAGCTAGCGATTTCGAGCAACCAGCACTTCAACCTGAAGACAGAAATACTCAGACTAACGAAGTGACTCAGGTGACGGCGGCGATAAAAACAGCAAAAATCTCAGACGCTCAGAGCGCTGCGCAAAAAAGATCTAACTCAGATAATAAAGTTGTAAAGAAAAATCCACTGCCACCAAGAGCCAGTGCCCAACAGGCATGGGTTATTCAACTCGGCAGTTTTCGTCATCAACAAAATGTTGACCAGCTGCTTAAGGTTTTAAAAGCTAATGGCTACGTTGCTTTTACTAAGCCGATTAAAACAAGAAACGGCACCTTGACCAAGGTGTTTGTTGGCCCTGAGATTGTAAAGTCTAGCTTAGAGAAACAGCTACCAAAGCTTAAACAACTGACCAAAGTAAACGGAAAAATAGCCCGTTTTAGCCCTGCTAAATAGCCTTTACAAGTAATAGACTGGCGACAAAAAAGTAGCCTTTTATAAACTGCTTCTGATAGAATGCGCGCCTCTATTTAGTGAGAATGATCAGTTTATGGTTTGGATAGATTATGCCATTTTAGCGATTATCGGCATATCAACGTTAGTCAGTCTAATACGCGGTTTTGTCAAAGAAGCAGTATCTCTTGTCATCTGGATCAGTGCCTTCTTTATCGCGAGCAATTTTTACCTCAATCTATCGACATTACTCACCAATATATCCGACCAACTTCTGCGCAACGCTGCCGCCATCGGCATTTTATTTATTACCACGCTTATTCTCGGCGCCTTGATAAATTACATTATTGGTCAATTAGTCGCGAAAACCGGTTTATCGGGTACTGATCGCGTATTAGGTCTGGCATTTGGCGCTATTCGCGGCGTCTTAATTGTCAGTGCTTTGTTGTTTTTCACTGACGCCTTTACTCCAGCATCATCGGCGCATTGGTGGCAAAGTTCTCGTTTAATTCCAGAATTTACCTTGGTGATTGAGTGGTTTTTTGAATACCTCAAACAGTCATCAAGTTTTTTACGGTAAACAAGCAAATATTAAAGTTCGGCGGAGATTAGGTTCATGTGTGGTATTGTTGGCATTGTAGGTAAAACCCCTGTTAGCCAAGCGTTGTATGATGGTTTAACGGTATTACAGCATCGAGGACAAGATGCTGCTGGTATTGTCACTATTCACGACAATATGTTTAGGTTGCGCAAAGCAAATGGTTTAGTGAAAGACGTTTTTCACACTCGTCATATGCTGCGTTTGCAAGGCAATATTGGTATCGGTCACATCCGCTACCCAACCGCTGGTTCATCAAGCTCGTCAGAAGCACAGCCGTTTTACGCTAATTCACCGTTTGGCTTATCACTTGCCCACAATGGTAACCTAACCAATACTGAAGAGCTGAAAACTTGGCTCTACAACACTGCGCGTCGCCATGTAAACACGACTTCTGACTCAGAAGTGCTACTCAATATTCTAGCCCATGAGTTACAACACGCGGGCACACTCGATTTAACACCAGAGCATATTTTCTCGGCGATGGAAAACGTTCACCGTCGCGTTCGCGGCGGTTATGCAACCGTTGCTTTGATTATCGGTCAAGGCATGGTGGCATTTCGCGATCCAAATGGTATTCGTCCATTGGTTTTCGGCAAGCGCGAAACCGAGCAGGGCACTGAATACATGGTTGCTTCTGAGTCAGTGGCATTAGATGCCTGTGATTTTGAATTTGTCCGCGACGTAGCGCCAGGTGAAGCGATTTTCTTTAGCTTAGATGGCAAAATTCACAGCAAGCAATGTGCTGAGCATCCAGCAAATCGCCCGTGTATTTTTGAATTTGTTTACTTTGCCCGCCCAGACTCAACAATCGACAAAATGTCGGTTTACGCTTCACGCGTTGAAATGGGCAGAAAGCTCGGCGCTAAAATCGCAGACGAGTGGGAAGATTTAGACATTGATGTAGTAATTCCAATTCCTGAAACATCCAACGATATCGCCTTGCAAATAGCTCAGCAGCTTGAGATACCATACCGTCAAGGCTTTGTTAAAAACCGCTACATTGGCCGCACCTTTATTATGCCGGGCCAAGAAATGCGCAAAAAATCAGTGCGCCGCAAGTTAAATGCAATCGGTGCGGAATTTAAAGATAAAAACGTGTTATTGGTCGATGACTCAATTGTTCGCGGTACGACTTCAGAGCAAATTATTGAAATGGCTCGTGCTGCTGGTGCCAGAAAAGTGTATTTCGCGTCAGCGGCACCTGAAATTCGCTTCCCGAACGTTTACGGTATTGACATGCCAAGCGCTAATGAGTTGATTGCTCACGGTCGTGATTTAGACGATATTTGTGAATTGATTGGCGCGGATAAACTGATTTATCAATCAATTGACGATTTGGTCTCTGCGGTAAGCACGGGCAATACCGATATTAAAACCTTTGAAACTTCTGTGTTTGACGGTAACTATATCACCAATGACATCGATCAAGGTTACCTTGAAAAACTCGATGCCGCTCGCAATAACGAGAGCAAAGAAAAAACCGATAAAAACGCTGAGTCGATTATCGACCTGCACAATGAAGACGGCGACAGCTAATTTTATTTAGATGAGTTGTTCCGTTTAGGGCGCCACGAGCGCCCTTTTTTATTGTCGTAGTAGGAGAGCAATGAAAAGCGAGTGGTAGAGCTAGTCAGTGTTTTTACTATAATGAGCTAATATTTGACAGCCTGTCAGTTTGTTTAGTATTTTTACTCCAATTGATTGTTTAACTCTTCGAGGATGACGTGGCCTTAACCGAACTTTCTCAGTGGCATTATCAAACCAGCTATGGCTACCGGATTCACGGTTACCAACGACCATCAGTTGCTGAGCAAAGCTCACCTAGCGATGATGGCGGCGAGTTGATGAGCCACGCCCAAAAGCCTCGTATTCACTTTTTGCACGGTAACGGTTTCTCCGCTTTAACCTTAGCGGCGATGGCAGCTCAGTTGCCTGAAGATTGGCCATTGTGGCTGACTAATGTCCCCGGTCATGGCTTATCTGAACAGCCCAATCATCGCTGGCCAGATTGGCATGAAATGGCGTTTGCTGTTGCCCAGACCATAGCCGAACAAACTCAGGTAGCCGAGCAGGGGCCCGTGATTGGCGTTGGTCACTCGCTCGGAGGAATTTTAACGCTGCTGGCCGCCGCCGACCACCCTGAGTACTTCGAGCACGTGATTTTACTCGACCCACCTATGTATAAGCACTCATTTATTCTCGGCCATCGAATATTGCGAAAGACGCGAATACTACAAAATTCAAAATTTATTAAAGCGGTGCAAAGACGCCGTAGCCATTGGCCTGACTCTGAAGCAATGGCAAAAGACTTATCGAAAAAAGCGCTATATAAAGATTGGCATCCGCAAGTGATGCAGGACTTTATCAACAGTGCAACCAATAAAAGTGAGCAGAACAACGGCTTGTCGTTAGCGTGTTCACCACATTGGGAAGCGGGTATTTTTAGCTCTTACCCGAGTAAACTTTGGCAAAAGATCAAGAAGGTGCAAGTACCGGTTGATATTTTAACCGCTGATAACAGCTATAGCTTTATTCGCCCAGCGGTGACCAAAGCGGCTCGGTTAAACAGCCATATTCGCCAACACAAATTTGGTCAAAGTCACTGTTTTCCAATGGAGCAGCCGGTTGAGGCAGGTAAATTTTTACACAAGTTATTACTTGCGGCAGATCATAGTAAAGGTTGATAACAAGGCCACGCTCTAAATTATGAGGCTTGTTGTCCTATCATCAAGCTATCGCTGATAGCTCTACTTGAGCGGGAACTTGCATGGTTAAGCAGTGTAAGCTGCCAAACTGTTCAATAATCGGCAAGCAGTTAATGCCAACGATTTTTCTGTCAGGGTAAGCTTTAGCTATTTGCGCTAGTGCTATTGAGTCTTTCGCATCTTGGTAAGTTGGCACTAATACCGCGTTATTTATGATCAAATAGTTAGCATAAGTCGCCGGTAAGCGTTCGCTGTCTTGATTGTATTTGGCACTTGGCCAAGGCAGTGGAATAAGCTCAAAGGGCTGACCACTAGATGTGGTGAAGTTGGCTAGCTGTTGCTCCATTTGCTCAAGCGCCTCGAAATGGCTGTCGTTAGCATCATCACATTTGACGTACACCAGACGATTATCAGGTGCGAAACGGCACAGTGTGTCGATATGAGCATCGGTGTCATCACCCTCTAGTTCACCGTGGTCGAGCCATAAGACTTTCTTCGCCGTAAACCACTTTTTGAGTAAGGCATCGATTGCCATTTTGTCAAAACTCGGATTGCGGTTTGGGTTGAGCAGACAAGCACTAGTGGTCAAAATATGGCCGCAGCCATCACTTTCTATAGCGCCACCTTCTAAAACAAAATCAAGTGTTGCCAATACACTTGTTTGCAGCAAGCCTTGAGCGCTTAATTGATGATAAAGCGCTAGGTTAATGGCGTTGTCTTGCTTGGCTGCAAACTTATTGCCCCAGCCGTTAAAGGTAAAATTGAGTAACTTGCTCTTTGGCGCTTTGTCGGTGTCATTAACCTCGTTACCGTCTCGGCATGTTGACTCGATTAGCGTTATCGGCCCGTGATCCCTTGCCCAAGTATCGTCAGTGTTAGCAATGACACAATGTACTTGTTCCAGTGCTACGTTAGCGGCAGTCAAGAGCTGACAGATATGGTGTTTTAGTGCATGGTTATCAGCAACAATAATCAATTGCTGTTGTTGACAAATAGCTTTGCTAATCTCGATAAATACCGGTTCAACGCGGTCGAGTATTGAACCCCAGTCGGTGTTTTGGTGCGGCCAAGTGATAATAACTGCAGATTGTGGTGCCCATTCTGCGGGTAAAAAATAGTTTGCACAGTTGTTTGCAACGTGGTTTGCACAGTTATTTGAGCATTTGTTTACATTAGTCATCTTAAAAACTGTGGGGCTACTGTTTAGTCTTTTTGTGCTGCTTGATTGCGCTGTTTTGACAGAGCTTGTAATTGTTTTGATTGTTGGTGCAAGCTGGTACGCACCAGTTGTTCGCGGTCGGCTTCTCTTATTTGTTCAAAAATGACTTTATAGTTGCAGCCATCGTTTGACTGCTCAGTAATCTCTACAATTTCACCTAAGCAATATACCGCACAATTATCTTCAAGTAAGAAGATTTTCAAAATTAACTGCTCGCCGAGACTAAACGTTTGTTGGCTATTGAAAATAACGCCGCCGCCGCCAAATTGAACGCCGGTAAAACGGTTTTCTGGTTGGTCTTGTTGACTGAGAATATAGCCCACTAACATGTCTATTTTACTGGCTTGGTGCTGTAAATACTCCACCAGTTGGCCGGCACTATTACTCAAACCCTGCAAGGGCCTGAGGGCGGCTTGATCAATGCTGAGCATATCACCAGCCATCTTAAATGGCAGCGGGATTGAGTCGACAAAACCTTGATAATCAATATTGTGATCTGGCGCCAGTCGTTCAATATTGACATTAAATTTATGCTTGATGGAAAAGAACTCATCAAATTGCATCAGTTTGTCGTTTTCTGGTAAATCTGTCGTCATTGGCGCTCACTGCACTTTTATCTAATGTTAGATGTTTAATGTCAGAAATATAACACTATTTTGCTTCAAGGCTGAACTTTGATTTGCTATGCTAACTCGGATTTTCCCCGAGCAGAGATTTATTTCCGTTAATGCTGCAACCTATCAGTTTTTTTATCGGCTACCGTTATAGCCGAAGCCGCAGTCGATCTGGCTTTGTTTCTTTTATTACCTTTTTTTCGATAGCTGGAATTTTACTTGGCGTTGCCGCTCTAATCACGGTAGTTTCGGTGATGAATGGCTTTGAAAGCGAGCTAAAAAAACGGATTTTGGGGTTGGTGCCACATGTAATCGTTAGTCAATCACCATCTGTTGATCCCGATAACAAAAGACAAGACAACTTTGCCGATTGGCCGAGCTCGGCTAAACAGCTCAGTGATTATCAAGGGGTTGCTAACGTTAGTCCAATGCAGAGTGCAGAAGCCTTAATCCAATCGCCTTCCGGCCTAAAAGGGGTTTTGATGCAAGGGGTTATTCCCGAATACGAGCGCGATACAATTGCCGCGCAAAATATGGTGCTTGGCAGTTTTGAGAGTTTGGCGCATCAACCGTATTTTGTCGTACTCGGGCAGGCGTTGGCCAATAACTTAAAAGTCAGCTTGGGCGATCAGGTTCGACTTGTGTTGCCAAACAAGACTGTTTTTACGCCGATGGGCCGAGTGCCAGTACAGCGCAACTTTGTTGTTGGCGGCATTTTTAACGTCGGCTCTCAAGTTGATGACGGCTTGATTTACGTGCACGCCAAGTACGGCGCCAAATTATTGCGCCGCAAAAACGATGGTATAGGTCAGCTCAAGATAACCTTGGATGACGCTTTTGCCGCCGAAGACTTTGCTCAAATCCTCAACGCTGAGTTGCCAAACACAACGGTAACCACTTGGCAAACGAGTCAAGGGGCGTTGTTCTCTGCGGTTAAAATGGAAAAGAATATGATGTGGTTGATGCTTAGCTTAATCGTTGCCGTTGCCGCCTTTAATATTGTCTCAGCCTTAGTCATGGTCGTGATCGACAAGCAAGGGGAAATTGGTATTTTGCAAACCTTGGGCCTCAGCCGTACGGGTGTGTTAAAAATTTTTATCAGCCAAGGCATGATAAACGGTATTTGGGGCACAGTACTCGGCACTGCTCTCGGGCTCATTCTTACCCTGACACTAAATGATTTGCTAGCAGTTTTAGGTGTCAACCTATTGGGGAATGGCTATGTTAGCCAAGCGTTGCCGATCGAACTTGTTACCCAACACGTTGTGGTAATTGTTGTTGGCGCATTGGCAATGTCATTGTTGGCAACCTTGTATCCGGCTTATCGCGCGGCTCAAACCCAACCAGCCGAAGTACTGCGCAATGAGTAAGTCGCAGTACAGCTATTAGCTAGCGATAAATTTAACCGATAAAAAACACGTTGAAATAGAACGAGTAGAGCAGCATGAACAAAGTACTTGAATGCCTAAACTTAACCAAGGTTTACCAGCAAGGTCAAGAAAGCACGAAAGTGTTAAACAATTTAAACCTTTGCGTTGAAGAGGGCGAATTAGTCGCTATTGTTGGTCGCTCTGGTTGTGGTAAGAGTACCTTTTTACACTTAGCAGGTGCGCTCGATCTGCCAAGTTCAGGCCAAGTGAAAATTAACGATGTCGATATCCATCAGTTGAAAGAGCGAGAAAAAGCGGCATTTCGCAATCAAAATATCGGTTTTATTTATCAGTTCCACCATTTGATGATGGAGTTTTCAGCACAAGAGAATGTTGCTATGCCGTTGATGATTCGCGGTGATAAAGCAAAATCAGCAATGGCGAAAGCAAAGCAGATGCTCGAAAAAGTCGGCTTATCACATCGTTTACATCACCGCCCGTCAGAGCTTTCCGGCGGTGAACGTCAGCGGGTTGCCATTGCCCGAGCGTTAGTGACTGAACCTGCGTTAGTATTGGCCGATGAACCAACTGGTAATCTTGACTTTGATACCGCAGAGCAAATTTATCAGCTGTTGATTGAGCTCAATGCCAGCCTCAACATAAGCTTTGTGATTGTTACTCATGATCTGTCATTAGCGGCAAAAATGGATCGTCAACTGGCGCTCGACCACGGTCAGTTAGTCACTTCGGTGGAGCACGCATAAATGGCTAAGCAAGCGGCGGTTTATCGACCAATGAGTTTGTTTTTGGCGCTGCGCTATTTGGTTAGCCGACAAAAACGCGGGTTTGCCGCGTTTATTTCAGCCTCGTCGACACTGGGGATTGCGCTTGGTGTCATGGTGTTGATTCTGGTGTTATCGGCAATGAATGGTTTTGAGCGCGAACTAGCGCAGCGTTTGTTGTCGGTTGTTGCACACGGTGAGTTGATTAGTGTCAATCAGCCAATTGACAATTGGCGCACCGCTGTAGATAAAGTTGAACAGCAGGAGCATGTCACTGGCGCTGCGCCATTTATTAAAATTCCCGGCATGATGCAAAAGTCTAATGCCCTTAAGGCAGTAGAGTTTCGCGGCGTTGATCTGGCCTTAGAACAAAAAGTCTCTACTATCACAGAATACCTAGTGGAAGGAGACTGGCAAACATTAGCCAATAACAATAGTGTTGTTATTGGCAGTGGTGTTGCCAAAAAGCTCGGTGTCGGTGTTGGTGACAAAGTTCAGTTATTATTGCCACAGCAGCGGGCTAATGTGGGAAGTATTGGTGCTGGTCAACAGGGGCTGTCAGGGCGCTTTCCTGCACCTAAAGTGCGACACGTGACTATTGCAGCCATTTTTAAATTTGGCGGCACCATCGACGATACGCTCGCCTATATTTCTTTGGAACAGGCGACAGATATTCAGGGGTACCGCAAAGATCAAGTTGAAGGTATCCGACTGCAGGTTGATCAAGTATTTGCCGCGCAAAACATCGTTAGGCAAGTCGCCTACAGCTTTGATCACTATGTTTATATTCACGACTGGACCCGCACTGAAGGTCACCTGTTCAATGATATTCAATTAGTGCGAACCGTCATGTTTGTTGTCTTGATACTGGTTATCGCCGTTGCCAGCTTTAACATTGTCTCAACCTTGATTATGGTGGTGAATGAGAAGCAAGGCGATATCGCCATATTAAAAACCATGGGCGCGAGTAATGGTTTAGTGATGATGACCTTTGTTTTACAAGGTCTGGCTAATGGTATTGTCGGAGTTGTTTTAGGCGGAACACTGGGTGTCTATTTAGCCAACAATTTGACGGCATTAATTAGCGCAATAGAGCAGAGTGTTGGTGTTCAGTTTTTATCGGGCGATGTCTATTTTATTAATTACCTGCCATCGCACCTCATTTGGTCAGATGTTTATATCACAGTCAGCGTCGCTATGGTGATGAGCTTACTGGCAACTTTTTATCCGGCATGGCGGGCAACTAAGGTTGAACCAGCACAGGTACTCGGTCAGCTTTAAATCAGCGACTAAGCTGGCGTTTTTTCCAAGCGCTGCTCACCGAGTAGCGCCACAACCCTTGGATAAAACAGTAACCCAATATTGAAAATAGCACCGCCAACACGCCACAACCCAACAAAAATGCCGGGCCAATATTGGCCAAGCTATCAACCACCCACTGCCAACTAGCTTCAAACTCAAAAGCCTGTTCAGGCTCGTTTAAAATCCAAGTACCTACAAGATAACAAAAATAAAAAATTGCCGGCATAGTCAAAGGGTTAGTAATCCAAACTAAGGCAATCGAAAGCGGTAAGTTAGCGTGTACTATAATTGCAATAGCAGCGGCTAGTACCATTTGAAATGGCACTGGCACAAACGCGAAAAATAAACCAACAGCGAATGCTTTTGCAATAGAACGACGATTCAAGTGCCAAAGATTTGGATTGTGGAGTAAATCGCCAAAAATCTGCAAATGCTTATGACTTTTGATTTTTTGGTGATCTGGCATAAAGCGCTTAAAGGTTTTCTTAGGCATTGAGATACTTCTAGTCGAGGATAGACAACCACATGGAACGTTGGCTACTTACTTTCTTCTTAGGTGCTATATTGTCACTATTTTTGCCAATAGTGCCAGATCTTTTTTATGTCATTTCGGTGACTAGCGTTGGTATCGTGTTGTCGCTATTTACTATAACTCGCCTCTTTGCCGCGTTGTTATTAGGTATCGCGGTGGTGATTAACGCGGCGGCAAATTTGACCACTGTTCTACCAGAGATAGAGTCACAATACGGTTTGAACATGACCAAGCCGGTTGTTGTCGTTGGCGAAATCTTAACCATACCTTCTGTAGATGAACACGGTAGCCGTTTTAATTTTCGTATTATTCAAATAGAACAGCGTGCGTTGGATAACACCTTTGATGTCCGTTTGCGATGGTACAACCCTTGTCGTCAGTTTGTCAGCGTTGATGAGGGTAATCATAAAAGAGCTGATTTATCGCCTGAGTCGCTGCCCGCTAGCTGTCAAAAGAGCTATCAGCAAGCTAAGCAAGGGCAAAAATGGTTGTTCAAAATAAAAATTAAGCCCAGTCACGGTTTCGCTAATAGCGGCGGTTTTAGTTATCAAACTTGGTTGAAACGCCACCAATTGGTGGCGACTGGCTATGTGGTGAATGAATTGGCTGAGCCGGTAAGTTTATCGACCAGTGCTCGGCAAAGTTGGTATCAAGATGTCAAATTACTGCTACCTGAAGGCGAACTATCTGGGCTGTTGCTGGCGCTAACCTTTGGTGAACGCACCGATATATCACCTGAAATTTGGCACGTGTTGACCCTAACGGGCACTCAGCATCTGATTGCGATTTCAGGGTTACATATTGGTTTAATTGCCGGTTTTAGCTATTTTTTGATGTCACTTTCACTTAGATACTTGCCTTATCAAAAACTCTTGTCACCGGCTCATATCTTGAGTTTAGTTTGCGTAAATAGACAATATTTTGCCATCGTTTTTTCGATGTTTTGTGCACTGTTTTATGCTTATCTAGCCGGTTTTGCACTGCCGACTCAGCGCGCGTTAATCATGCTTAGTTTGTATTGGGGCAGTCGCTGTTTTGCTATTCACCTATCGTTAACGCGTTTGTTATTATTGACCGTTTTTATTGTCCTGCTGCTGATGCCACTCAGTATTGTCAGTGCAAGTTTTTGGCTTTCGTTTAGTGCAGTTAGCGTAATATTTTTTGTTTTTTGGCAATTTCGCGAATTCGTTGCCAATAAACCTGCATGGCTGCGTTATCTCGCAAGTTTGTTACTGATTCAAGTCGCGTTGTCTTTGGTGATGTTGCCGATATCAGTGTTGCTGTCTGGCCATATTTACCCATTGGCATTGGTTGCCAATATGGTTGCGGTACCTTGGATGAGTTTTACCAGTATTCCGCTGTCGCTCGCTGGCGCGGTTGCGAGCTTGTTTTCTGAAACGCTAGCGAAGAGGCTGTTAGGGTTAGCAAATACTTCTATTGAGCTGTTGTGGCAATGGTTAACTTACTTGGCAGAGTTTGACTTTGCTTCGATAACCATGAATGCACCAATCTTAACGATATTAGTTATCTTAATATTACTGTACTTTCTTAAATGTGTTTTGCCGATAAACAATGCTATTAAACAAAGAACTCCAAGCGCTAAGCGTTTTGTTAAACGGTTGGGTTTCAGCAGTTCAGCAAAACTCACAGCAATTAGTGCAACCTTTTTGGTTTTGACTGCTGGGGTTTCAACTTATATCGCCTTAGTTCAAGACTCAAAACGCGCTGGTGCTGATAGCGAAGCTGCCAATTGGTCGGTGACGACGCTTGATGTCGGGCAGGGCTTAGCTATTGTCATCGAACAAGGTCAACAAGCAATACTTTACGATACGGGTGCTAGCTACGTCAGCGGTTTTAATCTTGCCGAAGCGGTGGTTGAGCCATATTTACTGAGTAGGGGCATCAATCATTTAGATTTGCTGATTTTGAGTCATAGCGATAATGATCACGCCGGTGGTTATGATTATTTGAAGAAAACCTTCGCAATTAAACAAGTTATTGCAAACCATATAAATTACGCCCAGCCTTGTTTGGCAGGAACTGAACTTGAGTGGCAGCAGTTAACCTTGTCAGTGCTGTCACCAGAGCAGCTGATCGGGCAAGACAATGACGACTCTTGTGTTGTCATGATTTCTGATGGCAAATTCAAATTACTGTTACCCGGTGATATATCGCGAAAAATTGAATATCAGCTGGTGGCAAACCAAGGATTTCAGCCTTTGGTGGCAGATCTCTTGATCGCTCCACATCACGGTTCAAAGACTTCATCGAGTGAAGCTTTTATCAGTGCAGTTCAGCCAGAGCTTGCCATTTTTAGTACTGGATTTCAAAACCGTTGGCAGATGCCGAATAAAGCCGTGACCAGTCGCTATCAAGCGGCTCATATCAAAACCCTCAATACAGCTCAAGCTGGTATGATACGAGTTGAATTTGGTCAGTCGACCATGAAAGTTCAAGAACATCGCCGTGACCTTTGGCCCTATTGGTTTGCAAATTAACCATTACTCTTTTTAATCTTCCTTAAACTCTGATCAGATAGATTTGGTTACCAGCGATTTTAGCGCTAAAATAGCCGAGTATTTTTTCTTGTTCTGGATGATAAATGTCTGACTCTTCATCTGCTTCAACGTGGCAGAATTTTCTTCGCTTAATGACCTACAGTAAACCTTATCGCATTGGTTTTGTTTTTGCGGTGATTGGTATGCTTGGTTACGCCGCCGTTGATACTTTTGTTTTTGCCCAATTACAGCCGTTAATTGATGTTGGTCTGACGGGCAAAAGTCCAGATTTTATGAAGTGGGCGCCGATTTTTATTGTCGTGATGTTTTTGTTGCGCGGTATTTGTCATTTTGTCGGTAACTACTGCCTAGCTTGGGTTGGTAACAATGTTGTCGCCGATCTGCGACTGCAACTATTCCAGCATATTATTAATTTACCAGTCAGTTTTCACGACCAACAATCAACTGGCACCCTGATTTCCAAATTAACCTACGACACTGAGCAAGTATTAACCGCGACCAGTAAAGCGCTATTGACCTTGGTCCAGCAAGGGGCGTTTGTTACCGGTTTATTGGTAGTGATGTTCTATAACAGTTGGCAACTGTCGTTGATTTTTTTAGTGATTACGCCAGTAATTGCAGTCATGGTCACTATGGTGTCAAAGCGGTTTCGCAAGGTCAGCCAAGGTATTCAAAACTCTATGGGCGAGGTGACCAGTGCCGCTGAGCAAACCTTCAATGGCCAAAAA
This sequence comes from Endozoicomonas sp. G2_1, assembly GCF_017744155.1. GTDB lineage: Bacteria > Pseudomonadota > Gammaproteobacteria > Enterobacterales > Alteromonadaceae > JAGHQT01. The sequence continues at coordinate 322,366 of NZ_JAGHQT010000001.1, read as the reverse complement.
GTGGTGTTGACCTTTGGCGGCCAAACGCGTGAAACTGAGCGCTTTGCGGGTATCAATAACAACAGTCGTCGCCAGCGGATGAAAATGGTGACGGTACAAACGTTAAGCGTGCCTGTGATTCAAATTATTGCTTCGTTCGCGTTGGCGTTTGTTTTATATGTCGCCAATATGGATACTATGCGTGAGCAGTTAACACCGGGAATTTTTACCGCAGTATTAACCTGTATGGTGATGTTGTTGCGACCACTTAAATTACTGACTACGGTAAACAGCGAATTTCAGCGCGGGATGGCGGCGAGTGTTAGTATTTTTAAAGTGATTGATGAACATACCGAACCAGATACTGGTTTACAAAAAATTGACCGAGCTAAGGGCAATTTGAGTTTTGAAAATGTTGATTTTGCTTATCAAAACGAAAAAGAGTTAGCATTAAAATCACTGAATTTTGAGGCCAAAGCCGGTCAAACCATTGCATTTGTCGGTAGCTCAGGCAGTGGTAAATCAACAGCCACCAGTTTAATGCTCAGGTTTTATCAGGCAACTGGCGGTAAAGTATTGCTCGACGGTCACGATATCAACGATTATGTCTTGGCAGATGTGCGCAAGCAGTTTGCTTATGTTTCTCAGCAGGTTGTTTTATTTCACGACACTATTGCCAATAATATTGCTTATGGCAAACCTGATGCAACGCCAGAGCAAATTTACCAAGCCGCCAAAAGTGCCTATGTCTTGGAGTTTGCCGAGAGTATGCCGCAAGGGCTCGATACCAATATCGGCGAAAATGGCGGACTGCTCTCAGGTGGGCAACGTCAACGGGTTGCCATTGCCAGAGCATTGTTGTGTGATTCGCCATTCTTGATTTTAGATGAAGCGACCAGTGCACTAGACACTGAGTCTGAACGACATATTCAAGATGCACTGCAATTGTTACAACAAAACCGCACTTGCTTTGTTATTGCGCACCGTTTGTCGACTATTGAAAATGCCGACACTATTTTAGTGATGCAAAACGGCGAGTTGGTTGAACAAGGCAATCATCAAGAGTTAATGGAGCAACAGGGTAAATATGCTCAGTTGCACAATATTCACTTTGGCGATAACTAGGTTCGGTGGCACGTCATGCGGTTGATTGAGCGAGTCTGGTTTTATCGGGACAATGCCCGTTATTGGCTGGTGCCTTTATTGTTGCCGCTAACCTTAATCTTCGCCTTGTTAACTCGTTTTAGGCGTTGGTGTTACCGCATCGGCTTAAAAAAAACACAGCAACTTAGCGAACCCGTTATTGTTGTTGGTAATATTGGTGTCGGTGGCAATGGCAAAACACCGGTGACCTTGTCATTAATTGAATTAGCAAAGCAATGCGGCTATCGCCCTGGCGTGATCAGCCGTGGTTATGGCGGCAAAGCGCCACATTATCCTTATCTACTGACGAGCGAGAGTACAGCTGTAGAGTCAGGGGACGAATCTTATTTAATTTATCAGCGGGCACAAGTGCCTGTTTGCGTTGGTTCTGACCGTATTGCCGCAGGTAATAAGCTGATTGAACTGGGCTGTAATTTGATTATTGCTGATGACGGTTTGCAACATTACCGTTTAGCCCGTCAGTGTGAGCTTATCGTCGTTGATGCTAAACGCATGTTGGGCAATGGTTTATTGCTGCCAGCAGGCCCGTTACGGGAAGGTAAAGCGCGCTTGCAAAAAGCTGATTTAGTGATTTTTAATGGCGTTGAAACACTAGCCACTGAGCAATTAAATTTGCTCAATAGTGTCGATGGTCGTTATTTGCTTGAACGCACAATTACCATGCGCTTAGCGGCCACTAAAGTGGTTAACTTAGCGTCGAAGCAGGTAATGAGCGTTAGCGAATTTACTAAACGTTTTTCATCGGTTAATGCCATTGCAGGTATTGGTGACCCTGCTCGTTTTTTCACGACCTTGACTACAATTGGTCTGGATTGCCAGCACAGCCGTGGCTTTGTTGATCATCATCACTTTCAGGCCAGTGATTTTGCCGATTACGATGACAATATACCGCTGTTAATGACTGAAAAAGACGCGGTTAAATGTCAGGGTTTTGCTAAAGACAATTATTGGTATTTGACGGTGGATGCTGACTTTGAGCCATCTGCGCAAGAAAAATTAACGTCACTATTGGTTAAACTAAATATCGGAAAGTAATGATTAGATAATCCGAGTTTAATATTAGTAATAAATTAACGTAAATAAAGAATACAAAAGAGAGTAAATCATGGCTTTTGACGTAAAATTAATGGAAATTTTGGCTTGTCCTGTTTGTAAGGGAAAGCTTGACCTAGACAAAGAAAATCAGCAGCTTGTTTGTAAGTTTGATCGCGTGGCATACCCCATTGAGCAAGACATTCCGGTACTGTTAGAAACCGAAGCCAAACCAATTGAACTCGACTAGTCGCACCGAGTTTCTAAACCAAATTGCTAGCAAAAACCTAAACCTTAAACCCTCAACCAATATAATCAGAGAATAAATATGTCTTTTGTTGTTGTCGTTCCCGCTCGTTATGAGTCTTCTCGTTTACCCGGTAAGGTGTTAGCCGATATTGACGGTAAGCCGATGATTCAATGGGTTGTCGAAAAAGCTAACTTAAGTGGTGCCAGCCAAGTTATTGTGGCGACCGACAATGAGCAAGTTGCCAGTGTCGTTGAAGGTTTTGGTGGTGAAGTTTGTCGCACTCGTGCTGATCATCAGTCTGGCACCGAGCGCTTGGCTGAAGTGATGGAAAAGTATCAGTTTGACCCGCAGCAAGTGATTGTTAATGTCCAAGGGGACGAACCGTTTATTCCGCCAGCCAATATCAAGCAAGTTGCTGAAAACCTAGCTAATCAGCAGCAGGCCAGAATGGCAACACTGGCGTATAAAATTAACGATGTTGAAGAAGCTTTTAACCCAAATGCAGTCAAAGTCGTGTGCGACCAAGCAGGCTACGCCCTTTACTTCTCTAGAGCGACCATGCCTTATGATCGAGATCGCTTTTTAGGACAGACGCAAGTCGATGAAATTGGCGATTTTTATTTGCGTCACATTGGTATTTACGCCTATCGCGCTGGCTTTATTAAAGATTACGTCAGTTGGCCAGCCAGTGAACTGGAAAAAGTCGAGTCTTTAGAACAGTTAAGAGTACTTTGGCAAGGTGAGAAAATCCACGTAGCTGTGGCTTCTAGCAAGTTGCCAGTAGAAGGGGTTGATACCCCTGAAGACTTGGCAAAAGCTCGTGCGTACGCAGAAAGTATTAAATAATTAAACCGTCGACAATAGGATATTGGTGATGACTAAAAACGTATTAATTACTGGCGCCAATCGCGGTATTGGCTTGGCAATGGCGACCGAGTTTAGCCAACTGGGTTACTGTGTTTATGGCGTTTGTCGACAAAGCTCAGAAGCGTTAGATGCGCTAGGTACTAAGGTTATTAGCAATATTGACGTTGCCGATAGCGAAGCTGTTGAACGCTTGGCGAGTGAACTCAGCGGTGTCGCACTCGATATAGTGGTTTGTAATGCCGGCATTTTACGTGATGAAAGTCTTGGCGACCTTAACCTTGCAACTATTCGTCAGCAATTTGAAGTTAATGCCTTAGCGCCATTGGCCATTGTTGATGCTTTACATACGAATTTAATCAGCGGTGCTAAGGTTGCCATGATTACCTCTCGAATGGGCTCTATTGCCGATAATGGCTCAGGTGGTCGTTATGGCTACCGAATGTCAAAAGCAGCCCTCAATGCCGCAGCAATGTCTTTATCAAAAGACTTAGCGGCTCGAGACATCGCCGTTGGTATTTACCACCCGGGTTATGTTCAAACGGATATGGTCAGGGGCAATGGTGATATTTCGGCGACCGAAGCAGGTCAACGCTTAGTTCAGCTCATTGAGCAGTTATCGATGAGCGAGACCGGCGTTTTTAAGCATTCGAACGGCCAAGTGCTGCCTTGGTAGCCAAAGTAAATCCAACGGCTGACTAACGTAGAACGGTATGAGCGAACAAGCCGAAACACCTATAGCGAGCCATCGTCGAATTTGGCAAACGGTTCAGGCTATCCCCGCTGGTAAAGTGGCGAGCTATGGTCAAATTGCTGACTTGGCTGGACTGCCCGGGCGCGCTCGTTTAGTTGGCAAAGCACTTGGACAAGTGCCAAAACAAGGCTGGCGTGGTCAAGCTGTACCTTGGTATCGAGTGATTAACTCACAAGGTAAAATTTCGTTTGCCGTTGGCACTGAGCAATTTGAGCGACAAAAAGGTTTATTGCAAGATGAGCAAGTAGTCGTTATCGGTGCCAGAATCAAACTTAGCGAATTTCAATGGCAGCCCGATTTGGCTGAATTACTGTATCAGTTAGAATTTTAGCCAGTTAAAATTGTAGCGGTTTCAGTTGAAGATAAAAAAGAGCGCAGTTAGCGCTCTTTTTTATTGCTCGATGTTGCCGTGAGTTATTTTACTTCTTCACCGGCAGCTTGCTTATCCGCGTGGTAGCTTGAACGAACTAATGGACCACAAGCGGCGTGAGCAAAGCCCATTTTCATCGCTTCACGATGGAACATATCGAACTCGTCAGGGTGCACGTAGCGCTCTACCGGCAGGTGGTGCTTACTTGGCTGTAAGTATTGGCCAATAGTTAGCATAGTGACGCCGTGAGCGCGCAGGTCACGCATTACTTCGAGGATTTCTTCGTTAGTTTCACCCAAACCAACCATTAGGCCTGATTTAGTTGGCACGTTTGGATTCGCTTCGCCAAATTTTTTCAATAGGTCTAATGACCACTGGTAGTTAGCACCAGGGCGTGCTTTGGTATACAAGCGCGGTGCCGTTTCCATATTGTGGTTAAAGACGTGAGGCGGGTGCTGATTGAGTATCTCGAGCGCTCTGTCCATGCGGCCGCGAAAATCTGGCACTAAGATTTCCACTTTCGTATTGGGTGCATGCTCAGCAATTTCAGTAATACAATCAGCGAATTGTTGAGCGCCACCATCGCGCAAATCGTCGCGGTCAACTGAGGTGATGACCACGTATTTTAGCGCCATGTCTTTTAAGGTCAGCGCCAATTTTTTAGGCTCATCGCTATCAGGCTTGAGTGGGCGACCGTGGCCGACGTCACAGAATGGGCAGCGACGAGTACAAATATCGCCGAGGATCATAAAGGTCGCAGTGCCGTGGTTGAAACACTCAGACAAGTTTGGGCATGAAGCCTCTTCGCAAACTGAGTGCAAATTGTGCTTGCGCAGCGCCGCTTTAATGCCGTCGATACGCTCTGAGCTGCGCGGCAATTTAATTCTTAACCAATCAGGTTTGCGCAACATAGTTTCGCGCTCAGAGGTCACCACTTTAATGGGGATGTGCGCCATTTTTTCAGCGTCACGCAATTTAGTGCCAGGGGCAATACGCGATGATTTAACTGTCATATTTACTGTCCAATCCTGTTTGATATTCTAGCTCGCTGATCTTGAGTAAATCAGCAAAATGCTTCACTAAGCTTGTACTTGCTTGTTCTGTTGTTTTCGGGCCGTTGATATTACTGGTTTGAATGATTTCTAAGTCGCTGTAACCACACGGGTTGATGCGAAGAAACGGCGATAAGTCCATATCGACATTAAGCGCTAAACCGTGAAACGAGCAGCCTTTTCTGATTCTCAAGCCCAGTGATGCGACTTTTTTACCATCGACGTATACGCCCGGTGCATCAGCGCGAGGGTAGGCATCAATACCATACTCTTTTAAGCTGGCGACAATACCGTTTTCAATCAAGGTAACTAATTCTCTAACACCGATCTTACGGCGTCTTAAGTTAATCATGAAATAAATCACTTGTTGGCCTGGGCCGTGGTAAGTGACTTGACCACCGCGATCAACCTTCACTACGGGAATGTCACCGGGGTTAAGCAAGTGCTCTTCTTTACCTGCTTGCCCTTGGGTGAATACCGCAGGGTGTTCAACTAGCCAGAGTTCATCAAGCGTTTCAGCGTCGCGCTGGTCAGTAAAGTTCTGCATAGCGTGCCAGGCTTTGGTGTACTCGAGATCGTTGAGTTGGCGTACGATGAGTTTGTCGTTCAACAAATTTTCTTCCACAAGTATGTCGTTCAAGACTGATGCTCTTTATTTTTAACCAGATAAATCAGTGGGGCCAGATATTTTGTTTAGCAAACATCTGGGCGCTAATACTCGCTCCACGTCAAAGTGCCTGTTTCAGTTGGAATTAAAAACGAATTTAGACAAGGCATTGATTGCAAAGAATGGTTGGTCCCTTGTTAAAATCAATAACGCCGTATAAATCGTTTTTAAACCAACCCTTCGGGCGTTTCGCAGGAACTTACTCTCTGCGTTACAGCTAATTGAAAGGGAATAACCATTCCTGTTAGCTGCGCCTTGATATTAAGCCCCTGCGATAACGCTGAAATCAGGTATCTTGAAATGGAGCGAGTATAGTATAAATCAAAATATCTCGACTATCACCAGAGAGAAAGTAAGGCTTTATCAAGCCTGACGCAATGAGTCGAGCGACTAATACTAGATAATGTATCTAACCTGTTCAATTTTATCTAACGCTTGGTAAATTTGCTCAATGTGCTCTTTACTGGTTACACGCACTGGAATTGACAACGAGTGGTAGTTGCCCTTAGAGCTCGGCTTGATTGTTGGCGAGTAATCACCCGGTGCGAGCTTTTGAATTTCTGCGATAACTAAGTCAGGTAGTTCATCACAAGCGACGCCCATCACTTTGAAGTTAAGGACTGTTGGAAAGTCTAATAATTCATCAAACTTGGTTTTCATAAGGTACCTGTCAGGGTTGTTTAATGGTTTAGTCACTACTGATAAAGTTTAGCAGTGAACAACGCTGTACTAAAAGTTATTACTTTTGTACCGGGTAAACACACCGAATAAAGCGTTTGCTAGAAAATAAAGTACATCACCAGTGCTGCGGCAAAACCGGCCAGAATATCGTCGAGCATAATGCCTAGGCCGCCATGGAGTTTTTTATCGGCGATTGATATTGGCCATGGTTTGGCAATGTCAAATAGGCGAAATAAGGCAAAACCAACAGCTAAGCTCAGCCAAGAAACCGGCGTAAACAGCATGGTAATAAAAAAGCCTGCTATTTCGTCCCAGACAATCGCTGGGTGATCATCAACGCCGACTGCTTTCGCGGTATAGCCGCAAATATAAATGCCAGATAACGAAATTAGCACGGTTAGCACAACCAACATATGGTAAGGCAACAAACTGGCAAATACGAATAATGGCACAGCCGCTAAGGTGCCAAATGTGCCTGGCGCTTTAGGCGCTAAACCACTGCCAAAGCCAAGCGCTAAAAACTGTATTGGGTTAGAAAGCGTGAATGTCGACATCTGTAGCAGGTTCAACTTATTTGTATTGAGTGATTAACACGAACTAGTTAGCTTGACGAAAGTGCTGAAAGCCTTTGTAAGCGATATCAACAACTTGACCGTAGTACGTGGTACTAACATTTGCTGTGGCATTGGTTTGACCGATGCAAGTTACCGGTATTGATAATTGACTCAATGCTGTTTCCATTGCGACTTTGTTGTCATCGGATACCGTAAACAACAACTCGTAGTCGTCGCCACCCGTTAGGGCAACTTCACGTGCCTGTTGGTCACCTAAGTAGTCGATTAGAATCGGCGAAATAGGTAAAGCCTCTTGGACGATATTAGCGCCTAAATTTGAAGCTTGGCAAATATGGCCGAGGTCGGCTAATAAGCCATCTGAAATATCTACAGCAGCGGTTGCGTAGTCTTTTAACAACTGACCCGCGAGTACTTTGGGTTTTGGATAGTTTAAGCGCCCGAGTACTTGCTCTTTAACTAGGTTATCTAGCACCACTTGGCCATTCAAGTGCATCAAGGCAAGCGCAGGTAAGCCAATATCGCCGGTGACGTAGATCCAGTCGCCGACTTTTGCGCCGCTGCGAGGGATATGACGTTCGGCAGGGACAAGACCCTGAGCCGTTACGGTAATGCTCAGCGGACCGCTGGTGGTATCACCGCCAATCAACTGGACATTATAGTATTCACAAAGCTCAAATAGGCCCGCGCAGAATTCGTTCAACCAGGCTTCGTCACCTTGCGGCATAGTCAAAGCTAGTGAAATCCAACTTGGTTCTGCGCCCATTGCTGCTAAGTCAGACAAACTGACCGCTAACGATTTGTGGCCAATAGCTCGCGGCGGTGTTTCATGTGGAAAGTGAACACCGGCAACAAGTGTATCTGTAGTGACGGCAATGTGCATTTTTTCAGGCGCTTGCACCAAAGCACAGTCGTCACCTATGGGCAAAACTACATCTTTGCGGGTGACAACTTGCTCAGTAAAACAGCGCTTGATTAGATCAAACTCGGTCATGTTGTTGATAATTCTATTGCGAGCTATTCAGAACGAATAAGCTTGACGGCTTTGTCTAGGACACCGTTGACAAACTTGTGGCTATCGTCAGCAGCAAATGCTTTAGCTAGCTCAATGGCTTCGTTGATGACGACTTTGTAAGGCACTTCTTGATGGTGGTTCAATTCAAAAATTGCCGTGCGCAAAATCGCTTTTTCAACGTGATCTACGTCTTCAAGCGGACGGTCAACGTGTGGGCTAATCATGTTGTCTAGTTCAGTAATTGAACTGGTGACACCGCGCAGTAAGTTTTGGAAATAGTCGATGTCGAAACGACGTTTGCTATTTTCAGTTAAAAAGTGTGCCTCAACGTCAGCAACGTTGTTTTGGCTAAGTTGCCATGAATAAACCGCTTGCACGGCTAATTCACGGGCTTTTCTTCTAGGAGATGGCTTCACGCTTTATCGCTCCGCTTATAATTGCTCAAGTACGTTAACCATTTCTAACGCACTTAATGCAGCTTCAGCGCCTTTGTTGCCGGCTTTAGTGCCTGCGCGCTCAATGGCTTGTTCTATTGAGTCTGTGGTGATAACACCAAAAGCAACTGGCGTGGTGTATTCCATAGCAACTTGCGCTAAACCTTTGTTACATTCGCCAGCAACAAAATCAAAGTGCGGCGTACCGCCACGAATGACTGCGCCAATGGCGATAATGGCATCGTAGTCACCTTTGGCCGCGATGCGCTTAGCGGCTACTGGCAGTTCATAAGCGCCAGGAACGCGAATAACAGTAATGTCATCGTCACTTACGTTGCCGTGACGTTTAAGGGCATCAATAGCACCTTCTAATAAGCTTTCGACAATAAAGCTGTTAAAGCGAGAGACAACAATTGCAAATTTTTTGCCTGAAGCTACAAATGAACCTTCAATAACTTTCATTAAAATACACTCATGGTTAAAAATTGCGGCAATTCTAGCAAAATAGTGCGGTTAAGTGAAATTAATAAATTGACCTGTTTTCGATTGAGCGCTTGCGGTATGATCTCGGTAAATCAAGCGTGATAAAAACCATTATGAAGTTTTATTTTTCGTCGGCTGATGTCACTCAGCTCGCCTCATTTTCGCCAGTAGAACGCCGACAGATTATTGAGATGGCAGCCAGTAAATTAGCCGCACCAGAAAAGTTACTATTGAACATTATTAAGTTACTGATTTTGATTCCGCCATTTATTATGTTGGCGCGTATCGACAGCTGGTGGTTGTTTTTGCCGTTGGCGCTTTTATTGGTTGGCTACTTTGTGATTGTCAGACCAATTACGCTCTATTTTGTCGTTAAGCACATTGACGAGGCAATTAAGCAATTTAAACGAACTCAAGGTTAACGTTTTAAGTGATTGTGCTTTAACAAGTTAAATTGGGAATTTAAGGTAGGATAGGTTTAGATGAATTTAGGTGAGTCGCTGGCGACCCACCTAAATTAAACTTAGTGCAAGATACGGGCGCGAATAGTGCCGTCAATCTCTTTCAGCGCTTTTAGCGCCAGTTCACTGTTTTCTGTTTCAACATCAATAACAACATAACCAATTTGATCATCAGTTTGTAAGTATTGGGCAGCGATGTTGACATTATTTTCAGCAAAGATTTGGTTGATTTGCGTCAAAATACCCGGTTGGTTACGGTGAATATGCAACAATCGACTAGTGTTAATGTGCTCAGGTAATGACACTTCAGGGAAGTTTACTGCCGACAAGGTTGAGCCGTTGTCAGAGTACTTGGCCAACTTGCTTGCCACTTCTAAACCAATGTTTTCTTGCGCTTCTTTGGTTGAACCACCAATGTGCGGCGTTAAAATAACATTGTCGAAGGCGCGCAATGGTGAGACAAACTCTTCGTCGTTACTTTTTGGCTCAACGGGGAATACGTCAATAGCAGCGCCACCAACTTTACCACTTTCTAACGCTGTCGCTAGGGCGTCGATGTCGACGACGGTGCCGCGAGAGGCGTTAATTAAAATGGCGCCTGGCTTCATGGCGTCGAACTGAGCGCTAGCGATCATATCTTGGGTTTGCTCTGTTTCTGGTACATGTAAACTAACGACATCAGCTTCTTTGAGTAAAGCGTTTAAACTTTTACTTTGGCTCGCGTTGCCTAGTGGTAGTTTAGTTTCAATATCGTAGAACTTAACCTTCATACCGATAGTTTCAGCCAAAATACCCAACTGAGTACCAATATGACCGTAACCAATAATACCTATGGTTTTGCCGCGAGCTTCAACCGAGCCAACCGCTGATTTGTTCCAAACACCGCGGTGTGCTTGCGCATTTTTCGCAGGAATACCGCGAAATAGTAACAGAATTTCACCTAGTACTAGTTCTGCAACAGAACGAGTATTGGAAAACGGTGCGTTAAATACCGGAATACCGCGAATTTGTGCAGCTGGCAATTCAACTTGGTTAGTACCAATACAGAAGCAGCCAATAGCAACTAATTTGTTGGCGTGACTAAGGACTTTTTCGGTTAACTGAGTTCGAGAGCGAATGCCAACAAAATGGGCATCGGCAATTTTCTCAATTAAGTCGGCTTCGGCAAGTGAGGTTTTTAAATACTCTATATTGCTGTAGCCTTTTTCTTGAAAAGCATCAACGGCACTTTGATGAACGCCTTCTAGCAACAAGATTTTAATCTTATCTTTCGCTAATGATTTCTTAGTCATGGTGTCACTTCTTTAATATTTACGTTTAGATGGCTAGATGCCCAACTTAGCATGATGCTGAGTAGAATAAAAGCACTATTTGCTTATGAGTTATTAGCTGCTAGTTATAAGGTAAAATTTGATGTGACTGGCATAACAAATAGCTAGTCACATCATTTCAAGTTATTTAATTTTCAATAACTTGAGCGCCATTTTCTGTACCTAGAATAAGCTTGTCGGCAGCGCGCTCAGCAAACAGGCCATTAGTTACCACGCCAACAATGGCGTTAATTTGGTTTTCTAACTGTTTAGGATCAGTAATGGATAGGTTGTGAACATCTAAAATGACATTGCCGTTATCTGTTACAACGCCTTGACGGTAAACAGGATCACCACCTAACTTCACAAGTTCGCGGGCGACATAGCTGCGCGCCATTGGAATTACCTCAACTGGCAATGGGAAGGTACCTAACAAATCAACTTGTTTTGAGCTGTCGGCAATACAAATAAACTCTTTAGCTACGGCAGCGACAATTTTTTCTCGGGTAAGAGCAGCGCCACCGCCTTTGATCATCGCCATGTGTGGTGTTATTTCATCGGCACCGTCAACGTAAACATCGAGGCTGTCGACGTGGTTGAGATCGAAAACTTCTATGCCGTGTGCTTTTAATCGCTCTGTTGACTGTTCAGAGCTTGAAACAGCGCCTTTGATACTATCTTTCATTGTGGCAAGGGCATCAATAAAGTAGTTAACGGTAGAGCCGGTACCAACACCAACGATAGTGTCTGGTTTGATAAAGTCGAGCGCTTTTTCGCCGGCGGCTTGTTTCATTTGGTCTTGATTCATGGCTTTGCCTAATTGTCTGTAGAGTGGTAAATAGTAAAGTGGCGAAATTATAGCAACAGAGTTCTCGAACTACAGCACAAATTTAACCTATATTTTGGTTGGTTCATTTGAATGAAAAAGCAGCTTGATAAGTAGAATTGCTAGTTACAAATAAAGCGTTGGCTTGGTGTGATAATTTCAGACAGCGGTATATCCCATGACTCTGTTGGTATGCTCTCAACCTGTTGGCAATCATGTGCTAGTCCTATGACTTTGGGGGCTTGAGGTAATTGCTCACAAGCCGCTAATGTTCTGTCGTAGAAGCCTCCGCCCATACCGAGACGATTGCCTTTATCATCAAAAGCAACTAGTGGTGTCAGAATAAGGTCAAGTTCAGGTAAGGGTTTAACGTTTTTAACCTTTAATTTGGGCTCCAGAATACCGTAATGATTGGCTACCATTTCAGTATCTTGGTTATAGCGCAAAAATAGTAGGTGCCCAGGGCAAAACGGATGAATTACCGGTAAGTAAATGTGCTTTTGGTGTTGCAAACACCACTGGATAAAGGCCTGTGTTTGTAACTCACCTTTGTGGCTCAAGTAAATAGCAATATGCTTAGCTTCGGTTACTGCGGAGTGTTGCGACAGCTTTTTAACGAGCTGCTGCTCTGCTTGTTGCTGCTGCAGTGTTGACAGGCTTTCACGGCGTAGCTTGATTTCAGCTCTTAGGCTTTTTCTGTCTATTTGTCGGTTTGATTTATGAGAGGACTCTGACAAATAATTTTGTGGCATAAGCGTTTGCATAGACGTTGTGATACGGATTGTTTGTTTTAATCTTACTGAGTAAATGAGCTTAAAACAAAAATGGTGGCCAAGGCCACCATTTATCAATCAGTTAATATCGAAGCTTATTTGTTGTGATTTTCTGGCATTGCTTCATGAGCGCCAGTCACAGACATTTCTTCTTCAATTTTCTCGTCGAGTGTTTGTGGTTTGCTATCTTCTGCACCGTGCATCCAGTCGACAAGCTTGTCGCTTAGTAACCAAAGTAATAAACCTGCAACGAAAGCCATAATGGCAACACCGCCGAAAGCTGCTAATGGACCCGTTTCACCAACGAGTTTACCAACAAGTGCTGCAAAGTAGTTACCAACACCCGAGAAGAAGAACCACATCCCCATAAGTAATGATGTGTATTTCAGTGGTGCAAGCTTAGTGACCATAGAAAGGCCAATTGGCGATAAGCATAGCTCACCCATGGTATGGAAAAGATAAGCGAGTACTAACCAGATAACATGTGCTTTAGCAGTTTCAGAGTCACCAATTTGTAGCGCAGCCATTACCATAGAGACAAAGCCTAAGCCGAGGAAAAACATCCCCAATGCAAACTTTTTCGGTGAATTGGGCTCGCTATCGCCCATTTTTACCCAAACTGCTGCGAAAACTGGCGCAAGCAAGATAACAAAGATTGGGTTGACTGATTGTAGCCAAGAAGCTGGCATTTCCCAGCCAAAAAACACTAAATCAGTTTTGTACTTGGCAAATAGGTTCATTGAACCAGCGGCTTGTTCGAAGCCCAACCAGAAAATGATGGTAAAGAATGACATGATCAGAATAACTTTAACACGGTCACGCTCTTCAGAGGTTAGTGGTTTGTTAGAAGCCGCTTCATTACCTTTCTTTTGTTTAGCTGACGGCTCAACACCAACATTACCTAAGTACTTGTTTGACAATGCAAGTTGTAAAAGAACGCCGAGTAACATACCAACACCGGCCGTTAAGAAACCGTATTGGTAGTGAATTTTCTCACCGATAGTACCGACAACCATGTAGCCTAGAATAGAGCCTAAGTTGATACCCATGTAGAAAATAGTGAAAGCCGCGTCACGACGTTTGTCGCCATCTTCGTATAAGTCACCAACCATGGTTGAGATATTTGGCTTGAAGAAACCATTACCTAAAATCAAACAGATTAAACCAATCCACAAAAAGGTAACTTCCATACCTTTGATGTATTCGTGTGGTGTGCCTAAAGCAAATTGGCCACACATCATCAACAAACCACCGACGATAATGGCTTTGCGTTGGCCCCATTTATTGTCGGCCATCCAGCCGCCAAGTACTGGTGTTACGTATACGAAGAAGGCGTATATCCCCAAGATGCCAAGTGCGTTTGATTGAAGTGCTTTCGAGTAATCTTGTTCAGCTGTGGCAGAGAGTGGATCAATGTCAAAGTAGGCCATGTCCCAGCCAAAATTGCCAGCAAAGGCCACTAGGTAAAGAACAAAAATGCCACGCATGCCGTAATAGCTCATGCGTTCCCACATTTCTGTACCAAATAGCAGGAAGAGCCCTTTCGGGTGACCAAAAAGTGTCCCCGTGTTAGGTGTATTCATAAATTATCCTTGCGATATTTTTAAAAAATATTCTTGAAATAGTTATTCTGTCGGGGCTTTTATACCTTTGCTTATAACTAAAGGCAAGGGAAATGACGTAAATGGTATAAAATATAGACAACTGTGGTAAAGGTTAATGTTAACTATTTTGTTACATTTTTATGGAAGATAAAAAAGATGCTTTATCCGAGAAAATTATACTGCTACACTTCGTGCCTATTTGCCTGCCTGAGCTGATTTAATGTGCTTAGCAATTGGTAAACCACTATTTTCGCACTTGATTAGGATTGACTTTGCGTAATATGAATACTGTTAGCAATCGACAATGGCTGCGCATCGCAGCTCTATCTCTAAGTTTTTTCTCTTCTTTTTTTCTATATGTTCACGCTGCTCAACCAAGTGCTGCGCAGATAGAGCAATTTAGAAAACTGCCAAGAGCTCAACAACAAGCATTAGCGAAACAGTTTGGTGTTGATATTGATGCCTTGCAAAGTTTACAAGGAGGCAGTTCAAGTCAAGTTCAAAATGAACCACAAGAACTTTACCGTGGTGATGGACAACTAGGTAATCCAGAGCAAGATAACTTTGATTTGCGAATGCCAACTAAAGATATGGAAAACGAACAAGAGTTAAAGCTCTTTGGTTATGATGTTTTCGCAAATGGTCCGTCTTCATTTACCCCAGATTTAACGGTTGCTATTCCAGAAGATTATGTTTTAGGCTCGGGTGACGAATTGTTAATTCAAGGCTTTGGTAAAGAAAGTTTTGATTATCAACTTATTGTTAATAGAGAAGGGCAAGTGATTATTCCTGAGCTTGGTCCTTTTAAAGTGGCTGGTTTGAGCTTTGCAGAAGCAAAAGCATTTTTAAAAGCCAGAATTAAAGAACGCATCATCGGTGTTGAAGCGCTTGTCAGTTTGAGTAATTTGCGCGCTATTCGCGTTTTTGTTTTAGGTGAAGTTAATCAGCCAGGGCCTTATACTGTTAATTCATTGACCAGCATGACACAAGTACTGTTTGCTGCTGGTGGTATTTCTGATATTGGCTCACTGCGTAATGTCCAACTTAAACGCTCCGGTCAGTTGATTCAGTCTTTAGATTTGTATGACCTGTTGATTAAAGGTGACTCTTCTGGTGATGCCCTTTTAAAGGCTGGTGATGTTGTCTTTATTCCGCCGGTAAACAAAAGAGTAACTGTTGATGGTGAGGTTACTCGACCAGCAGTTTACGAATATAGTCACGACGAAGGTTTTGCTGATGTAATTGCTATGGCTGGTGGTATTCTGCCTTCAGGTTTTAAGCAACAAGTTAAAGTTGAGCGCTTTAATCGAGATGATAGTCGCGTTGTTTTAACTTTGAATATGGCGGACGCGCAAGCAGTAAATACTTTCAATGTCGAATCGGGGGATGTGATTCACATCCAAAAGTCAGCAGAGTTATTTACCTCTTCAGTGTCTGTTGTTGGAGCTGCTGTTAGACCTGGTGAGTATCAGTGGTCTGATGGTATAAAAGTGGCAGATATCATCGCTAATATAGATAGTCATTTGCTAGATGATGCTGACTTGAATTACAGTATTATTGTTCGTGAAGTAGATTTAGCGAGAAATATTGAGATTTTGCAGTTTAGCCTTGCTAACGCGATATTATTGCCAGAATCAGAAGATAATCTTGAACTGAAAGTCAATGATAAAATTTTTGTTTTTTCTGATGTTGTGACTAAAGACAAAGAGTTATTAGAACAAAATATCGAAACATCTGTAGCGCAACAAAATGGTACTGTTGCGTCAGCAGAAGAGTTAAAAAACGTCAGACAAAATCTTAACAGCCAGGCATTGCAAGTAAGTAATCAGAGGCTAAACCAGTCGATTAGTGACTTAGCTAATGTTTCAGCTGAAGATGCCGGTGAGAGTAATGCCAGTATGCTAAACGAACACTCTCGACAGCGCTTGTTATTGCCCGTGATCGAAAAGCTAAGGTTACAAGGAGGAAGTGGTTCTCCGATTCAGTTGTTTGAAGTGGAAGGTGAAGTGAAGTTTCCAGGTGTTTACCCGCTCGCAGTGAATGCCGATTTAAAACAAGCGATTGCCGCTGCAGGCGGTATAAATGAAGCAGCATATCTTTCAAATGCTGAAATTACTCGCACCAGTGTTGTTGATGGTGAAGCAAAAAAGTCAATTCTAAGTTTTGATTTAGCTAAAGCATTATCAAATTCAACAGTGAGTCAGCGGCTTTTACAAAGTAAAGATCGCATTCATGTACTAAAAATTCCTGCATGGAGTGAAAATCATGTTATTGAATTGAAAGGAGAGTTTGTCTTTCCAGGTAAATACACTATTCAACGAGGTGAGACGCTTTCTGATGTAATTGAGAGAGCTGGTGGTTTTACTGAGTACGCTTTTATCGAAGGGTCTGTTTTTATTCGTGAAAAACTTAAAGAACTTGAGCGAGAAAATATTGTAAAATTAACGGAGAGCCTAAGGTTAGAAATAGCCTCAAAATCACTTACAGATGAAGACTTTAGTACGTCGTATCCCGAAGTCCAGCAAATCTTAGCAGACCTAACTCGCTTGCAACCGGTCGGTCGTTTAGTCATTGATTTACCTAAGGTGGTCCATGAAAATAGCTATGATATTTTACTGGAAAAGGGTGACGTACTGCACGTGCCTTCTAAGAAGAATTCAGTGAATGTAATAGGCCAAGTGCAAGTTACCTCTTCTCATGTCTATGACGAACAATTAACCGTTGATGATTACGTAAAACTCAGTGGCGGAGCTAAAAATCGTGCTGATGTTGATAAAACTTATATTGTTGCCGCTAATGGCTCTGTTCGCGTATTAAGAGATGACAGCTGGTTTTCTTCAGAGATTAATCATTCATTGAAGCCCGGTGATACGATTGTTGTGCCACTAGATGCTGATCATAAAGATAAAATTAAGCTTTGGGGCACAGTGAGCCAAATTTTGTATAGTTCTGCATTGGCAGTTGCAGCAGTGAATGGATTGTAAATAAAATGTCATGAAAGTGCAGTAAACTAGTTATTTGGCTGATCGTAATAGTTTATTAAATAAATTATTTGATAGACTCGATATGTATAAATTTGTTTGGGTTTGTATCAATAAAGTATTATCACTAGTACTCTTTATAGAGATTGTTATAATGCAAACAAAATTCATCACTAGAATTTTAATAGAATTGAAATAATGGAATCAAAAGATCTTCAACGCCTTCAAGAATTAGAAACATTATTAAGGCTAAACCAGTTTTCTCGATCAAATACTTCAAATGATGAAATTGATTTAAAAGAATTGGTCAATGCCATTTTACAGGGAAAGTGGACAATTATTGTCGTTTCAATACTATTCACCATTGCTTCAATCGCATATGCCTTATCACAACCTAATGTTTACAAAGCATCTGTATTACTTGCTCCTGCTAGTAGCGAAAATGGTGCTGCTGGTCTATCTAAATTAGCAGGACAGTTTGGTGGTTTAGCGAGTTTGGCTGGTATTAATTTAGGTGGTGGTAATACAGATAAAACGTCTTTAGCATTGGAAGTCTTAAAGTCGCGAAAATTTATTGAAGAATTTATATCAGAAAATGATTTGGCTGTGTCGCTTATCGCAGTGGAAAGTTGGGATAGAGTCAATGATAAACCTTTATATAATGATGAACTCTATGACATTGATGCTAAAATATGGACTCGTGACGTTTCATTCCCGAAAACTATTATTCCATCGTCTTGGGAAACATACGAAGCTTTTAGTGAAATATTATCTATTTCACAAGATAAAGATACTGGTATGGTAACTATAACTGTTAGTTATTATTCTCCCAAAGTAGCGAAGCAATGGCTTACTCTTTTGGTTAAACAGCTCAATGAAAAAATGCGTCTACAAGACAGTAGAGAAGCGCAAAATAGTATCGACTTTTTAACGGCTAAATTGGAACAAACGCAATTAGCAGAAATGCAAAATGTTTTTTACCAATTAATTGAAGAACAAATGAAAACTATAATGCTAGCAGAAGTATCTAATGAATACGTACTTAAAACGATTGACCCTGCCAACGTGCCCGATAAAAACGATAAACCAAACCGCGTTTTAATTGTAATTTTAGGTTTAGTTTTTGGTGGTGTATTTTCTGTATTAACTGTATTAATTCGTTATTTTAGCGGTAAATCCTCAGCTAATAGTGAAGATGCTTAGATGCAAAAAGGAATTAGAATATGAATTTATTTATAACACTACTGACTAGTTTTATTTTTGCTTATCTAGCCATTAAAGTTTTTAAGCCAGTAGCTATCAACGTTGGCTTGGTAGATAAACCAAATGAACGCAAACACCATAGTGGGCATATTCCACTGATAGGCGGCATTTCAATATTTATTGCTGTACTTTTTTCTAGCCTTATTTGGTTGCCAAATACAATTGAGCTTCGTATGTATTTGATAGCGTCTGCAATGATGGTTTTTATAGGGGCCATTGATGACAAAAAAGACATAAGTGTTCGTATACGTATTGTTGGTCAAATCATTATTGCCAGCTTAATGATTTATGGTGTTGGTGCTTATATTTCAAATTTAGGTAATTTGTTTACTTTAGGTAATATCAATTTAGGTGTTTTAGGGATATTTTTTACTTATTTTTGTATCATAGTAACAATCAATGCGTTTAATATGATTGATGGTATAGATGGACTTATTGGTAGTTTAAGCATTAACACATTTGTCTCCATTGCTATTCTGTTTTTACTTAGTGGTAATAAAGAGCTTATTAGTTACCCGTTAATTCTTGCTGTCGCGACACTGCCATACCTGATGTTTAATCTTGGCTTGTTCAAGCAAACGTCTCGCAAGATATTTATGGGTGATGCAGGGAGTATGTTTATTGGTCTGAGTGTTATTTGGTTATTAACTATGGGAACTCAAGGTGATAATGTTACCTTTAGGCCTGTTACTGCGCTTTGGATTACTGCTGTTCCATTAATGGATATGCTTGCTATCGTTATGAGAAGAGTTCGAAAGGGGCAAAACCCTTTTAAACCCGATAGAGATCACTTACACCATATCTTTATGAGAGTTGGTTTTAGTGACCGCCAAGCTCTTGCTGCAATTACCGCACTCGCTTCGATATTTTCACTGATAGGTATTTTAGGTGAAGTATATTTGGTTCCCGAATGGCTCATGCTATTTTTATTTTTAGTCTTGTATGGCCTTTATAATTTGCTTATCAAACATATTTGGCAAGTTACTAAGCTAATCAAATCAAATTAGGTTGTTATTTTGAAAATTCTAGTAACTGGTGGGGCTGGCTTTATAGGCTCTGCTGTAGTAAGACATATTTTATTGAATACCGAATATCAGGTTATTAATGTTGATAAATTGACATATGCTGGAAATTTGGAGTCACTTGACGAAGTCTCAAACAATCCTCGATATCATTTTGAGCAGGTTGATATATGTAACAGAAGTAAGCTTTCTAAGCTTTTTGAAGTTCATCAGCCCGATATAGTCATGCATTTGGCTGCAGAAAGCCATGTTGATCGATCAATAGATGGACCTTCTGCTTTTATAGAAACTAATATTATCGGTACATATACATTACTTGAAGTAAGTAAAGAATATTACTTTTCACTTGAAAATAATAAGAAAAACGGTTTTCGTTTTCACCATATTTCAACGGATGAAGTGTATGGTGATCTTGAGTCTTTGGACGATTTCTTTACTGAAGATACTCCTTATGCACCAAGCTCTCCATATTCGGCATCTAAAGCTTCCAGCGATCATTTAGTGAGAGCATGGTCAAGAACATATGGTTTGCCAACAATTGTAACTAACTGCTCTAACAATTATGGTCCATACCATTTTCCCGAAAAGTTAATCCCCCTTGTTATTTTGAATGCGATTGAAGGAAAGCCTTTACCTATATATGGAAACGGCCAGCAAATTCGAGACTGGTTGTTTGTCGAAGATCATGCTCGTGCATTATGTTTAGTGGCACTCGAAGGTCAAGTTGGCGACACCTATAATATTGGTGGTCATAATGAAAAAACAAATCTATGCGTAGTCGAAACAATTTGTGAATTGTTAGAGGAACTAATACCAGATAATCCATTTTCAAAGGCTAGTGGTGCAGACGGCTTTGCTGATTTGATTACTTATGTAGACGATCGACCAGGCCATGATATCCGTTATGCCATTGATGCGAGTAAAATTCAACGGGAACTCGGTTGGGTACCTCAAGAATCCTTTGAATCTGGAATTAGAAAAACAGTGCTTTGGTATTTGAATAATAAAAAGTGGTGGGAACGAGTGCTCGATGGTTCATACGCTAGAGAAAGAATAGGATTAAATAGGTAAGATGAAAGGTATTGTATTAGCTGGCGGCTCAGGAACAAGGCTTTATCCGATAACTCAAGGCATTTCAAAGCAACTTTTGCCGATTTATGATAAGCCAATGATTTATTACCCAATATCGGTTCTAATGTTAGCCGGCATTAGAGATATTTTGGTTATATCGACCCCTCAAGATATCGCAGGATTTAAAAGATTACTCGGTGATGGCTCTAAATTTGGTGTTACATTCTCTTATGAAATACAAGAGTCGCCAGATGGGCTTGCACAGGCATTCACCATTGGAGAAAAATTTATTGGCAATGATTCCGTTTGTTTAGTACTTGGTGATAATGTTTTTTATGGACAAGGTTTTTCACCTAAATTAGTTGATGCAGCCAGCCGTTCAAGTGGTGCGACTGTTTTTGGCTATCAAGTAAAAGACCCTGAGCGTTTTGGGGTTGTTGAGTTTGATAAAAATTATAAAGCACTTTCTATAGAGGAAAAACCAGAACAGCCTAAATCTAATTATGCTGTAACTGGGCTTTATTTTTACGATAATGATGTTGTAGAAATAGCCAAAAATATTAAGCCGTCTTCACGAGGAGAGCTCGAAATCACATGTGTTAATAGAGAATACTTAAATCGAGGTAAATTAAACGTAGAGCTTCTTGGAAGGGGGTTCGCGTGGCTTGATACAGGTACACATGACAGCTTATTAGAAGCTAGCCACTTCGTACAAACCATTGAGAATAGACAAGGGTTAAAAGTCGCATGTTTGGAAGAAATTGCTTGGCGGAAAGGTTGGCTTTCTGAAACAGCTCTCAGACAAGTGGGTCAGTTAATGTCAAAAAATAACTATGGTCAGTATTTAATAAGTCTTTTAAATGATTAAAGAATATCTATCATATAATGAATGGGAATCTAAGTTTTTTGGTTATTCGATTTTCTCACTTAACCCTTGTCAAGTGAATGTTTTAACTAATATTAATACTGCAGACTTCGCTGAAAAATCATTGATAACTTGCAAGGCTGACTCTAACAACTATCTTCTTCTTGATTATTTAAGCGAAAACGATTTTAGCTTGATAGAAGGGGATGTTAGTCTTGAATGCCAGCTTTGTGAAAGTCGGTTACTTCCTGAACTATCTAAAGACAGTTTCGCTACATTATCTGATCTTGATAGGTTGTATTCGATAGTTGATAACTCTTATCCGTTTAGCCGTTTTAGGGAGCCATTTTTTAGTGTTAATGAAAAAAATAGGTTTTATAGAGAGTGGATAAGAAATGCAGTTTTAGGTTGCTTTGATGATTACTGCCTTGTTTTAAGGGATGAGGGAATAGTAATTGGCTTTGTCAGTATAAAAGAGAGGGATAATAAAGCAATTATAGGGTTGGTGGCCGTTGATGAGAATTATAGAGGACAGAAATTAGGTTTGAAATTGATGGACTTGGTGCAGGCCTATGCTAGTAGACATAACTTAACGAGTATTAGCGTTGCAACGCAAATTAGTAATAAACCAGCATTAAGACTTTACTTTAGTTCTGGTTATTCATTATCAAATATATCGTATTGGTTTTACAGGAAAGTTTAAATGATCCCTTTTAATGTCCCTCCCAAAGTAGGCACAGAAATAAATTATATCCAGCAAGCTATCAATTCCGATAAGCTATGCGGAGATGGTACCTTTTCGAAAAAGTGCGAGCGTTGGTTTGAAAACAAGTTTGATACCGCTAAAGCTTTGTTAACACCTTCATGCACAGCTGCGCTTGAGTTAGCTGCTATTTTGATCGATATAAAACCAGGTGACGAAGTCATTATGCCTTCATACACTTTTGTTTCTACCGCTAATGCTTTTGTTTTGCGCGGAGCAAAAATAGTATTTATAGATGTCAGACGAGATACTATGAATATCGATGAAAAGTTAATTGAGGCGGCAATAACAGAAAAAACTAAAGCTATTGTGCCTGTTCATTATGCTGGTGTGTGCTGTGATATGGATACAATTATGTCTATTGCCAATAAACATAATTTGTGGGTCATTGAGGATGCAGCCCAAGCCGTTATGTCTACATATAACTCTAAGGCGGCAGGTACGATTGGTCACATTGGCTGTTTTAGCTTTCATGAAACCAAAAACTATTCATCTGGTGGTGAAGGTGGAGCAATATTAGTGAATGCTCCTGAATTAATAGTTAAAGCTGAGATTATTCGTGAAAAAGGGACTAATAGAAGTCAATTCTTAAATGGCTTAGTTGATAAGTACACATGGCAAAGTGTTGGTTCTAGTTATCTTCCCGGGGAATTACAAGCTGCATATCTATATGCACAGTTAGAACACGCACATGAAATCAATGAATCAAGAATTGAATTGTGGAATACTTATTTTGAGGGGCTTTCAAAGAAATTCCCCATCACTAGTCTACCTTGTATTCCACAACAGTGCTCGCATAATGCTCATATGTTTTATATTAAACTGGCTAGTAGTGCAGAAAGAGCTGAATTTATAACTTTTATGAAGGGTTATGGTGTTACAACACCTTTTCATTATGTGCCCCTTCACTCGTCGCCAGCTGGCCTTATGTATGGGGCTTTTTCTGGGGAGGATGTTTTTACTTCTGCAGAAAGCTCGCGAATTGTTAGGCTTCCACTTTTCTATGGACTTTCAAAAAATGAGCAATGTCAAGTGATAGAGCTAGTATTAAGTTTTTTTGATGGTAAGTAAAGTCATTGCTCTAGGGGTAGGCCCAGTAGTTACAGGTATTGTTGGTGTCATATTGATTCCACTGATGTCATGGGTTTTACCTGTTGAGCTTGTAGCCAAGTATACTCTTTTACAAGCGGCACTAAATTTAAGTGTCGTTTTTTTTAGTTTGGCATTGTATCAGGCTTTTGTTCGTTTCTATTATGATGTTAAAGCCGATGCCCTTCTTCTAAAGGCTGCTTCTCTTCCTAGCTTACTTTTTATTTTATTAGTATACATTAGCTTTTTAGTATTTGATGTTAGGTTTACTGAGCTAATAACAGGTGAATACCTCTGGGGAGCAGAGCTGCTTTTTCTATCAGCTATTTTTATTGCTGTATGTAATGCTTTTTTACTTCATTTATTGAGGATGAATGGCAGTTATCTTTATTACTCAATTACAATGAGTTTGCCTAGTTTATCTTTACTAATAATCCTTTTAGCATACTCGATTTTAGGTGACTTGAGCAGTGTGTTAGTATTGTTTTACATGATTTTTATTGCTCAGTTAATAACTTTTTTTGTTCATTTATTTATTTCTAGAAAGTTACTTGTTCAATACTTTTCCTGTATGTTTGATATTGTTCTGGTAAAACGCTTACTCACTTTTAGCGCTCCATTAGTATTCAGTAGTGTCGCTTATTGGGGGTTGACAAGTATTGATCGTTTTTATGTCAATAAAATGAGTAATGAAATTGAGTTGGCATTGTTGGGGGTATCTGTTTCTATTGCAAGTGCAGTAAATGTACTGACATCCATATTTTCAAATATTTGGCACCCATATATTTATAGTTTAGAGACACTTCCGAGAAGAAAGATTAAATTTTTCGTCAATCTAATTTGTTTTACTATCATTTTAATCTGGTCATTAGTGTCGTGCTTTTCTTTTATTGTTGGCTATATATTACCAGTTGAATATAACGAAGTATCGAGTTTACTTTTATTGTGTATCGCTTCTCCATTATTGTACCTTGTATCTGAAGCAACGGGTGTAGGCATAGGTTATTATAAAAAAACTATTTATAATATGGTCGCTGCTGTTTTAGCTTTAATGCTCAATATAGCTTTGAATTATCTATTTGTACCTAAATTAGGCGCCGAGGGGGCAGCAATAGCTACAGCTATATCATTTTTTTTATTTTTTATCTTAAAAACAGAGCTCTCATTAAAGGCTGGTTTTCCTATTTACAGGTTTAAAATATATCTACTTGTTTTGTTGTGTTTAAGTAATGCTATTACTGTTAATTACTTTAATTATTCGGCTGTTTTAGTTTCACTTTTATATTCTCTAGTATTAGTTCTTTTAGTGTTTATCTACCGTAAAGAACTTTGGTTAATTTGTTTAAAAATAAGAAAAGTTGGTTTTAAGAATGTTATTTATTTATAGAGCACTTACCATGGGGGGAATAGAGACCTTATTTTTGAGGTTAGCTAAAGACAGATATAGAGAAGGTAAAGTAACAAAAATTTTACTGCTATCTAAACCTAATAAAAGCGACTTAGAATTACTAACTGATATAAAGCTTTATGCCGAAGTTTATTTTGCCAAAGATATTTTTACTTTAAGTGTGCTATCTAATGTGCTTCCATTATTGTTGCCAATAAAACAAGAGGCAGTAAGAGGTTTACTTGAAAATGTTAAGCAAATACATGTAAGTAGCGGACATAATGCTTTACTTGCATATAAATTAATAAATGAAACAAATATAAAAAATACATATATAACGGTAGGCTTTTATCACTCAAGAGAGTTTCCTAACTATCGTACATCTAATTTGCCATTTTATGAAAAGGTAAATAGTCATTTTGTTTTGAATTTCTTACCTAAAGAAAATCTATTAACTTTTAGTTCTTCTATTGTTGAATTATATCAAAAAAAATTCACTATAGACTTGGCCGAAGCTAAAACTTTTAGGATAGGTGTAATAGATACAACCTCTTTGCTCTATAAACAATACAAAGATAGCACTTCAGATAGGCAAATCAAATTATGCTCAATAGGAAGGCTTGTTAATTTTAAAACATATAATTTATGGATGATTGATGTTGTTTATAAGTTAAGAAATAGCGGTCTAAACATTACTTATGATATTTATGGAACAGGTCCATTATATGACTCTATGCAGTTAAAAATAAAACAATATAATTTAGAAAGATACGTTAGGTTGTTGGGTGGCATAGAGTACAAAGAAATTCAGAGCGAATTGACAAAATACGATCTTTTTATTGGCAGTGGTACTGCTATTATAGAAGCTTCTGCTGTTGGAGTTTGTTCAATTATCGGTTTAGAATCTATAAAAAAACCGCAAACCTACGGTTACTTTTGTGATTTCGCTGACATTGACTATAACATCATAGATAAAAGTATAGAACTTCAATCAGTCGAAAATATAATCAAAGAGTTTTCAGCTTTAACCAACGAACAACGAGCTTCGTTGTCTAAAAAACACATAGATGTGACAGCAAATATTTTCTCTATTCAAGCTTGCTCTAAGGCATTTGAAACGGGGGTGTACAAGAGTATAGCTTTAAAAAGCTTTGAATACTCCCCTGTTCGTTATGTTATGAGCTTTTTGTTTAATAAGCTTTTATCTAGTCTCAGTAAAGAGCACTACGTAAATAATAAATACAAAATAAACTAATATATATGCTGTCAATTAATCGCGCTTGGTTTATTTTTATATTATTGAAAATAGTCTATATGTTATTGGCTATTTTTGTATATTCAAAATTTACTCAGCTAGGGGATACCTACACTTATTTAGCAGGTGGGCAAGAGTTTAGCCTTGAGACATTTTTTCATTCGACAAAGCTTATGGTATTTGTTGCGGGAAATTTAAGCTACATTTTAGGGGGGGTGTTAGCTAATTTGCCATTCTTAATTTTAGCCGTTTACGGTGTATATTTACCGATTAAAAAATTAAACTTAAGTCAGCAACAACTTATTGTACTCCTGTTTTTTTTATCTTTCCCTAGTTATTCAATATGGACTTCTATAGCCTCTAAAGAAGCGGTTACAGTATTTTTTCTGGGAGGCTTGCTAAGCTGTTTCATCGATTACTCCAGAAGCAACAAAGTAGTTAATAAATTTCTTTTGGTGTTGTGTTTATATCTTGCCGTAGTATTTAAACCTCAATATATATTAGTAATAGCTTTTATTTTTCAATTTGTATTTATTTGTAGGGCTTTTAGGTTTGAGCCTCTTGGAAAAACGGTATATTTTGCTCTTAATGTATTGTTAGTTTTTTTTATTCTTTATTTTTTTAAAGATAAGATAAACGAATTGTCATTTATTTTACCTCTTCATTTTGATTCAGATGGTGGTAGTACTAGAGTTAATGATATTTGGGTTAGGGATTATGACTTTTTCTATAACGCACCGTATGGTATGTTCGTTGCCTTTTATGGGCCTACATTAGTTGAAGCTATATCCAAACCAGCACACTTCTTAGTATGGTTTGAAAGTGCCATTATTCTCCTGTTTTTTATTTATTTTATGATAAAAATTATGTGCCAATTTTTTGTTAATAAAAAAATAAATATATATAAAGTGAGTTTATTTTTAATAGTGTTTATAGGCTTTCTATTCGTTCATTACCCTTTTGGTGCCTTGAATTATGGTTCTGCTATTCGGTATCGGGAAGGTTTTTATCCATTCCTTGTGATTTGGTTATTTTATCTATCGTTTTGTCGTTCTAATTATATAAAAGTATTTCGAGGTCGTAGTTGATGTGTGGGATTGTTGGAGTTTATAACAAGCTAAAGAGTGAGGAAGATCTAACTCCGTTGTTAGCAGAAATTAATCATCGAGGACCAGATGATTCTGGTGTTTGGAACGACGATTTAGTCAATCTTCATTTGGGACATGCTAGATTGGCGATTGTTGATTTGTCGTCTGCAGGTCATCAACCTATGTATTCGCGTCTCAAACGCTATGTTATGGTGTTTAATGGCGAGATATATAACCATAAGACATTGCGAGCAGAAATCAATAAAGAAATATTAATTGATTGGCAAGGACACTCTGATACAGAAACCCTACTTGCTGCAATAGAACTGTGGGGAATAGAAGAAACATTACAAAAAGTAACGGGAATGTTTGCTATTGCTTTATGGGATATTGAAAAGAAGCTTTTACATTTAGTCCGTGATCGATTGGGTGAAAAACCTTTATATTTTGGTTGGCAAAAAGATTCATTTTTATTTTCATCTGAACTAAAAGCTTTAAAAAAGCACCCGAGCTTTCAAGGTAATATAAATAGAAAAGCAATTGCCCTTTATTTTAAATACAATTATGTTCCAACGCCTTATTCTATTTATGAAGGAATACATAAGTTGAAGCCAGGGTACATAGTTACTTTAGACATAAGAACTTGCAAATTAGTAGAAAAACAATATTGGTCTTTAAAACATACGGCAACAAACTTTAACCGTAGCCAGTTGTCTAGTACTGATTATATTTCTGAGCTTAACTCTTTGTTAACTCATTCTATAGAGCAGCAAATGATGGCTGATGTGCCACTAGGAGCTTTTTTATCTGGAGGTATTGATTCAACGACAGTTGTTTCAATTATGCAATATTTATCAAATAGGCCTATAAAAACATTTACTATGGGATTTGATGATAAAGACTTTAATGAAGCTGAGCATGCAAAGGCAGTCGCTAATCACTTAAAAACAGAACATTATGAATTTTATGTAAAAGGGAAAGATGCCCTAGGTGTTATTCCTCGTTTACCAGAAATCTATGATGAACCTTTTGCTGATTCTTCTCAAATCCCGACATATTTGGTTTCTAAATTGGCTAAAGAACACGTAACGGTTTCTCTTTCTGGAGATGCCGGAGATGAATTATTTTCAGGCTATAATAGATATACAATAACCCACGATTTATGGGGTAAATTAAATAAACTACCGAGAGGTATGAGAAATATCATAGGCTCTGGCTTAACTAAAGTTTCTCCAGATAGCTGGGATAATATTGCTAATCTCATAAAGCTAGATCGTAAGTTTCCTAATTTAGGTCATAAAGTACACAAAGGTGCGAGGGTTCTCGGAGCTGGGAGCTTTTCAGATCTATACTTAAATATAGTGTCAAACTGGGAAGAGCCTTTATTACTAGTTAAAGGGGTTGATGTTTTACCTGATTTAAATATATCTGAATCTAATATTGATAGTTTAACAGATATTGAAAAAATGATGTTATGGGATGGAGAGTCTTATTTAGTAGATGATATTTTAGTTAAGTTAGATAGAGCTACTATGGCTGTTTCTCTGGAATCGAGAGTTCCATTTTTAAATCACAATGTTGTTGAGTTTGCATGGAAAATCCCCCAAAAATATAAGATTAACGAAGGTCAATCTAAATGGATACTTCGGCAAGTATTATACAAATATGTACCTAAAGAACTTATAGAAAGACCCAAAAAGGGGTTCTCTTTACCTTTAGCAAAATGGCTACGTAACGAGTTGAAAGACTGGGCTTATAGCCTAATAGAGCCACGAAAACTGTTAGCTCAAGGCTTTTTGCATGAACCTGTAATAACAAATAAATGGCTTGAACACCAAACAGGTAAGAGAGATTGGTCTATTCAATTGTGGAGTGTTTTGATGTTTCAAGCTTGGTTAGAAGATAATTTATAGTATAGAGAACATTAATGAAAATTATTATTTCAGCAAACACAAGTTGGTATCTATATAATTTTAGATTGAACACTATCAAGGAATTAATTCGTGATGGACATAGTGTTATCGCAATAGCTCCGAAAGATGAATATAGTGAGAAACTATCTGCTGTAGGTTGTTCATGGTTAAATATTAAAATAGATCAATCAGGAACTAATCCTTTTTATGACTGTTACTCTTTTGTAGGATTTCTTTTGCTATACAAAAGATTAAAGCCTGATGTAGTTTTAAATTTTACACCTAAAAATAATATTTACAGTACCTTAGCTGCGTCTCTTTTTAATATTAAATGTATAAATAATATAGCTGGTCTAGGAAAACTTTTTTCTGAGTCTTCAGTACCATCACTTATCGCTCGGCTACTATATAAATTTACACAAAAAAAAGCTTCTAAAGTTTTTTTTCAAAATGAAGAAGATCGTCAGTTGTTTCTTGATCAAAATATAGTTCAATTTGAGAAAACTGAAAGACTTTTTGGTTCTGGTATTGACCTTGATAGGTTTTCATTTTCGAATAGAAAATTTGATGGTAATGTAAAGTTTTTACTTGTAGCTCGATTATTGAAACAAAAAGGTATCTATGAATATGCGTATGCAGCTAGAGAGCTTAAGAGAAAATATGGTGATTTGGTTGAATTTCAGCTGCTAGGTTTTTTAGAAGACGAAAAGCCTGATGCAGTTAATCGTAAGGATTTAGACCATTGGATCAAAGATGGAGTGATAAATTTTTTAGGAAAAAGTGACCGTGTAGAAGACAAGATAGCTTCTGTTGATTGTATGGTTTTGCCATCATTTTACAGAGAGGGTGTACCTAAATCTTTGTTAGAAGGGTTAGCATCTGGAAAGCCGATTATAACAACGAATAATGTAGGTTGTAAGGAAACAGTGATAGATGGTGTAAATGGATTTTTATGCACGCCAAAAGATGGCGACAGTTTATTAAGTAAGATTGACTTGTTTATTCAGTTAAGTATAGAACAAAAGAAATCTTTTGCATTAGAAAGTCGAAAGCTTGCAGAGTCTAAGTTTGATGAAAAAATAGTAATAGCGAAATATTTAAAAGCAATTGACGAAGCTGTTAACAGAGTATAAGGAGTGTTTATATGATTACGCCAATAATTATGGCCGGAGGCTCAGGCTCCCGTTTATGGCCGTTATCTCGTCAGCTTTTCTCAAAACAGTTTTTAACTTTATTCGGTGAAAACTCAATGCTACAGGCAACCGCTAAGCGCTTGTCTGGTGTTGACCACAAAGCACCAATGGTTATTTGTAATGAAGAGCATCGATTTTCTGTTGCAGAGCAGTTTCGAGCAAAGAGTATACCTAATAGTGGTATTATTTTAGAACCAGTTGGTCGCAATACTGCTCCCGCTATTGCTTTGCCTGCGTTTCAAGCTATTAATTCAGGCGAAGACCCTCTTTTGCTAGTGCTTGCAGCCGACCATGTTATTAAAGATGAAGCAGCATTTTGTGCTTCCATCGAAAAAGCTGCTGTTATTGCCGAACAAGGCAAGTTGGTCACGTTTGGTATTGTCCCGACAGCCCCTGAAACTGGGTACGGCTATATCAAGCGTGGCGATGAGCATAGCGAAGGTTTTATTGTCGATAGTTTTGTTGAAAAACCGGACTTAGCGAAAGCACAATCGTATCTTGTGAGTGAACAGTACTATTGGAACAGCGGTATGTTCTTGTTTAAAGCCAGTAGTTACCTAAATGAGTTAAAAGCATATCGCCCAGATATTTACTCCGCTTGTGAACAAGCTATGGCAAAAACCCAAGCGGACATTGATTTTATTCGCGTTGATTCAGAAGCTTTTGATGCTTGTCCTGATGACTCTATCGATTATGCGGTAATGGAAAAAACGGAACACGCGGTTGTAGTACCCATGGATTGTGGTTGGAGTGATGTCGGCAGTTGGTCTGCGCTTTGGGATATTGAAGATAAAGATATTGATGGTAACGTATTTAAAGGCGATGTGATTAATGTCAACAGTTCAAATACGTATGTCAATGCTGAAGAACGCCTAGTTGCCGTTGTCGGCCTTGATGATGTCGTGGTTGTTGAGACCAAAGATGCTATTTTGGTTTCTAAGAAATCAAAAGTCCAAGAAGTTAAGCAAGTGGTTAATCAACTTAAAACGGAACAGAGATCTGAATTTAAACATCATCGCGAAGTTTATCGTCCTTGGGGCAAGTACGATTCTGTCGATAATGGTGAGCGCTTTCAAGTTAAGCGTATTACCGTAAAACCAGGTTCCAAGTTATCTGTCCAAATGCATCATCACCGCGCTGAGCATTGGATTGTGGTTTCAGGCACGGCCAAAGTCACCAACGGCGAGCAAGAGTTATTGTTAACCGAAAACCAGTCAACTTATATCCCAATAGGCGTTGTTCATGCATTGGAAAATCCAGGTAAGGTCGATTTAGAGCTTATTGAAGTACAATCAGGTTCTTATCTTGGTGAAGATGATATTGTTCGCTTTGAAGACCGCTATGGTCGTGTTGAAAATAAGTAGCTGCTTGTATTAAGGAATTCGAATGTTAAACACGAAAGTAGTGTTAGCAGAATCTGGTGTTGCATTTGGCACCAGTGGTGCTCGTGGTTTAGTTGAGCAGTTTACTCCTAATGTCTGTGCAGCATTTGCACTTGCCTTTGTTGACTCTTTCAAAGAAAGCTTTAACGTTGAGCGCTTAGCTATTGCTATTGATAATCGCCCTAGCAGTTATGCCATGGCACAGGCCTGTAGTGGGGCACTTGAGCAGCAAGGGATTACAATTGAGTACTATGGTGTTATTCCAACGCCTGCGCTTGCCTATTGTGCGATGCAACAGAGTATTCCCTGTATCATGGTGACGGGAAGTCATATTCCTTTTGATCGTAATGGTTTGAAGTTTTATCGCCCTGATGGTGAAATTTCTAAAGCGGATGAAAATGCTATTTTAGCCAGTGACATTGATTTTCAATCAATAGAAAATTTACCGGAATTAATCGTTAGCGACCTTGCTGAAAAGCAGTATATCGAGCGTTACACCTCGTTGTTTGATTCTCCTGTTTTAGCCGATAAGCATATCGGTATCTATGAGCACTCTAGCGCTGGTCGTGAGCTTTACTATCAAATTTTTGAAGCACTTGGTGCTAAAGTGATGCGCTTGGAACCAAGTGATGTTTTCGTTCCTATCGATACTGAGGCCGTTTCTGAGCAGGATAAGCAAAAAGCCGTTGCGTGGTCGCAAGAGTATGGCTTTGATGCCATTTTTTCCACTGATGGTGATGGTGATAGACCATTAATCGCCGATGAAAAGGGAAGTTGGCTGCGCGGTGATATTCTAGGGCTACTTTGCGCAAAAGCATTAAATATTGAAGCCTTGTCTGTTCCTGTGAGCTCAAATACTTCAATTGAACTTTCTAACGCTTTTAAAAAAGTTAAGCGCACGCGTATTGGTTCACCCTATGTTATCGCTGAATTTACTCAATTGGATGAAAACTATAAATCTGTTGCAGGTTTTGAAGCTAATGGTGGCTTTTTATTAGGTACTGATACACAAGTCAGTGGTAAAGAGCTAAAAGCACTACCAACTCGTGATGCCGTGCTGCCTGCAATTATGCTGTTTTCGCAATCTAAAGGTGAGTCAACAATTTCCACTATGGTAGAGCAGGTATCAATTCGTTTTTCGGCCAGTGACCGTATTAAAAATTTTGCCACTGAAAAAAGTACAGCGCTGATTGAAAAATACAAAGACGATGCATGCAGTTTGGTTCAATTACTTGGTTTTGAATCTTCAGGTGTATTGAATGTCGACTTAACTGATGGTTTGCGCATGACACTTTCAAACCAAAGTACTATTCACTTAAGACCCTCTGGTAATGCGCCTGAACTAAGATGTTATGCTGAGTCGCTAAGTCCAAAGCAAGCTGAGCAGATAGTAACCAAGGTGTTAAGTAGAGTTATTAAACTTTGAATGTAACATAACGCATTTCAATTTTTATCAGTAATATGGTTAAATTGTTTGTGAAGTTTGTTAAAGAGCTTATGTATGGTACATAAGCTCTTTTTACTTAAGGAATATATATGAAAATAGCGGTAGCCGGCACCGGCTATGTAGGTTTGTCTAATGCGATGCTACTAGCTCAACATAATGAAGTTGTTGCAATAGATATCAATGCTGAAAAAGTGGCGTTGTTAAACGATAAAAAATCGCCGATTGTTGATAAAGAAATTGAATTGTTTTTAGCAGAAAATAAACTGAATTTTACTGCAACTTTAGACAAAGAGTTTGCCTACCAAGGCGCTGACTTTGTCGTTATTTCTACGCCGACAGATTATGACGTTGAAACTAACTACTTTGACACTAGCTCTGTTGAGGCAGTTATTAAAGATGTTATTGCCATTAACCCCGATGCGGTGATGATCATCAAATCGACAATTCCTGTTGGTTATACCGAGCGTATCAAGCAAGAATTTAATTGTGAAAATATTATTTTTTCACCTGAGTTTTTGCGAGAAGGTAAAGCACTTTACGATAATTTATATCCATCACGTGTGGTTGTTGGTGAACGAAGTGATCGAGCTGAACAATTTACTAATTTATTAGTACAAGGTGCAGTTAAAGAAAATATTGATGTCTTGTTTACGGATTCGACAGAAGCCGAAGCTATTAAGTTGTTCTCAAACACTTATTTAGCGATGCGAGTCTCATACTTTAATGAACTCGACTCTTACGCTGAAGCTCATGGTTTAGATTCTCGCCAAATTATTGAAGGTGTCAGCCTAGATCCTCGTATTGGTAACCATTATAACAATCCATCATTTGGTTACGGTGGTTACTGCTTACCTAAAGACACTAAACAGTTGCTAGCAAATTATCAAAATGTGCCAAATAATATTATTCGTGCCATTGTTGATGCCAACACTACTCGTAAAGATTTCATCGCAGAATCAATAATTAAACGTCAACCTAAAATTGTTGGAATCTATCGTTTAATAATGAAGGCGGGCTCAGACAACTTTAGAGCGTCTTCTATCCAAGGCATTATGAAGCGTATAAAGGCTAAGGGAATACCTGTGGTGATTTACGAGCCAGAATTAACAGAAGACGATTTTTTCAACTCGAAAGTTGTGCGCTCATTAGAGGATTTTAAAAATATTTCAGATGTTATCGTTTCTAACAGAATGTCCGATGATTTAGCTGACGTTGCTGATAAAGTTTATACTCGTGATCTTTTTGGTTCAGATTAATTGTTATTTTTAGGGAATATATAGATGAAGTTTTTGGTCACTGGCGCCGCAGGGTTTATTGGCTTTTATGTTGTTCAGCGTTTATGCGAGCAAGGCCATCAAGTTGTTGGTATCGACAATATTAATGATTATTACGACGTAAATCTAAAGTTGGCAAGATTAGCTGAATTAGACAGTTTAACGAACTTTACCTTTATTAAGCTCGATTTGGCTGATAGAGAGGGTATTGCTGATTTATTTGAACGAGAGCAGTTTAATCGCGTTATTCATTTAGCAGCGCAAGCTGGGGTTCGCTATTCAATAGACAATCCGCTGGCTTATGCTGACTCTAACTTAGTTGGTCATTTGACTATTTTAGAAGGTTGCCGTCACCACAATATCGAGCATCTAGTTTACGCATCATCCAGCTCTGTTTATGGACTAAATAGTAAAGTTCCATTTGCCACTTCTGATAGCGTTGACCACCCAATATCACTTTATGCTGCCACAAAGAAGTCTAATGAGTTAATGTCTCATACTTACTCACATTTGTACGGCATTCCCACTACAGGCTTACGCTTTTTCACCGTTTATGGGCCATGGGGGCGTCCAGATATGGCGTTGTTTAAGTTTACTAAAGCAATTGTTGAAGGTAAGCAGATAGATATCTATAACAACGGTGATATGAGGCGAGATTTTACTTATATCGATGACATTGTTGAAGGTGTTATTCGGGTCCAAGATATCATTCCTAAAGCCGATGATACTTGGAAGGTAGAGACGGGTAATGCCGCGACCAGTAGTGCGCCATATCGCGTGTTTAATATTGGCAATGGTAATCCCGTTAAGTTGATGGAGTTTGTTCAGTCACTAGAGCGCTCATTGGGTCTTGAAGCCAATAAGAACTTTATGCCGATGCAGCCTGGTGATGTCTATCAGACCTATGCAGAGGTTGAAGACTTATTTGAAGTCACTGGACACCGACCTTCGGTCTCTGTTGCCGACGGAGTAGAACGTTTTGTTAACTGGTATCGCGAGTTTTATAAAATTTAGCTAGTACTAATTTGTTAGCGATTGAATTATTTTCAGCCATCTTTAATCGCTATAACATGGATTAGTAACGTTAACTTTGTTAGAACTTACAAATTAAATACGTTTAAATTGGAATTTATATCAATGAGTAAAATAAAAAAAGCGGTAATACCTGTCGCTGGTTTGGGCACGCGAATGTTGCCAGCAACTAAAGCTATTCCAAAAGAAATGCTGCCCATTGTCGATAAACCGCTGATTCAATACATAGTTAATGAATGTATTGACGCAGGCATTACTGAAATAGTGTTAGTGACTCATTCTTCTAAGAATGCTATCGAGAACCACTTTGACAAGTCTTTTGAGCTTGAAACGACACTTGAGAAACGGGTTAAACGCCAGCTGCTTGAGGAAATTCAAGCAATTTGTCCAAAAGAAGTCACTATTTTGCACGTTAGGCAAGGTGAGGCGAAAGGTTTGGGGCACGCAGTATTAAAAGCTAGACCTATTATTGGTAATGAACCATTTGTTGTTGTTTTACCAGACGTGATTTTGGATGACGCTAGCGCAAATTTAAAAACCGAAAATTTGGCTGCTATGCTTAAACGATATCATGAAGTTGGTGGTTACAGTCAAGTCATGGTAGAGCCGGTGCCTATGGAAGAGGTTAGCAGTTATGGTGTCGTTGATTGTGGTGGTGTAGAGCTTAACGCAGGTGAATCTCAAGCGATGACTGCCGTTGTCGAAAAACCACCAGTAGATGAAGCCCCATCCAATCTCGCGGTAGTCGGTCGTTATGTTTTATCTGAGAAAATTTGGGATTTGCTTGAGTATACACCACCAGGGGCCGGTGGTGAAATACAGCTTACCGATGCTATTGCAAGTTTAATGAAGCTTGAAATGGTCGAGGCATTTCATATGATGGGCAAATCTCACGATTGCGGTTCGAAAATCGGTTATATGAAAGCAAATGTTGAATATGCGCTTCGTCACCCCAAATTAGCAGCCGAGTTTACAGATTACCTCAAATCATTAGAGCTCTAGAACATAAGCCGCTTAAACAGCGGCTTTTTTATTGCTCAAGTTCAATATAATTTATGGTTATATAAGAGAGTGTTCTTATATGGATGTGTTGGTAAAGCTATGGCATTATTTCTACAATTACTTAGATTATTGATACCAATACCATGAATCAAACGCACTTAAAAAAGCTTGAAGCTGAATCTATTCATATTATTCGTGAAGTTGCTGCCGAGTTTGACAACCCGGTAATGCTTTATTCGATCGGTAAAGACTCTGCAGTCTTATTACACCTTGCGAGGAAGGCGTTTGCGCCGGGTAAAATCCCTTTTCCATTACTTCACGTTGACACAGACTGGAAGTTTAAAGAAATGATTGCCTTTCGCGATCGTTTAGCGAAAGACTATGGCTTTGAATTATTAGTGCATAAGAACCCAGAGGGTTTGAAAATGGGAGTAGGTCCATTTACTCATGGCAGTGCTAAACACACCGATATCATGAAGACTCAGGCCTTAAAACAAGCCCTAGACAAGTACCAGTTTGATGCTGCTTTCGGCGGTGCTCGTCGTGATGAAGAAAAGTCTCGTGCTAAAGAGCGCGTTTATTCATTCCGTGATACTAATCACCGTTGGGATCCTAAAAACCAGCGTCCAGAGCTTTGGAACACTTACAACGGTAAAGTGAACAAAGGTGAGAGCATTCGTGTGTTCCCATTGTCTAATTGGACAGAACTGGATATTTGGCAATATATCTACCTAGAAAATATCGAAATTGTTCCTTTGTATCTCGCGGCAAAACGTCCAGTTGTCGAACGTGATGGCACACTTATTATGGTTGATGATGACCGTATGCCACTAGAAGACAACGAACAAGTACAAATGAAAAGTGTTCGCTTTAGAACCTTGGGCTGCTACCCATTAACGGGCGCTGTGGAATCTGAAGCGGCAACTTTACCTGAAATTATTCAAGAAATGTTATTAACCAAAACCTCTGAGCGTCAAGGTCGTGTTATTGACCATGATTCATCAGGCTCGATGGAGAAAAAGAAAATGGAAGGTTACTTCTAAGTCATTTTCTTTTGTTTGCATTCAACACTTATTGGTTAATAAAAATTTTATTGGAATTAGATTATGTCTCATCAATCAGAACTTATCGAACAAGACATTCAGGCGTATTTAAAGCAACATGAAAACAAAGAGCTTTTGCGTTTTCTTACCTGTGGTAGCGTAGACGATGGCAAAAGTACTCTAATTGGGCGTTTACTTCACGACTCAAAAATGATCTTTGAAGACCAATTAGCCGCTATTGAAAATGACAGTAAAAAATCCGGTACTACTGGTGAAGCAGTTGACTTAGCATTGTTGGTTGATGGCTTGCAATCAGAGCGTGAACAAGGCATCACTATTGATGTTGCATACCGTTACTTTTCGACCGACAAGCGCAAGTTCATTATTGCCGATACTCCAGGACATGAGCAGTACACCCGCAACATGGCAACCGGCGCTTCAACCTGTGATTTGGCGATTATTTTGATTGATGCCCGCCGCGGTGTACAAGTACAAACCAGACGTCACTCTTTTATTTGTTCACTATTGGGTATTAAGCACGTATTAGTAGCGGTCAACAAAATGGATCTTGTCGATTACAGTCAAGAGACCTATCAGCAAATTAAGAAAGATTATCGTGAATTTGCCAACGACCTTAACTTTACTGATATCCGTTTTGTGCCTATTTCAGCACTTGACGGTGACAATGTTGTTGAAGAAAGTGACAATATGCCATGGTACCCAGGCGCCACCATGATGAAATTATTGAACACTATTAAGGTTGATGACACAGATAGTTTCAGTGAATTCCGCTTCCCAGTTCAATATGTTAACCGCCCTCATTTAGATTTTCGCGGTTTTGCCGGTACAGTGGCTTCGGGTAATGTTCGCGTAGGCGACAGCATAGTTGCGCTACCTTCAGGTAAAGAAAGCAAAGTGGCGTCAATTGTCACCTTTGATGGCGATTTAGAGCGCGCTGAACGTGGTCAAGCGATTACCTTAACGCTTGAAGGTGAAATCGATATTAGTCGCGGCGAGATGATCGTCAAGAAAGGTAATTTACCCAACTCTTCTAAAGAATTTGAAGCGACCGTTGTTTGGATGCATGACGACACT
Organism: Endozoicomonas sp. G2_1; assembly: GCF_017744155.1. Classification (GTDB taxonomy): domain Bacteria; phylum Pseudomonadota; class Gammaproteobacteria; order Enterobacterales; family Alteromonadaceae; genus JAGHQT01. The sequence continues at coordinate 283,910 of NZ_JAGHQT010000001.1, read as the reverse complement.
TTAGAAGCCGGTCGCGAATACTACATTAAGCACGGCACTAAGATGACCACGGGTTACGTTAGCCAGATTAATCATCAAATTGATGTTAATACTATGGTTAAAAGTGACAGCAGCCAGTTAGCGCTCAATGAAATTGGCAATGCTAATTTTGCTGTTGCGGAAACCTTGCATTTTGACCCTTATGATACCAACCGCGAAACGGGTTCATTTATTATTGTTGATCGCATCAGTAATATCACCGTCGGTGCTGGCATGATCGTTAGCACGTTAGAGGAGAAGAACGAGCAAGCATTTTCTGCTTTTGAACTTGAGTTGAATGCACTTATTCGCAAGCACTTCCCACACTGGGGAGCGAGAGATTTAACTAAGTTACTTAGCAAGTAAACAAAGTTAGTCTCTTCAATAAGGTGCAAATGCACAAAGGCGCTGTTGAGAGAAAAATGTTTTATTTATTTTTTGATAATCAGCTGAAAGCTAAAACTAACCCCTGTCGCTTTGCACCACCGCTCTTTATATTTCTAGTGCTTGAATCAAGAGGTTATTATGACACTTGACCAAGCACTTATGCTTGTTATTTTTCTTGGCACTTTTGCCGGTTTAATTCGCTGTCAAAACCATCCTGAACGGGTTTTTGGCGTTGCCACCTTAACCTGTCTTGCCGCTTCATTTGTTACCACTGAACAAGTGTTTCTAAATGCGGTCAACCCAGGTTTGATGACCTTAGTGTTACTGGTACTGTGCTCTTTCTCGTTTGAACGCACTAGCGTATTGCGCAAGGTTTCTAGTCTTTTAATTAACGGGTCTAAAGTTAAGTCGAGTTTGCGTACGCTCGTATTGGCTGCATTAGCGTCTGGCTTGATGAATAATACTGCCGTTGTTGCCGCCTTGATTAGCACGGTAAAAAACAACACCTTGATCAATCCAGGCAGGTTATTATTACCTTTGTCATTCGCGGCAGTATTGGGGGGAACACTGACCTTAGTCGGTACCTCAACTAATCTTATTGTCAACAGTATGTTGATTGAGAAAGGTCAGCCAAGCTTGGGGTTTTTCGACTTTACACTGGTTGGCTTAGCAGCACTGTTTTGTTGTTTCTTTGTTATTTTTCTACGTATTCCCAGTTTACCGCGAATGGCGAAACAAGAGTTTTCGCAAAAGCACTATTTTGTTGAGGCGGAAATAACCGCAGAATCTAAGTTAATCGGCAAGAGTGTCGAAGAAAATGGTTTGCGTAACTTAGGGACCTTGTTCTTGGTTGAAGTCGTTCGCTGTGGCCGCATGATCTCACCTGTGACCCCTGAAGAAGTGCTGCAAGCCGGTGACAAACTAATTTTCTCTGGTGATATCTCACAAGTGTTTGTTTTGAAACAATTTGACGGTCTTGAACTATATGCTCAACAAGACGGTTTACTACGAGATAACTTAACTGAAGTGGTAATTAAACCCGATTCAGCGATTGTCGGTAAAACGCTAAAAACCGCCGGTTTTCGCGCTCGCTTTGATGCTGCTGTGGTGGCAGTAAGGCGCGATGGTGGACGATTATCAGGAAAGCTCGGCGATATTAGTATTCAAGCCGGAGATTTTTTGGTACTCGCTGTTGGTAACGACTTTGCTGCACGTACTAACTTGTCGAAAAACTTCTATATTCTCTCTGGCCATCAACCAGAAAATATGCTCCACGGCTGGCGCAACATTAGCACTATTGGTGGCTTTATCTCGGCGATCGCTGTCTCGGTACTATTTTCGGTGCCTTTGCTAACCTGTGCTCTATTTTATCTCGCCTTACTGCTGTTTACCAAGTGTCTAACGGTCAATGAAATTAAGCGTCGATTTCCGTTGGAAATTTGGATGATCGTACTTGGCGCGCTAACTCTGGCTAAAGGAATTGAAAATACTGGGCTAGCGGCTTTGATGTCATCACATATTGAATCACTGTTAGCTGGTCATAGTGTCTATTTAGTCTTTATCGCAATCTTTGGTTTAACCTTATTAGTGACCGAATTAGTCACTAACAACGCAGCAGCAGCGCTAATGTTTCCTATTGCCTATAGCATTGCGCTGGCGATGGGGGTGAACGTGATGCCATTTGTCATGGCCGTCGCTTTTGCTGCTAGTGGCAGTTTTATTAGTCCATATGGCTATCAAACCAATGTTATGGTTTATAACGCCGGCAACTATAAGTTATTGGATTTTATAAAATTTGGAGTGCCAGTTTCACTGGTTTATAGTGCGGTGGTACTGACAGTGTTACCGCGAGTGTTCCCGTTTTAATTTTCACTATCGCTCAAGTACCCGTTGTCTAGACACATTTGAGTAAATTTAATGTAGGCTTCTAATGAAAACTGAAAATACTGTTTGGCATCCTCAGCAAATTACTAAACAACAGCGCGCTCAGCAAAAAGGCCAACGCCCTTGTTTACTTTGGTATACCGGTTTAAGCGGCTCAGGTAAGTCAACCATTGCTAATGCGGTAGACGACTTGTTGTTTGAACGCGGCTATCACAGCTACTTACTTGACGGTGATAATGTTCGTCATGGCTTAAATGGTGATTTAAGCTTTACCGACCAAGATAGAGTAGAAAACATTCGACGTATTAGCGAAGTCGGCAAACTGTTTGTCGATGCCGGATTGATTGTTTCCACTGCCTTTATTTCGCCATTTGCTAGTGATCGCGCCCTTGCAGCAGAAAAAATCGGCGAAGCTGAATTCATCGAAGTTTTTATTGATACCCCAATAGAAGTTTGCGAGCAAAGAGACCCTAAAGGCCTATACAAAAAAGCACGCGCTGGTGAAATCAAGCATTTTACAGGTATCGACTCTGATTATGATGTACCCGCTAATCCTGCTATTCACGTTAAAACTGCAGAAGCCGACATTAAGCAATGTGCGGAGCAAGTACTTAGCTTTTTAGCTGAGCGAGGCTTTATCAGCTCAACCAAAGCAGTTTAGAGAGATTTCTATGCATTTTGACGTTTTTAATGGCGATGCCGACGGCATTATCGCTTTACTGCAATTGCGCTTGGCTGAGCCTAAAACAAGTCAGTTAGTTACCGGTGTTAAACGGGATATTGAGTTGTTACAGCAAGTTGATGTCAATCAAGCTAAGTCAGTAACTGTGCTTGATATCTCAATGGAGAAAAATCACACCGCGTTGGTTGAGCTGTTAAACAGCGGTGTTGATGTTTTTTATGCCGACCACCATCGCGTTGGCGATATACCGCAATCGGAGCGCTTAACCAGTTTAATTGATACTGACGCTAATACTTGTACTAGCCTTATCATTAACCACTACCTTGGTGGTAAATATGCTCATTGGGCTGTCGCTGCCGCTTTTGGAGATAATATGAATCAATCGGCAATGGCGCTTGCCGAGCAGTTAGGTATTTCAGCTACAGATCAAGAACTGCTCAAGCAGCTCGGGATAGTGATTAACTACAATGGCTATGGCAACGATATTGGTGATCTTCATTATCATCCAAAAGATTTGTATCAAGCCTTACTAGAGTACCCTGATCCTTTGCTACTGGTTAATCAAAGCGGTTCGATATTTGAAAAACTTAATCAAGCCTACCAAGCCGATATTGCCTTAGCCGAGTCGGCACAAGTTGTTGCCGATAACGATATTTGTCAGATCGTGTTATTGGACGATGCTCCATGGGCAAGGCGAGTCAGCGGTGTCTACGGTAATTTATTGGCTAACCGTAACCCTGATAAGGCACATGCAGTACTGACCAAAAATAGTCAAAGTAATAGTGAGCCAAATGCTGACTCTGAAGTTAGTTACACGGTTAGCTTACGAGCACCATTAAACAATAAACAAGGTGCTGGCGATATTTGCGTCCAGTTTCCAACCGGCGGTGGTCGCTCAGCAGCTGCGGGAATTAATCAGTTACCTGAGAATTTACTTGAGAACTTTGTTGAAGCCGTGACAAAATACTATCAATAATGCGCTATTGATACGTTTTACATAAGTATATAAGGGAACTGATGAATTTACTCATTACAGGTGGTACCGGTTATATTGGCAGTCATACCGTGGTCGAATTATTAAAATTAGGCCATGACGTTGCTATTGTAGATAACTTAGCTAACTCTTCTACGCAAGTTTTACCCCGAATTGAACAAATAACAGGTCTTAGTCCTCGTTTTATTGAAGCGGACATTTGTGATCGTGCGGCGATGGATAAAGTGTTTAGCGAAAACGCTATTGATGCTGTAATTCACTTCGCTGGTTTAAAAGCCGTCGGTGAGTCTAACGATATCCCATTGAGTTACTATCACAACAATGTTTCTGGCACGGTTACTTTGTTGGAAGTCATGGCAGAGCACAAGGTTAAGAATATCGTATTTAGCTCTTCAGCAACGGTTTATGGTGAAAATAACCAGTCTCCGTTGGTTGAAACCATGCCAACTTCAGCGACTAATCCTTACGGCCAAACTAAGTTGATGATAGAGCATATTTTGTTTGATTTAGCCAAAAGTGATCCCGAGTGGTCAATTGCCTGTTTGCGCTACTTCAACCCAATTGGTGCCCATGAATCAGGCCTTATTGGTGAAAACCCAAATGGTATTCCAAATAATTTATTGCCTTACGTTGCGCAAGTAGCCGTTGGTCGACTGGCTCAATTACAAATATTTGGCGATGATTACGATACCATTGATGGTACTGGTGTTCGTGATTATATTCACGTTGTTGACTTGGCGCTTGGCCATGTCAAAGCGCTAGAGAGTCTTGATAAAATTGACGGCTGTCAGGCGATTAATTTGGGTACCGGCAACGGTACGTCGGTATTGCAAATTGTTGAGCAGTTTAAGCAAACTGCTGAGCGCGACATTCCTTATCAAATCGCACCGAGACGAGCTGGTGATATCGCAACGGTATTTGCCAATGCCGAACTTGCTAACAACTTATTGGGTTGGCAAGCAGAGCGTGGCTTAGTTGAAATGATTACCGATACTTGGCGTTGGCAGTCACAAAACCCGAACGGTTTTGAGTAGGTTGCGATAAAGCCAACAGACTAATTCAGCCAAACTAAAAAGGGATAATAAAAACACCAAAGTGGTTTTATTATCCCTTTTTGTTTTTTAAGGCTTTTGTCTCAATCTTGAGTTTAAACCCAGGGCCTTTATTCAGATATTAGGGCTTGTTCATCCGCCCATGCGACGGCGTCGTTGTAGGCCTTAACGACTTGCTGTTTGTCTAGCTTGAGTTTGTCACAAGCCAGCTCTACTTTTTCCCACTGTGCTTGTTCAATAAGCTCTGTAAGCTTAATTAAATTGGCAAGCATACCTTTTTTAGTCAGTAGGCTTTCTTTAATCTCTTGAGCTAAAGGTAGCTTTTCTAAAATCGCAGCCAAGTCTTCATCTAAAATCGCATCAATTAGCGACATTAAGCCAGTTAAGAAAGCGGTAGGGCCATCCACTTGCGCGTTTATAAACTCAGCAATAGCTTCACAGCACTTCGCCCTTGTCATAGAAAACTTAATCAGCTCAGATGGTTTGTCTGGGTTGACATTGGCGGCAAACATCACGCCGAGAAAACGTTTAAGTTCACTTGAACCAAGTGTGATTAGCGCTTGTTTAATCGTCGAAATTTCTTTTCTACGCCTAAATATTGGCGAGTTAGCATAACGAAGAAGCTTGTAAGACAAGGTTACATCGCGTTCAAAAACAGAAGTAATACTAGCTAAGTCTAATTCTGGCTTAGATGTCTCATAAAGTAGTTCTGCCATCGCCATTTGCGAGGGCGATAGGCTTTTCGTTTTAACCATTTCTGGTTTCGAAAAGAAGTAGCCTTGAAACAAGGTACAGCCAAGCGCTTTCGCTTGCTCGTATTCTTCGTAGGTTTCAACTTTCTCAGCTAAAAGCTGGATGTGAGGAAAGTCTTTGATCGCCGCTTTGACTTGTTCCATTTGCTCAGGTCTACTTTCTAACCAATCAATTTTGATTATTTTGATGTAAGGAAAGAAGTGTTGCCATACTGGTTGATGGACATAATCGTCAAGCGCGAGGGTATAACCTTGCTCAAATAAGTCTTTACACTCGGCTAATAATTTTTTACCCGGTTTTACTGTCTCCAATATTTCAACTACCACTTCGTCAGTGGTTAGCATTTTAGGGTAACCTTTGCTAATGGTGTCTAGTGTAAAGTTGATAAAAGCGGGCTTGTTGTGGGTAAAGTCACTGATACCCATATTAAAGCGGCTAGCTTCAATCATTTTTGTGGTGGCTTCATCACCATCGATATCGGGGAAAACATTGTCAATACTGTCACGAAAAAGTAGCTCGTAAGCGTATAAGTTTTTGTCTAAATCTAAAATCGGCTGGCGAGCCGCATAAAAGTACATGTAAACAAAATTCCTAACTTTTGATGGTTCAGATTTTATGGCTAAATGAGGTAAGCACTAAAGGTTGAACTATAGATGAAAGCGCCTAAGATAGCCATTGTTTTCTTGCTTGTTAGCTGTTTTTATTCAGTTTTACAAAGGTTTGTTCGACGCTTGGCTCGAAGCTTAGACGACTAACTAAATAGCCGACAATTGTCGCAAAAACAAAACCTGGCACTATTTCGTACAAATCGAAAATACCGCCATTTAGCTGTTTCCAAACGATAACAACAACTGCGCCTGTAATAATGGTGGCAATAGCCCCTTGTTTCGAGTATTTCGGCCAGTAGAGTGCGAGTAATATGGTTGGACCAAACGCCGCGCCAAAGCCGGCCCAAGCATAGCTCACTAGGTCTAAAATCGAGCTCTCTGGGTTAGTTGCTATAATCGTTGCAACAACGGCGATTAATAGTAAAGCAAACCGAGATAACCAAACCAGTTGATTTTCTGTCGCAGGTTTTTTAGTGATGTGTTTGTAAAAGTCCTCAACAATAACACTTGAACAAACCAGTAGTTGTGAGTCTATTGTACTCATAATGGCTGATAATATTGCGGCAATTAAAATACCTGCTAACCAAGGATTTAATAATGCTTGAGTTAGGTAAATAAAAACAGTTTCGCTATTTTCAAGTGGGCTATCTGCAAAGTATGCCGAACCGACTAAGCCAACAGCTAAAGCACCAATAAGCGCAACGATCATCCATAGCATCGCGATATTGCGTGACTTTGGAATATCGTCTCGCGATCTAATTGCCATAAAGCGAGACAAAATGTGCGGTTGGCCGAAGTAACCTAAACCCCAAGCCATTAATGAAATAAAGCCAAGCCAAGTAAAGCCATTGAATAAATTGGCAAAGTCTGGGTTGATTTCAGTAAGTTTACTTTCTGTTGCTGAAATACCACCGAGCTCTGTTACCGTGACAATTGGTAAAGCAATCAATGCGATTAGCATCAGGCAGCCTTGAAAAAAGTCGGTCCAGCTAACCGCTAAAAAGCCACCTAAAAAGGTATATGCAACAATAACAAAAGCACCGATAAGCAACGCAGACTGATACGGTAAACCAAAGACTTTTTCGAATAGAATTGCGCCACCAACTAAACCTGAAGAGACGTAAAAAGTGAAGAATATCAAAATAGTTGCCGCAGAAATAAACCTAAGTACATGACTACTATCGTTAAATCGGTGTTCAAAAAATGCGGGTAAGGTTAGGGCATTGTCTGCTTGTTCGGTAAACGTTCTAAGCCTAGGTGCGACCAAAAGCCAGTTAAAGAAAGCGCCAATAACTAAGCCAACGCCTATCCAAACCTCACTGACCCCTGATAAATAGATCGCGCCAGGTAAACCCAATAACAGCCAACCACTCATATCTGAGGCACCAACACTCAGGGCTGTGACACTAGGGCCGAGTTGTCGACCGCCGAGAATATAATCACTTAGCGTATCAGTGGCTTTATAGGCTAGGTAGCCAATCGATAGTGTGGTAAGTAGGTAACCAAAAAAGGTAATTAATGTGGGAGTTTCAAACGCCATAAAAAAATGCTTGCTGGTTGTTAGAATTATTATCCTAACATCCTAACAAGCATTTCTAGATCTCGCTAGTTTTTGTCTATCGCTAGACCAAAAGTTGCGTTCAACGGCTATTTTTTTTGCTACCAAATGACGCTCTAGATTTGGACTGCTAAATAGACCACTGAACCTTGTCGTTGATATTGCGTTGCCACTGGTCGATTGACTCGTTTTCATCGCCAATCACAACAATATTGCCGTTGACTGCCTTTGAGCTGAACTCCATCGCACGGCCTTGGTATTTTTCATCAGCAAAGCTTTCAGTGAATTTCATATCGCTCTCTGGCACAACAAAGACGGTTACAGGATTAGTATTACCTTGAAACACCAAGTGCAATACTTTTAATCCGTTAAAACGACAGTAATCAGCAGCGATAAGTTCACCTAAAGTGCTGTCAAAGCTGGCGTTAAAATCAGACATTTTGTCGTTGAGTGATGCTAAGCTGACTCGTGCCTGACTGTTGTTATCAAAGTAGCCTTCTTCATAATAAACATGTGCTAAAGCGTGGTCTGATAAATTACTATACGCGTTTGAAAACAACATAAAGTTCAGTGTTAAACCAAAAGCAAATGCTATCGACGCTGCGATCGCCAAGTGCCAACGAGTTTTACGCTTTTGTTGACGATGGCTAGCAAAGCTTTGTTTTAGCAATAATTTATCAGCAAGATCGTCTGGCACAGGTACATTTAATGCCTGTAAAATCTCATCATCTAATCGATCTATCTCTTGTGCGAATTGCTGCTTTTTCGGATCTTGACTAAGTGCCGCTTGCAACGCATCGTCTAAATTTTTTGGATCTGCATAAATACTACGTCTAAATTGCAAATCATCCATTGTGTATGCCTCTCATCATTGGCTCATCATCTAAAGCGTCTTTAAGTTGGTTACGCGCTCTAAATAGACGAGTCATTACCGTGTTCTTGTTTAAGGATAATATGCCGGCGATTTCTTCGCCGCTAAAACCACCGAGTACTTGCAGTACTAATGGTTCCCTGTATTCTTCCGGTAACTTGGCTATTTTCTCTCTGAGCCAATGGTTTTCCATTTCTTGTTCGTTACTCGCTGAATACGTGTCAGTGATTGCTGACTCTTCATATTCACCCATGTCAAAGCGCTTGCGCTCAAAGCGTCTGGCATTTTCACGACGTAAAATCGTAATAAGCCACGACTTAGCTGCTTTTTCATCTTTCAATGAATCTAAAGCGCGCCAAGCTCGCAAAAACGTTTCTTGCACTAAGTCTTCTGAAACCTGTTTATCGTGAGTTAGCCAAAATGCGTAGCGATACAAATCACCGTGCAAGGCTTTGACTAACGCCTCGTAGCGTGTTTGTTTTGTTGTCATGTTGGAAGAGACCTGATCTTGCTCAGATTTATTTCGAACTAATTTTTTTATCATGACTTTTTTCAAGATGAATGTGAGATCACGAGTTATCTTACCGCAAAATTAGCGCTTGTACCAAGCTGGTTATTATTAATGCAAGTAAGTAAAAAAGAAAAAGCCATGATATTTCAGTTATTAATATCACGGCTTTGATGTTTTAGCAGGAAAGGGAAGCGCTAAACAACTAGGGATTGAGTTGAATACGCTCAGAACTTTGTCTTACTTTTTTTCGTTCGCTAAGCATAGTATTTGCTTTTTGTAGCAATGTCGTCAGCTTGTCACCACGCCATGGCGTATCACTTTTGTTGAAGTAACTGGCCTGCAATTCATCAATTGCTGCGCTAACATCATCATCGCCCAGTATTTGCAGAGTTTGACTTAAATGACTGACGCGTTTGCCTTGGGTTAACCAAGACTGCGCATTAACCCATTGAGGAAGTAACGATAATACAAGTTGACCGTCATTTTGTTTTGCCGCGGCTAATAGCTTGAGGTAAATGCCATTACTGCTGTCGTCAGAGACAGGAAGCTCGCTAATTTTATTAGCTTTATTTCGTTTACTACTGATAAACCAGGCTAAACAAGTTAACAGCCACAAGGCCAGAAATAGCCACTGTAACCATTGTGTTTGCTGCGCTGATGTCGGCAACGGGTTAGTTAACCCTTGACTAACTTCATTATTTTTTGCCGTTTGCGCTTCCGCCTTGTTCGGTTGCTCAGTCACCTGGGCTTGTTCTGTGTTGGCAAAATCGGGGTTTACAGCAACGGTAATGGTTCGCGCGGGTAGGATAGCTTCTTGATACTTATTGGTGACCGTGTTCCACCAGGGAATGCGCACAGCCGGCAACTGGTATTGGCCAGGTTTACTGGCGACAATGGCAAAGTTGTAGACTTTTTGGCTCACCAATCGCCCTTTATTGATACCGGTATGGCTTTCAGCTTGGTCGGGGTAAACTTTTAAACCATTCGGTAAATCTAGTTCGATATCGGGCAGTTGCTCTTCTGAAACGCCGGCGGCAGTTAAGGTCACTGTCCGAGTAATAGGCTCGCCAACGACAAATTTTTCAGGGCTAGGTTGCCACTCGTGATGCAGGGTTAACAATTCACTTGGCAGCCACTGGCCATTAAAGTTACTCGGAATTGGTTTAACGTCGATCTCAATGTCTTCGCCAAGCACGCTCACTGGCTTGGTTTCATTAAAACCAAAAAAGCCATTATTACGACGTGATGGCACGATTATTTCGCCAGAAAACATAGGTGGTTTTAAGGTGAATTGGCCGCTTTGTTGTGGCTTTATCGCGAAGGTGCGCTCAATCACGCGGTAGCGACGACCATTAATAATTTTTTCGCTTTCACTGTCTTTGCCTACTTGTTTAATATCAGCGCTGCTCAACTCTGGCTCAGTTAGGCTACCTCTTTGCAGCTCGGCGGCAAAGTGCAGTTTTACCGATAACGTGAACTGCTGCTGAACGTAAACGTCAGTAGCCGAGGCTGAAGACTCGATAAATATATCGCGCTGCTGGTTTGATTGACTGGCTTCAACAACGGTTAACGCTATTTCATTGGTGCGGCTATCAGCGACTTGCAGCGAGGGAATAACCACTTTGCCAAGCTGTTTGGGGATTAACACCGTCGTCCACTGAGTGGTGCGACTGGTTTTAAAATTGACCATACTGGTTTGAGAGCTAACTGATGTCCGACCTACGGTGAAGTTTTTTAGCAGTGGCGAGGTATCCAGTGCATTGCGGTCGACATCGCCGTTGGCGATCACGGTAAATATCAGAGACTCGTTCAGCATCACAGGGTTTTTATCAACGGATGCGGTAACAGTTATTTCAGCTTGTGCCACTGACGAAAGCGCCGTTACAAGCAACAAGCTAAAGGTGTATAAAATTTTTTTGAACACAGCTAGCGCATTGACTAATCGCTGCATCGGTTTAGAGGCAGAAAATAACATTACCACTTTTTCTTAGCTCCATTGTTATTGTGTCGGCGCTTTTGATATTCGAGTTGCATTTTATTGCGCAATAACAAATACGGATCGTCCGTCACTTTTTTCAGTATTTGCTGATGTTTTTGCGCCGCTTCTTGATCTTGTTGCTCGGCTAAACTGGCTTGGTCAATTGCCGCAGTTTGCGCTTGTTCACCGGGTTGCTGAGCATCTGGTTGTTGCATTGCGTCAGACGCTGTTTGCTCGCTAGTTTGTTCTTGGTTGCCTTCATTACCAGATTCAGCCGGCTGTTGACTATTGTCTTTGGGCGTGTCGAGTTCGCTTTTATTTGACTGAGAGTTGTTCGATTGGTTGCTGTTATCACTTTGTTGTTCGCCTGAATCAGCACCTTGCTCTGAGTCGTCTTGCTCCGTGCTTTCTGAGTCTGAGTTTTCTGAGCTTGAGTTATCCGAGTTTGCGTTTTCAGTATTGTTCCCATCGGAGTTTTTACCAGCGTTATCACCGTTTTGTTGCTGATTTTGCTCTTGGTTGTTATCACCTTTGTTATCTTGCTGGTTTTGCTGCTCTTGTTGCTTTTTAAGCGCTTCAAGTAATTCTTTGTTAGCCTTCGCGTTGGTGAAGTCAGGTTGCTTATTCAGTGCTTGTTGGTAGGCGTCAATCGCTTCATCTATTCGGCCAAGTTTGGCTAAGGCATTGCCTTGGTTGTATAAGGCTTCAGCGCTGTTTGATTGTTGAAAGCCACTTAGCGCTTGTTCATAGTTACCTGCTTTATAATGAGCGCTGGCGCGCCATTGGCTATCAGCGAACTGTTCTGCCGCTTCTTGGTAAGCCTCGGCGCCAAATTTTTCTTGCGCTTGTTGGTCTTGGGTTTGCCATAAATCGGTCCAAGCATCTTGCAAGGTATTCGCTTGGCTAGGTACTGGTACTAAGCCAATTGATAAAGCCAATAGGGTTGATAACCCCGTGGTTAAGCTGGGTAATACCAAGCTAAAGAGCTGGCCTCGGCGAAAATAATTGAGTACCAAAGGCAAGACCAATAACAGTAAATAAGGGCCAGCTTCTTGCCATTGATCACCGGTATTGGATTGATTGTCAGTGCCTTGCTGTTGGCTGTTTTGATCTTCACTTTGGTCTTTATTCGAGTCTAGAAGAGAGCCGGAAACCAACTTTTCAATATCGCTATTGTCTAGGCTGATGGTGTGATAGTTGCCTTTGCCACTGCGGGCAATACCAGCGAGCTTAGCACTGGGTAATTTGGGAATAACGATGGCGCCGTTATCGTCTTTTAACAGTTCACCACTGGTTAATTTTATCGGTGCGCCAGCTTTGGTGCCGATACCGAGAATATTAACTTTATGGCCGAGTTTTTGTGCTTGCTCGTGCAGGTCGGTAAGCTCTTCGTTGTCGACGCCATCAGTAAACCAATAAATATCACCGCGCAGGTGACCCGCATTTTTTAGCATATCATCGGCCAATGCTAACGCTGCGTATGGGTTGCTGCCAAGCTCAGGCATAATGTCTGGGCTGAGGGAAGGTAGTAGTAACTTGATATTGTTAATGTCTGTGGTTAAAGGGCTGATGGTAAAGGCATCACCAGCGTAGGCTACTAAGCCAATATCGCCTTCGTTGATATTGTCGAGTAGGTCTATTGCCTTGTAACGCGCTCGAGTCAAACGATTAGGGCTGACGTCGGTGGCAAGCATCGAGTAAGACATGTCCATCACCAATACCGACCCGCGAGCAATTTGATAAACCGGTTGCGGCAGTTTTTGCCAAGAGGGACCGGCGAGTGCAATGATGGTTAAAAAGCCAATTAAAGCCGGCGCGAACAGTGACAAGCCAGTCGACTTAGCCGGTTGTTTTATCAATACCTCAGCCAAATGAGCGGGTAGCAGTTTTTGCCATGCAGTGTTGTTTACTTTGAGCCTGGCAACTAACCAGAGTGCGAATATCAATCCGATTAACGTGAACAACCAATACGGGCGAATAAAATGAAAATCAGCCATTATTCTTCCCCAATAATGCTTTTGGCCGACTGAGCCACAACAAATAACTAAATGCCAACAGTAAAGCTAATGATAGCGGCCAATAAAACAGTGCGGTTAACGGCCGCATTTGCTGCTGCTCTTGTTCTATTGGTTCAAGCTGATCTAGCAATCGGTATATTTCAGCCATCGATTCGCTGTCTCTGGCGCGAAAGTACTGACCACCGGTTTGCTCGGCAATATTGGTCAGTGTTTTTTCATCGAGTTCACTCGATGGATTGACTTTTCGGGTGCCAAACAGCGACCGCTCCAACATGACATCAGCACCGATGCCGATAGTGTAAATGGTTACCTTTTTGGCAATCGCCACTTCTAAGGCTTGCTCTGGCGTGATTTTTCCGGCTGTGTTTTGGCCATCCGTCACTAACACCAAGACTCGGTTAGATTTTTGTTTTTGGTCGAAGCGTTTTACCGCTAGTGCAATGGCGTCGCCGATTGCTGTTTTTTTACCAACTAGCCCCAACACGGATTCATCGAGCATTTGTTGGACTGTTTCTCGGTCAAAAGTCATTGGCGTTTGCATATAGGCGTCATCGGCAAAGAAAATTAATCCTAAGCGGTCGCTAACCCGACGTTCAATAAAATCGCCGAGTACGACTTTGAGCATGTCGAGGCGGTTGACCATACGGTTGCCAAGGCTCATATCTTCAACTTGCATGCTGCCTGATAGATCGACCGCTATCATCAGCTCGCGACCTTCAGTTGGAATGTTGACCGCATCACCTAGCCATTGCGGCCTAGCAGCGGCAAGTACTAACAACAACCAAATTACCGATAACAGAATAAGTGGCGCTTTACTTTTACTTTGTTGGCTGCCCGTTGACTGTTCTAAGGTCATCAACTTAGGTACTTGCAACGCGACCGAACTTTGCCTTTTTTTAGCGGGTAACCAATACACCAACAGTGGCAAAGGTAACGCCAGTAATAACCAGAACCAAGCGAAACTAATCATGAAAGCCTCCGCTGGTGCTGTTCTTTTTACTTGGGTTACGAGCAGGTGGTAGTGCTTTTTCTAACCAAAACACCAGCCCTTGCTGCAAATTTTTCTCTGCTTCCACTTGTGTTTTTGCCGCTTTGGTAGCCTCTCGATAATGTTGCTCAAAGCTTGAGGAGACTAACTGTTCAAAGTGTTGCTTGTCTTTATCGGGTAATTGCTCTGTTAAAAATGTGGCAAAGCCTTGACTGTGGATACTAGCAACACGCTCTCGGGGCCAGTAGGCGAGGGCTGCTTGCTTAAAAATAGACGATATTTCAGCTGCGCTGAGCGATTGATTCTTTGCCATCGCTAAAGCTTGTTTTTTGGCGTGGTTGAGCTTTTTGCGTTTGCTCAAGTAGCGAAGTGTGAAAACTAGGCTGAGAATAATAAGTGCTAACAGTAGCCACCAGCCAAGAGCAACCGGATATTGGTGAACATCTTGGGGTAACTGGATGTCTTGTAGTTGAGCGAGGGGATCGTTCACACGCTAACTCCGTATTTTAACTGACGCTCTAAGCTTTGTCCGGTGTGCAAATGGAGCAAGCGCGCGCCCGCTTTTTGTAATTGTTGATCGATTTGCTGATGCAACTGATCTGCCGCTTGCTGATAGTGTTGATGCGTCGTTTTGCTGGCGAGGTTGAGTTCTTGACGTTGCTCGCCATCAGTAATCGCCACTGTCATTGAATTTTGCTCAGGTAGCGCGCACTCAAGCGGGTCGTTAATCAGCGCGACGACAAGTTCACAATGCTGGCTAATTTGACTCAAGTGACGAACCGCAGTTTCAGAAAGCTGATAACCGTCGGTGATCAGATAAACTAAGCTGCCTGGCCGAGCTAATTGGCGCAAGCGTGCGCAGTTTTCAGCAAAATAGTCGTGTCCAGTTTGCTGCACTGGCTTGCGGTGGCCGACGTTTGTTTGATTTAGAGACAATTGCTGATTAACACTGAAATTTTGCCCTTCGTGCAAGGCGTGTAAGTAATGCAAAACACCTTGCTGGCGACTGCGAGGTTTGAGTTCGCTGTGCTGATATTGATTAAAGACAATACCGCCAATGCGATCGCCTCTCGCTTTAGCATTCCATGCCAGTAGCGCGGCAAGGTGACTTGCTTGTAGTGACTTGAATAAGAGCTGACTGCCAAAGTTCATGGTCTCGCCAAGATCTGTCGCGATTAATACCGGTC
The DNA here is from genome assembly GCF_017744155.1 of Endozoicomonas sp. G2_1. GTDB lineage: Bacteria > Pseudomonadota > Gammaproteobacteria > Enterobacterales > Alteromonadaceae > JAGHQT01. The sequence goes on along the minus strand of NZ_JAGHQT010000001.1, from coordinate 268,421 downwards.
GCTCAACTTCTTCGCGAAACAGCTTAGTGTGGGTTTTGCCGGTGCGGGCGGTGACGCGCCAGTCAATGGTGCGAATATCGTCACCGGTTTGGTAATGTCTGACTTCGTCAAACTCCATGCCTTTACCTTTTGTTCGGGCAAGGTAGTTGCCTGACATCTGGCTGCGAACATGCTGTTTGGGTGCGAGGTTAATCAGCGATGTTTTGCCTTGATAAGCGATTAGCTCTTCAATCGACAGCAAAACCCCGTTACTGCCAAGTTCAGCCAGTTGCTCTTGGCTGTTTTGCTGGGCAGATTGCTTTTGACTAAATGCTTGACGTAACCAATTCATAAGCGTTTGTACAAGGTTAACCAACTAAACAGAATTAACCGACGGCCACTAAGCTCAACAAGCGATCGAGAATTTCGTTGCTGGTTAAACCTTCCGCTTCTGCTTGATAAGTCAGTAAAATACGATGGCGAAGAACATTGTGAAAAACGGCTTGGACATCTTCAGGACTAACAAAGTCACGACCGTGTAACCAAGCACGAGCGCGGGCGCAGCGATCTAAAGCAATGGTCGCACGCGGGCTTGCGCCATAAGCCAACCACTGTTTTAGTTTGTCGTCGTATTTTTCTGGTGAGCGGGTGGCAATAATCAAATCAACAATATATTGCTCGATAGCAGGTGCCATGTGAATCGATAACACTTGTTCTCGAGCGGCGAAAATATCTGCTTGGGTGATTTCTTCAACTTTTGTCTTTTCGTGCTTTAACGCTTCACCGCGGTTGAGCTTGAGGATTTCTAACTCACTAGCGGCATCTGGATAGTCAATCGCGAGGTGCATTAAAAAGCGGTCGAGCTGAGCTTCAGGTAGCGGATAGGTACCTTCTTGCTCAATCGGGTTTTGCGTTGCCATTACTAAAAACAATTCCGGCAACGGATAGGTTTTGCGGCCAACGGTAATTTGCCCTTCAGCCATTGCTTCAAGCAATGCCGACTGGACTTTTGCTGGCGCACGGTTGATTTCGTCAGCCAAGACTAGATTGCGAAATAGCGGACCAGATTGAAACACAAAACTGCCGTCTTCCGGGCGATAAATATCGGTACCGGTTAAGTCGGCAGGCAGTAAGTCTGGGGTGAATTGGATGCGGTGAAAATCCGCTTCTAGGCCGTCAGCAAGGGCGTTAACGGCACGAGTTTTTGCCAATCCCGGCGGGCCTTCAACAATCAAGTGACCATTTGCCAATAAGGCAATTAATAAGTTTTCGACTAAATTAGCCTGACCAATAATTTGTTGTTCTAAGTGTTGCTTTAATGCCGCAAAACGCTCTATAGCCATAAGGTTAAAATTTAGTTAATTTTATTAATGATAACTATATATAAGGCTAATAACAGTAAAAACAAGGCCGGAAAATATTTTGTCACATATTTATCTAGAATTAACCGCTGACAGAGCAATCTCACATCTTGTTTATTCGAATAGGTAAAAGTAGCCGTAAGCGACCATTAATGCTGGAATAGTTGAGTACAAGGTCGCCATTACTGCTGCTTTGGGGGCTAGTGCAATCGCTGGGAACAGTGCATCACCATCATTGCTAATGGCATTACCCAGTTGTGCTGAAAGTGGTAATGCATCGCTTATATATAAGCTTGTAACAATAATTTGTGGACCACAACCAGGTAGTAAACCAATAACAACGGCGACTAAAGGTGTCAACACGCCTAAGTTTGCAACACTGTTGGCGACGTTGATATCGCTCCAAAATATCACTAGTTCAAAGAGCAAAAAGGCGCTAATCACCCAGCTTGTGACGAAGTTAGTGTCTTGTGCGACTTTTTGATAAAAGCTACTCGTACCAGCTTTCGGATCTTCTGAAACTAAGGTTTGATAATTAACTACTTCACGTGTGGTTGCCCAAAGTATCATGGCAATAATCGCAGCAACAGCTCCTAAGTAAGCCATAGTGTTCGCTGGCAGTGTTAGTGCTTGTTCAATATCAACTTGAAACGAGTACAACAAAGCGACGGCAATACTTGGAAATAATAACCATTGCCAAAACCTGCCTTGCAGTCGCAAGCTGGTTTGGTCAATACCTGTTTCACTTTGCTCGCGGTAGACTTGCTCTTGTTGACATAGCTGCTGGCGTTTGTCTAGCTCATGGTCAGAACACGGCCGCATAAATTTATTGCCGTGGATTTTATCGACGACTAGTCCTGAAATAGCGCCGACCAACATACTGGTGACAATGACCAGCAGTGCGATTGACGGTTTGGCTGCGATCAGTAAAAAAGCGGCATCACCCATAGTGGCGGTTAACACGGCGACCACACTGCCAAAGCTCAGTTTGCCCCGGACATATTGGGTAATAACGACAATCGCGCCGCCACAACCGGGTAGGGCACCCATTAAGGTGGCAAATAATACTTGATAGCTTGAGTGCTGATCTATTAAGCGACTAATGGTATTGTCTTTTCCGAGTTTTACTGTGATCGCGTTGTAAACCGCTAAAGTTGCAGCAACATATGCTGATACCTGCCAAAAGGCATCTGAAAGCACTTGGATGGTTAAAGCTTGGGTATTGGGAGATAACAGTAAAGCGATGAGGGTAACAGGAAGAAACAAGCGCTTGTTAGTCAGTTGCCAGCGCTGTTTAACCAGCTGCTGTTTTACAAGTTGAGCCGAAATCATAACTTTGGTTAGAGAAGTCCTTTAGGGTTGGCGACAAATCAGACAGACTTTGCCGGATACTTGGTTTTTATTGACTGGGCCGATCTCTTCAATAGAAATACTGTGTTCATTCTCCCCGCAAAACCAAAGAAAACCGTATTTGTCGATGGCACTGACGGTTTTAATAAGCTCGCCATATTTAGGGTGATTAAATTTAAGTACCTGACCAACTTTAATCGGTAAAAAATTGAGCCAAGAGCAGACCACAACAAAGCTGTTGTCCGGCACTCTTGGCGACATACTTAAGCCATTTACTTTTGCTATTTGCCAACCGAGCATTAGCTGTCCAATTTAGGGTAAACAACATGTTGTGCTGGCGGATAAGGACAAACAGCAGTGAAGGTCTCAACGCCTTTGGTTGCCCAAAAAATTTCTGCAAAGCGATTAACTTTAGTCAGTAACTCTAGCGTAGCGGTTTTATCTACGTGCTGTTTAGCTGCTGAACACGCCAGCATGATGCTGTGGGTGAGTTCGTGAATTTCAGGAAACAGCTCCATTTGCGGTGTTTTAAAGTAGTCACCCCAAATAATGCGAATTTCTTCTTTTAATTTTAATCCGTGTTCTTCTTTTTGCGCGACAAGTCGATTAAATTGCGCTTGCTGATTGACGGTTAGCTGTTCGTTGGTTGTAAGTTCTTCAAGTAAATCAACCATGCGAATCATGGTTAATACAGCAATTTGTGCCGCCGATGGATCATAGATTTTACAAGGGATGTCACAGTGGGCAGATACGCGATCAAAATTGAGTTTAGTATCGAGCGTTTCAAATAATTTATAGAACATGGTCAATTCTCGTGTGAAGCCTAATTATTTTTTTGAGGTTGATTTGTCGTTTTTGCTGCCTACTAAGCGATATCCCGCATAAGCAATAGCAATAATTGCTGGTAACAACCAAAGTAAGTGAATAAGACCAGACTCTGGCGCGCTGTGATCGTGGCCGCTATGAGCAAACGCTGCACTAGGCAACAACAGGCTAAAGACTAAAGCAAGTGATGCAAAAAGCGGTTTTAAGATTGCGAGTTTAGGTAACATTTTTACAATGACTCCAGTTAATTATTTAATGAACAGTTTCTTGATTTTGGTCTAATTGAGCTTTGAGCGTTTGCAATGCATGTTGGCAATGATTACACGTTGGATATTTTTGACTGTATTGCAGCAAGGGCATTAAAGTGGTTTTTAATGCTCGATGAGCAATTAACTGCATATCTTCAGATAGTGTTTGGTTTTGTGACAAGTCCAGCATTCTTTGGTGGGCAATCAGTAAAAATTGCAGGGCGACTTGGCTTTCTTCTTGGACTTCAAATAGTGCTGATAAGTTGTGGACGCCACTTATCCAAGCCATCAACAACTCAATATTTTCTATATCTTGTTGCCAAAGAGAATCTAGGCTGGTAATAGCCTCTTGATAAAAATACTCGGCTTGTAACCATTGCTGTTGATCGAAACAATCATTGCCTTGCTTCATTAACTGTTGCCAATGCATTTCTTCTAGTCCTAAATTCACAATCAGTAAATTAAATGATAATAATTGTTATTTGTATTATCAAGGGTTTTGTTGGTTAATTAATCGTAATTGTTTATAACACTTATTTTTATTGTTTATATTTAATCGTTAACTAGTTGTTTTTAATTGAGTAATAAGTAAGGGTAGTGTTTAATTATTGTTTGAGTTTGAGCTCTTTTATATTTGCTTTTGCTTTTACCGTTGAAAAAATTTCATTTGCGATTAAAATCTATGCCACAACCAAGAGGTCTGACCTCTCAGCTAAGGGATAAATTATGACACAAACCCGACTTACAACAGGCAGTGGCGAGCGCATAGCGATCGTTTCTGGCTTACGCACGCCATTTGCCAAGCAAGCAACGGCTTATCACGGTGTACCAGCCGTTGATCTAGGTAAAATGGTGGTTAATGAATTAATCAAAAAACACGATCTCGACCCAAAAGTGATTGATCAGTTGGTTTTTGGTCAAGTTGTTCAAATGCCTGAAGCACCAAACATCGCCCGTGAAATCGTGCTTGGCACAGGTATGAATGTACATACTGATGCTTACAGTGTTTCTCGCGCCTGTGCGACCAGCTTTCAGTCGACCGTCAATGTTGCTGAGTCGATTATGGCGGGTGTCGTTGATGTTGGTATTGCTGGTGGTGCTGATTCATCTTCAGTGGCGCCGATCGGCGTGAGTAAAAAGCTGGCTAAAACGCTACTCGATTTGTCAAAAGCTAAAACCTTTGGCCAAAAATTTAATCTAGTTCGCCAGTTAGGTTTGAAAGATTTATTGCCAGTACCGCCTGCAGTTGCAGAGTATTCAACTGGCTTATCTATGGGGCAAACCGCCGAGCAAATGGCGAAAACCCACGGCATAACCCGAGAAGCACAAGACGAACTTGCTCACCGTTCTCACACGTTAGCGACCGAAAGTTGGCAGCAGGGCAAATTGGCGGATGAAGTCATGACTGCACATCCAGAGCCTTATAAGCAGTTTATTGAGAAAGATAACTGTATTCGCGAGAACTCTGTATTAGATGGTTATGCCAAGCTCAAGCCGGTATTTGATCGCAAGCACGGTAGTGTGACTGCCGCTAACAGTACGCCATTAACGGATGGTGCTGCAGCTGTTTTGCTTATGCGTGAAGGGCGCGCAAAAGAGCTCGGTTATGAGCCACTGGGTTATATCCGCAGTTACGGCTTTTCTGCCATTGATGTTTGGCAAGACATGTTAATGGGGCCAAGTTATGCAACCCCAATTGCCTTGAAACGAGCGGGTATGACATTAGCCGATTTAGATCTTGTGGAAATGCACGAAGCTTTTGCCGCACAAACACTAGCCAACGTGAAAATGTTTGCCAGCCGCAAGTTTGCTAGGGAGCAACTGGGCCAAGACCAAGCGATTGGTGAAATTGATATGACTAAATTTAATGTGATGGGCGGCTCTTTAGCTTATGGACATCCGTTTGCCGCAACTGGCGCTCGTTTGATCACCCAAACGTTAAACGAACTTAAACGCCGAGGTGGTGGTGTCGGTTTAACTACCGCATGTGCAGCTGGCGGTTTAGGTGCAGCAATGATTGTGGAGACTAACTAATGGCTGATAAAAAAGTGAAAGACCAAGCTACAGATGTTGATCAGGCCAATGATCAAGTGATTGAACAAGTTGAAAGCACAGAGAGCAAAGCATCAACATTTACCTTAGTGCGTCAAGAGTCAGGTATAGCCCATCTTATTATGGATGTCGTTGGCGATACCATGAACACGTTAAAAGCTGAGTTTGCCGATGAAGTGTCACAAACGCTGCAAGCAATCAAAGCTGACAGCACTATTAAAGGTGTGATTTTACTCAGTGGTAAAAAGGGCTCATTTGTTGCCGGTGCTGATGTCAACATGCTAGCAGCTTGTAATACCAGCGCTGAAGTGGTGGCTATTTCACGTCAAGCGCAAATGATCTTTCAACAACTAGAGCAACTTTCTGTACCGATTGTGGCTGCAATTGACGGCCCGTGTTTAGGCGGCGGTTTAGAGTTGGCAATGGCCTGTCATCAACGCGTATGTACTGACAGTGGCAATACTGCACTAGGTTTGCCGGAAGTTCAGTTGGGCTTACTACCTGGTGGTGGCGGTACTCAGCGTTTACCTAAATTGGTTGGTATTCAAAAAGCATTAGACATGATGTTAACAGGTAAACAACTGCGCGCGAAACAAGCGTTAAAAGCGGGTCTTGTTGACGATGTTGTACCGGCGAGTGTGTTGGTGAAAACGGCCGAAAAAATGGCTCTTGCACAAGCTAAAAAAGGCTTAAAACCTAAACAGCGCAAACAAAGCTTACTTGATAAGGCGCTAGAAAATAATCGCTATGGTCGCCAAGTGGTATTTTCGCAAGCGAGTAAAACGGTAGCGGCGAAAACCAAAGGAAATTATCCTGCGCCATTAAAGATTATTGATTGTGTTCGTGCGGGTGTTGAGCAAGCTTCAGCAGTTGGCTATCAAGTAGAGGCAGACCATTTCGGCGAACTTGTCATGAGCCCTGAATCAGCTCAACTGCGCAATATCTTTTTTGCAACCACTGAAATGAAAAAAGAGCAGGGCGTTGCCGGCGTTAAAGCCGAAAAATTAAATGCCGTTGCTGTTTTAGGCGGTGGCTTAATGGGCGGTGGTATTTCGTTTGTTACCGCAACAAAAGCGAAACTACCGGTGAGATTGAAAGATATCAGCCACCAAGGTATTAGCCATGCGTTGAAATACAGCTACGATTTGCTGAACAAAAAGGTTAAACGTCGCTTTATTCGCAAAAGTGAAATGCAAAAGCAGTTAGCCATGGTTACTGGTACTGTTGATTATACCGGTTTCAAAGACGTCGATATTGTAGTTGAAGCGGTATTTGAAGACTTGTCATTAAAACAGCAGATGGTTGCTGACATTGAACAGCATTGTGGCGAGAACACTATTTTTGCCAGCAATACTTCTAGTTTGCCGATTGGTCAGATTGCCGCAAAAGCGAAACGTCCAGAAAACGTCATTGGTCTGCATTACTTTTCGCCAGTAGATAAAATGCCGCTTGCTGAAATCATTGCTCATGAAGGCACTTCAGATCAAACTATTTCAACGACCGTAGCTTTTGCTAAAAAGCAAGGTAAGACACCGATTGTTGTTAAAGATAAGGCGGGTTTTTACGTCAATCGCATTTTGGCGCCGTATATGAATGAAGCCGCTAACATTTTGTTGCAAGGTGAACCTATCGACAAGCTTGACCGAGCTCTGGTTAACTTTGGCTTCCCGGTTGGGCCGATGCAGTTGCTCGATGAAGTGGGTATTGATATCGGTGCTAAAATCAGTCCTATTTTGAAGGCTGAACTTGGCGATCGTTTTGAAGCACCTGCGGCTTTTGATAAGTTGATTGCTGATGGCCGTCTGGGTAAGAAAGCTAAGAAAGGTTTCTATTTGTACGAGAAATCAGGCAAAGGACTATTTGCTAAAAAAGGCAAACAAGTTGATACCAGCATTTATCGCTTGTTAAATATTGAGCCTGAAGGGCGTTTGTCTGAGCAGGAAGTTGCGAAGCGCTGCTTGTACTTGATGCTGAACGAGGCTGCTCGTTGTCTGGGCGAGGGCATTATTCGCAATGCTCGTGATGGTGATATCGGTGCTATTTTTGGTATCGGTTTCCCACCATTCCTAGGTGGTCCTTTCCGCTACATGGATAAGGTTGGTTTAGTTGCTGTAGTTAAACAGTTAAATCACTGGGCCAATGAACATGGCGATCGTTTTACCCCGTGTGATAAGTTAGTTGCTATGGCTGAAGCAGGTGAGAGCTTTTACTAGCCATATCTGTTTAATGCAGTTAGTTGCCGTTAAGCGGCATTAACATTCCATAAGGAGGGGCAAGACATTGCCCCTCTTTTTGTATTTAAAATCTAATACTGCAGTCATTTTTCACACAAAGTTAATTATTAGTTCTATTTAACTTGCTATAATATTGGCTCGATTTTGCCAGAGGTAGTTGTATGTTGTTGGTGTTGGCCTGTTTAGCTGTTTTGTCTGGGCTATTCTTTTACTGTCAAGCGTTGATGAGTGGCTTAGGTCGCAGACGCTGGGCGTTTGCTGGTGTTGTCTTTGGGCCTTTGTTATGGCCAATGTTTTGTATGAAAAAACGCATGAAGCATTATCAGTCTTTTGGTCTTAATTGTTTGACCTTTAATGCTTAATATTATTCTCAAGACTATAGGTTAATATCGTGACTAACAAAGCTAGCAATAAAGATTTGTCTGCCAATACTCTTCCGCCTAAAGTTTTGGTAGAGACATGGGTTAATATTATTCGGTCTTCTGAAAATCAGTCTGCACGAGAGCGCGCAAAAGACATGTTACTTGGAGCGTTTGGTGATATGCAGTCAGTTGCCACTTATATGAGAGAAAACGGCTTATCTTAACGTTCTGCAGCAATATGAGTAGATAACCGATAACATCCTTGTTATTTGGTTCTAGTGATGCGGGTATGCACAATTACCATCCTTTAGTTGCTTGAATTTCCTTGATTTCTATCGACATAGCAATTTTGTTTGCCTTAGGGCTAACTAAGAAAAAGTCTTTTAACAGCTTAATCATAATATGCTCCTAAATACGAATCATACCGCGACGAGTAGCTGACTCTTGCGTGTCTAACTCATTTGAAATACGAATCATACCGCGACGAGTAGCTGACTCTTGCGTGTCTAACTCATTTGAGATGCGAATCATACCACGACGAGTAGCGGACTCTTGCGTGTCTAACTCATTTGAAATACGAATCATACCGCGACGAGTAGCTGACTCTTGCGCGTCTAACTCATTTGAGATGCGAATCATACCACGACGAGTAGCTGACTCTTGCGTGTCTAACTCATTTGAAATGCGAATCATACCGCGACGAGTAGCTGACTCTTGTGTGTCTAACTCATTTGAAATACGAATCATACCGCGACGAGTAGCTGTTTCATAAACCGCTAAATCGTGTGATTCAACTGTTGCTGGTGTGTTAGCCATCCCAAGTGCCAAAATAATTTCGTTAATCATAGCTTTACCCTTAAGTGTTAATAAACTATTAAGAGTTAAGCTATTTTTGTGCCAAAGATACTAGGTCATATAGTTATTGGGCTGTAGCGATATATTTGAAATACGGTAATTTTTTGACGGTTATAAAATTATCTAGATTTTTTAAACGTCGTAGATTTGTCAGTAATACTGTGGGACAGCAAATAGTTATGAAAGTCTTTCTCAGGTAACGGTTTACTGTATAAATAACCTTGAAGCTGTTCACAGCGCAAACTAGCGAGATATTGTAATTGTTGGTTTGTTTCTACGCCTTCCGCAACCACGTTCAAACCTAGATTATGAGCAATGGTGACAATAGTTGCTACCATGTTACGGCCTTGCTCAGAGTGCTCAATGTCATCAACAAAAGCTTTATCTATTTTAAGAGTATTTAGTGGAAAGCGTTTTAAATACGCTAGAGATGAATAGCCAGTACCAAAGTCATCTAAAGACAAGTTAATTCCCATTGCGCGAATTTGCAGCATGGTTTCTATCGCCTTTTGCGGTGAGTCCATTACTGTACCTTCGGTAATTTCAAGCTCTAAATACTTAGCCGGTAACTGGCTCTCTGTAAGCGCACTTTCAATCACTGAAACGAGGTTCGGTTGAGTAAATTGTACTGCCGATAAATTGACAGCCATACGACCGTCAAATAAACCGGCGTCTACCCATTTTTTGGTTGCAAAACAAGCTTTGCGCAATACTACTTCACCAATGTCGATTATTTGACCTGTTTCTTCAGATACTGGAATAAAGACGCTTGGACTGATGACACCTTTATTTGGCATGTCAAATCTGACAAGCGCTTCCATGCCTGACACTTTACCTGAAGCAATATTTATCTTAGGTTGATAGAAAACAGAGAAGAAATCGCCTTTTAGGCCATGTCGAATCAAGTTTTCAACTTGCAATCGCTGAACTGCTTGCTTATTCATTGATTCGCTAAAAAATTGATAGCGGTTACCACCTAGGTTCTTCGCGTGATACATGGCTGTATCTGCGTTTTTGAGTAATTCTTGCGGGCTAACACCATCTTCTGGGTATAGCACTATACCAATACTACTATACAACACTAGCTCTTGGTTCTTAATGCGCAAAGGTTGAGCGATTGCTGCCAGTATCTCTTTAGCAATAGATGTAATGGTATGAATGTCATTGGTGTTTTCAATTACTAAACTAAACTCATCGCCACCTAAGCGATAAACGGTATCTTGCTGACGACCAATATTTAAAATGCGCTCTGCTACTTTACACAACAGGACATCGCCTGCTTCATGACCTAGTGAATCGTTAATCTTTTTAAAGTTGTCTAAATCAAAAACCAGCAGGGCATGTGGTACTTTGTTTTTGACCAAACGAAGCTGATTAGCTTGAAAATAAGAGCGGTTTGGTAACCCAGTTAGCGTATCTGAATTCGCAAGTTTTCTGAGCTCAGCTTCGGTTTCTTTACGTTTAGTGATATCGGAAAAGACACCGACAAAATGAGATATACTGCCAGCGTCATCTTTGATGATATCTAGGCTAAGTTCAGTCAAAAATACTTCGCTATTTTCTCGACGGTTTTCTATTTCACCGTGCCAACTGCCGTTTTTAATTACGTTCTTTTTAATACTTTGATTAAAAATATCTGAGTACTGTGCAAAATGCATTGGGGTGCCAAGCATTTGTTTTTTAGACTTACCAGTTATGCGAATAAATGCCTGATTAATATCGACAATAGTAAATTGTCGGTCGTAGATTACAACTGCGTCAGAAATACTCTCAATACATTTAGCAAATAACTTTAATCGCTCTTCGGCTTTTTTGATGTGACTAATATCTTTTAGGGTACCAGTCATTCGAGTTGGCTTGTTGTCATCATCTCGATCAACGATTTTTCCTCGATCTAAAATCCAAACCCATTTATTGGTTTTGTCCTGCACTCGGTAAGTGGCCTCGAAGTGCTTGCAGTCGTCATCAAAATGATGTTTCAACGCGCTTTGTACTCGTTTAATGTCTTGAGGGTGAATGTTACTGTATTCTACTTTATTGCTGCGTTTTCCATCTTGTGGAAAATCTAAGGTTCCCCAGATGTTTGAACGATAAATTTTGCCACTGGTAATATTCCAGTCCCACATTTCATCGCCGCTACCCCAAAGGGATAGTTTTAAGCGCTCTTCACTTAACTTGATTTGTAAGTTGTACTGTCGTTTATAGCGATACTGCTGGACGAAGTAACCTATGACTAACAAAGCGAGTAATGTGTAAGCAGCCTTTGCTATGTTCGATAGCCACCATGGTGGCAGTATCTTGATCGTTAATTGTCGGGTTTTGTGGTTTTCGGGGTGATAGATATCGTAAGCCTGTAACTCGAATATGTATTCACCAGCACTCAAATTTGTATAGGTTGCTCTCCTATTATTTTCACCAGAGTCTATCCAACGCTCCTCTAACCCTTTTAGACGATATTTGTAACCAAGTTGCTCTGGTAAGTCTGCATTTGGCGACGAAAACTCTATACTGAATGGTGATTGTGCATGTTTCAAGGTTAGAGTTGTAAGCTTGTTAAGTGATTCTCTAAGGGTAAACTTATCTTTTACCTTGACAGGGGGAATCTCTATACTTACAGGCTTATTTGCAATCAACAGCTTATTAAAAGATGGCGGCGATATTTGAGTATTTAATGCTTTTAGGGTCAATGGATTAAACTCAACTATCCCGTTCAGACCTCCAAAGAAAAATGAATCGCTAGAATACTTAAGTGATGAATGACTAATAAATTCTATATCAGTTAGCGCGAAGTCAGTATAAAATGCCTGCGATTTCAATAAGTGCGGGTCGATAACATTTATACCTTTATTAGTCGAACACCAGGCTGCGCTGTTTTGATCTATTATACACGCGTTTATAAAGTTGTTTGTTAGCCCTGAATTTTCGTTAAATACCGTCGACTTTAAATTGTTTAAGTCTATCAGAGCAATTCCTTGAGATAATGAGCTTAACCAAACGTAATTGTCTGAAACATGTATATTGTTAACAGAAAGAAATGAGAACTCAGAATTTGATGCTATAGTGTATTTCTTCTGCTTCCCATCAGCTATGTTGAATTTTATTAGTTCATTACTTCCAGTTACACTCCATATGTATTTTTGTTCTTGATTGTGCAAGCCCGTCAGTACTTGCTCACTTGCGTTGGTATGTATTGTAAAGTCGTAATTATTTAGATTAAATGACTTAAGTTGACCACTGTTATCCAAGAACCAAATAGAGTCGTTTATTATTGTTAATTCTGTAAACGCATTGAAGTCACTCTGATTGAACCATTGCTCGATTTTTATATAAGAAAAGGTTTCTGGGGAATACTTAAGTAACTGATTACCTGTGGTCACTAGCCATAAAGTACCATGACTATCTGATTTCAATTGAACAATTTCTTTTCCAAGATTCAAGGGAATATTTGTTACTATTTCATTATCTATGTAATTAAGACCTTTTTCGACTGACGCAAACCAAAGCTTGTCATCTGGAGTTTTTGTCATGACTTCAACGCTTATGTGTTCATTGTCGAAATCATATAGTTGGTGCTTAAAAACGGTTGATAATGGGGTAAACTGATTTAAGCCCTTCAAGGTTCCAATCCACAAACTTCCATTTGAGCTTGCAAATATATCCATCACTTGATCATCGGATAAGGACATGTGATGGCTTTCAGATTGATAATTTGAAATGTGGTTATCTAAGACCCTAACCGTGCTAATACCGTTACTCGTGCCCAACCAAATATCATCATTCGATTGTTTAGCTATTGCTCTTACAGTATTTGATAACAACCCGTTTTCAACTGTAAATTGTTGCTCAACCGAAAAATCTTTGCTAATTACATAAGCGCCTTTTTCTGTTGCAAGCCAATATTGGTTATTTATTTCTTTCATGTCATACAATGCTTGCGCATCTATAGACAGATTCAATTTATTATTGTTTTGCAATGAAGTAGCAAATGAAAAGGTATTGTTTGCTATAAAAATACCTTGGTCATAAGTGCCGAGCCAATAATTACCTTGGTTGTCTTGAAATATTGTCCTCACTTCTCTGAGTTTATCGGTAACTCCTCGAATACGAACACGATTAAAGGTGTCATTTACTGAGTTATATTTGTGTATTCCTAGCTCTGTCGATACCCATATAACCCCTTTGTGATCCTGATAAATGTCCCAGATAATGTTGTCGCTGAGTGTTGATACATCGTTAGCGTAGTGTTTGTAGTTTACAAAACTATCAATATCGCGGTTGTATCGGCTCAAGCCATTTTGTGTGCCAACCCAAAGGTTGTTTTGTTTATCTACAAAAACTTTTCTAATGAAATTATCAGCTATTGAGTTTTTTGAAGACAAATTGTGTCGATAATATTTAAACTCATAACCGTCGTACCTATTCAAACCGTCTTGAGTAGCAATCCAAATAAAACCGTCGTTGTCTTGGGTAATACTGTACACGTAGTTTTGCGATAAACCGTCTTTCACTGACAGTTGTTGAAACTTTAATGGTGCATCTAACTGGAGGTTTTCACTGTGAATAGAAAAAGATAATACGAGAGATATCAACGAGAACAAAATGCATTGTGTGCTTCTAGTAATTTTTGAGTCAAGTAGCAATCGAAATTTTGTTACTAATAAGTACACTACGTTGTAACCTTTTAACACCTGTTACCGTACTCGTTAAGCACTTAAGGTTGTTATTGTTTTTATAATTTGAGCACCCATTAGAAATGATGTTGTTTGGTAAGTCAAATTTTCCCTTAAATAGCTGATTAAACGCACTAAAAATAAGCCTTAACAGGACAAAAACAGATTGGTTTTGTCCTGGCTAGCCTCATTAATTTGCCAGATTAATATTTATAGTTTGCAGATGTTGTGAATTTATCGTTTTTGCCGATAATTTTTTTATCTGACATAGCTGTTTGGTAATCTTGTTGTACTGACAACAGTGTCAGGCGGTCCGGAATTACCTGTTTAACAAGTTGTTCATTGATGAACTGCTGGATATCGCTAAGTTCTATTGCCAACAAAGCTTCAATCAGTTTCTGTTTGTGATCAAAACTGAAATCTTGATGGCAAATTGCCGCCCAAAAGCGCTGGCTTTTAATTCTCAGGCTAGTATCTTTTTCTAACAACTGTCCGGCTAGGCCCTGCTTAAGTTGTTGCCATTCACCTTCAGGCATAGCGGCAATATTTTCGCTACTTTGCTCGATAAATTGCTCAATCGCCAACGTTAAATTATCGGCATCGGTGTGTGGTGATTGAATGTAAAACGCGATACCGGGATATCGATTGATTGGAATATAGCCAACACCCACTAAGTAACCGTATTGTTTCTCCGTCCTCATTTCTTGGAAAAATAGTGGTGACAATAAATGGCTGGTGACCATAGTTTTGGCCGTGGTTGTTAATGTTTTATCACTTTGTGGGTAGTATAGCACCGAGGCGTGATCGTGTTCTGGCAAGGTCAATGGTAGTATGATTTCACCTTGCTTAGACATATCGGTTACTGGAATCTTGACACGGTTTTGCACGTTACTCATTTTCGCGAAACTAGCTTCTACTTGTTCGAGTATCGCTAAGGCATGCTGCTGTTGCCAATTGCCATGAATGAGCATTTCGACAAATGTCGCGTTAAACAAGCTTTGATAAAAAGTATTAAACTGGTCAAAGTTAACACTTGCCAGCGCAAGTGCCATATCATCACTACTTGGATTTTTAGGCTGCATTGCTGAACTGAGTTTAGCGAATAACTGAGCGATTGATTTGCTTTTATCGGTATTTTGCCATTGAGTTATTAGCTGCTTTTTAAATAAATTAAAGCGGCTTTCTTTAAATTCACTACAACGCAAACTGTTTAATAGGTGTTGCAACAGTTGAGGTTGTTTTTCACTTAGGCCAGACAGTTGTAATGTCATTCCTCCTTGGTGGGAGTATAAGTGGTAGTGAATACCTGCTAACTCAGCCGCGTAGTTTTGTTCAACAACCTTGTCGTTGAAAAGCTCAATAAACAGTCGCGTCATCACGATGTTATTCGTGCTTACAATCGCAACAGGGGTGTCGATACCGAGATAAATATGACCCTTTGGCACCTTGAAGGTATGATCTTGTTTGAACCAACATGAAATATTTGGGTTGTTAGACAGCTGACGGGGAAGCGCACTTATTTGCTGGCAATCGTGAATTTCGGGCGCTGTCGAAATGTAAGGATTTGGCGGCGGTAGAAAAAGTGCGTTATTGGGCTTTGCTGATGCCCAATGAGTAATAAGATCGGATGAAATTGGCGCCACTCGATATGGCACTTGGTACCAATGGCTAACCCGATCAAACTCATTGTTTTTACTGATGTGGACAATTCGCATATTGTCACTGTTGAAATAGTTGAGTAAATAATCAACTTTTTCTTGTGACATAGAGTCGAGCACGTAATCACCGTAAATATAATCACATTCAGGATAGTGCTGCATGTTTAGCGACATTTGGTTGACGGTGTCAAGTGGCCGTTGTTTTTCTAAAAAGTCAAAGGACAGTTTAGCTATCGCTTGTTTTTCTTGATAAAAATACTCAGGTATTGGTTTTGATTTGAGTAAGGCGAGATAGCTAAACAGTAATTCGACAATATCATCAATGTGATCTTCTCCCAGTTCAGTAAGGGAGATATTGATATTGAAGTCTTTAAAGTTAGAGCCATTAATCCCCGAGCCTGCTGTTAGCCTCATGGCCCATTGATGTTGTTTGAGCAATGATAATAAGCTGCCTGGCCCTTCGTGACCGATTAAATAAGCCAGCAGAGATTCAGGTTTGTGTCGGTATAAGCTGTCAATACTCGGCAGGGCAAAGCTAACGATTAACTGACGTTCATTTTTGACCGGCTTTACCAGCACTTTTATTTGTTGATGTTCTGGTAAATAGAGTGGTTCGGTAATTTTTTGCAGAGGTGCTTTTGCTTGTTTAATCCCACTAAAGTGCGCTGTTGCTAACTCGCAGATTTCATCTAGTGGCATCGGCGCTTCAAGCGCTAACGTCATATACTCGGCACAATAATAGTGTTCAAAAAAGTTGGCGACCTCATCTCTGATTGAACTATTTTCTCTGTCAGCAAGGGTATCAATATTACCGACGGAAAATTGGCTAAATGGATGCGCTTGGTTAATGGTTTCCTTGTGGACGTCGTAAAGTCGTCGAATATCGTCTTTCAGTTTTAGTTTGAATTCTGAGTCGATATTTTTTCGCTCTTTGCTGACAAACTCTTGAGACAGTAATGGCGCGGTAAAAAATTGACTGAAGCGATCTAGTGCCGCTTCAAACGCCGAGTGGTGAATGTCAAAGAAGAAACTGGTGTGCTCGGTCGCGGTCCAAGCGTTATTACTGCCACCATTTTTACTGATAAACTTTTGATATTCACTGCCGTCGGAGTATTTTTCTGTACCGAGGAACAACATGTGCTCAAGAAAGTGGGCCATGCCTTGACGATCGGCCGGGTCGTTAAAATGACCAACATTAACCGTCAATGCGGCGGCAGCTTTTTTACTCTCATAATTACTTATTGCGACTACTCGTAAGCCGTTTGCTAGCGTAAGTGCTTGGTATTCTTTGTTGTCGTTTGGGCTTTTACGCAAGCGAAATTCCTCAGTTGATGGTGAATATCAATGTTTACTAGCTAAACTAACCTAAGCCTTGACACGAGTCTATGGTTTCTCAAATAAAACTCAATAACTTAGTTATTTAGCGAGCAATAGTATTACATTTTGGCTGCTATTTTATTACTATAGCTACTCATTAACCACTTGCTAATCAAGAAAGCCCAATTAATGAAAATTTTTATCATGCGTCATGGTCAAGCTGAAGATATTGCCGTGACAACCAAAGAGCAAGACGCTAAGCGCGCGTTGACGAAACTGGGTGAAGCGCAAGCGGCAAGTATGTCATCGTTATTTAGCGCGGCAGCATTGTCGCACATTTGGGTTAGCCCTTATTTAAGGGCACAGCAAACCTATCAACAAGTGCGCAAAGGCTTGGACATAAATAATGTTGATGTGACCACTAATACGGACATTACGCCATACGGCAATGCCAGCTCGCTGCACGATTATCTCGACGCAGTGCAACAGTCAGATAATATCAGCGCTTTGTTAATTGTTTCTCATATGCCCTTGGTTAGTTACTTGGTTGACAGCTTCACCGCCGGCCAGCAGTCACCGCTGTTCCAAACTGCGGCTGTTGCTGAGCTCGATTACGATGTTGAAACGATGAAGGGCGAACTAGTGACGATGCACCTGCCAACTGCGTAGCGGCCACAGTAACAAATAGCACTTGGTTTACTTACGCATAAATTTATCGTGTAGCTCGATAAGTACCAGTAGTGCACCGTCGCCGCCGTATTCTAATGGCGCTTGATGAAAAGCCATAACGTCTGGATGTTGGACTAGCCAGTGAGGTATTTTGTTTTTTAACACTCGGCTGCCAATCCCGTGCACGATACAAACACATTGGGCGTGTTCTTTTTGGCAAGCATAAAGCAAAGCGGCGATTTCTTGTTTGGCTTGGTGTTGTGCTAAACCGTGCAAGTCTAATATCAGGTCCGGATGGTAGTGGCCGCGTCTAAGGTTTTTCGCTTCAAAACTGTCAACGTCTTCGCGAACGTATTTTACTGGCCCATGTTCGTTGATAAAGGGCTCATATTGATCTGAAAAGTGAAATTGAGCAACTTGTTTAGGGTCGTGTTGGCGTTTTTTAGCTGCCGCCATCGGCTTAGCTTTTACTGGCGCGATTTTGTCTTGTTGCAAAGGCTTTACTTTGCCAATCGCACTTTTAAATAGCTGCTTGTCTTGCTCAGATAAAAGATCTTTAAATTTCATCGCGCCAGTCTATGAATAATTAGGTAAAATAACAACTCTCAGTTAGGAATTTATACAGTTAACCATGGCCAACCAAGACAATACTCAAAACATGACTCATCACCAAGCCGAGGCAGTTGACAATCAAGAGCATCTTTATTCGTCAGAAAACAGCCTTGTGTTTAATTACAGTGAAATCAGTCAATCACTAGATACTATTGCCGATTTTATGCGTTTTGCCACCAGTGAGTTTAATCGCGCTGAACTCTATTTTGGTCACGGCACTAATAACGCTTGGCACGAGGCACAAATTTTAGTGATGTTTGCTTTGCACTTACCAGAAGATATGGCAGAACAAGTGCTTACTTGTCGGTTAACTGAATCGGAAAAGTCAGCAGTGCTATCGGTTATTGAACGTCGCATCAATGAGGGCATACCTGCGGCGTACATCACTAACCATGCATTATTTGCCAACTTGTCTTTTTACGTTGATGAACGCGTATTAGTGCCAAGATCGCCAATTGCCGAGCTTATTGAGCAAAAATTTGACAATTGTGTTAAACAAGTGCCGTCGCGCATTTTAGATTTGTGCACTGGCAGTGGCTGTATCGCAATTGCTTGTGCTTATGCTTTCCCTGAAGCAGAAGTAGACGCGCTTGATTTGTCAGTTGATGCCTTAAACGTTGCCCAAATGAACATTGAGTATCACGGTTTAACAGAACAAGTTATTCCAATACAGTCTGATATTTTCTCTGGGGTAGATGGGCAGAAATATGATTTAATTGTGACTAATCCGCCGTATGTCGATCAAGATGATGTTGACAGCTTGCCGCAAGAGTTTTTGCACGAACCGGAAATGGGGCTAGGCTCGGGACATGACGGTTTAGATATCGTCAGAGTTATTTTGGCCCGTGCAAGCCAACATTTAACCGATGATGGTGTGCTTATTTGCGAAGTAGGTAATTCACAAGTACACGTATGTTCAGTCTATCCTGAGGTGCCATTTAATTGGCTGACCTTTGAGCGAGGTGGACATGGCGTCTTTATGCTAACCAAAGCAGAGCTTGATAAGTATCAAACTGTATTTGATCAACAAGCTGAGCAATAACAAACAATCTGTTGTTGTGATGGCCAGTAAAAGTATGTCGGCAAACGTATAAGTATCAATAATTGAAAATAGACTAAATATAAGTAGGTAAGAAGATTCATGTCAGGTAATACATTTGGAAAATTATTTACAGTCACCACCTTTGGCGAAAGTCACGGACTTGGCATTGGTGCCATTGTTGATGGTTGTCCTCCAGGCTTGAGTCTGACCGAAGAAGACTTGCAGCTAGATCTCGACCGCCGTAAGCCCGGTACTTCGCGTTATACTACGGCGCGCAGAGAAGCCGACCAAGTTAAAATTATGTCTGGGGTCTTTGAGGGTAAAACCACAGGTACGCCAATTGGTTTGATCATTGAAAATACCGACCAACGCTCAAAAGACTACGGCAATATTGCCAGCAGTTTTCGTCCAGGTCATGCCGACTACACATACAGTCAAAAATATGGCTTTCGCGATTATCGCGGCGGTGGTCGCTCGTCTGCTCGTGAAACTGCCATGCGGGTTGCTGCTGGTGCCATCGCGAAAAAATACTTAAAAGAAAAATTTGGTGTTGAAGTACGCGCATGCGTTAGTCAAATTGCCGATATTAGCGCGGAACAATACGACTGGGATTTTGTTGAAACTAATCCATTCTTCTTTCCTGACGAAAGCAAAATAGATCAACTTGATGAGACCTTGCGCGGTATTATCAGACAAAAAGACTCTATTGGTGCCAAAGTTACCGTTGTCGCGAACAATGTTCCTGTTGGCTTAGGTGAACCGATTTTCGACCGTTTAGACGCCGACTTAGCCCATGGCTTAATGAGTATTAATGCGGTAAAAGGTGTCGAGATTGGCGATGGCTTTGAAGTGGTTAATCAAAAGGGATCAGAGCACCGCGACGAGTTAACGCCAGAAGGGTTTAGTACTAATCACGCTGGTGGTGTTTTAGGTGGTATTTCATCAGGACAGCCAATAGTAGCTAACATAGCGTTAAAACCAACATCAAGCATTGGTGTTAGTGGCAAAACCATTGATGCAGAAGGTAACCCGGCAGGTATTATTACCAAAGGTCGTCACGACCCGTGTGTTGGTATTCGCGCAGTACCGATTGCTGAGGCTATGGTAGCGTTAACTTTAATGGACCATTTACTTCGCCATCGCGGTCAAAATGCCGATGTTGCTTGTTCGACACCGGTAATTGAATAGTTTTATTTAAGCGATAACTTTCAACTATTTAAGCATTTGACTAAGCTGTATTGATATATACGCTCGGTCAAATGCTTTTGTGCTTCCAACTATTAACTGACAGCTAATATCAATGCCCTATTTATTTGTCAAGTTTTCTGCAAGCTACTTTTGGTACTTTGCGGTTATTGGTTTGATGATCCCTTACTTACCGGTTTTTCTCGACGGCAGGGGCTTTAACTCTCTGGAAATTGGCGAACTCGTTGCGATTTTTACCGCAACTAAAATCTTTGGTCCGCCGTTATGGGCGGTATTTGCCGATAAAAGCGGGCAACAGTTGCCGATTATTCGTTTGGGCGCTTTATTGGCTGTGACTTGTTTTATTGCGCTTTTTTACTTTGATAGCTACTGGGGAATCGCCTTTAGTCTGGCCGCGTTTAGTTTATTCTGGACGGCGATATTGCCACAAATGGAAGTGATGACCTTAACCAGTATTCGAAAAAGTGCAAAAATTTATGGTCGCATTCGCCTGTGGGGTAGTGTCGGTTTTACCATTACTGCTTTAGTGTGTGGGCAAATTGTCAGTGTTTACGGCAGTGATGCCGTATTAGTGTGTGGCTTTGTTATTTTGCTCAGTTTGTTTTTATCGACGCTATTGTTAAAGCAGTTGAAAAAGCCTGTGGTTAGTACTCACAAACAAAACAGTGCATCAATTCTAAGCCGTATTTTAACACCGAGCTTTATTATCTTTTTTGTTGCCGGCTTGTTATTGCAAGTAAGTTTTGGTCCTTACTATAGCTTTTTGGCACTATATTTAAGAGATCTATCTTACCCTGATTATTTAGTCGGTGTGTTAACCGGCTTTGCAGTTGTTGCTGAAATCGTCGTGTTTATTTACGTTGGTAGGTTATTCCGCTACTTCAGCGTTAAACAGTTGCTAGTGTTTAGCTTTCTGATTACTGCGGTGCGTTGGTGGGTGATGGCTGATTTTGGCCAACACTTGTTGCTTTTATTTGTTGTACAGCTTGCTCATGCTGCCGGTTTTGGTCTTTATCACAGCGCTTCTATGCAATATTTACAAGAGCATTTTGCCGTTGATCAGCAAAATCGAGGGCAAGCGATATATATTAGTGGTGTTTGGGGCGTTGGTGGTGCTGCGGGGGCTTATTTGGCCGGCATTTTATGGGCTGATGGCAGTGGTGCTAGCGCAGCATTTTACTTTGCCGCAACCGCCAGTTTGATTGCGGGTTTACTGGCAATGTTATTACCTAAACCTAAGATTGCTATCTAATAGCTTTGGACGGTAGCATAAAAAAGACCCAGCTACTGAGCTGGGCCAAATGACTCTATATTACAAATACACTATATAGAAGATAAAACAGGGAGAAACATGAGTGCTTTCGCACGGGGCAATAATTAGCTATCAATCAGTGGCTTTTTGTTGATACTGATTTTTCTCGGCTTTAAGGCTTCTGGAATTTCTCTTTCCAAATCGATATGTAACAGGCCATTTTCGAGACTAGCATCAATGATTTTTACGTGGTCACCCAATTGAAATTTTCGTTCAAAGTTACGCTCGGCGATACCTTGATGTAAGAAGCTGCGATCTTTGTTGGCTTCTTTGTCAGCGGTTTTAGTACCAGTAACAATAAGGGTGTTTTGTTTTGATTCAATATCTAGCTCTTGCTCGCTAAAACCAGCAATCGCCATCGTAATTCGGTATTTGTCTTCAGCCAATAACTCGATGTTATATGGGGGATAGCTAGACTGTTTGTCTGCTCGGCTTGCTTTGTCAATTAAGTTAGCTAAGTGATCAAAGCCGATAAAAGAACGGTAAAGAGGGCTGAAGTCTGAAGTTGTGTTACGCATAATTCATATCCTATTAATAAAGTTAGCAATATGGTTTATTCATCGATAACTCAGTATGCTTGATAAACAACCTTAGTCCTCTTAGGAGCGACTGGGTGCTTATTAATACCGATTTATCTTGAATATGTGCCTTTCGTAAAGAACAGGCGGTTAATTAAAATAAGTCCCTAACGGCGACTTAATTAATAGATAGGTTCGGTTAGATAAATTTCAAGAAAAAAACTATAAAAAAATTGTACTTTGTTTTTATCTTATTGATATTTAATGATTAATTTTTTATGTTTTTGTGCGGTAAATTTTTAATAGTTAGCTAAATGGCATTGGGTAACAGCATGACGGATAAAAGTACTTCGGTAATTTTTAGTAGTGATAATA
The DNA here is from genome assembly GCF_017744155.1 of Endozoicomonas sp. G2_1. Classification (GTDB taxonomy): domain Bacteria; phylum Pseudomonadota; class Gammaproteobacteria; order Enterobacterales; family Alteromonadaceae; genus JAGHQT01. The sequence continues at coordinate 245,776 of NZ_JAGHQT010000001.1, read as the reverse complement.
GCACTAGTAGCAGCGAAGCGAGCGAACTGTTGAGCTTTTGGTTTGGCGAGTTAACCAATCAACTACCCAGTGAGGAAAAGCGGCGATTGTGGTATCGGGCGACGGAGGCCGATGATTTGTTGCTGAAAGATAAATATTTATCGTTATATCAACAAGCACGCCTTGGCAAACTAGACAACTGGCGCAATCAGCAAGCATCGAGCTTAGCGTTAATTATATTGCTGGACCAAATACCGAGAAATATTTTCCGTGGCCAAGCGCAAGCATTTGCGACCGATGATTTAGCGCTTGAGGTGTCAAAGCAAGGCATTGCTCAAGGGTTTGATCGAGATTTACCATTAATTTATCGGATATTTTATTACCACCCATTTGAGCATAGTGAGTGTTTGACAGAGCAAAGCCAATCTGTGGCGTATTATCAAGGTTTGTACGACCAATATAGCGCTGAACAGCATCGCGCTTATTTAACCAATACCTTAAACATGGCAATTAAACACCGCGATATTATTGAGCAATATCAGAGGTTTCCACATAGAAATGCGATATTAGGGCGTGAGTCTGTTGAAGCAGAGCGAGAGTATTTGGCAAGCGGGACCAATTTTGGTCAAGTTAAGCGCTAATTAGGGGAGTTAAAAGGGCAAACAGAGAAAATGCTTGCCCGACTTGTTTTTAGTTTTCTAGCTATTTTCCTTGGCTGGTGGCTGAGTCTGTTACTTCAGCTTGTTCGTCACTTGCTTGCTCAGGTGTTGTCATCACTTTTAACTTAGCTAAGGCATCGTCGTAATTTGGGTGCTTGGCAATATTGTCGACTAGTTCTTTGTAGGCGATATTGCCTTGATCATCGATTATAAAGATGGCTCGGGTAAGTAAGCCCATATCTTTAATTAGCAAGCCATACTTGCTGCCAAAGTCGCGCCATACAGCGTCTGAAAGCACTTTTAATTTATCTATCTTTTCAGTTTTACAAAAACGCTTTTGTGCAAAGGGTAAATCGTTGCTGATGGTTAACATGGCAACACTGTCATCTAGGTTCGCCACTTCTTCGTTAAAACGTTTGGTTTGTAGCGAACACACGCCAGTGTCTAAGCTTGGCACCACTGAAATAAGCACCGTTTTATTTTTGAAGTTATTGAGTTCAACAGGTGAAAAGCTCTCGTTCACCACTTTAAAATCAGGCGCAGCTTCTCCAACCTCAACTTGCTGGCCAAGTAGCGTGACAAATTTATTGCCCGCCTTTACTAAGTTGGTTGTTTCGGCTAGTTGAGGATCAATCAAAGTGTTAGCATGGCTTGATAGCGCCAATAAACTAGTGCAAGCTAGACTGATAAAACGAGATGACAATTTCATGATATTTTAATAAGTTAATAATTAATTACGCTACGCTAAAGCTTAACTTTGTCGTGACAAAATAGCTATATTTTTGTTAATTAATCACGACTGGTTTTACGGTTATTGTGTTATTATTGCACTGTTTTTCATTTTCTAAGAAAAAAGTTGGATATCTAGATGTCGACCCGGTTATTAATTTGTGATGATTCGAATATGGCGCGCAAGCAAGTGGCGCGCTCTTTACCTGATGGCTGGGACGTTGACATTAGCTTTGCCACCAATGGCATTGAGGGCATCGAAGCGATTAAAGCGGGTAAAGGCGATGTTTTATTACTCGACTTAAATATGCCCGAAATGGATGGCTATCAAGTGCTTGAGCAAATCATGGCTGAAGACTTGCCAACGCTAACCATTGTTATTTCAGGTGATGTGCAGCCAGAAGCTTATCAAAGAGTCAAAAGCTTAGGTGCGCTCGATTTTATTCAAAAACCTGTTAACAAACAAAAGCTAACCGAAATATTAATGGCTTACGGTGTTTTTAGTAAAGAGCAGCTAGTCGCTGTCGATAAGGCACCAGCATCAGCCGAAAAAAGCAAGCCTACACCGCCAGTTAAACCCGCTAGTACTGCTGAAATTACCTCAGTTTCAACGGATGGTGGAGTAGGTCCCCTTGCCAATGATATTCGCGATTGTTATCAAGAGATTGCTAACGTTGCCATGGGCCGTGCCGGTGACTTACTGGCAAGATTGTTAAACGTGTTTGTTGAACTGCCAATTCCTAACGTCAATTTGATTGAAGTTAGTGAGTTGAGCATGGCGTTGTCGGCGATTGAGCGCGAGCATAGCACTTCGGGTATTTGCCAAGGTTTTATCAGCGCGGGTATTTCCGGTGAAGCACTGTTAATTTTGAACGACTCCAGCTTTCAAGATGTTGCCAAGTTGATGGACTACCAACAAGACCTAGACCAAGGCGCAGAGTTAGAGCTATTGATGGACTTGGCTAATGTGCTTATTGGTGCTTGTTTAAAGGGCTTAGCAGAGCAGTTAGATGTTTCGTTTAGTCAAGGTCACCCTGTTGTTTTGGGGCAACACCGAAACGTTTCTGACTTGATCGCCAGTAACTCGACAAAATGGCAGCGAACACTTGCCATCGAAATTAGCTATGGTATTGAAAACTATCCCATAAAATGCGATTTGTTATTATTATTCACCGAAGAGTCGATGAAAACGCTAAACAACAAGCTCGCATACTTGATTGAAGAATAGGCCGAATTGAATGTCGTTAGATAGCAAACAAATGAATGAACTCCATTGGTTGATGGAGATGTTACACAACATTGATGTTGGCTTGGTGGTACTGAATCGCGATTACCAAATTCAAATTTGGAATGGCTTTATGGAAAATCACAGTGGTTTATTGCCCGGTGAGGTAAAAGGCAAGCTGCTGTTTGATTTGTTTGAAGAAATTCCACAAGCTTGGTTTCAGAACAAAGCTGAATCAGTATTTTTACTGAAAAACAAAGCGTTTACCATTTGGGAACAACGACCGTATTTGTTTAAGTTTCAGAACTACCGCCCGATTACTGGTAGTGCTGACTACATGTATCAAAATACCACCTTTATTCCGCTGTTGTCGGCCAGTGGTGAAGTCACTCATTTGTGTTTATTGGTTTATGATGTAACTGACAGTGCTGTTCACAAAAGTGACTTGGAACAGGTTAATAGTGAATTAGCAACCCTGAGCCAAACCGATGGCTTGACTAAGCTTTTTAATCGTACCCATTGGGAGCGTTGCTTATTGGCTGAGTACAAGCGTTGGACTCGCAGTCAACAACAAAGCAGCTTGTTAATGCTGGATATCGATCACTTTAAACGGGTTAACGATGAATATGGTCACATGGTTGGCGATGAAGTGATTAAACACCTTGCCGGCGCAATTAAAGATTGTGTTCGTGAAACCGACATTGCTGGCCGTTATGGCGGCGAAGAGTTTACTGTGATGCTGCCAGATACCGACAGTGAAGGTGCTCGAGTATTCGCCGAGCGTTTGCGAGCTAAAGTGGCCCGTAGTATCATTCAATACAATGATATTGAACTCAAATACACCGTCAGTATGGGCATCGCTCAGATTGATAAATCGATGACCAGCCATGAAGCGTGGATTATGTCAGCGGACAAAGCCCTTTATCAATCAAAAGATAATGGCCGTAACCAAGTTACTGTGATTTAAATCATATTTAGATCTAAGCAGAGATGTCTAAAGCGATCAGTTGTCATCAACTGATCGCTTTTTTGTACAGGGAAGTACTTATCCAGCGGTGCCATGGACGGCAAGGAGCGGATTTGTACAGGGAAGTACTTATCCAGCGGTGCCATGGTCGACAAAGAATAAGTTTTTACATGGAAGATTTATTCAAACATTTCATTGCGAGTAATACCTACCTTACTCACAGCGACTTTAGTTTTTGTACACTCGGTTGCCATTAACCCAAGTTTCTAAGACCTTTATCTGCCATATATTTTCAGCATCAATAGTAAATGGGTCTTGCGCTAACAAAATAAAATCAGCTTTTTTACCTGCGGCTAGACTGCCAATAATATGCTCTTGATGGCCAGCGTAGGCGGCGTCAATGGTGAAGCTGGCAAAAGCTTCGGTTCTGGTCATCGACTCGCTGCTGATCCAACCGCCTAAAGGTTGATTGTCGCGATCTTGGCGAGTGATTGCTGCATGTAAGCCGAACAACGGATTAGTCGGTTCTATTGGGAAGTCAGAGCCATTGGCAACTTTTGCCTTGGCACTGAGCAGTTTTCGCCAGGCGTAAGCGCCAGCTAAGCGCTTTTTGCCAATTCGATCTTGTGCCATGTTTTTATCACTGGTTGCGTGGGTAGCTTGAATAGAAGCGACAATATTGAGCTTGGCAAAGCGTTCAATATCACTCAATTGCAAGACCTGAGCGTGCTCAATACGGTGGCGTAAATCGCGAGTACCCGTTTGTTTAATTGCGTCTTGATAGTGGTCTAAGACGAGCTTGTTGGCGTTGTCACCAATAGCGTGCGTATTAACTTGAAAGCCAGCTTTCATCGCTTTAAGCATTAAGGCTTTAAGTTCTTTTTCGGGATATAGCAGCAAGCCTTTGTGACCGGGTAGATCTGAATAGTCGTGAATTAGTGCCGCGCCACGGCTACCCAATGCGCCGTCAGATGAGATTTTTACACTATGGAGCGCAAACATTTGATCAGGGCTTTGATAATGACCTTGCGCTAAAATGTTATCGGTTTGGCTGTCGTTAATATCTAGCATACCATTGACGCGAATTGCCATGTTTTGCTCTTCTGCCAACGATTTGTATAGCTCGATATTTTCAGCGCTGATACCTGCATCGTGAACGCTGGTGAGGCCGACTTCTGCCAAGGCTGATAAGCCTCTAATCAGTGCAGCTTTTTTCTCACCAATGCTCAAGGCTGGTTGTACTTTGAAAATCAGCTCCATTGCATTATCAATAAAAATACCTGTGGGTTCACCGTTACTGTCTTTGACAATTTCGCCGCCAGCAGGGGAGGGAGTATTTTTGTTAATCCCAGCGAGTTTCATTGCTTTACTATTGACCCAAATTGCGTGACCGTCGACGCGGTTAAGCAGTACTGCACGCTCTGGAAATACTTTGTCTAAGCTCGCAGCGCTGGGAAATTCTTTGTCAGGCCAGTGGGTTTGGTTCCAACCCCGGCCAAGTACCCAAGTGTCGGCATTTGCAGCAGATTGCTTCTGATAATGGCTTTTGACTTTTTCAACGGCGTTTTGCTCTGAAGTCGTGTCATTTAAATTAGCTGATAACAAGCTCAAGCCGTAGTTGAGGACATGACCATGAGCATCAATTAAGCCCGGTAAGAGCGTTTTACCTTTGCCATCTAATCGAGTCATTGATTGGTCATTTGGCAATGATTCGTGTGTGCGATAGAGCTTTTCTATTTTATCGCCGTTAAATTGAATTGAATGGAATCTTTGTAAGCCGCTATCAGACATAGTATAGCCATTGATGTTGTATATGAGCTGGCTGGTCTCGGCGAGTGTTATTGGGCTCACGACTAAAGGCAAGGTTAAGGTCGCAATCAAGTAAGCTCTCTTAATGAATACTTTTTTTGTCAGTGCTTTTGAGGTTAATGCTCTTTTGCTTAATTCTTTGAAAAATTTCATTATTATTATCTATTGAGCTGATTTAATAATCAGTATAAACCCAAGTCAGTCAATAGATAAAGCAGTATTAAGAAGTGTGCTTTGGTGCCTTGCGCTCAATCACAACAATCGAGATAAAAAGTAACAGTGACAGGATAAATACTGGGTATTTTTGCCAGCGACTAAATGGGGTGTTGCCAGTGACTAGCTCAATATGACTGACCAAGACACCTTGTTCAAATTGTGGCAGGCGGTCAATAAACTGACCATAGGCATCGACACTTGCGGTAATACCTGTATTGGTTGAGCGCAACAGTGGACGGCCAAATTCGAGCGCTCTCATACGAGCAATTTCCATGTGTTGATGTGGCCCGTGTGAGTCAGCGAACCATGCGTCGTTACTCACAGTTAATAACACACTGGTTTGCTCGGTAAAGTTAGCGGCAAGTTGCTCTGGAAAAGCAATTTCAAAGCAAATTAAAGGCAACACGTGTTGCCCTTTGGCAATCAAGTTATTTTGAACATAGTCGCCTCGACTGAATGACGACATGGGTAAGTTAAAAAATGGCGCAAGCGGTCGCAGCCAGTCTTCAAATGGCACAAACTCGCCAATTGGCAATAAGTGATACTTGTAAAAGCGATTGTCGTGATTGTAGCTGTAGCTACCGACTTGGTTTTGCCGATTTGTTAACTCAGTGTTTTGCGAACTTAGTTGAGCTGTTGAACTTGCATTTGTTTGGCCAACTGTGACTAAACCGTTAAAGTACTGTTTGCGCTGATAATTATAATTGAGTACACCCGTAATAATGGCGCTGTCATTTTGATAAGCAAGTTCATCCAGCGTCGTTAGAAAATCTTGAACTCTTGGTTCTAAGGCTGGAATTGCCGATTCAGGCCAAACGATAATATCGCTGTTTAAATGCTGTTTGGTTAGGTTTAAGTATTTGACCAGTGTTGGCCATTCTTGCTCTGGCTGCCACTTCAATTCTTGTTCGATATTGCCTTGAACTAATGCGGTTTTTAGAGACTTACCACTTGGTGTTAGCCACTGAACTTGTGGCAGTAATACCAGCGCTAAGCCTGCGACAAATAAGGTTAAACAAGCGCGAACTCGCACTATTTTTATACTTGGCCAAACAAGGTAGTAGAGGGCAATACTGATAAACAGCAAAAAGAAAGTAATGCCAACTTCGCCAAAAATCGGCGCGATGAATCTCAGTGGGCTATCGATTTGGCTATAACCGAGGGATAACCACGGAAACCCAGTGAGTAGGGTGTTTCGAAGGTATTCTGCTAGGGTCCAAGTTGCCGGTAACAACAAGAGGTTTAGTTGTCTATTTTTGCTAAGACGAGCGGCAAGGTAACAGGCCAGTGCGGGGTAAATAGCTAAATATAGGCAAAGTAGCAGCATCAGCAGCAAAGAGACCACTAACGGCATACCACCGAACAATTCAATACTGACATGCACCCAGCTAATGCCACTAGCAAACCAGCCAAAGGCAAAGAAAAAACCGATGCCTGCCGCGGTTTTAGCAGTTGTTTTATCGAGTAACTTAAACCACAGTGGCAGTGCGACAAACATTAGCCAGTATTGGCCGTATGGTGCATAGGCAAAAACTAGCACTAAGCCGAGTAAAAAACTCAGCCAGTGCTTTTTATTGGTAAGCAGGCGCCTGCTAGCGCTAGCGGCGTTTTTGAACAATGAAGTTGTCACTACTGATGATCTGTCAAAGCTAGTCTGAGATCTTACCGGTAACTTGATGCTCTTTTGGCACGGTTACTTGGATAGTCTGAATACGGCGATTGTCGGCGGCAACAATTTTAAATTCAAAACCGTCAATGACCATCTCTTCACCTTTTTTCGGCATGTGTCCGAACTGATGTAGAACAATACCGCCAATGGTATCAGCATCTTCCTCATCAAACTGGCAGTTGAAGTATTCGTTAAAGTCAGCGAGTTCAGTCAATGATTTTACTAAGTAAACTTGACCCGCTAAATGTTTGATATCTAGTTCGATTTCATCATCGGTTTCGTCTTCGATTTCTCCGACGATTAATTCGAGGATGTCTTCAATGGTAACCAAACCTGAAACGCCGCCGTATTCATCGACGACAATCGCCATATGGTAGCGCTGTGAACGGAATTCTTTAAGTAGAGGCTCTACTTTTTTACTTTCGGGAACGATAATCGCAGGACGGATGATATCGGATAATTTACACTCTTGCTCTTGTTGACCAAAACCATAAGCCAGTAAATCTTTGGCGAGCAAAATACCTTCAACGTGATCGATATCGTCGTTTACGACAGGGAATCGCGAGTGTGCTGATTCTAAAATAGTAGGCAGGAATTGCTCTTGGCTTAAGTTGATATCCAAAGTGACCATTTGCGAACGCGGAATCATAATATCGCGTACTCGCATTTCACTGACGCCTAAAACGCCTTCGATCATTTGTTTGGTTTCTGGTTTGATCAACTCTCGGTCTTCTGCGTCGTTTAACACTTCGACCAATTGTTCTTTATTTTGCGGCTCTCCAGTAAAGGCTTGTACTATTTTCCCGAGTAAAGACTTATTTGCAGAGCCGTTGCTAGAGTGGGGATTATCATCGCTCATGGCGTATTTTTTGTCCTGTAAATTTAGGTTACTAGTCAATCGTGTAAGGGTTATTAAAGCCAAGTTTAGCTAGGATGTCTATTTCCAGCGTTTCCATCTCCAAGGCTTCTTCTTCTGTTATATGGTCAAAACCGAGTAAATGCAAGCAACCGTGAACAACCATATGAGCCCAGTGGGCAATGATTGGTTTTTTTTGCTCGCTAGCCTCAGCTTTAACGACTGGGGCACAAATAACCAAATCGCCCAGTAGATCAAGCTCAATACCTTCAGGTACTTCAAACGGGAAAGACAAGACATTGGTCGGCTTGTCTTTGCCGCGATACTGATGGTTTAAACTTTGGCTTTCACTGTTGTCGACAATGCGAATAGTGAGTTCAAAATTGCGCTGGTAGCTGGCAAGTGCAGCGTCGAGCCAAACTTGGATATCAGACTCAGCCGGCAGGTCAGCCGCTTCACTGGCTATTTGTAAGTCTAAGGTGATGGTCATGGCGCTTAGTCTTTGTTGGCTGCTGAGCTATTAGTTTTTGTCGCTTCAGTTTCAGTAGCTTCAGTGCTGCTAGCTTGCTGCTCCTGTGCTTCAACTTGATCTAGGCTTTGGGCTTGTTGCTTTGCCAGTTGCGCTTGTTGTTTCTGCTGCTTGATTTTGTTGACGTTGTGTTCGTGCTTTTCGTAGGCTTCAACAATACGAGCAACAACAGGGTGGCGAACAACATCTTTTGATTGAAAGAAATTAAAGCTAACCCCAGGGATGTCTTCTAGTACCTCAATGGCGTGACGCAAGCCTGACTTTTGCCCGCGTGGTAAGTCGATTTGGGTAACATCACCGGTGATTACGGCGCGTGAATTAAAGCCGATTCGGGTCAGAAACATCTTCATTTGTTCGACGGTAGTATTTTGGCTTTCATCCAAAATAATAAAGGCGTCGTTCAGGGTCCGGCCGCGCATGTATGCCAGTGGCGCAATTTCAATAACATTGCGCTCAATCAGCTTTTCGACCTTTTCAAAACCGAGCATTTCAAATAAGGCATCGTACAGAGGTCTTAAATAAGGGTCGATTTTTTGTGATAAATCACCTGGTAAAAAGCCGAGTTTTTCACCCGCTTCAACGGCGGGACGAGTTAACAAAATACGGCGGATTTCTTGACGCTCTAGCGCATCAACGGCACATGCAACTGCGAGGTAAGTTTTACCGGTACCAGCGACGCCAACACCAAAGCTAATGTCGTTAGTGATAACGTTTTGGACATAGGCCGATTGGTTGTCGTTTCTCGGCTTGATAATACCGCGCTTGGTTTTGATGGTGACCATTTTTTCATAGTCAACGTCGACTTTGGTTGGCGCTTGTTCAAGGACATTGGCCGCTAAAATGGCTAAATGAACCATTTCAGCGTTAATGGTTTTACTTTGGCCTTTAACAACCTCAGTTTCTAGGTAAAGATCTTTGAGTAATTTGCTGACCGCTTGGCAATTATTGGCCATACCAACAATTTTAAACTGATGGCCGCGGTAACTAATTTCGACACCTAAACGGCGCTCAATAGTTTTTAAGTGATCATCCATTGGGCCGCAAAGGTTTGCCTGTCGGTGATTATCGACAGGCTCTAAGGCAAATTCCAAACTGGTGTGCTTAGTCAATGAAAATCCTATTTATTGTTGTTTTATGCTGTAACTAAGGCGTGTATGTACCTACGCCAAGTTCATCGATACCGGCATTGTTCGCTGCTTGATTGTGGTGGTTGTTGGCCAAAATATCCGCAGGTGAATGAGCGATACGCAGACCCATGTCTTTTTCTTCACGGACCAGCTCACCGCGCAACGAGTTGGCGTAGACGTCGGTAATTTTAACGTCGACAAATTGGCCAATGACATGGTGTGGTGCAACAAAGTTAACAATGCGGTTGTTTTCAGTACGGCCTCTAAGTTCCATTGGATTCTTTTTCGATGGGCCTTCAACCAAAATACGTTGTTCGCTGCCTAGCATTTGACGAGCAATGCGCAGGGCTTGCTGCGTAATTCTGTCTTGCAAAATTTGTAGGCGTTGCTTTTTGGTTTCTTCACTGATGTCATCAGGTAAGTCAGCCGCTGGTGTCCCTGGACGAGCACTGTAAATGAAGCTAAAGCTCAAATCAAAATCTATTGCTTTGATCAAGTCCATCGTGTCTTCAAAATCTTGGTCCGTTTCGCCTGGGAAGCCAACGATAAAGTCAGAAGACATACAAATATCTGGGCGAGCTTTGCGCAAACGGCGAATTTGCGATTTGTACTCAATGGCAGTATGACCGCGTTTCATCTGAGTCAAAATGCGATCTGAGCCACTTTGAACCGGCAAGTGCAGGTGGCTGACAAGTTCAGGAACGTCTTTGTACACTTCAATAATGTCGTCGGTAAACTCGACCGGGTGCGAAGTGGTATAGCGAATGCGATCGATACCGTCAATGGTAGCAATTAAACGCAATAATTCAGAGAAGCGACAAACGCTACCGTCGAAGCTCTCGCCGCGGTAAGCGTTAACATTTTGGCCAAGTAAATTAACCTCGCGAACACCTTGCTCAGCGAGCTGGGCAATTTCGTAAAGTACGTCGTCAAGTGGACGGCTAACCTCTTCACCGCGCGTATAAGGAACAACACAGAAAGTACAGTATTTACTACAACCTTCCATAATTGAGACAAATGCGCTTGGTCCCTCAGCTTTTGGTTCAGGTAAGCGGTCAAACTTTTCAATTTCAGGAAAGCTGACATCAACAACCGGGCTGCGGTCACCGGTGACTTGTTGAATCATTTCTGGCAAACGGTGCAATGTTTGCGGGCCAAAAACCATATCGACATAAGGTGCGCGCTGGCGAATCGTATCGCCTTCTTGTGAGGCAACACAACCGCCAACTCCGATAACTAAGTCAGGGTTGTCATTTTTTAAGTTTTTCCAGCGGCCGAGTTGATGGAAGACCTTTTCCTGTGCCTTTTCTCTAATAGAACAAGTGTTTAGCAAGATGACGTCAGCGTCCTCTGCTTCTTCAGCCAATTCGAAGCCGTGGGTTGAGTCTAATAACTCGGCCATCTTTTGCGAGTCATACTCATTCATTTGACAGCCCCAGGTTTTGATATATAGCTTTTTACTCATGAACTTTTGCCTAAAATGCGAACAGGTTAAAAATTAAAGGACGCGTATTTTACGCTTTTTCCCACCAGTTCGCTAGTTTATCTGTTGTTCAAATGTCGATATTTTACCGTTGTTAATCGAGTTTCATTAGAGGAATGCTGATCACCAGTTGGCTGCCTTGACCTTCGTGGCTATTGTTGAAGGTATTGACTGAAGCTTTGTATTTGCTTGCGATTTGTCTGATATAGTACATTGCCATGTCAAAGCTAATACGGCTTTGGTAGTTAGTGAAACCTTCGTTATCGTCTTGAATAGTCAACCAAACCTTACCCTTAAAATCTTGCATTGAAATACTGAAGTTTCGACTACTGTGATTCAGCATATTTGACGATATCGCTTCGTAAATTATTTTGTAAATATCTGCTTGTAACTCATAACTTAGTTTGCTGCTATCGAGTTCAGTGACTAGTTTGATGTTGATATGGTGTTTTCGATGCATATATTGCACAAAATACGGCAGAGCCACTTCTAACGTTTTACCGTACAAGGCGTCGGGCTCTTCTGCTTTAGTAGCGTTAGTTAATTCTTCAATACTCTGCTCTAACACTTTTTTGATATCAAAGTCAGGTGTGGATTCACTATTGATGCTCTCGAGTACTTGTTTTAAATTTCGTGTCACGTTTAGTGCGGCACGGCCTTTACTTTTACTGTCGTTTCTAAGCGCTTGGTAGATATGGTTAATAGATTTACTGCGCAGATAAAACAGCCATGAGCAAAGTGAGACAACGCCAATTGCGATAACTAGATAAATTATCCGCATTTGTAATGTCCAGTACCACGGAAAAGCAACGCTGATATTTGTGTAAGCGTGGTACTTACTCCACTGTTCTAAACTATTCGTGCCGCGAATCTCGAGGTAGTAATCACCGGGAGATAGACCCGTTAAGGTGATTTGGCTATTGTTAACTTTATTCCACTGACCGTTGTTAATTTTGTACTCAAATGTTTTTGGCGGGCCAGGGCGGTAATCTAAACTGGCGAGATCGAGCGTGACAACGTCGTTTGCCGAGTTGAGTGTAATGCTTTTGTTGAGTAAGTAGGATTTTCCTGAAACTGTAGTTTGGGTAATAAGTACCTTGGGGTGAAAATCTTCTCGCTCTGTAGGTGGGACTTGGAGCACACCGCCTTCGTGGGGAGCATACAAACTGTCATTAAATTTCTTGACAGAACTCTCGATAGAAAATGATTCCGTGCCGGGAATTAAGTTTAGGCTGTAGTTACTTGAATCAAGCTTATATATCCCTGGTCTTGCGGTCGCCCAAATATTATTATTGATTTTAGACAAACTTGTAAATTGAATACCACTACCCTGTTGAGATAAAAGTTGCCCTTGTTGGTTAAAAACATAAAGACCATCGCCCATACTCGCGGCAAGTACTTTATCACCATCGGCTATTAAGGAGACTATTTTATGGGCAGGAGAGTGAAAGATTGTTGTTATTTGTTTACTGAAAGGATCGTAAATATCGACACCTTTAGCAGTCGCTAGCCAAATTTTATTGTCTACTGGTATTAGGTGTAATACCTCCGCAGAGCTAAGGTTGCTGGTTTTGTCAACGCGCTCAATAACCTCTTCTGTGTTGATGTCCATCACCAGAAAGCCATCACCGTCTATGCCAATATACAATTTTCCTTTTGAGTAATTGGCGCCGAGTATAACTTGATTTTTATCGACAATATCAATTCGAGTTAACCGTTGAGTTGATTGGGGGTACTTCCACAAACCGTCAAAAGTGCTTAGATATAAGGTATTATTAACCACAACACTGTCGTATATAAACTTAGATCGCTGAGAAAAAGTGTTTGATTCTGACTCGCCAAATATATTTTTACCAGTCTTGAAGCTAACAAGCCCGTGGCCATAAGTACCAATAATTAACTGGTTGTCGATTAATTCAATGGTACTAGAGTGTAAGTTTGCGCCTACTAAATGGTTTACGGCAGTACTTTCTACGATCCGCTTAATACCTTTTCCTGTACTTAGCCACAGAACACTACTACTATCGTGGAAAGTGTAGTCTATTTTATCTGGGCCAATTGCCGGGTAACTATGCTCTAAGTAAGAGAGCTTTTCTATATCAATATGCACAATTTGATTGTTTGCGTCTATTGCGTAAAAGCTACTGCCATTTTTGTGGGCAGTTGCGTTAATTAAAGCCGTATCTAGAGTTTTAGTGATAACTGAATTGTCTTCATTGACAATCATCACGCCGTTTTTTGTTAAGACAACAAGTTTATTGGCTACAACAGTTGCTCCTGTAATCGAACCAGATAGAACATGATTAATTTTTTCAGCTGTTATTTGAAAAACATCGTCACTATTAATCGCATAAGCATTTGATTGCGTTTTTAAAAGCTCCTTAATGTGTATATTGTTCGCGATTAATTTACTTTCATTAGTGGCTGTGTTTTGAGCGTATAGTTGATCAACGTCGCTTGAATATGCAAAGAAGCTTTGTTTGTGAAACAATGTTTCTGAGGTGTTATGTTTTTTGTTTTTTGCGTTTATACTAATTTCGCTACTTTGCCCTGTGTGAACGTTAAAAAGCCAAATACCGCAGCACTCAGAAGCAAGGAGTAAATTTCCATTATCGATCAGCTTTGCATCTTTGACCCATTTAAAAGGCAGCGTCCAATCTTGGTTATTACTAGAAAAGTTGATGAAGTTTTCGCCATCGTAGCGTATTAGGCCTTGTTGGCTGGTTAGCCAAATAAAGCCTAAATCGTCTTGGACAATATTGTTAATATCACCAATGTTATCGATGTCACTGTATTTGGTGGCAAAACTAAATTGAGTAAAGCAAAATAAAAGTGGCCAAAATAGCCACTTCATTTGAAATATACGTTTGTTCAAGAGTTAAATGATACTATCAGGTGCTTGATTTGAGATGTGATCATCGCCTTTTTTACCACAAACAGCAAAGACTTTTGGTAACTCGTCGTTTTTTGGCTTTTGAACTAACATATAAGTGGGTAACCTAGAGGCGCTAGCATCTTCTTTTTGGTTCCACGCCTGGCGTATTTTATCGGCGTGTACTTTTCCGTGTTTCGCTTCAATAGCCGCTGCAAACATTTCAACACCATAGTCGTCCATTAACATCATTGTGTTATTGTGGTAGCCACTTGTCGTATCAAAATCGATATCTACTGTCATGATTTCATTTTGTGGTGTTACTAAATCGGCTCTAAGCTTGGCGACTACAGCTCGGTTTTCTTTGGTCTTTAAGTTGGTATTGTTAGGTTTATCATCGTTTAAATAAACGATATTGATATCTTGAGCAACGCGGCGTGCTTTTAATTGTGCAGACATAATCTATTCCTTAATGTTATTGCTTGTTAGATTAGACTTGTATGAGCCAAGTCAATTTCATTATAGGGAGCTAGGTAAATAGTTGTAAACATATATTTTTTACAAACATTGAAGGAAAATTTTAGGTAAAATCAAAAGAATCCACCGGCTTGTTAAATCGTTTAATAAAATAAATAGTATGAAGGTTGAAGGTGGAAATTTGTCATATTCAAAGAGTTCGATATTAGGTATGAGCAGTAAATTTGATTGCACTATTATTGGTGCTGGTATGGTAGGTGGTGCAACAGCAATCGCACTGGCTGACTTAGGTTTAAAAGTCGTTCTGATCGATAAATTTGCGCCTGAGCCTTTTGTAGCTGAACAAGCATTTGATATTCGAGTTTCAGCTATTTCCTTAGCTTCTCAGCACCTGCTTGAACAATTGGGAGCTTGGTCGACCATTGCGAGTTGGCGTGTCGTACCATATCGACGCTTAGCAGTTTGGGAGAATGAAGCGTCCTATACTGAATTTAACGCCGAGAGTATTGGTCAACAACACTTAGGGCATATTATCGAGAATCGATTAATTCAACTGGCGTTGTGGCAAGTAGCGCAACAGCATCCCAATATTACTTTACTGTGCCCTGAGCAGTTAAAAGGTATTGAACAATTAGATGACGAGGTTTTGGTTGCCTTATCGGAACGCAGTTTTTCAACCAAGTTATTGTGTGCCTGCGATGGCGCTAATTCTCAAGTTCGTCAGTTAGTGAATATAGGCTTAACAGGGTGGGATTATCAACAATCCGCGATGTTGGTCAATGTTAAAACTGAGCATGAACAGCAAGATATTACTTGGCAGCAATACTTGCCTACAGGGCCAGTTGCTATGCTGCCAATGCCGGGACAGTACGCATCTTTAGTTTGGTATCACCAACGCGAAGAAATTAAACGCTTACAAGCGTTGCCTAATAAACAATTGGCTGAGCAGATGATGGCGGTATTCCCTAAACGCCTTGGCAGTATAGAAGTAATCGATAAAGGTGGCTTCCCATTGACTCGCCGTCATGCCAATTACTATTTCAAAGGCAACGTTGTGCTCTTAGGTGATTCTGCCCATACCATTAATCCGATGGCGGGGCAGGGCGTTAATTTGGGCTTTAAAGATGTTAAGGCACTGCAATCTGTTATCGCAGAGGCTATTGCTGATGGTAAGTCTTGGCACAGTGAAAATGTGCTACAGCGTTATGAAAAGAAACGACGGGCAGATAATTTGTTGATGATGTCGGGCATGGATGCTCTGTACAAGGGCTTTTCTCAACCATCGCCGATCATTAAAGGTTTACGCAATATCGCATTGGCTGGCATCAACAAAGTACCATTGGTTAAGAATAAAGTGCTGGCGTATGCCTGTGGTGTCGAATAGCAAATATCGTGAATTAAACAAACAAGGATGTTTAGGTGTTGAAACGCTTAGACGCTGAAACACTGTGGTCAGATAGTTATTAGGAAAGATCGAATAAAAAGAAGAAAAAAATGGTGGCTACACCGAGATTTGAACTTGGGACCCCATCATTATGAGTGATGTGCTCTAACCAGCTGAGCTATGTAGCCAAAGATTACTTAATGCCAATTTTTACATGTTAAAATTAGTGGCTGGGGTATGAGGATTTGAACCTCAGAATGACGGGATCAAAACCCGCTGCCTTACCGCTTGGCTATACCCCAATAAATATTAATATGCAAAGGTATTAAATATTTGAATTGCTGCTATTTGATTTAATAGCATGGTACGGGAGGAGAGACTTGAACTCTCACATCTTGCGATACTGGAACCTAAATCCAGCGCGTCTACCAATTCCGCCACTCCCGCAGAGTATAATTAACAACGACTTGTTACTAATTATGAGGCTATCACCTTAATCATAAAATTAAAGTGGCTGGGGTATGAGGATTTGAACCTCAGAATGACGGGATCAAAACCCGCTGCCTTACCGCTTGGCTATACCCCAGTAGGTATATTCGAAACATGTTGTTTGCCATTTTCTATTAATGATTAAGAGAAAATGGCTGGGGTATGAGGATTTGAACCTCAGAATGACGGGATCAAAACCCGCTGCCTTACCGCTTGGCTATACCCCAACAATGTTTCTTTCTATCACAACTAATGTTGTAAGAAATGGTACGGGAGGAGAGACTTGAACTCTCACATCTTGCGATACTGGAACCTAAATCCAGCGCGTCTACCAATTCCGCCACTCCCGCAGAACTATACTTTAAGAAAGAATGGTGGCTACACCGGGATTTGAACCTGGGACCCCATCATTATGAGTGATGTGCTCTAACCAGCTGAGCTATGTAGCCTTTCCAATCTTGCCTCTCAGCAAGTGGCGCGTATTATGCAAATGTAGCTGAGCTTCGTCAACACCTTTTTATAAAAATATTACCAGTTTTTGTTTGTTTGGATAAATAGGCAACAATTTGGCTAATTGCTATTCGAAACATCTATTGCCAGTCGACTAAAACAGCGTTTAAAGGGGCAAAACCTATCGTTAACAACAGATTAAATCTCGTTGAGTTAAAACGTGTTTATAGTATCTGAACGGTTAATGTTACCTATATTCTTGTCTGTGTGGTTATCTAGCGTGAAAATAAGGCATTAAAAAAGCCGTCAATCGACGGCTTAATCATTTATATCGTAAGGTTATTAAACGTTAAAGCGGAAGTGAACAACGTCGCCGTCTTTAACCAGATAATCTTTACCTTCTAAACGCCACTTACCAGCGTCTTTAGCACCAGACTCGCCATTGTATTCAACAAAATCGTCAAAGCTGACAACTTCAGCGCGAATAAAACCTTTTTCAAAGTCAGTGTGAATCACACCAGCGGCTTGCGGCGCAGTTGCGTTTTGCTTTACGGTCCAAGCGCGTACTTCTTTTACTCCTGCTGTGAAGTAAGTTTGTAAGCTTAACAAACCGTAACCTGAGTTGATCACGCGGTTAAGGCCAGGCTCAGTTAAGCCCATTTCTTCCATAAAGATCTCGCGATCTTCTTCGTCCATTTCAGATAGCTCGCCTTCAATTTCGGCGCAAACCGGCACTACTACAGCACCTTCTTGGGCGGCAATTTCGCGCACTTGATCTAAGTAAGGGTTGTTTTCAAAGCCGTCGTCATTGACGTTAGCAATGTACATGGTCGGTTTAACGGTTAAGAAGTTTAAGTACTTAACCGCGGCTAATTCTTCTTTAGCTAGTTCTAAAGAGCGAATCATGTGGCCTTCTTCAACGTGCTTAAGAATTTTTTCTAGCACAGGTAACTCAAATTTAGCGTCTTTGTCGCCGCCTTTGGCTTTTTTGGTTTGACGTTGAATAGCGCGCTCGGCGGTATCCATATCGGCAAGGGCAAGTTCCGTGTTGATAACATCAATATCTTCAGCAGGGTTTACTTTACCTGAAACGTGAACGATATTTTCATTTTCAAAGCAGCGAACAACATGGCCGATAGCATCTGTTTCGCGAATATTGGCTAAGAATTTGTTACCTAAGCCTTCGCCTTTTGATGCACCAGCAACAAGACCAGCAATGTCAACGAATTCCATGGTAGTTGCAATAACGCGCTCAGGGCTAACAATCTCAGCAAGTTGATCAAGGCGTGGGTCTGGTACCGGCACTACGCCAGTATTTGGCTCTATGGTACAAAAAGGAAAGTTTGCTGCTTCAATACCCGCTTTAGTCAATGCATTGAATAGGGTTGATTTACCAACGTTGGGCAAGCCAACAATACCACATTTGAATCCCATAATTAGTTACCTTACTTGCTTAATCGAGCGATTAATTTATTGTGCTTTAAATGAATGTAGGCGACTTTGCGCTTTTTTGACGCCGTCTTTTTGCCAAATTTCGAAACAACGGCTCGCTTCATCGATACTTTGGTCAATGAGTTGTTGTTCGTTGGCGGGTGCTTTGCCTAACACGTGACCGGTTACGCGATCTTTGTGGCCGGGATGGCCAATACCGATGCGCAAGCGATAGAAATCTTTGTTGTTTGCCATTTTGGCAATAATATCACGCAAGCCATTGTGGCCGCCGTGACCGCCGCCTTTTTTAATTTTACTCACACCCGGGTCAATATCCATTTCGTCGTGAGCGACTAAGATGTTATCAACGGCAATGCGGAAAAAATTCGCCAATGGGGCAACTGCTTGACCACTGCGATTCATAAAGGTGGTTGGAATGAGTAAATGTACAACTTGGCCGTCGATAAGGCCTTTGCCATAGAGGCCAGAATATTTCTTCTCTGGTCTTAGCGAGATGTTGTAACGGGCTGCGAGTTCTTCAACAAACCAAACTCCAGCATTGTGGCGGGTTTTTGTATATTCGGGGCCTGGATTACCCAGGCCCACAACTAACTGAATGTTTTCAGTAAGCGTCAAGGAATTATCCTCGCCGATTATTCTTCAGTAGTTTCTTCTTCAGCAGCTTCATCGCTACCACCTTTCGGTGCATTAGCGGTAACTACTGCTTGGTCGTGGCTCTCACCTTTAGCTAATTCGTCAGAAGTAACGCCTTCTGGGAATTTAACGTCAGATAAGTGAAGCGTTTGACCAACTTCTAAGTCAGCAACATCAACTTCGATGAACTCAGGTAAGTTACCTGGTAAACAAGTGATAGCAATCTCAGAGATGTGGTGAGCAACGGTAGCGCCTTTCTTAGCTACTGCTTCTTCGTTTAAGAAGTGAACAGGAACGTTTGTATGAACAGCGTGAGTTGCGTCAATGCGCATGAAATCCATGTGCATAACTAACGGCTTGTAAGGGTGACGTTGCATGTCTTTTAATAAACACTCAACTTTTTCACCATCAACGTTTAACGTTAATACGTGAGAGTAGAACGCTTCTTCTTCTTGAGCACGGAACACTTTGTTGTGCGCTAAAGTTAAAGAAACAGGCTCTTTGCCTTCACCGTAAAGGATAGCTGGAACTTTGTTCGCGTGACGTAGGCGGCGGCTCGCACCTTTCCCTAAGTCAGTACGTACTTCAGCATCCAAAGTAAAAATATCAGTCATTTTTATATACTCTATTTTAAAAATTTAAGGGTTGTTTTTTGCGACCAAAAACAACTATTTTGTTGCCTTTTTTATTCAACTCTATGCGAGTCGGTTAAAAAAGGCGCGGCATGATAACATTGCCGCAGTGAAACAACAATTAAAATGTCGGGCAACAAACAAAAAAAGCGCACTAGGCGCTTTTTAAAATAGATGATGTTACTAATCTAAGCCTTGAACTAGGCGTTGTCGAACATTGCTGAAATTGATTCTTCGTTGCTGACGCGACGAATCGCTTCTGACAACATACCGCTTAAGGTTAATTGACGAACCTTCTTCAATTTCTTAATTTCTGGTGATAGTGGAATTGAGTCGGTGACAATCACTTCATCAATCACTGAATCTTTTAAGTTTTGCGCGGCATTGCCAGAAAGTACTGGGTGAGTAGCGTAAGCGTAAACGTTTTTCGCGCCGTGCTGTTTTAATGCTTCAGCAGCTTTTGCTAACGTACCGCCAGTGTCAATCATGTCGTCAACAATAATACAGTCGCGACCTTCAACGTCACCGATAATGTGCATGACTTGGGCGACGTTTGCTTTTGGACGACGTTTGTCGATAATGGCAAGGTCGGCATCGTCAAGTAACTTAGCAACTGCGCGGGCACGAACAACACCGCCGATATCAGGTGATACCACAACTGGGTTGTCTAAGTTCTTTTCTAACATGTCTTCTAATAAGATTGGCGTACCGAAAACATTGTCTACTGGTACGTCGAAGAAGCCTTGAATTTGCTCAGCGTGTAAATCAACGGTAAGTACGCGATCAACGCCAACACTTGATAAAAAGTCGGCAACGACTTTTGCCGTAATAGGAACACGAGCACTGCGCACGCGGCGATCTTGACGGGCGTAGCCAAAGTAAGGCATTACTGCCGTAATACGACCAGCTGAAGCGCGGCGTAAGGCGTCGACCATGACGATTAATTCCATTAGGTTATCGTTGGTTGGCGCGCAAGTTGATTGAATGATAAATACATCGGCACCACGGACATTTTCAGTGATTTCAACACTGATTTCACCATCGCTAAAACTGCCTACTTTGGCATCGCCCAAAGAAATGTATAGGCGATCTGCAATTTTTTTAGCCAGTTCAGGGGTGGCGTTACCCGCAAAGATCTTCATGTCAGGCACTGTCGGTTCCTCAGAAACGTTCGACATTAATAGTTGTGTCATATTTCAATCTGGGAGAGATAAAACATAACTGCTTATTTAATTTGTTTGTTAATTTTTTAACGTTAAATTAGGGGGAATCAGTCGATGATAATTGGACCATTTGGTCAACTAACGGGGAGTGATTGAGCCCTTTTGCCACGAAAGACTCAATACCGGGAGGAAGAAGCTTTTCAACCTCTCGAGCAGCCTGCTCAGTTTCGAAATAAGAAAAAATACAGGCACCAGTACCTGTCATTCGAGACGGCGCGTATTCTATCAACCAAGCGTATAAGTTGGCAACCTCAGGATAGTGTTTTGTTACCATAGTTTGACAATCGTTATGGGTGTTTGCCATTGACCACTCACTTGCCGATATATGAGGGGTGTTGCGCGGCAAATCTACTGAGGTAAAAACACTTACAGTACTAATACTGACCTTAGGTTTAGTGACTAAATACCAATACTCAGGCGGCGCTACTGGTGTAAGCTGCTCACCAACACCTTCAGCAAAAGCAGCGTAACCGTGAACAAAAATAGGGACATCAGCTCCCAACGCTAAGCCAATATCGGCAAGCTCTTGCTTGGAATAATCGAGCTGCCATAATTGATTGAGCGCGACTAAAACTGTTGCTGCATTTGATGAACCACCCCCTAAACCACCACCCATGGGCAGTTTTTTTTCGATACTAATTTCTGCGCCTAATGAACAATCAGCAGCGGTTTGTAATGCTTTAGCTGCTTTGATGATCAGATTGTCTTGCTCGGCAACCCCTTCGAATTTGGTTAGTAAAGATAGCTTGCCATTTTCGGTGGGAGTAATGGTAATTTGATCGCCGTAGTCGAGAAACTGAAAGACGGTTTGTAAATTGTGATAACCGTCGGGACGTC
This sequence comes from Endozoicomonas sp. G2_1, assembly GCF_017744155.1. Lineage (GTDB taxonomy): Bacteria > Pseudomonadota > Gammaproteobacteria > Enterobacterales > Alteromonadaceae > JAGHQT01. The sequence continues at coordinate 224,079 of NZ_JAGHQT010000001.1, read as the reverse complement.
GGCCAATCACATGGAGAAACAAGTTGATTTTTGCCGGCGAAAAAAATTGATAGCTCGCTGAATTCATATAGTTATTCGGTCATTAGTAAAAGAGTAAATAAGAACAAGGCAGTGAAATCACCACTAAACCTGCCATTGGTTTAAGCTAATTTTTATGGTCAGTTCACCTTGTTCAATGGTCATTTTTGTTGGCAATACGTAGCCGTTAAACTTGCGATAAACTTGATAGCGAATTTGCCAAATCTTTCCGTTAATCGCACTACTGATTGATTCAGCTAACTGATTATCTGCTTGATAGCTGACGATATCACGATAACGGTAGGGAATGCCTTTTAACCAAAAAGCTAGGGCTTCGGCGGGTAAATTCAAGCCAGTGAGCTGGGTAATAAGGTCTGATAAGTTTTGGCCTCGGTACAGTTTGCCATCAACCTCTATTTGATGTTCACCACTCATTGAACTTACTTTTAATACATTTATACCTAAGTAAGTGGTTAAATTGAGCTGTTGCTGGCCAATACTCTCGTTCATTTGCCAATTCAGGTTTGCTCGTTGGCGCTGCTGTGGCGTGATAAAGCCTATTTTTCCGGAAACTCGCCATTTTGTTAATTGAGCAATGTTAGTTTGGTGATCATTGCTTACCAACAAGGGCTCTGGTGCTGGTTTATCGGTCAATGCACTACAAGCGCTAAGCACTAATACGGTTATCAGAACAGCGAGACGCTGACAATATTTAGCGGAAAATGAGTAAAAATTAGCTAACATGACATTTTTGCCATAAGAAATTGATAGTAATATTTGAACACAAGCACTATGGTGCTTTCAATCACCTTGTTTATCTCGTAAAATTAGCGCCAATTTTTTGCCGAGAAAAACCATCTCAAACGAAAAAACGAAACGTTAACTTGTCAGAATAGGGGATAGCTCCTGCATTATTGCTATTTTAGCTATTGCAGCAATCGCTTAATTCACTTGGTTAGTTTTTTCAGCAAGCGTCATAATAGTTAATGAATAAATTCTGTTTTATTAATCATTAGTCTTAATTTATTGGTTTTAGCACAAACGGGTGAACGACACTTCATGTCCATAGTTACAGTAGGGATAAATCATAAAACCGCGTCAGTTGCGGTGCGTGAAAAAATTGCCTTTAATCCTGATCAACTGAGCACTGCATTGAACGACATGCTGAGCTCAGTGGGTTGTAAGGAAGCGGCGATTTTGTCTACTTGTAATCGCACTGAGCTGTACTTAGTGCAAGAAGGTGAACTAGAGCAAACTAAAGACAAGCTAGTTGATTGGCTTGAGCAACATCATGGCGTGCCAGCTAGTACGATTGTCCCTAGTTTGTACACCCATCAAGATCTCGGTGCAGTTAATCACATGATGCGCGTTGCCTGTGGCTTAGATTCATTAGTACTTGGTGAACCACAAATCTTAGGCCAAATGAAGCAGGCATATAGCCAAGCAAAAGCGGCCGGTTCGTTAGCCTTGATTATGGATCGCTTATTTCAGCGTACCTTTGGTGTTGCTAAACAAGTGCGCACTGATACCGATATTGGCGCCAGTGCCGTATCTGTTGCATTTGCTGCGGTTAATTTAGCCAAGCATATTTTCGCTAGCTTGAAAAAAGCGCGCGTATTATTGATTGGCGCTGGTGAAACCATCGAGCTAGTTGCTAAGCACTTGTACGAAAACCAAGTCGGTAAAATTACCGTTGCCAACCGGACTTTGTCGCGGGCTGAAGCGGTGGCCGAGCAAATTGGCGGTGATGTGATTACCCTTGCTCAAATTCCTGAACATATGGCACAGGCTGATATCGTGATTAGTTCAACCGGTAGCACTTTGCCTATCATCGGTAAAGGGATGGTTGAGCGAGCCTTGCAGCAACGTAAACATCAGCCAATTTTTATGGTGGATTTAGCGGTACCGCGTGATATTGAAGAACAAGTCAGTGAGCTTGAAGACGTGTTCTTGTATACGGTAGACGATTTACAAGGCATTATCGCGAAGAATATCGAAAACCGACGCAAAGCGGCCGTTGAGGCTGAAAGTATTGTCAACCAACAAGCCGATAGTTTTATGGCTTGGCTTCGTGGCTTAAATACTCAAGATACGGTAGTGAGTTTTCGCAATCAGTGTTTATCTGAGCGCGATCAATTGTTGGAAAAAGCGAAACAGCAACTTGAAAACAACAAGAATCCAGAAGCAGTATTAGCCGAGCTTGCCACTAAACTTACCAATAAATTAATGCACGCGCCTACCAGTGCCATGCAAAGAGCAGCACAGGGTGGCGAGCTAGACAAGCTGATTTACCTGCGTGATGTTTACGATCTAGATAAGAAATAGCGAGCTATAAATAGCTGCCAATAGTCTCAGCGTTAATGCTGGCGAGATAAGGTCATAACCAGACCGATTGAAAGATTAAAATAAAGAATATAAAGAGCATAAAATAGAATGAAAGCATCTGTTTACCAAAAACTAGAAGGTTTAGTTGAGCGCTTTGAAGAAGTGCAAGCCTTGTTATCTGATCCTGAAACCATTGCCGATCAAGACAAGTTCAAAGCGTTATCAAAAGAATTTTCGCAACTTGAAGAAGTCACTAAAGCGTTTAATGACTACAAAACTGCCGAGGATGATTTAGCAACGTCAGAAGAAATGCTAAAAGATGATGATCCTGATATGCGTGAGATGGCGCAAGAGGAATATAAAGCAGCTAAGCAAGCGGTTGAAGACTTAGCTGGTGACTTACAAATTTTATTACTGCCGAAAGATCCAAATGACGACAACAACTGCTTTGTTGAAATTCGCGCCGGTGCTGGTGGTGATGAAGCCGCTATTTTTGCCGGTGATATTTTCCGCATGTACAGCCGTTACGCTGAGAAAAAAGGCTGGAAAGTCGAAGTCATGAACATGAACGAAAGCGAGCAGGGCGGCTACAAAGAAATTATCGCAAAAGTAAACGGCGATGGTGTTTACGGCGAAATGAAATTTGAGTCAGGTGGTCACCGCGTTCAGCGCGTACCTGAAACTGAATCACAAGGTCGCGTTCATACCTCAGCCTGTACTGTGGTAGTAATGCCTGAAATTCCTGAGTCTGAAGCGATTGAAATCAACAAAGCAGACTTAAAAGTTGATACTTTTAGAGCTTCTGGTGCTGGTGGTCAGCACGTTAACAAAACTGATTCTGCTATTCGTATTACTCATATTCCAACGGGTATTGTTGTAGAGTGTCAAGATCAGCGCTCACAGCATAAAAACCGCGCACAAGCGATGTCGGTACTACAAGCGCGCTTGCAACAAGCCGAAGACGACAAACGCCGCAGCGAAGAAGAATCATCGCGCCGTAGCTTAGTGGCCAGTGGTGATCGTTCAGAGCGCATTCGCACTTACAATTACCCGCAAGGTCGAATGACAGATCACCGTATTAACTTAACTTTGTATCGTTTGAATGAAGTGATGGAAGGTAACTTGCAGTTGGTGATGGAGCCAATTATGCAAGAGAACCAAGCTGATCTATTAGCGGCACTGTCTGACCAAGGCTAATGGCATTTGAGCGATAGATTGTCAAAAACACTTGGTGTTGATGGTGGCGCTAGCAGCAACCTTAGTATTGCTGAGTTGGTGGCTGCTGGCAGAGAACAACTCGCAAACTGCTCTGATAGTGCTAAGCTTGATGCCCAAATATTACTGAGCTTTGTCCTTGATAAACCGACTAGTTATCTGTTGGCGTGGCCTGAAAAATCAGTAAGCGCTGAGATAGTCGAGCGCTTTATTGAACTCGTTGAGCGTCGCCTACAAGGTGAGCCAATCGCTTATATTATTGGTGAGCGCGAATTTTGGTCACTGCCGTTAAAAGTTTCGCCAGCAACCTTGATTCCAAGACCAGACACTGAGATTTTAGTTGAGCTGGTGCTCGATCATTACTCTGCTAAGTCATCGGCTCACTCAAACTTACGCTGTCTAGACTTGGGCACAGGCACCGGCGCAATTGCTTTGGCTCTAGCCATTGAGCAGCCTAATTGGCAAGTGGAGGCCATTGATTTCAACCCAGATGCCGTTTTATTAGCGCAAAGCAATGCGAAAAATCTAGCAATAGCTAATGTCGAGATTTATCAAAGTGATTGGTTTTCTGCGGTTAACCCAGCAAAAGTGTTTGATGTAATCGTTAGCAACCCACCGTATATCGACCAAGATGATCCCCATTTAAGTCAAGGTGATGTCGTTTTTGAACCGAACAGCGCGCTTGTTGCTGCTGATAATGGCTTAGCAGATATTCGTCACATTGCCACTCAAGCTAAATCCTATTTAATCGCCGGTGGCCGTCTTTATATCGAACACGGTTATCAACAAGGCCACGCAGTAAGAAATATTTTACTTGAGCTTGGCTATCACGATGTGGTCACCGCCAAAGATTATGGCGGTAATGATCGCATTAGTTATGGTACTTTTACTTAAATTTTCTTTGGCCTAATTTTTCTTTTGATTACACTGTTTTAGCGGCTACCCTTTTCGCTTACAATATTTGACGTCTTTCTAATCATTTTAACGCAGCACTTTGAAAAATAAGGTGTTGTAATAGGTAGCCTATGAAACATTTACATATGACACTAGCGGTATTGAGTATCGCTTTATTTAGCTTTCGCTTCTTTTTAACTCTCGCCAATTCGGCAAAGTTGCAGCAAAAATGGCTAAAGATCACGCCCCATGTTATCGATACCTTGCTACTTGCGGTTGGTATTGGTATGGCGGTTAAGCTTGCGCTTAATCCATTTGAGCAGCTTTGGTTAGGGGAAAAATTATTAGCCATTGTTGCGTACATTTTTACTGGTTTTTACGCGCTTAAATTTGCCCGCAATCGCACCATGCAAATCTTTGGTTACGTCGGCGCGGTCGGCTGGTTTATGTTGGTAGCTCGTATTGCCATGACTAAAGAAACCTTTATTTTTTAATTTTTTAATTACCGTTTAATCTAATAAGGATTTTTAATGAGCACATTACTCCGCTTCGCTGCGGTTATTTTACTGTGTCTAGGATCGCCTGTTCAGGCACAAAAACTGCCAACTGAAGCTTTTGCAAGCTTACCCGATGTTAGTCAAATAAAATTATCACCCGACGGCAAACAAGCGCTTGTATTGGTGAAAGTTGAAAACCCAAACGCGTCGGGTAATTTAATTCGTCTATTTGATTTGGAAAAGCGCGACATCAAAGATTTGATGTTTTCCGATAATGAAAAATACAAGATCACCAGCCTAGAGTGGGCAAACAATAAGCAAGCCCTGTTGTGGGCACATTTCCCCGCTGTTCGTTACGGTACTCCGGTCATTGAAACACGTATTTTGCGCTTAGATGTTAAAACAGGTGAAACCTTACATATATTGCCGCAAAAGTTTATGAAGCGTTTGAAGTTTATTCCAAATATTATGTCGAACGTCGTCGATATGTTGCCTCATGACGACGAACACATTTTGATGTCAATGGCTGGCTTATCTGAAAATTTAGACACCGCGGTTATTAAAGTTAGCTTGCGCGGCAAAGGTCGTGTGAAGGTCATTCAACATCCACGTACAGATGTTTACCAATGGCTAACCGACAGTCAAGAAAATGTTCGTATAGCAATAAAGCGTGAAGATAATGAAACTAAATTCACTATTTTAGAACAAAGTGAAGCGGGTGCTGATTTACGTGAGCTTTGGCAGTTCGAAGCATTTAGTGATCAACAAGTTTGGCCGCTTGCTTTTGGTAAAGATAAAAATATTCTTTATGTTGAAGCGTTATACAAGGGTAAAAATGCCATTTATAAAGTCGATTTAACTGACAAGTCGCTTACCAAAGAGCTGGTTTATTACAATAGTAATTACGATGTCAGTACTGATATTCGTCGTTCACATAAAACCGGTGAAGTCGTGGGTGTTGGTCGCGAGTTTTGGCAACCTGAGTTGAAACAATTACAAGCAGAACTCGATCAATTGTTGCCAAATACCGATAACTACTTGACCAGTTTTAGCGCCGATGAAAATCGCTATATTGTTATTTCAACTAGTGATACTGATGCCGGTAGTTTTCTGATTGGTGATAAAAAGGCTAAAAGCTTAAATCATCTGGCCTACCGCTATACTGCATTAGCACCAAATTTAATGGCTAAAAAGCAGCTTGTTAAATACGAAGCTCGCGACGGCTTGGAAATTGAGGGCTATGTTACCTTACCGCAAGGTGAAATTATGGATTTACCAACCATTATTTTCCCTCACGGTGGTCCAATTAGCCATGATACCGATGGTTTTGATTATTGGGCACAGTTTTTGGCCAATCGTGGTTATGCAGTATTTCAAATGAACTTTCGCGGCTCTTCTGGTTATGGTCACGACTTTATGGTCCAAGGTTTAAATGGCTGGGGCCAAGCGATGCAAGATGATGTTGAAGACGGCACCCGTTGGCTAATTGATCAAGGTATCGCTAATAAAGATAAAATTTGTATTGTTGGTGCGAGTTATGGTGGCTATGCGGCACTTATGGGCAGTATTAAAACACCTGAACTCTATCAATGTGCGGTTAGTTTTGCTGGAGTGACAGACATAGAATACTTAGTTGATTCACGAAAAGGTTTCAGCAACTATGAAATTGTCAAAAAACAACTTGGTAGTGACAAAAAATTGATGCGTCAATATTCACCTATCAACCACGTTGAAAAGATTACTAAGCCTGTTTTGTTAGTGCATGGTAGCGATGACAGGATTGTTAAAGTGAAGCATAGCCGGGCAATGGAAAAAGCGATGAAGCGTGCTGATAAATCAGTTCAATATGTTGAAATTGATGAAGGTGATCACTTTTTGTTGAATAATCAACACCGCCTTGCAACGTTTAAAGCAATAGAGCAATTTTTAGCGGAGCATTTACCCGCAGGTAATTAGCAGTATTAGGTCAATGTAGATATAAAAACGGCGAGCAACAATAGCTCGCCGTTTTTTGTTTAAATTTGTAACAAAATTGTTATATTATTTAATACAGTCATCAAATTAACAAACCTCGTTGTAATAAATAAGGTTTTATAGGGAATATAATGAGAAGCTACTTATTTAATATATTGTGTTTACTGACTTTGTTAGTAAGCAAGACCAACGCTCAATCCTTACCAGTAGAAGCATTTGCCAGTTTACCTGACGTCAGCAGTGTTGCGTTGTCTCCTGATGGTCGCAAGGTCATTTCACTTGTTAAAATTGAAACCAGAGAACATTCTGGCAAATTGATCAACTTGTATAACGTCGAAACTAAAAAGTCTAAACCACTTGTTTTTTCCGACAACCAGAAATACGTAGTAACTCAAGTTTATTGGGCAAGTAATGATTATGTCTTGATTGAAGCTAAATTTCCTGCCTCGAGATATGGCGTACCTGTCACTGAGACTAGGCTATTAAAAGTTGAAGTTAACTCCGGTAAAGTTTCTTCTCTGTTACCAAGGCACTTTATGAAGCAACTTAATTATATTCCTAATATTATGTCAAACGTTATAGATTTGATGCCTCATGATGACAACCATATTTTGATGTCAATGGCGGGGTTTGGTAGTGACGCGTCTGAGTCGGTAATAAGAGTAAGTTTGTCTGGTCGCGGTCGTACTCGCGTAATTCAAAAGCACCGCAGTGACGTCATGGATTGGTTGACTGACTATCAGTCTAATGTTCGTATTGGATTCAAACAAAAAGGCAGTCGCTACACTATTTTTGAATATCACGGTAAAGAGCGAAAATATCGTGAATTGTGGCAGTTTGAAGCGTTTAGTGAAGACGCTGTATGGCCTCTTAAGTTTGATAAGGACCCGAACATTCTATATGTTGAAGCTCACCATAATGGTAAAGATGCCATCTTCAAAGTTGATTTAAGCCAACCGGAATTGAAAAAAGAGCTTGTCTATTTTGATGACGAGTACGATGTCGTGGGTAATTTGCGGAGATCACCAAAAACAGGCGAAATCATTGGCATCGGTAGTCATTTTTGGCACCCTGACTACCAAAAGTTGCAAAAAGGTATTGATCAAGCATTACCCGATACGTACAACTATATGTTTGGTTTAAGTGATGATGAATCTCGTTACCTGTTGCTAAGCACTGACGATACTGATCCAGGTATGTACTTGATTGGTGATAGAAAAGCCAGAACAGTGAATTATATTGCCGCTAGGTACCCCAAGTTAACGCCAGAAGTATTGGCTGATAAAGTATCGATTAGCTACAAGGCAAGAGATGGTCTGACAATTGAAGGCTTTTTAACAACACCAAAGGGAAAAAGTGACAAAAATTTACCAACGATTATTTTTCCTCACGGTGGACCAATTAGTTATGATGGCGACGGTTTTGACTATTGGACTCAGTTTTTAGCTAATCGCGGCTATGCAGTTCTGCAGATGAACTTTCGTGGTTCATCTGGTTATGGTCACGACTTTATGAAGCAAGGCCTTCAAAGTTGGGGGCAGTCAATGCAAGATGATGTTGAAGATGGTACTCGGTGGCTAATTGACCAAGGTATAGCTGACAAAAACAATATTTGTATTGTTGGGGCTAGTTATGGCGGTTATGCTGCATTGATGGGGGCAGTCAAAACACCGGATCTTTATCAGTGTATCATCAGTTTTGCCGGCGTTACTGATGTAGAGTACTTGGTCAAATCTCAGCGTCGATTCACCAATTACGATATCGTTAAAAAACAAATTGGCGATGATTATGATCAGCTGTGGCAAGTTTCTCCATTAAAGCATGTGGATAAGATCACTAAACCTGTTTTGTTGATTCATGGTAGCAAAGATCGGGTCGTCAGAGTCAGGCATAGCGATAAGATGGCGTCTAAATTGAAACGCGCTGAAAAACCGGTTCGATACATAGAAATAGATGGTGCCGATCACTATTTAAGTAACAATGAGCATAGACTTCAAACGTTCAATGAGATCGAATCATTTCTCGCGAAACATCTTAAATCAGACTCAATAAAAAAATCATAATGTCGATTTTTTTATTGATATTCTTTATTCAATGAATATGGCTATAGTTCGGTAAACAACGTTAGGAATAATATGCGATTGTGAAGCAAGTAGTACTTTGGGCTTTGTTGGCCTTGAATCTATTATGTGGTTTTGTTTTTCAATCTAGTGCAGGAAAATTGCCGGTAGAAGCATTTGCCAGTGTGCCTGACGTTGACCACGTTAGCTTATCGCCAGATGGTAATAAGATTATTTCACTGGTTAAATTCACCAGTGAAAATCGCTCGGGAAAGTTTGTTAACCTTTATGATCTTGCTACAGGCAAAGCAAAAGCACTATTGTTTTCGGACAACGACCGATATGTGATTACTGATTTGGCTTGGGCTAACCGTAAAAAAGTGTTGGTGTGGGCGAAGTTTGCTGCGGCTCGCAATCGGGTCTTGACCACTGAAACTCGAGTTGAAATCCTCGATATTGACAGCGGTAAAGTATCGCCTATTGTCTCTCGCAACTTTATTAAACGACTGAGTTATTTGCCCAATCGAATGGACAATGTTATCGATATCATGCCCAATGATGACAATCATATTTTGATGTCGATGGCGGGTGTTGAGTCCGGCGGCAGTCATTCTGTGGTGAAAGTTAATTTGAATTACCCGGGCAAAGCTAAAGTCGTGCAAGCACCACGCAGTCATGTTATTGACTGGTTAAGCGACTATCAGTCGCGCGTTCGCATTGGTATCGCGTTAGACGAAGATCAATACACTATTTTCGAGCTAGGCAAAGGCAACGGTAAACGCCGAGATTTGTGGTCATTTGAAGCATTTAGTCAGCAGCAGGTTTGGCCATTAGCATTTGACCAAAATCCAGATATTCTCTTCGTAAAAGCGCTATATCAAGGTAAGGATGCTATTTATAAGGTCGATTTGAACGAAAAGACCTTGGCGAAAGAGTTAGTCTATTTTGATCCGTACTACGATGTTAGTGGTGATATTCATCGTTCACCAAAAACCGGTGAAGTTATTGGTATTGGCAATCATTTCTGGTCACCGAGCTACAAAAAGCTCCAAGCTGGCATTGATAAGGCATTAGCTGATACCAACAATGCTTTAATCAATTTTAGCCATGACGAAACTAAGTATTTATTGCTTAGCACCAGTGATAAGGAGTCAGGGCTTTATTTAATTGGCGACCGCGTTGCCAAAACCGTCGATTTTGTTGCTGCTCGTTACGAGCAGCTCGCGCCGGGGCTACTGGCGGAGAAAAAGGCCGTTAGCTATCAAGCGCGCGACGGCCTAGAAATTGAAGGTTTTTTGACTTTACCGAAAGGTCAACAAAAGAACAACTTACCAACAATTATTTTTCCCCATGGCGGTCCTATTAGTTACGACGGCAATGGTTTTGACTATTGGACGCAGTTTCTGGCTAATCGCGGCTACGCGGTATTTCAAATGAACTTTCGCGGCTCTTCAGGCTACGGTCATGACTTTCTCAAGCAAGGCCTGCAAAACTGGGGACGGGCGATGCAAGACGATGTTGAAGACGGTACCCGTTGGCTGATTGAGCAGGGGATCGTGGATAAAAGCAGAATTTGTATTGTTGGCGCCAGCTATGGTGGTTATGCCGCGTTAATGGGGGCAATAAAAACACCAGATTTATATCAATGTGTCATCAGTTTTGCCGGTGTCACTGACTTACCTTATCTGCTGAGTTCACAACGTTTCTATCACGGTTTTGAATTGGTAAAAAAACAGCTCGGTGATGACCAAGCGCAGCTACTAAGTGTTTCTCCCGTCGAGTTTGTCGACAAGATTAACCAGCCAGTGCTGCTGATTCACGGCAGCAAAGACCGAGTAGTAAAAATGCAACACAGTTATAAAATGGCAAGCCGACTTAAAGCGGCCAACAAGCAGGTTGATTACCTTGAACTTGAGGGAGCCGATCATTACCTGAGTAACAACGAACACCGACTGCAAACCTTTAGCGCCATCGAGGCATTTTTAGCAGAACATTTAGCTGACAAATAATCATGCTAGCCCTTTAAAAATGATTATTTGTCCCCACTTCATCAGTTTGTCGATTAAATGCTGATTTGTTTGTTGAGAATCTACCTAGTTAGTGACAACTAAGATCAAAAGTAAATCAGCGAATTAGTATAGTGGTTTTGTAGTTTTAATGAACGATTTGTTGTTGTCAGAAATTAACGCAGAAGAAATAGACCTGTTACAAGCAGTCGCGTTAATTGAAGAGTTTATTTTTGGTGAGCCGGTCGACGCGCTTGAATATGCCAAACAGTTGAGTGATTACTGTCAATCAACGGTGAGTAGCTTAACCGACGAACTCGATAAAGCTGAACAACTGATCAACGAACTCTATGTTCATCAACTATTTATCGATATCCACCGCCAAGTTTGGCCAGTTGTTAGCCACCAGCTTTCCCACGCACTCAGCTATCGCATGTTGGCGCCAATGCTAAAATGCATTCTGCTCAAACACATTATAAGTCACTGTGGTTTTGACACAGAAATTGTGTTTGTGCCAGAAAAAGTGATGCTGCGGATTATTTGTGAAAATGACTATGCGATTATTTTTGATCCGGTCACTGGCGAGTCATTAACTTGGCACGACTTAGATCAAAGGCTTGACGAATTAAGCGGCGACCCAAGTCAGCAACAAGTAGAAGTTATCGCTGACCGAGACGTAGTATACAAATACATATCTTCGATGAAAAATGCGCTGATTGCCGAGCAGCAATTCGATCACGCGCTAAAGTGTATTGATATCTTATTGGCAATGAGACCTGACGATCCATTTGAAAGAAGAGATCGCGGATTTTTGCTACATCAACTTGATTGCTTTAAAGTAGCTTACGATGATTATCGCTATTTCATTGAGCAATGCCCGCAGGACCCGGCAGCGCAACTGTTAAAAATACAATTAGATAATATAAAAATAGCTAATACAGTTTTGCATTAATCAGCAGCACGTTTATCGTCGATTGCTTTTGATACCTTGGGTATGACAACGTCTGCTCAGTGTTTTCTAGAGCCTAATGTCGGCGCAAAATAAAGGACGATTAATACTCAACTGATTTTAGGGGAGTTAGAATGGAACATTCACCATTAATTACCAATGATGCCACCATACTCGGCATTTTAGCCATTATGCTCGGCAGTGTTTTTTACACCGCTAACAGTACTAGTCCAATCTGGAAAAAGTTCTATACCATAGTACCTGCAGTGCTGGTGTGCTACTTTTTACCGTCATTACTCAATACCTTTGGCATTATTGACGCAAAAGAGTCCAACATTTATTACGTTGCTTCGCGCTATTTACTACCTGCATGTCTTGTCTTGTTGACCCTAAGTGTTGATTTGAAAGCCATTTCTCGTCTTGGTTCCAAGGCTGTTATTTTATTTTTAACCGGTACGCTTGGCATTGTTATTGGTGGTCCAATTGCGCTCTTAATCGTTGCCAGTTTTGTCCCCGATTTACTCGGCGTGAGTGGCCCTGAAGCCGTTTGGCGCGGTATGACTACGGTGGCCGGCAGCTGGATTGGTGGCGGCGCCAATCAAGCGGCGATGAAAGAAATATACGGTGCTGGCGATCAAATTTTTTCAGCCATGGTCACGGTTGACGTCATTGTTGCCAATTTATGGATGGCGGTGCTGTTAATTATGGCAGGTAACGCGAAAGCTATTGATGCCAAAAGTGGTGCTGATACTTCGGCAATTACTGAGCTTAAAGAGCGCGTTGAAAACTTTCAGGCGAAACACGCGCGCATTCCCCAGCTCAACGATTTAATGGTCATGGCGGCAATTGCCTTTGGCGTTACTGGTTTTGCCCATTTATTTGCCGATACCGTTACGCCATACTTTGTTGCTAATCATCCTGAATTAGCACGTTTTAGTTTTCACAGTAAATTCTTTTGGATGATTGTTTTTGCAACTACCGTTGGTATTGCGTTGTCGTTTACCAAAGCAAGAGAACTAGAAGGTGTTGGCAGCTCCAAGCTCGGTTCAGCATTTTTGTATATTTTAATTGCATCTATTGGTATGAAAATGGATGTCACCATGATCGCAGAGGCACCCGTTTACTTTATTATTGGTGCTATTTGGATGATCATTCACGCTAGCTTAATGCTGATTGTTGCTAAAATGATTAAAGCACCATTGTTTTATATGGCGGTGGGTAGCCAAGCGAATGTTGGCGGTGCAGCATCGGCACCTGTGGTCGCTTCAGCATTTCACCCGTCTTTAGCGCCAGTTGGCGTATTGTTGGCAGTACTTGGTTATACCGTAGGCACCTACATGGCATGGCTGTGTGGACAAATTTTACAGACCATCGGTTAAGATCAGCAGTTATATTTTTAAAAGGCTAAATAAATGAGTTTACAAACCATTAAATTGGATAACATTGAAGTCGCAAACGACAAACCGTTTGTGCTATTTGGTGGCATGAATGTGCTTGAATCACGCGATTTAGCGATGAAAATTGCCGAGCACTATGTTGAAGTGACCAATAAACTCAATATTCCTTATGTATTTAAGGCGTCGTTCGACAAAGCCAACCGCTCATCGGTGACCTCTTATCGCGGGCCTGGTTTGGAGCAAGGGTTAAAGATTTTTGAAGAAATCAAACAGACTTTTAACGTACCTGTGATTACCGATGTGCACGAGCCACATCAAGCTGCGCCGGTAGCCGAAGTTGCTGATATTATCCAATTACCCGCGTTTTTGGCGAGACAGACTGATTTAGTCGTCGCGATGGCAAAAACTGATGCCGTAATCAATGTTAAAAAGCCACAGTTTTTGGCCGCTCATGAAATGCGTCACATCATTAAAAAGTTTGCTGAGGCGGGTAATGAGCAAGTGATTTTATGTGAACGCGGTAGTTGTTTCGGCTATAACAACTTAGTGGTAGATATGCTGGCGATGGACGAAATGAAAAACTATGCACCAGTGATGTTTGATGCAACTCACGCGTTGCAAAGACCTGGTGGGCGCAGCGACTCTGCTGATGGCCGCAGAGCGCAAGCAGCTCAGTTAGCACGCAGTGGCATGGCATTGGGTATTGCAGGCTTGTTTATTGAAGCACACCCAGATCCTGATCAAGCGAAATGTGACGGTCCGTGCGCGTTGCCTTTAGATAAATTGGAACCGTATTTGGCTCAAATGAAAGCGGTAGACGAATTGGTTAAAGGTTTTGAGCCACTGATTACCGGGTAAATTAGGCTTTGGGGCAGGTGCGTTCTTCTTCACGTCCGTAAATGTATGCGCTCTTTGCCATCTGACATACATGGACGTATTAACGGCTTGAGAGCCACAGATGGCGTAAAAGGCCATGGCACTGCGTTATTGCCGAGATGGATGTCGGTACTTAGTTTTTGTCTGGAACAAAAAAACTGACCGTTCATCCTGAACATAAAAAAGCCGGGTTAGCTATTCGCTAAATCCCGGCTTTATTTTGCGAGCATTTTGTTGTTTGACAACAACATATTATTCAGCAAATGTATCGGCTTGTGCCAATTGTGCTGTTTTTTGAGAAGCAAGTTGGTAAGACTGCTTAACAAGGATTTTTTGAGCTTGTTTAGCTGTGTTGTCAACTTGAATCGTTAAACTAGTCATTGCAACGGTTAATTCTGCTTTAACGCTTTCATTTAAAACGTTTTTGTTTAACTGTTCAGCTTTAACCAAAGCGTTAGCTTGAACTGACATTGCGCTGGTTAATACAGCAATAGCTGCTAAAATTTTTACTACTTTCATTGTGCCTAATCCTATTTAGAGGTTACTACTAATACCCAAAGATAGATGTAGGACTTGCTTCTTTAGCGGTTGACTGCTGGTTGGGGGGACAGTCAATGACACTCTCATTCTGCAACGCGCTAATACCCTTGTCTCAATAAGTAGCCGTTAGCGGGTTTGGTTTGAGTTCAAGATTGAGTCCTCAATCTATGCTGCACATTCTAAAGAAAAGATGGCGTCTTGAGAAATGACGATTTATAATGTTATTCATTAGTTTTTCTAATGAATAAAAGCATGACGTTTAACGCTGATTTCACAAATCTGTCATTTTGTTTAGGTTACATAATAAGAATGCCACAGGGGAATTAACTTGGCTGCTAGACTCCCACCACTAAATGCGCTTAGAGCTTTTGAGGCCTCGGCGCGACATTTGAGCTTTACTAAAGCTGCTGAAGAGTTGTTCGTTACTCAAGCGGCGATTAGTCATCAAATAAAATCGCTGGAAGAACATCTTGGCTTAAAACTTTTTATGCGAAAAAATCGCGCTTTGTTATTAACTGAGGAAGGCCAAGGTTATTATCTCGATATCAAAGATATTTTTAATTCCCTGCACGATGCAACCGAAAAACTATTAGCGCGAGGAGCAAAAGGGGCTATAACTGTTAGTTTACAACCTAGCTTTGCGATCCAATGGCTAGTTCCCCGTTTAAATGAGTTTAATCGCTTGCATCCAGAGATCGATGTTAGGATCAAGGCGGTCGACCAACCCGACAGCTCATTGACTGAAGATGTTGATGTCGCGATTTATTATGGACGAGGCCGCTGGCCAAATGTTCACGCCGATAAATTACACACAGAGTATTATGTACCTGTGTGTTCGCCGATGCTATTAGCTGGTAAAAAACCGTTGTTAACGGTACAAGACTTGGCTAACCATACCTTATTACACGATGAAACCCGTCGCGATTGGAAGCGCTGGGTAAAAGACGTTGGCGTTAAGGGAATAAACGTTAACCATGGCCCGATCTTTAGTCATTCTGCGATGGTGCTACAAGCGGCAATTCACGGCCAAGGGGTTGCGATAGCGAATAGTGTTTTGGCAAAGCCGGATATCGACTCTGGTCGCTTGGTTTGTCCGTTTGAAGAGGTGCTCGTCAGTCGCAGCGCCCGTTACTTAGTTTGTCGTGAAAGCCAAATTGATGTCGGTAAAATATCGGCTTTTCGCGATTGGGTACTAACCACGGTGGCACAAGAAGAAGTAGCCAATGGAGATAATGCGTGATTGATGATGTTAGCTTAAATAATTTAGCCAAAGATATCGGCGTTAAACTCGACCTTGTCGAGCAAGCCAAAGCACTGATTGTGTTTAGCCATGGTGCTGGTGCCGATTTAAATCATGAATTTATGTCTAGTTTTAGCCAGTTGCTGAATCAGCAGCGGTTGTCAGTATTGCGCTTTAACTTCCCTTACATGGATAAAAGAGCGCAAGACGGTAAGCGAAGACCGCCGGATAGAATGCCCAAACTCATTGCCCGTTATCTTGAAGTGCTGAGCGCTGTTGACACTAAGCTACCTATTTTTTTGGTCGGCAAGTCAATGGGCAGTCGTGTTGCGGCAACCATAGCCAGTGATTTGTTACACGATGAACTGGGTGAGAAAATGTTATCTCAACTTGGTCAAGACAGCTGTATTACCGATATTGAAACGCTAGCGGGCAAGGTTAGTGGTGTGGTTGCCTTGGGCTATCCGTTTCATCCCATCGCTAAACCAGAAAACACCAGACTGGCGCCGTTGCAAGAAAGCTCAAAGCCAGTGCTTATTTGCCAGGGGCAACGAGATAAGCTCGGCAGTCAAGAAGAGATTGAAACGTACCCTTTACCAGCCAGTTGCCGCGTTGAATATTTTATTGATGGTGATCACGATCTCAAGCCAAGAGTTAAATCAGGGTTTAATCAACAGCAGCACTTAGACAAGGCAGCAGTGCTGATATCGGAGTTTATTGATGAACACAGCTAATATCAGTTCGGCAACTAATACCGACGTAATACACGCGCGTTATGGCAAAATCAGCGCCTTTTTAGTGTTTTTTGTTAGCGTCAGCGGCGCTTTTTCTGTACTATTCGGCGCTTGGTTGGCTCATGGTGGCCAAAGTTTAGCGGCTGAGCTGCTCTTTCGGTTAGAGCAGGCACACAGTTACCAGTTTTTACACACACTAGCACTAGCTGCTGCGATTATCGCTTATAGAGTCACTAAGCAACATTTATGGCTTATCCCTGCACTTGGGTTTTGTTTAGGTATGCTGTTATTTTGTGGCAGCTTGTATTTTAAAACACTGCTCGATATCGCATGGCTCAGTAAGTTTGCACCTTTTGGTGGCTTAACGCTTGCCATTGCTTGGCTGACGTTAGCTATTCCCTTGCTAAAAACACGCTAGCAAGTAAAAGTAATTGTGTAAGCAGCCAACAGCATTGAATTAAAAGAGTTTAGAGAAAGGTTATGACCGCGATCGTTTTGTATTGTCGCCCCGGCTTTGAAAAAGAGTGTGGCGCTGAAATTCAAGAAAAAGCCGCTTGGAATGAAATTTATGGCTATATAACCTTAAATAAAAACCAAGGCTTAGTGTTTTTTCACCTGCATAACCCAGAAGATGGCGAAGTGCTTATTGAGCGTTTGCCGCTAAAGCGTTTGATTTTTGCTCGCCAGTGGTTTTTAACGCTGACCGATAAAATAGAGCTGCCGGATTACAATCGAGTAGAAGCAATTGTTGATGCGCTAGGCGGTGATTGGCAGTACGCCGATTTACGTATGGAAACCACTGATACTAACGACGGTAAAGCACTGTCGAAGTTTTGCCGCAAGTTGGCCGTGCCACTGAGACAAGCGCTGCGCAAAAAGAAAATACTGACCGAACAAGGTGATGACTTTGGTGCTAACCTTCACGCGCTGTTCTTTAGTGGTCAAGAAGTTATTTTAGGCTATTCGCTCGGCAGCAATAGCTCAAAACACGTGATGGGTATTCCAAGGCTCAAGTTTCCGAGCCAGGCACCAAGTCGCTCAACCCTTAAGCTCGATGAAGCGTTTCTCTATTTTATTCCGAAAAAAGATTGGGACAGCCGCTTAACGTCTGGCCTCAATGCGGTTGATCTTGGTTCAGCTCCCGGTGGCTGGACCTATCAGCTGGTGCGTCGTGGCATGATGGTTTCTGCAGTTGATAATGGCCCGATGGCTGAATCTTTGATGGAAACCGGCCAAGTTAAGCATTATCAAATGGACGGTTTTAAATTTGTTCCTGCCAAACAAAATGTTTACTGGTTAGTTTGTGACATGATTGAAAAGCCGCAACGAGTTGCCAAGCTGATGATGAACTGGCTGTTACACGGCTACTGTAAAGAAGCCATGTTCAACTTAAAACTGCCAATGAAAGGTCGTTACCAGCAAGTGATGGATGACTTGCAAACCATTAAAGATGGTTTTGCCGAGCACAATGTTAAATACGAGCTTTACGCCAAACATTTGTATTACGACAGAGAAGAAGTGACGGTACACGCACGCCTGTTGTCACCGCCGCCATTGGCTAAATAATATTTGTAGCAACTCGTGTAGAGAAGTGGTTGTGAGACTTAAATCAGAGTATTGTAGATAACATTGCAATTCAGAGGGATGAGATGATGATGTTAACAAACAAACTGTCAAAGGCGCATCTACCTCTTATTTTTTTACTCCTGATATCTGGTTTTTGGAGTTACTACTATTTATCGAGTAATGCGCTTAATGATTATGGCAGCTACAAACCAGAATGGCTGTTAATGATTGATGGCTTTTTAGTGCTGCCTGTCTTGTGTTTTTTGTGTATAAAAGACAAAAAAGAGGCAGCGATTAAAGCCTTGGTATATAGCAGCCTAATTGTTTTGTTGGGCAGCTGGGTTATTCCCCAACATTCAAAAATGCTCTGGTCTTATTTTGAATCTGGCCGTTATTTGTTATTAGCGATTTTTCTAGTTGTTGAACTTGTCTCAATAACAACAGTGATTCTGGCAATAAAAGCGCGATTTAACCAAAATGTTGACCCTGATTTTGCAATATCTCACCCAGTAGAAAAATACTTGGGAAAAACCATTACCAGTAAACTAATTTGCTTTGAAGTGAGAGTATGGAGTTATTTACTGTTTGCCAACCGAATAAAGTCGAATCAGTTTATCGGAGGTCAACACTTTAGCTACCATAACAAAGATGATACTAAGACCAATTTACTTGGTTTTATCTTAGTTATTGCCTTTGAATTACCGATAACCCATCTACTTATACATTTTATTTGGTCGCCAATAGCAGCCAATGTCATTAGCGGGCTGACACTATTGAGTTTAGTGTTTTTTATCGCGGAGTACCGCGCGGTATCTCGCAGACCAATATCGATAACACCGACAAGCGTTTTAATTCGTTTTGGCATCTACAACAGTCGTGCAGTTGATTTTGCAACCATTGAAACCGTGCAAGTGAATCACCAACGCATTGCTAGAGCTAGTTATATCAAGCGCTATAACTTCTTTGGTCATCCCAATGTTCGTCTTAAATTGAAAAATGGCAACTTAATTTATCTTGGCCTAGATCAACCAGAGCAGTTTATCCAAGTAGTAAAGCGTCAATTAGAAATTAACCAAAGTACTCAGCCTTAGCTTGATACGCTTGCCTGATGTGCTCGATTAATTGGGCAATTTTGGCCGGTTGGTGTTTTGTGTAAGGGTAGAGGGCGTAAACGCCGAGTTCACGCGCTTGGTAGTCAGGCAATAGCTGTACTAATTTTTCAGCTTGTAGATCTTCATATACGCAACATTTAGGTATGTAAACAATACCATAACCGGCCAGCGCGGCTTTGCGCAGGGCTTGAGAGTTATTGGTCGAATAGTTACCCGAAATTCTAATGATCTGCTCTTCGGCTACTTTGCTTTTAGCGCTAGCGTTAACTTTGGCTTTAAAGCGCCAGTCATAGGAGCCAGCAGCTTGATAGGTGTAGGCTAAACAGTTGTGCTGGGTCAAGTCCTCTGGTTTGGTCGGGCTGCCATATTTAGCAATGTAGCTTGGCGCGCAGCAAACCACCCATTTTGATTGAATCAATGGTTTGGCTATCAAGCTTGAATCTTCTAAGATCCCCGTTCGTATTGCTAAATCCAAACCTTCTTTGACAAGATCGACAAAATCGTTTTCAAGTCGCATATCTATGGTTAGTTTCGGGTGCTGCTGACAAAAGTCTCCAATCGCTTCTGCTAGCAACAATTCACCTGAAATCGTTGGCACCGTCATTTTGATAGTACCAGTGAGACCCTCACTAAAACTACTGACCGCACTTATCGCGGTATTTACTTGCTGGCTAATCGCTTTACTGTGCTGGTAAAGCATCTCGCCAGCTTCCGTTAAGCTCAATCTGCGTGTGGTGCGATAGAGTAATTGTACGCCTAGTTCGCGTTCTAATTTTGTGATCTTCTTGCTCAAGGCTGGTGTCGATAAATCGGCGAGTTGGGCCGCTTTATTGAAAGACTTTGCCTCTACCACTAGGGTAAACAAGGCGAGATCATTGGCGTTAGGCATAGTGTTATTGCAAGTTCAAAAGGTTAATTCAACAATCGTTAAGTCAATGACAGAATATTGGCTTTATTAGGTTGTTTTAAGAAATAATAATTTAATTTAATCACTATATATTAATAATCGAATTGGCGCTACAGTGTTGAACCTATAACAATAATAACCAAAATTATTTATCGTCTCTTCCAGCCGTAAGCCAGCAATAAGTTGCCGCTTGAAGACGAATATCATTTACAACAGAGTTGAGATCATGAAAGACTATTTTGATGCCAGATATCCAGATGTTAGCGACTTAAAAGCCCGCGCTAAACAACGTATGCCTAAGTTTGCCTTCGATTATTTAGTCGGCGGCTGTATGGAGGAAATTAGCGTTGCTCGAAACCGCCAAGATGTTGAAGCCGTGCAGCTACGCAGTGAATTACTGAAACCCTTCGACGGCAGCAATTTAGAAACTGAAATATTTGGTCATAAATACAGTGCACCATTTGGTATCGCGCCGGTTGGTTTACAAGGTTTAATGTGGCCCAAAGCACCTGAAATTTTGGCAAAGTCGGCGAAAGAGAAAAACGTGCCTTACATTTTGAGTACGGTGTCATCGGCGAGTTTAGAGTCAATTGCTGAGATCTCTGAAGGCCATGCTTGGTATCAGCTTTACAATCCTACTGACGATGGCATTCGCAACGATTTGCTAAATCGCATTAAAGCGGCGCAATACAAAGTGTTAGTGGTTACCGTAGATGTGCCGACCTTTGGTTATCGACCACGCGATATTAAAAACGGCTTGGCGATGCCACCTAAAATGACCTTAAAAAATATTTGGCAAATGGTCACTAGCCCAGCTTGGTTTGTTGAAACTGCACTGGCGGGTAAGCCTGAAATGCAAACCCTTAAGCCTTACATGCCGAAAAATATGCCAACTGACGAATTAGCGGCATTTATGAATAAAACTGTGATGGGGCGCGTTGATATCGAAGGTTTAAAACCAATTCGCGATTTTTGGCAAGGCCCTCTGGTTATCAAAGGCTTAATTAACGAAGCCGATGTTGCCAAAGCCGTTGAGTTAGGCGCAGATGGCGTGATTATGTCAAACCACGGTGGCCGTCAGCTCGATGCTGGTGAGTCACCGATTAAGCCATTGCAAAACGTATCGGAAAAATACAAAGGCAAAATTAAGATTATGATGGACAGCGGCCTGCGCAGTGGCACCAATATCGCTGGTGCGTTAGCCAGTGGCGCCGACTTTACCTTTTTAGGGCGACCGTTCGTTTATGGTGTTGGGGCACTGGGTAACAAAGGCGGTTATCACGTGATTAACTCGTTAACCTTACAGCTCACCCAAATTATGAATCAACTTGGCTGTAGTAGCGTTGAAGACTTGCCCAATTACTTAGTTAAATAATCCAATCTAAAAAGCGCTGATTTTCAGCGCTTTTTTGTATTTGCAATCAATGATGACTTGGTTATCGGCTCGATAAAAATAGGATAATATAGCCATGTCTAATCGTTGCTGAGGTATCTACATGCCAGCTAAACTCAATATTAATTATCGCTTGCAGTTAATCACTATTTTGCCGCTAGTTATAGCACTAGCAGCCGTGCTTACCGCGACTCAGCGCGAATTTAAAGCACTAGCCGAACAGGCAGAAACAAGTTATCGACAAAACGTTATTGACCATCGCCAACAAGAACTCAAAAACTATGTCTCGATTGCTCGCGGTGCTATAGATCATCTTTATCAAGGCCAAGAGCTCAGTGAACAAGATTATCAGCAGCAGGTTAAACGAGTTTTAGCTGATATGCGTTTTGGCGTCGATGGTTACTTTTTTGCTTATGATTACGATGGCGTGAACTTGGTGTTACCTGGCCAAGAGTGGCGTATTGGTCAAAACTGGTATGAAATGGAAGACATTAACGGTGTTATGGTTATACAAAGCCTAATTGAACAGGGCAAAGCGGGTGGTGGCTTCTCTCGTTATGTATTTAATCAACCTTCTCGAGACCATGAAATCGGTAATAAAATGGCTTACTCTGAAGGGCTAGATAATTGGCGTTGGGTTATTGGCACCGGTGTTTATATCGACGATATCGATGAGCAAATATCGGTACTCAATACCGCGATGAGTACACACATTAGTAAAGCTTGGCGAATGACCTTGTTTATTGGTGCTCTCGCCATTGGTGTTGTATTTACCTCGGGATTGTTTATTCGTTACAGTGAAAAACGGTTGGCGAACAAAAAGCTCAGAGAGCTTAATGAGCGCATATTCCAAACCCAAGAAGAGGAGTGTAAGCGCTTTTCTCGGGAGCTTCACGACGGTATTAGTCAAACGGTTGCTGCGGCAAGGTTTTCACTGGAAACCGCACAACTAAAACACCAACACAAAGACGATGCCAGTCAAGACATTGATCATGCGATGACGCTAATTCGCAAAATTATGGTTGATATTCGCAGTATTTCTCATCAGTTGCACCCCGGAATTCTCGAAGACTACGGCTTAGGTGCAGCACTCGATGATTTAGGGCAAGAATTTAGTAAACGCACGGGGATAAAAGTTGAGGTCAAGCGACTATCAGTGCGCAATGTCCTAACAACTGAGCTAAAAACAACGCTGTATCGCATCGCTCAGGAAGCTATTACCAATATCGAGCGTCACGCCAATGCCACCGAGGTACTTATTTCGTTGAGCTTAGCCAATAATTGGTTAGTGCTGGAGATTACTGATAATGGCCAAGGTTTTGATTATGACTCAGTACAAAAATCCACTAAGGCATATGAAGGTATCGGCCTGCGCAATATGAAAGAGCGTTTGCACTTTTATCAAGGTAAATTAGAAATCACCTCGAACGTGCGTAAAACTAGTGTATTTGCTTATATTCCTAAAAGTCAGTTGCGCTATAATGCCGATGTTGACGACAGCATAAAGAGTTAGAGAATTGCTATGATAAAAGTGCTATTGGCGGACGATCATCCTTTGTTTCGCGAAGGGCTCAAGTATCGGCTCAGCCTAGAGCCTGACATTGAGGTCGCGCAAGAAGCCGAAAACGGCAAACAGGCACTTGAGCTATTGCAGCAGCAGTGTTTTGATCTTGTTTTGATGGATATTAATATGCCGGAAATGGACGGCATGTACGTACTTGAATTAATTCGTGAGCAAGAACTTGATTGTAAAGTGCTGATGCTGAGCATGCACGACAATAAAGAATATATTTTGGCGGCGATGCGCCACGGTGCCAATGGCTACATTTTGAAAGATGTGCCAGGGAATGAATTGATCGCCGCGATCAAAAAAGTTGCCAGCGGGAAGTCTTATTTTAGTTCTGAAGTTACAGAAATACTGTCAAAAGAATTGGCTGGCGAGCAGCGAGGTGTTGTTACTCGTCGCGAACAGTTAGTGCTCAGGCTAATATCCCATGGCTTAAATGACAAACGCATTGCCCAAGAGCTCAACGTTAGTGTTAGAACCGTTGAAACACACAAGCGCAATATCAAACAAAAACTCGGCATTGACTCTACGGCGGGTTTGGTTCGCTACGCTATTGACTACGGGTTAGATAAATAGTTTAGTAGGTCATCAAGTTTCACAGGACGTTTATTGATATGGATAATAAAAGTAGTGGTTTAGTTTTTTCAGCATTACTTGTCGCAAGTGGTATTGCTAGCGCAGGATATTTTATTAGCGAAACACTCTATAAGTCGAGGGTCGCGCTAAACACTGCAGTAGTAAAAGGCTTGGCAGAGCGCAAGGTTACCGCTGACAAAGCATTTTGGTCAATTAGTTACACCGTTACCGGCAGTAAATCCGACGACATAGCGCAGCTTTATCGCGACAGTGAATCTGATCAGAAAAAAATCGTAGAGTTATTAAAACAAGTTGGCTTTTCGTCTGGCGAAATCAAGCTAGGTGTTATCAATTACGTCAAAGAAGAGTTTCGCGATGAAAACCAAAAACTCGTTGATGAAAAGCACGTTTTAGTCGGCGAAGTTGAGGTGCAAACCAATAACGTACAGCTGGTTTCTCAGGGCAGAGCTAAGTTAAATACATTAATCGCTCAAGGATTAGATTTAAAAAACTACGCTCCGACTTACCACTTCACCAAGCTTAACGATATCAAACCTGAAATGCTAAAAGAAGCGACAACCAATGCGAGATTGGCAGCCAACGAATTTGCAACCAATGCTGGTGTTAAGGTTGGTGGCATCAGAAGTGCAGTTCAAGGTGGCTTTGTCATTAGAGATATTGGTGAGAACTACGGCGATACTCGCAAGATTGAGAAAAACGTTCGCGTTGTCACCAATGTTACTTTTCTACTAACCGATTAGTCTGAAAGTATGTTTAAACCAGCAACAAAAAGAATCGAATATGGCTTTTTGTTGCTCGTTTTTAGTTACTGAGCTGTAAAAATATATCAGTTATAAAACTCGGCACTCGACCCGACAATGACGGCGAATAGGGTAAAGTCTATACCCTCTGTGTTACATACTTTGGCTAAGCTCGTCTTCGAGTGAAAAGCGGACGTCTACTCATTCATTATTTGCTGCGTTTCAGTAAACCTCTCAATTCAGCAACTCTATACCGACTAACGGGGATTTTTTCTTGATTTGTCATTTCTAGCCAATACTTACTGCCTGGAGCTGACTTTAAGGTTCTAACCACGTTTAAATTTACAGCGAAAGACTTATGAACCCTAACAAAGTTAGCTGGCCCTGTATTCATAATTGCGCCCAACCCGTTTTGGTGTAAATATGTGCTACCATCTAATAACATTACTAAGGTATAGTTACCTTCCCCTTTTAGAGCGTAACATTCAGAGACTCGAATTACTTTTTCTTGACCGGCATCCTTTATGGTGAACTGCTGTAATTCATCATCAGCGTTTTGAGCACCAGCTTGGTTTTTTGTATCAACATAGGACCACCCCCAAGCACCACCAATGAGAATCAACGAGCCAATAAATAGGAAGCTATCAAGGAATAGACCGATGGATGATTCTATTGAAACTACACTGGCGATACAAAAAATGGGAAGTGTAGACAGATAGCCGATTCGTTTCTTTAATGATAAAACCGCAAATATAAGTGAAGGAGCTAACACCAGTAAAATAAAACTCTTTGCTAGTTGTAAATCTTCACCGTTAGTTGGTAAGTAATTGTTTATTAGCGAAATTAAAGCCCCCAATACAAGTGGTATTTTTGCAAACTTCGCGTCAATTACCTTGTAACAGGTGTATATTAAAGTTAATCCCGCAGCCATTAGCCCAAGCCACCCAACAACACTTCTTAATTCATGGTAGTGGTAGGGGTAGTTAATAATAGCTCGTGATACTTCTGCCAACAGTACAACGATGATAAATAAGCCATATCCTCCAAGGCCTGTGTGCATTATGTTGCCGGCGCTTCGTCCAATGCGAAGACTTTGTATACTAAGGAGAATAAGACCACTCAGAATGAGCAGTGGTGCCACGTAATATCGCAAATCACGTTGTCCGTCCTTACGGTACGGAGTTAACCAAACATAGTGCAAAATAGAGCTGTCACTCATTAACAAGTGTTGAGTTGAAAGTCGAAGCTCAATTAGGTGAATACCGGGTTGCAATAATCTTGGAGGGACAAATGAAGAGAAATCGATTGGCCCTATCGTTTCCTCATTAATAGTATTTCCTGCGCTTCCTTTGTTACCTATATTTTCCCCATCCCAAAATATTTCTGCACTAAAAGGGCCTCCTATCATTAAGCTAATCGGCTGTTTCCATTTTTCAGAATCATCAATATGTATGGTAAAGCGAATATTTTGAATCTTTTCATTATCACCAATCTTCATTCTATTGCTGTCTACCCAAGTTCCTTGATCGTTGAGAGCTTGAAGTTGATAACCAGACCAAAATATGGTTTCAAATACAGTTGTACGATGAGTAATAAATAACCCTACCGCGTACACTATTGTTATAAAAAGAAAAAATTGCCAAACGCTCATTGCGCTTTTGAGCTTTTTATCTGAGCTACTCATCAATTTCCTGAGCTATTCATTCATTTATTGTTGTCTATAAGCTTCCATGTTGCATATTACTCGGTATAGCAAGACAGGTACAGGCGCTCGACATGTAAACAGTTCCAAATACTGTTGAGTATGTTGATCAATCGCTATAAATCTCTGTTTTGGACTTGCGTACTGTAAAGGGTGATCAGTTTACCCATAGACGTTATTCAACTTTAACGCTAAAAGTAGCGCACAACTTTTAACCTAAAAAGGCACGTGGTTCAGGATAACTTTAATCAAGTAACTAAACGTCTCTTACACATAAAATACGGATTACAAATGCTTAAAAAACTATTAATTAGCATGGTCACTTTCGCTATTACTTTATCGACTAAGGTAGTAGCAAGCCCTAATTTGAACGCGAGTACTTTAAATGAAATGGAGTCAATTCGCTCAGAATATAATTTACCGTCATTGTCTGTTGCCATAGGTATCAAGGATGAAATAGTTTTTGCTCAGGCGATTGGATATGCTGATATCAATAATTCACGACTTGCAAGTAAGGACACTCAGTACTCTATTGGTAGCCTGGCTAAGCCAATGACAGGCTTGGCTCTGGCCAGTTTGATAGACTCAGAAAAGATTAGTTTAAAGTCACCTGTTAGCTCCTACGTGAAAACGCCAAAATATACCGAACTTTTTAATGTCGAAGAATTAGCTGCTCATTTAGCTGGTATTCCTCATGATACACCAGAGCGGAATATTGCAGAGTTTGAAGAGGTGAAAGATCATAAAAAACCTATAGATGCTTTTTATGTATTTGATAAACACCCGTTACTTTTCGAACCCGGCACCGATTATAAGTATTCATCCAATGGGTATATCCTTTTATCCGCGGTAGTCGAAGCAGCAGCAAATACAGATTTTGTAGGCTTTTTACAACAATCTTTATGGTCTAAATTTGGTATGGAAAATACAGAACTAGATACTTCAGTTGCGGGTCTGAAGAACGAAGCAATGTATTACTCAGATTACAGTAAAAACGGGACATACATCGAATCCGTTAAGCATAGAGACCGAAGCTTTCTCTTCGGTGGTGGTGGCTTTATCTCTACTCCTTCTGATTTAGTAAAAATGGCTCAAGCCACGTACGATAACAGCTACCTTTCATACAAGGTAAAAAAATTATTGGTAACACCAATAAAAATGAGAAACGGGAAGGTAAATTCAGAAAACTACTCGCTTGGTTGGCGGGTTGGAAAGATAAAACTAATGGACACAGAAAAACGTAAAAGAACAGTTTTACATCATGGAGGTGTAACAGATAGAGCATCCAATGCCTACTTATTGGTTATTCCTGAATGTAAAGCTTCAATTGCTTTCGCGACTAACTACGTGCCAAATAATTTCTGGCGAATACGTGGGAGAATGGCAAAATTACTTATAAGTAATATTGATGCAAATACCTGTTTAAATTGAGTGCCAGCTTCTGGCACAAAAATAGACCTAAGGCGCAGGCTCATTTAAGAGCGAGAAGCTGACTCTACGTCTGGTTTATACACAAAGCGGATGGTTATAGTTATATTTTTAATCCAAATTGTTGAAAACAAAATCGAATCTACGATTGTTAATATAACGGTTAGGGACAGCAAGCTTAGCTTTAAAGTCAGGGCTTTGTTAAGCGTCAGATTCCAGTTTCAGTCTTAATTCGTTTAAGTATAGCTGGAGTGCTTTAGACGAATTGTTTTCATGCCATGCTGCGCCAATAGTTGGTTGGTTATTTTCAAAATTGAATGGTTTGTGAACGAGTCCTGTGGGTAAATCGGAAACCACATAGTCAGCAACTATAAATGCCGCAGATTCATTGGCAACCATGCGCAGCGCTGTGCTCACTTGTTTTGGTTGCAATATTATATCAGCTGAAACCCCGGCGTTATCAAATTTTTTCATCCACCACTGATACAGTTGCGGATTCATGGCTTTATTAAAAAATACGCATGGCAGGTTATTGATATCCTTAAGAGAAATATTTTTTTGCTGTGCCAATGGATGATTGGCAGGCAGTACAATTCCCCACTTGCCGCTGACAATAGGCCTGTACTTTAAGGTAGGATGAAGAGCGGGTAATAAGGCAAAACCAATATCAATCTCACGCTCTTTTACTGCATCGAAGATCCTGTGTGTAGGTAAATCCAGTTGTTGAATAACAATGTTAGGATGTACGGCTTTTGTTGCTAAAATACTGCTCAGCACAATATCTAAATTAAGGTATTCTGCAAAACCAATGGTTAACTTCGGTTGCGTAATTTCACTCTTTTCTTGTGTGGTGCGCTCTAAGGTATTGAGGTCTTTAATTATCTTTTGGGCGCCTTCGTAGAAATACTTACCTGCCTCAGTCAATTTAACACTGCGCCTGTCCCTTTCAATCAATTGCACATTCAATTGAGACTCTATTGACTTTAGCTGATACGAAAGAGCCGGTTGAGTAAGGTGCAAGCGTCTAGCCGCACGTAAAAAGTGCAGCTCCTCAGCAAGGGCAATGAAATATTTAAGCTGTCGTATTTTCATATGCTCTTTATAAAAAAATTTATAAGAAGTACAACTGTATTAATTGGCTAATTAGCGCTAAGTCAGAAAAAATCGCAGGGTCTTGTTATGAGAATGTCACTATGAAAAAAATAGCTACAACCAGGGGTGCAGCGTTTATCACAGTATTGCCCATACTGTTTGTTCTTGAACCTAGAATATTTGATTGGCCTGTCGCGCTAAAAGCACTGATTGTTTCGGGCATCATGGTTTTGACAATGACGTACATTACCATGCCATTGATCACGTGGTTGAAAAAACTGTTAGGTCTCTCAGTTAAATAGCGTGTTAAAAAATATTTGCTATACAATGGCTTACCGATGTTGCTTCAGTCTATGAAGACATGGCCTTAAAAAAACAGTGTTTAGACACGTGAGTTTTGTTAACGAACTTTGCTAAAAGCATTAGTTCTGAAGGAGGAACTTTGAAAATATTATTACATGCTTTACTTTTGTTTCCATTTACCTTATTTGCATCTGAAAAAAGGCTCGTTGAAGTAAATGGGTTTAATGTCGAATACCAAGTTGCAGGCTCGGGGGAACATGTAGTGGTTTTAGAGGCTGGTGGAGGCGCTTCTTTATCCGATTGGGATCCAGTGTATGAAACGATTTCTTCGATGTATAAAACAATCCGTTATTCAAGGGTTGGTAATGGCAAGTCCAGTAAGACTGACCGACACTTTACTTCAGATTTATATGCTCAACATTTAAAACAACTTCTAGACATATTGGATGTAAATTCACCATTCACGCTCGTCGCTCATTCATACGGTGGAAGCATTGCAAGGGATTTTGCAGCGCTATATCCAGAGAAATTAAGTTCTTTGCTTTTAGTTGAACCTTCATCAAAACATGATGTGGATATTCTTCGAGCTATAGATCTCGAAAAAGGTAATAAAGAAATCGAACAAATAAAACTCGACGACATGAAGAATGGAATGTCTAATATATACTTGGATTTTTGGAGTAAGCGCCCTTTACCTGATTATCCGCACATTCCTGATATACCATTAACAGTCATCGTATCTGTCAAAACAATGAAACCCCGCCAAACCTATTCTTTTCATACTCTGGCAGGAGGATGTGGGGAGAATTATGGAAGAATTGGGCGAGCCAATTTCCTAGGGGAGAAGTAGTTTTGACAACATTGAGCGGTCATCATGTACAATTCGACGAACCAGAATTGTTGATTAAGGAGCTAAAAAAGCTCATACACAGAACGTATGAGTACTAAGAAAAACAATTGTCTGTGGGATGTTTTCGCTTTCACTATTTACTAGTTTGCTTCTGAAACAATAAGTCCGCTTAACGTACAAAACTTATTAACACATATAGAAATTAGAAAGGCTGTTTTTGGTATGAGGCAGAATATCTGCCTCATTTATTTATACATCAAGCGGGTGTCGCCGAAGTCCGCTTTTGATACAAAACGGACATTTCGCCTTGAAAGTCCTAAAGACTTGTTAAACGATAAATTTATTAATCGCGCCATTTAACGTGCGGTTACTATCAGCCAACTCTTGATTACTGGTCATAGACTGCTCGCCGTTTTGATATAAATCGGTGACAACCATCTGAATGTTATTCATATTACCGCTAATTTCCTCGGTCACTGTACTTTGTTGCTCAGCCGCCGCAGCTATTTGTGTGTTTAAGTCGTTCACTTCGGTGATTGACTGTGAAACTTTGGCCAAGCTACTAGACACTTCAAAGGTATTGTCGGTGGCTAATTGACAACTGGTTTGCGTTGCTTTCATTGCCTGTACGGCAAGCTCGGCATCGGTTTGTACCTTGCTCAGAATTTGATTAATTTCTTCTGTACTGGTTTGCGTACGAGAAGCAAGTGCACGCACTTCATCAGCTACTACTGCAAATCCTCGACCTTGCTCGCCAGCCCTTGCAGCTTCAATTGCCGCATTGAGGGCGAGTAAATTGGTTTGCTCTGCAATTTCACCAATAACTGCCAGCACGTTGACGATTTCTTGGGTGTTGTCATTCATTGTATTGATGCTTGTTGCCGCTTGCTCAATTTCTGTTTTAAGGGTTTCAACACTTGCGGTGGTGGCATCAACAATATGTTGCGCTCTATCAGCGTCTTGATTGGCAATTTGAGTGGCCTGTGCCGACAAACTCGCACTTTCGGCGACACTTGCTGCCGTTGCACTTAATTCTGTAATTGCGGTGACCACTTGCTCGGTTTCTTGGGCATGGCTACTGAGCGCTTGATGATTGTATTGAGCCTGTTTACTCAAGTTGTCTATATTGTGATTGATTTGCCCTGATGAAGCCGTTAACTCTTGTAATATTGCCTGCAAGTAGGCAATAAACTTATTAGAAGCATGAGTAATTTCGGTAATTTCGTCTTTGCCCTCAACAGACAACCGAGAGCGCAAATCAGCTTGCCCGCTGGATAGGTTAGCAATGCGTTCTTTAAGTAAGTCTAACTGGCTAACAATTTTATTAGTAAGCCAAATGAATAGCGCAATGCTCGATAAGGTAATAAGGGCTAGTAGAACAATGCTCTCGGTGGTTTTTTGGTTAAAAATCGTTTTAGTTGCTTGGGTTAACTGCTGTTGCGCGGTTTTTATATCGCTTTCATAGGTGCCGGTGGCAATAATCCAGCCCCACTGAGGAAAAATTTTACGCGCGTAAGCAATTTTGTTTTCTGTTTGATTAGTTGCTGGGTTGTTAAACGCCATATCGACAAATGCATCGTCTTTACCCAAGATTAAACGAGCGACTTTTTCAGTGTTTTTTATACTCGTACCAACAATTGCTTGTTTGGGATGAGCGAGAATAACACCGTTGTGATCTTGCACCCAAAAATAACCATTATCGCCAAATCTCGCTTTGGTTAACATAGTGAGTGCGTCGGCCTTTTTGCTCTCTTGTAAGGCTTTTATATAGTCGCCGGTGGCGATAATAATATTCAATGGCTCAAAGTACATTGAGGCGGTAATCTTACTCTCAATATTGCCTGATTTAGGGTTTTTAAACGCGTACTGGCTAAAGCCTATTTCAGTGTTTTTAGCTGCTTTGACAATTTCCTGTGCGAAGTAAACGCCATTGATATCGGTAGCGTTTTTAGCTTCAGTACCAATAGCAGCAGGGTTCAAACTGTGATGGCGATAAACCAAAGAGTTAGCATCATAGCTAAAAACGTAGCGATCTTTACCCCATAAGTATCCATTTAAAAAAGCGTCAATGTATTTTGCTGCAAGCGCTGAATTGGGCTCATTGTGATATATGGTATTTGCTGTTTGCCATATTTTGGTGAGCTCGGCGCTGAGCTCTTGTTTAATGTTTTCTATCTGTGCTTGTTGGTAGAAAATATCGGCAGACAGCGTTGCGGTATCTATTTGCGACTTGAGGTTGCGTTCTAGTGTGCTTTTAACAGCAAGGCCAACGTTGTCAAACTCGGTTTTTAGCACTGTCTTTTGCGTAAACAATGTTTGCCCGATAAATACCGCGCCAAGCAATAATAACGATAGGCTAGCGAGCAATATCAGCTTTGCTCTAATGGTCATGTTCATGTTTATTTCCTACTCCTAAATGATAATAAACGGCTAAAAACAAAATTAGCCATGCTCTAAAAAGAGGATGGCTAATGAGAAAAATATACTTTTGTGACAGATAGTTAATTAATCACCATAGATGATTGACGGCAGCCACAGTGCGATATCCGGATAGATGATCAATAAGGTCAAACCGAGTAGTTGCAGTAAAATAAACGGCACAACACCTTTGTAAATATCTGTTAGTTTTATATCTGGAGGACATACGCCTTTGAGATAAAACAGGGCAAAGCCAACAGGTGGTGTTAAAAATGATGTTTGCAAAGTCAATGCTATTAGCATGACAAACCACACCAGTGTCGGTTGGTCTAATACGCCGTAACTGTCAACGTTAAAGGTTAGTTCGGCAATTACCGGTGCTAACAATGGCAATACAATTAACGTGATTTCAATCCAATCAAGTAAGAAACCCAACAAGAATACAATCACAAGTATCGCGATTAACACGCCGTAGTCACCAAACGGTAAGCTGGTTAGTGCCTCAGTAATCAGTTCGTCACCACCGAGCTCTCTAAGAACAAAAGAGAAAATGGTGGCACCGATGAAAATAGCAAAAATATAAGCAGTGGTTTTGTATGAACTCATTAGCACTTCTTGAAATACTTTTAAGTTTAAGCGCTTGTTCCACCACGCCAGTAATGTCGCGCCTAGTGCACCAATACCACTGGCTTCTGTCGGAGTTGCAACACCTGCAAAAATAGAACCTAAAACCACGATAATTAATGTAATTGGCGGGGCAATCGCTTTAAGTACATCGACAATAACGTGCCAATCTAATTCACGACGATCTTCAGACAAAGGCGCAACTTCAGGCTTGAAAAAGGCCATTAATAAAATGTATATCAAATATACCGCGCCTAGCATTAATCCAGGGAACACCGCAGCAGTGAACAAATCACCTACCGACAGTGCTAATTGGTCAGCCATGATAACCAACATAATACTCGGTGGAATTAAAATGCCCAGACAACCCGCGCTACAGATGATGCCGGTTGAAAAGGTTTTCGAGTATTTTTGCCTCATCATTGCTGGTAGCGACATTAAGCCAAGCAAGACGACTGACGCCCCAATAATGCCGGTTGATGCGGCGAGAATAATACCGATTAACGTGACTGTAATACCCAAGCCGCCGCGCACTCGGCCAAAAAGTTCTTGCATCGCGAGCATCATGCGCTCGGCAACACCAGACTTATCGAGCATTAATCCCATATAAATAAACATGGGCAGGGCGACCAAGACCCAGTTTTCCATCAGTGAGAAAATTCTCGATACCGTGATCCCCATTACATTGAGATCAAGGCCAGTAAAGGTCTCTAAATAAATATCTGAAAAGTAACCGATGGCGCCAAATAAAACGCCAATACCGCCTAGTACATAAGCAATAGGAATACCGGTGAACAAAAAGCCAATGAAAGAAACAAACATGGCGATGACTAAAATTTCATTAAATTCCATGTTTAATTCTCCGTTTCTAAAAGCTGAATAACATTGCGAATCATGCGAGCAATAACCGCTAGTGCCAGCATGATAAAACTGCTTGGGATAACGGCTTTAATCAGCCAACGATATGGTAAGCCCAAAGGGGATACTGATGATTCGTTGAGTCGATAGGCGGTGGCGACA
Source organism: Endozoicomonas sp. G2_1 (assembly GCF_017744155.1). Taxonomy (GTDB): domain Bacteria; phylum Pseudomonadota; class Gammaproteobacteria; order Enterobacterales; family Alteromonadaceae; genus JAGHQT01. The sequence continues at coordinate 190,035 of NZ_JAGHQT010000001.1, read as the reverse complement.
TAGTCGATGCTGTTATAAGCAACCACGTAGACCATAGGCAGAGCAAAGAACAGGGCACCAAAAATTTCCCATTTGATCACTGTGCTTGGTTTTAAACGAGATGCGATAACATCAACCCGTACTTGTGAGTTAGTGATTTCGGCGTACGAGAGGCCAAACATGATGCCAATGGCGTAAAGGTGCCATTGAATTTCTTCAAATAAAATGAGGCCATTGTTAAAGCCATAGCGCATGACAACATTAACAATGATGACCAGAATAAGTAGTGCTGACGACCAACAAAATAGATTTGCACTAGCAATGATAAGTTTTTCGAGCTTGTTGGCTAGCGATAAACTGGCGTGTTTCCAGCCAGACGTTTGCGCGGTAAGCATTGCGAAGTCCTCTTAAAGTAAAAAGGCCCGAGGTAGTAGCTGAGGGGCGCTATAAACCTCGGGCAAAGGCAGTAAAAACTGCTTAGGTTGGCGTTACAAACTCGGTTTGGCGCGCGGTAAGAAAGCGTTTGATTCCCACAAATCGTACTCTTTTCTAAACGCCGCTAGATCTTGATAAATTCTCTTGAAGTCAGGGTCTTGTGCAGACTGCTCGGCAACAACTTCACGCCATTTGCTGTCAAAGGTTGCCAGCATTTGATCTGACCAGTATTTGTTAATAACACCTTTTTCAACATTTTCTTTGATAACCGGCGCTTGAATCGCTTCACCGTAGGCGAGGGCGTCTAAGGTTGCTGATTTACAAATGTGCTCAATTACCGCGTGTTGACGTTCACTCATTTTGTTCCAAACGTCTTTGTTGATGATCAGTTCCATCATAGTGGCTTGCTGATGCCAGCCAGGGAAGTAGTTGTATTTTAATAACTTATTTAAGCCGATACGCTTATCGACAACTGGCATTGAAAACTCAGTCGCGTCGATGACTTTTTTCTCTATCGCAGGGAAAATTTCGCCACCCGGCAGGCCAACAGTACTAACACCAAGTTTTTCCATCACTAGCGCACCTAAACCAAAAAAGCGCATTTTTAAGCCTTTTAAGTCTTCCGGTGAGTTAATTTCTTTACTGAACCAGCCAGATGTTTCTGGTGGCAACATACCGCAAATTTGTACTTTTACGTTGAGCTGTTTGCTGTCGTAAAGTTCTTGGTGCAATTTGTTACCGTTACCTTGGTAAAACCACGCTAAGTATTCTGGTGCTTCTGGGCCAAATGGAATTGACGAAAACAAACGCGCAGCGGGGATTTTTCCGCCCCAGTTACCGGCAGTAGCAAAGCCAGCTTGAACTTTACCGGTAGAAACGGCGTCGAGAATTTCTTTAGGGTTGACGAGCTTATTTGGCTCGTAGATTTTCATCTTAATACTTTTGCCGCTTAAGGTTGTGATGTTGTCAGCAACGTACTTAATGGGTGAACCAAGTCCGGGCAAAACTGTGTTGTAGTAAACTGGGATTTTTAACAGTACGCGTTTCTCAGCAAGTGCTGAGCCAGAAAACATACTAAGTGCAAGTGTGCTAAATAAAAGGGTTTTTAATGGTTTCATTGTGATTCTCCACAGCAGGCATTAGGCCTGCTGGCTAAATTAGGTAAAATTAAAGAACGTATTTGGCTGATAGCTGGAAGTAATCTGAGTCTCCAGATTCGGTTTTGTAGTTACCTAACTCACCGCCGACACTGAAATGAGGGGTAATGCTTTTGATCAGGTTAACGCCCCAGTGTTTGCGGTCTGCGCCAATTTCATCAATTTTTACTGCACCGTAATACGCACTTGAGCGCCACGATTCATTCCAAAAATGTCGATAGGCAAGGGTATACGCTTGAGCTTCGTGGATATCACCGTTAGTGGCTAAGTCGTTGATGTTAGCGGCAGGGCTAACGTAGCGGCCTGAACGGCCATCGCTGTATGAAAAGCGAAAATCGTCTTTGCCGAAGGTTTTGATGCGACCGTGAACGTTGTAGGCAAACTGTGTACCGTCAGCGGCGGTAACATCGTCATTGTTGTCTAAGTTACGCATTAAACCAGCGAATGCGACCTGGCCCCAGTCACCTTTGAAAGTATAGCGGGCAACAACATCTGGAATGGATTGGCTTGCGCCCGATTGCGTTGATGGATTCTCCAAAGCTAACTCAAGGCCACCGTTAGTGTAGCGAATTTGACTTTGACGGATAAATACTTGGCCGACATGGGCACCACCAAAATCAAGTGCATCAGCAATTGATACCAATGGCATAAAGGTTGACCACGTTTGGCCTAACGTCCACTTGTCGTATTCAACATAAGCGTGGCGTAAACGCAGCGAATGACCACCAGTGACCGTTTCAGAAGCGCCAGTAGGTTGTTGGTCGTCGTAGAAGTCCCACTCGAGAACTGCTTTGATTTTAGTGTTTAGGTACTTGATGTTAAAACGAGACTCTCGAACGTTGAAGCGAGTTTCATTGGTGTTAGGTTGTACGCGATTGTTGCCAATCCAGAAATCTAAGTAAGCTAAATCGCCCTGAACGTTGCGCAAATCCGCTTTAAAGTAACCACCAAAAGACAAGGTATGGTCTTCGTTAATATCTACGCTATATTCGGCGTTTGATGCTGTGCTGGCCAGTGCCGAACAAACAGCTAAAGTAATTGCTAGCTTTTTCATTGTTTCACCTATTTGTATTATTTAGCACTGCAACAGCGGCGGAGTTTTTATAGTTGAGCCACGCAAACAGTACTGTCCCCAAGTCGAGGTAAACAATAAAGCAGACGCCTAGTAGGTAAAATCCGGAATACTACGGAGTTTTTCTACGGGTTTTCCCGTAGTTTTTTAGTGAAAAAGTGTAGGTGAAATAAGTGAAAGCTAGATGCATTGGGAACTAGCGCGAGTTCGAGTAAAAGATGAAGCCAACTTACTACTTTAGTCGTAAATTTGCCGATGTTGTCAATTTACTAATGCCAATGTTACTAAAAATACGTGTGAAGATATTTTAGATACAACTGTTTACCGCGGAAGCATCAATTTCTAGCGAGAATATACTTTTAATAGATAAATAAAATGCTTTATGGTTGGGCTTTGCTGCGAATTTACTGGTTAATAAACGGTCCTAACCAGTAAATTATGATCAGTTTAGAGCTCTGAAATTAAGTGCTATGAGGCAATTGATATGTTGCTTGAGGCGAGCTCTAGGTCTGTATCTTGGGCAGTGATATCACTGTCGTTATCACTCGCTCTTTTTGCAATGCTATCTAACTTTACGGTGTCTTTGGCAGGTGTTGAAGTGGCTTTAGGTGCAGCGCACGCCATTAACGTATACGGCGAAAAAATCATGGTGTTTACCTTACTGTATGGTGATCAATAACGGTGACCACATCAACCAATTGCTGATTATTGATTGCTTGTTATTGATGTCGCGAGCTAATTGTGATTTTGCCACCTAGTTTTCGGGCGCGATTTTAGAGTAAAAACTCATTTTCTGCAACGTTGAAGCTAATAAATTGTTTAAAAAATTAGCATTGTTAGTCCGAATAATGGCGCGCTTGACTCGATATAGCTTCATCGTAAAAGGGTAAAGTAAACTTAAGTGTTTTAAGGCGGATAGCGATGCTTAGCGTAGCCTTGGAGTTAAGCACCGCTGATATCAATTTTACAAATTCAAACGCTTTGCCTTAATGGTCAACATTTATCACTGGCAAGTGTGCAACGCATTTTGGTTTGTGTACGCACTAAACTACACCATTTACCTTTTTTGGTTTTGCAAAAATCATTTTCAAAAGGATCATCAACTTCATGACAGCACTTGTCGTTGCTGAGTGCGAGGAAGCCAACTTTCTTGGCGGCACTAATGGCTTCAGCAGCATTGCAGCCTACTTGGTCACTAGAATAGCTAAATAACTGTTTTATTGTAATGTCACCAGCTTCTTGAATTAAGCATTTTAGAATAAGGAATACTTCTTGGGTGGGGGCTGCGTCAGCTAAACTATCAAAAATTGCTTGATCAGGAATGTTTTCTGCTGGTGTACTCGTTTTAGGGCAGTTACATGGGCTTGCGCTAGCGGTTGTTGGCCTTTGTTCAAGTTGCTCAACTTTTTGCATTAACGCACCAATATCTTTGCCCAATTGATATTCGTTCATGGTTTGGCTCCTGTTGATCTTATTGAGTTGCCAAGGTTTCTCTCGCGATTGCGGTAAACCAACAGCTAGCAACAGGTAATTAATACTCTCTTAGTATAGCCAATACGTGCTATGGTAGGCTGATGAAATATAACATTAGAAAAATGGACTGGGCCAAGCGTAGGCCTAGCGATGAAAAACCAACGATTATTGATGTAGAAGTAGAAAATTTAAAGCCAGAGCACAACCACTTTTGTCAAATGATAGTGACTTATCAAAACGGTGACCAACAAACTTTGTTTAGCAGAGTCTTGTATAACGAAAAAACCGGTAAGTGGAGTTTAGATGGGATGCACGTGGTGTTAGATATCATCGAGTTTTAGCGGTAGCGGTTTCGGGTGTTTTAGATTGAAGGGCTGGCTATACCGTTCGTCCTCGGGTCTGGCATCCTGCTTTGCTCTACCTCGTATATCCATATACTCGTGAGCATAAAAAAGCCATCGCAATGCGATGGCTTTTTAGTCTTTACAAAATAGGTAAATCGTTTATAAGCGTTCTAAAACAGCATCAGTAAAGTCTGTTGTACCGTGGCTGCCGCCTAAATCGCGAGTAGTGCGATCACCAGACTCAATAACGTCTTTAATTGCGCGACGGATATTGTCTGCTTTATCGGCCATGCCTAAGTATTCAAGCATTTGAATTGCCGCTAAAATCACTGAAGTTGGGTTCGCTAAGTTTTTACCAGCGATATCTGGCGCACTGCCGTGAACTGCTTCAAAAATAGCACAGTCTTGGCCAATATTGGCGCCTGGTGCCATACCTAAACCACCAACGAGGCCAGCACATAAGTCAGATAAAATGTCACCAAATAGGTTAGTAGTAACAATCACGTCGAATTGCTCTGGGTTCATTACTAACTGCATACAACAGTTATCAACGATCATCTCGCTTGATTCGATGTCAGGGTATCTTTCGCCAACTTCACGAGCAACTTTTAAGAATAAACCTGAGGTTGATTTTAAAATGTTAGCTTTGTGAACAGCGGTAACTTTTTTGCGACCTTCTTTACGGGCAGTCTCATAAGCAAACTCAACGATGCGCTCTGCACCTTCACGAGTGATTTGGCTCATTGCTTCTGCAGTTTCGCCACACTCAGAAACGGTTTGACCTAAACCAGAGTACATACCTTGGGTGTTTTCACGAATGGTAATAATGTCGATGTTGTCGTAACGCGCTTTAGTACCTTTGAATGAAAGTACTGGACGAACGTTAGCGTATAACTGAAATTGCTTGCGCAGGGTTACATTGATTGATGTGAAGCCTTCACCAACGGGTGTCGTTAATGGACCTTTTAGGGTGATTTTGTTCTTTTCAATTAACTTTAACGTTTCTTCAGGAACTAATTCACCGTGGTTTTCTAAAGCAGTTAAACCTGCGTCAGCAAATTCGTAGTCAAAGTCACAGCCAGCTTTGTCTAAAACTTTGATGGTTGCATCGATAATGCTCGGGCCAATGCCATCACCAGGGATGACCGTAATGGTTTGTTTTGCCATACAATTTGCTCTTTTAAATGATGTTCATAAACTAAGGTGATCGGACTTTAGCCAATCACAGGGCGCAATATTATACACTAGAGCAAGGGCTTGCTCTAGCTGAAAGCTATGATAAAAGCTTTTAAGGCCTCAATCATAGCTCGACTTTAGTCGTATCAGGGTAAAACAGGAAGGTTACGGTTGTGTGAACTTTGAGCAGGTTGAGGCTAGCCTAACTCGACAAAACGCTGATAAGCCGACTGACCAATGCCCATCAGTACACCGTTGACAAATAACAGTGCGGTACATTCATCTTGCGTGGTAATACCATCAGACTTCATGTGCTGAGTGCGATAGAACATCACTTGATAGTTTTGGTTATCCACCTTTTTAGCTTCGGTAATGTCTGGGCTACCTAACTCAGTCAACGCTTGGTCAAAGGTAAAATTATCGAGTTGAAGTTTGGCGATGTATTGTTTGTTGTAGGCCTCTCGATCTTCCCATCTCATTTTGGCGGGATCATCATCGTAGAGCACCACAACTAGCACCACAAAAATTGCGTAAGCAGCTAATGCCAGAAAAATAAAAGAAAGTACTTTTTTGTTCATATTTGATTTTAATACAACGTTAATAGCTTAATAATAACGAGCATCAAGCTTTTTTAAAAGAGTGATTCATCGGTTTTTTATACCACTACAGCTTTATCGTAACCTTAGTATTTAAGGCTTTAGTATTTAAGGTTTTAGTATTTAAGGTTTAGTGCTCAAGGCTTTGCTCTACTTCCATTTCACTAGCGGCAGGTTCTTGCGCTAAACGGATGTCTTTTAAGTTAAAGCCAAGCGGAATATCCTGTTTTAAGGTCAGTAACTGCCTAGTTAATTCAATTTGCTCATTGGCTTGTTCAAACTTGGTTTTAACACTGGCCTTGAGGCTATCACAAGCTAATATCGCCCCAAGTGAACCGTGTTCCTTCAATAGCTCTGCCGCTGTGATTTGACCAATACCGGCAACACCGGGAATTTTATTGGTGGTATCACCAACCATGGTCCAAAAGTCGAGTAGTTGACTGGCGTTGACTTGAAACTTTTGCTGTACGTAGTCTGCATCTAAGTAACGGCGATTAAAATAGTCGTATACCTTGATATGTTCAGATAACAAGCTCAAAAAACATTTATCAGTCGAGATAATCGTCGTGTATTGTGCTCTAAGTGCCACTTTTACTGACAGGGTTGCAATCAGATCATCGGCTTCGTCTTGCTCTGACTCTAAGGAGTCGACCCCTAAATTCATAAAGCTATCTTGAATTTCGTTTAATGCTTGAGCGAGGTGCTCAGGCATTTTCTTGCGACCTTTTTTGTAATCGGGGTAGAGCTGATAGCGCCAACAGGGTTGTTGACTGTCAAAGACCGCTAGCGCGTGACTGGGCTGATGAATATCAATAATGTTAGAAAGTGCTTGTAAGCAAGCTTGTTTGGTATTGTGAACTACTTGTTTTTTGGTGTTTTCAGCCAGCTCGTGATTCAGCAAAAACGGGCGTTCCTGAACCGCGTAAATACGCCGAATCAGGTTGAGAGCATCGATAAGTACTAAATGAGCTGGCATGATTCCCCTTGTTCTTAGAACGCGTTTATCTGTCGTTATTTGTTGCTAATGATGTAGCAAGGTACGTATTTGCTGCCCGGTAACTTCATTCTTTGTTGGTCTACAAAAGAGCTCAGCAGTTTATCCATCTTAGCCATAATATAGTTTTCACCGCTAAGTTCAAACGGGCCGTGTTCGCGAATGGCTTTTATCCCTTGCGACTTAACATTACCTGCAACAATCCCTGAAAAAGCTCGGCGCAAGTTGGCTGCTAACTCGGCGGTATCAAGTTCGCGACTGAGCACTAAATTAGACATATTGTCGTGGCTCGGTTCAAACGGTTGTTGAAAATCAGACGCAATTTTTAGTGACCAGTTAAAGTGGTAGCTATCGCCAGTATCTTTTCGATAAGCCATGACTTGCTCTAAATCAGCCTTAAACGTTTTGGCAACATGCTCAGGATCGTCAACAATAATTTGGTAAAGCTTTTGTGCTTCACTGCCAAGGATTGAACCGATAAAGTTATCAATTTCCTCAAAATAAGCAGCGCTCTCTTTTGGCCCAGTAAGAATTATCGGCAGCTTTTGTGCTTTATTGTCACTGTGTAGCAAAATACCTAGGATATATAACAACTCTTCTGCGGTACCAGCGCCGCCAGGGAAAATAATAATACCGTGCGATAGTCGAACAAATGCCTCAAGGCGTTTCTCGATATCCGGCATAATCACCAACTCGTTAACAATGGGGTTTGGCGGCTCGGCGGCAATAATGCTCGGTTCAGTTAAGCCTATATAGCGGCCATCATTGTGGCGCTGTTTAGCATGGCCGATAGTCGCGCCTTTCATAGGGCCCTTCATAGCGCCAGGACCACAGCCCGTACAAATATTAAAGCCGCGCAAACCAAGTTGGTAGCCGACTTCTTTCGTGTACTTGTATTCTGTTTGGTTAATTGAGTGACCGCCCCAACAAGTAATTAAATTGGCATCGGTATCAGGCTTGATCACTTCGGCGTTGCGCAAAATATCAAAGACGATATGGGTAATTTGCTCACTGCTGTACTGATTTGTTGAGTAAGCCTCACTGTAGCGACTATTGGTAAACAAAATATCGCGAAGCACTGCCGATAGATGTTCTTGAATGCCGCGAATCATCTTACCGTCAACAAAGGCGTGTTCTGGCGGATTTTTTAAGTCGAGTTTAATGCCTCGCTCGCGAGGTTGTACTTCGATGTTGAAGTTGAGATATTGTTGATAGATTTCTTCGGCGTCGTCGGTATGACTACCAACGTTTAATACCGCAAGTGAACAGTTTCGATACAGTGTGTATAAGTCACCTGTGGTTGATGATTTTAGTTGGTCCACTTCAAGTTGTGACAATAAATTCATATTGCCAACAGGGTTGATTTGAATATCCATAAGCGCACTCCTGTTTATACTGATTGTCAAGCTATTTAAAGCATTGGGCTTTCCATGAATAACAATAGCTGATGAGAATAGCGACGGTAGTTATGCGTAAACCACCGTATTTTTTCCTTCTTTTTTCGCTTGGTAGAGGGCTTCGTCAGCGCGCTCAAAAGCGAGGTGAACATTGTCGTTATTGTTGATGTGGGTGGCTCCGACAGAAACCGTAATACTGACCTTATTGTTTTTAAATTTAAACGGCAGTCGAGCGATTTTGGTTTTTAAGCTATTTAACGTTGTTGTTAAGGTGTCTTGATCAACGCCTGAAAAAATAAGTACGAATTCTTCGCCGCCATAACGAGCAATAAACGCTTGTTCGTTAAGTTGTTTTTTCATGGTGTTGGCAATCACTTGAAGTGTTTTATCACCAGCTGTGTGGCCATAAGTATCGTTAATGCGTTTAAAGTCGTCCAAATCTAGCACCACTAATGCTAAGTCAAACGGCTTGTTTTGGTAACGTACCATCTCTTTGGCAAAGTGTTCGTCAAAGGCGGCGCGGTTGTTGAGTTTGGTCAGGCCATCTTGGCTGCTTTTAACCAGCTGCTCATGTAAGCGAGCTTCAAACTGTTTACTTTCTTGCTCCAACGACTTTATTTTTGACGACATTTGATTGAGCTGAGTTTCTAACTCTGCCTGCGCATTAGATTCGTGAGCCATTTTTTGCTCGAGAATTTGAGTAATTTGCTGCAGTTTATCGTTGATATCGTTTTTCACTTCAGTCAGTGAATCGGCGCTTTCAACGGTCGCGCTCATCTCGGCAAACTGCTGCTGCAGCTGGTCGTTAAAGTCGTCGTGTTGTTCTTTGTTTTTAGCCGACGACTGCAGTGAACTTTTAACAGCGAACTGCGCTGTTTTTAGCGTTTTACTCAGCGATGATAAAAAGTTTTTCGCAGTGTCGCGCTCTTGCTTTAAGTCGGCAGCAATAATCTGGAAGACTTCGAGCAAATTGCCTTGTAAATCGTCAAAGGTTTTACTTTGGCTAATTTCGACTTTTAGGCTAACGAGCTTAGTTTGGTGACGCTCAGACAGTTTTAAGTGGGTGAGAATGGTTTCAACACGCGCTAAAAATTCGCTGTCCAAGGCACCTGACGCTGTCAGCTTTTCAATGTCGACGGCCAACAGGGCATTGTCGGCAATATTGGCATTGTTCTTCACTGCTGAATCGTAGATTAGTAACAATTCAGTGAGCAGTGGAATATATTCAATTTGCGTATCTTTCGATTGTTGATTGCTATTGAGCAGCGATCGCAATTCTCGTCTTACTTTGTCTGGCAAGCCGTTGGCTTTTTGCAGGCCTTTACCTGCTTGAGTAAATTGCTGATGCAGAATTCGAACGTTAACGTCATTTTTTTGCGTATACTGTTGTAGTAATTGAGAAATGACATCAATTTGTTTTTCTATGTCGCTAAACGAGGCTGACTTAGTTAAGTTGGCGCGCAAAATCGCAAGCTTGTTATCAAGCTCAATACTCATCCCTTTGCACACTAATGAAAACTTACTAATAAATTGCAAAAGTAGGGAGGATTGATGTTTTAGATCTTCTTCAACCGCCGCTCTAGATTGTATGGCGTTATCGAGCTTTTTTTGTAAGGTTTGCAACTGTTTTACTGCAACAGAGTCATTACTCATAAAGTTATTGTCCATTAATCCATTGGCTAGCGCATCGCGAGAAAATAAAGGATAAAGCCGCGCTAGTTAATAATCCTCTAGTATATGCCAATTCACCTGATAACCAAGGATTTTTTCAGTAATTCTAATGAAATTTTTTGTCTGGGCTTACCAAAGTTTAAGCGAGCGGTTACACTGATAGAAAATAGTTATATGTAAGTTTTTATGTCTTCTTTAATTTCTCATTTCTCTTTACCTCGTGCTGTTAGTAAGTCGCTTTCTGCACTTATCTTGGCAGCGTCAAGTTGCACGTCATTAATCGCGTATGCTGAGAAAACAAAAGTTAATATTAATATTGACCAAGCTGAACACCATTTGGCAAAAGTCAGCATAGTGTTGCCGTCTGAGCAGCGCGGTAAATTAACTGTTAAGTTGCCGACTTGGCGTACAGGCCGCTACGAAATTTTAAATTTGGCCAATGGTGTTAGGCACTTCAACGCTCATGACAGTAGTGGTCAAGCATTAGCTTGGACTAAATTAGACAAAGATACGTGGCAAATCGCAACCAATGACGACAAGCCAGTTAAAGTTAGCTATCAGCTTTACGCCAACCAGTTGGGTAAGCGCACTCGCCATATTGATGATAGCCATGCGTTTTTAGATGCTTCTGCAGTGGTTATGTACAGTGATGAATCACGCGAGCAAGAACATCTTGTCAGTTTGCAGGTACCTGAAGGTTGGCAAAGTGTCAGTGGCCTAGCCACGGGTGATAAACCGCATCAATTTATCGCACCAAACTACGACGTGCTTGTGGATTCGCCGATAGAAACCGGTGATCTTGAAGTCCACGACTTTGCTGTTGATGGTCGCGATTACCAATTGGCGATTTGGGGCAAAGGCAATTACGACAGCGAGCAAATGGTTAAAGACTTAACTAAGTTGGTTCAAACGGGGGATCACATTTGGTCAAGCTATCCTTACGAGCGCTACGTTTTTATGGTCCATGCAACCAGCGGAGCACGCGGCGCTACCGAGCATCTGAACTCAACCATTATTCAGCGTTCACGTTATAGCTTTTCTGATCGCAAAGACTACTTGAGCTTTTTGTCGACGGCATCGCATGAATTTGTTCACACTTGGAACGTAAAACAGTATCGCCCAGAAGGATTAGTGCCTTACGATTACCAAGGCGAGAATTACTCGAATTTGCTGTGGTTGTCGGAAGGCTCCACCAGTTACTTCCAAAATCAGTTGTTGTTTAAAGCCGGCATCATGACTTCTAAAGAGTTTTTAGAAGATCTTGCCAAACGAGTTGACCGCTATACTCGAAAACCAGGGTTAGACAGTCAAACCGTTGCAGAAACGAGTTTTAACAAGTGGATAGAGCAAGGTGGCGATTATGGTCACAACCACGGTGTCAATATTTACAGCGAAGGCTATTTGGTGTCTTGGTTATTAGACTTTGATTTGATTGCCGATACTAAAGGTAAAAAGTCTTATCGCGATGTTCACAACGAGCTTTATCGCAACTACAGTATTCCAAAAACCTTTAATGAAAAAGACATGCTGTCGGTGTTGCAAAAGGTTAGCGGCAATTCTTATCAAAACTGGTGGCAGCAGCATGTGCACGGCCATTTAGCACCAAATTTTGATAATTTGTTGGCAAATGCGGGGTTGAAAATTGTTTACGGCGTCAAAGCCAAAGCCGATGCTAAACTAAAAGCTTGGTCTGGTTTATCAACTAAAACCGACAGTATGGGCTTAAAAGTCATTTTAGTTGAGCGCGACAGCCCAGCATGGCAAGCGGGGATGACCACTGATGACATTATTGTCGCTGTTGATGGGTTGCGTATGGTTGATAAAGACTTATCAAAACGGATGAAAAACTTTAAACCGGGACAAAAAATTACCGTTAGCTTTTTCAGGCGTGATCAGCTTGTTACCAAAGAAGTCACCTTGTCCGGCTTACCTAAAGATAAGCTCAAAATCGTGCCAGTGGCTAAGCCAACTCGTAAGCAAAAAGCGTTTTTTAAAGCGTGGACGGGCGTAGAGTTTCCGGAAGCTAAATAACGGATAGCGACAAAATAAGATATCGCCGAGCTTCGGCGGTATCATGTAGCAAAGCACAAATAAAAAAAGAGGTTCGTTACTAGCAATCTAGTAAGACCTCTTTTTTTATTGCCGATACTTTTACTACAGAAACTAGGTGTAAATTACTGGCGCAAGCCTCTGGCATTTGGCGCGCTGATATTTTCCGTTGAGCGAAACGGGTTAATATCTAAACCACCGCGTCTGGTATAACGGGCGTATACAGTTAGTTGTTGTGGTTGGCAATACTTTTGAATATCACAAAAGATTCGTTCAACACACTGTTCGTGAAATTCGTTGTGCTGTCTAAATGAGATCAAATACTTAAGCAGCGCTTGTTGATTGATTTCTGTGCCGCGATAACTGATATACACGCTGGCCCAATCCGGCTGGTTGGTGATTAAACAGTTAGACTTTAACAAATGGCTAACCAGTGTTTGTTCAACAACCGCATTATCTTGCTCGCTTTGTGAAGGCGCACTCTCAGCCAAATGTTCAGGATTGAACTGGTAGTCGTCAATAGTGATATCAATATCGTCAATGCATTGCCCTTCGAGCGCTGCTATGACGAGCGCAGGGCAATCGTCTACTTTTGATAAAGTCACTTGTGCCGGCGCTTCAACAAGCGCTGATAAATCGCTAATCAGTGTTTCTTGAACTTGTTGCCAAGAATCAAAGCGCGACTGGTTAAAGCTGTTTAAATAGAGCTTAAATGACTTAGACTCAACAATATTGACACTGCTGCACGGGAAGCGAAACTCTGCTACCGCCACAACTGGCTTGCCCGACGGCGTTAACCAAGAAAGCTCATAACCGTACCAAACATCTTCGCCATAAAAAGGTAAGTTATCGTTACTTAACGCTAAGTCGTCACGATTTAAACTGCGGGGTACTGCTTGAAGTAATTTTGGGTTATATTCGCTGCTATATTCGGTTGTTTGGCCTAAGGTCAAAGACTTAAGGGCTTCAGCCCCTTGATATGTAGACATATTTTTTGGCAATTAATTAATAGTAATTGATAAACGGTTACTATTTTATAGGAAAACACCTCTCGATGAAATCTTCAGCTCAGCAAGTTAAACAAGCACTACTGCAATTTGCTAACCAGTACACGTTGGCACACCGTGAAAAGCACGGCCAATTGCCAACCATTGAGCGCGACACAGATTGGCCATCGCCTTGTTTACAAGGGCAACAAGATAAAGATAACGATTTTTGGCAGCCGGTTGAAGTGAATGACGGTCTCAGTTTTGACAACGTAGAACAAGCACTTGAAATGGAACTTCATCAAGACTTTAAAGCCTACTTCACTAGTATTTACAGCGAAAGTTTAGCGGCCACGTGTGAGCACGGCGGCTTAGAGTTGTTATTTATTTGGAGTAAAGATGACTTAGCCCGTTTGCAAGAAAATATCATCGGTCATACGGTGATGAAACGCCGACTAAAACAACAAGTTTCGCTATTTTTTGCGGTAACCGATGAAGAAGATAATATTCTTGTCCTTAATAATGAAACCGGTGAAGTATTTGTTGAACAGGTGGGTCGAGAGCCAAGCAGGAAATTAGCTGATTCATTGGCCGAGTTTATTGAACAGTTAACGCCCGTGGTTTAATTCAAATGTTTAATGCTAATCTCGAATGGTGATGTGAATACTCGATTGAATAATTGTTTGATTGATAAAATGGAGTGAGAGATGAATTTTAATACGAGATTGTTGTTATCGACGTTATTGGTGTCTACGCTAGCTTTTTCTGGTTTTTGCACTGCACAAACAGGTGATTCAGCAAACCAAACGGCCGGGACTGAATCACAAGCTAAGGCGTCTGAACTCAATATCGATAAACCGCTCTACAAGCCATTTATTGAGCGTTATATTCTCGATGAATTAAAACAGTTACGCCAAGATCAGCAAGCGATGCGCGCCGAATTAACGGATAAAGTCACCAATGCGCGCTTAGATGTTTCTGATCGCGCAATCCGCTACACAGCCGACACCACTAATAACGTTTTTTACATCATCACTACGGTTGCAACGCTTCTGGTGTTATTGGGCTGGAAGTCCCTCAAGGATATTAAGGACAACTTAGTGTCAGTGACTGAACAGCGACTTGAGCGTATGACCCAAGAGTATGAAAAAAGGCTCAATGCAATTGAATTAGCGTTAAAAGAGCGCTCAGATCAAATCGTCGCCGCTCAACAAAATATCTCCGATAATGCACTGATTCACTCATTGTGGATGAGGGCAGGGCTGGAAAAGAGTGAACACGAGAAAATTAAGATTTACGACCAAATTTTAGATGTAAATCCCAACGACGTTGAAGCGCTTACCTACAAGGCTGACACTTTACTCGATTTAGACGAAGACTCATGGGCACTATCGCTCGCTAACCAAGCCATAGAAAACGACAGTGATTACGCATTGGCTTATTGGCAAAAAGGCTGTGCCCAAGCCAAGCTCGGTTTTGAAAATGAAGCGGTTGCTGATATTAAAAAGGCAATAGAATTGTCGCAATCGCTGCAATCAGAGTTGCCTATTGAGTCGTATTTTGAAAACTTAAAAGAGCATCCTGAGTTTTCAAAACTGGTTGAATCGAGTGTCGTCGCGGAAGAGCAAGCGTAACAAGCGTAAATAGTTTCACATTACTCATAGGGATATTTGGAGAACAAAACCTTTCGTCTAGCTCATTGGTGGATTTACTGTTTATGTGGGTTGGTATAGCACTTACCAAAAATACTGGTATGTAAGTGAACAAAATATCTTGAGACAATGTTCCTCGCCAAAACTGAAAGGAACATATACCGTCATCTTTACTTTGAATTACGGAACCCTAAAAGCTAAATCCAGATAAATTAGAGTTTACTTAACCATTCTCGTAATGATCCAATCATACAAGCGATCGCCGCCCCATTTTCTAATAAACATGATAGGTTTAACCATAGCGCCACCCGCATATCGTGGTTTAGGTCGCTTAGCTCGAATAGCCTTTAATACAATATTTGTGATCACTGATGGTGGCGAACTGTTTTTGTTGTCTTTTTCAGCATCTCGTGAAAAATCAACTAACGAATTGACCATTGCGCTATAAGGACCATTTCCATATTGTTCTGCGAGTGGGTTGATTGATACATCATTAAACTCAGTTGATATTGCTCCAGGTTCAATAATGACAACATCAATATTAAAAGGCTTAAGCTCGACACGAAGGCTATCGCTCCAACCTTCCAGTGCATGTTTAGACGAAACGTACCAAGCGCCCATTGTAAAGTAAACCTTGCCTGCACCTGACGAGATATTGATGATCTTGCCAGACTTTCGCTCTCTCATACTTGGCAACACTTTCTGAGTTAACATACCCAAACCAAATAGATTGACTTCGAACATACGTCTAGCTTCGCCAATAGGTACTTGCTCAACTGGCCCTTGAGTAGCATAGCCTGCGTTGTTAATTAAAATATCTATGTGACCTTCTAACTTAATAATGTGGTCCACAACCTTATTTATGTCTTCTTCCTTGGTTATATCCATGCCCAAAGGAAAACCGCCGAGCTCAGCTAAATCAATCATTTGCTCTACTCGGCGTGCCACTGCATATACCTTAAAGCCAGATTTAGTTAGTGTTTTTGCCGTTTCTTTGCCAATGCCTGACGATGCACCTGTGATAAGCACAATTTGTTTTTTGTTCATAATATCTCTCTAAGCGTTTTAACCTTGTTTGAATTCAAAATGGTTACGGCAATTAAAATTGACCGTACCAATCAACCATTTGCTTAGGATTTTCGGCGTGATAGGTATAACCTCTAAAACGTTGCTTAGTGCCTTCTATCCAATACAACTTCTTTTGCTCTGCTGGAATAGCATTAAATATTTGTTGAACATCATCTGAAAAGGTAAATGAATCATCTTTTACCTGCGTTACTAGCGTTGGAATTTGTACGACTGCGGCATCAATAATTGGCGAAGAGTCTTCAATTTGATAACCCCAAATTTCTCGGTATTTTTGCTCAAATGCTCTGTAGCCTTTTTCTCCTAGCCACATATTTTTACTCAGGCGCCGGATAAGCGCTTCGCCAGAAATTGGCTGTACCAGCATCATGGCTTTAATATCTTTGAAAGCTTCAGGCTTTTTATTCATCGCCACTAACGTTGCATTGGCACCTAAACACATACTATGAAGGTAAACATCCATGCTCTTGGTCGTTGCACGGCCTTTAATAAACTCCAAAGAACCCAACACGTCTTTATATTCGAAAAACTTAGGGTTATAACCGCCATTTTGTGAAGGCGCACTGAAACCATGATTTCTTAAGTCATAAGCTAAGATGTTATAACCTGCTTCATGTAACGCTTTGTATTTAGGTAAAAAGTTTACTTCAAACCCACCGGCATTTTTCCAAGGTTTAATATGGCCTGCATAGCCGTATCTATTGCCCGATGAGAAGTGATTACAAATCACAACTTTATTAGACTCGACTTTAGCAGGTATAAACCAACCTTCTAAATTAACGCCATCTTCAGCTGGAAATGAAACATCTTCGTACTCCATCCCATACTCGTCTGGTCTTCTTAAGATAGGGGTTCTCGGTACTTGAGCAATCACTTTTGCCACTTTACCCATTAGAAATTCTGAGATCATAAATAACTCCATCATCGACTTCACCCATCATTAGGATGGTGTGCGTTTGTTAAGATGGATGCAGTTTATAATTTGTTTAAAAAATCGACTTAAACATATTCAGAAAAAAATTATACATTTTAATAAGTCGACCATTTAATGATAAATAACTTATAATTTACAGTCACTTATAAGAATGTATACGTGTAAGTAGAATATGTATACGCAACTTATTAGAGACAAAAATATACTGCCTACATCGAGTTAACTTGAAGAGGTAGAAACTATGCCAATCACACCTATTGCCGGCTTATTTGAAATCGCGCTTTCTGTTAGCGCTTTACTAGGCCACAAGTCAGTCAAAGCTGAAATAATCATCTCATCTGAACCAGAAGTCGTATGGCAAGTTCTAACGGATCTTGAGTCATATCCCCAGTGGAATCCAGTATTTGTGGTTCTAGACGGCGAGTTCAAACAGGGTGGTAAGGTGAGCTACCAAGTGACTGAAGCAGAAAATAAATCAGCAACTATTTCCGCAAGTGTAAACAAGATTGTTCCTAACAAATTGATTAATCAATCTGGTGGTCTTTGGGGCGTCATTACATTTGATCATACTTACACTCTTACTGAAGTAGAACAAGGCACGAAAGTGACTATTTATGAAGAGTACACTGGTGCCTATGTTCATTTTTGGGATGAGAGCCAAATTGCTGAACAATACAAAAAACTTGCCCAAGCATTAAAAACCCGAGTTAATGAGTTAAACTGAAATGTATAACCTAGTCAAAAGTGCAGGACAGATGAAAAATATTGTTCATATATCAACTATATCTGAGGTACATCAGGCACTTGGTTTACCATCACCAAAGCATCCACTTGTTTCAGTTATTGAAATTGACAAGGCTGTGACAGGTTATGACTATGGCGATCATACCTATATATATGGCTTTTATCAGGTAGCGTTTAAAGCGGGTATAAAAGGCGAAATTATCTATGGCCGTAATAGTTACGACTTTGAGCAAGGTAGCTTGGTTTTTAGTAAGCCTGGTCAAGCTCAAAGTTATGCTGAAACCGAAGAAATGGAAGGAGAAACAGGCTGGGTATTACTGTTTCACCCCGATTTAATTCGACGCTTTGATGTTGGAAAAAATATTGAGCAATACTCCTTTTTTTCATACGAAACACATGAAGCATTGCATGTTTCAGAAGATGAAAAAAAAGTTCTACAAGAGCTAATTAGTCAAATTGAAAAAGAGTACTGCAACAATATCGATAAACACACGCAAAAGCTGATTGTGTCGAATATTGAATTAATTCTGGACTATTGCACCCGTTTTTACGACAGACAGTTTTACGTTCGCGCCAATCATAATCTCGATATGTTAGCAAAGTTGGACAACCATCTAAAAGACTACTTTGACCAAGAAAAGTCACTCGAACTAGGCTTACCTACCGTTAAATACTTTAGCGAGCTAATGAATATGTCTTCTTCATATTTAAGTGACATGTTGAAAAATGCAACAGGGCGTCATGCTCAACAGTATCTACAAGATTATTTACTAGAAAGAGCAAAAAACCAGTTACTGGCCACAGATGATCAAATAAGCCAAATTGCATATGGCTTGGGCTTTGAATATCCGCAGCACTTCAGCAAGTTATTTAAATCAAAAGTTGGGTTAAGTCCTGTCGAATACAGAAAGATAAGCTAAGTATAATAGTCAGTAAACGTCATATATAAGACTGTCAGATTTGCTAGAGTATTACTAATCAAACCTGACAGTTTGATTTAACTATATTTTGTGCGAGTTGATGCGTTGTTCTAACTTTTCTTAACCGCAGTGCATTCTATTTCAACTTTTGCACCAATGGCGAGGCCACTTGCCGCAAAAGTTGTTCTGGCTGGATAGGGCACAGTAAAGTGACTGCGGTAAACTTGGTTTAAGTCTGCAAAGTCTTTCATATCGTCCAGTATCACCATGCATTTGACGACATCACTCATTTGATAATCGTATTTATTTAAGGTTTGCTTAATATTTTTTAGCGCCTGATCTGCTTCGGCTTTAATACCACCCGCAGGCAATTTTCCGGTACTTGGATCAACGCCGAGTTTACCAGCAAGATATAAAGTGTCCCCCACTTTAACTGCTTCAGAAAAAGGTGAAGTACTTTTACTGCCTTTATTGAGAAATGTCACTTGCTCAGCCGATGCACTGCCGAGCGAGCTAAGTGCTAATACCGATGTTGCCAGTAACGTCATTGAGAGTTGCTTAAGTGTTTTCATAGCTGCCTTCTTTATTGTGATTTTGTTTGGGCTAGAGTTGATTGTTTTGCCTAACGTACTCGTTATTTGAGCGACTTACTAAGACCTGAAATTACAACTTTTAGTTCATCAATTTCACGCTGTAATGGCGTGATCAGTTCCGTAATTTTATCGTTAACCGCTTGATCGATTAATTGCTGTAATTGCGCTTGGTCACTATTGAGCGCTTTATATTCATTGGTTAACTCATTATTGCCTTTGGCAGGCGCAACAAAGTCAGGTTCGTGTTGCCAAACTTTCAAGGTCTTAATTATTACGGGCAGTGGAGTCGGTTCCGTCAGTTTTGTTTTTACTAAAGCAACCGTTGGCTTTTTACCTTGGTTGGCAAGCTGGTTTGCTATGATGAAAATTTGCTCATTGGTGGTCATTTTGCTTAAAAACCTTTTTTGAAATTAACTAGATATTAGCGCTTTCAACTAAGCTTGTCTCGATAAAATTAACTGAATCCAAAATTATTTTAATAAATTCAATTGTTTATGTTTTTGGTTTGGCTTTTGCTATTTCAAAAGCAAGTTTCAACTAATTGTTTTAGATAAAAATATTCATTGAGGGAGTTCATCATGAAAAAAGTTTTATTAGCGAGTTTAGTCGCATTGCCATTAGTCACTGGTTTAACTGGCTGTGTTATCGCTGTTGGTGGTGATGACGAGCGCGGTCACTACAGTTATAACGATCACGATCGCGCTTACAAAAACCGCCAAGCGATCAGCAAAATTAGCTTGGGCAGCAGTTTTGCCGATACCCAAAACCGTTTAGGTGTTGCAGACTTTAACGAAACCTTTAAAGAGGGCGACGATTTGGTCAAAGTATTGTTTTATCGCACTCACCGCGTTCACAAAGACGACTTAACCACCAAAGACGAATGTACTTACTTAAAGTTTGTTAATGGTGAGTTAGTGAGCATTGGCGCTGGCGAAGAGTTCGCAAGAGGCTAACAGCTTTACGCTTTTAAGGAAAAAATGTGATTTAACGCAAAGCCAGTGGTTATTACCACTGGCTTTTTTAGTGACTAATTTTTTAGTGCTAGAGTAAGTAGCGCTTGGTCAGCTAACTGCATTTTGCTAGTGTTTCTTTGGGAGCGTTAGTGATTAAGCGAACGTCTAAGAAGCTTATGGTAAACTTGCCTTCAGTCGCGAGTACTAGTGGCGCACTAATTTTACTGAGGTCTGCGCCAGCTTTGTCAAAACACGATAAATTGACACTAATTCTAACCCATTGATTTAACGGTAATGATTGAAAGAGTTTAGTCATATCCATGCTACCGGCGCACGGGTAGCCACAATCCATTTTTAAATCAACTTTCTTGCTTGGCTTTTGTTCAACTTTCAGCGCCATCGTGATAGCACCGTTTTGGTCTGACAATGCTTGATAGTCTTTGGGCTCTGCACTTTGCCAAACAAATTGGCCGAGCTGGCCGCGCCATTCTATTTTCAGGTGATCGCCTATTTTACTGTCTTCTTGTAAGCTCACAGTCACTTTTTCGCCGTCTACGGTTGATGTTTGTGGATCGTAGTGGGGCACCATCCAATTTTCAGCACTGCCAACAAATGGTTGCCATGGCGCAAGGCTTTGCTTGGCAAAAATAATACTTTCTGACGGTGTTATTGGAGGATAGCTGACTTTTTCGTCGTCGGCGTAGCTCAGCAACGACCAACAAGCTGATAGCAGTAGTAATGTCGTAGCTACAATTTGTCGGTGAAAGCGTGCAACTGTAGTCGTTTGGAAATCAATCTTCTTCATGTGTAGCCTCTGCCTTTAGCGTATTTTTATCTCTGTTTTTTTAGAATGAGCACTAATACTTCAAACCAAAACCATGCGGAAATAGATAATCAGCATCGCAGGTTTGATGTCGTGAGCTCATTGCTTGTTTGTTGGTTTTTGGCCAAGAAAAACTCAATTTACCGTGGAAGTTGTAGTCACCAAAAAGAACATCCGCGACGCCTTGGCCTTCAGAGCCCGGTAGCCAAGCAGCGACAAAAGCATCGGCAATAGCAAGTTCAGGGTTAATAACTAAAGTACGGCCTGAAATTAGCACCACAACTATTGGAATTTTTTTAGCGTGAATACTTTCAATTAAGGCGAGATCTTCTGGGTGTAGCTGAGATAATTCAAGACTTTTGCCGTAAGCTTCAAGTACCTTTAATTGGCCCTTAATTTGAGAGCCTGCTTCGATAATGACATCGTCGTTTTGTCGAATATCACCCATGCCTTCGGCGTAAGGTGTTTCACCAATAACTACAATGGCAACGTCGTGTTTACTGGCGTCGGCCTCGATAGCTAGTGGGTCAGTGCTGAGTTCTGCGTGAGGAGCTAGCGCTTTTATCCCTTGCCAAATTGAGCTGCCACCTTCTATTTTTTCGTTACTATCAACTCCTTGCCAGTCTATGGTAAAACCGCCGCACTGATGGCCGGTATTGTTGGCATTTTTTCCCGCAACCAATACATTAGCGTGTTTACTCAGGGGCAAAACGTCATTGTCGTTTTTTAACAGAACTAATGATTTACGCACCGCTTCTTGTGCGACCGCTCTGTGCTCAGCACTGCCGAAGCTTTCACTGTTAGCGTGTTTTCGCTGTGCCGGGCGTGGTTTATCAAATAGACCATAGGCGTATTTAACCGTTAAAATACGCCTTACTGCATCGTCTATTCGGCTGATATCAACATTGCCAAGCTCAACGTGTTTGATCAGATGCTCAATAAAAAGTTGCCAGTTTTCCGGCACCATAAACATATCAATACCAGCGTTAACACCGAGAGCGACGGTATCAAAATAGTCTTTGGCGAGGTAATCGATGCCGTCCCAATCGGATACAATAAAGCCGTCAAAGCCCATTTCACCTTTCAGTACTTCGGTCAGCAGATAATAGTGTCCGTGGCATTTTTCGCTGTTCCAACTGTTAAACGATGCCATGATCGTCAAGACACCGGCATCGAGCGCTTGGTAATAAGGCGTAATATGAGTATTGCGTAAATCTAGCTCAGGCAAGGTGGTTTCACCTTGATCAATACCATTGGTGGTGCCGCCGTCACCAACCCAATGTTTGGCACAGGCGATTACTGAGTTGTCGTCTAAATTTGCTTGTAAGCCATTAACAAAAGCTTTGGCGTATTGACTAATTATTTCTGGGTATTGCGAGTAGCTCTCGTAAGTGCGACCCCAACAGTTGTTTTGTGCTACCGCCAGTGTTGGCGCAAAAGTCCATTCAACACCTGTGGCGAGCACTTCTTTAGCCGTTACTTGAGCGATGCGTTTTAGTAAGTCCACGTCGTGGCTTGCGCCCAAGCCAATATTATGGGGGAAAACGGTAGCACCGCGGACATTGTTATTACCGTGAATAGCATCGACACCGTAAAGCAACGGGATGGCAAGGTGATCTTGGTCTTGCTCCATCGATGCCGCCCAATATTCATCGTTGGTGTTAACCCAGTCTTGCACGGTATTGTCGCCGGGACACGAACCGCCACCGCTTAAAATTGAGCCTAAGTGGTATTGTTTTAACTGAGCTGGCGAGCAGGTCAAACGCTCAGCTTGAGTCATTTGACCAACTTTTTGCGCCAAGGTCATCTTACTCAGCAGTTGTTCAACTTTGGCTTTAATATCAGCCTTGTGTAAATTTGCATATGACATAGTAGTGTTTGACCTTGGTTATTGCATTAAACGTTGAGTTAACGACAAGTACTCAACGAACTGGGCTCAACGACTTACGCTCAACGAACATAAAATGGAATATTGGCGTGCGCGGCGTGACCTTGACCATCGTAGGCATACACAAATAGTCGATAGGCGCCCGATTTTTTTGGCGCTTTTAGGGTAATTTGCGCTTGCTCATCCTTGTCAATTAGCCCCGTTAACAATGGCGGGATTTCTTCTTTATCACCGCCTTCTTGCTGACTTTGGCTTTCTGGCCGAACTTGCCAAAGGTAGCTAATGTTATCGCCATCGGGATCTTTAACCACAACTTTAGCTGGATAGTTTTTATTGGCTTTGAGTTTAATGTTGCCGTAAGCGTTTTTACCGGCTAGCTCCATTTTTAGCAGTTTTGGTGTTCTGTTATTCGGCCACTGGTTATTCCAAATATAGTGCATAACATCAATGGTTTCAGTGGCCTCGCCAGTGTCGGTAAACATGCCGTACCAAGTTGGCGTGCGCTCTTGCTTTTGTCCCCAAAGAAAAACATATGAACCCAGAGCCTGCTCGGGAAATGGTTTGATAACTTGGCGGTAACTTTTTAAATAATTAGCCGCTTTTTGGCTGCTGTTTTGTTCAATTGGTGCGCCCCATGAGGTTTTGCCGACTTCCCAATGACCAATGGCACCCCATTCAGTAATAAAATACGGCATAGTGAAATTGTCGCGTCTAATGTAGCGCGGCAGGTTAATCAGGTCGCCGTAAAGCTGAATGCTAATAAAATCTAACGCCGGGGCACGGGTTTGCAGCAGTTCAATAATTTCTGGGCTGTAGCCAGCAAGAGTGGTGGTGGTTGGATGGTTGGGATCAACCTGTTTGATCATCTTGGCAATGTCATTGACTGCGTCGTAAACCTTCGGATTTTTGTAGTTGTAGTTGAGTTCGTTACCGATTATCCAGGTGAGTAATGCTGGGTGGTCTTTGTATTTTAAAACCTCTTGTTTTACTCGCTCAAACTGGGCGGCAACTTTGGCCTCGTCGTTGTAATCAAAGCCCCAGCGCTCTGCCATCACGAATAAGTTTAGTGAAACGGTTAGGTCTAACTTGTGTGCTTTGTCTAATAATTCACGGCCTGAAATTTCTTCGGTGTCGGTATTCCAAGTTCGAAAAGAATTGCCGCCGTTTGCAGCAAATGCTTCAAGCTCGCCAAATTCAATACCAGCTCCTTTAACCGCGTAGGGTTTACCACCCCTGAGTAACTGATATTTGCCATTACTACCGACAATTTCAACCTTGATTGCTGAGCTTTTTTCATCGGCTGCCGCGTTATTGGCAGCAACAACTGCAAATAAAGTAACCGTTGATAAGAGTAGGGCGGTAATGGTTCTCATGGTTTATTCCTAGTTTTCAGTTAGGGTAAATTCAACATAATTTGTGCTTGCTGAGTCACCGGCGATCCAAAGCTGAAAATCGCCAGCTTCTGTCACTAGTTGCATTTGGCGGTTGTAAAAAGCTAGCTCATCAGTATTGATTTCAAAGACAACTGTTTGACGTTCTTTGGCGGCTAGTTTTACCGTTTTAAATGCTTTTAGCTCTTTGACTGGTCGAGTGACGCTGGCGACCAAGTCACGGGTGTAGAGCTGAACAACTTCTTCCATCTCTCGACTGCCAGTATTGGTTATTTCAACACACGCTTTAACAGTGCCGCCAAGGCTCACGCTTGGTGTCAGTATGGTTAGATTACTGTATTCAACAGTGCTGTAACTGAGGCCAAAGCCAAATGGAAATAGCGGCGTGTAATGAGTGTCGAGATGCGACGCGGTCATGCCCAGCGATGTTTGCGGCGCTCTTGCTTCGATGTCATTCATATGAATACAAGACGCATCAGTCACTGGGCGCCCAGTATTCTTTTGGTTGTAATAAATCGGGATTTGCCCCAATACGCGAGGGAAAGTGACCGGCAGTTTGCCCGATGGCGCAGCTGTGCCAAACAGCAAGTCAACAATTGCTGGGCCGCCCATTGAACCGGGATGCCATGCGTATAAAATAGCGTCTACTTTGTCGATGATATTACCTAACGTTAACTGGCGACCGGCCATAATTACGAGTACAATCGGTTTCCCTGTTGCGCTAATTGCCTCGATTAACTGCTCTTGAGCACCGGGTAAATCGATAGTCGAGCGCGAATGTGCTTCTCCCGATAGTATTGATTCTTCGCCAAGTACCATGACCACGGCATCTGATTGTGCCGCGCAATTTACCGCTTGTTCAAAGCCATCGCAGCTTGTCGTTCTTGAGTTTTCAACACCTTTGGCAACATGCAAAGTAAGGTCGGTATCAGTATCAGCAATAAGCTGTTTGATTGCCGATAAACAAGTTTGACTGTGTTGTTCTTCACCGTCGAAGATCCAAGTGCCGAGCTGTTCGTAACCGTCGTCGGCAAATGGACCAATCACCGCTAGAGAATTAAGTTTGTCGAGGGACAGTGGCAATAGCGGTTGGCTGAGCTTACTGCCCGTTTGACCTTGGTTTTTCAATAAAACACAGCTTTTAATGGCGGTTTCTTTGGCGAGCGCAAGGTGTTGTGGATTAACCAGTTCTGGCAATTGCTCTGGGTTAGTAAATGGCTGCTCAAACAAACCTAAGTCAAATTTTAGTTTGAGAATACCACTGACCATATCGTCAATTTGTGCTAACGATATTTTGCCTTCACTTAGTAAGGTCAATAAATGGTCTTGATAGGTTGAACTGGCCATTTCCATATTAATACCGGCGTTGAAGCCGGCCAAAGCCGCTTCTTTGTCGTTAGCAGTAAAACCGTGCACGCTGAGCTCTTTTATCGAGTCCCAATCACTGACCACCATGCCAGAGTATTGCCACTCTTCTCTGAGCACGGTTTGCGTTAGCCAGTCGTTGCCTGAGGCAGGTACGCCGTTGAGGTCGTTAAATGCGGTCATAAAGGTTGCAATACCATGGTCAGCAAGCGCTTTAAAGGGCTTTAGGTAAACATTGCGCAGCTCATTTTCAGGTATGTTGGTGGTGTTGTAGTCGCGACCACTTTCGGCGGCGCCGTAACCGACAAAGTGCTTGGCACAGGCGGCAATTGCGCCTGTGTTTGCTAAATCTTCGGTTTGATACCCTTCACTCATGGCAACACCCAAGACACTGGTTAGATATGGGTCTTCACCAAAGCTTTCGGCAATACGGCCCCAGCGCGGGTCTCGGCTTATGTCGATCATTGGCGCAAACGTCCAATTGACGCCAGTGGTTGCTGCCTCTAAGGCACTGACATGCGCCGCTTGGCGAATCAAATCGGGTTGCCAGCTTGCCGCTTGACCAAGTGGAATCGGGAAAATAGTTTTAAAACCGTGAATAACATCGCGACCAATCAGCAAAGGTATACCAAGCCGTGATTCTTTGGTGGCGACGTACTGCATCGCATTTACCGTATCTAAATCGACCTCGTTAATAATCGAGCCAATTTTTCCAGCTTTAATATCGGCGGCCAGTTCGTCGGTTAACCAGCCCGCATAGCTTTGCACTTGACTCATTTGGCCTATTTTTTCTGCTATTGTCATTCTAGACAATAGGTTTTTTACGCGTTGTTCTGTAGGCATTTTTTCATTGTCGACTAAATGTAAGTTAGGACTCAATGACATCTGTAACTATCTCTTATAACCGCTGAATTATCTGATGCGCTGCTAGCTGTCACCATCTATTGGAGGTGCTGACGCGTTTTAGTATCAGATCTTCGATAACATAAACTAATAGTGCAAAGATAAGGACTTGGGTATTAGTTACAATCTAAACGAGATAAAGCGGATTCGAACTGAGATAGCAGGGACGGAACATAGCCAATCAAGGACAATAAACCTTTTGGTCGTATGTGTGGGACTTTTGGCCGTATGCTTCTTGTTTGCGCACAAGTGCCGAGTAGGCTGGTGGTAAGCACTATCACAATAAGAAGAATTTATTATGTCAGATCACCTTGCTTCAGCATCAAGTAATGAGGCCAATGACCCGTCAATCGCATCTGATATTGGTGTGGCCAGCGATGAACTAGCCATTCATCACGAAACAGCAGAGCGAGATAAAATTCCGTTTATCCAAAAAGTGATTTATGGCTTTGGGGCGTTCGTCAATAATTTACTGGCAGCGGCAATTGGCGGCATGGCGATTATTTTAAACCTCGGTTTGGGGATGAATCCGGCGCTTGTGGGATTAT
Organism: Endozoicomonas sp. G2_1; assembly: GCF_017744155.1. GTDB lineage: Bacteria > Pseudomonadota > Gammaproteobacteria > Enterobacterales > Alteromonadaceae > JAGHQT01. The sequence continues at coordinate 162,906 of NZ_JAGHQT010000001.1, read as the reverse complement.
TGGGCGCTTTACCTCGGCTTACCGACGCCTTAACTGACCCGTTAATGGGCTATATTTCAGACCATACTAAATCTCGTTGGGGCAGAAGGCGCCCGTATATTTTTGTTGGTGCAATCGCTGCGGGTATTGTCTTTGCACTGCTCTGGCAATTACCTAGAGGAGAAAGTGAAAGTTATTATTTTTGGTTTTTTCTGCTCGGCTCATTTTTGTTCTACCTCGCCTACACGGTCTTTGCGACCCCATGGGTGGCTTTGGGCTACGAGCTAACAACGGATTATCACGAGCGCACGCGCTTAATGGCGGTGCAAAACTTTATGGGGCAGCTAGCTTATTTAGTGTCGCCGTGGTTTTTGTGGTTTATGCAATATCAAGTGCTCTTTGATGATTTGTTAACAGGGGCGAGCTGGCTAGCCATTATTATCGGGGCTTTCACCATTTGTGTTGGCGTGTTACCGGCCATTTTCTTAAAAGAACACTTTCAACAAGAGGCGAAAACAACGGTAACTGTTGACAAAGACAAGGCTCCAACAGGCGATGAACAAGCGGTTAGGCCGCACGTAAATGAAGGGTTCCCAACTGGTGTCGCGGGTTTTTTTCGCGGTTTTGCCGCTACGATAAAATTCCGGCCATTCCTTTATTTATGTGCGGCAACTTTTTTGGTGTTTAATGGCTTTATGTTGGTCTCGTCATTCCAGTTTTACGTGATTATTTACTACGTGTTTGCCGGCGACCAGTCACTAGGCGCAGAATACGCTGGTTGGGCCGGAACTTTATCGGCGATATCGACCTTTTGCGTTATTTTTATTGTCACTAAACTCTCGAGCAAGCTAGGTAAGCGCAAGGCATTCTTTGTGGCAATATCAATTTCAATGGTTGGCTATGGCCTAAAATGGTTTTGTTACACCCCAGAGCAGCCGTGGTTACTATTGCTACCAACGCCATTTATCGCCTTCGGTTTAGGCGGCTTATTTACCTTAATGGGGTCGATGATTGCCGATGTTTGCGATTACGACGAATTGCAAACCAATGAGCGCCGCGAAGGGATGTTTGGCTCCATTTATTGGTGGGTAGTCAAATTGGGTATGGCTGCGGCACTTGCTGCCGGCGGTTTCTTACTCAATGCCACGGGCTTTGACGTCGCGCTTGGCGGCGCACAATCAGATCAAACCCTGTTCTTAATGCGTTTATTTGACGTGGTTGTGCCGCTAGTCGCCTCAGCGATCGCGATTTGGATGATAGCTAAGTATCCGATTTCTGAGCAAAAAGCGTATCAAATAAGAGCTCAGTTAGAGCAGCGAAAAGCGAATTAATCGAATTGAGTAGCCTATCTGCGATAGGCTACTAGTGTTCTATTTCAATATTATCGACACAGCTCTTTTTCTAATGCCTCGAGGCTTTTCCCTTTGGTTTCTGGCAGCCATTTTAGGATAATCAATAGTCCAAGCGCGGCAAATATACCATAGCCAGCAAAGGTCCATGCTGCGCCCAATTGCGCAAGTTGCCAAGGAAATAACAGCTGCACTAAAAAGCTTACCGCAGAGTTAATTAAACCAACCAGTGCAATCGCGATACCTCGTATTTGATTGGGGAATAACTCCGAAAACAATACCCACATTACCGGGCCGAGTGAAATCGCGAAACAGGCGACAAAAGCTAAAATGGCCAACAAAATTAATTGGCTATTAATAGTAATCGCCGATAAGGTCAGCTCTGATTGATATTGTTGAAACTGCTCTTGATTAAGGACAACTAACAAAGCTTGCTTAAATTCCTGCTCTTGGCTGAATGTTTGACCTACTAGCGCTAGTAACGATTGTTGAATTTGCTCGGGGAGCGGCGCAATTAATTCGGTTGTCAGTTGGTAGCTTGCTGAGTTAAAGCCGTAAGCTAGGGTGAACATACAAAGTGCAATGCCGCTAACACCAATGACCAGTAACGGCTTGCGTCCCAATTTGTCGATAACGGCGATCGCCACTAGGGTAAAAACAAGGTTGGTCAATCCGACGTAGACAGCTTGCATAAAGGCTGCATCAGTCCCCAAGCCGGTTTGCTCAAAAATCATTGGCGCGTAGAAAAACACCGAGTTTATGCCTGTGATTTGCTGCAAAATAGCGATAGCAACACCCACTAACAGCACTAAACGCAGCTTTGGTGACAGCAATTGTTTTACTGATTCTGTTAGCGCCAATTGCTGGCTATTTTTTTCGCTATTGAATTGGTCGTTAGTACTAATTTCGCCAATCAGTTGCTGAGCTTCGGTAGCCGTTAGTGTCTTGCGTAAAGTCTCGGTTGCAGCGCCTACTTGCTGATTCATCATTTGCCAGCGCGGGCTTTCAGGAACAATAAATAGCGCCAGAAAATAGATGATTGCGGGGATAAACTCGACCCCAAGCATCCATCGCCATTGGTATTGACTTAGGTTCAGCGCGACGAGCCAATCAGCACTTGAATTTGCCAGCTGTAAAATAACATAGTTACTGAAAAACGCTACCGAAATACCAATCACGATATTGAGTTGGTTAAACGACACCATGAAACCGCGTTTTTGTGCTGGGGAGATTTCGGCAATATAGATTGGAGCAATGATTAAGGCGGCACCAACACCAAGACCGCCTAGCATACGGGCGATGACTAAAATAACAAAAGACGGTGCCAGTGCCGATAACAACGCCGATAAGGCAAATAGTATCGCAGCCAGCTGTAAAACCCGTTTACGGCCGATTTTGTCGCTTAATGGCCCTGAAACCAGCATGGCAAAGGTCGCGGTTAGTGCCAGCGAAGCCACTGACCAACCAAGCTCAATTTTACTGAGTTGAAATTCGGGTTCTATAAATTTAACAACGCCGGAAATCACCGAGGCGTCAAAGCCCATTAAAAATCCACCCAGTGCGACGATTAGGGCAACCCGTATCGTATAGAAATTAAGGTTTGCGCTTTTTTCTTGATTTACAGCATCTGACTCTGTGTTCATGTTTCACTCGTTTATTGTTATAAGGCGAACTTGCCGTGCGCTTGTTAAATAATCTTAGTTCGCGAAGTGCGCCAATTGTATTAATTAGCTTATAAATTAGTGCTTTGATAACAACTGAGATGCGTTTAAGTGGACTCGCTGTGCGTCCGTCGGTGCCAAAACTCAGTGATTGTATAACGATAAGATCAGACCAAGTGGATTGCTGTCGAGATAAACGGGATTAGCATTGCGCTTGCGAGCGACTTTGTCCTGTACTATAAAAGACCTGTAAATATTAAGGTGTTGAAATGTTTGATAAAACAAATAATAGAATATGGTCTTTGCCAACCAACGCTCATATTGTCCAGTTTTGGTACATGCAAGGCGTGTTTTGGTTTGGGCTATCTGTTATTTCGTTTTTTACCTTAACCGTTTGGTATCACCAAGTCAGTTTGTTACATGTTGGCCACACCTTTTTACAGGGCGTTTTTGGCGTGTTGTTGTCATTACCTCTGTATCTGATTTTTATGCGAACGTGGGAATTGCCTTGGCTTAAACGCGGCGTGATTGCCTTTAGCTCTGTCCTCGTTTTTTCGGCGTGCTGGACGCTATTGCGAATGCTGATGTTTATTTGGCTGACTGCAGAACAAGGCATTTGGCAAGATTTCGGTGGCTGGTACTTCGGCAGTATTTTTATTTTTTTGTGCTGGAGCTTTTTGTTTCACGGCATTCGCTATTACCAGCTACTGCAATTTGAACATCAGCAAATGTTAGAGGCTGAGGCGTCTACTCGAAAACAACAATTAAAAGTGATTCAGGCGCAAAATATCGCGCGTGCCGCTCAGCTCAAAATGCTGCGCTATCAACTCAATCCCCACTTTTTGTGTAATACCTTAAATGCGATTAACGCCCTGATTGAAGTTGAAGAGCCGGATAAGGCGCAAAAAATGACGGTGCAATTAAGCCAATTTTTGCGTTATTCACTGGATAACAACCCAGACGTTAAAATTCCGCTGGCGCAAGAGTTCAAAGCACTAGTGCTTTATTTGGATATTGAAAAGACCCGATTTGGCAATCGCTTGCAGTTAGCGTTTTCAATCGAGGAACGAGCTAAAGCCGCTTTAGTGCCAAGCTTGCTCTTACAGCCATTAGTTGAAAATTCGATTAAATACGCGATTGCCAAAAGCGAGGCCGGCGGCACCATCAGTTTGGCTGCTCGGGTCGAAGATTTTTCGCTATATTTAACGTTAAGTGACAGTGGTGCGGGCAACAAGGTCGCCAGTAGCAAGATTAAAAGCACCAATGGCCGAGGTGTTGGCTTACACAACACTATTGAGCGCTTAAAAAACTTATACGAAGCGAGCTACAGCTTCGATTTAGACTTTCAACCAAGTGGCGGATTGGTCGCTAAAATTCGTATACCTTTTGAATTAAGCAACACTAATAACTAAAGCAACAACAATAACTAAAGCTATAAATTATGACTCAATTGAAAACTGTTATCGTCGACGATGAACCCTTGGCGATCAAATTACTTAAATCGAAATTAAGCAGCATCGCGGATATTGATGTAGTTGCCGAGTGTGCCAATGGCCGCGAAGCGATTGCCGCGGTCTTAGCGCACACGCCCGATTTGGTCTTTCTCGATATTCAAATGCCCGGCATGAATGGTTTTGAAGTGGTGAAAAACTTACAGGCAGATGTCTTGCCTTTAATTGTCTTTGTTACTGCTTATGAAAAATACGCACTTGATGCCTTTGATTTGCACGCCGTTGATTATGTTTTAAAACCGATTGATGCCGAACGAGTTGAACGAGCAGTGCAAAGAGCCTTAACTCGTTTACACGGCGAAAATATTGACGCAATTCGAAAAGAATCTGTGATTGGTGCCATTGATAAAATTGCTCAAAAGGTCAATCTCGATGAAGACAGTGAACCTGAGCAAAGTACTAATTTTTCAAGCTTGGGCAGCAATAGCCAAGAGCGCAAAATTATTGTTAAAGACCGAGATGCCATAGTGTTACTTGAGCAAAAAGACATTGAGTGGATAGATGCCGCCGGTGATTACATGTGCTTACACGTTGGCGGTATCACTCATATTATGCGCAGCACCATGAAGCACTTGCTCGACGAATTAGATCCTCATATGTTTAAGCGTATTCATCGCTCGACCATAGTTAATTTGTCGTTTATCAAGCGGATTATTCCGCACACCAAAGGCGAGTGCTTTTTAGAGCTAAATGAGTTTGATCGAATAAAAGTTAGTCGCAACTATCGCGATGTGATTCAGCAGTTTTTACTGGAGAATCCGAGCTTTAAATAGCTTAATTAATGATGATTGAGTTAACCGAATCTCGAGTGTTCTTGATACTGTTTGTTGCTTTTCTTTTGTGTTTTGGGCTCTATGAACACTTAAAACGCAAAGGGAAAACGCTGTTTGAGTTGCGAGACAATCGATTGTCTATTCATCAAACCAAAGAGTTTTTATTCAGCTTTGAAGAAGGTGTTAAAATACCGATTGACCGAATTTCACACGTCCAAGTTGCCAGTAACTGCCTCAGTATTTTTGAGCACGGCGGCACTGCTCACGATGTATGGCTGAAGAAAAAGCATCGAGACCAGGCTATTCTAGAGCTAAAACCTTTATTGCCTGATGTTGACTTCGTTTATCTCTAATCCATTAATTTTAAATGCTTTATAGCTTTCAATGGCAGTATTTCTGTAAGACTTATACGTCAAAAGCTGCAAGCTTTTAGCACCACGTAATAAACATTTTTTCCTATCGTTTTCCTGCCATTTTACCTGCTGGGCTTAGCTCAAGTCCTTTTGGGCTTATTGAACTTGTTTGACGGGCGGCAGCTGTTAAAACAAACAATAACCAAATTTAATTAATTTGGTTTGGCTAACACAATGTCAGTATTTGTTAGTGGGTATGAATCTTTATCACATGTTTCGCGTACAGATAATCGAAGTAAAAGTAAATATGTGCCTGTGATAAAGCATTCAGTTATGTCAAACCTGGGGGCTAGTATGAGGATTTTGCAATACAAACAGCTATTGCTAAGCACGTCTATGGCAATAACCGCGATGAGTTTAAGCGGTTGTGGCGGTAGCGGTAACGATAACGAAATTATAGGCGGTTCACTCGCCAATCCACCTGCGCCAACCTCGGCGCGTTTCGAGCTGGTGTGGAGTGATGAATTTGACGGTGCGAGCTTAGACACCACCAAGTGGGATATTCAGCTTGGCGACGGCAGCTCTGAAGGTATTCCGGGTTGGGGTAACAACGAGCTTCAATATTACACTGCCGACAACATTTCGCTAGTTGATGGCAACTTGGTGATTACCGCTAGAGTGGGGGACTCACCAGATCCTAACTTTGATTTTACTTCGGCTCGAATTAGAACTCAGGGTAAATTTGATTTTACCTACGGCCGGGTTGAAGCCAGCATCAAAATGCCTGAAGGACTTGGTCTGTGGGGCGCTTTTTGGATGTTGGGCTCAGATCCTTCGCCGTTTGGTGCCTGGGCTGCTCGCGGTGAGATCGATATTGTTGAATCGTTCGGGCAGGCTACTCAATTTGCTCAAGGTGCCGCTCATTTTGGTATGCAGTTTCCACTTAACGAAACCGTCCATAAAATTCGCGACGACGTCGACCCAACCGATGGCTTTCATCAGTATGCCATTGAGTGGGATAGCGAACAAATTCGCTATTTTATCGATGGTGATCATTACTTCACAATAAAAGCTGAAACCTACTGGAACTATTTTTACGAGGATAGAACGCAAGGTTTTATCTCTGGCGGTGACAATGCACCGTTTAATGCTGACCAGCACATTTTATTAAATTTAGCCGTTGGTGGTAATCCAGCTGGTGTGCCAAATGCCAGTGATACAGACGTTTTCCCAGGTGAAATGCTGGTCGAATACGTGCGTGTCTATCAATGCCCGCTAGATGCTAGTACTGGACTTGGTTGTGAAGACTCTATTGACCAAGTTGACCCATTTGTTATAACCCAAGGTGGCGATGGTACGCCGCCGCCACAAGATGTTGCCCGTGTCGTGTACGATTTATATACCGATGCACCGGGCACTTTGTTTGCAGGCACCAACGGAGAACGCCCGTTGGGTTTTGGTGTCTTTGACAATGATGGCGCTTTAGCATTAACCGAAGTCGAAGTGGCTGAGCGCGGCATGGTGATCGACGTATTAAGCACCGGCGGTGGCAATATTTCGATTAATGATCCCAACCAAACAACCTTTGAATTATTTGGTATGGGCAGCGCAACCGACCCAGCATTTTTCGGCGGTGAGTTGAAGTTTGACGTTCGCGTGATCAGCGGTGATGACACCGATGCCAGTGGCGCTTTACAAGTTAAAATGGACAGTGGCTTTCCAGATGTTGGCTTTTTAGAGTTGCCGTTAAGTACGATTCCCGCCGATGAGTGGACAACAATATCATTGAGACTAAGCGAAGTGATTCGCGGCGGTATTGGCACCTTTGGTGGTGGTCCGCTTGATATCACCGAAGTGCTGAATTTGATTGTCTTCGAGCCAACCAGCAAAGCACATTTGCAATTTGACAATGTTCAATTGGTTTGCGGCGCACCTGAGTCACGGCCATGTGGCATAGTGACTGTGCCAACGGTGCCACAAAACGTATTTATTGATCAGGTTGATGAACTTTGGACCGTTGGTATCGGTGCATCTGACAGTGGCTCGGGTTTCCAAGACTACACTGACGGCACTAACCCTAACGGCACCAATAAAGTTGAATGGCGCGAGCTTGCCGACGAAGACACCGCTAGAGGACAAGTGATTGAAGTCACCTTTAACGACAGCGCTGAAACCGGCGTTTGGTTTATTCAAAGCAGTGAAGTTGTCAATTTAGCCGGTTACGGCGATGGCGCAGTCGTCTTTGATTTAAAAGTCATTGATTATGGTAACAATACCAGCGGTATGACCATGAAAATTGACTGTGTTTTCCCTTGTACCAGTGGCGATCAAGCCTTGGGTGTAGTGGCTGATGGTGAATGGGAAACCATTGAAATTCCTGTGGCACAGTTGGTTGATGGCGGTTTGAGTTTAAGTAGTGTAAACACTGGGATTGTCTTACTGCCCACTTCACAAAGCGGTAATATTACCTTCCGCGTTGACAACATTCGTTGGGAGCCGACAACCACTGTGGTTATTGGTCCGGCGCCTATGTTGAGCTATAGCGCAGACTTTGAAGCGTCAGACCCAGCTGCCGGAACAATTGGCGACGGTTGGACCAGCTTTGCCAGTGTTTTTGATGCCGATGGTAACTTTCTCTACAACTACGGTACCTTTGATACGCCAAATGGTACCAATGCTTTTGCCGGTATCGCAAGCGGTGAAGGCGGTCCAGCGCAAGGTAATCAGCACCTCAGTATTTTTAGTGATTACAACAACGGCGATCACGGCAACAGCCTAACCATTGAAACGCTGAGCTTCCAAGAGCGCACTTTGACCGAGCAAGATTCGGGTAACTATCGTTTTACATTTGACGCGAAGGCACCTAATGATGGTGGCATTGCGCCACCTTCAACCGCACTGGCGTTTGTTAAAGTGTTAGATCCAAACGCCGGTTTTAGCACCACGATTAATGTTGAGTTAGATTTATCCAATGTCACTAGTGCCGATTGGACAACATATAGTCTTGATATCAATTTGGATGGTGCGGCGTTAGCGGGACAGATTTTGCAATTTGGTTTTCAAACCCGCGCGACCGACTTTAACCCATCGGCCATTTTGTACGACAACCTAGATTTCAATCTCGCGGCTGGAGGTATTAGTTACAGCGCTGATTTTGAAGCATCGAATGCTAGTGCTGGAACCATAGGCGATGGTTGGACGAGTTTTGCCAGCGTTTTTGATGCCGATGGCAACTTTGTTTACAACTATGGCACCTTTGATACGCCGAATAACACGGGCGGGTTTGCCAGTATTGCGACCGGCGAAGAAGGGCCAGCGCAAGGTACGCAATACCTCAATGTCTTTAGTGACTATAACAATGCCGATCACGGTAATGGCCTTACGATTCAGGCGTTGACCTTTCAAGAGCGCACCATTACAGCAGCCGATGGCGGTACTTATCGCTTGAGCTTTGATGCGAGAGCGCCTATGACTGGTGGTATTGCCGCGCCAACAACCGCGTTTGTGTTTATCAAAACACTCGATCCGGCAACAGGTTTTGCCACTACCACTAATGTCGAGCTTGATATGTCATCGGTCAGCAATACCGAGTGGGCGAGCTTTACTTTGGATTTAGCGATAGATGCGACAGCACTTGAAAATCAGCTATTGCAATTCGGCTTCTCAAATTCGGCGACGGGTTTTAATCCATCGGGCATTTACTACGACAACATAGAGTTTGGCTTACTGCCATAGCCTGGTCAGGCGCTGATTAACAACTTGTTGTTAATCAGCGCTATTGCAAGCGGATATGCTACTGACCACTTGGTCTTTTGCACAGTCCACATCAGCTTGTCTAAATTGCCGATGCGCGGGTGTTGTGAAAAGATAAAGTAAGCAAAAACAATATAAAAATTAAGATTATAGCTTCGGCTACTAATGAGTCATTAAAGCTATAGCAATAATAAACGCTGAATTGGTCCTTGTGACCAATAAGTAGGAAACTATGAAAAATAATCACAGAGTTGTGGGGAAGCTAAGCAGGTTATATTTGCTGTTAGCAACAGCTGCTGCTAGCTCATTTGCATGGTCACAGGAAGCAGAGCCCGATAAGGAAGACGAAACCGAGGGCATGGAGGTCATCGAAGTAACAGTTGAACGTCGTTTAACCAGTTTACAAGATCTCGCCGGTACAGCGATGAGTTTTAGTGGCGATGACTTAAAACTGCAAGGGGTACAAAATTTAACGGACTTGAGTGAAAGTTCACCGGGATTAGAAATTAACAATAGCGGCGGCAACGTCGAGGTCTGGATTCGCGGTATTGGTTCTTCAAACAATACTGAGCTTGGCGACCCTGCTGCAGCCACACACCTTGACGGTGTTTACATTCCAAGACCCAGCGGTATCGGGTCAATGTTTTTTGATATAAACCGCGTTGAAGTCAACGTTGGTCCACAGGGCACGTTAAGAGGGCGTAATGCCACTGCTGGTTCCGTTAATATTATCCCTTGGCAACCAGTGTTAGATAACTGGGAATACGCCCTAGAGCTTGAGTCGGGCAACTACGACTTGATTTCTTATTCGGGGATGGTCAATGTCCCAATCGGTGATGATATGGCATTTAGATTTGCCGGTAAAATTTTAGAAAATGATTCCTACTACAACGATGTTGGACCATTGAATTTAGGTACTGCCGAAGCACAAGACAACACGGGGTTACGGGCGCAATTTTTATATGAGCCCGATGATGACCTGCGGATACTGTTGTCGGCTGACTATGCAACTGAAAAAGGTACGGGTTATACCGGTACTAACTTCGCCAACCCTCTTGGCAATGATATTGACCCAGACACCATAGATGATCCTCGCGATGTTATCGCGCGGGGCTTTGAACCGAGACAAGATACCAAACACTGGGGCGCTAAACTGCAAGTGATCTATGATTTAGGCTTCGCTGATTTAGAGTACAACCTCAGTTATCGCGACTTGCTTTATGATTATGAGGCGGCAACACCACTAACACCTGATTATCAGGGGGTGCTTGAAACCTTTGATAATTTAGAGCAAGCGTTAGATGACTTTTCTCGTTTTCAGTTTATTACTGATTCAGAGTCAGTGATTCACGAAATTCGCTTAGTATCACCTGAAGAAGAAAAATACTACTACACCGTTGGCGCTTTCTTCTTTAAGGAAGATCAACGTACTTTCTTAGCATCGGCCGGTGATCGCGGCGGTTTTTTCCAAGGCGCTGAGTTTAACCAACCCAACACTGACACCGATTCTTTCTCTGTTTATGGTGACTTTACCTACAAGCTTAACGACAAAACCCGTTTGACCTTTGGTTTGCGATATACCGAAGATGAAAAAACGCGCCAAGGGGTTAATGCCCGTTACGCCTTTGCACTTGGTGGATTTGATACTAATACAGGTAATCAGTTTGGTTGTTGTTTAGGTGTTCGAGTTGGTACTGAGGGCTTCCAGTTTGCCGGCACCAGCCGAACTATTTACGATCCTGACACCGACGGCGATGGCACTATCAGCGACGCTGAGTTCTTAGCTTTTTACTTCGACGGTATCGCAAGTTTCGGTGCACGCGATAACATCGATGACATTTTTGCTAATGGTCCAGTACCAGGTGGCTCAGAAGTACGTCCTGAATGTCTAGATACCGATACGACAGACGATCTCATTTGTAACCAAGATGGTACATTCTCGTTTGCGGTGCCGATCTCGCCAAACGACTCAATCACGGTTCAAGATGGTCGTATTGAAAACGACTTTATCGACTGGCGTTTGCGCCTTGAGCACGATTTAAACGACGATAGCTTGGCTTATTTCTTAATTGCGACAGGTCACAAATCAGGTGGTTTTAACGATTCGTTCAGAGACCCAGATATCGGCATTAACTTAGCGCCCATTTACGACACTGAAAAAGTTACGTTTTACGAGCTTGGTTGGAAAAATGAATTCAATTGGGGCGAAGTACCATCGCGACTAAACGCGTCGGCTTTCTACTACGATTACACTGACCAAGTCTTCACATCACTGTTGTCAGTGCAACAAGCGTTGGATTTTAACGCCGGTGGTTCAGGCGCTGTTGACCCAGATGATGTTGCGCCGGGCGCGCTAGTGGTTTCGTTCAGCTTTAATGCGGCAGATTCAGAAATTTACGGTATGCAGCTCGATGGCCAATTCGACTTGCCTTATAACGTTAACTTCAAGTGGACGGCGTTATGGCTTGAAGCTGAAATCAAAGAAGCAGAAGATATTCAAGACTTCCGTTTCCAAGCTGATGTTGCACCAGAAGAGGCGGTATTTAGACCGATTACCGGTAATCGCTTACCTCATACACCTCGTTTTCAGTTGAACGCTGCGCTTTCTCAATACATTGAACTTGATAGCGGTGCGCTTGATTACGTTGTATCAGTAGGCTGGCGAGATAGCCAATTCTTGACTATTTTCAACAGCATTGATTTTGCCCAGCCTGACGATCCGAGAAGACGCCTAGACGATACCGTTGATGCCTATTGGACTGTGGACGCTGGTATTGGCTACAGTCATGGCGATGGCCGCTTGAGATTCGAGGCTTATGTTAACAACTTGTTTGATGATGTTCGTACTGCTGCCAACATTATCACCCAATTTGACAACACTCGTTTCTTTACCCGCCCTAGAACTTTTGGTGTTCGGGTTAGGTACAATTATTACTAGCCTTTGCCTTGGTTTTGACCAAAGCCCCAACGAAGTAACTGAGTTGGGGCTTTTTTGTCTCGATAACTTTTTGATTGGCAAGACTTGCTAATCAAACGCGCGCTGATTATGGTAGGAGCATTATTAGAATAATTTGAGTTAACTTGAATTTATTATGCGGTTGAAGCCTTACTTACTGCTTTCTGCGTTGTCTTTTTCTGTTGTGATGTCGGCAATATCAGCTCATCCTGCCGCGGCTAGCCAAGATTTGTTTAGCGCAATTAAAGATTCGGCACTGAAAAATTGTTTGCTCAAAGGTGCTAACAAGCACAATTGGCAGCAAGCGAATCAAGTGACAAAAATTAAGTGCCACGGCAAAAAAATCAATAGCTTACAAGGCATTGAGCAATTTACTGAATTAACCTATTTGTCTTTGTTTAACAACAATATAGCTAGTGCCGATTTAACCCCATTGAGCAAACTCGAATACCTTAATCTGGCCAGCAATCGTTTGTCTTCATTACAAGTTGCAGGCTTATCTCAACTATCAACCTTGTATTTGTTTAAAAATAAGCTGAAAACCCTAGATATGTCGGGCTTAGCGCAAGTAAAGAAATTGCGACTGACCAATAATTTACTGACCGAGTTAGATATTCAACCGCTGTTGGCGTTAGAAAAAGCCTATTTGTTTGACAATAAGTTGGAAGATCTCACTGTTAAAGGCTTAACTAAGCTGACCTTGATTGATTTGAAACAAAATCCGATGCCGGACGAAGTGTACGATCGCTATGATCAAATCGACGGCATTACCATTATTCACGATGGTAACGCCGAAGACTGGCAATAAAACGTTACTCACCAGACTTAACCGTGCACGTCGATATGGAACGCACATAGTTTCGATCGTTAGAACTTATAACTAATCGAGCCAAACGTTGTGCTGACATCGTCATTGGCGCGGTTGAAACTGGTCAAGCCATCAATGCTGTTGAACCTTGCATATACCAGCCTTGCTTGCCAATGGCGATTAAAGCGGTAGGCAAGCTCTAAATCGATTTCTGTGCCTATGTGTTGGTCGCCAACATAGCTATTAAAGTTGTGAAATCTTACTCGCCATCTCAATTTTTTATGGCGGCCGCGATAGCTGAAGTTTTGCTCTTTTAAGCCTTGCTGCATGCCATAACTGGAAAATACATCGGTCCAGCCCTGAAAGTTGTGGAAACTGGCGAGCGGCGTAATAAAACCGGCATTATTTGCCGCAGAAAACATTTCTTGAGTAAATTCAAAGCGATGACTTTTGTACTGAAAACCGAGATTTAGCTCGTGATAATCGGCGCTGTAATCAAGCGGGTTCGCTTCAATATCCCGTTGCTTGGCGTAATGCAGGCGATAAAAGTACTTAATGCGAGCGGGCTTGACCTCACCACTTAATATCAATCCTTGGGTGTTGATTGAGAACCGAGCAAAGTCTTGATTATCAACCCAGTAATTGTAGGCACTGATATTGAGTAAGTCTTGCCATTGGTAGTCGACGTTGAGTAAGTGGCCGTCGAGTCGATGAACACCAAGTTGATTGGCTGGTCTGATTGTTTGCGCCGGAAAGCGAACGTCATTTCTCGACAATTGCGCTTTTGCCCGCCGGCTAAAAATGCGATGAACTTTACTAGTGTAGTGATAGTTTATTTTAAAATTCTGATAGTTGTCGTAGTAAAAACTCGCAGCGTCAAAGGTTTGCGGTGTTTGCCAAAAATCGTGACTGCCGATAATGCGCTGGTTGTTAAAGTCGAGCTTTTGGCGGCCAATGGCAAGTGACCAATAATTTTGGCTGTCGTATTTGGCATGCCACTGGTGCAAGCTTTGGTTGGCGGGGTCAGCAATTGGCGCGGTTGGCCGAGCAACCGCCATCGAGTTATAACCATTTTTGTTGGCCGCTACAACAATATTCGCTTTGGCAAAAAGCTGCCAATTGCGCTTGTCGTCTAAATACCAAGTAAGCCCTGGCGCTAGCCTGGTGGTAAAGGCTTGGGCATCACCTAGGTTATTGTCCTTAATTTGGTGGAACCGAGTTCTTGCATTAAATTCTGGTTCAAGCTCATTCGCATTGGCAAGTTCAGCAGAGGCCAGCGTGGCCAATGGCACAATGGCAAGCGGTGTCAGTGCTTTTTTCAATGGCTTACGTGAAGCTGGAAATAGTGCTTTTGGTCTCGAGTTCATTGAATATTATTTCCTTTGCTGCTTATGATTATTTGTTGTTTCGCCTCAACAGCGGACTAGGTGCTCGCCTGACGCCAATCAGTAAGACGAACACATAAACCCCGAGAAACAACATCGTCACTTGGCTCACCAATTGCGGCACCGCCTTTTTCCTCTAGCGTAACAATGAGTGAATGTGAGTCTTTAATCAGACGCCACTGTGCATCCGATAGCTGCTGTTCAACAATTTCTTGGCCTTGAGGAAGTACACCTAGGCTGCGCGCTTGTTGATCGGTTTTGGAAATAACCCAAAGCTCAAGGTCTTGTTCTTGATCTAACGGTGTCGATTTCACTATGTTGAGCACCAGCTTTTTCGACTCGCCATAGGTGCTAGCAACTAAGTGAGCATCGTCTTGTTGGTTTTCCAATACCGCAACATAGCTCAAAGGATCGGCACTGTTAAGCGGGTTAACGACCAGAAAACTAATTAACGCGACAAAACTAAACATAAAGCTGGTTAGTACTAATCTCGGTGTGGTTAACCATTCACCAAACTGAGATAACAGGCTTCTCGGTTTGGTCGCCGAATGGGGTTTAACAAAGCCGAGTTGCTGTTCGATTTGCTGCCAGTTTTGTTCATCGACATCGAGCTCTGGTGTTGTTTCGTCAAAGCTAACAAAGCGGTTTTGCCAATCGTTAATCGCGTATTCTAAGGCGAAGTTTTGTAGTCTTAGTCGTTCAACACGTGCCCGCACTCTTGCCGGCAGCGCACCAATCACGTATTGACTGGCTAAGTGCTCAATAATTGTTGGATTTTGGTATCTATTTAGCTGTTTAGACATAACTGCAACCTCCCTAAACCGCGTTTCAGCCAAGATTTAATCGTGTTTACTGGGCTGTTAAAATGTTTGGATATTTCTTCACGGCTGTAGCCGTACAAATAAGCCATTAAAATCGATTGTTTTTGACTTTTTTCGAGATTGTCTAAACAGTGTTCGAGGGCTTGAGATGTGTGTACTTGATCTTCCGTATTGAGTAACTTTTGCCATGGCGAATGGGTGTCGAGTTCATTGAATTCGACACTGTCGTACTGATGGCGACGCTGCTCGGCTCGCACTTTGTCGTATGCGCGATAGCGAACAATGCTGGCGAGCCAAGTAAAGACTTCGCCTTTCATCGCCTGATATTCTTGTTTGTTTTGCCAAATTTGAATAAATGCTTCTTGT
Organism: Endozoicomonas sp. G2_1; assembly: GCF_017744155.1. GTDB lineage: Bacteria > Pseudomonadota > Gammaproteobacteria > Enterobacterales > Alteromonadaceae > JAGHQT01. Next base: position 147,191 of record NZ_JAGHQT010000001.1, on the reverse strand, counting down.
AAGACTTCGTTGGCGCTTTCTCGGTTATTGGTAATTCGATAAGCAATGCCATTTAGTCGTGCTGCGGTCAGCTGATAGAGTTTGGCAAAAGCCGCTCTATCGCCAAGCTGGCAAGCACTAAACAGGGCAAATAAATGATCTTTAGCATGTTCCATGTGAGTTACTCATTTTATCAATAACGGGTCAGTTGACCGTGCTAGTAACAAATTTTGTTTTATTAATTGGTTGAGTGTATTGGGCGTATTGATCTTTCAGGATTGTTTTGCAGTAGTCTGTTTGGTTTTTATACAAGGCGGAGCAGATGTTGTGTAGTTGTTCTACACAAATTCTGCGACAACGCCGTAGAAAAGCCAAACAGGTGCTGCCCTGCGGGTTCATCTAAACGCTTCCTGCTCATTGTTGCTCGGTTTTTACATAGAATAACTATGTTACAGCCCGAGCGCCGCGATCAGAAAGCGTTTAGATTGAACAAAATTCAATCTCGAAAGAGCAACACGCCCTAAACCAACGTTAAAACATTTTGCTATAGATAACTACGCCTGTTAATAGTGAAAAGTTGCAGCAATTTAAAATAACTTCACTTTTGGGTTAAATTTCACCGCATTGTTTGATTGGTGAGCTTTGTCGGGGCGAAATAAAATCGATGGTCGGGAATCTGAATTTTTGTTGTACAGCGCGAAGACCTTTTACAGCTTTAATAGGGTATTGAGTTGGTTGACAATAGGTAACCAGTTTGAGTCACTTTGTTGAGCGCTTCGAAGGAACTTCTTTTGCGATGGTGACCAAAATTTGGCATCGACGATATTAATGTCGTCTTCTCGGTGTTTGTTGCGATAAATAAATTCACTAATCGCTTGTTCGTCATTAGCTAAGCCGAGTTCGGCAAACAAGGTAGCTAGCGTATACTTTTGAGTATCCATTGTCAGCCTCGCTGGAATAGGAATACTTTAGCTAAATTATATCTGTAGTTTAAAAAATCACCATCTCAAATATTGATCTCAATGTCAGATCCTTTTAATGTGAGAATAACGCTTTTTTCAAAAAGGCGTTGAGACAAATAAAAAATAAAATAATAAGTGGTTGCAACCACAACATACTCAATCATTCGCAATGGGGAATAATGATGAATAGTGTTAGCAGTGAAGCGTTAGACAGTGAGGTTAGGGCAGCGTATTTGAGCGCAGAAGATTTAAAGCTTGCGGCATCTTTGTTATATCAAGCCTATCATGACGATCCGGTTTTTTTGTCGATTTTTGATGGTGAAAACGAAGACTATGAACAAAGGTTACGAGCTTCTATTCGAGAAGAGCTCAGCGCCTTTTGGCAGGCCAAACAGCCAATGGTAGGCCTTTATTTGGGTGAAACTATGGTTGGTGTTGCTTGTTTAAACAGTCCTAATGATGGTGTTACTTCTGGGCGATATTGGCACTGGCGACTTAAAATGTTGCTCAGCGCAGGGTATTTCAGCACCAAACAAATGATTGAAAAAGAGCAGCGTATACTTGATGCGGTGCCACTTAAAAAATTTCATATGTTGTCTTTTATTGCTATTCACCCATTACATCAACACCACGGCTTTGGTCATTACCTGATGGCTGCGGTTAATACTGTGCTAGAAGAACACCCAGATAGTGAGGGCGTTGCTGTTTACGCGACCTCTGAAAAATATCGAGCTTTTTTCCAAGACACCGATTATCAATTAATTGAACAGTTGACAGTAGGTGATGTCAGTGGTGCTTTGATGATCCATTATCGCGAGCAGGGCGTCTAGCCAACCTAAGTTGTGTTGATGATTTTAATAGATGTGTCAGTGCCTTATTTAGGCCAAGTTGTCACTGATAACATCGCTATAGTTGAGATTTAATCAATTCGTAAAAATAACGCCTTACTTACATGGATGTAGGTATTTAGGTATTGTCACGAGCATATATCGGTGTTAGTGACTGATCGTATTTTGCCTGCGTTAATCATTTAGCCAATCAATTGCCACTAATCGGGAGCTTGAAGTTATGCATCAGCAATCACAAGATAACGTTGAACAATACAAAAGCTTTAAAGAGTTTTATCCATTTTATCTTTCCCAGCATCAAAACCTGTGGTGTCGACGTTTTCATTATTTGGGCAGTACAATTGCGATAGCTTTTATCATAGCTGCGTTTTACTTTAGCAATGGCTGGTTCTTACTTTATGCTTTATTAGCTGGTTATGGCTGTGCTTGGGTTGGTCATTTCTTCTTCGAGAAGAATCGACCGGCGACATTTAGCTATCCTATTTACAGTTTTATCGGTGATTGGAAAATGTTTTTTAATAAAATATTTAACATAAAATCATAGGGTTATAATTTTTTATCGAAAAAATTTAGAAAAATAGTAACCCGGCCGCAACTTTTCAAAACTCCGTGGCGTAATCCCTAAAAACAACAGCAAATTCGCTAATTTAGGTGAAAACGGAGAGAACCATGAAAAAAACACATCTGTCTATTGTCCTCACTGCACTTATGCTAAGTGCTTGTGGTGGCAGCAGTAATAATGCTGCACCGACGCCAACCCCAAGTCCAACACCTGCTCCGGCTCCAGCACCTGCTCCGGCGCCAGCACCAACGCCAACAGCGTCAGTATGTCCTGTTGTTGGTAATTTAACGCCAGTTGCTCTAGAACAACAGGGCGATCGCAACAAATGTCAGTTAAGCGGTGTTTTGACTGAAGACGGTGCGATTAGCGCAGAAAATAATACAGACTGGATGTTAGAAGGCTTACTGCAAGTAGGTAACGCCGCTAGCACAGCAACCTTGACTGTTGCTGCCGGTACTAAAGTATACGGTGACAATGAAGGTGAGGTTGATCACCTGTTCGTTTACCCTGGCTCAGGCATTCAAGCATTAGGTACTGGTGCAAACCCAGTTCAGTTTTTATCTGACGATGATAACACCGACGGCAGTGGCGAGTGGGGCGGTTTGTTCATTCGCGGCGATGGTGACAACTTACTTGACTATGTTGTTGTTGCTGAAGCAGGCGCAAGTGTTGAAGTTGCTGGCACAACATATAGCGATAACATTGTCTTGAACGGCGTGAGTGAAGACACTCGTTTGACCTTTGTTCAATCACATGACTCAGCCCGCGATGGTATTCGCATTCAAAACGGTAATCCGCGCATGAGCTGGATTCTTGTTACGGGTGCTGAACGCGACGGTATTTGGTATCGCGATTTCAACGGTTTGATTAAAGATCTAATGGTTATTCACCGTCCAGACAGCGGTCGTGCTGGTATTTATGCTAGTGAAACCGTCGATGGCAATTCAAATCCGCGCATTGTTAACGCAACCTTAGTTGGTCGTGACGGCGCCAGTGAGAGTGCTGCCTCTGATACGAGTGCTCGTGAATTCGGTATTCTTTTCGCCGACAACACAGATCAAGGCCGCTTTGGCAATATCTTAATTAGTAACTTTAGAAATGGTTGTTACGAAACCTCTGCTGATGCCAACCTAAGTGGTATTCCTGCAGTTACCGGTGGACGTTTAGGTTATATCAGTGGTATTCACTGTGCTAACGAGGCTGGTCGCAATCCAAACTTTGCAGTGCTGCGCGATGGTACCAACGGTTTTACCGTTCAAGGCATTGGCAATGGCGAAGGTATTCGTTATTACAACGGTGAGGCTCAGCCAATTACCTTCACGGGTGAATTTGCCGATAGAGGTTTTACCGCAGGTTGGTATTTGGCACAAATTGGCGCGATTACTAATGGCTTAGCGGCCGATGCCAATGCGCTAGTTGGCTTTAACGGTGGCGATACTAACAACGATGGTGTTGTTGATGCCAGCGATATTGGTGCATCTCCATTTTTAGGTAATGCGGGTCCTAACGACTTTAACAATGATGTTGCTGCCGATACTGGCGGTTACGACCTTACCCATATTGGCGCCGTGAGAAGTGGCAGTGATGCCAATGCAGCCCAGTTTAACAACTGGACGGTATCTACTGCTGCTGGCCAAGGTTTCGCAGTGCCAAATAGCGGCGTTGTTTTACCAACTGCGCCAGAAGTGGTTGCCTCGACTTGTCCTCAAGTGGGTAACTTAACGCCAGTTGCACTTGATACAGTTAATGGCCGTAATGTTTGTCAGTTAAGTGGTACTTTGACGACTGATGCCAGTATTGACGGTACAGTTAGCTGGCAATTAGAAGGCTTGCTACAAATTGGTGACGCGAGCAACACTGCGACGCTAACCATTAGTGCAGGTACTGATATCTACGGCGATAATGTAGATGCGGTTGACCACGTTTTTGTTTACCCAGGTTCTGGTATTCAAGCTTTAGGTACAGGTAGCCAACCAGTGCGCTTTATGTCTGATGACGCCGATCAAAATGGCAGTGGCGAATGGGGGGGGTTATTCATCCGCGGTAATGGTAATAACTTACTCGACTACGTCGTAGTTGCTGAAGCAGGTGCTGATACTTCAGTTGCTGGCACCACATACAGCGATAATATTGTACTGAACGGCGTGACTGAAAACACTCGCTTAACCTTTGTTCAATCACACGACTCAGCACGCGATGGTATTCGCATTCAAAACGGCAACCCTCGTTTAAGCTGGATTCTAGTAACAGGTGCAACACGTGACGGTATTTGGTATCGCGACTTTAGCGGTTTAATCAAAGATCTGATGGTTATTCACCGCCCAACAACTGGCCGTGCAGGTATCTACGCAAGTGAGACTGTTGATGGCGACTCTAACCCGCGTATTGTTAACGCTACGCTAGTCGGTCGAGATGGTGCTAATGTTCCTGTTGCAGACCCAGCGCAAAACACAGACGCTCGTGAAATGGGGATCTTATTTGCTGACAACACAGACCAAGTTCGCTTTGCTAATATCGTTGTTGCTAACTTCCGCAACGGTTGTTACGAAACCACTGCTGGTGCTGACTTAAGTGGCTTAGATGCAAGCTTACCAGGCCCAGTGTACTTAGACGGTATTCACTGTGCTAATGAAGCAGGTGCAAATGGTAGCTTTGGCGTAGTTCGCGCAGGTTCAACAGGTTTAGGTAGCTTACAAGGTATTGGCAACGGTGACGGTTTCCGCTACTACAATGGTGTTAACAGCCCAATAACCTTCACAGGTGAAAATGCACCACGCGCCTTTACTTCTGGTTGGTACTTGTTCCAAATTGGTAACATTAGCAATGGTTTAGCAGCAGATGTTAACGCATTAAATGGCTTTAACGATGGTGACACCAACAACGATGGTACTGTTGATAGCAATGATGTTGGCTTCTCAGTATTCTTAAACATGACAGCGAACGCTTTCAACAATGATGTTGCAGCTGATACTGGTGGTTACGACTTAACTCACGTTGGTTCAGTTCGCTCAGGTTCAAGAACTTCAGCAATGGCTCGTCAATTCGACAACTGGACAGTGCAAACAGCTGCAGGACAAGGTTTCGCAGTACCAGCACCAGCTCAGTAAGCCATAACAAACAATACTTAACTCAGTTAAGTTAAAGCCAAAGGCCAACTCGTAACGAGTTGGCCTTTTTTGTTTTTAGCGTCAGGTAATACGAAATTTTATCGATAATACCGTGCAATAACCTGGTGGTTAACTATCTCTTGGCTGTTGTGCTCATATCCTGAGCGTAATACCTTTTAAACCGCTTGAGATGAAATAGTCATTTTTACCTAACCGTGTAAGACATGTCTTACATTGCTGTGAGAAAATATGGCAAAAAGTGTCAGTGATAAATTTTGTTCTTATTTAAGGTTTTGATTTTTTATGGTTTTTATTCGTTTTTATAATTATTTCAAATTTGTGATGAAATTATTTTTTCATTTCGTCGGTAAGAAAATTTTGAAAATTGTTTAATATTAATCATGTCAGGACGACAGAGGGCAGGAAGCTCTTAAGTAACGGAGCTAACAAATTAAGGAAGACTTAAACACTTGGATGTGGTTTCAGGATGAAACATTAAGGACTATATCACAAGGATTAGGAAAAGGGAGCAAGGATAGGACAATAGTGAGATAGGAAATCACAAGTGGCAAGGAAACCTCGTTGGAAATAATGGATGTGTTAGGGATAACCAACTAAAGGAATAAAGGATAGGATGCGAAAGGACGCAAACTAAGGACAGTAACTCTAGCAAAGAGTGTTATAAGGATAGGAAAGGCATGGATGTTTGACCAGGACGGTCGAAGGGACGGCTTTTAAGCGTTCGTACTTCAGGGGCGGAGTATGAGCACGGAATGCAAAGGAACACCATGGCGGTAATGGATAAAAACATTGGATGTTACTCTATGGAAGGTGATTTAAGGATAAACTGAGAGACACTGAAAGTATGCAGGATGCCATAAAGCTAGTTAAAGAAATGCGGCTCTGATCAGCCGCATTTTTTATGTCTGAATTTTTTATAAATCATTGTCAATGATAAGCCTGTTTCCATCCAGTACAACTTAAATAACTTGTGCTATGTAGAAGAACTGCTAACTATTGTTGCGCCCGGACAGTCATTCTTTACTATCAATAAGTGGTATTAAAAAACCTAGTAATTGGCATCTCAATTGCCCGCCATAATTGATAATCAATTTCCATCACCTAAAAATAGATTGATTTGATTTTCATCGAATAAACATTAGCCGACTTTAGTTGTAAAAGTGATATTGAAACGCCCTTTAGGTTTGCGAATACAAATTTTATTTGTCACTTTGTCGGCATTTTCAGTTCAAAGCACTGAGATGAACATAGCATCAATAGCATAACTCAATTACTTTCATCTATTTGGCTATTAGAGCATTTATTCCCATTGCTCAAATAATGTCAAAAATTGATCTATCTCAAACTCTTGTATCTTTATCGAACACTGGTAAAATGCGCTGCGATTTTTACTTGCAGGAACTGTTTATGTCACACCACGAAGATTTTCAAGATAGCTCATCACTAATGCACTTGTTTTTAGCACTTGTTGCGATGGTTTCTATGCCTTTACTACCTATGTTAATGGGCTGGTTTACTGTTTTGTCTTAATAGTAGCAATTCTTGTAATTACGCTGGTTGTTACAGCAACTAGCGTTAAAACTCTCACTTTATTTCCCCATAATTTAATTTGTAACCCTCTCGTTCACAGTATATCTGCCGAATTATTCAACATTCGCAACACATAAATTAATTTAACTCTTTAAAAGCTATTTCTGCGCTATAAAATTGGTAAAAATTGCTTTATCCTTTAGCCATTCAAATTTTTTAATATTGTAAAATGATTTCTGAGCAAACCTTAATTCTTAAAAACGCCGTACACACTATTCCTAACTATCCTGTTGAAGGAGTCATGTTTCGTGATGTAATGGGCATTTTAGAAAATTCTGAAGCCTTTAAGTTAACTATCGACTTACTAGTCGAAAAGTATAAAAATCAGGGTTTTACTAAAATTGTCGGTACTGAAGCACGCGGTTTTTTATTTGGTGCACCGTTGGCTTATGCGTTAAATATCGGTTTTGTACCTGTGCGCAAACCTGGCAAATTACCAAGAGCAACATTTCAAGAGTCTTACCAGTTAGAGTACGGTCAAGACACCTTAGAAATTCATCAAGATGCACTGACTAGTGAAGACAAAGTGCTTATTATTGATGACTTGTTGGCAACAGGCGGTACGATTGAAGCAACCACGAAACTCATTCGACGCCTTGGTGCAAGCGTTGCCGATGCTGCATTTGTCATTTCTTTACCCGATCTTGGCGGTGAGAAAAAATTAGCTGACCTATCATTATCAGTGCATTCGTTATTGCAGTATGAAGGTGAATAACGCGTTGATTTATAAAGCGTAAAAATAGGATTTAAATGAGCTATCAAGTTCTAGCGAGAAAGTGGCGTCCCAAGTCATTTCAAGAGTTGATGGGGCAAGAGCACGTTGTTAATGTCTTGACCAATGCCTTGGCACAGCAACGTTTGCATCACGCTTATTTGTTTACCGGCACTCGTGGCGTCGGTAAAACGACTATCGCTAGAATTTTTGCTAAAAGTTTAAATTGTCAACAGGGCGTTTCGGCAACCCCTTGTGGCCAGTGTGATATTTGTCAAGATATCGATCAAAGCCGCTTTATCGATTTACTCGAAATTGATGCTGCATCAAGAACAAAAGTCGATGATACTCGCGAAATTCTCGACAATGTTCAATATGCGCCTAGCCGCGGTCGTTACAAAGTCTATTTAATCGACGAAGTACATATGCTCTCGCGCAGTAGTTTCAATGCTTTGTTGAAAACATTAGAAGAGCCCCCTGAGCACGTTAAGTTTATTCTTGCCACCACAGATCCTCAAAAACTGCCCGTTACTGTCTTGTCTCGTTGTTTGCAATTTCATTTGAAGGCATTGACAACAAGTCAAATTAAGCAGCAACTAGAGATTATTTTACCGCAAGAGCAAGTGACTTTTGACGATACTAGCTTGTTGCTGTTAGCGAAGGCGGCTAAGGGTAGCATGCGTGATTGCTTGAGCTTAACCGATCAAGCGATAGCGCAAGGCCAAGGTCAACTGATTGCTGACAATATTCAGCAAATGCTCGGTGGCGTTGATCAAAACTGGTCATTTAACATCTTGCTAGCACTGGTCAAGCAAGACAGCCAAGGCTTAATGGCGTTGTCACAGCAAATTGCCAGTTACGCGCCCAATTATCATCGATTACTAGCTGATTTGATTCAGTTATTGCATCAAGTCGCCTTAGCACAAATTATTGAGCACTCGTTTGATTTGTTACCTGAGCAAGAAAAACTGTTTACCAGCTTTTGTCGCGCACTAAGCCCAGAAGATGTTCAGCTCTATTACCAAATTGCTTTAAACGGTCGTAAAGACATGCCTTACGCTGCTGATGAGCAAGCCGCGTTTGATATGGTGTTATTGCGAATGTTGGCATTTGAGCCGATGACGCACAGTAATCGTCAGCGTCAAACAGCACAAACTGAGAACTCGGCTGATAACTCAAAAGTACAAGCTAACGCTAAGCCTGAAGTTACAGATGATTTAACCGAGCTTTCACCAATAGGGAGTTCAGTATCGAATTCGTCATCGGTCAGTGAGCACAATCGTGCTGACCAAAATACGGGTGAAAAATCAGTAGCTGGTCCTAACATTGAAGATATTAAGCATTCAGCTCAAGATTTGACGGCACAACAACCAGCCGAAAATCAGCCTGAGCACGTTGTTGAACAAGACAGTGCAATAGTTGAGCGCCAAGAGCAGCAACATCAAGAGGTTTTAGCACAAGAATTAGCCGCAATTGAGCAAACAGCGGCATCGATGATACAAAATGATAACTTGTCATCGACAAGTGTCGGTGATAACAGTGAATTGCTCGATACGCAACAAACAGCAGCTCAGAACTCGGTTGCCCAAGAACCGTTAATGCTGGCATCATCAGTACAAGAGACCGATGTTGAATCAAACGCCAGTATTGCTAGTAACATTAGACAGCAATCTTCAGTATCTGATGTGCAAGATAACGATGTCAGCTCACCTGTTGAACAGATACTTGCTTCTCGCAATATGCTCAGAAGCCGAAAGAAACAGCTGGAGCAGCAACAAACAAAAAAGCCTAGTGGCGCAGCGGCGCCAACCCAACAAACCGTTAATGTTGATACGCCGCAAACCCCACAATCAATTGATGAGCAAAACGGTGCAACGGTTGAACCGACACCAGAGCCAATCAATATTGCTGAAATACCTGAACAGGTCTATCACCCTGAGATTATCGATCCGGCCAAGATCAGAAATGCCAATCAAATTGATAAATGGGCGAGTATGATCGACGCAATGGCGTTGAATGGTCGAATTCGTCAGCTTGCTATTCACGCGACAATTTCAGCTAACTCGACCGACGACCAACTTGTTTTGTCGCTTGACCAATCAACTAAACATTTACAAAGTGAAGCGGCGCATCAACAGCTTGAGCAAGCAATTTGTCAGTACTTGAATCGCCCGATAACAGTGGTGATTAATGTTGTTGAACAAACAATTGCTGACCCTTATCAAATTCAAAATGATATTAACGACAAGCGTTATCAGTATGCAAAGCAAGTACTTGAGCAAGACGATATTGTTGTCGCTTTTCAGCGAGACTTTCAGGCCGAGCTCGATCCTGAAACAATAAAGGCCTTATAGCAGTGCAGCTGAGGCTAAGTTAACTAATTTTGATCAGAACTTGCTTTTTTTATTGTGAAGTTCTATCGTTGCCGCAAATAATTTTGGAGATGTCATTATGATGAAAGGTGGTATGGGCAACCTGATGAAGCAGGCCCAGCAAATGCAAGCAAAAATGCAGCAAGCACAAGAAGAAATCGCCAATATGGAAGTCACTGGTGAAGCGGGTGCAGGTATGGTTAAAGTCACTATGACGGGTAATCACAGTGTGCGTCGTGTTGACATCGATGAAAGCTTGATGGAAGACGACAAAGAGATGGTTGAAGACCTAGTTGCCGCCGCCTTTAATGATGCTGTTCGTCGCGTTGAGCAAGTCAATAAAGAGAAAATGGGCGCGTTAACAGGTGGTATGCAAATGCCGCCGGGTTTCAAAATGCCATTCTAAGTAATACTAAAACGCCCGGTTATCCGGGCTTTTTATTTTTAAAACCCCGTTCATTAGTGTTAGGCTATAGTTTTGGACAATAGGGCAGTTAATAAAATAGCGTTGTGATTGGTTTGTTAAAGTTTACTAGGTTATTACTAAGCTTGTTGTTTTTATTGACAGCGCCATTGGCCATGGCAAATCAATGGGCAGGGCAAAGCATCCAAATTTGTGATGATGGTGCTGAGTTTGCGCCATTAACTTACTATAAACGCGATGGTGGTGATAAGACCAAAGAGCTGATTGGTTCAACGGTTGAATTAATCGATTTGATTTTCCGCAAACACAATATTCGTTATCAAATCACTTTATTGCCCTGGAAACGTTGTTTACACGAAGTAAAATATGGCAAAAATTTCCAGCTGATATTAAATGCCGTTCACACTAAAGAGCGAGCTGAAAATTACCTACTCACCCAGCCTCACTTTGATAGCAAAAAACATTACTTCTACAGTAAATCAAAGTATCCACAAGGTATTACAATCAATACTAATCGAGATTTTGAACAGTATTCACTCGGTGGTGTTCGCGGTTACGCGCAAACTGTTTTTGGCGTTGAAGATGGTCAGGTTGAATTTTATACCCACTCTTACGGCAATTTAATTGAAATGATGTACCTTAATCGCTTTGATGTCTTTTTAGCCGGCGAAGAGTTGTATTTTTGGCTACGTTTAACGCGCCCAGATCTAGCAGTAAACAATAAACTTGGCTACGGCGCTATTAATTACTTGCCAGACACCGACTATCACATGCTTATCTCCAAAGGCTATTCAAAAGCTGAAGAGCTTAAAGAATTAATTGATCGCGAGTTAGACTTAATGCGCGAGAGTGGTCAATTGCAAGGGCTGAAAGAAAAGTACTTTCACTAGTCTGGCTCTTTTTTACTTTTTACAAAGCTAATACATTCATTTATTTGTCAAATTACTTGGTTAAATTAGCGGGCAATTGGCTCGCATTTTAAAATCTGTTTAGTTTGGTCATCAATATGTCTAAGTTGGTTAACTCTTTTCATCTATTTTTAGCGCTTCTGTTGTTAACTGCTTGTAGCCAAACATCGAACACTGGCAGTGCTAAAACACATCGCGAAGTTGTCGCTCAGATTGGTTTAAGACCGCTTTATCTCGTTGAACAATTACCGACAGGCCAGTTAAAAACTGAACTTGAACAGTGTCGTGGCAATCAACTTTATCGTCATGATTTTTCTATCGGCCATCGCGGTGCGCCATTACAATTTCCTGAACACACGAGAGAATCTTATCAAGCGGCGATTGATTCAGGTGCCGGTGTTTTGGAATGCGATGTTACTTTTACCAAAGACCAAGAGCTGGTCTGTCGCCACTCACAATGTGACTTGGCTGAAACCACCAATATACTTGATATTCCTGAATTAGCGGCCAAGTGCCGTCAGCCTTTTGAACCGGCTGATCCAGCACTAGGTAGGCAAGCTAGTGCTCAATGTTGTACTAGTGATATCACCCTTGCTGAGTTTAAACAGCTCAAGGGCAAGATGGACGGTGTCAATCGACAAGCGACCACAGTCGCAGAGTACCTGAAAGGAACACCGAATTGGCGCACTGATTTATACGCAGCCACTGGCACTTTAATGACTCATCGCGACAGTATCGAAATGTTTAAAGCGGCAGGAGTTAAAATGACACCTGAGCTTAAAGCGCCAATGGTCACCATGCCGTTTCATGGTTTTAGTCAGCAAGACTATGCTGACAAAATGATCAATGAATATCGACAGCAAGGCGTTGCGCCGAGTCGTGTTTATCCGCAGTCGTTTAACTTGAAAGATATCCAATATTGGCTCGCGAAGCATCCGAGCTTCGGTGCGCAAGCGGTTTACCTCGATGACAGGTATGAACATAACGAAGCGGGTGTCGCCGTATTTGATCACATGAACCCACAAACTTGGTCACCCAGCATGACTGAATTGGCCGAACAAGGGGTTACTATTTTAGCGCCACCACTTTGGGTGTTGTTAACCACAAACGACAATGGTCAAATTGTACCTTCAGCCTATGCGCTTGCCGCAAAAGCCGCGGGGTTAGAGTTGATTAGTTGGACTTTAGAGCGTTCAGGTCAGCTTAGTCAGCAGCAGGGCGGTTGGTACTATCAAAGCATTCATAAAGCGATAAATGGCGAAGGCGATACCTATCAAGTACTCGATGTTTTGGCCCGTCAAGTCGGCGTTAGTGCGATCTTCTCCGATTGGCCCGCTACCGTTACTTACTATGCTAACTGTGTTAATCTACCCGCTAAATAAGCTGTTCTGAGTGTGTTTGTGTTTACCCGTTTGCCGATTAAAATAGTCAGTTGCCATCTACTGTGTTTTATTTTCTTAATGTCTGTTCCTATTACCGCACAAGCACAGTGGTATCAACACAGTTTTGAAGTAATGGGCACGCAAGCCCACGTCGAATTTTGGTTAGAAAGTGAAACATCAGAGCAAGTAGCTATAAAGGAAGTGCCACTAGCAGCACGCAATATTATTGACAGTGTTGTCGCTGAAATGCAACGTATTGATCAAGGTATGAGTCCTTACAAAGCAGACAGCGAATTGTCTAAACTGAACCGTTTAGCTGCTATGCGACCGGTAGTGATCAGCCCAGAACTATTTGATTTACTGAAAAATGCCGAAAAAATTGCCGAACTTAGCGACGGCGCTTTTGATATTACCTATGCTTCCGTCGGTTACCAATACGACTACCGCAACAAACAAAAACCTAGCCAAGCGCAAATTGAGCAAGCACTTCCGGCGATTAATTATCGTGGCATAGTACTCGATCAATCAAACAATTCCGTTCGCTTCAATCATCCTAAAATTAAAATTGATTTAGGGGGAATCGCCAAAGGTTACGCAGTAAAAAATTGTTTGGCCTTGTTAAAAGCGGCTGGCGTTAAACATGGCTTAATCAGTGCCGGTGGCGATACAGGCCTGTTAGGGGATCGCCGCGGTCGACCTTGGCTAGTGGGCATTAAACACCCAAGAGCAGAGCAAAAAAATGCCGTGCACTTACCACTTGCCAACGAAGCTATTTCAACCTCAGGTGACTATGAACGTTACTTTGTCGAAGACGGTACTCGCTACCATCACATTATTAACCCCAAAACAGGTAAATCGGCGTGGCAAGTAGTCAGTGTTTCGGTGATTGGCCAAGACCCAACCTATGTCGATGCTTTGTCTACCACCATTTTTGTCCTCGGCTTAGAGCGGGGCATGGCGTTAATTAATCGCCTCGACGATTATGAAGCGATTATTATTGATAATCAGCAAACGCTGCACTTCTCTCAAGGTTTACAGCAAAACTAGTAAGGTATTTTGAGCATTTAAATTTGGTTTAAGGTGCCGCTAACAATTGGTTGAAATGCTGTCAGTGAGTCAATTAAGGCGCTACTACCAAGGCCTTGGCCAGGCACTAGCTGACTAAATTGACCTTGTTCGCCGTGCAGTGCTAGGTAATTTAACAGCACGGTTTCCACCAATAAGTTGACATTGTTGGCTGAAGGGGCCGAAGCGGTGTCAACAGAGGCATCAGCGCGCATAAAGCCAATTTGCTGATGGCGCGCTGCTTGTTCAGGAGTTGCCCCCATTAATGCTGGTCTGCCATTGGGGTTGTAAACTAGGAAGAATGAAGCGCCAGTCGATGAATTATCACCAGTCCATTCACCTTTACCACGTCCTTCTATTGAATCATCAATACGGCCGTTACTGGCCACTGAACCATCGCTGAATACGTACATCATCAAGGGCATATTGCGTCTGGCGGCATATTCTAAACAAGCGCCCATACAGCGACCGGCGCGCAAGTCTCTGAGTTCTCCCGTTGCTCGTTCACCCGTGTGATAATCAAAGCCGCCCATGGTCACGGTGCCAGCACCAGAAAAGCCGTTGACCACTAGTTTCATTATCGACGAGGTCTTGCGAAATTCGCTGTCGCCGTCAAACTCCGCCAAGCTAAAAATACCACCGGGGCCAACGATATCAGGGTCGAGCAAAGGATTTAAGGTCGCTGGATTACCGAAACGGTCGGCCAAGTCAGCACTTTTGACATAGCCGCAATTCACTAAATCTTTAATTACGTCATCTCGAGTGACTTGGGTATTTACCTGTGCCATTTTTTGCGCACTGACCCGTTGAATACTTTCCATAACTGCCACAGCGTCGGCTTGTGACAACAAGCTAAACAGGTCGCCAGTATCCACTAAGCCGGTAACATCACTCGGCCGGTCAATTTTGGTTGGTCGCTTGCTTAGGTCGGTGAATCGCGTCGGTGCCATCGAGTTTCCACCTGAATCGGTATTGCGCGAACCAGATAACGTCATCAATGAACCATCAGCACCAGCACTGGCAATCGCGTACATCGGGTTATGCGGATTGTTACTGGTATCGTTGTCGGAACGACACGGAATAACTGCACCATTGATGCGGCTGCGGGTATCGGCAGAAGTGCGCTCTAAAATCCCCCGTAAAAACGCCGAATCTGAGTGAAACGCCAAACCGAGTTCGGTGTTGATAAAATCGGATTGCCCCGAAGCTGGGTTGGCAATTGACGGTGCCATATCACCCGGCAAACCGAGTTTGTTATAACCGCCCGTTGATAAAAAGTCCAGTTGGCCGCCAGCGCCACCCACTAAGACATTCGAGCCAGCGATATTGGCACCGCCGGCTAAATCAAACGAGATAAACGGAATTTTGCCAGCACCTTGTACATTGATTCCACAGGAGCTGCGCAATGCTTCTAAGTCAGCCGATAGCGTCGCATGCGCTTGGTTAGGTTTGTTAAACATGCCAAACAGTGACATACCACCGACGACACCAGCGCCTTTGCGCAGCCCAGAGGCGATAAAATCACGTCGGCTGACTGGCTTTTGATGATCAGCAAATAACAAGGGTGTGTCTGGATGGTAGTGTGAAGGTTTTTTCATTGTCTTATCCTGATTTCTGAACCCATGTTATTGAACGAGTGTCACAGCACTGGCAAGTACCGCGGCACAGCTCGATTTGGCGATGGTGCGAGTTCGCTGTTCGTCACAGCTGACACCGTTACACTGACTCAAGCGGTCAATTAAGTTGCCTATTTCAGTGCTTACTTGACTCTTCATCGGTTGGCTGCTCGGTTCAAGTGGCATTAACCTGTTGAGCAACGGTTCAACAAATTGGTTTCGAGTACTCGGCGCGAAGGCGCTGGCAGGCGCTTGGCTAAAGTCGAGGTTGGGGAACCAAGCGCTGCGCAGGCTGTCATTTTCAATGGCGCTATCACAATAAGCGATTGCTAGCTGTGTAATCGCCATTTGTTGGGCTGAAATAAAGGTTTCGATGTTGTCTATACCCGGTAGCTGACGCTGAATAACTCGATAAACATCAAATACTTTGCCGTTGTTTTGCGCTACACCAGTTAACGCACTCATCGAGGCAAAAATTTCAGCAAAGTTGCGAATACCAATGTCTGCGCTGTTGCTGCTATCAAAAGTCTCTGGCGTCAGTACCAAATCAGCTTCAACTTTAATGTTGCTGTGCTCACCCAAACGCTCGAAAGATAAGAAAAACTCATCTTGCTCTGGGCCTTTTTCTATTGGGAAAATAGTGCCAAGTGGTGATAACGACAGTGGCGTCGCTAACGACGTTTGGCCAGCAATGGTTTGCTCAAAATTGGCATAGGCTTGGCCTTGCTGACTTTCCTGACCGTTGATCCCTATGTTAATGCCTTGAATAGCCAATGGTTGGGCGAGGGCTTGTTGGTCTAAATTGACTAAGGCCGGTTTGCTAAACAAATAGCTGAAGCTGTCAAACTCACTGACTTCAAACATTAAATAGGTGTTGGCCAAGTCAATTAAATCGCCAATGCTAAACAGCAAGAAGAAGCGCTCGCCGACGCCAATCTCAAAGTTTTGCTGCACTTGTTCTGTTGTCAGCGCCGCATTGTAGATTGCTAGTAAGCGAATGTTACCTTGCCAAACGTGATTGTTTGACGCTTCGCGGCCAAGAATTAAGGCAAAACTGCTATCCCATGAGGCCAGTGGACTTATTTCATCATCACTAACCTCAATCAAGTTGCCATTGACATAAATACGGCGACCATTGGCTTGGCTGTAGGTTAAGGTGACGTGCTGTAAGCTGGCCTGCAGTACTTCATCGGCATCGGGTGTACTCAGCGCTGGCTCGCCGTTAACCGACGTTGCCGCTGTTCGCAGCATAAAATCATAGTTGTACTGGCTTTGACCTAAAGTAAAATTGCGCTGATCATCACCGGCAGAGTAGCTAATAATGCGTGCAGGTCCTTCTTGCACAACATTAGCGGGAGTAAGCCAGGCTTCAACGGTAAATTCCCCCGTTGCGGTAATTAAATCGTGAAGCTTTTTACTGGTAGCTGTGCTCGCTTGCGCCTTACCGTTGTTAAACACTAAGCCACCACTGCCAAGCCAGTCGATATCGCCGGTTAAGGTCAGGTTAGCAGCAGGGCTAACGCCAGAAGTATCGTAAGCAATATTGCCACTACCGGTTTTAAACTGGTAAAGGGCAATCATATCACTTTCAAAACGACCGCCATTTGATGCGACCACGCCGTCGGTTAAACGCAGTGCCTTTGAGGTCACCATCGCCTCGTCGACTTGGCTCAGTGGAATTTGCTCGCGAAAGGCGTTAATTGCCTCGCGCATGGTGTTACTGTTATTTTGGCAGTCACTCCAACAATTGTGAAATTCACTGCCGAGTCTAACCACTAAACGAGACAGCTCGGGTTGGTCCAAATTTATCACCCGCGTTGCCGCTTGGTAGGCACTGGCTAAGTCGCCGCTCGCGAAAAATGGCGATTGCGCCGTTGCTGAGGTTTCGTTGTGACAGTCGGCGCAGTATTGTTGAACAACTGGGTAAACGTGTTGATTAAATAAACTCGCGTCTTGTGGAAATACGCGGCTACTGCCAGGTTCTCGAATCACAGGTGCAGTCAGCTCAATGGTGGTGGCAACACTGACCCGATCGTCAGACCACTGCTTTATCCATTGAGTCATGGTATCGGCGCACGCTTGATCACTGCCAAGCCAACAGTTGTGACCTGAGCCCACTTTAGTCACTAAGCGCGATTGGCTTGGCTGACTTAAATCTACTAGCGGTTGGCTAGCAGCGTAGGCTAAATTAACATCGTCAAAGCGAGCGAAATAGGGCGCTTGATCATCGGGTTTGTGACAACCACCACAACGCTCACTAATGGCAATATTATCAAATAATGCCGTTCTAAATTTTTGAATATCTTCAGTTTGTGGTGCCGGGCCAGTGTATTCTTGGTTAGTTGCTGTAGGCGGTGCAGGGGGATTAGTTTGTACCTCGCTCTCACCACAGCCAGTTAATAAAACCGCTGTGCTGATGATACCAGCCCAGAACACCTGCTTTTTAGTTGAAAAGCGGCCTGTAGAATGCCTTGCAAAATCAGTTATTATCGACATCGTTATTTTCTCGTGCACAACATCACTCTCCCATGCAGTAGTTGCCAAGCTCAGCAAATACTCGCTTGAGTTGATAGCCGTTTTGTTTAAATGATGCCGTTGTACTGGCAAGTTGATTAATATCGGCATCACTTTCAGCCGAGCGTAAACAGACGTTTTTGAACACTTTTTTCACTTGGCACTGGGCAAATGCTTCGCTGTTGGCAAGCTCTTGACCGAGCGATTTAAGACCTGCACCTGAACCTGTTAACGCAGGATCCCAACCTAAACTGCGGTTGTTACCGCTGCGCCAATAGTTCTGCCATTGGTCATTAGTCGTGGTGAACCCGAGTGGAAAGGTGGTGTTGTTATTAAAGTATTTAGCTTGTACTCGGGTGCCGGTAACTGGGTCGGTAGTGCCAGTTTGATTGTAGGCAATATTACCCGCATCGCCCTCGGGGTCTGCGTCTTGATTAAAGTCGTAATCGTAATAGGCAAACGCTTGTGCCAGTGGGTCCATACCGCTGTGGCAAGCCAAGCAGTTGTTAACAAACAAGCGACTGTCGCCACCTGGACTGCGACTGACATCTTGGCGAATGCGATCTGGTGGTAAGGTGTTGTCTTTGATCGGCTCTAAATCGGTACACAGGTGATTGATCAAAGTGAATCTCAACATAGCGCGGTTAGTGCCAAGATAGAAAAACGCCTTGGCACCGGCTCTACTGGTTAACACACCAGCAGTTGCCTCAGTGGGCAAACCGTTTAAGCTCGATTGTGTGACTTGTACTAAATCTGCTTGCAAATCAATAGCATTATCTTCAAGAGCTTGATAATGCTGATTGTTATTGATGTTATAAGCGGGCAAATTTAATGTCGGCCGGCCGACATAGGCAATGTCTGCTTGCAAGAGTTGGCGAAAGTCTAAATCGTCGCGCACCATGCCAATTACCGTCGCACTGTAGTCGTTAAGCGGTAGAAAAATATCTTGGTCAATATTGGTCCACGGGGTTGAAAATAGCTTTAACGTGGTGTTGTAAAAGTGCTTTGACTCCATCGCGACATAGGCGGCATCAAGTCCGTTGCCTTGATCAATCAAGTCGCGCATTTGGCCTAACGTCGAGGCATCAGCAGGGACGCCGGCAAGGCGATCGTGCAAACGCTTTGCTTGTTCCAGAGAGCCTGCCCAACTGGTGTTTACGTTGATCAAAAGGGCTGCGGCTAACAGTTTTGCTAGCGTAGAAAAACTGTTTTTTGCGCTCGCTTTGCTGTCGATTACTTTGTCGACAACCGCGACTTTTTGGCCGGTGCTTTTTTGGTTGGCACACTTTTCATTGGCACTGCGGTTATCGCAAGTACGACTGGCTTGTTCACCGTTACAACTATCTTGGTGATAATGTAACACCTTCATACAACCCCCTTGAAGATGTTTAGCGATTCGCTAAGGTCTAATTTTATTTGGCTTTGATTAAACACCATTATCGAGTGTCAGAAATTTTTACAATAAATTCAATTTAAAACAAGTGCTTAATTGTTTTTGTGTAAAAAATTCTGACATTTTAACGGTGTTTTTAGCTTAAAAAACGAGCTAAAAGCCATCTCCTTTTTTAGGTTTAAGCCATTTTAAAAGGCTTGTAA
Organism: Endozoicomonas sp. G2_1; assembly: GCF_017744155.1. Classification (GTDB taxonomy): domain Bacteria; phylum Pseudomonadota; class Gammaproteobacteria; order Enterobacterales; family Alteromonadaceae; genus JAGHQT01. The sequence continues at coordinate 127,533 of NZ_JAGHQT010000001.1, read as the reverse complement.
ACCGTTTTTTGTTTATTTCGTTAAAATAATCATTTTTTAAAAATAAATTAAAAACTGGTTGTAATTCGATCGTTTTATGTATTATTGTAAAAAAAGCTGACACAGCTTGACTACTAAGACACGTAATTAACACTTTTGAGTAAGAGCTTTGTTAATTCGGTCTTAGCTGTAAATATCAACTCGTGTAACAGCATTGAATTAATAATGCGTTTAGTAAAAATGGAAACTTGTATGAATCCGAAGATGTGTTGTAGCGGATTTACTGGTTTGTTTTTTCTTACCAGCTTACTGATGAGCGGTTGCAATTCAGAAAGTTCGTTAACGGAAGATAGATCAGATCCAGTGTTGGAAGAATTCCCTGTGGTCTACATAGAACGTAGCCTACAAGCCAATTTTGCTGAGCAAAATTCAGAAGCTGTTAGTTTTCCCATAACCCAGCCAAGTCGTTTTAACCCCGGCGCTAGATTAGTGTTAAAAGCTAACGCGACCGCAAATGCCATTCAAACAGATTTAACCGCAGGCTTATTTCAAAACGCTGAGCAAGAAGGTGATTCTGCGAACACAGATGCCAACGCCAATGCCAACCAAAAACTACCATCACGCATTGATATTAGAGATTTGTCAGTATCGCCAGATGGCCAAGAATTTTTGGTGTCGATTAGAGCACCTGAGCAGCCAGATCTTGATGAAGACCAACAACCACGTTGGAATATTTGGCGCTATAACCGCGAAGATAGTCGTCTTTCGCGTTTAATAACAAGTGATATTATCGCAGAACAAGGCGATGATTTAATGGCCTCGTTTTTACCCGACGGCCGGATAATTTTTGCGTCAAATCGACAACAACTGTCACGCGCGATTTTACTCGATGAAGGCAAACCTCAATATCAAGCCTTAAATGAACGCGGCAACCAAGCAGCGTTTAATTTACACATCAGCGATAGTGATGGCACTAACATTCGACAGTTGACCTTTAATTTGAGTCACGATTTTTATCCCTTGGTACTTCAAGATGGTCATATTTTGTATAGCCGCTGGGACGCCATGGGGGGCGACAATCGCATTAATTTGTACAAGATGCGCCCAGATGGTACTGAAAACCACTTGGTTTACGGCTGGCATTCACACCAGTTGAGTATCAATCAATCCGCCCCTTCACAGAGCGATAGTTCTCAAGGTGATCAATCGCAAACCACAACCGCTATCGTCGATTTTATCAAACCTCAGCAGCTCCCAAGCGGCGATATTTTATTACTGCTCAACAGTCGTCAACCAAACGTTTATCAGAAGCGTCCACAAGTCATCAATATTCGTGACTTCACCGATCAAAACCAAGCCATTGCCGCTAATAATCCCAGTGCATCGTCAGCATTGTCTGATCTGTTTGACCGTCAGCAATTTGATTACAGTTTTTCCGAGCAAGTCTCGCCAAGCGGTCGCATTAACCATTTATTTGCCTTGCCAGATCAAAGCCAACGCTACTTAGTCAGTTGGGATTTGTGCCGTGTCATCATTGATCAGCAAGTAAGAGCCTGTGGTCAACTGAGCGCAGAGCAACTCGCTGATCCTGAGTTAGTGCAAGCGACCCCGTTTTATGAATTGTGGCTGTTTAATCAAGTGAACAATACCCAGCAACTAGTCGCGAGTACCAGTGAAGGTAACTTCATTACCGAAGCGATTGTGATGCAAGCTAGCACGGTCGCACCGAGTTTTGTCGCCGACAAAACGCCGGGTAATGAGCTCGATAGCGATTTGTTCAACCAACAAGCGGGTGCCATTCACATTCGCAGTGTTTACGACTTTGCGGGCGTTGACAGTACTGCCCAAGGTCTTGAGCAGCTTAAAGATCCCAGCCAGACGAGCGCCGCACAAAGACCGGCGCGCTTTTTGCGATTGGTCCGCGGCGTGCCAATGCCGCCAGAAGAGGTTCGCGAAATAGAGAATACTGATTTTGGTCGTAGCCGCGATCAGTTAATGCGCGAAATCTTGGGTTATACGCCAATCCAGCCAGACGGCTCAGTTAAAGTGAAAGTACCTGCCAATATTCCTTTTGCCTTAAGTGTTGTCGATCAAAATGGTCAACGCATTGGTGGTCGTCATCGCCAATGGTTAACTGTACGTCCGGGCGAAGTGATGCAGTGCCAAGGCTGCCATACTCGAAACAGCGAAGCGGCCCACGGTAGACCTGATGCTGAATTAACCAGCATTAATGTTGGCGCGCAAAGCGATGGCGTGCCGTTTAACAATACCAACCCAAGCCTAGTACCTAGTTTTGGTCAAACCATGGCTGAAACGGCAGAGAAGACCTTAGGACTGGCCGAGCTTAGCAGCGATTTAAGTTATACCGATATTTGGACCGACCCAGCCCGTGCGCCATTAAATCCATCGACTAATCTGAGCTACCAAGCTCTGACCACGGCGGTGCCCAATGGCGTGAGTTGTTTCACTAATTGGACGGCATTTTGTCGCTTGCAAATTAATTACCTAGAGCATATTCAACCGCTGTGGCAACAGTCGCGCTTGGTGCTTGATAGTGTCACTGGCGAAACCTTGCAAGATCAAACCTGCACTAGTTGTCACAACACTTTAGATAGCGATGGCACTGCGCAAGTACCCGCAGGGCAACTTGATTTAACGACTGCGCCATCAAGTGATGAACCTGCACATACCAATGGCTACCGAGAACTGTTTTTTGCCGATGTTGAACAGGAGCTAGTTGAAGGTATTTTAGTTGACCGCCGCGTACCCCTGTTAGATGACAATGGCAATCCCGTTTTTCAGTTAGGTCCTGATGGCGAGTTACTGATCGATGAAAATGGTCAGCCAATTCCAGTATTAACCACAGTACCGGTTAACAATATTTTGTCGACTGCCGGTGCCCGTGCCAGTGCGCGCTTTTTTGAGGTCTTAAACAATGCCAATCACAGTGGCGCGCTCAGCGTTGACGAAGCTCGCTTGATCAGTGAATGGCTTGATATTGGCGGCCAGTATTACAACAACCCGTTTTATCAGGAGGCGCAGTAATGACTAGCCGACTGAATAAGCGCATGTTAGACACTGGCTTTGTCACGCTAAAGACTTTGTTAATAGTTCTGTTTACGGCTTTATCGACGGTATTAGCTCCGACGAGTGCCAACGCCAGTTTTTGGTCAGAACAAGAATTGGTCAACATCACTATTGAAGCGCCATTTGTTGAATTGCGTTCAGGTCCTGGCCGAGGTTTTCCGATTGTTCATGTGGTTGAACAAGGCGAACAGTTAACTGTGGTGACCAAGCGTACCGCCTGGTTCAAAGTCATCGACAAGCGCGGCAATCAGGGCTGGATCAATCAAAAACAACTTGTTCAATTTAGTTTCAATCAAGGCGCTTTAGCGACTGAAGAGCAAGACCAAAATGACTTTCAAAATCGCCATTGGGAAGGTGGTATTGCTTATGGCGAGTTGGAAGATGCAAACTTTTATCGCGTCAGCCTCGCTTATGCCTTTAGCCCTGTGATTAGCAGTGAAGTTTCTTTTGGTAAAGCCAGTGGCAGCATTTCAGACAGCGATTTAGTTGAACTTAGTTTACTGGCACAACCCTTTCCCGAATGGTTAGTGAGCCCTTATTTATCGGTTGGCGGCGGTTTAATTGAAACTACGCCAATTAGCGTTTTAGCCGACGCTGAAAGTCGACGTGACACCCTTATTAGTGGCGCACTTGGCGCTAAGTATTATTTGACCCGCAACTTTGTGCTGCGCGCCGAATACAAATATGCCTTGGCCTTAACCGACCGAGATGACAACGAAACCTTGAGAATTTGGACCTTGGGTTTTAGCGCATTTTTTTAATGTGCTAGCCAAGTGCCAAAAGCGAACAATTTGATCTGGAGAATTGACCATGAACAAGCAAATCAGCAATCAAAAGCAACTCGCTAGCGTGACCAAGGTTTGGGTGCGAGCACTTACTGCTTTATTGGCATTTGCATTGACGAATACAGTTTACGGACAAACAGAAACAAATAGCGAGCAACCCCTTGAAGCCGCAACTGAACCTCAAGTTAAGCCTCAAGTTGAACGCCGCCAAGTACTGGAAGATTTACTCGACAGCGAAAACTTTGAATTTGGCGTGAAAGTTGGCTTGATTAGCATCGAAGACTTCGAGTCAAGTACGTGGTACGCGGGTCACTTTGCTTATCACATTAGCGAAGATTTCTATCTAAAAGCCGAATATGGTCAAGCGACCGCTGGTACCAGTAGCTTTGAACGACTTGCCAATACTGCGCCACTGCTGACCGAAGATCAGCGCGATTTAACTTACTACGGTTTGAATCTTGGCTACAACGTCTTACCGGGCGAGGTTTTTCTAGGTGATGACTTAGCGTTTAACAGTGTTTTTTCCGTTGAGCTTGGCGGCGGTACCACAGAATTTGCTGGTGAAGATCAATTTACCATTAATTTTTCCACCAACTTTCGCATTTTTATGAATGACTGGATTGCGTGGGATATTGGCGTCACTGATTACGTTTTTGACAATCAAATCACCGGGGAAAACAAAACCACCCATAACTTAAATTTTACCACTGGGGTCTCGTTTTATTTTTAAGGTCCTCCCGCTATTTAGCGAGTAAACCTGAGTTTGGTGGCGACTAGTGAAAAGCTAATCGCATACACAGCAATGATGGAAATCACGATGAAAATACACAGCACATTCAAGAAAATAAAGTTAATCGCCGCAAGTTTAGCCTTGCCGCTAGCCTTGTTGCTCAGTGGGCATGTCCAAGCGTTGTCGGCTGCACAAGCTGCGCCAGACTTTACCTTAAAGTCGATGGCGGGCGGCAATTTTAATCTTGCTGAGCAACGCGGCAATATCATCATTATCAACTTCTGGGCGTCATGGTGTGGTCCGTGTCGTATTGAAATGCCTGTTCTGCAAGAGCTACACAACAAATATCAAGATCTTGGCGTTGCCGTTTGGGGTGTTAATGTCGAGCAAGAAAATCAAGCAGGTCGCGATTATATCGCGGAAATTGGCGTTGATTTTCCGGTTTTCTTCGATGCGAGTAATACAGTCTCTGCCGCTTATCAAGTCGAAGCGATGCCGACCACTGTGATTGTTGATCGCCACGGTAAAGTGCGTCACGTTTTTCGCGGCTATAAAAAAGGCTACGAAAAGAAATACGCCAAAGCTATCAAGCAGTTGATTAGGGAATAACGGGTGATTGAATTAGTTAAAAGACGCTCGGCGCGACCTTTGGCTTTGACGTTAGCTTTGGCAAGTGTCATTGCACTGTCTGGTTGTGCTCAGCTCGGCGTTAAGCCTTGGGTAAAACCATACGAGCGCCAACGTTTGGCAGATCCGATTATGTCGGCGAATCGCCACGATATTGCCAACCGTCATGTTGCCCATGTTTACGAAGCGCGTGAGTCTGGCCGCGGTGCTGAAGGCGCAGGAGGTGGCGGTTGTGGCTGTAATTAAATCGATCACCGAAACAACCCGTGAGAAAAAAGTAAAAGTATTACCCATGAGTGGTGTCAGCTGCCAAGAGCAGGAGCAGTTTCAAGCAGTTTATAAAACGAGCACACGCAGTAAAGTGGTTGCAGTTTTAGTCTTGGTCGCCGCGGTTATTTTACTGATTATTAGTAAGTTAACTTATGGTGCCGTCCTCGACCCAGATAGAGCCGATGTACTTTATCACAGCTATCAAGGTGGCGGGATGAAAATTGACGGGCCAGCGGTGTTAATTCGCAAAAAGGCCAATGACAATGTCGCGGTATCTGCCTATTACTACGTTGATACTATTTCGTCCGCCTCGGTAGACGTGTTAAGTACTGCCAGCCCTTATAGCGAAGAGCGCAAAGAGTTCCAATTGGGCGCCGAATATCTGCACGATAAAACCGTGATTGCCGTCAATGTCGGTCAAAGTGATGAAAGTGATTATTTGGCCAAATCGGTAGCGCTTAACATTGCCCACGATACCTTTGGCGATTTAACCACGGTTAGCTTAGGTGTGGTATATGGCGACAACGAAATTAAGCGCAACGGCGATGACAACTTCCTTGAAACGAGTCAGCAGTATCGAATTCGCGCCGGTATCAATCAAATACTGACACCGAGTTTGACTGCCGGTATCAATATTGAAGCGGTTGCTGACGAAGGCTACTTAAACAATCCATATCGCACGGTTCGCTTTATCGATAACAGCAATGCTGCTGGCGTTGGTTTTCAGGGTGAAGTCTATCCAGATACCCGCAACTCGTTCGCGGTAAAATTGTCGTCGAGTTACTACTTGCCGTATCGCGCTGCACTATTCGCCAATTACCGTTATTTTACCGACAGTTGGGATATTGAATCGCAAGATTTTGAACTCGCTTATCGCCAGCCGTTTTGGGGTGACAAGTTCGAGCTAGAAATGAAGGCGCGGGTTTATCAACAAACCGCGGCTAACTTCTACAGCGATTTATTTCCATTTCGCGACGCGCAGAATTTTCTCGCCCGAGACAAAGAGCTTAGCGACTTTGACGATTTAACCTTAGGGTTAGGGCTTACCTATAAAATTCCAAGCGCGTGGTCGCCATTTAACTGGCAATCAGAAGCCAGCTTTCAATGGGATCACCTCAGATTTAACTACAACAACTTTCGCAATCCTAACGATCCTGGTGGCGTTGGTGCTGAGCCGTTATACCGCTTTTCAGCTAACGTGGTTAGGGCATTCGTCAGTGTTTATTTTTAGCCGATTAGCGCCAAAACCAATGCTTATCGCTAGCGAGAGTATTACCAAAGAAAGGCAATAGAGGAAGAGTTATGAAAACAACGATAAGTTCAGGGTGCCGCATTGCCTTAGCATTTTTATTTGTCGTCTTTGTCATTGGACAAGCGTCTGCTAACAGCCAGAAGGAAGCCGGTCAAATGAGTAAAAAATCAAACGCGAGTCAGCAAAGCGTTAGTTTGAAAGAGAGTGGTTCTAATGACACTAATGCCAACGACACTAATTCTAATGACACGAGTGCAATTGCCAATGAGCTTGCCAGTATCAAACAGCAAGTGCTGAAATTGAATCGAGATCTTTTCATTTTGGAAGAAGACTTGCTGTTTCCCGCTAGTAGCCAAGTGTCAGTATTTGTCTCGGTCGACATTGGTAAGTTTTTTAGCCTAGACAGTGTTGAATTAAAAATTGATGGCAAGAATGTCGCGGGCTTTCTCTACACCGAGCGTCAGCGCAAGGCGCTAGAGCAAGGCGGTATTCAGGGCTTGTACCAAGGTAATATCAAAAAAGGCGAACATGAGCTAACTGCGATTTTTACTGGTTTTGACAATGAGCAAAGACCGATTAAACGCGCGGCCAACTATCAGTTTAGCAAAGATGATGAAGCTGTCATGATTGAGCTTAAGCTTGAAGATCGAACTAACAACTACCGCGCTCAGGTCGTGGTTGAAGAGTGGTTGCTGTAAACCATGATGATGCGCTCACTACGATTCGTCCCGTTGCCAACTGTCGCAAGTGCAGTGCTCGCTGCCGCCTTGATATTTTCTGCGCTAAGCATCGCGGTAGTAGGGAATAGCATAGCGGCAGAGGGAGATAGCGAAGCGACAGCAGGAGATAAGGTAGCGGTAGACAAAGATGCTGTCGCCACTAAGTATTATCAACGAGCGTTATTTTATTATTTTCAGCAGCAACCTGAACTTGCCTTGAGGCAGCTAGAATACAATGAAACCCGTTTGGCTGAGTTAGCACAGCAAGACGACGGTACCTACAATAACGCCTTGTTATTTAAAGCGGGCTTGCAAGTGCACCTTGGTTTACACCTCGACGCCGAACGTAACCTAAAAACGCTAATTAGTCGTTTGTCGAGCCATGCTAGCGCTAGTGATATTAATAGTGATGGTCAATTATCGAATCAGCAAGCGAATAAAAAGCAACACACACCTGAACAACTGGCTGAGGTTAGGCTAAAACAACAAACATTATTAATGGTCGCGCTGCTTCAACTTGCTGAACAACAAATTAATCAAGGTGCACAGCAATTAGCTCAGCAGACCTTAGCGCGGATTAGTTTTACATCCGATTATGATGAATATTATGGCCAATATTACACGCTGATGCAGCTTGCTTATTGGCCGCAATCAGTGCCTGAACAAGCATTATTGTCGATGCCTGCACCTTTTTCAAAAGCCTTAAATGCAGCTCTAGACAAAGACTCAAGCGCTGGCTTAGATATTAGCTCAATTGATTCAATCAGCTCAAACAAGAGCACCAGCCATAACAATATCAATCAGCAACTGGCTTATATTTTGGTGAATAGAGCCCTTAGCACTATAGAAAGTCTCAGTGTTGATAATGACTCAAAGGCTTCCAGCCAAGCTCAAGCTGCCCAATTTACTCAAATCACACAAGCTAAGCAGGATTTACAACGGGTTAAAACATTAACTTGGCAGCGCACCGAACAAAGCTTTTGGCAACGCTTATTTCAGTCTGAAAACGATGACAGTGCCACAGCTAAGGCGACAGGCAATAACCGCGAGGTTACTCAATCGTTAAAAGACTACGCGAGCCTGCTGCTGGCACAACTTTACGTCAAACAGCAAGACTTTGACTTGGCGTATCAAGAGTTAGCGCAGTTTCCAGAACATAGCCCGTATCGGCAACAGGCAATGTTTCTATTTGCGTTGTCAGCGCTTAAAGTTGAAGATTATGACAGCGCTCAAGCGATTTTTCATTTATTGGTTGAGCAATATCCAAACAGTTATTTAGCTTGGCAATCGAGTGGCTTATTGGCAAAACAGTTTGCTTTACAAAATCAACTCGAACAAGCCTACCAGCACTATCAAGTGATTGAAGCTGACTATCAACGTCAGTTGACCGATATAACTGGCTTATCAGGGCAATTAAAACAAGTGGTTGAGCAGCTTCAGCGCCAAGCTCAAGGGCAGTCGTTAAATAAAATCCTTCGTGAACCTGCTATTCTCGCTAGGTTTAGCGCGGGAGAAAAAACATGGCTTGAACAAGCGCTACTCGAGATAAATCAACGGGGTTGGCAGGGGCATCAGCACGATTTAAGGCAATTGACCGATGACATTACTGAACTGGACAGTAAGCAACAATGGTTGGGTAATAGTTTGGCGCTTAATCAAAGTCGGCTAACTAAAATAAAACAACAATATCAACAAGTAGATTTCCAGCAGCAAATTGAGCAGCTCAGTGAAGTGAAAGATGATTTGACCGCATCACTAGAAATCGCTCGTCATCAACAGCTATCACCACGCAGTGCTCAGCGCTTTGCCAACCAGCAAGAACAAACTTGGCTCGATAGAATCGAGGCGAGTAACAAGGTTCTTAGCATGATGAAAAACTTTAAGGATTATCAATCTAGAGTGCAGAGTTATCAAGAGCGTCTTGAGCGAGTCAGCGGTGTCTTAAACTGGCGTTTACAACAGCAGTTCCCCGATCGTTTATGGCGGCAAGAATACCAAGTTCAGCAGCTTAGTAAGATTATTACTGATGTTGAGCAGCAAGCGGATCGAGTATCGGAATTACAGCAGCGCAGCCAACAGAATCCACTACTTGAACAGCGTTATCTCAATATTGTCGGGCAACAACGGACCTTGTCAGCTCGTGCACAACAGTTGAACCAAGTGATGTCGCAAGATTTTGAGCAACAACTGGCGGGTTTTATCGAACAGAAACAACAACAGTTGAATTATTACCTTCACCATAGCCGCCGCTCGATGGCAAATGTACTTGAGCGTTTAACCGCACAAACAGATTCGGACTCAGCTTCGACACTCTCAACCACTAAAGACTTTAATGCTAAAGGCTCTGTGGTTGATAAAGCACCGATACTAGCAGCGGGGCACGAATAGATGATGGCGAAACATGATTCCAAAACTAGCTTTTCAGTAAAACCTTGGTCGCCAATATTGATATTGGCCGTGAGCTTGCTGACAGGATGTCAGCTTATTGATAATCGAGCTGATGATGATCAAACAAAAGACACAGAAAAGCAAAGCGCGAATAGTCAAACTAGCAGTAGAACAACTCTCGCTCAGCTCGCTCGCGACAACCGTTACCTTGTTAAAACTCGGGGCAATGATAGCACTGGTGCTAAAGAGGCTATCATTAATGAGAGTAGAGCGCAACGCAGTACTAAGCTCAGAGCGATTTATCAAACCATGCTAGCGATGGAGCCGAGCGAAAATGTTAGGGCGCAGATGAAATATCGTTTAGCAGAGCTAAATACCGAGTATTTTGAGCAGCAAATATTGCCTGCTGAAAACTCTCGGCAACTGGCTAATGTCGATTTTGAACTTGATAGACTGATCACTAGCTATCAGCAATTATTAGCGGATTATCCAACACGCGCTGAAAACGAACAAATACTTTATCAGCTCGCCAAAGCCTTTGAGCTTAAAGGTGAACTCGATAACAGTTTAACCGTTAATCAAACACTGTTAGATCAATTTCCAGCAACCCGTCATCGCGCAGAGTTACTGTTTCGACAAGCTGAACATTATTACAATTTACAAGATTATTCAGCAGCGTTGGCCTTGTATCAAAAAGTGCTCGATGCTCCAGAAAACCAGAACTACCAGCTTAACAGCCGCTACATGTCTGGTTGGGCCTTGTTTAAAGCCAATCGCTTAACCGAAGCTAATCAGATGTTTATTCAGGTATTGGCGCGTTTGGTAGCGACAAGTTTGACAAGAATAGGTCAAGAGCAGGTTGTTGCTGCGAATCAACAGGGTACTGATTTAGCTTCCGAAACTCTAGCCACTGATAAACCTACTTCTGATATTCTCGCCTTTGAAATGCTTGAAAAAGCACAGCAAAGTTTAGCGCGCGACACCCAACGCATTTTAACAATATCACTGAGTCAACAAGTTCAGGCGAAAAGTCTCGTCACCTTGCTTGACGATTATTATCGTCAACATTCCGTTGCTAGTGAATTAGCTGGCTTGGCAAGCATTGAGCATGTTTTGTTTCAAGGTTTAGCGCGGTTTTTACAAGAAAAACAGTTGGAGTACGACGCCGAAAAAGCCTACTTAGCCTATATTGAACGACGTCCGAAAAACATTTGGGCAAGTCGTTTTCAGCTGGCGTTAATCGATTTGGCTAATCAACGAGGCGATTACCCTAAAGTACGAGAATTACAACAGAGTTTTGTCAACAACTATGGCTTAAACAGCGAATTTTGGGCTGATATTTCGCTTGAAGATCGAGTCAGTGTACTGCCCAAATTATTAGACTTTAGCTATCAACACGGTCGCCGTTTATATGCGGCAGCACAAGACATTGTGCAAGGCTTAACTCAAGACAAGGCTCAAGCCTCTAATGAGAATAACCAGCAAAGTAATCAGCCAAGTCAACGTCAGCTTGCCTTTGCAGAAGCCGCGCGGTGGTTAGCGCAATACTTGGCAAGTGCAGCTTATGTTACAGAATTAAGTGCAATAGATGTAAACGTTAAAAAACTATTGGCGGAGCGAGATTTATATCAAGATCGCTATTTGTTTGCTGACGCCAGTTACGAAGCCGGTGATTACCAAGCGGCGCTGACAAATTATCAACGTTTGGCTTACAGCCTTGAGCCACAGAATAGCCTTGAGCAAGTTAAAAGCCCTGAGCACCTAAAAATCAAGCGTGAATCTGCCTACGCAACCACGTTAGTTATTCGAGATTTACTGGCACAGACACAACAAAAAAGTGAAAAAGCCAATGGTTTTGTTGCTTTGGAAAACCAGCGCAACCAACTTGATCGTCAATTTATCGATAGCTATCCAAGCGATGAACGCGCCCATGTTTTAGCCAGTAAAGCGGCGCAAGACGCTTTTGAGCGCAAAGATTATGAGGTGGTTTTTTACTACAGTGATTTTTTACTGACCGCACATGGCATTAACCAAGCCGACGCGCTAGCCAAAATCAATCCGCGAGCAAACTTCACTAATCGCACTGAACAGCTGAGTTCTGCTGCGCTTAAACAAGTGCAAATTGCTAACGAGCTAATCGCCAATAGTCACTATCAACAAGGGGCTTATCAGCAAGCAGAGCAGAGTTATTGGCTGGCGTTAAGCTACTTACCTCGAAAACATCAAAATGCGGCAAATAAGCGAGTAGAAATCAAGGAGCTGATCGCGTCATCAATTTATCAACAGGGTGAAGCCTTAAAGTCTACTCAGCCATTACAAGCGGTTGAGCAATGGCTGCGATTAACTAAGTTGATGCCCAAATCGAGATACCGAATCAATGCTCAATTTGACGCAGCCAATTTGTTATTGGCAGCTAAAAAGTGGCAAGCGGCTAATGAAGTATTGTTGAGTTTTCAACAGAGCTTTCCAAAACATGAGTACAGCGACAGTATTCCTGCAAAACTCGCTAACAGCTATCAGGCGCTTGGTCAGTTTAACGAAGCCGCCAAGCAGCTAACGGTGATGCAAAAAGCGACTAAAGACCAAGCATTGAAGCGCGAGCTTCAGTACGAAATCGCCGACAATTATTTAAAAGCCGGTGACTTGGCTCAGGCGATTATTCAGTTTCGAACTTATGCCCATAGCTACCCCGAACCATTTGCTATCGCCCAAGAAGTGCGCTTTAAAATGTCGGAATTTTATCGTCAGACCAAAGAGCCCAACAAACGCTATTTTTGGTATCGAAAGTTACTCAGTTTTCATCGCAAACAAGCAGATAAACAAAGCGTAAAAGTTCAAGCGCGATCAACCTATTTGGCCTCGTTATCGGCACTTGAATTAGGGCAAGCTCATCAGCAAAGCTTTGCTCGCGTTAAACTTAAATTGCCACTCAATAAAAGTTTGAAACAAAAACAAAAGTCGTTAAAGCAAGCGCTTAATTACTATCAGCAAGTATTTGATTTGGCTTTGGCAGACTTTGTCCCGCAAGCTAACTATCAAATTGCCAACATGTACCAGCAACTGGCTAGCGATGTTTTGCAATCGCAACTGCCTAAAGGCTTAGATGAGCTGGCGCAAGAAGAATACAAAATTTTGCTCGAAGAACTCGCTTATCCGTTTGAAGAACAAGCGATAACACTTCATCAAACCAATGCTGAGCGCGCTTGGCAAGGGCTTTACGGTGACTGGATTGCCAAAAGCTTTGCGGCATTAGCCAAATTAGAACCAGCAAAGTATGACAAAACTGAACAACGAGAAGCGATTATTTATGAATTATTTTAGTTGTTTAAAGGGAATTCAAAACACAGTGTTGTCATCGCGAAATGCCTTGTCGGTAGTTTTTGGCACAGTAGTTTTACTCGCCAGTGGTTGTAGCCAGCTAAAGCAAAGCAAACCAGTGGCAGCGAATGACTCGGCTTTGACTTCAGCAGCATCAACGTCAGCACCAATGACTAATGCGCCAAGCGCACTGCCTGAACAAAAAAGTGAGTATTTAGTTGCTAAAGAACAAGCGCTGGCCAATACCTCAGCCGAAGTACAGGCGCGATATAAAGCGGGTGTTGAAGCGATGGAAAGCCAACAATGGCAATTAGCTGAACAAATTTTTACCGAGCTTGTTCTTAGTGAGTCTAGGATTACTGAGGTTAGCGCTGGGCAAGGTGATTTGGCGCCATCATTTGCTGGCGCATATTTGAACTTAGCGATTATTGCTGAGCAGCAGGGAGACCCGCAGCGCGCGCAAGCATATGTTAATCAAGCGCTAAAAGCGAACCCGTTAAACCCTTACGCCCACAACTTTAATGGGGTATTGGCGCGCCAGCGCGGTGATTTTGCCTTGGCACAAAAAAGCTATCAGCAGGCCTTGAGCAGCATGCCAAATTATCAGCAAGCCCATTTAAACTTAGCGATTTTAGCCGAACTTTACCAAGGCGATTTTGTTTTGGCAAAGCAGCATTATCAGGCTTATTTGGCGATTGTTTCTGACGATAAAAAAGTACAGCGCTGGCTGGCCGTACTTGAGCTTAAACTCGATAAATTAGCCAATAAAAGCAATGGGAGATTGTGATGAATAGCGGCGCAAATAACCCGTATCAAAGAAAACCGAGAGGTTTGGTTAAGCGCTTGCACGCTTGCTTATTTGGTGTAATCGCTTTGAACAGTGCAATTAATCCTGTTTACGCGCAGCAACAAGAGCAAGAACAGGAAAAAAGCGAAGTTAGCCAAGCAGTCAAGGTGTCAGGTTATGTTATTGAAAGCCAAGTACAAGGCTCGCAAGAGCAACCAAAAGTGCTTTATATCACACCTTGGCAGGAGTTGGCGTCGGTGGTTGATATTGACGATCCAGAACTGGCGATTCGCTTACCTGCGTTTAAGCCAATTATGCCTAAAGCCTTTAAGCAAAAAGTGCAGGCGTATTACAGAGAGCAAGCTGAATCAAAATAACCAATTTAGCTGTTTTTACTGACAAATGGGCGCAATTTAAAGCGCGCAAAACAATACGTAAACCAATAACAGAAAAACAAAATAATTTTTAACCCACTCAATAGGCATAGCCTTAGCAGTTACGAGTAAGGAATAAAACATGTTCGATACAATCATAGCTTTTTTACAAGACGGTGGCGCATTTATCTATCCAATCGCCTTAGTGTTGGTCGTTGGTTTGGCGATTACGCTAGAGCGCTGGTGGTTTCTCACCTCAACCTTAAACGCCAATAAAAAAGCACTGACCAAAGTGCAAAAAGCCTTGAGTCAAGGCCAATTGTCGCAAGTCAGTGAAGCCGCGAAAACTGACAAAGCACCTATTTTGTCGGTATTGCAAGCGGGGATTAACCGCTCAAGTCAATCTCGCCGTCGTGAAGACGTCGAGTATGCAATGGAAGAGACCTTGATGGAGCACATGTTGCGCTTAGAAAAGCGAACACCATTTCTCGCGACATTGGCCAATATCGCAACCTTGCTTGGCTTACTGGGTACCATTATGGGTTTGATCGCGGCGTTTTCTGCGGTCGCCAGTGCCGATCCGGCGGAAAAAGCAAATTTGTTGTCAGCTAGTATCTCAGTAGCGATGAATACCACCGCCTTTGGTTTGATTACGGCAATCCCGCTTATTTTGTTTCACACAGGTCTACAAAGTAAAACTGTGTCGATTATCGACTCGTTAGAAATGGCTGGCCGCAAGTTATTAAACGCTTTGGCCGCTGATAGTCAGCGAGGATAGAGCAATGAAAGGCTTACGCCGCTCTAGTCGGCAAGGGCGACAGCAAGAGGCTGAACTTGATATCACGTCATTTATGAATTTGATGATAGTGTTAGTGCCAGTTTTGCTGCTGAGCCTAGTGTTTTCACAAGTGAGAATTTTGAATTTACAGCTGCCGATTTCATCGGGTGAAAACCAAACCGATAGTCCTGAGCAAAAACAGCTTGAGTTGATCATTAATCAAGACGCCATGGTGCTCAATTACCCCAGCGGTGTCTTGCTGAAAAGCTTTACGGTTGAGCAATCGTCTGTTCAAAAGACAGCTGTTCGACAGACGAGTGATCAGCAAATCGCGCCATATCAATACGATTTTCAAGGGTTATCGCAGTATTTGCAGGACTTAAAACTGACTTTTCAGCAAAAAGAGATTGAGAAGAAAGATATTGTTTTGCTACTTGGTGAAGATGTCGATTACCAAACTATCGTCACGGCAATGGACACAGTGCGCTCGTTTAAAACCGTCGTTGCTGCCAGTGTCGTTGATGCCGAGCTTTTTCCCGATATTTCTCTTGGTGATGCGCCACCAGTTACTGTTAAGACTCAGCTTAGTGCTGTGACAGGAGGCTGATATGAAACAATCTGCACGAGCAAAGCGTTTGGCACGTCATCATCGACGACTGGCCGGTGCTAGCAAGCTCAACTTAGTCTCCTTGATGGATATTTTTACTATTTTGGTGTTCTTCTTAATTGTCAATCAGTCTGAGGTCAGGGTGTTACAAAATGCCGAACAGCTCAATTTACCGGTTTCAATTGCCGATGAGCTACCAACAGAAAATATCGTGGTTTCGGTGTTTGACAATCGCGTTATGGTGCAAGAGCGCGCGATTTGGCGAGCGACAGATGCTGAAACGAGCAGTATCAGTGAATCACTTAACGTCGCTAGTGACCAACAAGAGTCGAGTTTAATTGCTGCGCTAAAAGCCGAACTTGCTTATCAAGCCAGTAAACGACCTGAGTTAACTGAGCAAGAGCAGCAACTGGGCCGGGCAGTTACTATTTTAGGCGACGCCGGCGTTGAGTACCGTGTTTTGAAGCAAATTATGGCGGTGTGTGCTGAAGCAAACTTTCGCAATATGTCGCTAGCGGTTGAGCAAATAGCCGCGAGCGATTTAAATGCTAGCGCGTCAGGCACAGGAGGTTAGTTGATGAGTGCAGCAAACCTTATCGTCGATAATCATGGTCGTAAGTGCTATCAGCAAGGCGCTGATAGCTCTTACGACCGTTATAGCGACAATTTCAACGACAAGCTCAACGACAGTGCCAAACAAGCGCTTTCGGGGTTGGCGGCGAATCTTTCACAGTACAGTAAACAGGACAAAATGTTTGTCCGTATTCTGATTGCGTTAGTCATTGTCTATTTAGCTATCGCCGTGATAGTGCCCTTTATCGAACGGGTTGAACAAACCCGGGAACTAAAAGAGCAAGTACCACCAGAGCTGACGCGAGTTGTTTTAGAGCGAAAACAAAAACCTAAACCACCACCGGAGCCGAAGATAGAGGAAGTAAAACCTGAGCCGAAACAAGAACCGAAAAAACCACCAGAGGTCAAAAAGCCGAAGCCTGAGCCAGTAGTCAAGCCAAAGCAGCCGTTAACCAAGCGGCAGGCCGCCAAGCAAAAAGCACAGTCTTCAGGGCTTGCGGCGATGAAGGATGAGCTACTAGCGATGCGCGAAGTCTTGGTCACGGCACCAGTTGCTAGCCAACAGTTGGCCAAAGGTGAGCGCGATCAAAATCGCGCGCAGCGAAAATTGCTCGCGGCCAAAGCCGATCAACAAAGTGTTCAATTGGCCAAAGCGAAAGTGAGCCAGACAGTTTCAAGCGATGCCTTGAGTAGCCATAGCAGTCAACGGATTAGACTATCTGAGCAAGAAGTTTTGGCGAGCGGCAATGGCGAAGCGAAATACGCCGATGTAAAAACACTCGATAACTTACGTTCTGAATTGAGTATTAGACAAACCCTAGAGGCAAGTAAAGCAAGATTGTACGCTTTGTACAATCGCGCCTTACGCAAAGATCCTTTGTTACAAGGGAAGGTAGTGTTTAACATTGAAATTCAACCCTCTGGCGAGATTAGCCAACTCGATATTGCTGTTAGTGAGCTAAATAATGCCAAGTTAGAGCGACAACTCTTGGTAATTTTGCGCTCGATTAACTTTGGTCAAGAAGACGTTGATGTGATGGCTACTGCTTGGTCAATTGAGTTTTTGCCAAGGTAACCGAGACAATGTGTAAATACGGTATTTTATAGAGCGATAATTGAACAAAACTATTCACCCGATTGTGTTATTTCTTTGAATAGTCTTGTCGGCTAATACCGTATTTTTTCATTCTTGAGGCCAGCGTTGTTGGCTTCATACCTAGCAATTCCGCGGCACCATCTGTGCCGTAAATTTTACCCTGGCAACGCTGTAATGCCGCTTCAATGTTTTGTTTATCCCGCTGTTTTTGTTGTTTGTGAGTCAATAACTCAGCGTTTGGTTTTGCTGTTTGCTGCGAGTTAAATGCCGTATTGTTTTGGTATTGCCGCTCTTGGCTGAGAAAGCTAAACGATAGCTTGTTGTCTTTAGCTAAAATAATTTGTCGCTCGATGATATTTTCGAGTTCGCGAATATTACCGGGCCAATGGTATTGATGAAGGTGCTGCATCTGTGCTAATGACACTTGTGGGCTTTCTTGGTTAATGCGGGTGCAAACTTTATTGATAAAGTGTTGAACGAGTAATGGCAAATCGTCGAGACGCTCGCGCAGCGGCGGCGATTGAATCGGAAAAACATTAAGTCTGAAGTATAAGTCCTCTCTAAATTTATTAGCTTTAACACTCTGGACTAAGTTTTTATTGGTGGCGGCGATGACTCTGACATCAACTCTCCGAGTAGTTGACTCACCAACCCGTTCAAATTGTTGCTCCTGTAATACTCTTAGTAACTTACCTTGTAAATTCAGTGGAATTTCACCGACTTCATCGAGAAAAATCGTACCGCCATCGGCGAGTTCAAAGCGGCCGATGCGATTGCTTACCGCGCCAGAGAACGCACCTTTAACATGGCCGAAAAACTCACTTTCAAACAACTCTGCCGGAATCGCAGCGCAGTTAACGCGGATCAGCGGCCGCGCTTTGCGCGCACTTTCTTCGTGAATGGCGCGGGCAATGAGCTCTTTGCCGGTGCCAGACTCGCCTATGACTAAGACGTTGGCACTGGTTGCCGCGACTAACTCAATTTGATTAACCATGTGCTGTATTTGATGGCTTTGGCCAATAATTTGATGATGGTTAAAGTCGGCGTTGATTTCCTCTTGCAGGTAAGCGTTTTCTTGCTCTAAGCGCTGCTTGAGTTGGTCAACTTGCGCCAATGCTTTGATCAATTTTTCTTGGGTGCGTTTGCGCTCGGTAATATCGCGAAATATGACGACAGCGCCGATTAATTCACCGTGTTCAGTTAGCGGTGTGCTGGTGTATTCAACCGGCACAGGTTGTCCTGATTTCGACCAAAACACTTCGTCGTCAACCGTGTGCACTTTGCCGTCGCTAAAAGCGGCGTAAATAGGGCAGTCGTGAACGTGATAGTGGCTGCCGTCAAGATGGGTGTGATGCATGATGTCGTGAATTTTTTTGCCAATTAGATCGTCTTTTTGCCAACCGACGATTTGTTCTGCCGCGCTGTTAACAAAGGTAGTACAGCCTTGATTGTCGACACCATAAATACCATCGCCAACGGCGCCAAGTAGCAATTTGTTGTGGCGTTCAATCTCTTCAAAAACGGTCTCGTTTTTTTGCCAGTGAAATAGCCCTGAGCGAAATTGGTAATCAAGATTGGCTTTATAGCGCTGCTCAAAGCTGATTAAGCTATTTTCACAGCAAAGTAGGAGATCATCGTTAACCTTATTGGCTTTGATTTCTAGTGGAACGATTTTTTCGCCTACAGTAATGGCGAGATTTTCATTCCAACCGTAGCCCAAATAAAGCACCTGTTGGGTAAAGTTAAAGAGCTCGGCTTTGTCGGTGAAGAGCTCGCTGGCGCGCTGGTTTTTAAGTTGTTCGGGGGCGATGGCAAAAAGTTGATAAGCCGCTTGGTTCATGTTTTTAACGAGATCTCGAACTGGATCTATGTGCACGATTGCTGTTGGTGCTAGCTGGTAGAGTTGTTGCAAATTTTGTTACTCATGGTCAGTGATAGCCAGTGGCTGCGTTGCGCTAGCCAATAGCTAATCAAGTATCAAGCCAACCAACGAGTTTTCGTGAATAAGCAACGAAAACTCGTTAATCACGATTTTACGTTGCTTTTTTATTTTTTATAAATTCCATTAAAAGTAAATTAATTCAATTGCTTAAATTTGTTTTATGGCTTGGCATAGTTGTGGCTATCACAGAGGTTAACTTTATTAAGTTACTTCACCGTTAGTGGCTTGCTTTGTTCAGTGTGGTCTGTTGCACCATTGTCGATCAAGGTTTGCCCTAACAACTAAGCAACAACTTTAGGAGGCTTTATGAATAAGCTGGATGTAACCGAAGCGATTTTCGCGATTAAAAAAGAGAAGGGGCTAAGCTGGCAGGAAATAGCCGACGGTATTGATATGTCGATAGTGTGGACAACCTCAGCCTGTTTGGGCATGAACAGCTGTCCGCCTGCAGCAGCCAATAAACTGGTGAGTTTTTTGGGGTTACCGACAGAAGCTGTGGCTGTGCTCATGGAATATCCAACTAAAACTTGGGATCAAGCCGTGCCACAAGATCCATTGATTTACCGTTTGTACGAAGTGGTTGGCGTTTATGGCGACACCTTAAAAGAAGTGATTCAGGAAAAATTTGGCGACGGCATTATGAGTGCCATTGATTTTTCGATGGAAGTCGACAAAGAAGAAAACCCAAAAGGCGACCGCGTTATTTTAACGCTAAACGGTAAGTTTTTACCCTACAAAGCGTGGTAAGACTCCGTTTTATGACCATACCAGTAGTGCGGTTTTTTGGTGCGGACAAGTATCACCTAGGTGCACCAAAGTAAAAATCGACGAATACAAGAATATAAAAAACCAATAATATTAATTAGTTAACGTTTTGGTGTTGTTTTTGCTGAACACTTTATAGGTAGAGTATTAACACTAAAAAGACGTTAGGGAGAAAAGTTTATGGCTTACATCGAACCCAGTGAATTTGTCAGCAAAATGGTTGACGCTGGCGAACAAAAAGTATTTATGTCAACCAAAGACACCTTAATTCGCGCCTTTATGGCGGGCGCAATATTAGGTTTGGCGGCAATCTTCGCCATTACCATTGCCATTAAAACCGGTAGCCCATTAGTGGGCGCAGTGTTGTTCCCGGTTGGCTTTATTATGCTGTATTTAATGAAGTTTGATTTGTTAACGGGCGTATTTACCTTAGTGCCTTTGGCTCTATTTGATAAACGGCCCGGAGTTACCTTTAATGGCGTAATGCGCAATTGGGGCTTGGTCTTTGTCGGTAACTTTGCTGGTGCATTAACAACCGCGTTCTTTATGTCTTTTATTTTAACTTATGGTTACTCGATTGACGGCGGTGCTATTGCTGAGAAAGTAAGCGCCATTGGTGAGTCGCGTACAGTCGGTTATCAAGAGCATGGTGTTGCCGGTTGGTTTACTATTTTTATTCGCGGTATGTTGTGTAACTGGATGGTGTCAATGGGCGTTGTTGGTGCCATGATTTCAACCTCAGCAGGTAGCAAAATGGCGGCGATGTGGATGCCAGTCATGTTGTTCTTCTTTATGGGCTTTGAGCACTCAATTGTTAACATGTTCTTGTTCCCGTTTTCAATGATCATGGGTGGTGACTTCACGGTTGCAGATTACTTATTGTGGAACGAATTGCCAACGGCATTAGGTAACCTAGTGGGCGGTTTGTTATTGGTTGGTGTGCCACTGTATTTCACCCATGTAAGAACATCACCAGAGCGCAGAATCGCTTAATTGAACTAATCAGTTAGCGCGCACAAACAAGCTCTCTTTCGGGAGCTTGTTTGTTTTTAGCGTGTTGCTTTTTTATCAGAGGCTGTCGCCATGTCACAACCACTTACTTTAACCATCGGTCAAGCTAGTAGCCAAGGTGTTAAAGCGATTAATCAAGACACCATAGGTTATAAGGTGCCGAAAGAGCCTGAACTCAGTGCTAAAGGCGCGGTACTGGCGATGGCCGATGGTATTAGCTCAAGCAAGGTTAGCCAAGAGGCCAGTCAAACGGCGGTGAACAGTTTTTTGCAAGATTATTACTGCACGGCTGAAACGTGGTCGGTAAATACCTCAGTGCAAAAAGTGATGAAATCGATCAATTACTGGCTTTATGCACAAACCCGTAACAGTGAACATCGTTACAACAAGGATAAAGGTTACATTACCACCTTTAGTGCCTTGGTGTTGAAGTCAAATACCGCTTATTTGTTTCATTGTGGTGATACTCGCATTTATCATTTTGCCAATGACAAATTAGCGTGCTTAACCAAAGATCACCGCAGAGTTGCTTCATCCGAAGTCAGTTACCTAACTCGCGCCCTGGGTATCGAACAATTACTAGAGCTTGATTATCAGCAACAACAACTCGCCCTTGGCGATATTTTTGTGCTGGCAACCGATGGCGTTTATGAATTTGTTGATGATCAGGTTTTTGCACAGGCGATCACCGATAGCGCAAGTTTGAACCAAGCGGCTGAACACATCATTGAGCAGGCGCTTGCTAATGGTAGCGATGACAATTTAAGTGTTCAGTTAGTACGAGTAGAAAGTCTGCCGAGTTATCAGCTTGATGAAATTCAACAAGCGGTGACAAGCTTACCGCTGCCGCCAAGACTGAAAGCGCGCATGCACTTTGATGGCTATCAAATTCTACAAGAATTACACATTACCAGCCGCAGCCATGTATTTTTAGCATTAGATACTGTTAGCAATGAAAAAGTGGTGATAAAAACGCCATCGACTGAGCTTGCGAACGACAGCGATTACTTGGAAAACTTTGTTTTAGAAGACTGGATTGCCAAGCGAATTAATAGCCCTCATGTTGTTAAGGCTCATGCGCCAGAGCGCAAGCGAAACTATTTGTATTTGGCGACTGAATATCTCGATGGCTGCTCGTTGCAACAATGGCTGATTGATAATCCCAAACCGTCGTTGAATCAAGTGCGGGATATTATTAGCCAAATTGCTAAAGGGTTACAGGCATTTCATCGGCGAGAAATGTATCATCAGGATATCCGTCCGCAAAATATTATGATTGATAGCAAAGGTACGGTAAAAATTATCGACTTTGGCTCAACCTTTATTGCTGGCGTTACGGACGCTAGCGCTGAGCAGGCGGTGCGCGGCACCATGCGCTACGCCGCGCCAGAGTACTTTTTGGGGCTGCAGGGCAGCCAAAGTGCAGATATTTATTCCTTGGCGGTAATTTGTTATCAAATGCTCAAAGGGGATTTTCCTTATAGCCATAAATTAGTGCAAGAGCGCAGTTTATCAAAGCAACGAAAATACAATTACCAGCTGTTAGTCGATGATGACAGTGAATTACCCGTTTGGCTAGATGACACCCTAGCGCGAGCATTGGCAATTGAACCCTATAAACGCTATCAAGAATTATCTGAATTTGTTCGCGATTTGCATCAGCCCAATCGTCACTTTGTCGCTAGCAATAAACCGCCTTTAATGGCGCGTAATCCATTGTTATTTTGGCAGCTAACTAGTTTGTTTTTACTTTTAATTGTAATCGGCCAAGCGCTTAGTGATTGATGCTCGACAATGGCTAGGATTAACAGCAACAAAAATGCTGTGCTACACTAGCGCGCTAAAATACTCTTTGTTTACCTAAAGCGATGTGTGAAGTATGAAGTTTAGCCCGTTAGTTCAGCAGTTGATTGATTCTTTTAAGTGTTTACCCGGTGTTGGCGCAAAGTCTGCGCAGCGGATGGCGTTTCATTTGTTAGAGCGCAATCGCCACGGTGGTGAAAAGCTGGCACAAGCACTCGGCAAAGCGATGGTTGAAATAGGGCATTGTCGTCAGTGTCGAAATTTTACCGAAGATACTTTGTGTAGTATTTGTCAGAGCTGTAAACGCCAATACGCCGAGCAAATATGCGTTGTGGAATCGCCGGCTGATGTTATCGCCATTGAGCAAACCGGTGATTACCAAGGTCGTTACTTTGTCTTGATGGGGCATTTATCACCGATTGACGGTATTGGCCCTGAGGACTTAGGGCTAGATTTACTAGCGAAACAGCTCAAAGGTGGTGAAATTAAAGAGGTGATTTTAGCCACTAATCCGACTGTTGAAGGTGAGGCGACCGCTCATTATATTGCTGAGCTGGCAAAACAATACAATGTCACTATTTCACGTATCGCTCACGGTGTTCCAGTTGGCGGCGAGCTTGAATACGTTGACGGTAATACTCTTTCTCATGCTTTAACGGGACGTAAAAACTACCAGCTTTAAATAACCTTAAATACATAAATGTGCAGATGACCAGCATCTGCACATAATTCGAGCTTATAGATTATTGTAAAAAAATTAATGTTAAAACTGCAATTAAAGTTAAGCTGAACTCAACTAGGTTTGCACCCTCAAGCCAAATAGTGAAACATACTACGATCCCAAGCGTTGCTATACCAAACATAAACTTTCTCCTGTTTATTTAAAGTTATAAGTTTCAATTTCAGTTTACTCATTGCTCGCAAAGCCATTGATCAAGATTTTTTATTAATTAGTGCAAAATCTCGACCTTGTGTAATTTTATAAAAGGATTTTGTTCAATTTAAAAATTTTTTCTTAAAATTTTTTCTTAAAATCTTTTCTTGAAATCCTTTTCACTATCCCCACATCAAGAACAAGTCTTTAGTTGAATGCCGACACGGTCAGCGATTCAACCCGATACGTTAAATTGATATTTAAAGGAGATGTTTCAGATGGCTGAAACTGGTCACCAAGAAACTCATGGTTTTCAAACCGAAGTGAAGCAACTGCTTCAACTTATGATCCACTCACTTTACAGCAACAAAGAAATTTTCTTGCGCGAATTAGTGTCTAACGCGGCTGATGCCTCTGACAAATTGCGTTTTAAAGCGCTTTCAAATGCCGATTTATACGAAGGCGACGGCGATTTACGCGTTCGTGTAAGTGCTGACAAAGACAACAATACCGTCACTATTTCTGACAACGGTATTGGTATGACTCATGATCAAATCATTGAGCATTTAGGTACTATTGCCAAATCTGGCACCGCTGAATTCTTCTCAAAATTATCAGGTGACCAAGCGGCTGACTCACAATTAATTGGTCAGTTTGGTGTTGGTTTCTACTCAGCGTTTATCGTTGCTGACAAAGTCACCGTGCGTTCACGTGCTGCTGGCGTTGCTGCTACTGATGCCGTTGAATGGTCAAGTGAAGGCGAAGGTGAATTCACTGTAACGGCGATTGAAAAATCAAACCGCGGTACTGACATTATTCTTCACTTAAAAGAAGACGAAACTGAATTTGCTGACGACTGGCGCTTAAAGTCAATCGTGACTAAGTACTCTGATCACATTTCTGTGTCAGTGGAAATGTTAACGCCAGAAGTGCCTGCGGTTGAAGCGCAAGAAGAGCAAAAAGATGACGAAGGCAATGTTATCAGCCCAGCGATAGAAGCGCGCGATGCAGTGCCAGCGAAATGGGAAGCGGTTAACAAAGCAACGGCCCTTTGGACGCGTGAAAAAGCAGACGTTTCAGAAGACGAGTACAAAGAATTTTACAAGCACGTTTCTCACGACTACGCTGATCCACTACTTTGGGAACACAACAAAGTAGAAGGTAAAACTGAGTACACCTCATTACTTTACGTACCGAGCAAAGCGCCGTTTGATTTACACAACCGCGAAAAACAGCACGGTTTAAAACTTTACGTACAGCGCGTATTCATTATGGATGACGCTGAGCAGTTTATGCCAACTTACCTGCGTTTCGTTAAAGGTTTATTAGACTCAAACGATTTACCACTAAACGTATCGCGTGAAATTTTACAAGACAACAAAGTCACTCAAGCGATTCGCAAAGGTTGTACTAAGCGCGTCTTGAAAATGCTTGAAAAGCTTGGCAACAAAGACAAAGAGAAATACCAAAGCTTCTGGAACGAATTTGGTCAAGTGCTAAAAGAAGGTCCAGCAGAAGATTTTGCCAACAAAGAAGCAATTGCTAAGTTACTGCGTTTTGCCTCAACTAATGAAGATTCAGCGGTACAAAATGTATCACTACCTGAATACCTTGAGCGCATGAAAGAAGGTCAAGATAAGATCTACTACGTGGTTGCCGATAACTTCAATGCTGCGAAAAACAGCCCGCACTTAGAAGTGTTCCGCAAGAAAGGCATCGAAGTATTATTGCTTTCAGACCGCATCGACGAGTGGTTAGTTAGCCACTTAACCGAGTTTGATGGCAAGCAATTGCAATCTGTTGCTCGTGGTGGTGTTGATTTAAGTGATTTAGACGACGCTGAAACTAAAGAAGCGCAAGAAAAACTTGAGCAAGAGTTTGATTCAGTGGCTAAGCGCATGAAAGACGCGTTGGGCGATAAGGTGAAAGAAGTGAAAATCTCTAACCGCTTAACTGACTCACCAGCGGTTGTTGTTACCGACGACAATGACATGAGCGTGCAAATGCAAAAATTAATGGCATCAGTGGGGCAAGAAGTACCTGAGTCACAGCCAATTTTTGAAATTAACGCTGAGCACGAGTTAGTGAAGCACGTTGCTGATGAGCAAGACGACGCTCAATTTAACCAATGGGTTGAAGTGTTATTTGACCAAGCGATGTTAGCAGAGCGCGGCAGCTTAAAAGATCCAGCCGCTTTCGTTAGCCGCTTAAATCAATTAATGCTCAGCTTAGCCAAGTAACAGAAAGCTAGTAAAAGCTAGTTAAGTAAAATGATACAAGGGCGCTCAATTGAGCGCCCTTGTTGTATTGACAAGTTTTATTATTTCTTAAATTTAATTTTTTAGGTTTGTCATGAAGCAGTTTAAACTCCAAGCGTCTAATGAACAAGATGAGCATTTAGGCGAGATTATTGTCGATATTACTGAGGATGAAAGCTTCGTCTTAAGCGAGTATTTAGAGAATTATAATAAGCTTTTAAAATGCAAAATATTAGAGTCACCATTTCCTATGATTGAAGAATTTAGCTTTAAGAATGGGAGCCTATCTATTAAGGTCACAGAATTTGAGTATCGAGATTTATATGAACTATTGCATCTTTCAAGACCTCTATTCCTTAAAAAAGAACCTGCATCTTTTGAAAAGGTCTGTAACATTTTCGGGAAAAAATTTGCTCGAACCGTATTTGCGAAACACATTAAAGATGTGAGACTTTTATTTCGACATGGCGAACACCGCCAATTTATGCAATTTTCAATAAACGGTATAAATTTGTTCGATGAAAAAATAATAGACCAATGGTTAAATGGTATGGAGTACCATCATGACCCTGAAAAAAAGCAATTTATTAAAGAACTTGAATCCACTTTAGGCGAAGAAGTAGCTGTAGGTGTTTTTGTTTCAATTCTAAAAGGTAGATTAAGAGCTTTAGGCCATATTGCCCACTTAGCAAAAACATGTACAAGTTAAAAAATTAAAAGGTATACCCACTTCTTATCGCAAAAAGCTGATTGGTAGAAAAGTCACTTCACTATTTTCCATGTGCATCTAGCTTCCTTGGTAATTAAGGAATTATTTTTGCCTGAACTGTCGTTACACAAATACTGCTTAGGTTTATATTCTCTGCGAATGTGAATTTTGCCGCCGTAGCGAATATAACAGTCGTGCTTAGCGCCTTTTTCATCTTACAAGCCTTGGTAAAGAGTCAGTTTTGTTTTTTAGTTTGCTCGAGCGCAAGATAAAATACTTTTGTTTTAGTTCTGGCTCTGTTCCCACAGGTACCGTTGTAAAAATAATTAATATTCAACTGCTTATGAGGGTGAAAAGGGGGCTGTAAATGATATGCAAAAGCGATTTTTAGTGAATATTTTGCTTGTCTTTTTGACAACAATACGGGCGTAACCGTTTGAGTTCGCGTTCAAATTTTTCTATTGAGTGTCTAGCTTTTGCGACAAAGAATTGGTCACCTTGCTGTTTGAAAGCTTGCCATTTTTCGTCAATTTTAACTGTAGCCATAGCAATGGCAACCGAGTGGTCAATGGCACTGCTAGAAGTCATGTCATTTGCTTTGATTACAAAGCTTAGGCAATTTTGGTAGCTCCTTAATACTTTGTCGTGTGATTCAATTGCCAAATATCCGTCAGCCAAGCTAAAGTAGCTAATTACAATAGTTGCGATTGCTTTTTGAATATCACCTACAGCAACTTGGCTAAATGCACGACTTGCCATGGTTAGGGCTTGGCCGCTTAGTTTTATCGCCTTGTCAAACTGTTGTTTCTCAAAGGCAAATTGCGCTTGTTTAATCTTGTTTTCCCAATTGTCCATGTTAAAAAGTTTTTAAAGACCAAGGTTGGCTAGGGTAAGCCCGATAGATTGTCTTATATCGGGCACTGGGTATTCGTTATTAAGTGATTATTGCCCATACAGTACAATTTCTGCTTTAGCTAACATTGCCTTTATCTGTTTAGCCGTTTTTGCCACTCGCTACCTTGTGGGTAGGTGTATGCGGCAATTGAATCGTCAAACATTTTTATGCTGTAGCCCGGCTGCGTTGGCGCGGCATAGGCACCGTTCACAATTTTACACGGGTTTTCGAAATGTTCGTGTAGGTGGTCGACAAACTCAACCACTCGATCGGTTAAATCAGCTGATATTTGCACGTAGTCAATCATTGATAAATGTTGTACATATTCGCATAAACCAACGCCACCTGCGTGAGGACAAACAGGTTTGCCGTATTTCGCGGCGATCAGATACACGGTTAATATTTCGTTGATACTGGCGAGGCGACAAGAGTCAATTTGTACGATGTCTAACGCATTATTGGCTATAAACTGTTTGAAAATAATCCGGTTTTGACAATGTTCACCCGTGGCAACTTTTACCTTGCCAATATTGTCCTTGATTTTTTTGTGACCGAAAATATCGTCTGGGCTTGTGGGCTCTTCAATAAACCACGGATTTGTAAAGGCGAGTTCGTTAATCCAATCGATAGCTTGATCGACTTCCCAATTTTGGTTGGCGTCAATCATCAGTTTAACGTCATTGCCAATTACTTCACGGGCAATAGTACATCGACGAATATCTTCTTGTAAGTCGACACCAACTTTGAGTTTGATGTGCTTAAAGCCTTGACCTACTGCTTCTTTGGCCAGTCTTTTTAGTTTTTCATCACTGTAACCCAACCAACCGGCAGATGTGGTATACGATGGATAGCCGTTTTCTTCAATATACTTGATACGCTCGTTTTTGCTCGCTTGATTTTTTTTCACCATAGCCAGCGCTTCTTGTTTGGTTAAGACATCGGTAACGTATCTAAAGTCTAAACAATTGATGAATTGCTCGGCACTCATATCGGCCAGTAAGCGCCACAAAGGCTTTTGTTCTGCGCGAGCCCACATATCCCATGCCGCGTTAACTATCGCTCCAGCAGCCATGTGAATGACACCCTTTTCAGGGCCTAACCATCTTAACTGACTATCCGCTCTTAGTGAGTCATAAAATTCACTGATATTAGCTTTGATATCGCTAAAATCGTAGCCAACGACTAAATGTTTCATACTTTCAATGGCTTGGCAGCAAATGTCATTACCACGACCTATGGTGAAGACAAGGCCGTAACCTTTATCGCCTTGTTCGGTTGTTAACTCGACGTAGGCTGCAGAGTAATCGGGATCTTTGTTGATAGCGTCAGAGCCGTCTAAGTTTTCTGAGGTTGGAAATCTAACATCATGAGTTTTGAGGGTAACAATTCTATTGGTTTTCATTTTTTGTTCCGTTCTTTTAAATGTAAAACTTGGTTTTATATTTAAAAGATAATGAAATTGATTTGTATTTGCAACGTTGTTTTATGGTTTTTTTTACAGCGCATTGATAATGAATACTTTTAATTTTACAGCTAAGCCTCTTAAGCTTATGTGATTTAGCGTATTTTTATGTAAAATCTAAACTCTCGTTTAGTGATAAAACTTGAGGTAAGAACATGGCAAAATTTCTCGTTTACGCAACCGCAGTGGTCTTCTTCTTCTACGGTTTTTTATTTGCTATTTTTTCTGCTGAAATGTCGGTGTGGGCGACGGGAGCTAGTCCAAGTACCCCATCTGGTATGATCGATCTTAGAGCCACCTATGGCGGTGCGCAAATGGCAATAGGCGCGGTACTACTTTACTTGGCTGCGGTAAGAAAAGAGTTAGACACAGCGTTAGTGATGGTTGCTTTTGTCTTATTGTTGATGGCAGCGAGCCGAACGCTAGGCATATTCACTGATGGTGAGCCAAATATTTTAATGTACGTCTTTTTGAGTACAGAGGTTGGTTTTGGCGTGTTGGCTTTGATCGTTAGAGAAAAAATTAGCGATTAACAGCAATCAGCATTTAAACGCTCTTGTGCCATGCATTTAAAAAATTAACATAGTACTAAATGAACTATTCTTTGCTTGCCTATCTGCTATGATCACTGGGCTAATAATGTTTCCGTTATAGAGGTCAACTTGAGTATTACCGTTGAAAAACAACTCGTGACATTAAACCAAGATATTGCTGGTCAAGAAATTGGTATCCCGGTCTATCGCATAGCAGACTCGTCAAAACCTGCTAGTACCCAAGTTTATATTCAAAGCGCAGTGCACGCGGCAGAAATGCAGGGCAGTGCGGTTATTTTTAAGTTGATTAAACAATTACAAGCACTTGAGTTAAATGCCGAGTTTGTTTTGGTGCCTAATTGTAATCCGTTTGGCCGAACGCAGCGAGCAGGCGAGTATCTGCAAGGTCGTTTTGACGCAACGACAGGTAATAACTGGAATCGCTTTTATCATTACGACCAAGCAGACGCAGAGAGCTTTGTTGAGGATAACTTAGATGAAATAGCTCACTGGAGTGAAGCTGAGCTTGTTAGTCGCTTTAAAGCGCATTTGAAACGCAAGCTGACCGAGAAAGTTGACCGTGAATGGGGAGTGAATACCGCTCAGTTTTTAAATACGACATTGCAGCAGCTAGCGGTGAACGCTGATCTCGTCCTTGACCTGCACACTGGGCCATCGTCAACCCGCCACATTTATGCGCCGGAATTTTTGGCTGAGCAAGCTCAGTATTTTAATATTGAAAACATTATCTCTATTCCAGTGTCATTTGCTGGTGCCCTTGATGAAGCGAGTTTTACCCCTTGGGTTGATTTGGCTGAGTTACTTTCACAAAAAGGTATTGAATTTAGCTACCGAGTCAAGGCGTTTACCGTTGAACTTGGCTCACAAGAGAATATTTGCTTAACCCAAGCTAAGCAAGACAGTTTGGGGGTCTTGAATTATTTGCAACAAGTTGGTTTAGTTGATGGCTTTGCTGGTGTCGAGTTAACTGAAATTACCACGACCTTGTTAAAAGACTATAAAACCTTATTTTCTAAACACGCGGGTATGGTTGAATACCTTGCTAAAGCGGGTGATAAGGTTAACAAGGGGCAAGTCATTGCTCGGGTTCTAAATTCACTGGAATTTGATAACGATAGTGCAATTACTGAGGTTATCGCACCAGCAACTGGTACGGTAATTTTGCACTATCCGTCAGCCGCGGTGCAGGTCGGCACCCAATTATATAAAATAGCCATTGATAGCTAATATATGCGGTGCGCACTGGCAATTGAGTGTTCAATTGCTAGCACATCGATTGTTTAATTGTTATCTACTTTGACTTGTTCAAATTCAGTTAAACACCATTGGATTAATGCCTTGGTGTAGTCATCGCCAGCATCTTCCGCGCTAAAATGCGAAGCATTGTCAAAAATCTTTTTTTTACTGTGCGGGATATGCTCGGCCAAGTAATCAGCATTACTTGCATAGACAAAAGGGTCGTGTTGGCCCCAAGTCACTAGGGCTGGTACTTTTAAATTGCTTAAATGATTACCAATCCAGCGCAGTTCTTGCTGATATGAACCGAAAAACGCAATGGAATTTTGATGAGCTTGCTGGTCATGGGTGATCTGATAATACTCTTTTGTTGCTGTTTTGGTTGGTCGGTAGTGATGATAACCATCGCGAATTGCCGCCATAAAATTGGTTTTCATGATCGCTTTTTTATTGATACCTGCCGCTAACCACCGAACTAAACGAAAGTTAATCACTGCCTTGAGAATTGGTGACATAGCTGGCGGAAAGTGGCCAGGTCCGTCAAAAATATTGATGCTGTGCAATCGCTCAGGGTGGTTGATCGCCGTTGCTAGCGTGATTGGCACGCCAACGTCAGGGCCGACAAGGTGAGCTTTATCAAAACCGAAGTGATCGAGAACGTCAATAACAATTGCACTGAGCTTGCTTGGGCTCATATCACTCGGTGAGGCACTGCTGAGGCCAAAACCGGGAATATCAAAAGCTAACAGGTTAAAATGCTCAGTCAGCGCTGGCCACGCGCTTTGCCACATTCTAATACTTTGCGGAAAGCCGTTGAGTAGCACAAGGTTAGGTGCGCTTTTCTTTTCACTGAAAACATAACGAACCTTGAAACCTTTGATATCGGCAAATTGTGGCTCAAAAAGCTGATCTGAAGCATCGATGTCGTTTGACGTGTAACGAGTTAAGGCATTACTTAGCAATTGTTCTGTCATTTTGGTACTCTATATAGTGTTAGTTACTAATGTATACTAAGTTAATGCATTTAATAATTTGGCACAAGAAGGCAGGATTTTCTGCCTAGGTTACCTTTTGGTAACTGATATAGCTAAATCATGATGGCTTTTAGAAGGTAGAGAATAGACAAGATGGCAGCAGATAAAGCACAAAAAAGAAGAATCTTCGTCAACGATGAAAATTGTCCCATTCGCAATGTTGTTAGTCACATTGGCGATAAATGGTCATTGCTTATTTTGTTTAGTCTGGTTGATGGCGCAGATCGATTTAATTCAATAAAAGCACGCGTTGAAGGTATCTCGCAACGGATGTTAACGCAAACCTTGCGCGACTTAGAGCGCGATGGTTACGTTAATCGCACGGTATATCCAGAAGTGCCGGTGAAAGTGGTTTATGAGTTAACAGACTTGGGCAGAGGCTTGGCAAAACCGGCATGGGGACTGGTTTCATGGGCTAATCAACACTTGGAGCAGGTTAAAAACGCGCGTGCTCAATATGATCAAGAAAGCGAATCTTAACCTATTATAGTGCGTTCATTGGGGTTAAAACGGTGCCTTTGCAGTTATCACTAAAAGTTAACTGCAAAGGTAAATAGAGGTTTTAGCTCTTGTACTTTATTGAACAGCCGTACGGTGGCGTTAGCTTTTTCGCGATAGTTTCGCCTTTGGCTAGGCTCGCCATGCTGGCATCAACATAGTTAGTTGCTTTGGCAATATCTGCCGGGTTAGCTGACTTTATACTATCGATAGCGCCAGCATAACGTAATGTACCTTGTTGATCGACAATATACATGTGTGGTGTTGTTTTGGCGCCGTACAACTTGCCTATTTCGCCGCTTTCATCAAATAAAATATGACTTGGTGCGGCATTTCTGCTTTTACTGAGTTGTTCGGCTTTATCAGGGCTGACATGACCTTGTTTACCCGGAGCTGAGGAAATTATAGATAACCAGACGACGTCTTGGTCAGTGTATTTGCGCTGTAACGCTTGCATATTATCACTGTCGTAGTGCTTTTTAACGTAAGGGCATTGATGGTTGGTCCATTCAAGCACAACATATTTACCGCTAAAGTCGGCAAGTGACACTTGCTCGCCCTGACTATTGGTTAACTGAAAGTTTGGTGCCGCTTTATCAACCTTTACGGCCGCCGTCGCGGTCAATGATGCCATTGACACTAGGGCAATGAGCCAATATTTACTGCTGTACCACTTATTGGTATTCCGTCTATTTGTTTGCATGGTTAAGCTCCTGTTGTGCTTGCTTTATCGCGTTTATCACGATTTCTGGTGTTAGTATTTGCGGCAGTATGCGCGCTGACTTTGAACCAGCGTATACCACGTATAAAGGTACTCCAGATCGTTGATATTGGTTTAAGTACTGCAAAATAGTGTTGTTTTTGTTGGTCCAGTCGCCGACGAGGTAGTGAACGTCTGACTGTTGCAGCAGTTGGTTAAGTTGTGGGTCTTTAAAGGCGACGTGCTCGTTAACTTTACAGGTTATGCACCAGTCTGCGGTCATATTGACGATAACGACTTGTTGCTGGTTGCGCAGTTCACTGAGCAGTGTTGGATCGTAAGGTTGGCTGTTTTGTTTCGCCCTTGCTGATGGTAGCTGCTGATTTGTAGCGTTTTCATTGACCTTATTGTTGGCACTAACACTGATGTAAATGGCGGTTATTACGGCAAGTATTAGCGCTATCAATGACTTCTTACCGCGGCTTTTGTGAGCAAACCATATCAGTAAAGTAAACAACAGCAAGCCGCAGAGCAATATCAGTTGTGCCAAGCTATTGGTTTGCCCTAAAAATACCCAAACTAGCCACACTACTGTTGCCAGCATGGGAAAGGCAATAAACTGTTTAAATGTTTCCATCCACGGGCCCGGTTTGGGCAGTGCTTTGGCAAATTGTGGCGATAAGCTCAGAAGACTCAGAGGCAGCGCAAAGCCCAGTGCTAGCGCGGTAAAAATTAACAAGGTATCTAGCGCAGGACTGACCATGGCTACGCCTAACGCTGTTGCCATAAATGGCGCGGTGCAAGGCGATGCCACAATAACAGCCAGCACCCCGGTAAAAAATTGGCTACTAAATCCTACCCCTTCAGTGAGTTTGTTGCCCAAGTTGGCAAAACCAGCGCCACTTGGGGCTATGTCCCAGAGCATTAGCGCAATAAAAACAAATAAAAAGGCAAGGGCAGCAATGACAGCAGGTTCTTGCAAATGAAAACCCCAGCCAATTGCGTTGCCGCCTGATTTCAGAACCAGAATTAAACCAGCAAAGAGCCAAAAACTCGCTAAAATACCAAGCAAGTAGCCCCAATGGCTGAGAGAACGGTTTGAATCATGTTCGTTGTTGGCGTGGTGAGCGAGCGCCATTGCTTTTAGTGATAGCACAGGCAACACACAAGGCATAATATTGAGTATTAAGCCGCCAATGAAGGCAAAGGCTAATAATAGCCATATAGGCGGTTTGTAAGCACTGTTAGTTACTGAAGGGCTTTGGTTATAGTGAGCGGTTAGGTAATAACCATTGTTGCCATCAGTCATTAAAAACTCTAGTGGTTCATCGACCACTGAAAAATAATCAGATTTCGCTAGCAATACGTTGGCGCTATTGCTGTTGTTATCGGCTAACCACTGTTGTTTTTGATTGTGTTGGACTAAGTCAGCCCGCAAAGGCATTAATTGCCAATTGGCTGAATGGGGAGGCTCTACCGATAACGTCAGAAATTGTTCGGTAATTTCATATTTTCCGTTTAACTTTTGGGGGGCAGGTAGTCGCTTTCTGGTTTGTTGAAATAACCCAGCATCGACACTCGTATGGTTAGTTACAGAAATCGGTAGTTCGATAGTTAAGGTTGCCCAACCCGGAATACAATCTTCTTTACAGACCAACCATGACAGTTCGGCGCTAATTCTAGCTGTGGTGGCATTTTCAGTTGTCGCATTTAAAGTGTCGATCGAGTTTAACGTTATCGGCACCATCAGAAGTATATCGCCACTGTAGCCGTAATTAACTAAGTGAGCGACAGGAATTTGTTCTGGAAGTGGCCATTGAATTTCGCCAAAATTGATATCGGCATTGGTTTGCCAGCTAACGTTAGGGGCCTCGCCTGAATCACCAGCATTTCGCCAATAGGTATGCCACTCAAGCTCTGGCGATAATCGAATACCAAGCCATTGTTGCTGACCAACCACTAAGCTTTGATGCTCAGATAACAAAGACACGCGTATGTGTGGGCCGCTTGCTGAATGCTGGTTGCCAGCAGCAACAGTGCAAAACGACAACAGTAGCAGTAGCGATATAACGCGAACAATTGCAGTAGTCATACCATGAGTCAGTGGTCGAAATTTAATCCATATTACCCTACGGCAGAACTAATTTTGAAGATCACAGGCTGCAACTGAGCTTAATTATTAGGCAGTTCGTATCATCTAGTTAAAATTTAGTTTTAGATAATGGTAAACGACATGGCCTATCAAAGATTATTGACCTCATTAGCAGTAACAACTTCAGCGCTGGCACTGTCGGGCTTTATCTTGATAGAGCAAGTAGCAGGTGTTGGTGGACAAATGACAGCTGATCAGCAAAACACTGCCGATCAGGCCAATCACTTGTGGCGTCATCGACTTTTGCTGGTTAAATTAGCCGACAAAGAGCAATTGCAAC
This sequence comes from Endozoicomonas sp. G2_1, assembly GCF_017744155.1. Lineage (GTDB taxonomy): Bacteria > Pseudomonadota > Gammaproteobacteria > Enterobacterales > Alteromonadaceae > JAGHQT01. The sequence continues at coordinate 91,990 of NZ_JAGHQT010000001.1, read as the reverse complement.
CGTTAATTGATTCGCTTAAAAGTATTGAGCAACAGCAAGCGTTAAGTGAACGCAAATTGATCATTTACACTGACATAGATAACAAATATTATCAATTACTTAACCAAGGGCAGTTAATTGAAATGTCGTCGCTTTCTACAGAAGTGCAAACCAAGTTAGCCAGTGAACAAGGCGTTCGATTAGTGGGCTTAGATGGCCGCGTTAAAGCCTATTACTCAGCAAGCGAGTTTAACCTTCAAGCAGTGATTGCTTTAATTGATACTATGCCTATGCGCCAAGCAGAAATAATAGTTCAAAGCGCTCAGTGACCCTTGCAGTGAATTGAGATAGCAAGTCAATTATTAAGCAAAACGCCAACGCAGGCATAGCAAGCGTTGGCGTTTTCAGTGAGCGATTAATAACTCGTATGACGAGTTTTAAGCGTTTTTGGTAGTGTCGATATATTGATTAACCATGTCTTCCAAAACGTTCAGTGGCACTGGCCCTTGGCTTAGAATCACGTCGTGGAATTGGCGAATATCAAATTTATCGGCAAGCGCATCTTTTGCTTTTTGACGCAACTCTAAGATTTTCAACATGCCGACTTTGTAGGCGGTTGCTTGGCTTGGCATTACGATGTGGCGTTCGACCATTTTAACCGCGTCAGACTTTGCATTCGGTGTGTTGCTCACGTAGTAATCAATACCTTGTTCACGCGTCCATTTTTTGCTGTGAATACCTGTGTCGACAACTAAGCGACACGCGCGCCATAGTTCCATCGCCAAACGACCAAAGTCATCGTATGGGTTTTGGTAGAGGCCAATTTCTTTTGGTACCAATTCCGAGTACAAACCCCAACCTTCGGTGTAAGCCGTGTAACCACCGAACTTACGGAATTTTGGAATGCCTTCGAGTTCTTGTTTTAATGCGATTTGCATATGGTGGCCAGGCACCCCTTCGTGGTAAGCCAAGGCTGCCATTTGGTAGGTCGGCATAGCTTCCATTTTGTAAAGGTTAGCGTAATAAATACCAGGGCGGCTGCCGTCTGCAGCAGGCTGGTTGTAGAAAGCTTTACCGGCAGATTTTTCTCTGAATGCTTCAACGCGCTTAACTAATAACTCAGCTTTAGGTTTAGTTAAAAATAACTGGTCGATACGGGTTTTCATATCGTCAATCAGTGCAGTCGCTTCAGTTAGGTAGCGCTGACGACCTTCTTCGGTATCAGGGTAGTAGAACTGCGGATCATTGCGCATAAATTCAAAGAATTCATTTAAATCACCTTTAAACTCAACTTGTTTCATAATTGCACGCATTTCGTCGTGGATGCGGGCAACCTCATCTAAACCAAGCTGATGGATTTGCTCTGAGGTTAAGTCAGTGGTTGTGGTGCGGGCTAGCGCATTGTTAAAAAATGCTTCGCCGTTTGGCATTTTCCAAACACCATCGCGGGTATCGGCTTTTTTCTCAAGTTGTTCAACGTAAGTAATTAGCTTGCTGTAACCCGGTTTAACATTTTCGATGAGTGCTTTTTTAGCGTCTTCTATCAAGGTCGCTTTAGCGCTGTCGTCGAGCTCAAGTTTTTCTACCTTGCGTTTAAAGTCAGCTAATAAAGTGCTGTCGTCGCCATCGGTGAACGGCGCACCATTTAAAATGTTTTTTGAGTCACGAATCACATGAGCAAAGACAAACTTAGGGGCAATAATGCCTTTTTGTTCGCGTATTTTTAGTTGCTCAATTAATTGGTCAAATAACGGGTTAATACCATTGAGACGAGAAACATAAGCTTGTGCATCACTTAACTCAGTTACTCTGTGCTGGTTGATTAACAAGGCTGGAATTTGCGCATGTAAGCCGCGCATTTGGTTAACTGGGTAGTTGTGATGACGCCATTGGTGGTCGCTAATTTGATTTTCTAAACGCTGCACTAGTAAGTGATAACTCACCAATGTCTGTGGATCTAGCTTAGAGGTGTCAAGCTGCTTCACTTTTGCTAAATCTTGTTTGGCAATCGCTAGTTCTTTTTCAGCGTTTTGCTCTGAGATATCGTTCCACTTGTCGTAGTCTTTTTTCAAACCGAGATAAGTTTGCCAAATTGGGCTGCGATCAACACCTGCATCAAAAATTTGGTCAAATAACTGATTAGCGCGCTCTGATTCTGATGCAACAGTTGTAGTGCTCGACTTCGCTGGAACTTCTGAACTGGCAGGTGCTGGCGAAGTTGTGGTTTGCTCACCGCAAGCAGCGAGTAATACGCTTGATACGGCCAAAGCAATAATGGACTTTTTCATGACGGTTCAACCTTTTTACGTGTCTTTTTAGGTTATTGTTTAATTATTGTTAGATTTCTGTGATCTTCTCAGTCATTTTGCCCTTAAGCATGGTGTAGATGCAAATAGGGCAAGGTGAAGTGCAATTAATTCAGGGTGAATGTGCGTTCGTTATTGGCTGCTTGAAGATTTGTTGAGGTGTTCGAACAAGCCTGATTGTTCAATACAAGTGTTAAGCGCTTTAATGAGCTTTGCTTTGTCGTGATGGTGTTTGACTTCATCACTTTGTAAGTCGTGGTGTACCACTCGTGTTTGTTCTGACGACAATTGGTTATCATTTGTCAGCACACAGTCTATTGGCATACAACCAATGTTATCGGCAAGCCAGTCGAGCTTTTGATCTAAGCTAATGTTCGAAGCAGGGCTGTTTTCAGCGACTATGTTGTCGATATAGACACAGTGTCCCTTGCGCTTATTCAGAGCTTTGGCGATATCGCGTACCAGCAGTGGTGGGACAACACTGGTCAAAAAGCTACCCGGTCCTAAAATGATTAAGTCCGCTTGTTCAATGGCGCTCGTTACTTGTGGCAAAGTTTTCACTAAAGGAGCTAACATTAAGTTCTGTGGCATAATCGGCATTTCATCTACCGACAGTTCACCGACGCGACAGCGACCTTCAGGATAAAATGCCATTAAATCTGTTGGAGTTTCTGACATCGGTAAAACTTGAGTTTTTACCCTCAAAATCCTGCGTACTAGTTTAATAGATTCAAGCGGCCTCGATTGAATTTGTCCTAGTGCATATAAAACTAGGTTACCTAAGTTGTGACCACCCAGCTCATCTTGGCCATCAAAGCGAAAATTAAATAATTGACTACCTACTGAGTCAGGATCGACAAGTTGCGTTAAGCAATTGCGCAAATCACCCCAAGCAATTGTGCTACTGCGCTTGCGCAAACGGCCGGTTGAGCCACCGTTATCTGTTGTTGTCACTATACCTGTGAGTTGATTGCCTAAAAAAGAGAGGGTACATAAAACTCGTCCTAAGCCGTGACCACCACCTATGGCAACAACATTGAGGTTTTCTAGTTGCATTGAGTTATTGTTCTAATCATAAGTGTTTTTACCTTACCTAGAATTAATCGAGAAATAAAGCGAGTTAACCAATTAGTAAAAGTTCTCGGTTTATTTATGCGTGTTAGTTACTGACAAGTTCCTTACTATAGCCGTTGATATTGCTGTAAATTTGCTCAGCTAAGACCTTGATAACCCAAAAAATAATCATTTTGGTGGGATATTGAACGTTCAGGTAAAAAGATCACAAAAAAACACTTTTTTTTCGAAATAATTGTTGACACTAGAGCAGGGGGTGCTTAGAATGCGCCTCGCTTTCAACGAGTACTAGGTCACTCACTGAAAGTACCTGTAAAAGGGGCCATAGCTCAGCTGGGAGAGCGCTTCGCTGGCAGCGAAGAGGTCTGCGGTTCGATCCCGCATGGCTCCACCATTATTACTCTTTGAGTGATTTTGAAATAACAGTGTCCCTATCGTCTAGAGGCCTAGGACACCGCCCTTTCACGGCGGTAACAGGGGTTCGAATCCCCTTAGGGATGCCACTTCTTCGGAAGTAAAAAGAAAATGAGTAACGTGTATCTAAGCCAGTACACAATTGAGATTAATTAGGCCATTAGCGCAAGCTTTTGTTTAATCTTAATCACTTATTTAAGAATATGCTTAAGTAAGTAAATTGTGTCCCTATCGTCTAGAGGCCTAGGACACCGCCCTTTCACGGCGGTAACAGGGGTTCGAATCCCCTTAGGGATGCCACTCATTTTACATTGTTGGGAAAAGTGTATCTGAGCGAAAGCAATATAGTACACAATTGAGATTAATTAGGCCATTAGCGCAAGCTTTTGTTTAATCTTAATCACTTATTTGAGAATATGCTTAAGTAAGTAAATTGTGTCCCTATCGTCTAGAGGCCTAGGACACCGCCCTTTCACGGCGGTAACAGGGGTTCGAATCCCCTTAGGGATGCCACCAACAATTAAAATTTATGTTTAGTGATGTACAGGTCATTAAGCAGACACAAGTTTGTGTCCCTATCGTCTAGAGGCCTAGGACACCGCCCTTTCACGGCGGTAACAGGGGTTCGAATCCCCTTAGGGATGCCACTAAATTTGGCGTTGTTAATGCTAAAGAAAAAAACCGACGCAAGTCGGTTTTTTTTCGCCTGTAATTTAATATCTAATGTTACTTCTTTATCTCGAACCTTTATTGCAGTTATTTAGCTGTCAGTAAAAATAGCAAAATGTTCGATATTTACCGACAGCTCAAGTGCCTGAAGCTGAATCTATTTGATCATTGCCATACTTTCTTCAGCGAAACCAACACCGGCTTCGGTGTAAAAGTTGAAAACTTTATCGATCCCCAAGGCTTCTAGTTCTTGCCTCTCATCGTCAAATCGGGCAATAGCGGCGGTTTGGCCACAGTAATTTGCTTTTTTGAGTTGTTTATTAATATTAATCGTATCTTGTACTTTCGGGACTGCGATCAAAATTAACTTTACTCGGGTTAAATCAACATTCTCCCAAAAGTCGCGATCTTCCGCATCGCCCAAATAAGCTTGGAAGCCTCGGCTATTTAACCAGTCAATTTTAGTTCGCTCAGCATCTAGCCCCCACACCTGTTTGCCGACCTGTTCAGCAAGTGCTTGGTATGCACCCATACCAACTCGACCTAAACCAACCACGACAATAGGTGAGTCACACGGTTGATTAAAAACGTCTTCCGCTAGGCGAGTTGAACGCTCTGCGCGTTTCAAACTGCCTTTGCAGTGGGCAAAAATACTATCTGCGTATTTATATAAAACATTGGTCAAGACAAATGACAGTGATACTGCCAATGCTAAGATCACCAACCATTCTTTGGTTAGCCAGCCGGCGGTAACACTCAGTGAAGCGACTATCAAACCAAATTCACTGTAGTTGCCAAGGGCAAGTGCGGCGAGAAAAGAAGTACGCGTTTTTAGCTTTAACGCGCTAAACAGCAAATAAAACCCAGCAAACTTAATGGGTAACACTAACGTGAGTAGTGCCGCAATAGACAACATTTCTAGCGTAGGTAATGCGGTAAAGCCAATGAGTAAGAAAAAACCAATTAAAAATAAGTCTTTAAAATTGAGTAGCGATTTATTGATTTCGCTTGCTTTTGGATGTGAAGCTAACAACATACCGATAATCAAGGCACCCAAATCGCCTTTTATTTTTACCAACTCGAATAATTCGTATGCCCCTAGAGCAAGGAGAAAGCCAGTTAATGGAATTAGTTCTCCGTGACCTACTTTATTGATTATTAGTGAGACAAGTGGGCGAACAAACCACAAGCCAATCAAGGCCAACGCCCAAACAGAAGGTGTTTTACCAGTTGCTAACACTAAAAATGCCACGGCAACAATGTCTTGAATAACTAATACACCAATGGCGAGTTTACCGTGGCGGGTGCGCATTTCCCCTTGTTCTTCAAGCAGCTTCACAACACATACGGTGCTGCTAAAACTCAATGCAAAACCAATTATTGCGGCATTAGCCAGCGATAGGCTGGCAAACTGGCTTAAGCCAATAATGGCAAATAGTTTCACTAACACTAGCGAAAAGATAAGCCATAAGCTCGAGTGGCTTAATGCGCCGCCCCATACTTCGGTTTTAATCAAATCTTTAACGTTGAGTTTTAAACCAATAGTAAACAGCATTAGGGTAATTCCTAAATCTGCTAGTGTCTGTAAGTTAGCGTCTGGGTTAAAACCTAAAAAATGCAGAACAAAGCCTGCGAGCAGGTAGCCAATAGACGGCGGCAGTGACACGACCTTAGCGGCCAAGCCACAAACAAATGCAAACAGAATCCAAATAAATTCCATATTACGACTTCCTGTACAAGAAAATTAGACAGCACTTGTGGTTGAGCGCTGACACTTTTAGCATTAATGCGGGATTATTTCGGCCAATTGATCTTTCATAATATCGACAATCAGCGGTTGAGCTTCAACGGTTGGGTGAATACCATCTGCTTGCATCAGCTCAGACTTAACCGCAACCGACTCGATGAAAAACGGTAACAATTGCACTTGCTTTTCTTCGGCGACTTGCGCAAATACATCACCGAACATTTTGTTGTACCTTGGTCCGTAATTTGGCGGAATGCGTATATTCATCAGGAAAACTGGCACTTTTGCCGCATTAGCCAGGTCGATCATTTGTAACAAATTGTTTTTAATCAAGTTAGGAGGGAAGCCTCGAAGGCCGTCATTTCCGCCTAGTTCAATGATTAAATAGTCGACTTTTTGTTTCGATAATATGCCCGGTAAGCGAGATAAACCGCCGCCTGTGGTTTCACCACTTATGCTAGCATTGACAATAGTGTATGGTTTCTCTTGGGCTTCAAGCTCTTGATTAAGCAAGTGAGCCCAGCCCTGATTTTGTTTCATACCATAGCTTGCGCTCAGGCTATCACCTAGTAATAAAATAGAGGCTTTAGCCCAAGCGTTCGCTGCGAACAGGGTGTTGAGCAGCAAAATTAATAACAGAAAAGTATTCTTTATCATGAAATTAGCTTCCGAAAATATATTGTCATTGCGCGAACTCACTAAATCAGTTGAGCTTGATGGAAAATCGTTAAATATCTTACAACCTATATCCTTAGATGTTAATGCCAGTGAGACAATTGCCATTGTAGGCGCGTCGGGTTCGGGTAAATCAACGTTATTGTCGATCATTGCTGGCCTTGATACACCAAGCACCGGCGAGGTTTATTTAAAACATCAACCTCTGCACCAGTTAAACGAAGAGCAGCGCAGCGCCGTCAGAGCAAAATACGTCGGCTTTATCTTTCAGCAGTTTTTGTTGGTAAATAGTTTAACCGCGCTAGAAAATGTCATGCTGCCGGCTGAACTGGCCAATATTCCTAATGCCGAGCAAAAGGCGAGGGAATTATTAGCACAAGTTGCCTTGGCTGATCGGGCAGATCATTATCCGTCTCAGCTGTCAGGAGGTGAGCAGCAGCGGGTTGCTATCGCTCGCGCCTTTATTTCTCAGCCAGATATTTTGTTTGCCGACGAACCAACCGGCAACCTCGACACTCGCACTGGGCTTCACATCGCAGAGTTGCTGTTCGATATGAATAAGAAATTTGGCACTACCTTGGTATTAGTAACTCATGATCCTAAACTCGCTGCCCGTTGCCAACGTCAAGTGGTGATGGATTCTGGCCAGTTAACCGAATCTTCTGCCGAGTCCTACGATAATCAGGCATCAGACCTAGCCAATGTTGCGCAAGTGAGCTAAGGGAATCAATCGATGTCGACGAACACTTCTTTGAACAGCTCTGGCAGTCAATCAGTTGAAAGTAGTAGCAAGGGCAATAAGCACTGGCTAAAACACGCACTATTGTTATTAAAACACGAGCTCAAACGCGGTGAATTGACCATTATTTTGCTCGCCATCGTGCTAGCGGTGTCGGCGGTGTTTTCACTGTCGGGCTTTTCAAGTCATATCAAACGTGCGCTGATAAATGAAAGTACAACTTTTATTGCTGCTGACCGAGTGTTGGAATCATCAAGGCCAATAGCGCCCGATATTTTGACCGAAGCTGAGCGTAATGCTGTGGTTCATGCTCAGCAGCTAGAAATGTCTTCAATTGTCTTTGCTGGCAACAATATGGCTTTAGCTGATTTATCAGCAGTGTCGGCAGCTTACCCGTTAAGAGGGGAGTTACTGGTAAGCGACAGCGCCGATTTAGCCGACGCAAAACCCGTTAATGCACCGGCGCGTGGTGAGGCGTGGATTGCCGTAAATGGCTTAAAGCAACTTGAAATTAGTGTTGGCGATGAGATTGAAGTGGGGGGTTCCACTTTTAAAGTGGCAGGCGTGATTAGCCAAATTCCTAATGCTTCATTCAGTGTCTTTACCTCTGGACCACAGGTTTTTATCAATATTGACGATATTGCCCAAACCGAGCTGGTGCAGCCGGGCAGCCGTTTAAGCTACAGTTATTTGTTTGCCGGTGAGCCGTCAGCGATTGAGAGTTTTGAAGACTGGCTTAAACCTCAAGTTAACGAAACCCAACGTTGGATTGATATCGAATCTGGACAGTCGCCATTGGCTGGCGCGTTAAATCGGGCGCAAAAATACTTATCTCTTGCCAGTATGTTGGGGATTGTATTGGCGGCTGTGGCGGTAGCGGTCGCCAGCAGGCGTTACAGTCAGCGCCATCAGCCCAGCGTTGCTATTTTTAAAGCCATGGGGGCATCAAAAGCTTACATCACCAAACTGTACTGTTTGCACTGGTCGCTGCTTAGTATTGTCAGTATTTCGATTGGTTTACTCGTTGGCTATGGCATATTACAGGTTGGTCTTAGCGCCATGGCTGAGCAGGTAGAACTCGATGAAAACTACTTTGCTTGGTATCCATTTATTGTTGCCATTATTACTGGATTAATTTGCGCCTTGGCATTTGCCATTGAACCACTGAAAAGTTTGGTTGCGACTAAGCCTTTGAGTATCTTGCGCGGTTATCAAGACGAAAATCGCAAGGCGTGGTTGAACTATTTACCGGCTTTTGTTGCCTTGTTTACGTTATTGTTTGTCTTTAGTCGCGATTTAATGCTCAGTGTCGCGCTGTTAGCGGGCGGTTTAATCGTGGTGGGCATTTTACTTTTGTTCAGTCGAGTATTAATTAATGCAGGTCGGCGAGCTGGTAGCCAAGCGGGCAAGTCATGGCACTTGGCTATGGCTAATTTGCAAAGACGAGCGAAAGAAAACAGTGTTCAACTGATCAGTTTCACCATTGCGATTAAGTTATTGCTACTGATAGTGGTCATGAAAAATGCCTTGATAGATGAGTGGCAACAGCAGTTACCCGATAATGCCGCCAACCGTTTTTTAGTTAATATTTCCGGTCAGCAAATTGACCGTGTTAACGAATTCTTATCTGACAATAATATTGTTTCTAGTGGTTTGTACCCAGTTGTTAGAGGTCGTTTAACCGCGATTAACGACGAGCGAGTCGCGCGCAGGGTAAGCAAGGAAGAAGATGAAGAAGCCGATAACGGCCGCCGTGGTGTCGGTCGTGAGTTAAATTTGACTTGGCGGGCATCATTGCCAACTGAGAACGAGGTGATTGACGGCAGCTGGTGGTCTGAACAAGACCAAAAAACACAAGTGTCGATTGAGCAGGGCGTCGCTGAAAGATTGGATATTGGTGTTGGCGATACACTGACGTTTCAGCTAGGCAGTGAAGAGTTCAGCGTGCCCGTTACCAGTGTACGGGAAGTAAACTGGCAAGCACTGCAACCAAATTTCTTTATGATTTTTAGTCCGCAAGTGCTGGCGGATTTTCCCGCCACTTATATTACTTCGCTGTATGTTGAACCGTCGAAAAAAGAGCTACTGCAAGACTTTCTCAGCCAGTATCCAACCATCAGTATGATTGATGTTGATGCCCTGATTAACCAATTACGCAGTGTTATTGACAAGGTTTCAATAGCCGTTGAGTTCATTTTAGTACTGGTCGTTTTGGCGGGCAGTTTAGTGTTAGTGGCACAAGTACAAGCGAGTATGGAAGAGCGCGAGCGCGAGCTGGCAATATTGAGAACACTTGGCGCCAAGGGCAGTTTACTGCGTAATAGCGTTTTGTTCGAGTTCGTCGCTCTCGGCGCATTGGCAGGTTTTATGGCAAGTGTCGCCATGGAAATTGCGGTTTATGTCATTCAAAGCCGAGTGTTTGATATGACCGTGAGTTTACACTTGCCTTATTGGTTACTAGGCATTGTTGCTGGCGCCAGTTTTGTTGGTTTTATTGGTTTACTCAGTTGCTGGCGATTACTCAATTTGTCGAGTGTCACCCTTATTCGTCGAACCATGTAAAACTTCGAGCTTTTTGAATTAACTGACTGACAAAACACCTTTTTATTGATAGTAACCCGAGCCATTGTGCTCGGGTTATTTTTATTCTGACGACTGATATCTTTTAACACGTATTCACGTCAGCATTTTGCTAGCGAGTATTTTGATAGCTAGTACTTTGATATAAGTGGCGAAAGCTACTCAGTTGTCTTTGTTTGTCGTATAGTAGCGCTATTGCAATGATATGGATTGATTATGGGAAAAGTAAACACGAGTAGTGTTTTAAAAGCGTTAGTTGTTACCGCGGCGCTTTTTGTTATTTTTGCAGGCATTAAAACTGCAACCAATATTTTAGTACCGTTTTTATTGTCGGTGTTTATTGCCATTATTTGTAATCCTCTAGTGGCTAAACTAACCAGTTATCGGGTGCCAAAAGGGCTTGCTGTGATTTCTGTCATTGTCATTTTCGTAGCAATTGCCTTGTCGATAGCCGGTTTAGTGGGTAACTCACTCTCACAGCTCTCACAGTTACTGCCTGAGTACCGAGCACAGCTAACCGAGCAGTTTACTTGGTTAACTGAAAAACTTGCCGAGTACAATATTCAGGTGTCGACCGATTTGTTGTTTGAATATTTTGATCCTGCCGCCGCAATGGGGCTCGCCGCAACTATGCTCAATGGGTTAGGTGGAGTGATGGCTAATTTATTTTTAATCATCATTACCGTCATTTTCATGCTATTTGAAGCCTCTTCATTGCCGAAAAAAGTACACTTAGCGTTAGATGATCCTGAAATGCGTTTAAACCAAATTGATCGCTTTTTGAGCTCAGTTAATAACTATCTCGCAATAAAAACTTTAGTGAGTTTGGCAACCGGTGTTTTGGTGTCGACTATGCTATGGGCGATGAATTTAGACTTTTTCTTACTTTGGGGCGTACTAGCATTTTTGCTGAATTACATTCCCAATATCGGCTCTATCATTGCTGCGGTACCTGCAATGTCGCTGGCATTGTTACAGCTTAGCCCTGCCGCTGCCGGTTTAATTGGTTTGGGTTACCTCGCCATTAACACCGTAATGGGCAATGTCGTTGAACCGCGTTATTTAGGGCGAGGCTTAGGCTTGTCGACATTAGTGGTGTTTTTATCGTTAATTTTCTGGGGCTGGCTGCTGGGAACTGTCGGTATGCTGCTGTCTGTACCATTGACCATGATCATTAAAATCGGTCTGGAAAGCTCTGAAGAAGGGCGTTGGTTTGCGGTAATGCTTTCGGGGGATGACGACCCTAAGCAGGCCTAAGTTATTGAGTGAACACAGTGCGCTTCAGAAACTATTAGTGTTTCTGAAGCTCGTCAATGCGCTCTTGGGTTAAACGAAGATAACACTCTTTGTAATAGAGATTGGCATCGTCGTGTGGCAAACGCTCTAAATAGTGCCAGCGACAATTGTTTTCGCGATAATTTACAAAACTCTTTTGAGATTTGTTGAACATATTAAGCGCTGACTTTCTACCTGTTGATTTGACGGTTTCTCCCAATTCAAACACGTGATTATTAACCCAAGTAGTTAACAACCTATCGAGTTTTGATTTCTCGTTATCAAGACAACGACCGTATTCTATTGGCTTTTTTGGATCGCGCTGACAAGTTTGCATCATCATCTTTTTATCGTGCATTTGCATTGTTTTATCGCCAGCCATCATTTCTTTTTTTTCCATTGATGACTGGGCAGCATAAGCAATTGCCGAATTTGCCAGCAGGCTTGTTAGTACCGCAAGTTTAGCGAAGCGAGTGATGTAGCTAGCCATGTTAATTAAGCCGGTAATACTTTTTTATAAGGTTTAACCGAGACTTTTTGATAGACGCCAGCGTCGACATAAGGGTCTTGGTCTGCCCATGCCTGTGCATCTTCTAGGCTGTTAAATTCTGCAACAACCATTGAACCGGTAAAACCAGCTTGTCCTGGGTCTTCACTGTCAATGGCAGGACATGGACCGGCGATCACTAAGCGACCTTGATTTTGCAATTCAGTTAAACGAGCAAGGTGAGCCGGTCTTGCTTCCATTCTCAGTGGTAAGCTGTTTTCAATGTCTTCGCTGTAAATTAAATAAAGCATTTAATCATCCTATTGTTTTGGCGTTTGTATTGGCGATTAGTATGGGTAATTATTCGGTTTTATCTGATTCTTCGTCTTGCGGTAAGTATTTGTACAGAGACAAGACCGAGCCAAGTGCGAAGACAAACGTCATAATGGTTAAACCAAACACTTTAAAGTTGACCCAGATTTCTTGTTCGAAATTAAACGCAATATAGAGATTTAAACCACCACACAAGACAAAAAAGCTCACCCATGCAAGGTTAAGACGACGCCAAATTGGCTCCGGTAGTGTTAACGATTCGCCGAGAAATTGTTTGATTAAGTTTTTCTTAAAAACAAAATCTGACACTAATAATGCGATGGCAAAAACGCCATTAATCAATGTTACTTTCCATTTGATAAAGGCATCGTCATGAAAAAATATGGTTAAACTGCCAAATACCGCAATCAAACCGAAGAATATCCATTGTCTTGTCGGCACTGGCTCTTTTTTAATGAGGTAGTAAAGAATTTGTAGGGCAGACGTGACTATGAGTGAGCCTGTTGCCCAATAAATGTCTGCAAATTTAAAAACAACGAAAAAAACAATAAGGGGGATGTATTCGAAAATGGCGTGCATATTCAGTTGAAACTACTATGTGGAATAAATAACTAGCGCTGATTCTATCGAATGTAGAGAAAATATCCACTGTATTTGTTATCATAGCAGCGCCTTGGAAGAACAGTATGGGATAGATGGAAGAGTAGTTTATTTTACGTTAGGTAATCGCGCAGTGTTTCGACAGTTAACCGTATTCGCATTAGTAGTTTTTAGCATAGTAAGAACCGCAGTGGCTGAACCACTAGATATTGTTATTTCAAGCTATCCTCCCTTTAGTTATCAACATGCACCAAATTCCTCTGAAAGCTTTATCACTAAAAAAATAATTGATGCCTTTGCCGCGGTTGATATCGAAGTGAATTTTCACTTTGTCGATTGGTCAGAAAATATCGAATCTGCGCGAGGTGGCGTGTATGACGCCAGTGCCTTTTGGTTTTGCGACCAGCAGCGACAACAACAATTTATTTGCAGTGAGCCGCTTTCTTTTGAAAAAATTGTCTTAATGCATCGCAAAGGTGAGAGTTTAAACAACTGGCATAGCTTGTTAGATTTATCTGACTATCGCATTGGTGCGATACGCAGTTTTACCTACACCAGCGAGTTTTGGTCGCTTACCGATCGTTCGATGTTGGATATTCGATTTGCCGACTCCGACCAAGAAAACATTAAGCGTTTGCTAAACAGCGATGTCGACGTTATTCTCGTCTCGGAAATAGTCGCCTCATATTTACTTGATCAAGAATTTAATTCTTCGCAACGCGAGCGGTTGGCAGTGCACTATCGACCGTTTATCCGAGGTACAACGCATTTGTTATTCCCAAGAGGTAATGCAAAGAGCGAAGCTTTAGTGGCTTTGTTTAATCAAGGCTTACAAACCATAAAGTAAGCTGAATAAAAATATATAGACACTCTGCAGGTAGTAAAGTGACAGAGCACAAAATTAGCGTCAAACTAAGTTATCGCAGCGCACAGCCGCAAGATATTGAGTTTTTATTGAATTTGCGCAAGCTTTCAATGAACGATCACCTGAACAAAGCCGGTTTTGACACATCAGATCAATATCATCTATCACGGATTCACGAGAGTTTCGGCGATTCATTGATTATTGAAGTCAACGGGAATGCCGTTGGCTTGTTAAAGTTGGCGCGATTTAGCGACCGTTTACACATTCGCCAGTTCCAAATTTTACCCAAATTCCACAACAAAGGTATTGGCGCTAAGGTACTCAATTCGGTCAAGAACAAAGCGAATAGTTTAAAGCTGCCAATTACCTTAAACGTGTTGTTCGACAACCCTGCACGCAGTTTATATTTGCGCCATGGTTTTGAAGTCATTGGCCAAACGGAATTTGAATTTCAAATGCGTTATCAAAATGCATGACATTAACAAATTGGCGCAGTTTATATTCGTTATATTACTGCGCCACAGTTGGTATGGGATAGTGGGGCTCTCTAGCGTTTTTAGTTAAAAGGCGTTCTTATGTATTCAAAGCCAAATAAGCTAGTTTTGGTTTTCTTGTTGTAGTATTGGCAATAGAGTTTCTCGCCGCCTTTGGGCGCAAGCATACTTTGCTTAGCTAAAACAGTTAACATCGTTTTACCGCGGCTGTCTAACACATCATCCCAAGCGCGGCTGCGCGAGCCATTAGAACCTTCTGCACAAGCTTCGACGTGTTCTTCACTGTGACCACAGTGCAGCATAATATCTTTACCTGCTAAGTAGGTGACTTTAACTGGATATTCACTTCTCGCCTCTTTCAAAACGCCTTCCTGCGGCTTGTCTGAACGTACACACTGCATCGTCCAGTTGTAGCCCATGTCATCGTATTTTTCGGTATCGACTTCCATATAAACCACTTGCAGAGGCTTTAACGATGGCAAAATACAGTCGCTCGACACTTGGTGCTTACTTCGATTAACAAGGCCTGAACGTTCTTCGGTAGAGAAACCTTGTTGGAAAGTGTAATCGCCGTATTCACCGACCATGACATTACTTAGGTCAAGACCAGCACACTTGGTAAACTTAGTTAAATTTTCACTTGGGCCATCGCCCAAGCTAATAGTTTGGTCACTATTTGTTGCTGTTGCCGAAGCTGTGGGCTGTGCAGGTGCGGATGGCTGTTTTTTGTCGCCTTGTTTGATCAGTTTTTTAGCTGCTTGTTCTGATTTATTTTTTAGCTTATCAAATAAGTCAGCGTGCGCTATTGATGTAGTTGTTAAAAAACAAACGCTTAACGAGATAAGTAACGATTTTTTCTGCATGTTGTTTTCCTATTTTATACTCAATTAGTTTTTTGATGGGCGACCAGCATGTTATGTCCATAGCGCAGGCTTTCGTGACAAAATCATACTTTAGTAGTAATGATTTTTATTTAGCTGTCGTTTGCTGGTATTGTTAGAAAAAACAGAGCTAGAATAGTTTTGCTATCACTTGGGTTTAATTGCACTGTGAAAATACTTAATTTAGATGACCACCCGCTGTTTAGTAGTGGCTTGAAAGCATCCTTGTTGTCTTCTGAGCACAAATTTGATGTTGTAGTGATGGAAGATGCTCATTGTGCGTTGAGCTATTTAAATCAGAATCATGATGTCGATTTAATTGTCTTGGATATAGCAATGCCTAATATGGACGGTATCTCGTTTATGCGAGCATTGCTCAACAGAGATATTTACGTGCCAGTTGCTATTATGTCGGCAAGTGAAAATATTCAGCAACTCAAGCAGGCGTTCGAGTTGGGAGCGCTGGGCTTTCTGCCAAAATCTCTATTACCTGAAGAGCTTGTTAATGCCTTGCTCACTATCTATCAAGGTAATACTTTTATTCCGCCCAAATTGAAAGCCGCACTCAACAATATGACTAAGTTTGCCGAGGAAAATACGCAAACGGTATTGAGTAATAGGCAGTTAGAAATTTTAACTATGGTGCAGCAGGGACACTCCAATCAAAATATTGCCAATGTTTTGTTCATCAGTGAAACTACGGTTAAATCTCACTTACAAAGCATTTTTAAAATTATTGGTGCAAAAAACCGCGTTGACTGTGTGCAAAAGTCTGTTGAATTAAAAATTCTATCAACCGGTTAGCTCTGAAATAACTTTCTTTGTATCACTGCACGTAGTTGCGCTGGCTTTACAGGTTTATGGAGCAAGGTGTAGCCGCTTGCTTTTACTTGGTCGATAACTTCTGGCGCTGTGTCCCCACTAATGATGATGCTAGGAATATGAGTGGTGCCATAGAGCGCCTGTAAGTTTTCGATTGCTTCGACACCAGTGCAGTCGACTAGTCTATAATCCGACAGCACGATGTCGGGTTTAGGTGCCTCTATCACCAACTTACCTATATCTGCTTCCGACTCTGCGGCTAGCACTTCCATGCCCCACAAAGCCAATTGTGAACACAAGGCTTCTCGAACATTTTTGTTATCTTCAATCACTAACGCACAAATATTGTTTAGATCACTATCAAAGAGTTTTTCTTGTTGAGTCGGTTGAGGTGCTGTCGCTGGTTTGTCTGCCTTTGGCAGGACCAAACTAAACAGAGAACCAGATTCTGGGTGAGAATCGACCAAGATATTGATATTCATGAGCAAGCAAATACGTTTCACAATTGACAGGCCAAGGCCAACACCATGTTCGCTATTGCGTTCTTTATTGCCAACTTGATAAAACTCATCAAAAATGTGCTGTTGTTGCTCGTCGCTAATACCAATACCTGAATCTCGGACAGAGATTGAAATAGCCTGTTCACTTTGCTCGTCAACTGAAACCGCTACTTGACCTTCGACGGTGTATTTAATGGCATTATCGATCAAATTTGCTAGAGCGCGCTCCAGTAAAACTTTGTCAGCACATACCCAGTCCTTGGTTTTAGGTATAACAAGCTCTATATTCTTTTTCTCTGCTGCATGGCTAAATCGTTCTTTTAGTTCGTCGAGTATGTTGTCAATGGCAATTGGTTGGATGTTGATTTCAACAGAGTCGGCATCGAGCGCTGAAACATCGAGCATATGATTCAATAGCGCATTGAGCGAGTGGGTGCTAGATTTCAGCTGTTTGAGTATTTGTGTGTTGTCGCTTGAGCCATTGTTCAATGCAGACAAAAATAGGTTTAGAGCTTGTAAGGGTTGTCGCAAATCATGACTCGCCGCGGCTAAAAAATCGGTGCGTGATTTTGCTAAAACCTCGTTTTGTTTTCTTAGCAGTAAGTTTTGAATATTCCCTTTGTAGGCGACGTAAACAACTTTCGACAAGTACAAAGTAAAGGCGAGAAATATTGCCGCCAGTAAAAAGTTTGGCTCTGGTACCCCCACTAAAAAGGCAACCATAAACACAGTCATAAACGTGACGGTATAGGTTAAAAAGTAGCTTAACCAATAGCCACCAATACCAGTACTGCCAATGCCAATGCCTAGGTTTATGGTAATAAGAAATACAGACTCTTGCGGGTATTGTTGAAAGTCGAGATAAAACGCTGAAGCCCCCCACAGTAAGCTATTGATAAAACACAAGCACAAAGAAAGCGTTGTAAATGTTTTATTTAAAACAGTTGAACCTTTGATTTGAAAATACCAATGAGTCAACGCAAAGCGCATAGATAGCACAAGAAACTGTAGCGACAGCCAAATGAGAATAATACCGCGGTCAACGACATCGGCAAAAACCCAAGCACAGGCGATGATGAAAATTGCCTGCATCATTAAGGTTTGCTTGTGAATGGCAACAACGCGTTGTGCTTTTTCACGCTCGATAAAGTTGTTGACTTCTACTTGGTGAAAACCGAGGGATTGAGCTGCGTCTTTGTACATTGAAGATAGTTGAGCTTGGCGATAATAAGCTATCTAGCGTACTACATATTACTCTTTAGGTAAGCCTACTAAAGTATGATTTTTATTTCTTACAGTGATGTTGTGCCGTTTTTTTAGCTGTCGTTTTGTATACAAGTTTCGCAGTTTTGTGCACTGACTTACTAGACCTATTCAACAATAATGAACCCCATAAAAAGTCCTTCGCTGTTTAAGCACTAGTTGACATTGATTAGAGCATTCAAACAGAAGGTTAGTTGAAACAGCAGAGGCTGTGCTCTGCGACTATCGCAATCCGTCAAAGCATATAACGTTGCATACATTGCTCAACAGATATGCTTTAAACCAAAACTAGAGGTGTTATATGAATATTAAGAGCGTAACGTTTAAATCATTTGGTGTTGAATTAGTTGGCAACTTATATCTACCAGAAGGCTTTGATGAGAACAAAAAATACAAAGCGATTGTTGGTGCTAGTCCGTTCCCGCAAGTTAAAGAACAAGTACTCGGTACTTATGGTCCAGAAATGGCAAAAAGAGGTTTTGTCTTTTTAGCGTTTGATTATCTGGGGATGGGCGATTCGCCAGTATTAGCCGGTGAAAACAAGCAATCTCGTTACATGTTCAGACTGATTGAAAATACTTGGGATGCGGTTTCATACTTAGGCACTCTGCCGTTTGTTGATGATATTTATGGTCTTGGTATCTGTCAGGGTGGCTCGATTATTTCGTCAGCGTCTGTTACCGACCACCGTATTAAAAAGCTAGCAACTGTTTCAGGCATGATGGCAGCAGACCCATTTCAGTGGACAGACAAAACAGTTGTACATCAAATGATTGCTGCGGCTAACGCGTCGAAACAGAAAATTTACGCATCTAACCAAGCTGACTATGTTGCGCCTTTTGGCCTCAACGACGAGCAATCACGAGAAGAGTTTACTGGCACTGCTGATTTTCCTGAAATGGCTGGTGAAACTTACGACTATTATGGTCGAGATGGTGTTAAAGGCCCTAAGGCAGTCGAGAATTTCACCAATATGCATATTGGTGACCAGGCCATGCAATCGCTATTTTCATTGTGTGAACACTATGCCGATAAAATTGTTCAACCAACACTTGTTGTTTACGGCAAAGATGCGCCAACGGCGATTTGTTCGACAGCATTTATTGAGAAGCTGACCAATAACCCGGAAGTGCTAGCGGTATCTGGTTTCAGTCACGTTGACTTTTACCACAATCCTGAGGCAGTCAAAGTATCCGCAGATGCATTAGCGGAATTTTTTAACAAGTAGTTATTCAAAACAACATTAAAGGCAAGATTATGGGACTAAGAGTATTGATTACCGGAGCAACTGGCTTTCTCGGAGGCGGAGTATTACAAGAGTGCCTTGAAAACGATCAAGTTAGCTCTGTGGTCAGTATAAGTCGTAGCTCGGTAAATATATCGTCAGACAAACTCGAAGAAATAATCTTGCCTAATTTTTCTAATCTCTCTGCAATAGAGCAAAAGTTAGAAGGCTTTGACGCATGCTTCTATTGTTTGGGCGCTTCCTCAAATGGTATGAGCGAACAGGCATATCGAAGCGTGACCTTAGCGCTATCGCAGACATTTGCTGACAAAATACGGCAACTGAACCCCGAAATAAGCTTTAGCTTTATATCGGCTGAGGGTGCGGACATTAATGGCAAAGCTATGTGGGCGCGAGTTAAAGCAGAAGCAGAACAGGCGATCCTTAACACGGGCTTTAAAAGCGCTTATGTTTTCAGGCCTGCGATTACTTACCCTGATAACAATGTTGAAATTAGGTCTAAAATGAATCGATACGCCACTTATGTGATTAAACCTTTGTATCCGCTATTGAAGCGTTTGATACCCAATATGGTAACCACAACCAGTAAATTCGGCAAAGCGATGATTCATGTCACCAAATTTGGCTTTGACAAGCAGGTACTGGGTTGTAAAGAAATCAACCACCTTACTCAATAGTTATAGTGCTTGGCTGCAAAAGAAACACTGATATGTATACAAATCTTGTAACTTTGTTTAACGACTTGTGAGTTGTGTTTCTTTATCCTTTAGCTATTAATAAATTCTTAATTATTCAGGTGAGTTCATGAAAACTTTGCTCAAATTAACACTACTCGCCATTGCGGCAGTAGCCATAGTCGGTTGCACGCTGCTGAATAGCGAAAATAAAGCACCTCTGTATCAATCGCCTGATTACTACAACTATCTCCAGTCGTCTTACAGTGATTACTTAAAATCGACAAAAGCTTGGCTTGAGATCAACAGAGACTTTATTAGTCCGGACAGGGAAAAAGAGTTGGCGATGAATATGCCATTTGAGCTCGGTGATAAAAGTGCTAGCGAAAAAGCTATTTTGCTCGTCCACGGTTTAGGTGATTCACCTTTCAGTTTTTCTGACTTAGCAAAGTCACTAGCAAACCAGGGTTTCTATGTGCAAACCTTGTTATTGCCTGGTCATGGCAGTAAACCAAGCGATTTAATGTTGCCTACTTATGCCGATTGGCAAGGTATTGTCGACCACTATGCAAGTTTGTTGAAACGCGACTTCGATAAAGTGTGGTTGGGCGGCTTTTCAACAGGAGGTAATTTAGTCACTATTCACTCGCTTGAACAAGGTGATGTTGACGGCTTAATGTTGTTTTCTCCAGGCTTTCAATCTAAAACGCCAAAACTTGAACGGTTAGCGCCATTTGTCGCTTTATTTATTGATGGCTATGAGGCTGAGGAAAAAAATTTAGCTCGTTACACGTCTGCGCCGTTAAAAGGAGCTATTGCGTATTCAGACAGTGCAGTGAAGCTGCGCAGTTTATTGAACTCGCAAACGTTGTCGATGCCAACGTTAATCGTACTTAGTGAAGCCGATAGCGTTGTTGATCCTGAGGCAGTAAGAAGTTTGTATCAAACACGCTTTAACAACCCTAATAATCAATTGATATGGTATGGCGAGTCGACATTTGACGATAAATCGATTCAAACTTTGACCATGAAATTAGCGTCGAGTAGGGTGAGTACTGGCTCTCACATGAGTCCGTTGTTTGCAAAAAACAATTCGTATTACGGTGTTAACGGCGAGCACTTGATGTGTATGAATAGCTTTGATGATGATGCCAATAGCGCTTGTGAAAATGGCGCTGAAGTGTGGTATTCGGCATGGGGCTATGAAGAGCAAGGCAAAATCCACGCGCGATTAACGTGGAATCCGTATTATTCTGCTTTAGAGCACACGATGGCAACTATTGTCCAGTAATGCTAATAAAAGCCTCAATAGCAACAGCCTCCAATGATTGGTCGCTGTTGCTTAATGATTCTCAGTGTTTAGCTTACCAAGACCCCGTGTTTTCCATGCTCAACCAAGGCTCTTGAGGTGGTAATGGCTCACCGGCTTGCAACAGCTCAATTGAAATGCCATCAGGACATTTAACAAACGCCATGTGACCGCAGCGCGGTGGTCGATTAATGACAACACCTGAGTCTTGCAACTGTTGGCAAAGCTGATAAATATTTTCAACGCTAAATGCAAAGTGACCAAAGTTTTTACCTTGGCTATAGGCTTCAGTTTGATCCCAGTTATGGGTAAGTTCAATTTCTGCTTCGCCTTCAGCGGTAGCAAGGTAGATGAGGGTAAATTTACCTTGTGGGTAGTCTTTGCGGCGAATCTCGGTTAAACCGAGTTTGTTAACGTAAAAGTCGAGTGATTTGTCAACGTCTTGCACTCTGATCATGGCGTGTAAATATTTCATTGTTAAATCCAGCTATTTTTTCTTTTTGCTCTGTTCTTTTAATACTTGATTAATAAAGCTTTTACGACCAAATTTTTGCGTGATAATACATTTATCTAGCGAAAACCCACGGGCGGGGCAGTACTCGCGGCCGTAATAGATAATTTGTAAGTGAAGGTCGTTCCACTTTTCTCTTGGAAACAGGCGCTTACCGTCTTTTTCGGTTTGCTCAACACTTTTGCCATTTGACAAGCCCCAGCGATACATCAGGCGGTGGATGTGAGTATCCACTGGAAATGCTGGTACGCCAAAGGCTTGTGCCATCACTACCGATGCTGTTTTGTGGCCAACGCCTGGCATCGCTTCCAGCGCTTCAAAGTCTTGCGGCACTTCACCGCCGTGCTGTTTGATAATCATGTCAGACAGGTGCCAAATGCCTTTCGACTTCATCGGCGATAAGCCACAGGGCCGAATGATTTCTTTAATTTCATCGATGCTCAGTAACACCATATCAAAGGGATTGTCGGCGCGGGCAAAAAGCTTAGGAGTAATTTGGTTTACCCGCTCATCAGTGCACTGGGCTGACAACAAAACGGCAACGAGCAGGGTGTAAGGATCTTTGTGATCTAGCGGAATAGGAACTTCGGGGTACAACTCGTCCAGAATATCGATTATCGCCTGAACTTTTTCTTTTTTAGAAATCGGTTTGCTGAGTTCATTCATCTTGATGTATCTATCTTGGGTCAGTTATCTCGTTGGCTTTAGTTTTCTTAGGAGGCGTCGAAGTTCACTCTGACACGCTCAATGGCTTTTTCTTCAGGTTTAGGCTGGCGCTCTGCTATTTTGCTGTCAATGGCATTTTTAATTGCGATTAAAAAGCCCATCGCAATAAACGCGCCGGGCGGTAGTATTGCCAACAAAAACTGATTGTCTAGATTGAGCACTTGAATTCGTAAGCCGCTCGCCCAGTCGCCAAGCAATAACTCAATACCATCAAACAAAGTACCTTGACCAAGTACCTCACGAATAGCCCCCAAGACAACGAGTATTAGCATAAAACCGATGCCCATCATTAAACCGTCAAAACTCGCTTGTGCCAGTGGATTTTTTGATGCATAAGCCTCTGCGCGACCAATAATGGCACAGTTGGTGACAATTAATGGCAGGAAAATCCCCAGCGCTTGATATAAGCCATAAGTAAAGGCATTCATTAGCAATTGCACACAAGTCACAAATGCGGCGATGATTAATACGAAAATAGGAATGCGAATCTCTTTCGGCACCCAGTGTCTGATCAAAGATACGGTCGCGTTAGAACCAATCAGTACCAACAAAGTCGCCAGCCCCAATCCCAATGCGTTAGTAACGGTGGCAGTGACCGCTAACAGCGGGCATAAACCAAGTAATTGAACTAAGCCCGGGTTGTTCTTCCACAAACCTTGCCAAGCCAATTCTTTATACTCAGACTTTAGTGCAGCTCGCTGAGCTTGAAGCTCGTTATCAGCTGGTTCACTGTCGGCTAATTCTGGTGTTGCTACTTCTTGTGTCATAGGTTTTCTCGGCAACTGTCGGTGCGGCTAAATAATTCAGCTTTGTGCTGTTGAAAATACAATGCAGTGTTTTTCACGGCCTTAACTACGGCTCTTGGTGTAATGGTTGCGCCAGTAAACTGGTCAAACATACCGCCGTCTTTGCTAACTGCCCATTGATGTTGATTATCTGCGGTCACGAGTTTATCGGTAAAGCTGGTAATCCAATCGCTTTTTTTAATTTCAACTTTATCGCCTAAGCCGGGTGTTTCTTGGTGTTTAAGTGTTCGAACACCGCTGACTGTGCCGTCGTAGTTTAGTGCGACAATCAACTCTATGTTACCGCTGTATCCATCCGGCGCGGTGGTGGTAATTGCTGCCGCCACTGGTTTTTCGTCGTGTTTCGCTAGGTAAACCGTATGGGGCTCATTGTTGCCCAGTAGTTCGTCGGTGACTAATAGGCAGCTTTGATACAAATCGTTGTTAACAATTTCGGGATCAATAATATCGTGTAGCGTTTTAAGCAGCTGTGCTTGCTCTTGGCGCGCAATTTTTCCTTTGGTTAGTTCATTGACCAAACCAACTGTCGCTGTACATGCGATGGCAAATAAGGCTAAAATTCGTGCGTTTTTTTCAATTGCTTTGCGCATTGTATTTATGTTCTCGTCACTTTTTGCTTATGGCTGTTTTCTGCTCAAGGCTGTTTCAAATTGCTCAAGGCTGTTTAACACTATGGCCGTATGTTCTCGGTCTTGTGTACTGGTCAATTAATGGTGCTGCCATATTACAGAGTAATACCGCAAAGGCGACAGCATCTGGGTAACCACCAAATTTACGGATAATAAAAACTAAAAAGCCCGCTAATGCACCAAAAACGATTCGACCTTTGGTACTGGTGGCACCTGAAACTGGATCCGTCAAAATAAAGAATGCCCCGAGCATCGTCGCGCCAGATAACCAGTGAAACATGGTTGAGGCATTGCCGTCAGGGTTAATGCTATAGGCAATAAATGAGCAAACCAAAATACTTGCTAAGAAACTGAGCGGTGTTGCTAGCGGAATTGCCTTGCGTGCCAGTAGGAACAAACCGCCGAGTAAAAAGCCGGCATTAACCCATTCCCAACCGAGTGAAAAATGTTGACCAAATACTGGTTTAGTAATGCTTTCAGCAACGGTAAGTCCTTGTCCAATATCATTTTTAAGGCTATCGAGTGGTGTTGCCATGGTGTAGCCGTCGATATGTGTTCTCAATTGTTCAACCGAATAACCTTCAGAAGTAAAGCCGGTTAAAATCGTGGTCAGGGTGTTGAGAAAGTCGAGTTCGACTGACATTAGGCTTAACGGTGGCTGCCAACTGGTCATTTGCACCGGAAATGACACCAGTAACATCACGTAAGCAGCCATCGCTGGGTTAAAAGGGTTATGACCTAAGCCACCGTAGAGCTGCTTGACGATGGCAATAGCGAATAAGCTGCCAAGCACGGTTATCCACCAAGGCGCGAGCGCAGGTAAACAAATACCTAATAGCACAGCGGTCAATATCGCACTGCCGTCAAAAAGCTGTTTGCTAATCGGTTGTTCGCGTAGTGATAAAACAAAAAACTCAGCGACTAAAGCGGTAGCAACCGCTAAACCAATGTGAATTAAGTTGCCCCAACCAAAAAAGTACCACTGGGCAAAAATCCCGGGAATGGTCGCGTATATCACCAAACGCATCAATTTTGATGTTTGATTTTGCGTGTGGTTGTGAGGCGAACTTGCAATCCAAAATGCCATATTTTATTGAACTCTAGTGTTATTCGTTTGTTTGTCTTTGTTGTTACGTTGGCTGATTAAGTACTCGTTCAATCAGTTGTTTGCTCCGCACGCGCTTGCTTTTTTGCTTTGGCTTTTGCAATAGCTGCGGCAATTCGCGCTTTTTTATCGTCACCGGCAGTTGCGCTATCAGTGGATGCTATCTCACCTGTAGGCTCTGCGTTAACGGTCGGCGCTACTTGTTTAACACTGTCAGAGGCATCTGCTGCACTAATGTCAGTGTTAATTGTTGTTGCAGTACCGTTATTAGCGGCTAACTTTTTAGCCTTAGCTTTGGCAACCGCTGCCGCAATACGGGCTTTTTTGTCATCAGCCGTCGAGTTAGTAGCTACCGATGTTGAATCTTTCGTTGTACCTTGATCACCGTTAACCGCTGAGCTAGCGTTTTCGACTGCATCAGGTTTAGGAGATTTTTCTTGCTCGGGACTGTTGTTTTGCTCAGGGCTGTTTTCTGGCTCAGGGCTTATATTAGGCTCAAGGCTGTTGTTCTTCTTAGCAGCTTGCTTGGCTTTGGCCTTGGCGATAGCTGCGGCAACTTTTGCCTTTTTGTCATTATTGGCATCAGTTGGCGCAATTGCTGGTTGTTGCTGCGGCGAACTGTTTGTTTGAGCATTTGTTGCATCGCTTATCTGTGATTGGCTTTCAACATCGTCAACAGTTGCTTTTTGCGCCTGCTCTGGTTCAGCAGCTAAACGGGCATTGGCTTTTTTTGCCTTTGCTTTAGCGATGGCAGCAGCGACTTTGGCTTTCTTGTCATTGTTAGCATCAGTAGGTGTTATTGCTGGCGTTTTTTGTCCAGCGTCACTTTGTACTGGTGCTTGTTCAGCATTCGCCGCAAGTTTTTTTGCTTTTGCCTTGGCAATAGCTGCAGCAACTTTGGCTTTTTTGTCACTTACTTCACTAGTATCGATTTCTACTTGTTGCTGAGTTTCACCACCACTGCTACTTGCTGGCGTTTTTGTCGGCTTAGCTGTCTGTGAGGGGGCTGCTGCTGGCTGAGCGTGCTGCTGCTTTTCTTGCGCAGCAAGCTTTTTCGCCTTGGCTCGGGCGATAGCTTCGGCTACTTGCGCTTTTTTGTCGGCTGCTTTGTCTACGCCGGTTTGTGTATTTGTCGCTTGAGCAGGTTCAGCATCATTTGCCTGTTTGTTATCAGGTTGTGTGTTACTTGACTGGGCGGCAAGCTTTTTCGCTTTCGCTCGAGCAATGGCGGCGGCCACTTGACTCTTTTGATCGCTTGCTTGAATATTGTTGTTTTGTTGCTCTGGGCTACTGTTTTGCTCAAGGCTGTTATTTGGCTCAAGGCTGTTGTTAGCAGGAGCAGCGTTTTGTGCTGTTTGTGGTTGCGCTTTTTTCGCTTTAACACGGGCAAGCGCAGCTGCTACTGCTGATTTAGCATTAGCGCCTTCCGCCGTATTGGCGTTCATTTTGGCACGCCTTGCTTCTGCAGCGGCACGTTGTTTTTCTTCTCGAATCTTTTTCTCGCGCTCTAGGCGTGCTTTGCGGGCTTCAAACCGTGATTTTGCTTTTTCTGCTTTAATATCTTGCAGTTGTTGTTGCCTGATTTCTGCTTTGGCAACCCGATAATACTGCACTAGTGGTATTTGGCTTGGACAGACATAAGCACAGGCGCCGCAGTCGATACAGTCGAACAAGTTGAGTGCTTTTAGTTGATCGTAGTCTTTTGCCTTTGCGCTCCATTGCAGCTCTTGCGGCAATAATTGGCTTGGACATACTTCGGCGCACTGGCCACAGCGAATACACTCAACTTCTTTGCTGTCCGCCGGTATTTCTTTTTCACTCGGCGCTAAAATACAGTTGGTGGTTTTAACGATTGGCACTTGGTCGGTTGCTAAGCTAAAGCCCATCATTGGACCGCCCATAATCAAATGCTTTTTATCGCTAGCTTGATAACCGCATTGCTCCAACAAAAAAGCAACGGGAGTACCAAGTAGCGCCCATAAATTTTGCGGTTTATTAAGGGCTTGACCAGTAACGGTAACCACTCGGCGCAGCAGAGGAATATCGTTAATTACTGCTTCTGCAATGGCGAAACAAGTAGCAACGTTTTGCATAACCACACCAAGTTGGCTGGGTAAGCCGCCGCTGGGGACTTCTTTACCTGTGAGTGCTTTGATTAGCTGTTTTTCACCGCCCATTGGATAAATGGTTGGGACAACACAAACTTTGACTTTGTCTAAGTGCTCAGTTGCTTGTTGTAGCGCTTTAATTGCTTCTGGCTTGTTGTCTTCAATACCAATCAGGATGACTTCAGGCAAAAGCAGGTGGTCGAGAATCTTGATGCCATCGACAATGGTGGCGCTGTGCTCGCGCATCAATAAATCGTCAGCGGTAATGTATGGTTCACATTCGGCAGCGTTGATGATTAGAAAATCGATTGCCGGTTTTGTATTGACTTTGATGCTGGTTGGGAAACCTGCGCCGCCCATACCAGCAATGCCAGCATTGGCAATTTTACTGACGATTTGCTCTCGTGATAATTGATAAAAATCAGGGCAAATGTGGCGTTCACGCCAAGAGTCTTCGCCATCTGGCTGTAAAAATAAACACAGCTCTTGCATGTTTGATGGG
Organism: Endozoicomonas sp. G2_1; assembly: GCF_017744155.1. Taxonomy (GTDB): domain Bacteria; phylum Pseudomonadota; class Gammaproteobacteria; order Enterobacterales; family Alteromonadaceae; genus JAGHQT01. The sequence continues at coordinate 64,671 of NZ_JAGHQT010000001.1, read as the reverse complement.
TGAGCAATGGTCGCGGGTTTTACCGCGAGTACTGTGCCACTTGTTGGTGCGTGAATAGGCACCGCCATCGGGTGTAGGCTGCGGGTAAGCGCCTGACCTTTGAGGACGTGATCGCCCGTTTTTACCAGTAGTTCACCCGCTTGGCCTATGTGCTGCTGAAGCGGGATAACCAACTGTTCAGGTAAGGTCAATGGTCGAATAGGTTTATCCGTGGTCAGGAATTTTTGCCCCGGCGGGTGAATACCGCCGTGGAATTGCCAAAATTGGCCGCGTTCAATTCTCGATAAAATATTTTCCACAGTTTTACTTATTCCGCTGACTAATTTATTTGAGCTAATCTATTTGAGTGATGGCGATGCTATCGAGATCCCACTGCCAATTGTGGGTTGTTTGAGCGATTGGTAACATCTTAATACAATCGACAGGGCAAGGTGCGACACACAAATCGCAACCTGTGCACTCATCACTAATAATTGTGTGCATTTGCTTGGCAGCACCAATGATGGCATCAACAGGGCAGGCCTGAATACACTTAGTACAGCCAATACAGTCTTCTTCAACAATAAAGGCGACTTTTGGCGTATTGTCTTGTTCATGGCTGCCGTCCATCGGTTCAGGCTCTACGCCCATCAGATCGGCAATTTTCTTGATGGTATCGTCGCCACCCGGCGCACATTTATTAATAGCTTCGCCATTTGCCATAGCTTCGGCGTAGGGTTTACAACCGGGGTAACCACATTGACCACATTGAGTTTGTGGCAATAGTGCATCGAGTTGTTCTACTAACGGGTCGCCTTCCACTTTGAACTTGACTGAGGCAAAGCCAAGCAGGGCACCAAACAATAGGGCAATAATCCCTAATACTAAAATTGCGATAATTAGGTTCATTTTACCAGCCCAGTAAAGCCCATAAATGCCAGTGACATTAAACCTGCGGTGATCATCGCAATCGCTGAGCCTTTAAATGGTGTTGGTACATCGGCATTGGCGAGTTTTTCGCGCATGGCGGAAAACATGATTAAGACAAGTGAAAAACCAGCAGCTGCGCCAAAACCATAAATAACCGACTCAAAAAAACTGTGCTGTTCGTAAATGTTAAGTAGTGCTACCCCTAACACTGCGCAATTGGTAGTAATTAATGGCAGGAAAATACCAAGCAAACGGTAGAGATTAGCACTGGTTTTGTGAACCACCATTTCAGTGAATTGCACTACCACGGCGATCACTAGAATAAAGGCCATGGTGGTTAAATATTCTAAACCAAACGGTGCAAGTAAATAATTATTGACTAAATAACTCAGCACTGACGCTAAAGTCATAACAAAGGTGGTCGCGAACGACATACCAATAGCGGTTTCCGTGCGCGACGAAACCCCCATAAATGGACATAAGCCCAAAAATTTTACTAAAACAAAATTGTTAACCAGTACAGTACCGACTAACAACAGTAAATAATCAGTCATTTAACACACTTGCAATGTTACCCAAGCGGTTATTATCCGTTTTTATTTACCAATAAACAACCTGATAGCAGTACGGGAATTATTATTAGCGTAAAGATTGCGCAGCACAGTATGTATGGGTGTATGAGAAAGAAATAAAAAAGGTGCTGATATTAGGGCGTGTTGATCTTTCAGGATTGTTTTTGCAGCAGTCTGTTTGGTTTTTATACAAGGCGGAGCAGATGTCGTGTAGTTGTTCTACACAAATCCTGCGACAACGCGGTAGAAAAGCCAAACAGGCGCTGCCCTGCGGGTTCATCTAAACGCTCCCTGCTCATTGTTGCTCGGTTTTTACATAGAACGACTATGCTACAACCCGAGCGCCGCGATCAGAAAGCGTTTAGATAGAACAAAATTTAATCTCGAAAGATCAACACGCCCTAGCACCTTTGTGTTTTTATGTCTTGTTATGGCTGTGTAGCGGTTACATAGGCTTTGGTTTACCAATATAGAAACCTTGGCAACCATCGACGAATAACTTCTCAAGCGTATGCTTTTCTTCGAGCGTTTCAACACTTTCAGCCAACACACTAATACTCAACCTATGGGCTAAATCAACCATCACTCGAATAAAGTATTGATTGTTTTTGTCTTCGTCGATATCGCGTGTGTAGCTGCTGTCCATCTTTATAAAATCGGGCTTTAAGTCGCGGAAGAATTTAAACGAGGTTAAGCCGACACCAAATCTTTCAACCGTTAGGCGAGCGCCAACACGGTGTAGCATTTCGATAAAGCGCTTACTGGTTTTGATGTTTTGCTGTAAACCGTACTCAGTAATTTCAAAGACAATATGCGGTGCGATATCGGGTTCACGCAACAGTTTGCGCTCTAACCAAATGACAAATTGTTGGTCGTGAATACTGCGAGGGCTGATATTAATACCAAAGTGGTTGGCTTGTAAGTTTTTCTGCTTAATTTCGCTAATCGCTTTACTGATGATAATCTGATCAATAGCAGTGATTTTGTCGAGCTTTTCAGCCATGGCAATAAATGACGCTGTTGGCAGTAACTCGTCGCTAGCATTGAGAAAACGCGCTAGTACTTCACCATAAACCTTGCTGTTGCGGGTGTTAGGTTGAATTGATTGAACCAATAACGACACGCGTTGGTTCTCAATAACGTTTTCAATTTCTTGACGCCAGTTTTGGTTGCCGTAGCCCGCGCTAGCATTGTCGAGAATGTCTTGTTCTTTTTGTGAATACCAAGCGTTAACCCGTTGGGTTTGAGCGACACTAATACCTGTGTCGGCAAGGGCGAGTATTTCACCCAGTGGTTTTTTCTCGTCAAATGCTACTAAACCCGAGTAGGCGACCGAATCTAAATCAGCAGCCTGTTGAAAGTCATTAAATTTAAGCGTTAACTCTTGGGCGTATTTTTCAGCTTGTTGCAATGTGGTGTTCGGTAACAAACTAGCAAAGTCGGAGCTGTTTAAACGGTATAATTCACCGCCTTGATAACGAGCAATTTCGCCTTTCATTATGTTGGCAACGTTTTTAATGTAGTCGTCGCCTTCGTTATAGCCTCTGACCTGATTGATGGTTTGCAACTCTGAGCAGCGGGTAATTAACAGAACGCCAAAGACTTTTTTATCACTTTGGTGAATTTTCTGCTCAAAGTGTTTAATAAACTGATTGCGATTTGCCAAGCCCGTTAAAGGCTCTGTGTATGCTTCGCGTTCTAATTCAACGCTATCTTGTTTTTGTTCGTCAATCAGTGATTTAATTTCTTGTAAGCCCGCTTTTAAATCGGGAATATCGAACAAGTCTAAATCTGATTGCGCTTGGGTGTTTTTTTCATCGGGGAGAATAAGCGAGAGATCTTTTTTAATCTGCCAGTTAATCGCGTTAAAGAAAGCTTTGTAGCGGCGAGTACTGGCAACACCTGCCACGATAATAAAAAAGGCGGTTGCAGCAACGTATAATAGAATTAACTGAATAGCCAAGTTAGCTTCTTTGTCACTGGTCACTTGCATGGTAATAATAGTGTCGAGGGCAGGCAGGCTAATTTCTGTTGTCTCAGGTGAAATAATCCCACTTAACAAGGCAGAACCCGGCTCAGTGAAGTGGTAGAGCTGTTCACCGGCTTGAGTCGTAATGGTAATTCGTTGGTAAGCGTTCTTTTTTCTCAACACTTGGCTGAGGGTTTTAACGTCTTGGTGGCTAATAATTTGTTCTGCCAAGGTCGTAACAACTTGCTGCTGTTGCTCTTGTTTGTCAGAGACATAAAGGCGAAACATAAATATCATCAGCACGGCGCTGATAAGTGAGAATAACAAGCCTAAAATGGCGTTTCTAATCAGTAATTGGCTAAAAGTGTACATGAGCTGTAAGTAAGCCTTCCCTAATAGATCAAAGTATAAGTCAACATCACAACTAACGGACGAGTGCTAGCGTTTTGATAGTATTTTTATATCACGAACAAAATCAATATTCTAACTGGCTTTGTGTTAATTGTAGATGAATATTTTCCGGTTTAGTAAATAAGGTATTAATAAGCGACCGCGATTATAGAATTTTTACTCACTGAAATTGTTATAAATTGTTGCCAGTCTTTGACTTGGCTTTGGTATCATGGCGCTTTTTTCAAGAGTATTGAGTATGTCTGAGCCCACAGAGCGAAATATCGCCAACATTGCACTTATTGTTGATGACTATCAACGCGCCATTGAATATTACACGCAATGTTTACCCTTTGAACTGGTTCAAAACGAAGACTTGGGTAATGGCAAACGCTGGGTAAGATTGCTTCCCACTAATAGCTTTGGGGCCGGGTTAATTTTGGCCAAGGCAACTAATAGCGAACAACAACTAGCGGTTGGTAACCAAGCGGGCGGCCGGGTGTTTTTGTTTTTGCACACACAAGACTTTTGGACCGATTACAAAAGCATGCAAGCCAACGGTGTCTGCTTTCTCGAACAACCCCGCGAAGAGCCCTATGGCATTGTTGCTGTATTTGAAGATTTATATGGCAATAAGTGGGACTTGATGCAATTGAATTAGTCCATGATGTGGCCGAGATTGTACTTGCTAAGCACGGATAGTCGCTATATAATTTCGCGGTCTGAATGTTGTTGGTATGCACTGAACAGTTTTTTATCGCGATTTTATTGAAGATAAAACGGTTAAAAACACTGATACGGCAACATAGTGTTACATCAAATAAGCATGCTAATGCTTTAATGTGTAACTCGCACAAAGGGTTTCAGTGATTCAGGCCCCTGTGTTGGGGCTTTTTTGTATATTTTCGAATAAAATATACAACAGCATGTTTATTTACGCTGGGCTTTATGCCCTTTTTTTGTTTCTGGAGAATGTGATTGGCTAAATTTGAAGACAAATTAACCGAGATGTTACGCCCTGCGGTTGAAGAAACCGGTAAGGAGTTACTTGGTCTTGAGTTTATTGGTGCCGGCAAACACTCGGTATTGAGATTATTTATTGATCATGAAAATGGCATCACGGTTGATGACTGTGCTGAAGTTAGTCGTCAGGTTAGTGCCTTGTTGGATGTTGAAGATCCAATTAGCACCGAATATAACTTGGAAGTTTCATCACCAGGTATGGATAGACCACTATTCACTAAAGAGCATTACCAAGCGGTAATGGGTGAAACCATACAAGCAAAAACAGCGATGCCAATTGATGGCCGTCGCAAATTCAAGGGTGTCCTTGAAGCGATAGAAAACGATACTTTGCTGGTTGTTGTTGACGGTCAAACATTTATGTTACCGATTACTAATATCGACAAGGCCAATCTAGTTCCAAATTTTGAAGATTAATGAGAAAGGCTTAAAACATGAGTAAGGAAGTATTACTAGTTGTAGATGCCGTTTCAAACGAGAAAGCGGTTCCGCGTGAAAGCATCTTTCAGGCGATGGAAACAGCTTTAGAAACTGCCACTAAAAAGAAATATGAAGGCGATATTGCTGTTCGAGTATGCATTGACCGCAAAACGGGTGAATTTGACACTTTCCGTCGTTGGTTAGTGATTGACGATACTCAGCAAGAAATGGAAAACCCATTTGCTGAAATCAGCTTAGCGGCGGCTCAATACGAGGATCCAGAGCTACAAGCTGGCGATTACGTCGAAGAGCAAATCGAGTCAGTTAAGTTTGACCGTATTACCACGCAAACAGCTAAGCAAGTCATTGTACAAAAAGTTCGTGAAGCAGAGCGTGCTTTAATTGTTGACGCTTATCAAGACCAAGTTGGCGAGCTAATCACAGGTGTGGTTAAAAAGGCGAGCCGCGATAGCGTGATTTTAGACTTGGGTAACAACGCTGAAGCAATTGTTTACCGCGATGACATGTTGCCACGTGAAGTATTTCGTCCGGGTGACCGCATCCGCGGTTTACTCTATGCAATCAAACCTGAAGCACGTGGTGCTCAATTGTTTGTTAGCCGCACTAAGCCTGAAATGCTTATTGAACTATTCCGCGTTGAAGTGCCAGAAATTGGCGAAGAAATGTTGGAAATTAAAGGCGCCGCTCGCGATCCGGGTTCTCGTGCCAAAATTGCAGTTAAGTCTAACGATAAGCGCATTGATCCTGTAGGCGCGTGTGTTGGTATGCGCGGTTCTCGTGTACAAGCGGTTTCTGGCGAATTAGGCGGTGAGCGCGTTGATATCGTCTTATTCGACGACAATCCTGCGCAGTTCGTTATCAACGCCATGGCACCGGCTGAAGTTGCTTCAATCATTGTTGATGAAGACAAAGGCACTATGGATATCGCGGTTGAAGAAGGCAACTTAGCGATGGCGATCGGTCGCAGTGGTCAAAACGTTCGCTTAGCAAGCCAACTTACCGGTTGGGAGCTAAACGTGATGACTGTTGATGACATGAATGAAAAGCATCAAGCTGAAAACGACAAAGTGATGAACCTATTCACTGAGAAGCTTGATATTGATGATGACTTCGCAACTTTATTAGTTGAAGAAGGCTTTACGTCATTAGAAGAAATTGCTTACGTACCAGTTGCTGAATTGTTAGAAATTGACGGCATGGACGAAGACATCGTTGAAGAATTGCGTGAGCGCGCGAAAGGTGCATTAACCACGCAAGCATTGGCGAGTGAAGAAACGCTAGAAGGCGCTGAGCCAGCGGAAGACTTATTAAACCTTGAAGGTTTAGACAAGCACTTGGCATACGTACTAGCGAGCAAAGGTGTTGCAACCTTAGAAGATTTAGCTGAACAAGGTGTTGATGACCTTGTTGAAATTGAAGAATTGGATGAAGCGAAAGCGGGTGAATTAATCATGGCCGCACGTAACATCTGTTGGTTTAACGAAGAGTAGTAATCGCCGGGAGAAATAATTAGATGGCAGAAGTAAAAATTGAACAACTTGCCAATGAAATCGGAACACCGGTCGATCGCCTAGTTAGCCAACTAGCTGACGCAGGTATTACCAAATCAGCGTCTGATTCTGTGACTGAGCAAGAAAAAGAAACCTTGCTTGAGCACTTGAAGAAACAGCACGGTGACGACAGTGCCGCCAAGCCGAGTAAGATGACTTTAAGCCGCAAGAAAAAAACTACCTTGTCTGTAGGTAGCGGCTCTAAAGCGAAGCAAGTTCAAGTTGAAGTACGCAAAAAGCGTACTTACGTAAAAGCAAGCGATTTAGAAGAGCAGCAACAAGCAGAAGCAGAAGCGAAAGCTCAGGCAGAAGCTGAAGCCCGAGCGGCTGAAGAAGCTCGTCTACAAGCAGAAGCTGAAGCAAAAGCCAAGGCAGACGCCGAAGCGAAAGCAAAAGCTGACGCTGAGCGCAAAGCTAAGGCCGAAGCTGACGCTAAAGCAAAAGAAGCGGCGAAAGCGAAAGCTGCTGAAATTGAAGCGCAAAAAACACCAGAGCAAACGGCTGCAGAAAAAGCAGAAGCTGATGAAGCCGAGCGCATTCGCGTGCAACAAGAGCAAGAAGCTGCTGCAAAAGCTGAAGAAGAAGCCAAGCGCAGTGCTGAAGAAGCTAAGCGCTTAGCGGAAGAAAACGAAGCTCGTTGGAAAGAACAAGAAGCTGAGCGTATTAAAAAAGAGCAAGAAGTTGTTCATTTAACTTCTTCTAAATACGCACAAGAAGCGGAAGATGCTGTTGACTCTCAAGAAGAGAGCAGTGGTCGTCGTCGCAAGAAGAAAAAAGGCGGACAACAAGACAAGCAAGCTCGCGGCCGTGGTCGTGGTAAGCAAACGCTTTCTGCACCGCAAAGCTTAAAGCACGGTTTCCAAAAGCCAGCTGAAACTAAGCTACAAGATGTTCGCATCGGTGAAACAATTTCTGTTGCTGAATTGGCAAATAAAATGTCAGTTAAAGGCGCGGAAGTAGTTAAAGTGATGTTCAAAATGGGCGCTATGGCGACCATTAACCAAGTCATTGACCAAGAAACCGCAGCACTGGTTGCTGAGGAAATGGGGCGCAATGTTATCTTGGTGAAAGAAAATGCCCTTGAAGAAGCGGTATTGTCTGATCGCGGTGATGCCGGTGAAGCGATTACTCGCGCGCCAGTAGTGACCATTATGGGTCACGTTGACCACGGTAAAACATCATTACTTGACTACATTCGCGAAGCTAAAGTAGCTGCTGGCGAAGCAGGTGGTATTACTCAGCACATTGGTGCTTATCACGTAGAAACTGGCCATGGTATGGTGACTTTCTTAGATACTCCAGGTCACGCCGCATTTACCTCAATGCGTTCACGTGGTGCTAAAGCAACCGATATCGTTATTATTGTTGTTGCTGCTGACGATGGTGTCATGCCACAAACAATTGAAGCAATTCAGCATGCTAAAGCTGCTGATGTGCCAATTGTTATTGCAGTTAACAAAATGGATAAAGAAACCGCTGATCCAGACAGAGTTAAAACTGAATTGTCACAGCACGACATTATCCCTGAAGATTGGGGTGGTGATACTCAGTTCGTTCACGTATCAGCTAAATCAGGTTTAGGTATCGATGACCTACTTGACGCTGTCTTATTGCAAGCTGAAGTACTTGAATTAACAGCGGTTGTCGACAAAATGGCAAACGGTGTTGTTATCGAGTCTAAACTTGACAAAGGCCGCGGCCCAGTGGCAACAGTACTTGTTCAAGAAGGTACTTTAAACCAAGGTGATATCGTACTTTGTGGTTTGGAATACGGCCGTGTTCGCGCCATGCGCGACGAGCTTGGCAAGCAAATTAAGTCTGCTGGCCCATCAATTCCAGTTGAGATTTTAGGTTTAAGTGGTGTACCACAATCAGGTGATGAAGCAACTGTTGTAAAAGACGAGCGTAAAGCACGTGAAGTTGCCTTATATCGTCAAGGTAAATTCCGCGACGTTAAACTTGCTCGCCAGCAAAAAGCTAAGCTTGAGAACATGTTCTCTGATATGGCTGATGGTGATGTTTCTGAAGTTAATGTGGTATTGAAATCTGACGTACAAGGTTCACTTGAAGCGATCTCAGATGCCTTAGTTAAGCTTTCAACAGACGAAGTAAAAGTGAAAATTATCGGCTCAGGTGTTGGTGGTATCACTGAAACTGACGCGTCACTTGCTGCGGCGTCAAATGCGATTGTTGTTGGTTTTAACGTTCGTGCTGATGCTTCTGCGCGTAAAGTGATTGAAACAGAAGGCGTTGATTTGCGTTACTACAGCGTTATTTACGACCTAATCGACGAAGTTAAACAAGCGATGAGCGGTTTACTTGCGCCTGAGTTCAAACAAGAAATCATTGGTCTTGCTGAAGTTCGCGATGTATTCAAATCACCTAAGCTTGGCGCAATTGCCGGTTGTATGGTGACTGAGGGTATTATCAAGCGTAACAACCCAATTCGCGTATTACGTGAAAACGTGGTTATTTACGAAGGTGAGCTTGAGTCACTGCGTCGCTTTAAAGACGACGTACAAGAAGTTCGTAACGGTACCGAATGTGGTATTGGTGTTAAGAACTACAACGACGTGAAAGTTGGTGACCAAATCGAAGTATTTGAAGTGGTTGAAGTTAAGCGTACGCTTTAATCTTTAAAAGCTTATAAATAATAAAATGGGGGCCTAGCCCCCATTTTTCTCTGAAAAAAGAGGTGTTTTATGGCCAGAAATTACGCGCGAACTGATCGCGTTGGTCAACAAATTCAAAAAGAAGTGGCAATGATTTTACAGCGTGAAATCAAAGATCCACGTTTGTCTATGGTGACGGTTTCCGCGGTTGAAGTTACCCGCGATTTAGCCTATGCCAAAGTCTTTGTCACATTTTTAAATCAAGATGAAGACGTTAAAGTATCACTTGAAATCTTAAACGAAGCGTCGGGCTTTGTTCGCGGTTTGTTAGCTAAGCGTTTAAAGGCTCGTATTATGCCCGAGCTGCGTTTTGTCTACGACCAATCAATGGTTGAAGGTGTTCGCATGACGTCACTGGTTGACCAAGCCGTGGCTGAAGATCAGCGCCGCGCGAGTGAGTCAGAAGGCAATGAGTCAGAAAATAACGACTCGGAGAGTAATTAAGCGATGGCAAAGCGCAGAAAGGGTCGACCAATAAACGGTATTTTGTTGCTGGATAAGCCTTATGAGTTATCGAGTAATCATGCCTTGCAGCAAGCTAAGCGCATTTATTTTGCGCAAAAAGCTGGTCATACAGGTGCTTTAGACCCACTAGCAACCGGCATGCTGCCAATTTGCTTTGGTGAAGCAACCAAGTTTTCTCAGTTTTTACTCGATACTGATAAGGTCTATCAAGTCACGGCTAAGCTCGGTATTCGCACCACCACCAGCGATGCCGATGGCGAAGTGGTGAGTGAAAAGCCAGTAAATATTGACGAAGCTCAGTTAATGTCTGCGTTAGAGCATTTTCGCGGTGACAGCAAACAAGTGCCGTCAATGTATTCAGCCCTGAAGCACCAAGGTCAGCCACTGTACAAATATGCCCGTGAAGGTATTGAGGTACCGAGAGAAGCGCGTGATATTACGGTTTTTCGTCTTGATGTTTTGCGTTTTGAAGGCGATGAAGTTGAGATGGAAATTCACTGCTCGAAAGGTACCTATATTCGCACTATCGTTGATGACTTAGGTGAAGCGTTAGGTTGTGGTGCTCATGTTGCCCAGCTGCGTCGTGTGGCTGTTGGTCAGTATCCTCGAGATAAAATGCTGACCTTAGATCAGTTAAACGTTTTACTTGAGCAGGCTCGTGAGGACGGCATTACGCCATCTGAAGTGTTAGATCCTTTGCTAATGCCAATGGAAACCGCCTTAGTGGGTATTGCGAAAGTCGAAGTTGATGCCATGTCAGCAAGTTACTTGCGCCATGGTAACCCGGTAAAAGCGGCCAATGCACCTGCTAACGGGACCGTTCAAATCTTTATTGACGGCGACGAAGCTAACGCCGGCGAATTTATTGGCGTTGGTGAAATTAACGACGATGGCTTAGTCGCGCCAAAACGCATTGTGGTTAAAGAACAACAGCAATAACCATAGCGCCATAAATACACAGCCATTTTTTAAAGCCAAGTAGAACAACTACTTGGCTTTTTTGATTTGAATTGAATTTAGTCTGACTTTGGCAGTGTACAGTTATCTTAACTTTCCTTTAATAAAATTATCAATTTCAACAAGTCACTTGAGCTCGTTTTGTGATATTATCACACTATGTTGCGCTGAAAATTACTTCTTGATAACACTTGGTTTACTTTTATACGGCACTGAGGGTAACCTTTAGTCTATGTGGCATAACCTAGTTCGCTTTTTGTTAAATATTTGTGCAGTACTTCCTGCAGTATAATGCGTACAAAAAATCGGCAGCACAGAAATGCTTGTTGCAAATTACATAAAAAAATAAAATCAAATGGAAACCTGATTATGATAAATAAACGTATGTTCAAGGCGCTGGCTTTAGCATCATTATTCACCTCTGGTGTCGCACTTGCTGATGAAGGCATGTGGCAACCTCATCAATTACAAGAAATTAGCGGTAAATTAAAACAAGCGGGATTGCAGTTAGATCCTACTCAGATGGAAAACTTAAATCAGTTTCCAATGAACGCCATCATTAGTTTAGGTGGTTGTACTGCTTCGTTTTTGTCTGAGCAGGGTTTGGTGGTGACCAATCATCACTGTGCTTATGGCTCTATCCAATACAACTCTACAGAAACCAACAATTTACTGGAAAAAGGCTTTGTTGCTCAATCTCACGCTCAAGAGCTACAAGCCGTGCCAGGTTCTCGGGTTTATGTCACCGAGTCATTAACCAATGTGACTGACTTAATCACAGGGACAATTCCTGAGTCAGTTAAAGGGCAAGCATACTTTGAAGCAATCGAAAACAATGAGAAAAAGCTGGTTGCTGAATGTGAAACATCACAAGATTATCGCTGCGAAGTCTACAGCTTTCACGGTGGCCTTAAATATATCTTAATTAAGCAGCTTGCGATTCGCGATGTCCGTTTAGTTTACGCGCCACCAGCGAGTATTGGTAAATTTGGCGGTGATACCGACAACTGGATGTGGCCTCGTCACACCGGCGATTGGGCATTTTATCGCGCTTATGTTAACAAAGATGGCCAACCAGCTGATTACTCAAAAGACAATGTGCCATTTAAACCTAAAGCGTTCCTCAAAGTGAATGCCAATGGTGTTGAAGAAAACGATTATGTTATGGTGCTGGGTTACCCAGGTCGCACCAATCGTTACCGCATTGCTAGTGAAGTTGAGAACCAGTTTAACTGGGTTTACCCAACGGCTAAGCGCTATCGCGAAGAGTATATTGACGTGATTAAAAATACCGCGCTAGAGGGCAGTGATGCCAGAATTAAGTATGAAAGTACAATTGCAGGCTTAGCTAATTATGCTAAAAATTACGGTGCTATGGTGGAGAGCTTTAACAAAGGCAACATGCTTGCTCGTAAGCAACAAGAGTTAAAAGCACTACAGACCTGGATTAACGCCTCGAAAAAACGTCAAAAACAATATGGTCAGGCATTGGTGGAGTTAAATCAATTGATTGCGCTTAGCCAACAAAACCAAGCCCGAGATTTGATCTTGTCGTATATTGGTCGCACAAACCTGATGCGAGTCGCGAAAGACTTATATTACCTTGCCAACGAAAATGGCAAGCCAGACGCCGAGCGTGAACAAGGTTATCAAGAGCGTGATATGAACCGTTTTACCCAGAAAATGAAACGAGTGAATCGCCGATATGATGCCGAAGTTGATAAGGCGATCTTGATGCACTTTATTAGCCAATACGCTCAATTACCTGCACCTGAGCGCAATCTTGCCTTTGACAAATTCTTTGGTTTAGACCAAGGCTTTGACGCTAAAAAGCTTGCTAAACAACTCGATAACATGCACGCAAACACTGAACTCGATCAAGAAGCTGTTCGCTTAGCTTGGATGAAAAAGCCGGTGCAAGCATTTAAAAATAGCGACGACCCGTATATTAAGTTTGCTGTTTCGCAGTACCCACAGTTAATTGCTCAGGAAAAAGAAGACAAAGCGCTTTTCGGCAAGCTTGCTCAAGTAAGACCTGCCTTTATGGCGGCAATGATTGCCTACAAAAAGAGTAAAGGCGAGCCTGTTTACGCTGACGCCAATAGTTCATTGCGCATTACGTACGGCAATGTTAAAGGCTATTCACCACAAGACGGTTTAACGGCACAGCCATTTACTACCCTAGAAGGCATGTTGGCTAAGTACGTTGCTGGTGATGCAGAGTTCGACTTGTTTGACAATATTCGCACGGCAATCGCAACTCAAAATTACGGTAGCTACGCTCGACAAAGTTTGGGGTCAGTGCCAGTAAACTATTTGTCGACGGTTGATATTACTGGTGGTAACTCAGGTTCACCAACACTCAATGCCAAAGGTGAATTTGTCGGTTTGGCGTTTGACGGTGTCTACGAGTCGATTATTGGCGATTGGGATTACGATCCTAACTTTAACCGCGCTATTCACACCAGTGTGCCGTTTATGCTTTGGACGATGGAGCACATCGACGGAGCAAAAAACATTGTCGATGAAATGACCGTGGTCAAATAACCGATTGGTTATTTGAATACGAAACTTGAGGCCGAGTATCGTCAATACTCGGCCTTTTTCTTTTGTGATTTAGTCGTTGTAAGATTCGGCCAAAGCGGGCGACTAACGCACAATATTTAGCCCCAGGCCACCGATTAACACTTGAAATAATCGCCTTGGCTGTTAGAATACGCGCTCTTTAATGCCCTAGGTATTAAAGAGATAACACAGAACGTTTTGCTGATTTAGTGTTCGGCTTGACGCGATTTTTAACACACTAAAATGATATAGGTATTTTATTATGTCTTTAAGCGCTTCTCAAAAAGCAGCTATCGTTGCTGAATACGCTACTAAAGAAGGTGACACTGGTTCTCCAGAAGTTCAAGTTGCTTTGTTAACTACACAAATCAACCACTTACAAGGTCACTTCAAAGAGCACATCCACGATCACCACTCACGTCGTGGTCTTTTACGCATGGTTAGTCAACGTCGTAAGTTACTTGACTACTTAAAGCGTAAAAACGTTGAGCGTTACTCAAGCTTAATCGCTAAATTAGGTCTACGTCGCTAAGACTAAACCTAATTGCATCAAAAGGAGCCTCTGGCTCCTTTTTTGTTTTTTGTGTTATGGTATTGCAAAAAACAGGGCAATAAAGGTTATCTTGTTGTCACTGTTGTTAAAATAACAACGAAAAATGAGTTTAAGCAATGAGCCATAAGAATAATATATCAGACATTTTTGTTAGCTATACCGCTAATATTAAACGATATATTAGTCGCATTGTGCACAAGGAAGACTTAGACGACATCGTTCAAGAAACATTTGTTAAAAGCTACGAAGCCAGTTTGCACAAAGAAATTAAGTACGCGCGTACTTATATGCTACAAACGGCGAAAAACTTGGCGATTAATCATGTGGCAAAATGGGATAATAAATTTGGTGAATCAATAGAGGATTTTGATGAACTACCTGTTGATCTAAGTAGTCAAAGCTTTGAAAAGGAGTTTGAGAGCAAAGAGCGCTTTCTTCATTTTTGCCGTGCTGCGGATCAGTTATCGGGTTCGGTGAGAAAGTGTTTTATCTTAAAGAAAGTTTATGGTCTTAGCCAAAAAGAAATTAGTCAGTATTTAGGGTTAAGCGAAAGTACGGTTGAAAAACACGTTGCCAAAGGTTTGTTGCATACCGCCATGTACATGGAACAATTCGACAAGAGCGACAAAGCATTCGATAGCGATTTAGCTAATTTTCCGCGTCAGCGACGCAAGTAGAGTTTGTAATTGATGTCAAAGATTTCTCAATTTAACAGCAAAGAAGATATTCTCGAGCAAGCGAGTCTGTGGGTGAGCAGAATGGATCGAGGACTTACAGGTGCTGAAAAACAAGCATTGCAAACGTGGATCAAAGAATCAAAAGCTCATGAGCAAGCGCTAATGAAAATGGCCTCGCTATGGGATGATTTAACTGTACTCGAAGAATTAAAAAGCTTGTTTCCACTGGCTAAAGCGAAATCTAAACGACAAGTTTTGTTACCGTTGGCGATGGCGGCAAGTGTTGCGCTAGTTTCACTTGTTAGCATGAATGTATTTTTTGATGCGACACCAACGCAATTATGGACTGCATTTAATAGTACAGAGCAAAGTCAAAAGTACCGTACTGAAATTGGCGAGCAGTCGTCGTTTTCGTTGCCAGATGGTTCGGTATTACAACTCAATACTAACAGTGTTGTCACCATCAGTTATGCCAACGATAAACGTTTGTTAACGCTAGAGCAGGGCGAAGCGAACTTTGATGTTGCCAAAGACAAGTCTAAACCTTTTGTCGTTAGTGTTGGTAACAAATCATTCACTGCACTAGGCACTGTTTTTAATATTCAAAAAACGACTGAAAGCGATATTGAGCTCACGGTTACCGAAGGCCAAGTACTGATTAATCAGTCGACTGATATCACCGAGACCTTGCAAGACATCAGTCAGCAATTGCCGATAGCCGACCTTGAGGGGTTATTGGTACAAACTGGTGAAAAAGCAGTCATTGAAAACAATGCGCCAACCCCTGTTGAAAAGATCAGCGAAGAGCAAGTTGAGCGCGACTTAGCCTGGCAAACGGGTAAACTTATTTTTGATGGTGAGTCTTTATCTGACGTACTAAAAGAAGTGAGTCGATACAACGATGCTAACTTTGACGTGATTGATAGCCAGTTGAACGAATTAAAAATATCAGGCTATTTCAAAGCGGGTGACATCAATGGTTTACTGGAGTCGTTGAGCTACAATTTTGATATTGATTACCAAAAAAAATCTAATGGTATGATTGTCTTACGCCAAGCTAAAGCGAATATTTAATTGGCTTATTAGCTGTGTTCAGCACCCTATATCTTTGCCTTCTTTAAGCAAGATTACTGCCTGCTTAATAAATTCGTTAATGCGGGTTGTAGAAATATCCTTTGTTTTGGTAAAACGGATGCAACCTTTGCCAACGCTTAATCCCTTTAAAAGTTCTCCCTCTGGATCTATCTTGTTGGTATCACCACAGTACAAACTTACGTACCCTTTTTGGGCGTTCAAGTGAAACAGTACAGATTCATTTAATGTGAAACAGAGCATTTTGTAGCTAATAGTCTCCTGAATAGCTGAGTCTTGCTGAAGAATCATTTGCCTCAATTCTTGCAACTTGTCTTTTCTCCAGTCTATGTCAAGAGACTCCATATACTCTAAGGGACTACTAACATCATATTGCATTTGAGATTTCTCCATTTTGTCGCCAATGCTTTGCTGAGAAAGAAGTAAATTTCTGGTTAAAATATGTAGCGAAGCAAAACTGAGCTAAGTTCGTGCAGTTTCATCTTCTAACAGTTTGTTGATTTACACTTGAATCAATATTAGAGAAAAAGCACTTAGCCAAAGCAATTTAACCCAATACGATATGCGCTGATAGTAACCCGTTAACCTTTTCTTTTTAACCGCTTTAGCCATTTTTACAAGGTAATAGACTGCTAAAATAACAGTGACGACTGAGGTAATCCGAAACCAAAACGGGACATAAATAGAGCTGGGACTAAACGCGATTACTATTGGTGCTATCAAAAGTGACAACAACATTACGAAACCAGCCCAAGAGTGAATTTTACAGTTTAATGTAGGGGACTTGGTATATGGATCTTTATCCATAGGGTAGTAACCCGCAATCCAAGTTCCTATGCCATGAATAATTATTAGTAAACCTGATATTGTTATAGCTTGATTTGAATGATTGAGTTGAGTTAACGCCCAACCAAATAAACAGAAAATGACACCTAAAGGGTAATTGTTGATAATAGGTGAAATTTTTTGCGTTGGGCTCCCTGCCGCTCCCAGTTCACTGCAAAATTGATTCGCATGATCATAATTAGGATAAAACTTAGCAGCGACGTATACCCCTATTGAAATCCAAATAGTCGCTATAAATCCCGATAAAGTAGCAATACTTTCAAGCAACTGGGTGCTCCTTGTGTAAACTAACAGTATATTACGTAGACGCTTTGGCAATATTCGACTACGATTTTATCTTTAAATTACCATAAACCTTCAATAATTCAATTTGTTAAGAACGTTATTGGCAACTTGTACAGCCAACAACAAGATATTGCTGATACTGCTCAACAATAACCATAGTCGCGTGAGCCTCTAATTTTTGCGTAATCAATTTCGATTTTGTGAGCGAACAGGTGCTGTCTAACGTTTTAAACTCCTGAAAAATATGAGCTGTTGGCTCTCAACAAATTGTGTTTACTCGTTTTTATTCGCTAAATTTCAATTATTTTCATATTTTCTGATAGTCTATAGAGGATTTTTTATTCTGAGCTGTTTATTTATGTTGCATGGTTGGCAGAGTTTGTTTTATTTAGGTATCAAGTGCTTGCGCAGTTGTACGATGACTATGCGAGTCCTAGTAGTCATGTCTGGACTCGCTGCTTTTAGCATCCAAGCCAATGAACCTATTTATTTCAACATAGAGCAACAGCGAGCGGATAAAGCGTTAATTGAGTTTGGGCAACAAGCTAATAAAACCATTTTGTTTTCATTTGGTGTTACTAAGCTGCACGTTGCTAATAAACTTGAAGGCTATTATTCAGTTGAGTTGGGCTTGAGAAAGTTATTGCTCAATACTGATTTAGTCGCTGTTGTTCACGATTCTGGCCAGCTGAGCATTAAACCCAAGAAACACAATGGAAAAAATGCAATGAATAATAAAAAAACAGCAATTGCCACTATCATCCCACTCTTGTTGGGAGCGTCAAATCAAACTGCGTTAGCTCAAGAAAATCAAAGTACTATTCAAGAAGATCAAGTAGAAAAAATATCGGTAGTCGGTAGCCGCGTTGCCGGACGCTCAGCTGATGATTTACCGGTTCCGGTTGATTTGTTATCGGCGGAAGCATTAGCCAATACAGGTCAGACAGAAGTTGGCCGTATGCTACAAGCTATTGCGCCGTCGTTTAACTTTTCTACTTCTGCAATCAGCGATGGTACCGACGCCTTGCGCCCTGCAACACTACGTGGCTTAGGTCCAGACCAAACATTGGTATTGGTTAACGGCAAACGTCGTCACCAAGCCAGTCTAATTCACATCAATACTTCAGTTGGCCGCGGTACCGCGGGTACTGATATGAATGCCATTCCTGCTGCTTCTATCAAGCGCATTGAAGTACTGCGCGACGGCGCTGCAGCACAATACGGTTCAGACGCTATCGCAGGTGTTATCAATATTGTATTAAACGACAGTGATGAAGACGGTAAAGTTGCTTTGTCTTACGGCCAATACTCAGAAGGTGATGGTGAAACGGTTAATTTTGATTTATCAAAAGGCTTTGCACTAGGGGAAAACGGTTACCTAAATACTACGCTAAACATTCGCGATCGCGGTACAACTAATCGCGCAGGCTTGCACGGCTCATGTCAATTTGCCGGTTGTACAGAGCTTGCCAATGGCAACTTTTTATTAGGTGACCCACGTGAGGCAACGGCACCGCGCACTACCTTTAGAATTGGTGATGCTGATTCTCAGCAATTAGCGTTAACGGTTAATACCGGTTATGAACTGGGCGACGGTGAGCTTTACGGTTTTATCACTTACTCTAAAAGAGATAATGAATCAGCGGCTTTTTTCCGCCACAACAATAACACTGGTGGTAACGCGCCATTGCAAGACGGTGATGCGACCATTCCTGCCGGCTTTTTGCCGAAAATAAACTCTGATATTCGCGATGTTTCGTATAACTTTGGCTATAAAGTTGAGTTTGACAACGATGCTTCGTTAGATTTGTCATACACCTATGGTGAAAACAATATCGACTATGTCACTAGCGATACCATTAACTCATCATTTGCTAACTCACTGCGTTTTAACGGCTCGGGGTTATCTGCTGATGAAATTCGCGCGCGGGTACCACGTGAAGCGTTTGCTTATGGCTTAGAGTTATCACTACAAACACTAAACCTCGATTACACTAAAGCGTTTGATACCTTCTCACTGGCAATGGGGGCTGAAATCAGAACGGATGAATACCGCATTCGCCCGGGTGACGAATATTCTTACCGCGACTACGATACTGAAAATGGCGTTAGTCTGTTTGACGCCGATAGAAGTGCGGGCACTCAGGGCTTTGGTGGTATTGCACCGGTGTCTGAAGTTGATGAAACTCGCGATGTTATTTCTTTCTATATCGATGCGGAAACTGAACTTAGCGATAACATCATTTTAAGTGGTGCATTGCGTTACGATGACTACGATGGTTTTGGCGATAACACCAGCTTTAAGTTAGCAGGTAACTGGTCGGTAACGGATAATTTTGCCTTACGCAGCGCAGTGAGTACTGGTTTCCGCGCACCGTCGATGCAGCAATTGTTTTTCAACAATATTAGCACTCAGTTTGTTACTAATCCTGACGATCCTGCGGGCGACCAAATTGCAATTCAGGTTGGTACTTTCAGAAATGACAGCGTTTTAGCACAAGCTGTTGGTATTCCTCAGTTAAAAGAAGAAGAATCAACTAACTTTAGTTTTGGTACCGTTATTCAAGCTGCCGACAACATCAATATCACCATCGATTACTACACCATTGATATTGATGATCGCATTGTTATCAGTAATCGCTTAGGTACTGGCTTATCAACGGCTCTTGATTCAGCCCTAAGATCTTCTGGTGCCGGTGCTGCCCAGTTTTTCTTAAACGGTGCTGATACTGAAACAGAAGGTGTTGATATTATCGCAACTTGGAATACTGAGCTGCTTGGTGGTGATTTAGATTTAACCTTTGCTGCTAACTTTACTGAAACGGATGTTGTTGAATTGTTTACGCCAGCGGGTAGTGCACTTGATGGTATTGCTGCCAACCAAGTGTTTTCTGAGCAAGACATTTCAATTATTGAAGAATGGCAGCCGGAAGATCGCATTAGTTTAAGTGGTTTATACCGCATTGGTGACTTTACCATTAATTTGGCGTTTAACCGTTATGGAGAGTACACAGTCACTGACGGTGGCCGTCAAACCTACGGTGCTGAGGTGTTAACGGATTTACGCGTTCATTATCAAGTAAACGACAACTTATCGTTTAATGTTGGTAGTAACAACCTGTTTGATGTTTACCCAGATGAAAATGAAATTGGTAATTCACGCACAGGTACTATCGTCGATGCCAACGGCAATGTCGTTGTTAGCAGCCCGGGTGTTTTCACTTATTCAAGACGCTCAGCGCCATTTGGTTTTAATGGCGCATACTACTATGCAGGACTTGAGTACAAGTTCTAATGCTAGCTGACCTCTCATTTTTAGCCAGGGGGCAGGTTGATAAAAAAGGCTAGTAGCAAATGCTACTAGCCTTTTTATTTGTTTAGCTAGCACAGAGCTAGCAGGAAGGTTTTTATGTGCTATTACGAACGCTGATTAATTAAATCGTCTAGCTGGGCAGCAAGCTGCTTGAGTTGGTCGCTTTCACTTGCAGTCTGATTAATATTGCTCAGTAACACTGTGCTATTGTTGAGTAATTGGTTAATACTGTTGACTGAGTTGCTAAGCGTAACAATCTGCTGTTCAGATGCAGAAGCAATTAAGCTGTTCATATCACTTAAATTATTAAGTTCTATACTGATTTGCTCAAACGTGGCTACTGCCGCTTCAGTGTTGTTAACCGTCACTTTTACTTGCTCACTGCTTTTGTTCATTGCACTGGTGGCTTGTTGGGCATCAGTTTGCAAGTTTTGGACGAGCTGATTGATTTCACTAGTCGCTTCTTGCGTTCGTTTTGCAAGTTGGCGCACTTCGTCTGCTACTACGGCAAACCCACGACCTTGTTCACCTGCGCGAGCCGCTTCAATTGCAGCGTTTAATGCCAGTAAGTTGGTTTGTTCAGCAATTCCATCAATGGTGCTAACAATGCCGCCAATGCTGTCGCTTCTTTGGTCAAGTCGTTCGATAACGACATTGGCGTTGGTGACATCTTGGGTAAGGGCGTGAATTGTTTCGGTAACCTGTTTAATTTCACCTTGGCCGCGCCTAACTGAGTTGAGCATAGACTGAGTTGTTTCTGAAGTTTTAATGGCTTGCTCAGAAATCTCTAAACCAGCTTGTTCGAGTTGGCTCATCTCTTCACCTACCGTCGCTAACATAGTTTGGTTGTTGTTGATACCTCGTTGACTGTGTTCGGCAATCTCCGCAGTACTATTGGCCAGCGTCGATAACTGGTTAGAGCCGTGACTGATGGTTGTCATCGTCGACTTGAGCTGCTGCGCTAACAGTTTAAAACCATCGGCAAGCTTAGCGAGTTCAAATTTGTACTCTTGACTGTCGTTGGTATCAATACGGTCGAAATTACCTGTCTCAATCTGCTCTGATAAACGCTGCGTGTTGTTGGTGAGCTTTTGTAGTGGCGATGAAACGTTGCGGTAAAGCAGGGTATACACAAGTACGACCACGATAAACACAATGCTGACTACAACAGCGGTTAAGAATAAACCATGGGTTCTTGCTTCAGCGAGCTGATTGCTAATATCACGTGTTACGGCTAAGCCGCCAAGTAGTACTGAATCAGACGGAGAAATACCATGACAGTTAGCACAGCCGGGGTGCATATCACTGGTCAGTGGTACCGCAATTTTATACATGGCATCGTTTTGCTCGACTAAAGGTTTGCGATTGCCACTAACAAAGTAATCTAAGGCCTGATATTCAAAGTCAGTGGTTGCTTGTGTATCAGAACCACCCAAAGGCGCAAGACCGAGCTTATTGGCATCAGCAATCAGTCGAACACGGCTGAGTTTATCACCAAAGTCGTGTGTTACGGCCTGATCGACCGCAGTGATTGTTCTGCGCCAGTCCGCCAGTATTTTAAGTTTTTCTTGCTCATCATTGGTGTTGGTGAATTCTTGATTAAATTTCACCGTTGAGACCAT
Source organism: Endozoicomonas sp. G2_1 (assembly GCF_017744155.1). Lineage (GTDB taxonomy): Bacteria > Pseudomonadota > Gammaproteobacteria > Enterobacterales > Alteromonadaceae > JAGHQT01. Next base: position 42,770 of record NZ_JAGHQT010000001.1, on the reverse strand, counting down.
AAACATTTGCGCTGTGCGTTGGATAAGCTCGCCACTATGAGTTTGAATTTCTTCAATTGCTTTTTCTTTGGTAATTGAAATGGTTATTGCGGCGAAAATGGTGGCTGCGATAAGCCCTGTTACCGATAGCCAAAGTAGTAGATTTTTGTTCAGTTGATTGCTATTCACAAAAGAATCCCTGTTTCTCAATGTTGTAATCGACAAAAGGAACTGTGAACAGTTCGCCAATTCCTTTTGCGCTTCGTATTAAGTTGTTTTTAATTGTTATTTTATGTGCTTATATTTTTCAAACAGAAGCATAACAACATTGCTAGACAAATGAAAAGGACAGTTGCTCAATTATTGATATCAATCAAGCTAGTTAAGGCAAAATTAACAGAGTCGGGGCTAGCAAAAGTAAAATGTCTCAGTATAATGTCGAGCAAATTTGTATTTGTTTGAACGGGCTGTTTAATTAGGTAATTCATCGCACCGGATAACAGAAGCAAATTGACTGAATTTTTCATCTAAGACTGAAGCAATCCAAACTGTATAATTTTTTGTTTTGTTTAATTTGCCATTAAGTTCAACAGTGGACGCGGCGTAATAAGAGAATAAAAAATTGTACAGATTGGTTGAGGTCTTAACAATTATAAGGAACACAAATAGTGTTGAATCCAATCACTAAAACTTTTGAATTTGGCCAGCATAAAATCACCTTAGAAACTGGTGCTATTGCTCGTCAAGCGACTGCTGCTGTTATGGCAAGCATGGACGATACTAGCGTTTTAGTATCTGTTGTTGGTAAAAAAGAAGCGGTCCCAGGCCAAGACTTTTTCCCATTAACGGTTAACTACCAAGAAAAAACGTACGCAGCGGGTAAAATCCCTGGTGGTTTCTTCAAGCGCGAAGGCCGTCCTTCTGAAGAAGAAACGCTAACAGCTCGTTTAATCGACCGTCCAATTCGTCCGTTATTCCCAGAAGGTTTCACCAACGAAGTACAAGTTATTATCACTGTAGTTTCAGCTAACCCTGAAATTGCACCAGATATTATCTCATTACTTGGTACTTCTGCTGCATTAGCGATTTCTGGTATTCCATTCAGCGGTCCAGTAGGTGCTGCGCGCGTTGGTTATACTGACGGCAAGTACGTACTTAACCCACTTCAATCTGAGCTGGCAACCAGCCAATTAGACCTTGTTGTTTCAGGTACTGAATCAGCGGTATTAATGGTTGAGTCAGAAGCTGACGTGTTATCTGAAGAAGTGATGCTAGGCGCTGTTGTATACGGTCACGAGCAAATGCAAACCGCTATTAAAGCGATTAACGAGTTTGCTGCTGAAGTAAATACTCCTGCTTGGGAATGGGCTGCGCCAGAGAAAAACGTTGCGCTTGCTGACAAAATTGCAGAATTAGCCACTGAACAATTCAACGAAGCTTATCAAATTACTGAAAAAGCTAAGCGTTACGAAAAAGTGGGTGAAATCAAATCAGCTGTTTTAGCACAATTAAACGAAGCCTTAGCTGAAGGTGAAGAGCTTGACGAAGGTGAAGCAAAAGACTTGCTACACGACTTAGAGAAGAAAGTTGTGCGCGGTCGTATCACTCAAGGTTCTCCGCGTATCGACGGTCGTGATCCAGAAATGGTTCGTGCATTAGACGTTATGACTGGCGTATTACCGCGTACTCACGGTAGTGCGGTATTTACTCGCGGTGAAACACAAGCATTAGTAACAGCGACATTAGGCACGCAGCGCGACGCACAACGCGTAGAAACTATTTTAGGTGAGAAGACTGACAACTTTATGTTGCACTACAACTTCCCTCCGTACTGTGTTGGTGAAACTGGTTTTGTCGGTTCACCTAAGCGTCGTGAAATCGGTCACGGTCGTCTTGCTAAGCGCGGTATTATGGCGGTTATGCCTTCAGTTGAAGAGTTCCCGTATGCAGTTCGCGTAGTATCTGAAATCACTGAATCAAACGGTTCAAGCTCAATGGCATCAGTATGTGGTACGTCATTAGCACTAATGGATGCCGGTGTACCGATTAAAGATTCTGTTGCTGGTATCGCGATGGGTCTAGTAAAAGAAGGCGACGACTTTGTTGTTCTTTCTGACATCTTAGGTGATGAAGATCACTTAGGTGACATGGACTTTAAAGTTGCCGGTACTAATGGTGGTATCACTGCATTGCAAATGGATATCAAGATTGAAGGTATCACTAAAGAGATCATGCAAATTGCGTTAAACCAAGCAAAAGCAGCGCGTATCCACATCTTAGGTGTGATGGATCAAGCGATTAACGCTCACCGTGAAGACATCTCTGAATTTGCGCCGCGCATTCACACCATGAAAATTGCTGCAGACAAGATTCGCGAAGTTATCGGTAAAGGTGGTGCAACTATTCGCCAGCTTACTGAAGAAACAGGCACCACTATCGAAATTGAAGACGACGGTACTGTTAAGATTGCTGCTACAGACGGCAACCAAGCAAAAGATGCCATTGCTCGCATTGAAGCATTAACCGCTGAAATTGAAGTAGGTAAACTTTACACCGGTAAAGTTGTTCGCATCGTAGACTTTGGTGCTTTTGTTAATGTATTACCTGGTAAAGACGGTTTAGTACATATTTCACAAATCTCAGAAGAGCGTGTTAACGCCGTTTCTGATGTCTTAAGTGAAGGTCAAGAAGTGACTGTTAAAGTACTTGAGATTGACCGTCAAGGCCGTGTTCGTTTAAGCATGAAAGAAGCGGTTGAAAAACCAGCTGAAGCAAAAGCTGAAGAACCAGCGGCTGAGTAACTCATCCGTAGCGCTTAGTTGACATCTATTACCTTATTATTAGGGGCAATTATGTTAGCTAAGCACTAAGGTATGGATTGAGTATCAATAGCGATATGTGTTAAGTTGGACTGCTAGCACATGAGCACTGATAAAAAGGAGCGTATAGCTCCTTTTTATGTTTTAACAGAATAATATTGAAAGATATTTTCCAATTTTCAACTGTGCTGAACAAGAGTTGTCGTATCATTTACCTCAAGTGTTGAGTATTAATGAGCGAACACCATTTTCTGTTTTTGAGTGAGACTTTCCGTGAAATCTATAGTGAAATTTACTGGCGTAGCATTATTTGCTGTTTTACAAGGTTGTGCCAGCTTATCAACTGATGTTCCTCGTTCGGCAATGAACGGTTTAATTATTGCTGAGCCATTACCGGTTGATTTTAAAGATGAGGTTGTCATTGCCCGTTTATCTGACGCTTTGCTCAGAGCAGAATTAACCCAAGAGCAACGTGCAGAGCTTTTTTACAAACGCGGTTTAAGCTATGACAACGTCGGTTTATACAACCTAGCACGACAAGACTTTAACAGAGCCTTGCGGTTAAAAAATGACTTGGCTGATGCGTATAACTTTTTAGGAATTCAATTAACCCAGTTACAACAATTTTCGGAAGCTTACGAAAAGTTTGATTCAGCAATTGAACTTGAACCAGAGCACGAATTTGCTTATTTCAATCGCGGTATCGCTCTGATGTACGGTGACCGAGCTAAGTTAGCTGTTGATGATTTAACCACCTTCTACCAGTATCAGGCCAACGACCCATTTCGTTTATTGTGGCTTTATTTTGCCGAGCGAGAAGTTAACGCTGAACAGGCGGTGGCTAACTTAGCCAAAAGAGCAGAACTTATTGGCGACGATAATTGGGCTAAAAACATAGTTAAGCTTTATTTAGGCGAGTTGTCACAAACACAGTTTATTAATGCTTTAGCTGATAATGTTAGCTCAAACCGAGAATTGACTATGCGTCTGTGTGAAGCTTATTTTTATCTCGGCAAGTTCAATAAACAGTTGGGCAACAGTAAAATTGCTGAGAACTACTTTAAGCTATCTCTGGCGACTAACGTTTATGAATACGTTGAATTTCGTTACGCGCGTGTAGAACTTGATATGTTAAAGCAAGCTAGCACTGATATAGAGATAAAGCGTTAGTATTGAGTCAAGTGCTTGTTGCACTTAGTTGCATTTAGAAGCGCTTTGTTAGGCCGATAAACGCGCTAACAAAAGGCGAAAATAAAAGACGATAAAATGAAAAAGTCTTTGTTAATTATCATTATTATGAGCTTGTCGATATTGCTATCGACAAGCTCATTTTCTTTTCAAGATTATTTTTCTGCATTGTCATCACCCGATGAACGATTGTTTGACTATGCTTACCAACAGCAACACACCAGAGCCATTCGTCAAAAGCGCAGTCGGCAGCCACATGATAGTGCCGCATGGTTAATGTACACTCGAACGTTGGCGCAAACAGACCCCACAGAAGCATTAGCGCTTGCTGAGTACTATCAGCATAAACCTGACTCCTTATCTGAGTTGGCCAACGTTGATGCGATTAGACAGGCAAGCAAATGGTATCAGCACGCGCTTGCATTGGTGATATCTCAGTATTGGTTGCAGAGACACTTGCCTCAGCAGCAATACGGAGCGTTCAAGCAGCGTTTATATCTGCGGGCGGCAAGTTTTTATTTGAGCCAGAATCAATCGACTAGCGCTTTCGAGTTGTTATTAGAAATTGCCGATGTTAACCAATCAGCATTATTAATGGCCTTTGATTTGGCAATGGGCTTAGGGCGGGCCGATGAACTTTCACAATACCAGCACTTACTTGAGTTAAGTGATAAAGGCAAAGCACATCATGCCTTACTCGAACGATACCAAGTGTTTAACCTCTGGTATCAAACTTTGCCCGAACAAGTAATTTCATCGAGCAAGCTAGCACGAGCTAATCGCGTATTATGTTCTAACAGCATTCAGTTTTTGTCAGCGACATTAGCAGGTTTGCAACACGCAGAACAGCTGATTGAACAGTTCCAATCACACCCGCTTGCTGAGCAAGTTTGCTTTGAAACGCCAAGGTATTTGCCACCCAAATATTTTGATTGTCAGACAAAGCAGGGCAGTGCCATCAATTGTAACCTATTAGCACTTAGTGAAATTACGCCTAACATAGAAAGCCGTTATTTGGCATTTGTTCACTCAGATGGCGGCGCTAATGTTCACTACGGTAGCCTGCACCTAGCACTTGAAGATAATACACAAGTTTTTGCTCATGAGCTGAGCCACCTACTCGGTTTTGGTGATGAATACCAATTAAGAGCCGGACACAAGTTATGTCGACCAGAACATACCCAGCAGTCACAAGTTTACAACTTGGTAACTTGGCCCGTTGATGAATTAGTTGTTTCATCGCGGGCGTCAGAGCAGACATCAGCAAACTTTTCGATAGCCGAGCGCCGTCAGCAACGCATTGGGATACTTGCCAAGCTGCCTTGGGGTAAGTTAATTGATGACAACACACCTATTTGGCGGAAAATAGGTCATCGCTGGTACTTGGGAACACCCGACACACATCGCGGTAAAGTTGGACTGTTTCGCGCGGAAAGCTGTGATGCAAATCCTGATGTGCAAGCGTTCAAGCCTATTCACGACTTTAATCAACTGCGCTTTTTCGAACTGGACTTTCCACAGACATACTTAAAAATAAAAGCATTACAACCTAGCAAATATTTAATGCCAAGCTTCCACTACAACCTAGCATTGGAGTCGTTTTGGCAAAATGATATCGAGCAGGCAAAGGATTGGTTGAGGCGCGCGGCACAACTTGAACTCGATGATAAGCGCAAAGCAAAGGTGTTAGCTGGAGATTACTAGGTGATAGGTAACAGCCAGAGTGTAATTCAATACACACTATTGCTAAAGGCAGCCGCTACCACAAACAACTGCTGCCATTGAATGAACTAAGCGTTCTTGTGTTTCAATATTATTGGCGTCGTTGGCGCTTCAAATATAATCATTTGCGTGCCAACGGGTTTAACCTTACCTGTTTCTAAACTAGAGCGAGTTTTGGCGATTGGCCAGATATCGCTGTTCAGTTTATTTTCATTGTTGTTTGTAGCGACCTTGCTAGCTTGTTTATTGTTGTTTTGGTCGAACCACGAGTAAAGCGTCATCTTGATGATCCTGATATTCCAAGTGTCAAAAGCATAGTCGAAAATTCAAATTTAGCGAGTAAAGCTATAGATTTTCTAGCCAAAACTGTAATGAGACAGTCTATTTTGTGGCTAATGTACGATATAATTGTGTCATCTTGATGATATTGCGATATTAATTTGCTTTATGTTTGATCGTTTCAACCAACAATTTTCAAAGGTTTTTCCAGTGCTTCACTCGTCAGCAGCAACGAGTGATGAAGTAAATAATAACGGCAAAATCGTTTATTTTGACAATGCTGCCACCACCCAGAAACCTAAAGCAGTGATCGATGCGGTTAGCAACTTTTATCAATTCAGTAATGCCAATGTTCATCGCGGTGCTCATCAACTTAGTCAGCGCGCGACGCAAAACTTTGAAGCTGCAAGAGAACAGGTCAGAAGTTTTGTTAATGCCAAACGCCTAGAAGAAATCATTTGGACAAAAGGTGCAACTGAAGCGATTAATTTAGTTGCTTATTCGTGGGCGGCAACAAGATTACAGGCAGGGGATGAGATTGTCGTTTCTTATGCTGAACATCACGCCAATATTGTCCCGTGGCAAATTGTCGCTGAGCAAACCGGTGCGACCATCAAAGTATTGCCACTAAATGCTCAAGGGCAGATTGATATCAAGGTATTAGACGATGTCATTACCGCCAGTTGTAAGCTTGTTGCGGTTAATCACATTTCTAATGTTATTGGTAAATACAACCCGTTAACTGAACTGATTACACGAGCAAAATCTGTTGGCGCGCTAACGCTGGTTGATGGTGCGCAGGCAGCCGCTCACCAACGTATTGATTTACAAGCACTGGACTGTGATTTTTATGTCTTTTCTGGTCACAAAGTTTATGGTCCAACCGGTATTGGTGTGCTGTACGGCAAGTATGAGCATCTTGCTCAAATGAGACCGTATCAAGCTGGTGGTGAGATGATCAAAAAAGTGAGCTTTTCCGGTACTACTTTTAACGATTTGCCCCACAAGTTTGAATCGGGCACGCCGAATATTTCAGGTGCCATCGGCTTTGCACAGGCGCTGAGTTTTCTCAGTCAAATTGATCAGCAACAGTTATTAGCTTACGAGCAGTATTTGACTGAGTATACATACAATGCGCTGGCGCAAGTGCCGGGACTGAGCTTTGTCGTTCAAGTGCAACCAGATATTCCTTTGTTTAGCTTTGTTATTACCGGCCATCATCACCAAGATATTGCCGCTGGCTTAGATAGTTTCAATATTGCCATTCGCAGTGGCCACCACTGTGCTATGCCTCTTATGGAATATTTACAGCTCGACGGTTGTTTGCGTGTGTCTCTGGCACCATACAATACCACAGAGGAAGTTGATTATTTGGTTGTTTGTTTGGCAAAACTTATCGGGCAAACCCTCGAGGGTGAACCTGTGTTAGCAACCAATAGTTCCATGCAAACAGAGCAAGCACTGACACCGGCTAAGTCAGTCAGTGAAATTGAAAATCTGTTTGCCAATAGTAAAGGTTGGGACGGTAAACACCGCACTATTATGCTCTTGAGTAAGTTATTAGAGCGTTTGCCTAAAGAACATCGACGTGCAGAGAGTTTAATTACTGGCTGTGAGAGTGATGCATGGCTCGATTATCAACTCAGTGATAATTATTGCATCAGCTTTATCGGTGATAGCGATGCTAAAGTTGTCCGCGGTTTAATGGTGGTGGTATTGGCGGCGTATCAAGGAAAAACCGCCAGTGAAATTGTTGAGTTTGATATTGAGCAGTATTTTACTGAATTGGGCTTGATTAACCACTTGAGCCCGTCACGAGGTAATGGTGTCAAAGCGATAGTTGAACGAATTAAATCTATCGCTTATCAGCAGCTCGATAACTATTCTGCATAGCTAACTGAGTACTCGAGTACCTACACACTTGGATTTAGTACTAAGATTGTTGTTTACTTTGCTTTTTAATCAGTTTACTAATGGCGCGGCTAACCGCGAAAAACGCAAATGATGCGGTGACATGAGTGACCGCGCCAAAGCCATTGTTGCAGTCTAAACGCATACTGCCGTCTGCTTGTTGCTTAGCGTGGCAAACTTCGCCGTCTTGATTTGGATAGACCAATTGTTCCGTTGAAAACACAGCATCAATGGCAAACTTGCGCTTACTGGCTTTTTTCTCAGTGTCTTTTGGGAAGTTATAGTCTCTTCTGAGTTGATTTCGCACTTTCGCCAACAGTGGATCTTGATAGGTTTGGCTCAGATCACTAATTTGGATTTGTGTTGGATCAATTTGCCCACCAGCACCACCTATAGTCACTAATGGAATTTTTTGCCGCTTGCAGTGGGCGATTAGCATGGTTTTGATATTGACCGAATCAATGGCGTCAATCACATAGCTAAAGTGCTTAGTGAGCAAATCAGCTAAATTGTCTTCAGTAACAAAATCTTCAATGGCATTGACGCGACAATCAGGATTAATCGCGTTAATTCGTTCGGCCATAACTTCAACTTTGCTTTCGCCAACGGTCGAGGTTAGGGCATGGATTTGTCGATTAGTGTTAGTCGTACAAATATCGTCGAGATCTATTAGGGTGATTTCGCCAACGCCTGTTCTGGCCAGTGACTCAGCCGCCCAAGAACCAACGCCACCGATACCGATAACACAAAAATGAGCGGCTTTAATTATTTCAGCGCCTTGACTGCCGTATAAACGTTGAATGCCACCGAAGCGTTGAGAGTAATCTGACATGGTACCTAGCTTTGCTGTTAAAAAGCGACATTATACTGATTCCCCGTTCAGATGCGAACGCAAGCTGCTGATTTCGCGCAAGCGTTCGCAGACTCTTATTTTCTGCGAGAGTTTTCTACGAGTGCTGTCTGCGAGTGTTATCGTTGACATGACAACGGACAATACGCAGCAAGCTTGAATTTATTGGTGCTAGCATTACTAGTTTGGTTTTGTAATTGGTGCTGTAAACTTTTATTCATTTGATGGTCGGCGAATAAGTAGGTTACTGAGGCTGATATCAACATCAGTGGCCAATAAATAAACATTTGCGTGATGCTAAGTTCTAAAAACAATGGTGCAAGCATCAATAAAATGGCAAAACCGACAAAAACTAGGCTCATGGTGTGTTGTAGTAAGCGAATTATGTAGATCATTTTGTCTCTCCTCTATAGCGTAAAGCTATATTAGCGCTTGTTAATCAAGATTAATGGTGGCATATTTGACATTATACATGTTGAATGTGACAGGTCTTTCTATGAAAATACAAGTATTAGCGACCAACAATTGTATGGTTTCAGCGGTCTACGGCTTATTAGATGTCTTTTATGCCGCCAATTTTTGTTTAAATAATCGTTACCAAGGCAAGCAAACCAGTCATATTGATTGCCAAATTGTCACGATAAACAACCAACCCGTGGTCGGTTACAACGGTATTAGTGTGGCGCCAACTGCACAAATCAGCAGTTCAGATTACCCCGATATTGTTATTGTTTCATCGACTGTTGGTGTTGCCGTAAGTGGTTGTGGCGGTGATATTGATGTCCCAGATCAAGCAAAAATAAATCATTGGCTTAACCAATGTCATCAGCGACAAACACTGGTTGCCAGCTACTGTACTGGTAGTTTTGTACTGGCCTCTGCTGGCCTATTAAAAAACAAAGTCGCCACTACTCATTGGCGCAGTGCAGGGCTTTTTAGTCAATTGTTCCCCTATGTAAAGCTCAGTAGTGATAAGATGATTGTTGATAATGGTGATATCGTTTGCTCAGCTGGCTCGATGTCTTATATTGATTTAGCATTACATTTAACAGAAAGGTTTTACACGCGAGAGCTTGCTTCCGATTGCGCCAAATTGATGGTTTTTGATCCGGTACGCGAGAAACAATCACCCTATGTTTCATTTCGCGGGCAAAAGAACCACGATGACCAAGCCATTTTGAGCGCACAAGAGTGGTTGGAAAGTCATTACACAGAGAACATTGTTATTGAGCAACTAGCGGATTTAGTGAAATTAACTCCGAGAACTTTCAAACGTCGTTTCAAACAAGCAACTGGCGAAAACGCCATTAGTTACTTACAGCGAATTAGGGTAGAGCACGTAAAAGACAAACTAGAGCACACCACCAACAGCATTAATAATATAATTTGGTCGGTGGGCTATGAAGATATCAGTAGCTTCAGACAATTGTTTAAGCGCTTTACCGGATTAACGCCAAAAGACTATCGGCAAAAGTTCACTAGTTCAGTTGAGTAATAGGTTTATTTACGCCAATAAAAAAGGCCAGCATAATGCTGGCCTTTGTCGTATTTAAAATAAACAGTTAATTATCTGTCTTTTAATGGCGTGAAATCGCGGTCAACTTCACCAACGTAGTTTTGGCGAGGACGGCCGATTTTGTGGCCTGGTTGTGAAAGCATTTCATCCCAGTGAGAAATCCAACCAACCGTACGTGACATCGCGAAGATAACAGTAAACATGTTTGTTGGAATACCGATAGCTTTCAAGATAATACCTGAGTAGAAATCAACATTCGGGTAAAGTTTCTTCTCGATGAAGTAGTCGTCTTCAAGCGCTACTTTTTCAAGTGCCATTGCTACGTCAAGCAGTGGATCTTGAATGTTTAACTCTTTTAATACTTCGTGACAGGTCTCACGCATTACAGTTGCACGTGGGTCGAAGTTTTTGTAAACGCGGTGACCGAAGCCCATTAAGCGGAATGGGTCGTTCTTGTCTTTCGCTTTCTTAACAAATTCGTCAACGCGAGAAACGTCGCCAATTTCTTCAAGCATGTTCAAACACGCTTCGTTAGCACCACCGTGAGCAGGGCCCCATAGTGATGCAACACCGGCAGCGATACACGCGTAAGGGTTAGCACCTGAAGAACCAGCTAAACGAACGGTTGATGTTGAAGCGTTTTGCTCGTGGTCAGCGTGAAGCGTGAAGATACGATCCATTGCTTGTGCTAATACAGGGCTTACTGTGTATTCTTCTGCTGGTACAGAGAACATCATATGTAAGAAGTTTTCCGCGTAAGTTAAGTCGTTGCGCGGGTAAACAAATGGTTGGCCAATGCTGTACTTGTATGCCATTGCTGAAATAGTTGGCATTTTGGCGATTAAGCGATGAGCACTGCGCATGCGTTGTGCTGGATCGTCAATATCTAAGTCACTGTGGTAGAAAGATGACATAGCGCCAACAACACCACATAACATTGCCATTGGGTGAGCGTCTGGTAAGAAGCCTTGGAAGAAATGAGCAAGCTTTTCATGAACCATAGTATGGTTAGTGATGATGCTCTTGAATTCGTCGTATTGCGACTTAGTTGGTGCTTGACCATTTAACAAGATATAACAAACTTCTAAGTAGTCTGCTTGCTTCGCTAGGCTATCGATTGGGTAGCCGCGATGTTGTAGTACACCTTTTGCTCCGTCAATAAAGGTAATTTCTGATTCACATGACGCAGTTGCTAAAAAACCAGGGTCATAGGTGAAGTAACCAGCACCGCCTAGAGTGCGAATATCGATTACATCGTTACCGGCACTACCCGATAAAATCGGTAGTTCTGCAACGATTTCACCATCAACACTTAATGAGGCTTTTTTGTCAGCCATAAAATATATCCCCTATTAATGACGCCAATTAATGCAATGTTAATCAGCTTTTTTAAATATAATTGCACGGTATTCTAATCCAAAGATACCCCACAAAGTCAATTCAAATGTGCGTTTTAAACTATATTCTTTTTGAATAATGGTTATTTTCGTCTAAAAAACAAACTCAAGTCTTTAATACTTTAGTGGAAATTGTAATTCAAATATAACGGCGATATAATCGGGAGCATCTGAGTTTAGTTGGCTTTTAGTTACTCGGCTCAGATAGCTTGGGGGGTTACTCAGGTCAAAGTGAGTGATTCATGAGGAACAAAAAGTAGAAGGCTCTATAAGAGCTCTTTAGGCACAATTGTGAAAAAACAACGTCCTGTAAACTTAGATCTAACCACCATAAAAATGCATCCAGCAGCAAACGCATCAATTTTGCATCGCATCTCAGGTGTTGCAATGGTGTTTGCCATCGGCATTTTATTGTGGGCTTTAAATTTATCTCTATCTTCTGCTGAAGGTTTTGCGCAAGTCGAAGCTATGCTTGACGGCGTATTCTTCAAGTTAATCATTATCGGTATCATCGCTGCGATTACTTATCACTTGTTAGCAGGTGTTCGTCACTTGTTAATGGATATGGGTCACTTCGAAGAAATCGGTTCTGGTAATGTTACCGCCAAACTAGTGATTGGTTTGTGGGTTGTTTTAACTGTTATCGCAGGAGTTTTAGTATGGTAAACAATGCAGCTACTGTTGGTCGTAGTGGTGTACATGATTTTATCTTGCTTCGCTCAACGGCTATTATTCTCGCACTTTATACGTTATTTATTGCGGGCTTCTTTCTTACCACACCTGATGTTACCTTTGAAATTTGGCAAGGTTTATTTGCCAATACATTGGTCAAAGTCTTTACTATTTTAGCCGCGCTTTCTGTCATGGTTCACGCTTGGATTGGTATTTGGCAAGTGCTATCAGACTATGTAAAACCAGCGTTTTTACGCGGTGGCTTACAATTTGTTTTCTCTGTTACCTTAGTGGTTTACTTCGTAACAGCTTTATTAACTGTGTGGGGTGTGTAAGTGAGCATTACTACTCGTGAATTTGACGCCATCGTAATTGGCGCCGGTGGTGCAGGTATGCGCGCCGCATTAGCAATTTCTGAATCGGGCCAATCTTGTGCACTGATTTCTAAAGTTTTTCCAACACGTTCTCATACTGTATCTGCGCAAGGTGGTATCACTGTTGCACTAGGCAACGCGCATGAAGACAACTGGGAATTCCACATGTACGATACCGTTAAAGGCTCTGATTACATCGGTGACCAAGACGCTATCGAATACATGTGTAAAACGGGTCCAGAAGCGATTATCGAAATGGAGAACATGGGTTTACCTTTCTCTCGCTTTGACAATGGTAAAGTTTACCAACGTCCATTTGGTGGTCAGTCTAAAAACTTTGGTGGTGAGCAGGCTGCTCGTACTGCTGCCGCAGCTGACCGTACTGGCCACGCTTTACTTCACTGTTTGTACCAACAAAACGTTAAAAACGAAACTAACGTTTTTTCTGAGTGGTACGCACTAGATTTAGTGAAAAATGCCGACGGTTCAATTGTTGGTGCAACGGCTATTTCAATTGAAACGGGTGAAGTATGTTACTTTAAAGCCCGTGCAACTGTACTTGCTACAGGTGGTGCAGGCCGTATCTTCGCTTCAACAACGAATGCTCACATTAACACGGGTGACGGTGTTGGGATGTCTTTGCGCGCTGGCGTGCAAATGCAAGACATGGAAATGTGGCAGTTCCACCCAACCGGTATTGCTGGCGCGGGTACGCTAGTAACTGAAGGTTGTCGTGGTGAAGGTGGTTACCTACTTAACAAAGACGGTGAGCGCTTCATGGAACGCTACGCACCAAACGCTAAAGACTTAGCTGGTCGTGACGTTGTTGCTCGCTCAATGATGACTGAGATTCGTGAAGGTCGTGGTTGTGACCATCCTCAATACGGTCCGCACATCAAGCTTAAGTTAGACCACTTAGGTCGCGAAACACTTATGCAACGCCTTCCTGGTGTTTGTGAATTGTCAGAAACATTTGCTCACGTACATCCAGCAGATGAGCCAATTCCAGTTATTCCTACTTGTCACTACCAAATGGGTGGTGTGCCTTGTAACGTTAACGGTCAAGCAATTAACTTCAACCCTGAAACGGGTGAAGAGAAAATCATCGAAGGTTTATTCGCTGTTGGTGAAATTGCTAACGTATCAGTACACGGTGCAAACCGCTTAGGTGGTAACTCATTACTTGACTTAGTTGTCTTCGGCCGCGCCGCAGGTAACTTCCTTGGTACTTACTTAGCAGAAACTCAATCAGGTCGCGACGCTTCATCAGATGATCTAGATGCAGCAATGGCTCGTTTTAACCGTTGGGAGTCTTCTGACAAAGGTGAAGATCCAGTTCAAATCCGTAAAGATCTACAACAGTGTATGCAGCTGAACTTCTCGGTATTCCGTGAAGGTGAAGCAATGGCGCAAGGGATGAAGGAACTAACTGAAATCCGCGAACGTCTACAACACGCTCGTTTAGATGACAAATCAAGTGAATTCAACACTCAACGCATTGAGTGTCTTGAGCTTGACAACTTAATGGAAACTGCGTTCTGTACAGCGAAAGCGGCTAACTACCGCACTGAATCTCGCGGTGCTCACTCACGTGAAGACTACTTAGACCGCGATGATGAAAACTGGTTATGTCACACAATTTACACGCCTGAGACAGAAGACATGTCTAAGCGCGATGTAAATATGAAGCCAGTACATCGCGAAGCGTTTCCACCTAAAGTTAGAACTTACTAAGGAGTATTGACAGTGAAACAAGTTTTCTCAATCTATCGATACAATCCAGATGTAGATAACGCGCCGTACATGAAAGATTATGAGCTGGAGATCCCTGAAGGCTCAGACATGATGGTGCTTGATGCGTTGATCTTGTTGAAAGAGCAAGATTCATCATTGTCGTTCCGTCGCTCTTGTCGTGAAGGTGTTTGTGGTTCAGACGGCCTTAACATGAACGGTAAAAACGGCTTAGCGTGTATCACGCCGTTATCTGCATTAAAAGCGAAAAAGATCGTTTTACGTCCATTGCCAGGTTTGCCGGTAATTCGTGACTTAGTCATCGATATGTCACAATTCTACACTCAGTACGAAAAGGTTAAACCTTACCTGATCAATGACGGTAAAAATCAACCTGAGCGCGAGCATCTTCAGTCACCTGACGAGCGCGAGCACTTAGACGGTTTATACGAGTGTATTTTATGTGCTTGTTGTTCAACCTCGTGTCCTTCTTTCTGGTGGAACCCAGACAAGTTTATTGGACCTTCAGGTTTGCTACACGCTTATCGCTTCTTAATCGATAGCCGTGATACTGCAACTGACGAGCGTTTGAATGACCTTCAAGATGCCTACAGTGTATTTCGCTGCCACGGTATCATGAACTGTGTTGATGTTTGTCCAAAAGGATTGAACCCAACTAAAGCAATCGGTCACATCAAGTCGATGCTATTAAATAGAGCAGTATAATAATTTTTTATATTTAATATAACTCAGTAGTAGCGCTATGCTACTACTTTGTTATAGTATTAAAATTCGTTTAACTGCATATTTCATTGCTTTACAACAGCATAGGAACTCACAATGCCCGAAGGTGTTATGAAGGCTTGGCTAGAGTCTTCTCATTTAAGTGGTGCTAATGCTACTTATATTGAAGAATTGTATGAATCATACCTAGCAAACTCACAATCTGTTCCCGCAGAATGGCGCAATGTTTTTGAAAACCTACCAAAAATTGAAGGTGCTGATATTGAATACAAGCACTCTGAAATTCGCGAAGAGTTTAAAGAACTCGCCAAACAACCTCACCGACATGTTGTCGTCTCTGGTGGCTCTGATGCCAAACAAGTCAAAGTTTTACAGCTCATTAATGCATTCCGTTTTCGCGGGCATCAAAACGCTAGCCTCGACCCATTAGGTTTGTGGCAACGCGACAAAGTACGCGACTTACAGCTGTCACATCACGACTTGTCAGAAAACGATTTCGACAAAGAATTTAACGTTGGTTCTTTTGCCATTGGTCAAGAATCAATGAAGTTAGGTGATTTATACAAAGCCCTTAAAACAACCTACTGTGGTTCAATTGGCGCTGAGTATATGCACATTACTTCTACGGAAGAAAAACGCTGGTTACAAAAGCGTTTAGAATCTGTGCAATCACAAGCTAAATTATCAGTGGCTGAAAAAGAAGAAGTCTTAAAAGGCTTAATCGCAGCCGATGGCCTAGAAAAATACCTAGGTGCAAAATTCCCTGGTGCAAAGCGCTTCTCACTTGAAGGTGGTGATGCTTTAGTACCTATGCTAAAAGAAATTATTACCCGCGCAGGCAGCTTCGGCACTAAAGAAGTTGTTGTTGGTATGGCTCACCGTGGTCGCCTAAACGTACTTGTTAACGTCATGGGTAAAAACCCGTCAAAACTTTTTGAAGAGTTTGCCGGTAAGCACGATGAAGCCTTAGGTTCTGGTGATGTAAAATATCACCAAGGTTACTCGTCAGACTTTACAACGCCAGGTGGCAATGTTCACTTAGCGTTAGCGTTTAACCCGTCTCACCTAGAAATTGTTAACCCAGTGGTAATGGGCTCAGTACGCGCCCGTTTAGACCGTCGTGGTTCAAATAATGGTGAACTGGTATTACCTGTGACTATTCACGGTGACTCGGCTATTGCCGGCCAAGGTGTGGTGCAAGAAACGTTCAACATGTCGCAAGCGCGCGCCTTTAAGGTTGGCGGTACTATTCGCATCGTGGTTAACAACCAAGTTGGTTTTACTACCTCGAAGCAAGAAGATACTCGCAGTGGTGAATACTGTACTGATATCGCAAAAATGGTACAAGCACCTATCTTGCACGTTAACTCTGACGATCCAGAAGCTGTAATCTTAGCAACCCAAGTTGCACTAGATTTCCGTAACACCTTTAAGCGCGATGTTGTTATTGATTTAGTTTGTTACCGCCGTCACGGTCACAACGAAGCGGATGAGCCAAATGCGACTCAGCCGTTGATGTATCAAAAAATTAAGAAGCACCCAACGCCTCGTCAAATTTATGCTGACAAACTTGTCGCAGAAGGTAGCTTTAGCGCCGATAAAGTTAACGATCTCGCTAACTACTATCGCAAGCTACTAGACGAAGGTCAGTGCACGGTTGAACAGTGGCGCCCAATGACTGAGCACTCAGTTGATTGGACTCCGTTTATCGGTCACGATTGGGATGATGCTTACGATAACTCCATGCCACTTGATAAGTTAAAGCAGCTTGCTAATACAGTTGCTTCTTACCCAGAAGAGCATCCGGCACATTCTCGTGTCAAAAAGATTTACGACGATCGCAAGAAAATGGCGGCCGGCGAGAAGTTACTCGACTGGGGCTTTGCTGAAAACTTGGCGTATGCGTCAATTGTTGACGACGGCCAACGCGTGCGTATTACGGGGCAAGATGCTGGTCGTGGTACTTTCTTCCACCGTCATGCGGTTGTTCACAATCAAAATGATGCTAGTACTTACTTGCCGTTGCAAAATATTCGCGAAGGTCAAGGTGCATTCGACGTTCACGATTCTGTATTGTCAGAAGTGTCAGTACTTGCCTTTGAATACGGTTACACCACGGCAGAACCAAATGGCTTAACCATTTGGGAAGCGCAATTTGGTGATTTTGCCAACTGTGCGCAAGTGGTTTTTGACCAATTTATTTCTTCTGGTGAGCAGAAGTGGGGCCGTTTATGTGGCTTAACGGTATTGTTGCCGCACGGCTATGAAGGTCAAGGTCCTGAACATTCATCTGCGCGTTTAGAGCGTTACTTGCAACTTTGTGCCGACCACAATATGCAAGTGTGTGTACCGTCAACGCCAGCTCAGGTTTACCATATGTTACGTCGTCAAGTGGTGCGCCCAATGCGTCGTCCACTGATTGTTATGTCACCTAAATCGCTATTGCGTCACCCATTAGCTGTCTCTTCACTTGATGAGTTAGCCGGTGGTCAGTACCAAAACGTGATTGGCGAAGTTGACGAAATCAATCCAAAAGACGTCACTCGCGTGGTGTTCTGTAGCGGTAAGGTTTACTACGAGCTATTAGAGCAACGCCGCAAGCAAGAATTAAATCACATTGCCATTATTCGTATTGAGCAATTGTACCCGTTCCCAGAACAAGAACTTAAACAAGAGTTAGAGAAATACGCTCATGTTAAAGATTTTGTTTGGTGTCAAGAAGAGCCGCAAAACCAAGGCGCTTGGTATTGTTCTCAGCATCATTTCTGGGCGGTTATTCCGCAAGGTAGTTCACTGACCTACGCTGGCCGTGCAGCATCAGCCGCACCAGCAGTGGGTTATATGTCAGTTCATGTTAAAGAGCAACAGAAGCTAGTTAACGACGCGCTAGCGGCTAAATAAAGCCGCCTTAGTGTAAAATTTTGTAAGTAAGGAATTAAATAAATGACAACCGAAATTAAGGTTCCTGTTTTACCTGAGTCAGTAGCGGACGCCACTGTTGCTACTTGGCATGTAAAAGTTGGTGATAAAGTTTCACGCGACCAAGTATTAGTAGATATTGAAACTGATAAAGTTGTACTAGAAGTACCTGCTACTGCTGACGGTGTTATCACTGAAATCAGTCAAGACGAAGGTGCTACGGTATTAGGCGAGCAAGTGATTGCTATTTTAAGCGAAGGCGCAAGTGCAGACGCAGCACCAGCGGCTGAAGCACCGGCAGCAGCGCCAGCGGCTAGCGGTAAAGTAATCGATGTTGTTGTTCCAGTATTACCTGAGTCAGTAGCAGACGCGACTGTTGCCACATGGCATGTTGCTGAAGGCGAAGCTGTTACTCGTGATCAGAACCTTGTTGACATTGAGACTGATAAAGTTGTTTTAGAAGTTGTTGCGCAAGAAGACGGTGTGTTAGGTAAAATTATCCACGCTGAAGGCGACACAGTATTAGGCGAGCAAAAAATTGGTGAGCTTAACGCTGGTGCAAGCGCTAGTGCAGCTGCTCCTGCCGCGTCAGCACCTGAAGCAGACGCTGGCGAAGGTGTAGCATCACCATCAGTACGTCGTTTGCTTAACGAAAAAGGTTTAACTGAAGCTGATGTTAAAGGCACAGGTAAGGGTGGTCGCATCACGAAAGAAGATGTTGAAGCGGCGAGCAAGCCTGCTGCACCTCAAGCAGCAGCACCTGCGGCAGCGCCAGTAGCTGCTGTTGGCGAGCGCAGCCAAAAACGCGTACCTATGACTCGCTTGCGTAAAACAATCGCTAACCGTTTATTAGAAGCGAAAAACTCTACTGCCATGTTAACTACGTTTAACGAAGTTAACATGAAGCCAATCATGGACTTGCGCAAGCAATACAAAGACGTATTCGAGAAAACTCACGATACTCGTCTTGGCTTTATGTCTTTCTACGTGAAAGCGGTTACTGAAGCATTGAAGCGTTTCCCTGCGGTAAATGCCTCAATTGATGGCGACGATATTGTTTATCACAACTTCTTTGATATTTCGATTGCGGTATCAACGCCACGTGGTTTGGTAACACCAGTACTGCGCGACGCTGACCAATTAAGCATGGCAGGTATCGAGAAAGGTATTAAAGACCTAGCGATTAAAGGTCGTGACGGCAAATTAACCATGGACGACATGCAAGGTGGTAACTTCACTATCACTAACGGTGGTGTCTTTGGTTCATTACTTTCTACGCCAATCATCAACTTACCGCAAACGGCAATCTTGGGTATGCACAAAATCCAAGATCGTCCAATGGCGGTAGACGGTAAGGTTGAAATCTTACCTATGATGTACTTAGCGCTTTCTTACGATCACCGTTTAATCGATGGTAAAGAATCAGTTGGCTTCTTAGTAACAATCAAAGAATTGTTAGAAGATCCAACACGTTTATTGTTAGATATTTAATCAGACAGTAAGCACAACAACATTCGACCTAAGTATGAAGGTTTGGGGGTATCACCTCTAGAGCTTTTGTACTATACTTGGTCGGCATTTTAACTGGCAGTCAAGATTTTCGAGAC
Source organism: Endozoicomonas sp. G2_1 (assembly GCF_017744155.1). Taxonomy (GTDB): domain Bacteria; phylum Pseudomonadota; class Gammaproteobacteria; order Enterobacterales; family Alteromonadaceae; genus JAGHQT01. The sequence goes on along the minus strand of NZ_JAGHQT010000001.1, from coordinate 23,062 downwards.
TGCCATTCTTATATACAGATAAGTGGAAAAAACACCATGAATTTGCATGAGTATCAAGCGAAGCAATTATTCGCTGAATATGGTTTACCAGTTTCTGAAGGTTATGCTTGCGATACCCCTCAAGAAGCTGCAGAAGCTGCTGACAAAATCGGCGGCGATATGTGGGTTGTTAAAGCTCAGGTTCACGCTGGTGGTCGCGGTAAAGCGGGCGGCGTTAAGCTAGTTAAAACAAAAGAAGAAATCAAAGATTTCGCTCAAAACTGGTTAGGTAAAAACTTAGTTACTTACCAAACAGACGCAAACGGTCAGCCTGTTGCTAAAATCTTAGTTGAAAGCTGTACTGATATTGCTAACGAACTATATTTAGGTGCAGTTGTTGACCGCGGTACTCGTCGCGTTGTATTCATGGCTTCTACTGAAGGCGGTGTTGACATCGAAACTGTTGCTGAAGAAACACCACACTTAATTCACAAAGCAGCTATCGACCCATTAGTTGGTCCTCAAGCTTACCAAGCACGTGAATTAGGCTTCAAATTAGGTTTAAACCCTACTCAAATGAAGCAATTTGTTAAGATCTTCATGGGTCTTGGCAACATGTTCATCGATCACGATTTCGCACTTCTTGAAATCAACCCACTTGTTATCACAGACGAAGGTAACCTTCACTGTTTAGACGGCAAAATCGGCGTTGACTCAAACGCGTTATACCGTCAAGCAAAAATCCGTGAAATGCACGATCCATCTCAAGAAGATGAGCGCGAAGCACATGCGGCACAGTGGGAACTTAACTATGTTGCACTAGACGGTAACGTAGGTTGTATGGTTAACGGTGCTGGCCTTGCTATGGGTACTATGGATATTGTTAACTTACACGGCGGTAAGCCAGCTAACTTCCTAGATGTAGGTGGTGGCGCGACTAAAGAACGTGTATCAGAAGCATTCAAAATTATCCTTTCTGATGACAACGTAAAAGCAGTACTAGTAAACATCTTCGGTGGTATCGTTCGTTGTGACATGATCGCTGAAGGTATCATCGGTGCTGTTAAAGAAGTAGGTGTTGAAGTACCAGTTGTTGTACGTTTAGAAGGTACTAACGCTGAAGCAGGTCGTGAAGTACTAGCTAACTCTGGCCTAGATATCATCGCTGCTGAATCATTAACTGACGCTGCTACGAAAGTTGTTGCTGCTGCGGAGGGCAAATAATGTCTGTATTAATTAACAAAGATACTAAAGTTATCTGTCAAGGTTTCACTGGTGGTCAAGGTACTTTCCACTCAGAGCAAGCTATCGCTTACGGTACGCAAATGGTTGGTGGTGTATCACCAGGCAAAGGCGGTCAAGAGCACTTAGGTCTTCCAGTATTCAACACAGTACGTGAAGCCGTAGAAGCGACTGGCGCAACAGCAACAGTTATCTACGTACCTGCGCCTTTCTGTAAAGATGCTATCTTAGAAGCTATCGATGCTGGTATCGAGTTAATCGTTACCATCACTGAAGGTATCCCAACGCTAGACATGCTTGACGTTAAAGTTAAGCTTGAAGAAACTGGCGTTCGCATGATTGGTCCTAACTGTCCAGGTGTTATCACTCCGGGTGAAACTAAGATCGGTATCATGCCAGGTCACATCCACAAGCCAGGTAAAGTAGGTATCGTATCTCGTTCAGGTACATTGACTTACGAAGCAGTTAAGCAAACAACTGACGCTGGTTTCGGCCAATCAACGTGTGTTGGTATCGGTGGTGACCCAATCCCAGGTACTAACTTCATCGACGTGCTAGAAATGTTCGAAAACGACCCACAAACTGAAGCAATCGTCATGATTGGTGAAATCGGTGGTACAGCAGAAGAAGAAGCAGCTGAGTACATTAAAGAAAATGTCACTAAGCCAGTAGTTTCTTACATCGCTGGTGTTACTGCTCCTCCGGGCAAGCGTATGGGTCACGCTGGTGCGATTATCGCTGGTGGTAAAGGTACTGCTGACGAGAAATTTGCTGCACTAGAAGCAGCTGGTGTTAAAACTGTTCGTTCACTAGCTGACATCGGTGTTGCACTTAAAGAGAAAGCGGGCTGGTAATAGCTTTTGCTTATTTCTTGATAAAAGGTCGCTTCGGCGACCTTTTTTATGTCTGATTGTAAATGCTAGTGGTAAAGGTACTGCTGACGGCTAATTCAAGTAAAGTTGCAGCACTAGAAGCGGCTGGTGTTAAGGCTGTTCATTCACTAGCTGATATCGATGTTGTTCTTAAAGAGAAAGCGGTTTGGTAATAGCTGCTTTTTTGAAGTGATTTGAAAAAACCGCCATTAGATGGGTTTTTTATAAATTATCATCAAGATTTTTAACATTTTCATAAGAAGTAATAAAACTACTAAATCGTATTACTTCTTTGAGGTACTCTTTTAAAAATGTTTTCTTAATAACTTGGATATTAATCGTTAGGTTACTTTTTCTCCATGGGGTTTTGATATTTACAGAACCCCATTTTTCTTCAGTGATATCTAATTCACCTTGATTGTTCATAGTAGCAATAAATAAAGGAGCGTCGATAACTAACGTTGGTATTGTTAATTCATAATATTTTTTTGAATTATTTCGTTTAAAGTCCAGATCATGTTGTTTGTCATAATATTCGTAAGCATTTGCTAATCCAAGTAAGTTTTTGTACCAACGATGATCTGAGTTATTTAAAGCTTGAACAAGTGAGTACCCTTCATTTATTAGTTCAACAAATGAGCCTATTTTATATGCTAGCTCGTTTTCAGATAACTCATTACAAGCAAATAAAGAAGCCAGAAATAACCCGTTTTTGGCTTTGTTAATCGGGAATCCACCTATTATTGAATTGTAGCGTGTTACTTTCTGGGCTTCGCTAGAAAGTATTACAATGGGTTTTTCTGATTTCTTGCATTCAATTAATAGCTGAAGTGCAGAGTGATAATTTTCTGATGTGTCTGGAAGGTCTTTAATTGCAACTATGTCTATTTCTCTAGCTATTTTAGTTTGCTCATCTGTATAGTAGGGAGACTTCTCACAAATAAACCCTTCTTTGGCTAATGCCTTATAAGCATACATTTCAAGGGGATATCCGCTTTTATCAAACCAGTTAGATATTTTATTTGTCAGTTCTGCGCTCATATATTCGCTTTTTTGTGTATAGAAGTACTTATATTACAAGGTTTATTCACTATGATGATAGCTGTGTTTTTAGAAATAAATGCGGTTGTTGATTTTAAGCAACATTGTCGCGTTGGCGACGGCAACCAGAGGGGCGTAACGCGACGCCCCTCTGGACTCCCCCGCGCTGCTAATAAACACTGTACTGAATTTCAAACGAATCATTTCGACGTACCAGCATTGATAACACATCCATGTGCAACAATGCTTTTGTCATCATCCATGATGACGAATACGTGATGATGTCGTGTTAAATTCAGGTGTTTATTCAAGCAGAACAGGGCACTTGCTGATCATGTATCTGGCTATGTTGAGTTGGTTTGTTGTTGAGTGTCGAGCAGGACGAATTCTCGCGATGAAAAACCCGCCAGTTGGCGGGTTTTTATTGTTGAACAAAACTAAGGGCAAAGCTTGCGTTATTAACCGAGTTACATGGCCGCGGCAAATATCCCTTTAATTTGCTCATGGTTAGCTTGAATAGGGTTGGTTAAGCCACAGGCATCTTTTAAAGCGTTTGCTGCTAAGGTGTCAAAGTCACTTTCCTTTACATCAAGTGCTTGTAAACCAGCGGGAATATTGACATCTTTCGATAGCGATTTAATGGCTTCAATTGCGGCTTGTGCCCCTTGCTCTGGCGTTAGTTTGGCTACATCTACCCCCATTGCTTGGGCAATATCGGTTAATCGCTCTGGGCAAACTTGGGCGTTAAAGTTTTGCACATGCGGCAGTAAAATCGCATTGCATACGCCGTGGGGTAAGTCATAAAAGCCACCTAGTTGGTGCGCCATTGCGTGGACATAACCAAGTGAGGCGTTGTTAAATGCCATACCCGCCATAAATTGGGCATAGGCCATTTGCTCACGCGCTTCAATATTTTGTCCGTTGTTCACGGCTTCACGTAAATGCTGTTGAATTAGGGTAATAGCTTTTAGTGCTACGGCATCAGTAATTGGGGTGGCGGCGGTTGACACATAAGCTTCTACCGCATGAGTTAACGCGTCCATGCCTGTAGCAGCAGTGAGTGATGCAGGTTTTTCTAGCATTAAACTCGGATCGTTGACTGACATAATCGGCGTTGTGTTTTTATCGACAATCGCCATTTTTATATGGCGTGCTTCGTCGGTAATAATGCAAAATAATGTCATTTCAGAGGCTGTACCCGCAGTGGTGTTAATCGCCACTAAGGGCAATTGTGGTTTGCTCGATAAGTTAACGCCTTCATAATCTTTAATTTGCCCGCCATTAGTGGCAACTAAGGCAATACCTTTGGCACAATCATGCGGTGAGCCACCACCTAAGCTGATGACAAAATCGCAATTATTGGCGGTTAATATCGCTAAGCCATCTTCGACATTTTTAGTTGTTGGGTTAGGCTGGGTGCCATCAAATACTACTGTTTCAATTTGCTTTTCTGCTAATAGTGCTTGTACTTGTGAAACCATACCAAGGTTAACTAGTACTTGATCGGTGACAATAATGCCTTTTTTGAAACCGAGTGCTGCAGTGTTTTCGATTGCTTCAGTTAAGCAACCTTGGCCAATAAGGTTTACTGAGGGAATATAAAAAGCTGACATAGTTAGTCTCCATTTCAAGTTTATGTCGAAGTGCACTCATAGGGTGTAAGTACAAGTAGGGAGATAATAGTGGCTTTTGTTATAGTTGAGATTGATGTAAATCAATATGATGACTGACGTCATTTATGTTTAATGATTTGACCTTTAAGTGCGTTAGCTTTTCTTACCGGGCTTGTTTCAGTAAAATATTGGGTTTTAATACATACAAATAGGTTATCGATGAAACGCGTTGTTTTATATGTCTCAGATAAATGCCCCCATTGCCGAGAGGCGAAAAAGTACTTAGATGACAATGGTATTCAGTACCGATTAACCAATGCGAAAATGCAGCGCGGCAGAAAAGAGCTCGACGCCATTGGTGCTCGTTCGGTGCCTGTACTTAAAATCGGTAACGAAGTGATGATTGGTTGGAATCTTAAAAACTTCAAAAAGCTCTACGGCGCAAAGTAAAACGCTATTCACCCACTTTAACAGCTTTCAATCACAATAAACTTGAACGTTAGTGCATTCGATATTTATTATTTTCAATAAACTGTTGACCCTAACCCTAGGGGATACTCGATGATAAAACGGTTGATGGTGAGCAAGTTAAAAGGAAAAAGATGAATAACGGTAAGTTGTATAGTGTTAGCCAAGTGAGCAAGTTGGCAGGTGTTAGTGTTAAAACTTTGCATCATTACGATGACAAAGGCTTACTAGTGCCAGATCGCCAGCCTGACAACGGTTATCGGGTCTATAACCAAACTCATTTGGTCCAGTTACAGCAAATACTGATTTATCGCGAGTTAGATTTTAGTATCGAAGATATTAAATCTCTACTGCATTGCAACGGTGATAAGTTACTCGATAGGTTAACTCATCAAAAAGCCTTACTCGTTGACCGTCAACAAACATTGTCAAAAATGATCAACAGCATTGAGGTCACTATGGAAAGCATTAAGGGGAAAGAGCACTACGATATTTTGTTTGAAGATATCCCCAAAGAAAAAACTGAGCGTTGGGATGGTTTAGCACAGCAACGTTTCGGCCAAGAAGAAATAGACAAAGGTATGAGTCACTTGGCTAAGGTGACAGAAGCACAAATGCGAGCTTTTAAGGACGACAGCGATCGGGTAACAATTGCATTCGCTAAAACCATTGGTCAGCCACACGATAGTGAGCTTGTCCAGCAGCTTACCGATGAACACTATCACATGTCTAATGATTTTAGTCGGTTAGTCGCACAAGCTAATGGTAAAATGGACGTACCTGACTTAAGCCGTGAAGACTATATTGCTATGGCAAATACGGTTGATCACGTTGAGATTAACGAGCTGTGTGAACACTTTGGCGATGGTTACGCTGAACATGCTCGCAAAGCAATGATTTATTATGCTGAACGTCATCTAGCATCCGCTTTATAGCAATTAAATGTAGATTCATTGACCAACTCAATCTCACTTACTTATATGGCGCTGTTTTCATCGGCGCCATTTTATTTTTTACGTTTAATTCAACGTTGAAATATTCATTATCTTTAGCAATTATTTTATCAGTTTGTTGGTAGACGATAGGGTTATTTGATTGACGCTAGAATAGTTTTGTAATCAACTAGGTCTGTGTAAGCGAATTTATAATTAATAACTAAAAAAGAGAATAAACATGAATATTGATACGCAAATTGTTGCCCCAGTCATTGTTTTAGTCGCTTGGTCTATGGTGATGTGGTTGTGGATGTACGCGACTCGGATTCCGGCGATTCAAGCCTCGAAGATGAAGCTTGACCCTGAAATTCCTGTCGGGCAACAAATGTCGACATTACCGGCATCGGTGCGCTGGAAAGCCGATAATTACATGCATTTAATGGAACAACCGACAGTGTTTTACGCCTTAGCATTGGCATTGGCAATGCTTGGTGAGGGCACGGGTATTAATCTTTATTTAGCGTGGGCTTATGTCGTTTTGCGTATCGTTCACAGCTTATTTCAATCTTTGGTTAACAAAATCGAATTGCGTTTTGTGATTTTTGTTTTGTCGAATATTCCATTGTTTTGGTTAACCGTAAACGGCTTAATGGCTGTTTTGTAATCACAAGACTTTTGTTGCTAATGCGGTAATATTTCACCATGAGTTATGGTTAATATTTGTTAGATCAATTTGTTAATTCATTCGACAGAGCAGACAATGGTTTTCTGCATTAGACATTAGTCGAAAAAAGCAGCGTAAATGCTGCTTTTTTTTATATTACAGCAGGATGACACTTGTTTGCGTACAAGTGAGATTGTATAGTGTCATCAATTTAATTTTGTTCAAAAATATTACACAAGGCGACAGCTCTATGCGCATTATTTTGTTAGGTGCACCGGGTGCAGGAAAGGGTACACAAGCACAATTTTTAATGGCTAAATTTGGTATCCCACAAATTTCTACCGGTGATATGTTACGTGCTGCAATTAAAGCAGGCACTGAGCTTGGTAAAAAAGCGAAGGAAGTAATGGACGCTGGTCAACTAGTGTCTGACGAGCTTATTATTGGTTTAGTAAAAGAGCGTATCGCGCAAGACGACTGTAAAGGTGGTTTCTTACTAGACGGCTTCCCACGTACAATTCCACAAGCAGACGCAATGAAGCAAAACGATATAGCCATCGATAGCGTCATTGAATTTGACGTACCAGACGAAGTTATTGTTGAGCGTATGGCTGGTCGTCGCGTTCATTCAGGTTCTGGCCGTGTTTATCACGTTGTTTACAATCCACCAAAAGTAGAAGGTAAAGATGACGAGACCGGCGAAGATTTATCTATCCGCCCTGATGATGAAGAAGCAACAGTACGCAAGCGTTTAGGCGTTTACCACGAGCAAACTAAGCCACTTGTTGACTACTACCAAAACGAAGCGGGCGAAGGTAACTGTCAGTACATTACTATCGACGGTACTCAACCTGTTGAACAAGTGAGCAACTTACTTGCTGAAAAGCTTGCTTAATTGATTCACTGATAATCAGTTCTTTATAAAAACCAGTAGCTTGCTACTGGTTTTTTTATACATGGAAGTATTTATCCAGCGGTGCCATGGATGGCAAAGAGCGGATTTTTATATGGACATACTTATCCAGCGGTGCCAAGGAGGGAAGTTTATGAGCTCGTGTGGGCTAATGGATGACAGTAAGATCAATATCCGTTATCGTAGTAATTGTTTAATCAATACTAACCCTATAAAAAATAAGGATTAAAATGTTATCCCTACCAATTACAGCACTGTATGGCAGTTTGTTAGCGATTATCTTAGTCGTATTAACCGTTTATGTTATTCGTCAACGATTAACCTTAAAAGTCGGTCTAGGAGATGGTGGGCAACCAGCGTTAATGCAAGCGACTCGTGCGCACGGCAACTTTGTTGAGTTTACCCCGTTCATGTTGGCGTTATTGGCTATTTTTGAACTTAATGGCGGTTCGGCGCTTTGGCTTTATCCACTAGGAGCAATCATTGTCTTAGGCCGTATTTTTCATGCAATTGCGATTATTCAGTCAACTAAGCCGTCGCTTTATCGCATGCTTGGTATGAATGGTACCTTCATTCCAATTATTACCTTGGCAGTGTTAAATTTGTTAGGATTTTTAAAGATCAACTTGTTGGGTAGTTATACCTGGTAAGAAACTTGAGGTTAAAGCCTGTGATGCACAGGTGCGAATTTCAGGCTTTAACTCGTTTCATTCTTCGTCGAGATACTTTATTTCACTCAGGTCGCTTTGATCATGGCGATATGCTCAATACCATCCTCTAAGTACATTTCAGAAACAGTTTTGAAGCCGTGACTTTGATAAAACGCTTCCAAATACAGTTGAGCAGATATCTTAATACGCTCGTTGGCAAAATACTGTTGGCAAATCGACAAGCCACGAGTCATCAACTGATGACCTAAACCACTACCACGAGCTGTTTCAGCAATGGCAACTCGGCCTATACTGATGTATTCAACATAACTTGTCGCTTTCGGTAGCACGCGCAGATAGCCGACCAAACTGTTGTTTTGATAGGCCAATAGGTGCCTGGTTTCTGGGTGTCGATCTAACTCGTCTAGCTCAGGGTAATAACAGGTTTGTTCGACGACAAACACGTCAACGCGAAGTTTGAGTAAATCGTAAAGCTCGTCAGTTGACAGTTCAGAAAAAGTTTTTACCGACCAATTAATTGCGCTCATAGCACTCGTATAAACAAGAAAATATATTCGTTATTGTTTCACGACATTCACTGTGCGGCAAGCAGCGCCATTACCATTAGGCTAGCTTTCGGCAAGAATTTCTAAATAACCTTGGTAGCGCTTTTCATCGAGGTAGTTAACCATTTCATTTTTGTACGTAATAATACAAAGCTCTGGGAACTCGACTGATAGCACACGGGTTAATTCATCTTTGGCGAGGAACAAAAGATAACCAAGTGGTAAGAAGTCTGGGTTGAAACCTTTTTGATAAATAGTTGAACGAATTTGACTAGCGCTATAGTGCTGTTGAACGCCATAGCGGGCGATAAGAGTAGGTAGCAGTTTACTGCCATATTTTTTGATTGCTAAATATTTAAGCACAATGTCATTCCTTTTAACCAATTGATTAAACATTTAAGGCAGGGATTATACGCAAGCATAATTGGTTTTCAAGCACAAAAAATAGCCACTTTTACCCATTAGATAAAAGTGGCTTTTAAAAAGTATTTAAGTGTTTGATGAGATTACTTTTTGTGGCGGCTCTCGAGAACAGCCATTACTTCAGAAAGTTTGACCTCTTTGTCTTGCAGTAATACTAAAGTGTGATAAAACAAATCGGCACACTCACCAAGTAGGTCAGCTTTAGTTTCTGCTACGGCTGCTAAAGCAACTTCAACGCCTTCTTCACCGACTTTTTGCGCAACTTTTGTCGTACCTTTTGCCAGTAATCGAGCGGTATAGCTTTCTTCAACCGGATCGTTTTTACGTTGGTCAATATAGCGTTCTAGGTAGCTCAAAAAGTTTTGCTGGGTTAATTGTTGCTCGGGAAAACAGCTTTCAAAACCCAAGTGACAAGCGGGGCCAATAGGGTTAGCGGCAATCAAAATACTGTCGTAGTCACAGTCGGTCAGTACTTGTTGCACCAACAAAAAGTTACCACTGGTTTCGCCTTTTTGCCAAAGACGTTGCTTTGAGCGGCTAAAAAACGTTGCTTTGCCGCTTTCAAGCGTCGCTGTCAGCGCTTCTTGGTTCATATAGCCCTGCATTAGCACGGCACCGGTAGCATGATCTTGAACAATCGCCGGAATTAAATTGTCCATCTTTTGCCAAGCTAGGCTGTCTACATTATCTAAGGTTACTAACATGGTCTAATCTCAATATTTTGATCGCGCAGGCTTTGTTTCAGTTGGTCCATGGCGATAACACCTTTGTGAAATACACTGGCGGCAAGCGCGCCGTCAACATCGGCTTGTTTGAATACTTCGGTAAAGTGCTCAATGACACCGGCGCCGCCTGAGGCAATTAACGGAACTTGGCAAACGGCGCGCGCTTGGCTTAGTTGAGCCAAATCGTAGCCTTGTCTAACACCGTCTTGGTTCATGCAGTTAAGCACTATTTCACCAGCGCCTAAGCTTTGCACTTTTTCAATCCAGTCAAAGGTGGTCCAAGTGGTTTTTTGGGTACGCGTTTCATCGCCAGTAAATTGATACACTTGATACTCACCAGCACCGCCGTTGGCTTCGCTATTAAAGTAGCTGTCGATACCAACGACCACACACTGTTGACCAAAATGGTCGGCAAGCCGTGCAATCAGTTCTGGATCTTGCAGGGCCGGCGAGTTGATACTAATTTTATCGGCACCCATCATCAGTATTTGTCTGGCGTCGGCTTCGGTTTTTATACCACCAGCGACACAAAACGGAATGTCGATAACTTCAGCAATGCGGCTAACCCAGCTTTTATCGACAACACGGCCATCAGAGCTGGCGGTAATATCGTAAAACACTAACTCGTCGGCACCTGCTTGCGCGTATTTTTCGGCAAGTGGGACAATGTCACCAATAATCTCGTGATTGCGAAACTTGACCCCTTTAACGACTTTGCCGTCGCGAACATCAAGGCAAGGAATTATCCGTTTGGCCAACATGCAATTGCCTCCTCTAGGGTAAATTTACCTTCAAGTAACGAGCGACCTAAAATAACGCCGCTAACACCGGTTGGAATAAGTGCTTTAATGTCATCAAGGCAGCCAATACCGCCAGATGCTTGCCATTGAATTTGCGGGTAATTGGCGCAAAGTTCACTGTACATTTGAACATTGCTGCCCGATAGCGTACCGTCTTTGCTGATGTCAGTGCACAAGACGTGAATTAAACCAGCGGCGATGTAATCGTCGAGTAAGCTTTCGAGGTTTACGCCACTGTCCTCAATCCAACCGTGAGTTGGTAAGGTTTTATTGCCGTCTTGATCTATTTTTACATCAAGGGCTAAGACAATTTTTTCACCGCCGAACTCAATCAGCCATTGTCTGACTAATTCAGGGTGCTTGATTGCTAGACTGCCAATAACAACGCGATCAGCGCCGAGCTCAAGCAGTTGCTCAACGTCTTTTTTGTTGCGAACACCGCCGCCGACTTGAATTGTCATGGTCGGGTGTTTCACCAAAGTAGAAAGTAAATCTAATTGGCGCTCGTTGCTGTTTTTGGCACCGTCTAAGTCAACAAAGTGCATAACGGTTGCACCGGCGTTGGCATAGAGGTCTTGGCGCTGCTTAGCGCTGTCTTGATAATTGGTTTTTTGTTGGTAGTCGCCTTGGTACAAGCGCACGACTTTACCGTCAATTAAATCTATCGCAGGGATCATCATAAGCGATTTAGCTCCGCCCGTTATAATTCGAGAAAGTTCTTAATAATTTTGCTACCAGCACTGCCTGAGCGTTCAGGGTGGAACTGACAACCAATAAAGTTGTTATGAGCAATAGCCGCTGAAAAGTCGCTGCCGTATTGGCAACTGGCAACCGTGTACTCGCTAACTGGTGCGGCAAAGCTGTGGACAAAGTAAAAATACTCACCGGGCTCGATACCAGCAAATACCGGATGGTCAGTGACTGTCGTCAACGTGTTCCAACCCATATGCGGCAAGCGCAAGCCGTCGGCTTCGAGCGGTAGCACCTCGGTCGGGATGACATTAAGACAGTTGATAATTTCGTTTTGATCAGACAATGAGCTCTCGCTCGATGACTGCGCCATCAATTGCATACCCAAACAAAACCCCAGCACCGGTTGTTCAAGCTGTTGCAAGGTTACTACTAAGTCTTTTTTCACGATATTTGCCATCGCGTGTTTGGCATTGCCAACGCCTGGTAAAATGACTTTGTCAGCACCTTTGATGGTCTCTAAGTCGTCAGTAATCAGCGCTTTAAAGCCCAAGCGCTCAACGGCAAACTTTACTGAAGATAAGTTGGCGCAACCCGTGTCGACAATGACATTGCTGTTTTGGCTAACCGTATTGGCCATTTACAGGGCTCCTTTTGAGCTGGGAAGTTCGTTACCTTGCACCGCAATCGCTTGGCGCAAAGCACGGCCAAACACTTTAAACAAGCTTTCTACTTGGTGATGACAGTTGCCTTCAGATGTTGATAAGTGCAGGGTAATTGCCATGCTATCAGCCAATGAGCGGAAAAAGTGCCCAACCATTTGCGTTGACATAGTGCCGACGCGATTATCGGTAAACTCAGCGTCAAACTTTAACCACGGACGCCCCGACAAATCTAAATTGCACTCGGCGCGACATTCGTCCATGGGTAAGACAAAACCAAAGCGGCCAATACCGCGTTTGTCACCCAAGGCTTGCTTCAATGCTTGGCCTAATGCGAGCGCGGTATCTTCAACGCTGTGGTGTTCGTCAATGTGATAGTCGCCTGTAACGCTGCACTGCAAGCTAAAACCGCCGTGGGTGGCGATTTGATCGAGCATGTGGTCGAAAAAGCCAAGGCCGGTATCAATTTTAGTGCCTTTACTTGAGTCTAAATTGACCTTAACCGTGATGTCTGTTTCTTTCGTAGTACGAGTTACGCTTGCCGTGCGCGGGTTTTGCACTAACAGTTGATCGGCAATTGCCAACCAATTGTTGTTGTCGCGGTCGTACTTGATACCTGTGATACCCATATTGTCGGCAAGTTGAATATCGGTATCGCGATCGCCAATGACAAATGAATTGGCAAAGTTAACTTTACCTTGTTTGAGATAATCGCTGACCAAGCCGAGTTTCGGTTTGCGGCAACTGCAGTTTTCGTGATCAAAGTGAGGACAAAGTAAGACATCGTCAAAAATCACCCCTTGTGAACTGAACATGTCCATCATTTTATTGTGGGGCAAATCAAAGTCTGCTTGCGGGTAGCTGTCGGTGCCTAAACCGTCTTGGTTACTGACCATGACCAAGCGATAACCTTTCGCTTGCAGTTGCAGTAATACCGGAATAACTTGCGGTTCAAACACCAGTTTTTCCAAACTGTCGACTTGTTTATCTGTGATCGGCTCTTCGATTAAGGTGCCGTCTCGGTCGATAAATAGAATATTTTGCGATTGGGTTGTCATCAAACTTCTCTTAACGTCTATTTGTGCTGTTTTTTCTTGAATTAGATTAGCGGTTAACAACTAACTGCTGACTAATAATTTGTTTTACTAAGTTTAGCTCGCGCTCACTGCCAATACTAATGCGCAGACAATTGTCTAATTGCAGTTGCTTTGATTGGTCGCGAATTAAAATGCCTTGGCTGAGCAATAGCTTGAAAATATCGTCTTTGTAGTCGGTGCGAAACAAAACAAAGTTGGCATCACTTGGGTAGACCTTTTGACACCATGTTTGGCTCTCCAGCCAAGCACTCAGCGAAGTCTTGAGCTGGTTACTTTCTTGAGCGCGTATTTGCGTTTGCAAAAGTTGCTCTGGTGCTAAGGCATTAATGGCAATTTCAGCCACCGGTGCTGGCACTGGATATGGGGCAATAACTTTGCTCAGCAGCTCAATAATATTGCTGTTGGCTAGGGTAAAGCCGCAGCGCAAGCCCGCCAAAGCAAATGCTTTTGACAGTGTTCGCAGTACCACTAAGTTATCGTATTGGTCGATTTTGTCGGCAAAACTGTGCTCTGGTGCAAACTCGATATAGGCTTCGTCAACGACGACGATTGCACTACCTTTGAAGGCAGTGATCACAGTTTCAATGTCGCTTGCGCTCAATAAATTGCCGGTCGGATTACCCGGTGAGCATAAAAATACCACCTTAACTTTGCCAACCTGCTGGCAAATAGCATCAACATCGAGCTGCATTTCACCCTGGTCGCTGTTAATCAGCGGCACTTTAATAACATCTGCGCCGTGGTTTTCTGCGCTAATGGCGTACATGCCGTAAGTTGGCGGGCAGATTAATATGCTGTCTTGGTAGGCTTGACAAAAAGTGCGAATAACCAGCTCAATACCTTCGTCAGCACCTCGGGTACAAAGTACCTGATCCGTGTTGAGGTTGGCGTAATCGGCGTAACCTTGAATCAAATCGTCAGGCTGAAAATCAGGGTAGCGATTAATACATTGACCACTGAGCTGATAAAGCCCGGGCCCTGAACTTTCATTGGCATTTAGCCAAATTTTGCTACTCGCTCCAGTATTACTTTTACTGGAGAATAAGCGGCGTGCCGACTGATATGGCACCATATCTAAAAGTTCAGTGCGGGCGATTAGTTCGGCACTGCTCGCTGGTTGAGATTTGTTATTTTCAGGCACGTTACTATTAGACATTAGTATTTTCCTCTAAGCGAATAGTCACCGCGCGTTGGTGAGCGTCTAAACCCTCAGCGTCAGTTAACTCGATTAAGCACTGCGATAAGTTATGTAAGCCTTGACGACTGATTTCTTGCACCGTGTAACGTCGAGAAAAATCAGCCAACGACAAGCTGCTAACCACTTTCGAATAACCATAAGTAGGCAATACGTGATTTGTTCCACTCGCATAGTCACCGGCAGATTCAGGTGTGTATTTGCCAACAAAAATAGAACCAGCATTGCGTAGCTGGCCGAGTAAGTCGCTGGCGTTATCGGTTTGGACAATTAAGTGCTCAGGGCCGTACTCATTTGATACTGCAACGGATTGCGCAATTGAATCAGTAAGAATAAGTCGACTTTTGCTGAGCGCTTGTTCAGCGATTTCTGAACGGGACAGTGCTTTTAATTGCTCGCTGAGCTGCACAGTAACTTGCTCTAGCAGTGTGCGATCGTCGGCGACAACGACAACTTGGCTATCTGGGCCGTGTTCTGCTTGTGATAATAAATCGGCAGCAACAAAGGCGGGATTTGCGCTTTTGTCGGCAATCACTAAGACTTCTGATGGACCTGCTGGCATATCAATGGCAAAGCCTGGAATTTGTTGTGACAGTTGCTTTTTCGCTTCAGTTACAAAGCGATTGCCCGGGCCAAAGACCTTATTGACTGGTGCAATGGTTTCGGTGCCATAGGCAAGCGCTGCTATCGCTTGTGCGCCGCCAATAGTGTATATCTCATCTATCTGACAAAGCTTCGCTGCGGCCAATACTTCGTTGGCGAGTTTGCCATTTTTATCTGGCGGACATACTAACACCCGGCGGCGACAACCGGCGAGTTGCGACGGTACGCCAAGCATTAATACCGTTGATGGCAACGGGGCACTGCCGGCGGGAATATACAAGCCAACACTGTCAATGGCTTCTGTTTTTAAGGTACAAACAACGCCCGGGCTGGTTTCAATTGAAACGTCTTGAGGTTGTTGGGCGCTGTGAAAGCGCTTAATGTTTTGATAGGCAAACTCGATGGCAGCTAAGCGCTGTGGCGATAGTGCGGCAACAGCTTGGTCAACGGTTTCAGAGTCTACCTTTAAGGTCTTGAGTTTAATGCCGTCGAATCTTTCTGTTAGCGACTTGAGCGCTTGATCGCCACCGCTTTTAACTTGCTCAACCAAGTTGGAGACTTGTTCCGTCAGCACTTGGTTATCAGCAATAGCTGGTCGCGCGAGTGCTTGCGCTTGCTCGCCTTGGCTAAGTGCTGACCACTCAATTATTGGATTAATGTTCGCGTTTGTTTTTGTCATTGTCTTTGTCACTTTTCGGCTCAAGTTAGCTCGGTCTAGCTTAAGTTGCCCAGTTTAGCCCATCATTTTTTCAATTGGCATGACCAAAATTGAATTACACCCCAGTGCTTTTAGCTGCTCCATGGTTTCCCAGAAGAAGGTTTCAGTGGCGACAACGTGAACCGCAACCATGTCTTCTCGACCGGCTAATGGCAATACAGTCGGCGTTTCTTTACCCGGCATCAAACTGCTCACTTGTGCGACCTTATCTTTTGGCGCGTGCAACATGATGTATTTACTTTCTTTTGCTTTCATCACCCCGTAAATACGCGGTAATAAAGTGTCGAGAATGGCTTGTTTTTCTGACGACAATGACTCAGCACGTTGAATAAGCGAAGCTTTTGAGCGAAATACTTCCGCCACTTCCTTTAAACCGTTGGCTTCAAGGGTTGCGCCCGTTGATACTAAGTCACAAATACCGTCGGCTAAGCCAACGCGAGGTGCCACTTCAACTGAGCCTTTGAGTAAGCAGAAGTCAACTTCGATGCCGTTTTCTTGAGCAAAGCGTTTTAACAAATTGGGGTAGGTGGTGGCAAAGCGCAAACCATTTAAGCTTTGTAAACCTTTGTATTCGAACTCTTCTGGCATCGCCAGTGAAAATCGACAGCCACCAAAGTTGAGGGTTGTTGTGCGCACGTAAGCATTGGGTGTACCCATGGCTGCACGTGCCAATTCTTCTTCTTCTAAGGTGTTATCGCCAACAATACCTAAATCACAAATGCCGTCCATTACCAAGCCGGGAATATCACTGGCTCTAACGCGCATAATATCGATAGGCATATTGGCGACATGAGCGAGCAGGCGACGGTCGGCAACATTTAATTTAAGGCCGCAACGTTTTAGTAGCGCTTGGGTGTCTTCACTTAAACGTCCAGATTTTTGCATTGCAATACGTAAGCGAGGTTCTGTATTCATGGCTGTTGTCCTATCAATAAATTCAATCTAATTGAAATTAAAACTAAAATTTAAAACTAAAAACCCCCGAGAGAGTTGACTCTTTCGGGGGTTTGGAAACATGCATGAGTATTTCGCTTACCGCTGAAAGAGTACGACCTCTCAGCGAATAAACCTGAGCGGTCAATCGGTATGATGATGGTGATGAAGGTTGCTCAAGTTAATAATCATGGTGTTTTCTATCTCTATTCGTTGCCAGTAAATCTTTTTATTTTTTGATTTACTTTGTTTATTCAGTGTTGAGGATAAAATTATTGATGAGTTACCGCCCTGAGTCGCTGTCATCTATACTAAATGTTAGCTCAACAATTCAATGAGTGTTACCTTACTGAGTATTGTTATACTCGGCAAGGGCAAAATTAGCTTTTCTTATGCCTATTTGGGCTAAGGTAGTCAATATTTTGCATATGCATGTCAAGTTTTCGCATAAAAAGCCGATAAACTATACATCTTTATTTTTTAGCGCATTGAAACAGGAGATAAGTATGGACATTTTTACGACACAGCTTACTCGTGTTGTGCCCAATAAATTGCAGCCGAGCAAATTGAAAGTGCGGGCATTGAGTAAAAATGAGCAAATAAACCCCTTGCTTGACGATGAGCCAACACAAACACCAGCACCGCAAGGAAAAACGCCAGCAACCGACGCTGAGCAGGTGACAGAGCCCAGTACTACCGCTGTTGATATTGACGATGATGAGCCACCGCACCAACTGGACCTTTATGTTTAATTGCAACTAAATAAGCACCTTGATGTGGCTTAGGTATATTAGTTATTTCGCTTTGAAGTGGCAGCGCTATCAAAGTATGATATTGCCACTTTTCCCCGTGTAGTATCGCTATATTTAATGAATTCCGTTGAACGAGCCTTTGCTGAAAATGGCTTATTAGCCAAAGTCATCGAAGGTTACGCCCCGCGCCAACCCCAAATTGATATGGCATTAGAAGTGGCTGATGCTATTGAGCACCAAGCCAGTTTGATTGCTGAGGCGGGTACCGGAACCGGTAAAACTTTCGCCTATTTAATTCCTGCCTTACTTTCCCAGAAGAAAGTGATTGTTTCGACCGGGACTAAAAACTTACAAGACCAACTTTTTCACAAAGACTTACCCCTGATTCGAAAAGCGATTCAAAGTGCTGCCAGCAAACACTCACAGGTAGCGTTACTCAAAGGTCGCGCTAACTATTTGTGTTTATACCGCTTGCAAGATTATCAACACAGTCGCGGCCAGCTCGATGCTCAAATGCTGCAAGATTTGGTTAAGATACGCACTTGGGCCAATAGCACACAATCTGGCGATACTGCCGAGTTAGTCGATGTTGCCGAAGATTCTGCGATTTTCCCGTTAGTCACCAGTACCGTTGATAATTGTTTGGCGAAAGATTGTCCTAATATCGACGATTGTTATTTGGTTAAGGCTCGTGAACGCGCCATTGATGCTGATTTAGTGGTGGTTAATCATCATTTGTTTTTCGCCGATATGGCATTGAAAGACACTGGCTTTGGCGAATTGATCCCAAAAGCTGAAGTGGTCATCTTTGACGAAGCACACCAAATTCCAGACATCGCCAGTGAGTATTTTGGCGAAGCTTTTTCAACTCGTCAGCTAACCGAGCTTTGCTCTGATGTTGAGCAAGTCTATCGCACCAGTTTGACTGATATGAAACAGCTCGGCAAAGCGGCGGAAAAGCTCAATAAGAGTTGTGCTGAATTTAGGTTGTTATTTCCGCTCGACAATGAACGTGGCAATTGGCGACAAAAGTTACAAGTCAACCAATATCGCCAAGCTTACAGCCGTATTCAGCAAGATTTAGACTTTCTCTATCAAGTGATTAAATTGGCGATTTCCCGCCATGAGTTAATCGATAATTGTTTTGAACGAGCGGTGGCTTTGCTGGCAAAATGCGACCTGATGGCCAATGTCGATGTTTTTGATATTAGCTTTTGGTATGAAACGAGCCGTCGTCATGTTGTGCTCCATCAAACGCCGTTGAGTATTGCCGAGAAATTTAGCGAACACATGGTCAGTGCTAATGCTGCTTGGATTTTTACCTCTGCTACTTTAGCTGTCGATCAAGGTTTTGAGCATTTTGCCGCTCAGCTTGGCATTAATTTAAGTGGTTCTCAAAACAAAAAAGCGGCAAGGCAACTATTGTTAGCCAGCCCATTTGACTATCAACAACAATCGCAACTGTTATTGCCTCGTTATCTTCCCGATGCTAATCACCCCAGTCGCGCTCATGCACTTGCCGAGTTGGCTGTACCCTTAATTACCGCCAGTCAAGGCGCATGCTTCTTTCTGTTTACTAGTTATCGAATGATGAATATGGTGGCAGATATTCTGACGGAACACTTTGACAGTGAAACAGAACAAGGCGCTGATTTTAGTTTGTTGATCCAAGGTCAAATGGGCAAGCGCAAGCTACTCAATGAATTTATTAGCCGCGATAACGCCGTATTACTTGCTACCCAGAGTTTTTGGGAAGGGGTTGATGTTAGAGGTGATAAGTTAACTTGTGTTATCATTGATAAATTGCCGTTTGCCTCGCCAGACGACCCCTTACTACAAGCTCGCAGCGAAGATGTGAAACGGAAAAATGGCGACCCGTTTAGTCAGATTCAACTGCCGCAAGCCGTTATCACCTTGAAACAAGGTGTCGGACGTTTAATTCGAGATCAGCAAGACCAAGGAGTACTGGTGATTTGTGACGACAGGTTGGTGAACCGTCAATACGGTGCGACTTTTTTGAAGAGTTTGCCGGCGATGAAACGAACTCGTGAATTGAGCCATTGTGTCGATTTCTTAAACCAGTTATCTGAATTAACGCGAAGCCAAGGCTAAAAAGTAAGCAAACGCCAGAACTGACATAACCAGAATATATTATTTAAAGAAACCAAGCAGACGACTGTTCCGTATTTGAGATATTATGAATTACTTAGCTATTGATGCTTCAACTGAAGCGTGTTCCGTTGCCCTTGTCTACAACCAACAGACTTATCATCATTTTGAACACTGTCCGCAGTCTCACAGCTTATTGTTGTTACCTATGGTGGATAAGGTACTTCAGCAAGCAGGTTGCAAGTTAACGGATTTAGACGGATTGATTTTTGGCCGCGGACCGGGCAGCTTTACCGGTGTTCGCATTGGCATTGGTGTTGCCCAAGGGTTGGGTTTTGCCAGTGATTTACCCGTTGTTGGGGTGTCAACATTACAGGCCATGGCACAAACCGCGTATCAACAACATCAGCAGGCATCAGTTATCGCGGCGATTGATGCGCGCATGTCTGAAATATATACCTGTGCTTATCAAGTGGATGAACATGGCATTATGCAGCCTTTGTTGGCAGAAGCGGTAATGCCGCCTGAGCAAGCACAAGCACATTATCAAGATGTGATCGCTAAAGCCTACGCTGTTGGCACCGGTTGGGGCAGTTACAGTGAAGCCTTGTCTGGTCTGTCGGTACAAGAACAAGTAGATATCTTGTACCCAGACGCGCAAGCAATGCTGTTAATTGGTGCCAAAGAATTTGAACTTGGTAATGCCGTTAGTGCCGAACAAGCACAGCCGGTATATGTTCGCGATACCGTTTCTTGGAAAAAATTACCTGGCCGCGAATAGTTTTCTGGGGCGGTCAGGTCTCGATTAGATATAAATTATACCTTTGTGGCGTTTTATTTTTGAGCAAATTTTGCTACATTAAGCATTATGCAAATACCTAATTCGACAATTAACACAGCGCAGCTTGCCAATAATGCAAGTGCAAGTGTTCAAAGCGTTAACGGCACTAACCAAGTTGGTGCTGAGCAGTCGCGCGTTCGTCAATTAGAGCAAAATGAAACTCGCCGCCAAGGTATTCAACAAGAAAATCGTCAAACCCAACAAAATCAGCAGCAGCGTTTAGACATTGATCAAAATGCAATTGCTGCGGTTGAACAAGAGCGTCAGGCTCGCCAGCAACAAGCACAACGGGAACAAGCCGCTCAACAGCAAATCCGAGAGCAGCAAAGTGCTCAACAAAGCACTCAGCAACAAAACACTCAAAATGAGCGTTTACAACAAACGCAACAAAGCGCTGATCAAGAACAAATTCAGCAACAAGCTATCGAAGCTGAACGAGAAGATGTCACAGTCCAACAATCAGCGCGGGCGACAACTGAAGAGCAACAAGCGCAAACGGGTCAAGTACTAGGGCAACAAAATGCCAATGTTCAAGAACCGAGCATTCAGGAACAGGTTGTTCAACAACAAGGTGTTCAGGGGCAAGCCGCAACAGGCGTTGATAACCTATCAAATTTAGTTGAGCAAAACGACAACCGAGAACTAGATAGCAATCAACAAAGCCCGCAAACTCAGCCGGTTACGGCAAACCCAAGTCAGGTTGCGGAAAACCCAACTAGTGATAGCAGTGATAGCCGAGTTGAGACAAACGCTCAAGGGCAAACTGCATCAGGAAATGCTACTGAGTTTAATGGGCAAGCTCAGACTCTCGGACAACAAGCCGAGCTTGCTAGTCGTAACCAAAACAGCAATCAAGAGACACTTAGCGTTGAAACAGCTGCAGTTGCAGCCCAGAGTAATGTTGCCGTAGGTGCTGCTGCGCCAGCAAATGCTAATGATGTTACTAGTGGCGAGTTCATCGCGGCTGACAATCAAGTGGCTATCGCCAGTGCGAATGCTTCCGAGCAAGTCGTAGGAGCTAATCGCTTTGCAGTCGAGCGCGGTAATGAACGCAATCAAACCGCCATTGATTTATATCAAACGGTTGGTAATTTAGCTCAGCGAGAATCTGTTCAGCAGCTATTTGGTGTCAATCTCACCGCTTAATGAGTCAGATCAGTAATAAACTTCCTAAAAAGTCTTATTTTTGGCTACTTTTGCTAGCCGCAATTATTATTCATCAAATCCCCATTATCTCAGTACCATTCAAATGGCTTGAGAGTTATTTTCACGAAATTAGTCATGGCTTGGCGGCTATTGCGACGGGCGGCAGTATCGTTCGCATTGAACTTTTCGACAATGGCGCCGGCTTGTGCACTACCATTGGCGGAGTGCGTTTTGTGGTCGCGTTTATGGGCTATGCTGGCGCAACGCTATGGGGCGTGTTGTTATACGCCTTGGGCAGCAGTAGCAAAAAAATAGCGATGTTGGGCAATGGCTTAATATCGGTATTACTCGCATTGACTTTATTACTTTGGGTGCAAGACTTGCGAACTTTTATCATTATCGGTTCATTAGTTTTACTGTTTGTCATCAAGCTTAAATTTGGCCAACTATTGGCGTTGCCTACTATTTTTCGCTTAACAGGCTTGTTAGTATTACTCAATAGTATGTATAGCCCGCTATACTTATTAGATGGCCGCTCGCTTGGCGATGGCGCAACATTGGCGCAAATTACCTTGATTCCTGAATTGATCTGGGTCTTACTCTGGTCTGTATTAGCACTGGCGAGTCTTTATACAATAGGAAAGAAGTCATGAAACGTTTTATTTCTCTGTCACTGATCAGTTTGTTAGCAGCGTGTTCATCGGTACCTGATAAGCTTGCGGTTAACGATGGCCAACTATTGACTAATTTTGCCAATGAAGTTGCTAATCCGGGCAATAACCAAGGCGATTTAGCACGCTGGGGTGGTGTTATTGCCAAAGTTGAAAACAAAGCCGAGCACACTATTATTGAAGTCGTTAACTTCAAACTGACGTCCTCCGCACGGCCTAAAAAGTCTGATGAAACGCTAGGACGTTTTAGAATTCGCTATCAGGGCTTGCTTGACCCAGTTATTTATCAAGAAGGTAAAAGTATTACTGCGGTTGGTAAAATTGGGAGCGCTGAACAAGGTGTTATTGGCGAACACGAATATAACTTTCCAGTATTAGACGCTAGTGCCGTTCACCTTTGGAGAGAGATTAAACAAGTAGACCGTCAGATTATTTTTGACCCATTGTGGTATTCACCGGCGGGCTATTGGCGTTATCCATACCACGCAAGAACGCGTGGTGTTGGCGTCGTCTATCGCAAGAGTGGTAATGCAAATACTAGCGCCAATACAACGGGTAGCAAATAAGTTACTGTGCGTTGGTTTGATATAAAAGAATTTGAAAAAGGCCTCTATGAGGCCTTTTTTGTTTTCTTGACAGCTAAACCACCTACTTTAGTAGGTGGTCATTGTTAAAAAGGCTATGCCTGAAATATCTACTCATGTTACATCCCCGTTTGATTTTTAGCGAAGTCAAATAGGAGACTAACATGAGT
>NZ_JAGHQT010000019.1 GCF_017744155.1 Endozoicomonas sp. G2_1 | reverse complement strand
ACGGCATCAAGACAAGATGGAGAAACAAGAAGAGAAACGTCAATTACATTTACTAGGATAACCCAGCCCCCTTGTTTAGGGGGCTTACGCAAAGCCACCTTCTTTAGAAGGTGGATTCTTTACTTTTATCTTTAAAAATAAAGATTCTTCACTAGTGACTTGTATGTTCAAGTATTTTTAGCGAGACTCGTCTATCAGTTAATGTTTTTCAGTTGGAACCCATCAGCATGGAAGAGTCGGTAAAATCGCGAACACTTGAGTCGCATCCAATATCTCACAATCCCCCTAAATTAGCTCGGCTTGGCTCACTAGATGTGATTCGAGGCATCGCGATTCTCGGCATATTGATCATGAACATCCAATCATTCTCTATGATTTATGCGGCCTACGGCAATCCAGTTGCTTACGGTGATTTAACAGGAGCCGACTACTGGGCATATTACTTTTCTCACTTATTTGCTGATCAAAAGTTTATGAATATACTCGCACTGTTATTCGGTGCGGGAATTTTCCTAATGGCGAGCAATACACAACACCATCGTCACGGTGCTGCTGAGTTGCACTATCGACGCATGTTATTTCTTGGTTTGTTGGGGGCCGCCCATCTTTATCTGCTTTGGTATGGAGATATATTGTTCGCCTATGCCGTTGCTGGCTGTGTTGCTTATTGGTTTCGTCGGCGTTCGGTAACAACACTTATTATTTTTGCCTTAATACTTATCGGTTTGTCATCACTGATGTTGTCGGGCATTGGTTCGGTTATAGAGTATCTGTCGCCAGAAGAGCAGCAGGAGTTCTTATCGGTGTGGTCGCCGACCCAAGAGCAAATCGACCAGGAAACAGCGATACAGCTGTCGTCATGGTTAGCGCAAATGGATACTCGACATGCTATGGCATCAGAAATGATGGGCACTGTATTTATTTATATCCCCCGTATTATAGGCCTAATGCTGCTTGGTATGGCTTTGTGCCAATTAAAGTTTTTTGAAGGCGGTTGGCGCAACACAACACTTCAGCTCAGTGCTGCTATTAGCTTGGTTGCTGGTTTAGCAATAATAGGGTATGGCAACCAACTCAATGTTGAACAGCAGTGGCAGGTAACAAGTTTATTCGACAACTTCATTTACAACGAATGGGGTAGTCTATTGGTAAGTTATAGTTATCTTGCTGTTATTGTTATTTGTTATCAAAATCGAATTTTTATGCGAGCGCAAGAACTATTAACCAATGTTGGGAAAATGGCGTTGACCAACTATTTATTGCAAACGCTTATCTGCAGTTTTGTCTTCTCAGGTTGGGGGCTAGGTTTATTTGGCTCGTTTAGCCGAGTTTCGCAGTTGTTGTTTGTCGTTTTTGTTTGGTTTTTATTGGTGAGCTTGTCTCAGTATTGGCTCAATCGTTATCAGCAAGGGCCATTTGAATGGTTAGCACGTAGGTTTACCTATGGCGTTCAAAACTAGCAAGTATCGCGAAAAAATATTTGTCATAAAACGCTGATGATTGTCACATTTGTTTTTTATTTTTCTTTAAGAGAACTCTTTTGTTACAGGTTAATGTCTTATTTATCAATAGCTTAATTTTTAATGTGACAATAATGTAAATTTTTAATGACTGTAATATAGCTGTCATAAAACTGTGCTAGCAAAATCTTCTTTAGTTTGTTACTATATATTTAACAAACACTTAAAGGGGAACTTTATGTATAACTTGAGAAATATACTTGCTGTAGTAACCGTTTTAAGTTTTAGCCAAGCCGCCATGGCAGAAAGAGCAGAAATTTTAAAATGTGTTGACTCGTCAACGATGACGATGAATGAACAATGTGTAGCGCAGACTTTTGATAAGCACAGTGTAAAGAACGATGATTTCTTTAATAAACTTGCACAACAGCAGTTTGAAAAACAGCACGACGCGTTTGCTAAGATCACACACTTCCCAGATTTAAATCTGATTGAAGTTAAATCATTAGAGTCTCGAGCTGAGAAGGCTGAGCAAGAGTTGTTAATTGCAGCAAATCGCTAACTAAAATTAGCACGGCAAAACAACTAATACTAAAAAAGTAAGAAACTAAAAGCGAGTCATAATGACTCGCTTTTTTTGTGCTTGAATTTCTCGTGTAGGGCGCTAGAAATATCTATGATATTGAGACACCACTAATCAGTAAAACTCTCGCCAGCCACTCATTAATACACAAACGAGTCTATTTTCCCCAAGGGTTTTTAGGTGTTGCATTTCGGCGTCTTGCTTTTTCAGCTCGCTTTAAGCGCAGTCGTTCGGCGTCCTCTAAACTAAGCTCTGCTGGCGCTTTAGCTTTGTGGTGAGCAGGAATGATGCGCTTTCTCGGCGGGAGCTGAAATTGCTCATCACTTGCTCGTGGCAGGCTTTTGTATTGATA
Source organism: Endozoicomonas sp. G2_1 (assembly GCF_017744155.1). Classification (GTDB taxonomy): domain Bacteria; phylum Pseudomonadota; class Gammaproteobacteria; order Enterobacterales; family Alteromonadaceae; genus JAGHQT01. The sequence goes on along the minus strand of NZ_JAGHQT010000019.1, from coordinate 66,568 downwards.
AAGATAAAAGGCTTCTACTTTTTCCCGTGCCCATTCGGTTTTCTTTAAAAATTTGATGCTTGAGGCAACACTAGGATTGGTACTAAAACACTTTAGGTTGAGGTAAGCGGCTAAAATTTCGAAGCCATAATGGTCGACGAGTTGGTTAATCATCTCGTCGAGTTTTAAGCCGTGCAGTGGGTTATTGAGATAAATGTCTTCTGTCGACATCGAATTAAGGCCTGATCTAGGTAATTTTCTCCATTATACCTCGATTAGCCAATAACATCACTTAACTCAGTTTTTGCACACATTGCATGATCCACTGTTTCATTTGAGCTTCGTTGAGTCCACCAGAAACCCGGTCAATTTCTTGGCCTTGATGAAAGAAAATTAACGTTGGAATACTTCTGATACCCGCATCGGCTGATATTTGTTGTGCTTGTTCTGTGTTTACTTTGGCAAACAGGATACTGTCGGTTGATGTCGCCACTTTATTGTAAACAGGCGCCATATTCTGACATGGACCACACCAGCTTGCCCAAAAATCAACAATCACTGGTAAGTCATTGCGTTCGACAAACGGGTAAAAGGTATTGTTAGACAAGTCGACCGGCATGGCTTGGTAAATGGCTTGCTGACATTTGCCACAAACGGCGTGGTTGTGCTCTCTGTCTTCTGGAATGCGATTAGTGGTAAAACAATGGTGACAAACTATATTCATATAAAATCCAAGTAACTGAGTCGAGAATAGTAAGTTAACAGGCGAAAAGACCGAATCTTGGCAAAACAATATTCAGTTGGCAAAAAATTAATTGATAGGGGAGTATTCGATGCGCCGACGTTTTGTTTTTGTCGGCGCTAATAACGGCTTTACTGTAGTCAATTAGCCATCAGCATTAATTGCTGAAATCAGCTCTTTTAAGGTGTCTTCGCTTTGCTCGTGAGCAATTTGACAAGTACCCGCGGCATTGTGGCCACCGCCGCCGTATTTAAGCATGAGCTCACCAACATTAGTCTTTGAGCTTTTATCAAAAATTGATTTGCCGGTCGCGAATACAGTGTTTTGCTTTTGAAAACCCCACATGACGTGAATTGAAATATTGCACTGCGGGAATAGGGCGTAAATAACAAAGCGGTTACCTGAATATATGACTTCTTCTTCGCGCAGATCTAAAACCACGAGGTTATTATGTACGGTTGCGCAACGTTGAATTTGATCTTTAAATTTTGCTTCGTGCTCAAAGTAAAGATCTGTGCGCTCTTTAACATCTGGTAACGCAAGCACTTCATCGATGGTGTGATTTTTACAGTAATCAATTAAGTCCATCATCAGGTTGTAGTTTGAAATGCGAAACTCGCGAAATCGGCCCAGTCCTGTTCTTGAATCCATAATGAAGTTAAGCAATTCCCAACCTTTAGGGTTGAGTACTTCGTCTTGATTAAATTGCGCAGAGTCACCTTTGTCGACTGCTATCATCATACTTTCCCATTCAGCAGGGAAGGTTTCTGGGCCGCCGTAATAATCATAAACAACACGTGCGGCCGACGGTGCACTTGGGTCAATAATGTGGTTGTCGCGTTTTTCGTTGCGCAAGGTTTCACTGTGGTGATGGTCAAAGGCTAAATGAACGCCTTCAACATAAGGCAAGTTGGTAGATATATCACCATCACCAACCTCTATTAAACCGTCTTGCATGTCTTTTGGGTGAACAAATTTAATGTCGTTTACTAGATTAATGTGTTTGAGCAAAATGGCGCAGACTAAACCGTCAAAATCGCTGCGGGTGATTAAGCGATACTGTTGTTGAGACATTGATAGTATTCCTTGCATACTTTGTTATAAGAATTTACACGCTACGAGTGCGTTATTTGATAGACCTGAGTTAGGTTAGCTTATATTCAACAATTAGCCAAACTGGTAACAGGTGCTGAAAAACGGGTTATTAAATTAGCATCTTAGACAAAAAAGATGTTGTGGTTATTACGTTAAATCAAAGAATTTGACTTACACAATGCATATATCGGGATTGATTAACTGCTCTACGTGTTTCATTTTTTTGGCAAGCGTTTCTTGGTTAAATGGCTTGACGATAAAGTCGGTAACTTGCGCTTGGATAACGGCCTTTATTTTATCTTTTTCATCTTCGCATGAGACCATGATTACGGGCAGCTTGGCGAGTCTTTCATCTTCGCGAATCGCTCTGAGTAATGCCATGCCATCCATTTTGGGCATGTGATAATCTGTAATCACCAAGTCGTAGTGTTGACGCTGCAATAAATCAAAGGCTTGGCAGCCGTCTGGAGCTTCATCGGTATCGGTATAATCGAGTGAACGAAGCATGTGTAACATGACGTGACGCATCGAAATCATATCATCGACAACGAGTATTTTCATCGCAGCAATCCTTTTGATTATTATACTTTTTCTTCCAATATAGAGGGTTTTATCGACAAATCCAAGATCTGTGTCATTTTTTACTTGTCAATAACTAGTTGATTAGGCTAGAACTAATAGCAAGTTCAATTATTTTAAAACGGTAAGGAGTAGTTATGTTTCTCGTTCGTCTCGTTTATACCAGTAAGTTGTCCGATGCGTTCTCTAGTGACGACATCACAGACATTCTCGCTAGTGCTCGAAAACACAATAGCCGTAATCACGTTACAGGGCTGTTGTGTTTTAGTAGCAATTATTTTTTACAGTGCATTGAAGGATCTAGAAGCGCGATTAACCGGACTTATCACAGAATTTTAAACGACCCCCGCCATGAAGATATTGTCATGCTCGATTATAAAGAAATTAATCGTCGTGAATTTTCCCATTGGCACATGGGGTATGTGCCATATACTGCCTTAACTCGCGATGTAAATATGCTGTTTTCTGGCTCACCTGAGTTCAATCCATATGAAATGTCTGGTGAAAGCGCACATCAGCTGATGTTGGCGTTAAAAGATACCGTAGATATGGTGTAGGGCGAGTTGCAATGGCTTATTGGGGCAGCTGCTTGTGCACAGCCATTCGCTTTAAAGTTGACGTTTTTGAGCAAGCGGTTGCCCATTGTCATTGTCGGATGTGCCAAAAATTTCACGGTGCTGCGTTTTCAACGCTAGCGGAAGTCAAATTAGAACATTTGACTTGGCTCAGCGGCCAAAACAAACTTGTTGCTTATCAAGCGAAAAATAAAACTATTAGGCAATTCTGCCAAGTATGCGGCGCCAGTGTTAGTTTTACGTCAAGGTATAATCGAGCCGTTCACACCATTGAAATACCGCTGCCACTTATCGATAAATACGATGACAACAGCCCTATACCTTTGCCCAACGCCCATATTTATTGTGACAGTGAAGCTAAGTGGTTAAATAATATTGACCAATTACCCAAGTACAAGGGTTACCGACCAACCTCTGATGCTTTAGACACTAATAACTCAAAGTAATATCCTTGCTATTTTTTTATACTGGAAATGCTGTTTTTTTGCGATATAACTATAGCTAGCTCGATTGCTTTTTAAACACCTATCATGTGTTGAGAAGCCCAGTTATTTACTAAGTTTGTTGTAAAGGGACAAAAAAATGTCAGTTAAACCCATTCCAAAAGGTTTTCGTTCGGTTAATCCGTACTTGGTGGTGCGCAATGCTAACCAAGCCATAGAGTTTTATCAAAACGCGTTTAACGCGAAGGTGACTTTAGAGCTCAATACACCGACCGGCACGGTAGCACATGCTGAACTAAAAATTGGCAACACAATTGTGATGCTAACTGAAGAATACCCAGAGATGGGCTTTTTTAGTCCAGACACGTTAGGTGGTAGCGCGGTGAGCTTAATGTTGTATTTAAAGGATGTTGATCAAGCCGTAGCGCAAGCAATTGAAGCGGGTGCGATTGAAACTCGTCCAGTAGCCGATCAGTTTTACGGCGACAGAACCGGTACCGTAAAAGACCCATTTGGTCACACTTGGACAATTGCAACGCATATTGAAGATTTAACTGATCAAGAGTTAAAAGATCGGATGGCGGCGTTCTTTGAAAATGCTGGTGCGTAACGGCTTTTTGCCAACGTAAAAATTTACCTTTAATTGTTAAAATAAGCGTTTAGTTGCTATTTTCTCGCAGATTGACTTGATATACTAAGTTAATCTGCGCGTATATAAGCAAACGTGCAACACAACGTTTTATTTTGATTAGAGGTTCCCTGGATGTCGGAAGCTGAAAACCGTCCAACCAATTTTATTCGTCAAATCATTGATACTGATCTTGCCAATGGCAAGCATACTGGCGTGCAAACGCGTTTTCCACCTGAGCCAAATGGCTACTTACACATTGGTCACGCTAAGTCTATCTGCTTAAATTTTGGTATCGCCCAAGATTACAACGGTTTGTGTAATCTGCGTTTTGATGATACCAACCCAGAAAAAGAAGATATCGACTACGTAAATTCGATTCAGGAAGACGTTAAGTGGTTAGGTTTTCAATGGGCGGGTGATATTCACTATTCGTCAGACTATTTTGATCGTTTATACGGTTATGCCGTTGAGTTAATTGAAAAAGGCTTAGCCTATGTTTGTTTCTTAAACGGCGAACAAATGCGTGAGTACCGCGGTACGTTAAAAGCGCCAGGCAAAAACAGCCCATATCGCGATACCTCGGTTGAAGAGAACTTAGCGTTATTCGAAAAAATGAAAAACGGCGAGTTCAAAGAAGGCGAGTGTTCACTGCGCGCCAAAATTGATATGTCGTCTAGCTTCATGTGCATGCGCGACCCGGTAATTTACCGCGTTAAGTTTGCTCACCATCATCAAACTGGTGACAAGTGGTGCATTTACCCGATGTACGACTTTACTCACTGTATTTCTGATGCGATTGAAAATATTACTCACTCGTTATGTACCTTGGAATTCCAAGACAACCGCCGTTTGTACGATTGGGTTATCGAAAATATTTCTATCGAGTCTGAGCCTCGCCAATACGAATTCTCGCGCTTGAATTTAGAATACACGGTGATGAGTAAGCGCAAGCTAAATGCGTTAGTTGAAGAGAACTTAGTTAATGGCTGGGACGATCCTCGTATGCCAACCATTGCTGGTTTCCGCCGCCGCGGTTATACGCCGGCGTCAATTCGCGAATTCGCCAAACGCATTGGTGTAACTAAGATGGACAACACCGTTGAAATGGGCGTGTTGGAAGCTTGTATTCGCGAAGATCTAAATGACAATGCACCACGTGCAATGGTGGTGCTCGATCCAATTAAATTGGTGATTGAAAACTACCCACAAGGGCAAGTAGAAGAGCTAACCGTTAAAAATCACCCAAGCGATGACAGCCAAGGCAGCCGTATTGTGCCATTTAGTGGTGAGTTATACATTGAAGCGGAAGATTTCAGAGAAGAAGCCAACAAGAAATACAAGCGTCTTGTCTTAGGTAAAGCCGTTCGTTTACGCGGCGCTTATGTCGTTACTGCAACCCGCTGTGACAAAGACAGCGACGGCAACATTACCACGGTTTACTGTACTTACGATGAAAATACTTTAGGTAAGAACCCAGAAGATGGTACTAAGCCAAAAGGCGTTATTCATTGGGTTTCGGCTGAGCAAAGTCTAGATGCAGAAGTGCGCTTGTACGATCGTTTATTCACTGTGCCTAACCCAGCGGCTGAAGAGGATTTTCACGCGGTCATCAACCCTGAATCTTTAGTGGTGATTAACACGGCGAAAGTTGAACCGGCACTTCGTGAGGCTAAAGCTGAATTGGCTTATCAGTTCGAACGCCAAGGTTACTTCTGCTTAGATAGCAAAGACGGTAGTGCTGATAAGCTAGTGTTTAACCGCACTGTTGGTTTACGCGATACTTGGGCAAAAATTAGCGGTCAGTAGAGTTAAAAATTAGTAGTAGACAAACAGAGTGGGTGTATATCTTTACACCCACTGAGTTTGTGATTAATTTTTAATATATTTTATTGCTATATTCATCGCTAAAGGCTTGCGCTATCTATTCTTTAAATAGCCATAAACGAAGTATAGAAATATGGTGATATCAAAGCCGATTGCAAACCAATAAGAAATAGGATCGTTTTCAAGCGTTCTACTTCCCCCTGATTTATAAGGCACTTCTTGTCGATATAATTGATATAAGATAAGTAATGTCGTAAAAACAATACCTATCAGCGCAAAAACTTTTTCATCTTTATTTTTCATTTAGCCACTAATTATTCCGTCGTAAAAAAGCTTGATGAATTTTTACCTAAGACCTAGTTCAAGATCTTGTATAACGAAGTTTCCATTGTAAATAGGGTGATCATGACCAATGGTATCGATGGCAAAGTAGCTTTGTTCTTCGAGTGGCAAGCTTTGGTACTCACCAATCACTTGGTATAGCCAAGCTTCGGCGTCAAAGGCTAATTCGTTTTGTTTTAAGTAGTCCAGCGCGGTTAGCGATTGCCCAGTTTCTATCACCTGGCAGAAATATGCTTCAGCCGCTTGTTTCAAGATGTCTTCTTTAAATTCAACTTCGGCCTGCTGTTCGACTAAAATTTGCTGAGCTTTGCGTTCACTATCGTCAATGTTTGCTTGTTGATGACGATGAATCGCTTTTAGCTTGCCGACAATTTCTTGTAAGTCATGTTCTTGTGCTGTGCAAAAAACATCGACCGCTGCGGGGTTAATGATCGCTTTGGCCTGATTAAACAACAGTGGCACTTGGCTGAATTGGCTGTAGTTTTTCGGTGCAAAATCCGGTTGTTGCTCAAGGTGTAATAAAAAACCTTTGAGTAACTGTGTGCGGCCTTTAAATTCACGGAATCTGCCAAGTAGGGCTAACAATCGCGCTTGTACAACCGCGAGTTCTCGAGTCACTTTGGCAAAGCTTTGCTGCAAGGTCACTACCAATAAGTGTCTAAGCTCTCGGTTACTGCCTGCTTCAATACTGAGTTGGTCAAATTGAAACATTTCTAGCTGATTCAACAGCTCTGAGACTTGCTCTTGCGCTAATTGGTTCTCGCGAATTTTCGCGTCGATAGAGCCGACGTAACCGAACTCGTTGTTAATACGGCTAAACAAGGTGCGGACACTGTTTTCTAACGACTCAGTCAGTTGATAAACGTGCTCGGTTAGGTCTGATAGGTAAGCACTGGCATCACTGAATTTTTGCAGGTGGAGCGCTTCTTTATAGTGCTGAGCAAGCGTTTTTAAGCCCGCCAGTGATGAGCCAATGTTGGCATCAATTTGCCTGTTACGCTCATCGTGTAAACTGCTTTCGAGTAAGTTGCGCACGGCTTGTTTAAGCCTGAGTTCAGCATCTGGCTCTGGTCGCCATAGCACGCCCAGTTGCATTAACTTATCAATCACTTTTGGCGAGTGCTCGTTTTCGTTTAAGCTGCCTGACAAATAAGTTTGCATAATTAAGTCACTGTGGCGACTCAAGGCCTTTAACAGGCTAACGCCTGCTTGGTGCAAATTCATATCAAGCTACCTTGCTGGACCGCTTGTTCGGCTTGCTCGGCAAGCGAGAGTGCTTCGGTCTCGTCAATAAAGCGAATCACGTCGTACAAATAATCAATTTTGCCGGTTGCCAGGTAAATTTGCTTTTCGCTATTGGGTTTTAAGACATAACCCAAGTCGGTTAAGCGTTTAAAAACCAGTTTTAGTTGACCATCGAGTTGGCTGCTGGTTGAGCCAAACAAACTGTAGCGAGATATTTTTTCCAGTTGTTCGGCAAACGCTGGAGTATCCTCTAAGCTTGCTTGTATTTCAGTTAAGCGAATAGCGCTCCCTTGGCTAATTGGCGTGTCTGAGCCGGCGGCTTGTTGTACCAGTAAAAGCCATTCAACCAAGGGCTGTAAATGACTCGCAACTTCTTGAAACTGTTGGCCTAAAATCTTGCGTTCACTATCGCCGAGGCTTTGGTAAGCAGCAAAAAACACTTCACCTTCTGCGGCGGTTGCCAGTGTGCGATTAAGCGTGTTGAGCTGGCCGTCGATGGCTTGATTATTGTCGGCGGTTTTTAGGTAGCGCCAGGCATCTTCATCGCTGATTTGACAAATAAATTGGCCAGAAAGTAAAAGTTCTAGCACCCGACCTTGTTCTGTGATCATACTTGTTGCTCCTGCTGGCTAGCGTCTGACTCGGGCTTAATCGCTTGGGCTTGGTTTTCTTGAGCCTGATTTTCATAAGATAAGCGGGCTTTAATGCGCTCGCTAATCGCGCTCACTTTCGGTTGAATGACTTGTAATTTTCGTGTCGCTTTGTCGATTAAATAGCGATTGTCAAACAGGGTAAGTACTTCAGATTCAGGATTAGGGAAGGCGCCAACCACACTAATATTGTTGTTTTGACAGGCGTCAAAAATCTTTTTGATATTGCTTTGATGCAAGGTGCCAAGCTCGTCTATTGGCCAATGTATGGTGGCATTGGCGCTGCCGCGCAATAAACGGGTAAAGGCCAATAAGAACTTACACAAGATTAAGTAGGCCATACCGTGGCTTGACGATTCATTAAGCTGACGGTCAGTGCGAATAATCAAGTTGCTGTTGCCTTCTTTAAGGTGCAGTTCAATATCGAGTAATTTGCTGATACCGCCACTCAGTGCGGCGCGGCCAAGAATGTTGAGTACGCGGCGCATACTTTGAGCATAATCGTCTTCAGGTAATTCACTGGCGCCAGTTTGCATCCATTGTTCATATAAGCTTCTAAACTCGGCCAATGCCGGCCAGAATTCGAGTTCGCTGATTCGGGAGCGAATTTTAACCGCAGAGTCGGAAACGCCGTCTAAAAATAGCTCTTCGTCAACTTCTTTGCTGATGCGTTTACTCTGATTGCCAATGCGTTTATCAATATCTTCTAAGACATTGTAATACTGCGCTAAATCGGCACCAAAAATACGACCTTGCTCTTTCAAACCTTGTAGTTTTTGCGGAACGATAACATTGAGTAATTGAGCGAGATGGCTGACCAAGCGGCGGTGATCAACGGTTTTAATGCCCTGACTATTGATGGTCGCACACTCTTCGCGCGAGCGTTCCCAAGTGTCTGACAAGCCCGTACCTGCTTGTGCAGCAATTAGCGCGTCGAAGTGTTCAACGTAGACGCGAATGTCGGTTAATAGTTGTTCACGGCTTTGCAGTTTCGCTAAACCTTCGCTGATCCGCTGAGCAATATTTACCGCTTCAAAGCCTTGTTCATTGGTCAGATCGAGCTTAGGTAAGTGCAATTTATTTAAGCCTTTAACGACCGATTGCAACTCGTGTTCTTGGTTTCTCGACTGCGTTAAGGTTTGCTCACAACTGGTTTTGGTTTGCAGTAACTGAGCTTTTTGCTGATTAAATGCCAAACCTTGTTGTTCAAGTTGTCTGCTTGCTTGGCTCGCTTGCTTTTTGGCGCTTTCTAAGCTTTTTTGCCAATTGAGTTTGTGACCGGTAAACACGGTTTTATACCAATGTTGGTAGTCGTTAACTTTGTTGCGATTGGTCTCGGTAAAATCGATATCCGTTTTTAGCTGTTTGATCTGTTTTTTCAATTGACCAATTTCATCAACATCGACACCGCGCTGGTTAAGCTCGTTTTCAAGCCAGCGCTGGCAAGCGATTTTGTCTTGCTCGGCGGTTTTCTTGGCATCGTCAATTTGACTGTCAACTTGGCTGAGCTCAGCTTCGGTATCGCCAATTAACTGTTGCCAGTGAAATTGCTGTTCTGTTTCTGCTTCGCGAAATTGATCGGCAAGTTCGGTCAGCGCCAATTGTTGCTGATTGCTGAGCTGTTTTTGTTGTTGTTGGTTTTTATCTAGTCGCTTTTTAGCCTCTAGTTTACGCTGTGCTAATGCTTGTTGGTACTCTTGCTGGAGTTGTGATTTTTCTTGTTGTACGCGCTTGCGATTGGTTTCTGCAAGGCGACATTCACCTTCAGCTTTGGCCACGGCTAATTCGAGATTGCGCACTTGCTCACTAGCTTTGGTGAGGCTTTGTTCAGCTTCATTCTGTTGTTCAACTAATCTGCTGAGTTTATCTTGTGCATCGGCTAGTTGGGTTTGCAGCGCTTGCTCCGACTGCGCGTATTCTGGGCTGTCGATGGCCGCTAAATCGAGCGTTAGGCCAAATAAACTGTTTTGATTATCAGTAACACTTGGCTTTAAATCTTGGCGATTGAGTAGCGCAGGATTGACCACTTTTCCCAAGCTTTGCTCCCAACCGGCCTTGTGTTCGCGCAGGAACTCTAATAGTGTGCCATCGCCGGGGTAGAGCAAGGCTTCAATCTGCTTAATGACTCGCTCTTGAGCTTGGCTCGATTGACGAATTTTCTCAAGTTCAGCCGCTGCATCTTTTTGAGCGCTATTGGCTTGTTGAAAATCGTGTTGACGGCGATAGAGTTGTTCACGCAAGCTATCTTCACTGAGGGTGGCTTCCTCTATGCTGGCGTCGAGCATTTCTAACTGGCTTTGTTCAAACTCATTAAAGCCGGCATTTTTAACTGACGCGTTGAGTTCCGCTTGAGCAATTTTCAACTCACTTAACTGCTGCTGATGGTTTTGTTCTAACTGATTTTTTTCAACCTGATGTTCTTGCTTTATTCGGTTGAGTTCGAGCTGCTCTTGCTGCTTTTGCTCGCTGCGCTTTTCTTGTAATTGGTGTTTGAGCTGATTGTACTTTTCAAGACTGATATTGAGCTTTTCTTCTAAGTCGGCCAAGCGCTTGTTAAACGCTGATTCAACATCTTGGTGCTTTTCAGTCAGCAGATTGTAGCGGGTTTGAGCAATATCGAGTTCGCTGTGCCAGCTCGGCAGTTTTTGCAGGTTTGCTTGCAAGTTCTCAATATCTTGTTGTTGCCAGTGATCAAACTCTTGCTCTACTTGCTCTAAGTCGGCTTCAAACTTGTCAATATCGGCTTTTGCGGCAGACAGTTCTTGGTTGAGCTGGTCGCGCAATTGATACCACTGCTGCTCTTGATGCTTGAGTTCGATACCTGCTTCATCGAGCTGGGCTTGGCTTTGTTCAATAATATGGCTCAGGTGATTGGCGTCGAGCTGATACTGCTGTTTGAGTTCAGCCAGACGCTGTTCGGTCTGATGCAAGCTGTGATCTGCTTGTTCAAGTTTGGCAAATTCTGGGCGAATACTGTCAAATTCTTTAATCAAACCACATTCGCGAATCCAATCTTCAACGCGGTTTGGATTTAAGCTTGAACTTGGCGGCTGAACGCCGTCTTCCTCTAAAATAGCGGCTATCATGGCTTTAATGGTTTCCATTTTGCCTTCTTTAGAGTGCACCGCTTTTGCTAGCTTTTCGATATGACGCAGGCTTTCTGTTTGCTCGCTCAAGCTAAATAAGCGGGCGTAACCCAGTAGTTCTCTGCTGTTGGATGAGTTGTTTAAGACGCTGCGATCGTTTTGGATAATTGCCCGAAACTCTTTAGTATTGAGCAAGTTAGTGGCGAAAACATTGTTGCGCTTGTGAGTTCGCACCAATTCATTAATACCGACGCTGGTGTGCTGGCCTGCTTGGGTTTCAATCAAGTAATCGCTTATTTCAAACGCTTTAGCAATAAAGCGGTAGTTAACACCATTGCCGTTTGACGACAGTACCGCTTGGCAAAGTTGTGCATCATCAACTTCTGAAGTTGTGTCACCACGCTCGTATTCATAGATGATAAAACTCGATTGACGCGGCAAATACCAACGCTCAAAACTATCACGGGTGGCTGGAACAACCCGGCTTGGATATTCACCATAAAATACTGGAATTAAACGTTGGAGTGTGGTTTTACCTGAAGCATTGGTACCACAAATATTGGTATGGCCATCGAGTTTAAGTTCGACCACGCCAGGTAAATGGGTATCGATAAGGATGATTCGTCGTAAGCTTGGCATTAAGCAATCCATTTCGGCAAAAAGCGATATTGGTGGCGATTATAGCGAATATTTGAATCGGTGAAAATTAATGATATTGCCGTTTTTACAGGCTTGAATAGCAATTGAGCAATATAGACAAATTTATTTCAACTGTTGAAGTTTGATGAATAAAAATAATTCATCTATAGTCAAATTTTAAGCGGTTATTAGTGTATTTAATCTAAACATGTAGAGTGTACCATGACGTTCAAGGATCTATCTTTTACAAGGAAAATTGTACTTATCGTTATTTTCCCTTTGCTGACCTCGATTTGGTTTGGCGTATCAATGTTAATGAGTAGTTTAAATGATATTACTCGGTTAGAGCGACTGTCATCACAAGTTCAGCTTTCAGTCGTTTATAGCGAGTTGGTCCACGAGCTGCAAAAAGAGCGCGGTATGACAGCAGGTTTTATTGGCTCAAATGGCAGTAAATTTGGCGACAAGTTAGCCGCTCAACGTTTGTTAACCAATGAAAAGCTTGCAGCAAAACAAGATTATCTTTTACTACACGCGTTTGAAGATGATCGCTTAGTGACCTTGAACACGAAAATAACTAGAGATTTAGCCGAGTTAACCGCCATTAGGCGCCAGGTTGACAAAATGTCGATCACCTTACCTGATGCACTAAAATATTACACCAGTCGCAACCGAGATTTACTGAGCGTTTCTCAGTTAGTTATCGAGATAGCAGAGACGCCTCAAACGATTAAACAGCTATATGCCTATTCGGCATTTTTACAAGGTAAAGAAAGAGCCGGTGTTGAGCGCGCAGTTTTGTCAAACGCGTTTGCCAAAGGGCAGTTTTCATCAAGCTTGTTAGCGCGATTTATTCGATTGGTCTCTGAGCAGGACACCTATTTTCAGTTATTTGAGACCAGTGCCAGCGATAGTCACAAACAATTTTATCAGCAGCAGGTTGCTATTAAAGCGGTCGACGAAGTTAACAGGTTGCGCGCTTACGCATTAGACAATGCACAAGGTCAACTAGTGCAAAATCCTGAGTTTTGGTTCTCTCAAGCAACCGGTCGGATTAACGCACTCAAAGCAACCGAAGCCAAGCTGGCAAATGATTTAATTAGCGCGACAGCAAAGCAAATTAGCATGTGTTATCAGCAATTGTGGTTAGTAATAGCAATATCTATTATTGTACTTTTACTAATTGTCTTGATTGGTACTTCGGTGACTAAAGCGCTTAGCTCACAAGTCAGTGACATTACTGAAGTGATTAAAGCGGTCGGTCAGAGTAACGATTTAACGGTACGCGCAAAAACTTCTGGTAATAGTGAACTTGGTATAATTGCTGGGCGACTCAATAGCACCTTAGTGACTTTTGCCGATGTGATTCAAGATTTGTTGAGTAAAAGCCAAGACATTGCTATTTCAGCCAAACAGACTTCAAGTGTTTGCGATACCAATGCTGATCAAATTAAAGGACAGCAACAAAGTATTGCTATGGTGGCTGCAGCAGTTGAAGAGTTTTCGGCTAGTTTAGCTGATATCTCAAAAAATACGTTAGAAGCGAGAGATGATTTTGCACAAACCTTGTCTTTGAGTGAAAGTAGTCAAGCGGCTGTTTCTCATGCCGTCAATGTTACTGAAGATTTATCTTTTGATATCAATCAATTATCAGATAAAATTAATGGTTTGCATCAAGCCTCAGACAGTATTACCAGTGTTATTGATGTGATTAAATCAATTGCAGAACAAACCAATTTATTAGCCTTGAATGCTGCCATAGAGGCGGCTAGGGCAGGCGAACAAGGCCGAGGTTTTGCGGTAGTAGCCGATGAAGTGAGAACTCTTGCCCAGCGAACACAAGAATCAACAGGACAAATTGAAAGCATTATTCACCAGTTCCAAGAAAGCGCTGGTCAAGCATTTGCGATGATAGACCAAAGCCAATCAAAAGTTGGCACTGCGGTAGAGAGCGCTAATGTTGTTAAAGACTCTCTCAATCAAATTAATCAAGCGATTGCGCACCTAAATAGCGGTATTGATGTTGTTGCAGTGGCAACAGAGCAACAGTCAATGACGATTAGAGAGCTTGAGCAGAACATTTTGACCATTGATCAAAATTCACAAGCGTCAGATAAAGCGGCATTTGAAATTGCTGAAACAGCTAAATATCAGTTAAACATGACCAATGCTCTGCAACAATTGGCGAGTAGGTTTACAGTTTAGCTTTGTAAAATACTTAACTCTTGCTATCTTATGATTAGATCTATTGGTTCATCAATAATGTTGTAATGGTGAAGGTGCGCTATGATGCAAGGGCATGGCTTAATTGAGCTGAACTGGCAAGGGAATGTACTTTACGTTGATGCGTTTGGGCCGTTTAACGAAGAAGGCGTTGTGAGCTGTGCGCAAAAGTATATTAACGAAATAAAAAATAAGACTTGTGAGCAGTTTTATGTGATAGAAACATGGGATAAAGACAGCTTTGGCTCACCTAAAGTATATGAGGTGGTTGATAAAAACTGGGCGTCATTTCAAGCTTTTGGCTGTTTGGGGATTGCGGTTGTTGTTTCAGATAATCTACAAAAGAGTTTAGCTGAGAAAGTACTGCCGAGCTTTCCGTCACAAGCATTTACCAACCTTGAGCAGGCACAAAGCTGGATTTCTTCGCTAAATGCTTTATGAGCCGGATAAACAAAGCTGGTGTTTCAGATATAAAAAAACCGCGATTAACGCGGTTTTTTTATATTGATACTTTACTGGTTGCTGGTGCGATATTCTTCACATGCTACTTTATCTTCGCATTCACCATAAAGATACAAGCTGTGGTTAGTCAGCTTAATATTGTGAGATTCTGCAATATCTAACTGACGTTGTTCAATGACATCATCTTCAAATTCAATGACTCGGCCGCACTTTAAGCACACTAAGTGGTCGTGATGCTTTTTATGAGACAATTCAAAAACCGATTTGCCGCCTTCAAAGTGGTGACGAGTAACAATACCCGCATCGTCGAATTGGTTAAGAACGCGATACACAGTCGCTAAGCCGATTTCATCATTTTGATCGAGCAATATTTTATAGATATCTTCAGCACTAATGTGTTGATTGTCAGGATCTTGGAGAATGCCAAGGATTTTAATTCTAGGCAGGGTAATTTTTAGTCCAGCTCTTTTTAGCTCTTCGTTTTGATCCGGCATAAGAAAATAATCTCTTTTAGAGTAATTAAGTCGAAATTCTGCTTGAGAGTATAGAAGTTTATCGTCCATCTGAAAAGCCTTAGTTAATTACTCAAGTAATTTTATTGAGATTTTTTACTTATAGCGTATTAATTTATCTGGTACGATCAGTTTCTAGATAAGAATTGAACGTGGATTAAACAATAAATGCTCAACACAATGTTTCGCAAAGCTTGGGTAATGAAATTACTGTTAAATATTTGGCCGCCTTTTCTATTTACCGGCATTCGAGTTAAAGCGTTATCAGAAGACTTTAAAACGGCCTCGGTCAGCATGAAGCTCAGTTTTTGGAACCGCAATGCGGTCGGCGTTCACTTTGGTGGTTTGCTATATGCGATGACTGACCCATTTTATATGTTGATGCTCAACGCTCAATTGGGCCGTGATTATATCGTTTGGGACAAGAGTGCTGATATCGACTATGTTAAGCCGGGTAAGGGTCGGGTGACCGCCGACTTTGTTATTAGTCAAAGCGTACTCGATGATATCATTGAGAAAACCGCCAACGGTGATAAATATTTGCCAGAATTTCCTGTCTATGTGAAAGACGAGCAGGGCGATGTTGTCGCTAAGTTGAATCGAGTACTGTACGTACGCAAAAAAAAGCGTGCTCGCAGCTAAAATTTATTGATTGGTTATCTTAGTTCTTTGATCAATTCGACCAAGCGAATGATTTTGATGTTAGAGAGTTGCCGATAATCAAAATATGGGCAAACAATGATGTTTTGCTGATGGTCGATGGCAAATTCTTGGTCGAGCCAGCTTAACTGAGTATCTAAGCCTTGGCTAATCAGTTGTTTGGCATAAGTGCGACCACAGATAATGTGAATTGTATTGCTGTTAACCGATAGCTGTGGTGGGCTAAACAAGAGTGCGCTATCACTATTGGCCTGCAATAGATGTTGGTCTCTAAGCTCCTGCCAACAGCTGCAACCTTTTCTGTAGTCAACGAACACTTGGTTGATGCTAGTGCTTTCAAGAGCATATAGCAGCTTAGCGTAAACGTTAAATACCTTTCGCCAGCCATTACCACACGCTTGACCTATGCTGTAAATTTCATTTTTTTGTAAGCTGACAACGCGACCAATGTCTTGATATTCCGCTAAGTTAGGGCGATTGGCTATATAAACGGCAAAGTTAAATTGTTGAGCGCCAAAGCCAATATTAACGTTTTTGTCCAATGTTTAATTACCAATATTTATTTGTCGACGAGAGGAATAAACTTGTACTTATAAAAATGCCGACACTTGTTAGCAACAAGGTCGGCACTCAAAAAAGCATTAAGATGTGAAATCAGAGCGGATATTAGTCAGCTAACTCTGCTAAACACATCTCGTCATAAATTTGGTTTACCCATTTGTCAACGCGCTCTTCGGTTAACTCTGGCTGTCTGTCTTCATCAATACACAAGCCGATAAAAGTATTTTCATCAACTAATGCTTTAGATGCTTCAAATTCGTATCCTTCCGTTGACCACTGACCAACTAAAATAGCGCCTTTGCTTTCTGCTATATCACGCAGTGGCTGCATTGCGTCACAGAAGTACTCAGAGTAATCTTCTTGGTCACCTAAACCAAAAATTGCCACTAGCTTGTCGTTAAAATCGATTTCTTCTAATTCAGGTAAGAAGTCATCCCAGTCACATTGGTTTTCACCGTAGTACCATGTTGGAATACCTAAAATAAGTAGATCAAATTCTGCAATTTCTTCTTTAGTGCTTTTGGCGATATCTTTAACTTCGACTAGCTTTTTGCCCAGCTTTTTCTGGATCATTTTGCTAACTGCTTCGGTATTACCTGTATCGCTACCGAAAAATAAACCTACAATTGCCATTTACCGTTAACCTTTTACTTACTAATTGATAAATTGTCTTTGTTCTTTAAACACGTGGTCAGCATAGATTCAATCAACTGGCTGCGGCTAACGTTTTGCTCTACCGCCATTTGATCGAGTTGCTCGAACAAATCGATATGAATTTTAAATTCGACTCGCTTAAGGCCCTTGCTTTTGTCACGCTTTACTTGGTTGCGCTTGTTTATTTTGACCTGAACACTGCGGGAATGTGGATTAGTTCTCGGGCGTCCCGGTCTTTTTTCATCATTGAATAAATCAATGGTCGTGATATCTGCTATTTCTTTCGCCATGGTTTAATTTCGTTTGTTAGCGTTAGCCAACACCCTGACTTTCCCAAATAAACTGAATCACGCCTTTAGCAATAAAACCAACGCAACCTAATACTAGTACGAAGTAAACAACTATTTGTCCCATTTTCGGAACATCATTTTTCTTCATCACATCGTGAATAGATAAGCCGATGAAAATAAAAATAAATGCGAAAAATAAGTTAAGGCCAATGGCCTCAATGACTTCTAAGTATTCTGCTAGCATATAATGCGGTTGGTTGGTGCCTCAAAAATTCTGGCGGCACTATAGCATATCACTAGGCTAGCTTTCTATTAAAAATGGTTCGTATTCAGTGGGTTTTTGTCTGTTTTATTAATTCAAGTCAAAAAATGCTTTTACTAATGTTTGTACTAACGCTTAAAAGGCTCACTTATATCTGCATTAACTCAGTAAAAAGTCGAGTACAATTTTATTAAAGGCAACTGTTTTTTCTGCGTGCAGCCAATGGCCGGCACCTTGAATAATTTTTGCTTTAGCGTTGGGGAAGAGCTCATTAATACGAGTTTTGTGCTCGGCTAGAATGTAATCTGAATTGCCACCTTTGATAAAGATAGTTGGCGCTGTGAATTGTTCACTGCCCTGATAGGCCGTCATAATTTGTGGGTAACAGTTAACAATATTGTCTAGATGGCATTTGAAGCGCAATTTGCCTTGTTCAACACTTAAGTTACGCAACAAAAATTGACGAACACCTGCTTCTTCAACATATTCACTCAGCGCTTTGTCAGCTTGGCTGCGGCTCGTTAACTGGTTTAAGTCTAACGATTGCAAACCGTTTAAAATGTGAGTGTGATGTGCTGGATACTCGACAGGTGCGATATCCGCAACGATTAATTTTTCAACTCGATGGCTGCGGTTTAAGGCGAGTTGCATCGCTATTTTACCACCCATTGAATGACCCAAAACAGCAGATTTTTCAATGTTGAGATAGTCCATTAGATTGATAACATCTTGGGCTAATACTTGATAATCCATATTATTTTCAGCAAAAGAGCTGCCGTGATTGCGCACATCAACGCTGGTCACGGTAAATTGCTCACTCAGCGGTTTGGCGATCATTGCCAAGTTTTCTAAACTGCCCAATAGGCCGTGGATCAAAATCAGATCTGGACCGGAACCTCGTTGCTGAAAGTTGAGCAATGTCATTGCTGTTGCCTCGTGTGATTAGTTAATTAGCTGACAAGAGCGAGAATTTTACGTTTTTTGTCGGGGGTTGCAAGGCCATTCCCGATCAAACTTGCGCAATGATCAAAATGGTAGAAATAATTTGGCAGGTTTCTGTTATTGCTCTAGAAGCTTTTAATTTGCCGCAGTATAATCATGAGGTTATTGAACTTTTTCAGGGTTATTCATGAAAACAATCGAAGTAGATGATGCGCTATATCAGTATATTGCCAGTAATACTCAATTTATTGGCGAGAGCGCGTCAAGTATCTTGCGTCGTTTATTAGCATTTGAACAAAGCGAACAAGTAGCTAACGATACTGTAACCGTTAATGTGTCAGAAAAAGCAAGCGAACCTGATGCTGACCAGCAACCCCCAGCACAAGCTAAACCTTCGTCAGCGCCCAACAAAGCTAAAAAAGTAGGTAAAACAACTAGTAGTGAAAAAGCAGTTAAAAGTGTCAAAACTAGTAATAAAAAAGCAGTTAAAAGTGTCAAAACTAGTAATAAAAAAGCTTCAACTGACTCGGTATTTGATTACATCAACAAAGAAGAATTAGCGATTCAGCGCGGTGCCGTTGGTCGTTTCTTAATTATCTTGGCAGCACTTTATCGCGTTCATCAGCAAGAGTTTGGCTTAGTAACCGATATCCGTGGTCGTGACCGACTTTATTTCGCGCGCTCTGAATCAGAATTGGCTGAAAGCGGCAGCAGTACCAAGCCAAGACAAATTCCAGACAGTCCGTTTTGGGTCATTACTAACTCAAACACCACCCGCAAAAAGATGATGTTAACTGAAGTCGCAAATTCGCTGGGTTACAACGAAGCTGATGCAGAAAAAATTAGAGAACTTCTGTAGTCAGTTGTCAGACGGTTAAATTGGGTTGTCGAGTTACTATTGTCGAGCGATAAAAATCCAATTGAATAAAAACAACAAACATTAAAAGGAAACAAAATGTCAGTGCACCCTCATGCCGGTAAAGCAGCCAGACCAGAAAATAGAATAAATATTGGCCGCCTTGTCAGTGATTATTTTTTACAAACACCGGATGTTAATGTTGTTGAGCAAAAGGTCAGTTTTGGTACTTCAGGACACCGCGGTAGTGCTAGCAAACTCAGTTTTAATCAAGCCCATATTGTCGCTATTGCACAAGCGGTCGTTGAATATCGCCAGCAACAAGGCATCACTGGCCCGTTATTTTTAGGTAAAGATACTCATGCTTTGTCTGAGCCAGCCTTTGCCGATGTTGTCAGTGTTTTGATTGCTAACGGGGTTAACCTTGTTGTTCAAGATGATTTAGGCTTTACGCCAACACCAGTCATTTCTCGTTTGATCATCGATCACAATAAATCGAGTGATGACGCAGCCGATGGCTTAATTATTACGCCGTCTCATAATCCACCAGCCGATGGTGGTATTAAGTACAACCCACCACATGGTGGCCCGGCTGAAGGTGAGATAACCAAGCAAATTGAAGGGCGTGCGAATGAAATCATGGCCACCCAATTGCGCGATGTTAAACGCCTAGACTATAGCCAAGCGCTTGAATCATCTTTGTTAACTAAGCGCGATTTTATTCACTTTTATAGTAATGAGTTGAACCAAGCGATAGATTTTGATGCTATCGCCAAAGCTGGTATTAACATTGGTGTTGATCCTCTTGGCGGCTCAGGTATTCACTACTGGCCCGTTATTGCTAAGCAATACGGGATTAATCTCACCGTTGTTAA
The DNA here is from genome assembly GCF_017744155.1 of Endozoicomonas sp. G2_1. Taxonomy (GTDB): domain Bacteria; phylum Pseudomonadota; class Gammaproteobacteria; order Enterobacterales; family Alteromonadaceae; genus JAGHQT01. The sequence goes on along the minus strand of NZ_JAGHQT010000019.1, from coordinate 46,441 downwards.
CCCTGTGGTCGACGCTAGTTTTGCCTTTATGCCTTTGGATAAAGACGGCAAAATTCGCATGGACTGTTCATCGCCTTATGCTATGGCCGGCTTGATTGCGATGAAAGATGATTTTGACGTTGCTGTAGGTAACGATCCAGACTTTGACCGTCACGGTATTGTTACTAAATCGGGTGGTTTGATGAACCCAAACCATTATTTAGCGGTCGCCATTCACTATTTAATGACCCATCGCGATTGGTCAGCAACAGCTAAAATCGGCAAAACCTTGGTCTCAAGCTCTTTAATTGACCGTTTAGCTAAGCATATCGAACGACCGTTGTCGGAAGTACCGGTTGGTTTTAAGTGGTTTGTTGATGGGTTGCACAGCGGTGAATACGCTTTTGGCGGTGAAGAAAGCGCGGGCGCTTCGTTTTTAGCGCGTGATGGTAGTTGCTGGACCACAGATAAAGACGGTTTTGTTATGACATTACTCGCTGCTGAGATTTTGGCGGTAACGGGTAAAGACCCATACCAATATTATTTGGAGCTAGCGGAGCAGTTAGGACAACCTTGTTATGGTAGGGTTGAAGCAGTTGCTAATCTTACACAAAAGAAAGTGTTAACCGAACTGAGCGCCGACGCAATTACCGCAGATACTTTAGCGGGTGAAAAAATTGAACAAGTGTTAAGCCATGCGCCGGGTAACAACGCGGCTATTGGCGGGATAAAAGTGGTGACCGAAAACGGCTGGTTTGCAGCAAGGCCATCGGGCACTGAAGAAATCTATAAGATTTATGCCGAAAGCTTTATTGATAACAATCACCTTGAACGTATTATTAGCGAAGCTCAGCAAATTGTTTCAACTGCGTTTACCGATGCGGGCTTGTAACTGAGCCAAAAGTAAAACTCGTCACTCATGGCTAACAAATGGAGAGTGCGCAAGCTACTCTCCACAAATTTCACCACTTTTTATATTTATTTTGTCTTTGGCCGTGTTGAATAACTATTTGCTTAATAACTACAGCGTTGAGTGTTCAATCATGATCTTCAAATAACTATTCAGTCGTCAGTAATTTCTTACATTTTCAATTAGTTAAACTTATGTTACCCGCTAAGCCAGCACTTTATTTTAGCTGCCTTTTCGGTAAACTACGGTCAAATTTTATCTTGATGTGATGCCATGACCTATTACTTGCAGACCCTAATGTCCGAAGGCGACTTTCTCAGCCTAACTCGCCAACATCCTAACTCACTTGCCCCGAGTCAATTTGATGTCACTAATGCTAGCGGTCAAACGATTAACGTGGCAGTTATTGATACTGGTTTGATTAGCTTCGAGCCAGCAAATATTAGTACTACGACCAAAGACATTGTGTTGTCTTGTGCGGTTCATGGTAATGAAACAGCGCCAATCGAAATATGTCGCGATTTAGTACAACAGTTATTGAACGGTACACTCGACTTAGCGCAACGAGTGTTATTTATTTTTGGCAATCCTGCGGCGATTAATATCGGCGAGCGTTTTGTTGAAGAGAACATGAATCGCTTATTCTCTGGTGCTCATAGTCAAGGACTAGGTTTAATTAACAAAGAGCGTGAGCGCGCATTATTACTAGAGCAAACCGTCGAACAGTTTTTTGGCCAAGGTCAAGCACTCAGTGAACAACACGGCCAAACGCGCACTCGTTATCACTATGATTTACACACTGCTATTCGTGGTTCTAAACACGAAAAATTTGCCGTATATCCGTTTTTACACGGTAAAGCATACGACAAAGAACAGTTTTGTTTCTTAAAGGCGTGTGGTGTTGAAACCTTTTTGTTGTCGCAATCACCTACGACAACGTTTAGTTATTTCTCAAGTCGTCAGTTTGGTGCCCATGCGTTTACCGTTGAATTGGGTAAGGTCAAGCCATTTGGTGAAAACGATCAAGCGAGCTTTGCCGCGACTCGTCAAACCTTGGCAAACTTGATTAGCGATCAGGCGCTTAACTTAGCAGAGTTTGTAGAAGACGAGTTCAACCTTTTTGTCATCGACCAAATCATTGATCGTCATCATCAAGACTTTGCCTTGCACTTTGCCGATGACGTTGAAAACTTTACCGAATTTAACATAGGTGACTTGTTGGCAACCGATGGCAACATTGAGCATAGAGCTAAGACACAGGGCGAAGCCATCATTTTCCCTAATGCACAAGTTGCGATAGGCCAGCGCGCTTTATTAACGGTAATACCAACAACTATCGATTAATTTATTTATAGGAAGAAAGCGCAGCAAGAACACGATAAAAGTTAAATCAAATAAAACGATTGTAAATATAGTTTTTATTCGTTTTATTTGAATAAAAGCCTTAGATATTATAACTGCCAATCAAGCACAGCGATGTATAAATTTTTGGGAGAAGTAACATGGCTAATATTAACATTGGTATCGAAGAAAACGCGCGTATTGAAATTGCTCAAGGGTTAAAGCACTTACTGGCTGACTCTTACACCTTGTACTTGCAAACCCATAATTTTCATTGGAATGTCACTGGGCCACAATTTCGCGAATTGCATTTAATGTTTGAAGAGCATTACACTGAACTTGCAACCGCGGTTGACGATATTGCAGAGCGCATCAGAACTTTAGGTGTTGCTGCGCCTGGCACGTACAAGGCGTTTGCTCAGTTGAGTTCAATCGAAGAAGTAGATGGTGTGCCATCAGCCAATGAAATGATTGTCATTTTAACAGCAAGCCACGAAGCGGTAGTGAGAACCTGTCGTCAAGCGTTAAAACTTGCACAAGAAGCCGAAGATGAGTCATCGGCAGCGCTTATCTCTGATCGGATGAGAGAGCACGAGAAAACCGCTTGGATGCTTAGAGCCATGTTGTAAACTTGGCGAATACACCAACTTTTGAAGGAGTAAGATAGCTCAGCTGTCTTACTCTTTTTTGTTTATAGCCTATTGATTTAACTTGGTTATTTATAACCTGTAAACTTAACTGTTCACCTTGCCATACTAAGCTACATCACTCTACAAGCCCGTTTCTTGAACTTCAGTTTACGTAAAGGTAAATTCAAAAGTATAAAAAACTACAAATTAAATAATGACAATGGGCAGCATATTGATATCGGATTTTGTCGCCAACGAGTGAAAATTCTACGCGTTAATTTTCGTCAATATGCCTTGTCGCAACTTCGCTTGAGCTAATATCAAGCTAACTAATATCAAGCCAAGTCGCGACAAAATAATTAAGAGAGTGCTATGAACACCGAACTTTACCCAACTGGACCTGTCGTGCATCAAGCGACATTTATCGATGGTCACAGTGTTGAAATTCCAATGCTTAAAATCTTACAACAGGATGGTAGTGTTTACCCCAACGCTGATTTGCCAAACATTGACCAAACTTCAGCGTTAAAAGCGTATCGCGCACTTGCTTTTCATCGTGTACTCGATGAGCGTATGGTGGCGGCGCAACGGCAAGGCCGCATTAGTTTCTACATGGCGGCGCTAGGGGAGGAAGCGACCACTGTTGGTGGGGCAGCGGCGCTTGAACCACAAGACATGATCATGGCTCAGTACCGCGAACAAGGTGCTTTGATTTATCGCGGTTTCAGTCTTGAGAACATTATGAATCAGCTCTTTAGTAACGAGCACGACCTTGGTAAAGGCCGTCAAATGCCGATTCATTACGGTTCAAACGAATTAAACTACATGACTATTTCTTCGCCACTGGGCACGCAAATACCACAAGCGACCGGTTATGCCTATGGCCAGAAATTGCAGGGTAAAGACGCCGTTACTATCTGTTATTTTGGCGAAGGTGCCGCATCTGAAGGGGACTTCCACGCCGGTTTAAATATGGCCGCGGTTCACAATGCTCCGGTAATCTTCTTTTGTCGAAACAATGGCTATGCGATTTCAACACCTGCCGACGAACAATACGTTGGCAATGGTATCGCATCACGTGGTGTTGGCTACGGTATTAAAACAATTCGCATTGATGGCAACGACATATTAGCGGTTATGAAAGCAGTTCAGTTAGCACGTGAATACGCTCTTGAGAAGCAAAAGCCTGTGATCATTGAAGCCATGTCTTATCGCTTAGGGGCGCACTCAACGTCAGATGATCCGTCGGGCTACCGCACCAAAGAAGAAGAGGCCAAATGGCAAGCGCACGATCCAATTTTACGGATGAAACACTACTTAGTGAAGCAAGATTGGTGGGACGAACAACAAGATAAAGCATTATTCGAGCAATTGCGCGAACAAATTCTAGCAGCGGTTAAGGTCGCTGAAAAAATTGATAAACCGCCGGTTGAAGATTTAGTGACAGATGTCTATGACCAAGTGCCAGCGCATTTAGAAAAACAACTAACAGAACTCAAGCAACATATTAAGCAGTACCCAGACGCTTACCCAGTAACGGCAGGGAGAATTAAATAATGGCCAAGATGAACCTACTACAAGCAATTAACAACGCGCTTGATATTGCGATGGCTGAAAATGATTCTGCCTTGTGTTTTGGTGAAGATGTTGGCCATTTTGGTGGTGTTTTTCGCGCAACCAGTGGCTTACAAGAAAAGTTTGGCAAAGACCGTTGTTTCAATACACCGCTTACTGAGCAGGGCATTATTGGTTTTGCCAATGGCTTAGCTGCGCAGGGCAGTACGCCTATTGCCGAAATTCAGTTTGCTGATTATATCTTTCCAGCATTCGACCAAATTGTTAACGAAAGTGCTAAATTCCGCTATCGCAGTGGTAATGAGTTTGATGTTGGCAAGCTGACCATTAGAACGCCATACGGCGGTGGTATTGCCGGTGGTTTGTACCACAGTCAATCGCCAGAGGCATACTTCAGTCATACTCCTGGATTAAAACTGGTGGTACCGCGCAATCCATACCAAGCTAAGGGCTTGTTACTGGCCTCTATTCGAGACGACAACCCCGTTATTTTCTTTGAACCTAAGCGACTATACCGCGCATCAAGTGGTGAAGTGCCTGAAGAAGATTATCAACTGCCGTTGGGCAAAGCCGAAGTGGTTCAGACCGGTAGCGATATTACTTTGCTGGCATGGGGCGCTCAAATGGAGATCATCGAAAAGGCGGCGAGTATGGCAGCAAACGACGGTATTTCTTGTGAGATTATTGACTTACGCACTATTTTGCCGTGGGATATTGAAACAGTCGCTCAGTCGGTAGTGAAAACCGGCCGATTACTTATCAGCCATGAAGCGCCGTTAACCTCTGGCTTTGCCGGAGAAATTGCCGCAACAATTCAACAAGAGTGCTTCTTGCATTTGGAGTCGCCAATTGCACGAATTTGCGGTTTAGATACGCCGTACCCACTGGCGCTAGAAAAAGAATATGCGCCAGATCACTTAAAAGTTTATCAGGCCATTAAGCAAAGCATTGAGTTTTAGGAGGCAAAATGACAGCTGTAACAGATTTTATTTTGCCTGATATTGGCGAAGGTATTGTTGAATGTGAACTGGTTGAATGGCTAGTTAAAGAAGGCGAGCGTATTGAAGAAGATCAGCCAGTTGCTGACGTAATGACTGATAAAGCGCTAGTACAAATTCCGGCAATGCACAACGGCGTTGTCGAGAAATTGTATTATCAGCAAGGTGATATTGCGAAAGTACATCAGCCGTTGTTCTCAATGATGGTAGATGATGACGGCATCAGTGAAAGCTCAAATTCACAAACTCAAGTCCATGAGGAACAATTTGAGCAGCAAATAGACGAAGAAACGGTAACAATATCAGAGCAAGAGACGTCTTCAGCTGCGCCAATCAGCGCAAGTGATGCGAGCGACCAGCTCGTTGAAGATTTCATTTTACCTGATATTGGTGAAGGGATCGTTGAGTGTGAATTGGTTGAATGGCTAGTTGCTGAAGGTGATGTAATTGAGGAAGATCAACCCATCGCTGATGTGATGACCGACAAAGCGCTAGTGCAAATCCCAGCCATGCACGCAGGAAAAGTAGTTAAACTTTATTACAATAAAGGCGATATTGCTAAGGTGCATTCACCTTTGTTTGCTATTGCTCGTGACGCTGCTACAAACACTACAACTCAAGTGGTCAGTACAGAAAAGTCGGTGACCAGTGTGGCAAGTAACATAACTCAAACACCAAGCAAAGTTACTTCGATACCTCAAAAAAGTGTTTTACCACAAGAAAAAATGCAAGGGCAAAAAACACTTAATCGCAAAGCAATTGCCAGTCCAGCTGTGCGCAGGGTGGCGCGTGAGTTAAATATTGATATTCACCAAGTGCCGGGCAGTGGTAAAAAAGGTCGCATTTACAAAGATGATGTTATTGCCTTTAGTCAAATAGGTAGCTGTGTAGAACAGACCAGCTCTAAAATTGGTGCTAGCCCAAGCACTGTAGGTTCGACAGAACTTGCGGTAAAAGCTCAAGGGAATACACGAACTGAAGCAATTAGAGGGGTAAAAGCAGCAATGGCGAAAGCTATGGTTGCATCGGTCTCAACAATCCCACATTTTACTTATTGCGAGGAAATTGATTTAACCAAACTTATCACGCTACGTCAGGAGCTTAAAGCGAGCTATGCTGAGCAAGGTATCAAGTTAACCATGATGCCATTTTTTGTTAAAGCGATGTCACTGGCATTAAAAGAGTTCCCAATTATTAATGCTCAGGTCAATGACGACTGCAGCGAGTTAACTTATTTTGATGATCACAATATCGGTATGGCGGTTGACTCTAAGGTCGGCTTGCTGGTTCCCAATATCAAGTCAGTACAAAACTTGTCGGTGATCGATGTTGCCAAAGAAGTGATGCGATTGACTGAAAGTGCACGTAGTGGCCGTGTTGCCAGCGAAGATTTGAAAGGAGGCACTATCTCTATTTCAAACATAGGTGCCATTGGTGGCACAGTTGCAACGCCAATAATCAACAAGCCTGAATTATCGATTGTTGCTTTGGGTAAAGTTCAGCAATTACCAAGGTTTGACCAAAACGGCAACGTTGAAGCGCGTAGTATCATGCAGGTAAGCTGGTCGGGCGATCATCGAATTATCGATGGTGGCACGATTGCGCGCTTTAATAATTTATGGAAATCCTTGCTTGAAAACCCAAGTAATATGCTGATGCATATGAGCTAGGGCCGACTTTTCCCTATTAATCGGATAAAAAAATGCCCTTCAATTGAAGGGCTACGGGAAATGTCGACTTAAATAGAACCATGAATAAACTGAAAGCCAATCTCATGATAGAACCGACTAAAGTACCTAGGGAGGCATAAGTAAGTTAATACGCCGCTAGGTTAGTTTGGTTTTATGACTCAAATATGACAGTGGTTATTTGTCATTAAACTGTCACAACGAGTGTGACAACAACAGCTAGATTTACTTGTGTATGGCAAAGCTTTCGGTTCAAGGACTTAGTTGTTAATTGAATAAGCCTTAACTTGAACTGTCAGACCCAATTAGCAGGACTTAATCTAAACTGACAGTCTCATTTGTGCCATTAGCGGTCTATTAGGAGTTTCTAATATATGAACGCTACCATATGTTACTTGAATATTTTCAAAGTAAACATTTTTACCTAACCTCCTTGTTTATTTGAGAGGTCAACTTTTACTCGATATGACTTTTTAAGCTCTTTGTCTACTAACCTTAATTCAATATTACTCCCATTATCTTCCAAGATGGATATTGATACGTTCCTGACTGAAATTTCATTACCTATATCACTTACTTTAAAATAAACTCTCCAATTTCGAAAAAATGTTTCACCATTTCTTTTTTGGAGTGAAATAGATAAGTTGTCAGCTTTATTATTAAGGTTATATAGATAAATAGAACCATCCTGACATAAAGTACCTGACATATGACTACTACCATGTCTTAGAAAGTAATAGCGGTCAAAAGCCCTAAAAGGTTTGGTAGAGCTAGGTTTGGCTTTACCAAACTCTTCTTTGGACTGTTTATAACCAACGAAACCTATTTCTCTGTTGGAGTTTTCATATTCAATAAAAGCAGTGCCTTTCATTGAAGAGCAGATATTGACATTCGATAGCATACTTTCTTCAAATATCTCTTCTTTAATAGACACAACCTGTGCTTTATGGGTGTTTACATTGTAATTATTAATTAAATTTGAATGTATAGGAGATAAATCACTATTAACTGAGTCTATTAATAGTTGTTTTGGCTTATATCTAGGGCACTTGTAATAATTGATTTCTGGAGACCATTTCTGTTCAAATATTTGGCTGTTATTGCTATTGTCGATGAGTTCTAAATGAACAGTGCCTTTATTTTCTGTAATAAATAAATTACCAGACGCTTTCCCTGTTTTTCTCTGTGCGGTTATTGTATAAGAGCCTTTTGGCCCTGTAAAAAAGTAATCATAATCGCCAAACCTGACCTTTGGAACTCCCCAACTTAAAATGTACTCAATGTCAAATGGATACTCGTCAACATCACCAATAAGCTCTAACGGGCCAGTCAAATTGATTTTATAATTTGGTATTTGAATTTCATCGCTACAAATAGTACCGCGTTTAAATACGATATTGTGCTTTGCCAACATCTTGTTTTCTGGTTTATTACCATAAATTCTATCTGTTACTGCTTTTGATAATATAAATATAAAAAACAGTGTTAAGCCAAAGGCAGCAATCAGACAATTACCTTTACCTGCATTCTTATTTTTCTTATCTATGGCCCCCATTTGGCGTAAGCCTACTGAGAGGTAAAGTAACCAAATAGAAGCAAACCACAATATGAATCCTATTCCATAACCATAAACAGGAGAATAAGTAGGTGCTTCACTTAGCATAACTTCATGAAAGCGTATTACATCTAATGATAGTACCAATGCAATGACGGAAGGTATTGAAGCAGCTTTGCTTCCAATAGTTTGCTTAAGAAAAGCATAAACAAAAAAAAGATTACCAAACCAAGCGAAGTTACCTACTAACGGACCTAACCAGCCAGTCAATAGTATTTCAAAACCTAAGCTGGAATCATCATTGTACAGAATCAATGCGTTGAAAAATAATGACAGAAACCACAAAGCTCCGGCCATAAGTGCAACTTTGTTAGCCCAAAAATTTAGACGAATTAAGTTTCTATCTTCCATGAACTTCTAAAACTCTTATTTGTTTAGTGACTACTATACAACCATGTTCTGATTAGTATCAATGAGCACCTAATTACGAAACAACTATTTTCTAGTAGCCCAAACATAAACTTCCGCTCCTCGCTCATAGCCGTCTGTCAGGTGAAGCCCAATCTTATTCATAGACACTTTAAGATCAGATATGGGCTACTACACACAAGGTTTTGGTGGTATCGTAATATGAATTCGTATCAATAATTGGTCACTGAGCGAGCTAAATTTGCTTCCAACCCATTCAACCAGTGCTCAGTCTCATGAGCAACAGCTCAAGCACTTTTATATTGCTGAAGAGCAATCTATTTATCTACTTAGCCACCAAGATGCGGCTAAGTTAAAGCAATGGGTAACACTTTGTCAGCAGCAATTAAAACAGCTCGGTTATCGCGATATTAGTTTGATTGGCAAAGGTGCTTACGGCTTTGTTTTTGCCGCTACCGATAACAGTAATAGAGCACTGGTCTTTAAGTTTTCACGGATTAATTTACCTCAACACGTTCAAGATAGGCTAGCCGAAGAAGCAGAACTGCAAAGTCAGCTCAACCACGCTCAAATTCCCAAGGTGATTGAGTTTCACCGAATTAAGCGTCAAGCTATTTTGCAAATGACTCGAGCGCCAGGTACCGACTTAGAGCAGCTTTCTCTGCAAAAAGGCCCGCTAGCGCCTGAGTTAATTGTTGAACTCGCTCTGCAACTGGCTGATATTTTGCTGTATCTGCGCGACGCTAATCAACACCTTAAAAACAAGCCCTATGTTCACGGTGATATCAAGCCGTCTAACTTGGTTTACGAGCAAGGCGGTAGGCAGGTACATTTGATTGATTGGGGCTCGGCGGTTAATGCACAACTCGATATTGATGGACAATCGACCGCCAATAATGTGATGGACTTAATGAGCAGTGATCTACAGCACACCAACGCAAGGCTTGGCGATGTTTATTTCATTGGGCCAGAGCAACTCAATGGCGGTTTGTCATCGCCGCGCTTTGATGAACAAGGTTTGGCAGCGACGCTTTATGCACTGGCATCAGGCCAGTCTTGTCGTTATGGTCACAAAATTATTCCCGCTAAAGCGCTAGGTTTACCCAAGATGTTGGCGGATATTCTCGACGGTATGCTAAGCGATGATGTTAAAACACGTCAGCGTGCTGGCGATTATTTTTTTAATCACTTGCCGTTACTACGCAATACCGTACTGGCTGCAAACCATCAATATCAGGCAATTGATGCGGTTATCCCTGTTTGGGTGCGCGATACTGATGACGAGATAGACACCGTTGTTTACGGCTCTCGTAAGTCATTTTTGCGAGAACGTTCGGATTATGATGAACTTCGCGGTATTGACGATGCCCAGCTTGAGAAGTACTACAAAAACTTTTTAATGGGCATGGGCGACAACGAAAAAGCCTTTGTTGCGGCATTGAGTCGATTGGGCAATTTCCCTGTGGTTGGCGGCTTAGCCATTCGCTGGGAGAAAGAGGGCGTCTATATTGATTCCAACTTAACCTTGTTCGATCATAACTATCGACGCTCGTTCGCCAGTGCTGTTAACAATATGATTAGCTTGGCTAGAGGTATTCATCGGGTTGGCGTTTTCAAAAGTTGTTTGTTTAACGCTCGTAACACGCTTCATGTTTATCGCGATAATGCTGAACAGCCCTTTAGCGCTAGACCCCATGACGCAATTCCGTTTGATATTAGCGATACGCCAGACGTCGACGACGTAACTCGCCTGCATTCATATTTTGAAGACGGGAAAGATCCTGACGAATACTTGTATTTGCCCGACGAAGTGATGGCGGTACTAGCTCGCCTCAACCTTATTCACCACACCGGCTGTATTATTTTTGAAGTATTGCCAACCCATTTGAAAATTCACAGTTATTTAATGTTATTAAATCATGAAAAAGCGCAAGAATTTACCGATTGTTTAGCGGAATTACTTAGCTTGTTGCCGCTGATTAACGGATTAGGTATTTCCGGCTTTATGAAGCTACCTTATAAGGATACCCGATTTTTCGAACACATAAGTAGTCTGCCTGAGCGCTACTATCCGAAAAATCCAAAATTGCAAAGTGACTAATATCATTAACTATAGAGGGCTAACTAATGACTGACGCTAAAAATGAGTCGGGACAACTGGCATGGATTGACCTTACGGTGAACAATGCGGTTGAAATCAAAAATTTCTACCAGCAGGTTATCGGCTGGCGCGAGCATCAAGTCGACATGGGCGAGTATAGTGATTTTGCTATGATGCCATCGGAGACGGATGATGCAGTTGCCGGCATATGTCACGCAAAAGGGCCAAACCAAGATTTACCAGCGGTTTGGCTACCTTACTTTTTAGTTGAAGATCTTGATGCCGCGGTAGAGCAAACCAGACAAAACGGCGGCAAATGCTTAACTGAGGTTAAAGCGATGGGTGCGGATAAATTTGTTGTGATTCAAGATCCCGCCGGTGCCAGTTGTGCGCTTTATCAAAAAGGCCAGAGCACAGGCTAGTTATTTTAGCCAATTAAGTGCACTTTCGTGATCGGTAAAATAGGCAATATCACTGCTGTTAAGCCAATGGCTGACCTGTTGACTTACCGCTAAATTACTATCATTGGTCAAAACTGCCATTTGACTAAACTCGGTATTGTGTTCAGTCAGTGAAAAGTCAAACCAGCTCGATTGAGACTCTAAACCCTGAAGGTGCTCTGTATTGATAAAAGCTTTGACTGTTTGGCTGGCAACTTCTGCCAGTGCGCTGCGTAGCATTGACGGCATACACTGAAAATCTTGGTGGTTAAGCGTGCCAGCAAGGGTTAGGGTTAAAATGAATTCGCTGTCTAAGCGGGAAATACCTATTGAAATACCGTGATTTGTCATCGTCATAGTCCTTTTTTCGATATATATATCGCTAGACTATCACGATAAAGCGATGCTTTATTGAGCAAAGTCAATAAAACATCAGCTAATTGAGTGAAGTTATCGTTACAAAGAAACGATTGATAGGGGAGTGGTATTGCCCATCTTGTTTCGATAAAGTGCATTATCGGCACGTTTGAAAAAACTTTTCTCTGTATCGGCACGGTCCATGAACGTTTTGCCTAGACTACAGCTAACTTTATACTTGGTTAACAAGGCATCTTGGCTAAGCGCGTGTTTGATGCGGTGTTCAATTTGGTTGAGGGCTTGACCACTTGCGCATTCAACCAAAATAGCAAATTCGTCTCCACCAAATCTAAAAACACTGTCTGAATCGCGAACACTCAGTTTTAACGCATCAGCAAAATGTTTTAGTACCCGGTCGCCAATATCGTGACCGTGAACATCGTTAATTGGCTTAAACTTATTTAGATCAGCCAAAATTAAGCCCACTTGCGTTTGCTGACGGTCGGCATGTTTCATTGCTCTCGATAACTGCTCGTCAAAATATCGACGATTGCCCAAGCCTGTTAATGCGTCTTCCATTGCCAGCTGCAACGCTTGCTGATATTGCAAGGCATTGTGCAACGGGTGCACGAGGTATTGATGTAATTCTTCGATGATTTTGTAGTTGCTTAAACTAATCGGGCTGTTAATCGCATAAGTAATATTACCAATAAATTGGTTGTGTACTTTTAACTCGAATCTGCGCTCGGCTTTTGCCGATTTACTGCCGCGAATGGCAAATTTTAGGTCGTTAGCTTGAAAGTACAAGCCGGCAAAGTCGACATATTTTGCCGCTTCCATGGCAAAGATGTTTAATAATTTATTGATATCAAGGGTTGTTTGCAGCTGTTCCAATAGCGCTAAGCCACGTTTGGCGTGGTCGTCTTCTATATGTTGCTGGCTTACGGGCCCTAAATAGCTATATTCAGCAATTTTTTTATCAAAAATATTAAGCGTTTGCATAAATAACCTACATCATCAGTTTATTGACGTTTTGACGAAAAAACCTTCGTCGCAGGTTATTTAGCAGTATCTATGCCAAAACCATTATTTACTTATGGCTTTGTTGCTTCTTTCTTACTGATATCAATTTAAAAATTGTTGATAGTAGTTGTGTTTACCCAGCGTCGCTTGGCTACCTTTCAACGAAAAGCGATAACCACATAATTCAAAACTTCCAGCCTTAGCAAGTGCTTTTACCAGTGTTGAACGATCGATTGGCGAAAACAACGCTGTATAGTCGCCATATTGGTCGACAGAAACACTGACGGTACGAAAGCGCTTTTTGTTGTTAAAGGCGATTTCTTGACAGCTTTTATCACCAGAGGCGGTAGCGATATGCCAGAGCTGTTGTTGGTCGCTATTATCACCTTGCCAGAGCAGTGCTAAGCCTTGATACTGATTACTTGCAAGGTCAAAGTTGTCGGGTAGGGTGACTTGGTGTTGGAAATCCATCTGACCAAAGGATAGCAGTTGGTCAATTTGTTGATCTTGGTCATTGTCGATTGATGCGCTTTGATTAGGTGAAGTTGAATCACTTGATTGACTATCATTATGAGAAAGCCAAGAGCTGGTCGATAAGCCAATAATCGTTAATAATATTGCCACAGTTGCCAATAGTGCACCTAACAAAAGCGGGCGAGATATACTTAATTTATTTTCTAATTGGCGCAGACCTGAATCGAGCAGTGTTCGGCATTTGGTACCCAAGTCATTGTCTTGCCTTGGTGACACCAACCCGGTTTCAACGACCGTTGATTCATGGTTGATAGAGTGAGCCGGGTTGTTGAGCTGTTCGCCCTCGATAACCGGTTCAACGCGGCGTCGAGACTGCACACCTGGCTTTTGAAAGTTGGTCAGGTCAACAGGGCCACTATAGCCCAAAATATAGTTTGCAGCGGCACTACTTGCGGTATGAGTACTTGGATATGTCAGTAAAATCGTTGAAGAAAGCAAAGGTGCGATTAATAACCAAACACTGGATAAACTGTCACTGACGATGATTAACAAACCAACGAGCACAAACAACAAGACGGAAGATAACAACCAGTAATTGTTTTTGCTGGCATCGCGCAGCCTGCGCAGACCTGAAAAAGTAAGCACACTTGCCAAAACAGCTAGAAAAAGTATTTGAATCGCTGGGTATTGCTTGAACACTAGCGCGGTTAAAGCAAAGGCAAACGCAGCTGCGAGATTAATCAGAAAATAGCGCTGACGATTATCTGCGCCATGGCGACAAAACAGAGAATGAATAAACGACATCATAGCCTTGGTATTTACCTATTTAAACGCGGTACGCGGGTAACACGACGTCTTCAAGTTTCAACCCTTTTAAGGTGAGCACGCCTTGATAGTGTGATTCACCATCACCACTAAACTCAAAATCAAAAATACTCGACCAGTGCAGGCCGTTTTTTTGGTTGAAACGCAATCTGCTGCTTCGCCTTGCAATTGCTAGTAGTTGCAAATTGTTCTGTTTACAGTAACCAGCTGCATGCTTTTTGCCCATTTCGGCAATTTTGCGTAAATAAATGAAATACCAAAAGACTAAGGCAACGGCGAGGAGAATATAAATATCGGAAAGCATAGCACCTGATCTTGTAATTTATTGTTGATTATAATGGTTAAGGGCGAGCACCAAGCACCGCCCAATTTAATGCTTGTAAGGCTTTTTTACTAACTATTGGCCTGAAATAGCGCGCCAATTTCTTTTGCTAACGCTTGGCTGCGATTAGGCTCACGCATACATTGGAACAGCAATGGCCTAATACTCGGCACTGCAACTAAGTCTTTAAAAATTGCGGCAAACAACCCTTGTTCGTCGATAGCGACGACTTGCTCCAAAAATAGCATGAGCAATTGACTATTATCAAATACTTGCCAACAACGACCAGCTAAGCAAATAGCTTGTTCGGCATTAAAGCTTTGGGCAACTAATGCTTGCTCAATAAAGCTTATGACATAAGGATGCTGACAACTAGAGGCTAGGCTTCTCAACAAAAATTGTTTAATAACACTGTCAGCCTTTGGGTAATAAGCGAGTATCGCGTTAATAGCATCAACTGAAAGTGTTTGATTCTCAAGCGCACTGGTAAGCGGTTGCAATACCTCTAGTGGTAAATTTGGTAACGCTGCAATAAAAGCACTTTGATTGTCGTGGTCGCCGATGCAGCAGGCAAAGTCACTAATGCCTTGAATGGCAACACTGTGCCATTGATCCCAGCCAAGCGCGCCTGAAAGGTAATGCTGGCAATGCTCATAATGGGCACTTAAATTCTGTTTTAACTCAATTTTTAACTGGCTGTTTAAACTGGCCAGTTTGTATTGGGCCGGCGTAAAGTGGTATGGGTTAGCTTTGAGTAACTCTTCTTGTTGTTCGGTTGGATCAACCGATAAATCTGATCCCAGCGCTTCTACGATAATGGCAATAAAGTGGTTTCTCGCGCCTTGATTGAGTAAACCACGCTCGTCTAACGGCAGTTTGACAAACCACAAATAAGGTTGGCTTGATTGTTTTTGCCAAAAGGCGATGGCTAAAAAGGCGTGGCCCTGAGATGGCGTAGGGTAAGGAATTTGATTGTGTTCGATTTTCTCAAAATCAGTCTTGGTAATTTTGTCAATTTTGCGGCCAATATCGAATACGCGATACTGGCAATGAGAAATGGCTAATAATTCTGAGATGGTATCAATGGTGTCCATAAAAACTCTAATGGTTGCGTGCTAATGCTTATTCTACAAAGCTATAAATCTACTGTCTTAACGCTGATTAAGATATACTTACTCAGATAATACTCGATAAAAACCAATTATTAATACGGATTTATTTATATGAATTGGTATTACACAGGAGATTTGTGTGCCGACAAAGGTTGAAATTCTATCACAACAGCTGCTCAATTTAACCCACCAGCTGAAAAAGCTCGATTTGTGGCAGCTCGATAAACCGTCGCAAGCGGCATTGGCTAGCCAACAACCTTTTTGTCTTGATACTTTGCGCTTTGAACAGTGGCTACAATTTATTTTTATCGAGCGAATGCAAATAATGATTGGCGCAAATCATCCGTTGCCTGAAAATATTGCCCTTTGCCCGATGGCTGAGGAAGCCTTTAAAGCGCTTGGTAGCGACGCTGCCGATATGATTAATGTGATTGCCGATATCGACGAATTACTCAGCGGTCAGCGTCAGCAAACGCTATATCGCGTGACGTCTAATTCACCAGCCAATAGCCAAAGCCAATTAAGATGACATCACTTGTTAACGATACTGCTGGTAAGCCTTCAACCGAGTGCGAGTTTGACGACAAACCTGTGCTTAAGATTTTATATGAAGACGAATATTTGGTGGCGGTAGACAAGCCATCGGGCTTATTTGTTCATCGCAGTTATCTCGACCGTCACGAAAAGTACTTTGCCTTGCAATTGGTGCGAGACCAAGTCGGGCAATATGTTTACCCGGTTCACCGTTTAGACAGGCCAACATCTGGCGTCTTACTGTTCGCGTTAACAGAAGAGGTTGCCAGAGCGATGAATACACTATTTAGTGAACGTAAAATCACGAAAACTTATTATGCTTTGTGCCGAGGCTTTTTAAATGGCGCTGGCGAGATAAACCATCCATTAAAAGAAAAACTCGACAAAATTGGCGATAAGTTCGCCAACCAGCAGCAAGAAGAAAAAGCAGCGCTGAGCTCTTATCAAACCCTGGCTCAAGCATCACTGCCAATTGCTGTTGGCAAGTACCCTAGCGTGCGTTATTCACTGGTAAAAGTAGAACCCAAAACTGGCCGGCGCCACCAAATTAGGCGACATTTAGCCCATTTACGTCACCCAATTATTGGCGATATTAACTACGGTGACAACAAACAAAACCCGTTTTTCGCCGAACATTTTGGCTTGCAGCGTTTAATGTTACACGCTCAAAAATTGAACTTTGAACACCCAGTTACCAAGCAAAACGTGACAATTGAAGCGTCATTTGATTCAAATTGGCTTGCCGTATTTGAACGTTTAAATTGGTCAGAGGAAGAGCTTTTGAATAAAGCACTAGAGACATAGATACATCGCTGTTTAAATGGTGTGTTTAGTTACGTTTTTTTACTAAACATCAAACTATAGCGTTTTGCCATTCACTACGGCGGAAGTAAATCTCATTCGAGCCGCAGTGTTGACTAATAGTCTTACTGGCGGCTATCAGCGTGATGTAGAAGGCGAAGGTAAAGGTTAGCAACATCGTGGCTTTCTTTTAGCTCAACGCTTAAATATGTCATTAGACAACTCAATATTCACTGAACACAATAAAGCTATTGAATTCTCGATAAAAATCCATATATGATTTAATAACTTCAAGGAGTCTTTATTTTCATGTGGCGTAAACTAACTCTCATGTTATTTTTATTGGTATTAGCTCAAGCGGCTAACGCCTTGCCGAGCTTTGAGGTTTATGACAAAGACTCTTTCAAACACGTCTCTTTTGCTCAAGCCGTACAGCTAAATGTTTCAAATTTTGATAACGATGAACCGAAAGATTTATTTAATCTGCCAAGATTAAATAGAGTGAGTCCTTCGTTGTTTGCCGCTGAAATACAAACAACACCCAATTACGTGTTAGTGATAGAGTTTTTTAAAGTTAAATTGAATGCTGGGGTGTTCAAAAATCTAACCAATCCTCCTTTAACTCCTCAATGGTTTGAACAATTAAGTCACAATACTAACTCATCTCGACTTTCTGGCTGGAAAGACGGGAATTTTTTATATTCATCTCGCATCACTTATCAAAGTTAATTCATCAGCTAACAGTTCAGTAAAATTGTAAGTTCTTATTTTCTGCACTGTACAAATCAACTATTTATCCTTTTTCAATACCTATATTAATTTGTCGGTTACTCACAGTATTTGCTTTATAGCCATAGGGCTAACGCAATTATTGTGGTTTTTTATTTAGAGATTTTATGATGAACTCACGTACAACTGCGTATGCAAGACATGCTAAATGGCGACATGTAATTATCGCTATCATATTGTTATTTATGCTTATTAGCGCATTACCCAACTTATACTCAGACAAGGTGATTATTCACCTCGAAAACAACAGCAGCCAAAACGAACAAATATTTCCTCAACAGATCAATCATCTGTTAGCTAATCACAACCTCGTTGCGGATGAAGTAAAATCATCCTCAGCTGGCACCACTATTATTTTAAAAAATAAAACAGACCAACATTCGGTCGAAAATCTACTGAAACGAGAATATGGAGAATACTTCTCATTTAGTAGCTCAATGGTAAGTGATGCGCCTAGGTGGTTAAAATCTTTGAATGGAAAACCGATTAAGTTAGGTTTGGATCTCAGTGGCGGTGTGTTATTTGTACTTGATGTCGATACCGAAAGAGCATTGTCCGATAGGACCAAAGGTATCGCTTCTGAAATAAAGGCGTTGGCTAGAGAAAAACGCATTCGTCTAACTAAAGTTAAACAGGAAAACAATTATTCAATCGTGATTAGTTATCCTTCCTCTCAACAAAATGCTTACAAAGATTTGTCGACAAAAATCAAGCGAAGCTACCCAGAGTTAACGCAAAAAAAGCTAGGTGAAAATCAAATTACTTTAGCGTACTCCGCACAAGAGCAAGTTAAATTCCGACAAGAAACTATGAAACAAACCCTAAAAACGATAAGGGGGCGCATAGAAGAATTAGGTATTACCGAAGCCGTTACCCAAAAACAAGGAAAAAATAGAATTCGCATCGAATTACCTGGTGTTCATAACCCTGAAGATGCCAGAAGGATTATTGGCGCTACGGCTTCACTAGATTTTTATCAATTGGCCGAGAACTCGCATTCAGCAGGTATCATAAAAATGACTGATGAGAACGGGCGAATATTGAAGATGAATAGCAAAGTGGTGTTCTCAGGGGACAGCATTAAAAATGCTCGCTCTGGTCAAGATGAAATGGGCATGCCTTTGGTCAACTTAACGCTAGATAGCGTTGGTGGTAAGAAAATGTCTGCATTTTCAAAGAAAAATATTGGCAAACCCATGGTAACAGTCTTCTCTGAGTTTTATCGCAATGCCAATAATGAAACCGTGAAAAAGAGCAAAGTCATTAATGTTGCCACAATTCAGCAGCATTTAGGTTCGCAGTTTAGTATTACCAATATGTCTAGCCCTCAGGCGGCACAAGATCTTGCTTTATTGCTTCGGGCTGGTTCGTTAACTGCCCCAGTGACAATTGTTCAACAGCGAAGTATCGAAGCAACGCTTGGTACTGACAATATAGATAACGGCATTAAAGCGTTAACTGTTGGAATCTCGATCACATTATTTTTCATGGCGTTTTGGTATCGAGCTTTAGGTGTTATCGCAAATGTAGCGCTAGCCTCAAATTTAGTGAGTTTACTTGGTTTGATGTCACTCCTACCTGGTGCCGTTTTAACACTTCCTGGAATTGCTGGTTTGGTGCTAACCGTAGGTATGGCAGTTGATACCAACGTACTTATATTTGAAAGAATTAAAGAAGAATTAAAACGTGGTCGACATGTTCTTTCTGCAATTGAAAATGGTTACAAAAGTGCGTTTTCAACAATTTTGGATGCCAATATCACCACGATGATCACTGGTATCATTTTATACTCTATCGGCTATGGTGCAGTCAGAGGCTTCGCTCTCACCCTATGTTTAGGAATTTTAACCAGTATGTTTACTGGAGTATTTGTCTCCAAAGCGCTAACTAACCTAACTATCCGTGAAAACAAATCTCAACTACTTGGAGTGAAACTATGAACGCGTTGTTATTAAAACAAACTGAAGCTCTAAGTAAATTCCGTCTTGCCAGCTTTTACTTTGCATCAATATTCACATTACTTGCTTTATTCAGCCTATTTTTTAAAGGGCTAAATCTTGGCTTGGATTTTACTGGTGGATACCTTACCGAGTTTACAACTCAGCAATCGATAACTCAGAACAAAATGGAAGGTTTATTAACGTCATTTTTGCCAGATACATTTCAGTTGTCTTCAGCTGAAAACGGTACGTATTGGAGTGTGCAACAGGTTGATAATGATAGAAGCCTGAAAGGAAAAACATGGCTAACTGAATTTTCAGAGCATAGTGGACTAACCATTATGCCTCAAGATGCAATATACATTGGTAGCCAAGTTGGCGATGAGTTGATTGATCAAGGAGGGTTGGCATTATTGACCTCGGTAATTGTCATTTTATTCTATTTGTCCTTTAGGTTTGAATGGCGTTTGGCCGCGGGCTCAGTTCTTGCACTTTTTCATGATGTTATTATCGTGCTTGGCATATTTTCATGGTTTGAACTTTCATTTGATTTAACCATTCTCGCAAGTTTACTCGCCATTATTGGTTACTCGTTAAATGATTCAATTATTGTTGGTGACAAAGTTCGTGAAATTATGAAAAGAAATAAGGAAGACAAGATAGAGGCAATTATTAATCTCGCAATTAAATCAACAATCGTTCGCACCTTGATAACCTCTGGCACAACGCTTGCCACTATTTTGGCGATATGGTTTTTTGCAGGGGAGTCATTATCTGGCTTTGCTATTGCATTGTTTTCGGGAATTTTAGTCGGTACGTTTTCATCAACAGCTATTTCGGCCACAGTGCCACAACTACTTGGTTTAACTGCTGATTATTATCATAAAAAAGACGAAGAAATTTGTCAGTTACCTTAATAGAATTTTTAATATATCTTCGCTTATATAGTTTACAAGGTGTCCATTTTTGAATGGGCACCTTAACTATTTCATCTTCTGCTATTGGCACTTTTGAGAAGTACGCCTAAGAACAAGAAACGGGCATAGACCAAGGTATTACTGATAATTCTCTGTAAAACGTCAAGATGCTCTCATTTTTCACTAACAATATGAAATTATTGGATAAAACATAGTAATTAAAAAAGGCATTAGTATGAAGTGTTAATAATATCCAGATAAAGGAAAATAAGTACTTACATCTATTTGGTAACAAATTGAATTAAATGAGGTTTATGGTAGTTTAATGAGATAGTCGTAGGCGAGTATTACTGAGATGTCTACATAGTAAACTGTTAGGTGTACAGGAGAGTATCGTGCAATCAAAAATTATGTACATCGAATTAAAGACCGATGGTTTGCGTGGTGAAGGTCGCATTGGCTTGGTCAAGTTTTCTAAATCAGGAAGCAATCTGTATTATAAAAATAGGGTATTTCAAAAGAACAAAGGAATGCCTTTGAAAGCTAATTATTTTGATGAAAGTTCATTTGAAGACTTTTGGGTTTCTTCGCCACGGAAAGATGGCAATGACTCGCTATTTTCGAGTACTGTAAACGTCGATGAAGATGTTCGAATTGAATACTGGGAAAAGATTAGAAAATTACCAAATTTAATTGAAAGCACTGCTTATAAGTCTGTTGGCAAAACCAAAGCCGAAAGAGAAAAAATAGAAAAAGGACTAAGACGTCGCCAAATGGATAATGCGTGGATGCCGAATTGACGCACACCTAACAAGCCAATAAAAGTGGAACGGCTAAAGCTTGGCTCGGTTCCGCTTCGCTCTATAAGTATAGCCAAGCATTTATCAGCCCCTTATTGGGGCGTTATGTACTAAAAGAGAGCCAAGCACATGGATTCTAGTCCCAACTATAATAACTGCACACTAGAAGAGCTTTTAGATGTTCGTAATCATATTGACAAAGAGCAGTACCCAGAAAGAGCAAAAGAAATAGACTTAGCTATTTCAAGTAAAATGAAAGACCCAGACATAAAAGAAGAGATAGAGAAGCAGAAAGAAATAAGTAAATACTCAACATTTTGGCCTCGCTTTTGGGCTGCTACAATCGATGGAATTATATTCGCTATTATTTTATATGTTGAATGCTTAATCTTTGGTGTCGAATACAGTACTCAAGATAAATTGCTTCAAGCTTTAAACGGTGTTCAATTAGCAATATATGCCATATTTATGCATGGTTATTTTGGTCAAACTATTGGAAAAATGATTATGGATGTTAAAGTCCTAAACCATGACACGGAGACTGAGATAACCGTTAAACAAGCACTGCGTAGAGAGTCAGTTAATTTAGCTTTAAATATTTCTTGGGTCTTAATCATCCTAGTAATAGCAATTTCAATAGAATTGTCAGGTACGATCTCTGAGGGGTTATCTTATGCAGTACTTGGCTTTGGCATTTTAGCTATGCTGTGGGGAATATCTGAATTTGTAACCATGCTGTTTAATGATAAGCGCAGAGCTCTTCACGACTATATTGGTAAGACTGTCGTAGTTCGTATATAACAAGCTGTTTAAGGCGGGATTGCTAAAGTTTTTGGCTTGGTTTCGCTTCGATCCATAAGTATAGCCAAGCATTTATCAGCCCTATAACAGGGCGTTAACAATACCAAGAGGTTTTGGTGAATATTGAAAGCAATTTATTAAATGGAGTTATTTCTGCGTTTAATAAGCGAAGCAAAACTTTAAAGCATCGTGGTTGTAAGTTAACTTGTACCAATGAGTACGATCAGGGATATGAGCGTTTAAATATTGATTGTGAGTATCTAATACCCCGCCAATCCAAATAAGGTTATCTATCTGGAGTGATGGCGCAATGTATTTTAGAACTTGTCAAAGCCAAAAGATTGGCTGGAAGCATTGTATAGAGTTTCATGGTGATATTTCGGGCATTCCCTCTGAAAAAATTGAAAAATTATTTGAACAAGCCCTACATCTTAAAGACGAGAAACAGTTATTAAAACTTTGGTAAAAGGTCTCTCATTAGCTAGGTACTCGCTAACAAGCGTTTAATGGGCGTTGTTATGATTCGCGAGGGCAGTGTATGAAATTAGTATTAGTTATTTTTCTAACCTTTTCTTTTTCTGCTCTGGCGACAATGCCAGACCGCGTAAATATTGTCACTCCACAAGTTGCCGCTTGTCATGGGTTTTATGTATCGTCAAAAGATAATCAAATGGTGGTTTTGAATTATCCCAAGGTAATAGACAAACGTTGGCAAGCATCTAGTGTCACTATTGATTATCTTGTTAATGGAGAAGGTGCATTTATCAGTAGAGTTCCTTACTCTGAACTTGGCGATAAACCATACCTTTGGGTTGGCTTCCACAATGGTTTTACGCAAGACCATGATGCACGTATAGATATTTCTTATTCATGCATCGATTGTGAAATCGAGAAAAATGAATTTTATAGCATTGAGTCTATTAAGAAGTTCATTGAATTTTCTGAGTTTAGTAAAAGCGAGTTTGTATGCAATAAATCATTATAACAAACTGTTAAAGCGGTGCCGCCAAAAAGCTTGGTTCGGTTCCATTTCGTTACATACCCAAGTATTTATACCCTTTTAATGTGGAGGCGCGTTTTTAGAAGGAAACGTCTTTTTATGGACAGAAATAAGTATATAAAAGCTGCCGCAATTGCACTGATTGTGGCTGCAATATTAAGTCTAGTTGTAACTATTGGGCTTTTTGAACACTTCTCGGAAACATCAGGCATAAATTTAGTATTTATGTTACTTATCCCTGTGGCTATTGCGTTTAACTTATTTGCCGCATATAAAATATATACAGGTAATTTAAAATTCATCAAATACGTTTTGTGGCTCTATATTGCTCAAATAGTTGGCTTTGAGACATCAGAATGGGCTTTTTCATTGTTGCTTGGTTTTAGTTTGCATATCTCTTGGTCAATTGACACTGTTTCTATAACAATTAACTTGTTCGCACTGTTAATGTCGGTATTGCTTCTAAAATCAATGCGTTCGGCAATTAAGGCGCAGTGTTCCCTTTAACGGTACGAAAAGGACTTTATAATGTCATATGAACCTGACTACGATAGTTATTCCTACGAAGAGCTCGTTGATGTCTTTAAAAATATCGACCGAGAGCGTTATCCTGATAGGTTCAATAAAGTAGTAAAGCTTCTTGGAAAAGATATTAGAGCGCTCCTTTTGTCGGAAGACATAGATGACCGTACCGATGAAGAAATATCGGTAGACTCTGATATGGCAGGTGTTCTCAAAGCTAAACGAATAAATGATTTTTTTGATTCGTTGAGTGATTCAGGCTCAGAATTTCACGCAGGAGAATCAGGCCTAGGTGCAAGCTCAGACGGTGGCTCAGTTGATTAATTTTCATCCTTACTTTTAGTTGTTTTTTATTTATTTTTCTCGCTTATAAACAAAAATGGCCTAGCGTTTACACTAGGCCATTTTTTATTGGTTACTTAGCTATTAAAAACCACACTGACGGCCTTTGTTTTGCTCTTTTAACCAAACGTGTAAAGGTGCAAAGTAGTCTAAGATAGCTGAAGCGTCCATTTGCTCATTGCCAGTTAATACCTTGTACGCTTGTTGCCAAGGTTGGCTAGAGCCCATTTCAAGCATGGTATTCAACGCTTTGCCCGCATCCTTGTTGTTGTAAATTGAACAACGGTGGATAGGGTCTGTGTTACCCGAAATTTCACAGAGTGCACGGTGAAATTCAAACTGTTGAATGTGTGCTAAGAAATAACGCGAGTAAGGCACGCCACCAGGCACGTGATACTTGGCGCCTGGATCAAAGGCATCAGCAGGGCGGTCAACTGGTGCGCTAACACCTTGGTATTTCTCGCGTAGTTTCCACCATTCTTGGTTGTAGTTTTCTGGTGTAACTTCACCTGAAAACACTTTCCAACGCCATTGGTCAACTAATAGGCCAAATGGAATGAAGGCAACTTTATCCAGTGCCATCTTCATTAATAAGCCGATGTCTTTTGACTCATCAGGAATCGTATCAATTAAGCCAATTTCTTTTAGGTACTTAGGCGTAACTGACAGTGCAATGGTGTCGCCAATTGCTTCGTGGAAACCATCGTTAGCACTGTTTTGGTAGTAAACCGGTTGGTTTTTGTAGGCGCGTTGGTAGAAGTTGTGGCCTAACTCGTGATGAATAACTGAGAATTCTTCCCCTGTTTTTTGAATACACATTTTGATGCGAATATCGTCTTTCGCATCTAAATCCCATGCAGAAGCGTGACAAATAACGTCGCGGTCAGCAGGTTTAGTAAACAGTGAACGGGTCCAGAATGTTTCAGGTAGCGGATCAAAGCCCAGTGAAGTGAAAAACTTCTCAGCACCTTTTACCATGTCAATTTCGCTGTAGTTATGGGCAGCGAGTTGTTTAGTGACATCGTAACCAGGGTCAGCGTTTTCTGGTGCAACAACATCGTAAATGTTACCCCAAGTTTGTGCCCACATATTACCCAACAAGTGTGCAGGAATAGGTTGATCTTGTGGTACTTTGTCATTGCCGTATTGTTCGCCTAGTTCGGCGCGTACATAACAGTGTAAATCGTCATATAGTGGTTTAACTTGGCCCCATAGACGATCTAACTCTGTTGCGAATTCGTCTGGTGTCATATCGTAATTAGAGCGCCACATAGCACCTAAATCAGTGTAACCTAAACCTTGAGCACCTTCATTGCCAAGCTCGACCTGACGCTCGTATAAAGGTTTCATTTCTGGGCTAACAGTGCGCCAGCCTTGCCATAGTTCTAGTAATTCATCGTAGTTGCGCGAAGTTGCCATTTTAGCAGTCATATCGCCAAGGCTGAGCTTATCACCCGCTTCAGTGGTATAAGTTCCTTTGCCGTACATGCTACCTAAGTCGGCGCCAATTTTTGCAAGTTCAGCTGACTTTTCAGAGTCTTGCGGTGCTGGCATCACTAAGCTCTGCTTTAGGATGTTAAGTTTGCGGCGTTGGTCTGCGGTTACATCTACACTGTCGAACTTTGCTGCTTCCATGGCAAAACGCACGCCAGCTTCTGTCGATTTTTGATCTGCAGCGGCGGCGAGAGCAGCGGTATCTTCTGTAATGAAGTTAGCGTAAATCCATGCGGCGCGAGCACCTTCTAGATTTAATGCGACGCTTTCCTTCTCTACGTCAGCGAGAAATTTTTCCGCGTCTTTTGACGTTAGTGTTTTAGTGGCTTGCGTGTTTGCCGCACTGTTTGTTGAGGCTTGTTGTTCTTGGTTACAACCGGCCAATGATGCTGACACTATTGCAGCAATCACAGATACTTTTAATAAATTTTTCATGATTATTATATTTTATTAACAAATGAATGGGGTCGCAGGCTAGTATAACCAAACTGGTTATAATGAAAAGTTTTGTTTATTGTCTAATAGGAATAAGAAGTGAAAATCAGGCAAAAAAAACTCAGAGACTGGGTGACAGATCAGGCCTCTGAGTAAGGGAGTTAGGGTAAGACAAACTGTGCGTTGCGCCAGTTAAGTATCTTGTAGTTATTAAGACGTAAAAAGTGTCAAAAAGGTTCAATTTATTTTACTTAAATTGACAGATAATTCTGAGCTGTTTAAATTGCTATATCCAGCCGCTTAAAAATGCTTTAACAAGTTATTGTATATTTTAAAACGACTGTTTAAACTGGGTTCAAATAGACAAAAAACGGTGAATAACTAAAATAATGAACAGCACCAAAGAAAAAATACTTAACGCTGCTGAACAATTGTTCGCAGATAATGGTTTCAATGGGACATCATTACGTGAAATAACGAGTCAGGCCGACGTTAACTTGGCGGCGGTTAATTACCATTTTGGTTCGAAAAAAGAGTTAATTAAAGCAGTGATGTCTCGTTACATGGACGAGTTATCGCCAATTCTTGAAGAAGCATTAGTTGAGTTGATCAACAGTGACCAACAGCCTGATCTTAATGATGTCTTTACAGTGTTTTTGGCACCTTTGCTTTCTCTTAACGAGTTCAGAGAAAATGGTACGTCAATTTTCTTACAATTGCTCGGCCGAGGGTACACTGATAGTCAGGGCTTTTTGCGTTGGTTCATGACGACGCGCTATCCGGGTGTTATCGAACGCTTTGTCAGCGCTGTCCACAAAGCTTATCCTGAACTGACTGCTGAACAAATGTTTTGGCGCTTGCATTTCACTATGGGGACAATTGTTTTTACTATGTCATCGAGTGAGGCATTAATGGATATCGCCCAAAACGACTTCAATAAGAATCTCGATATTGCTGGTGTTATCAAACAAGTTATTCCATATATAGCCGCCGGTGTTGGCGCGCCCTTGTAAATTGATAGTAAATAGTAAATTGATAATAGAGAGTAAATGACTAAGAAACGCTTAACTGGGTCAGTGATGATGGACATTGCTGGCACCGAGCTGACATCAGAAGACAAAGAACTGTTGGCCAATCCTAAAGTTGGCGGTTTAATATTATTTTCCAGAAATTACCAATCCCCGAAACAAATTAGTGAACTATGCCAACAAATTAGGTTAGCGGCTCAGACGCCAATTTTGCTGGCAGTTGATCACGAAGGCGGCCGAGTACAACGATTTCGAGAGCAGTTTAGCGCCATTCCCGCCATGGGAGATATATACTCTCTCTCTGGTAACAAAATAGCGGTAGCAGAGCAGTTAGCATTTCATTGTGGGGTTTTGATCGCACTTGAAATGCAGTCCGTTGGCATTGATATTAGTTTTGCGCCAGTGCTTGATATTAACGGCATTAGTGATGTGATTGGCGATCGCGCATTTTCAGCTGAGCCACAACAGGTAAAAATTCTCGCTAAAAGTTTAATACAAGGCATGAACAAAGCCGGAATGGCTGCCACTGGCAAACACTTTCCGGGTCATGGCAGTGTTAAGGCTGATTCTCATATTGCGGCGGCGATCGACGGGCGAAATAAGTCTGAAATTTTTGGCTATGACATCAAGCCGTTTCAACAGTTAATTGACGATGATTTGCTGTCGGCGATGATGCCAGCTCATGTTATTTACCCTGATGTTGATCAACATTCGGTTGGCTTTTCTCGCTATTGGTTGCAAGAAATACTGCGCAAACAGCTGGGCTTTAACGGTGTGATTTTTAGCGATGATCTTTCGATGGAAGGTGCGGCAGGAATTGGCGGTTACGTAGAGCGCACTGAAGCTGCGCAGCAAGCTGGTTGTGACATGTTATTAGTGTGTAATAACCGCGCAGGTTTAATTGAGGTGCTCGACCGAGCTAATCTGACACTTGAGCAAGCCAGTAGCCAGCGTATTCAAAAACTGTTAGCTAGTAATCAAATCAGTTATGACAAACTTGCTCAAAATCCGCTGTGGCAAGAGGCTAAAAAAATACTAAGTCAATTTTGTTGATCAAATTACCACGGCAGGATGTTTTGTTGTGAAGGTAACTTGATCAACCATCAATTGCGCACTAAAAACTGTAAGTGACACCTGCGCCAATTGCATTAAATTCTAATTCTGAGCCTAGTTTCATGTACCGATAATTTATAAAACCACCAAAGCTGTCATTAAAACTTACTTCTAGACCTAATTCACCAGTAAAACTAAAGCCATCGTCGTCTGATAAAATGTTGCTCGCACTTTTGTCAGTCACTTCGTAGTCGTATCTATGACCACCAACTGCAGCATATATATTTGAACTACTTGAGATTGGTAGCGCGCCTCTGACACTGATAGCAATACTGTTGTAATCAACCTTGTTATCGCTAAATATATTGCCAAATGTCAAATTGAAAGAGTCACTTCTGCCAATTAAGTAGTTGGTTTGAAGTGCCCAGTTTTCGTTTAAATGATAGTTATAAACAAGGTTTACCTGACCAATATCAAAATCGATGTTGTCAACGTCGCTGTCTTGTGAAACATCCGCGGTGCCTATTTCATAGCCTATGCCTAGCGTGTGCTGATTAACTTCAGCAAGTGCTAGACTTGAACTTAAAGATATAGTTAATGCGCAAAATAATGGGATTGCTCTCATAATTGTTCGTCCGTTTAGTAAATTGCAAATAAGGAAGGGCAATGAAATGGGCAAAATGCATGATTACTTACTCGACTTCCTTGTAGTAAATGTTGTAGTTAGATTATAACTATCAAAGCATTGGAGTTTATAGGTTATTGTAAATAACAATCAAAAGCAATTACGTTTTGTGGTGTTTTGTGAGTGAAACTAACTTATGTGGTAGTAATCGCCTTTGGGTGGTGCTCCGAGTAACTTCATCGCCAATTGCAATTGCTCTTGGGGGATATGCTTTATTGCCTGTTGATGTGCCTCAATACTTTGCCAAGTTTCAATCATCAAAAAGTGGTCACAATCGTGATAGTGACAAAGTAATTGGCAATCAATGCAGCCATCGATATTCTTAATTATCGGCACCAGTTGTTCGAGTAGATTTTTCAACGGGGTAGAGTTTTCATCCGCTGCTTGAAATCGATTGATTCGAGTAATCGCCATACTTGTGCACCTGTTTTAAATTTTTACCAGCTTAATTTACCCATCGTTAACGTAAAATAGCTAGCGGCAGGGTATGAGCTAGCGTTTGGCTAGCTCATTTAATAGACCCGTTACTAAGGTAAAACGGCTCTTAGCATCGTCAGAGCGCTTGATAAATTTAAGCTTATTAGCCCCTTCCATTTTATAAACATTCGGCTGTTTTTGCATTAAACCAATAATCTGAGTGGGATCAACCGTGGTGTTATCACTAAATTCAACCGCGCCTGACTCTGGGCCCGCTTCAATTTTACGAATGCCCAAGGTTTGCGCTTTGAGTTTTAATTTAGCCTGCTGTACTAAATTTTTGGTTGCCTGTGGCAATAAGCCAAAACGGTCGATAAGTTCAATTTGAATATCGTCAAGAGCATTATTGTCTTTGGCACTGGCAATGCGCTTGTATATGCTTAAGCGCAAGCTGACATCAAAAATATAGTCATCTGGCAGTAGTGCAGGTATACGCAAGTCGACTTCTGTTTGCTTGGCATTTAGCTGGTCTAGCGATGGCTGTTTGCCTTCTTTTAATGACGTGACCGCTTGATCGAGCATTTCCATATACAAGCTAAACCCGATTTGGCTCATTTGGCCACTTTGCTCTTCACCGAGGAGCTCACCAGCACCGCGAATTTCCAAGTCGTGAGTCGCTAACATAAAGCCCGCGCCTAAGTCTTCTAAATTAGCAATGGCGTCGAGGCGTTTTTTCGCGTCTTTGGTCATGCGTTTTTCATGTGGCGTCAACATATACGCGTATGCTTGGTGATGCGAGCGACCAACGCGACCGCGCAACTGGTGCAATTGAGCTAAACCTAAGTGATCGGCTCGGTCCATAATAATGGTATTGGCGGTTGGCACGTCAATACCCGTTTCAATAATGGTTGTACAAACAATCACGTTAAAGCGCTGATGGTAAAAGTCACTCATAACGCGCTCAAGTTCTCGTTCGCGCATTTGACCGTGAGCCGTGGTGATTTTGGCCTCAGGCACTAGGGCTTGAATATCGAGTGCGGTTTTTTCGATGGTATCGACATTATTGTGTAAGAAGTAAACCTGACCACCGCGCAATATTTCACGCAAAATGGCTTCTCTGATCAAAGCGTCTTCTCGTTCACGAACAAATGTTTTTACTGCCAGTCGCTTGGCCGGTGGTGTTGCGATAATCGATAAATCACGCATGCCACCCATGGCCATATTCAAGGTTCTGGGAATCGGTGTGGCAGTCAAGGTTAAGATATCGACATTGGCGCGAATCTTTTTGATTTTTTCTTTCTGTTTTACGCCAAAGCGATGTTCTTCATCAACAATTAACAAACCGAGATCGTGATAACGAATATCACTTTGCAGTAATTTATGGGTGCCGACTAAAATATCGACTTGGCCATTTTCAACCTGACTGATCACGGCCTTTTGCTCTTTAGGCGTTTTAAAACGCGATAGTACTTCAATGTTGACTGGCCAGTTGGCAAAGCGATCGCGGAAGTTTTCAAAATGTTGCTGTGCCAATAGGGTAGTAGGCACCAGCAGTGCCACCTGTTTGCCGTCGTTAACCGCGGTAAATGCCGCGCGCATTGCCACTTCGGTTTTACCAAAGCCAACATCACCACACACTAATCTGTCCATCGCATTTGGCGCGCGCATATCTTTGAGCACGGCGGCGATGGCTTGTTCTTGATCGGTGGTTTCTTCAAAGCCAAAACTGTCGGCAAAGGCTTGTTGTTCGGCTTCGTTGATATTAAAACCATAACCTTGATGACTGGCGCGTTTTGCATAGACATCGAGTAACTCAGCGGCGACATCTTTCACTTTTTCCGCAGCTTTTTTCTTGGCTTTCGACCAAGTGTCATTGCCGAGTTTGTGCAGTGGCGCGCTATCGCCATCAGTGCCCGAATAGCGACTAATTAAATGCAGTGAAGAAACGGGCACATAGAGCTTGGCGTCATTGGCATAACTGAGCATTAAAAACTCGGTACTCAAACCGCCCGTTTCTAGCGTTTGCAACCCCAAATAGCGACCGATACCGTGCTCTAAATGAACCACGGGTTGGCCAATTGAGAGCTCAGCCAAGTTTTTAAAGATGACATCGCCCGCTGATTCTTGCTGTTTACCCCGGCGGCGGCTTTGTCTGACTCGGTCGCCAAGTAGTTCAGATTCGGTGATTACTGCCAGCTGTTGGCCGTTTAAAGTAAAAGTAAAGCCGTGGCTGAGGCTACTGACTAAAATCGCCGGGTTGTCATCGCCGCTAATAAACTGGTCAAAACTGGCGACTTCAATTGGTTTAATTTGGTTGCGCTTGAGTAAATCAAGCACGCTTTCTCGCCGCCCTT
Organism: Endozoicomonas sp. G2_1; assembly: GCF_017744155.1. Lineage (GTDB taxonomy): Bacteria > Pseudomonadota > Gammaproteobacteria > Enterobacterales > Alteromonadaceae > JAGHQT01. The sequence continues at coordinate 14,771 of NZ_JAGHQT010000019.1, read as the reverse complement.
GGCTTTCGGCAATATAGAGTACCTTGTTAGGGGCGTTGGTCGTCAAAAATTGATCAAGTAGCGTAAAAGGTTGCTTGAGTTGATGATTTACTGTTAATTCAGGCAATGGCGCAACATCAAAACTCAAGGTGTTGGTTTTGTCGGCCTTACTTTGGTCGGTTGCCGCTAACAGGTTAATGCGGTTAAACGGTTTTAATGCCGTGTATAACTGTTCACTGGATAAAAATAATTGCTCTGGCGGCAACAGAGGACGAGTAGGGTCGTAGCGCCTATCTTCATAGCGATAATTGATATCGAGCCAATATTGTTCGAGGGCGTGATCAATGTCACCGCTGATGACGATTTGACAGCTGGCTTGTAAGTAATCAAATAAGGTCTCGGTTTGCTCAAAAAACAGTGGCAAATAGTATTCAATACCTGCTGGCATCACGCCATTGCTGACCTGATGATAGACCGATTCTTTATCGATACTACCGTTGAATAGTTGACGATACTGGCTACGGAACAGGTTAATGCCGTCTTTATCGGTTGGAAATTCGTGTGCCGGCAGTAAAGCTATTTGAGTGATTTTTTCTAATGAGCGTTGACTATCAGGGTCAAACACTCGGATTTCATCAATCTCATCGTCGAAAAAGTCTAAGCGGTACGGGTGCTGGCTGCCCATTGGAAATAAGTCGAGAATTGCACCTCGGGCTGAAAATTCACCGTGCTCCATCACTTGGTCAACGTGGCGGTAACCACTGGCTTCTAAGTCCTGACGCAGCTGATGTAAATCTTTGTTGTCGCCAACTTTTACCATCAAGCTATTGGCCTTGAGGTACTGTTTAGGGGCGAGACGATGTGACAGTGTTGAAATAGGCACAATCACAATACCGCGCTTGAGATTTGTTAATTGATATAAGGTCGCTAGCCGCTGAGAAATAATGTCTTGATGCGGTGAAAAGCTGTCAAATGGCAGGGTTTCCCAGTCGGGAAACAAACAAATTGTTAACTGATCATGATTGAGCTGCTGTAATTCTTGTTCGTATTTAAGTGCGCTCGGGGTATCGTGAGTAATTAAGACAAAAGGCACCTGTGCCTGTCTCGCTGCTTGGTATAACGCAAGGCTGCTACTGCTACCGTGTAAGTTAGCCCAATATTTACGGTCGCCTGCTGCGCCGTTGTTTGACGAGTTTGTGTGAATAATTGGTGTAGTTAACGGTGTTACTTGACTCATAATAATCTTTTAATGGCGCTACTGACGCTTGTTTGATGACATTTTAGTTGTGACTAAATTCGGATGTTGCTCGCGTTAAAGCCCAATATCGTTGATAAACGGCAAGTCGTGTTTAACGTGGTAAGCGCTCGATTAGTTTAATCGCGATAAAGTTTAGTGAGATCTTGGTAGTGATCAATTCGTCTATCGCGTAAATATGGCCAAATTCTGCGAATTTGTTCGCTGCGCTCCATATCGAGTACAGCGCTTAAAACAAGCTCACTATCTTGATCGGCTTGAGCGAGTATTTCGCCTTGTGGCCCGGCGATAAAGCTATTGCCCCAAAATTGGATGCCGTGACTTGGCTCAGTCGCTTTAGGATCAGCTTCAAAACCGGTGCGATTGACGCTTATTACCGGCACGCCGTTGGCAACAGCGTGCGCTCGTTGGCTAATCAGCCAAGCGTCTAATTGACGTTGTTGTTCTGCCTTGTTGTCAGCTAAGTCCCAGCCAATGGCTGTGGGGTAAATCAGTATTTCAGCACCCGCCATTGCCATTAATCGAGCGGCTTCAGGAAACCATTGATCCCAACACACTAATACACCCAAGCGGCCAATACTAGTATCAATCGGTTCAAAACCAATATCACCGGGTGTGAAATAAAACTTCTCGTAGAAACCAGGATCGTCTGGAATGTGCATTTTGCGGTATTTACCGGCAATGGAACCATCGCTATCGATAACCACGGCAGTGTTGTGGTATAAGCCTGTCGCGCGCTTTTCAAAAAGGGAGGCAACAATAACAATATTGTGCTTACTGGCAAGCGCAGATAGGGCCTCAGTACTCGGGCCCGGGATGGTTTCAGCCAAGTCAAATTGGTCGGTGTCTTCTTGCTGACAAAAATACAGTGACTTGTGCAACTCTTGTAATACCACTAATTGCGCGCCTTGCTCAGCTGCGCGAACAATTTGTTGGCAGCTGTGATTAAAATTATCTTGCGAATTACTGGTGTTAGCTTGCTGGACAGCTGCGACCGAAATTGTCTTGGTCATTTTGTTCTCTGGGCTTTCTAATATTTAAACGTTCTAACTTTTACGCTTTTTAATCTACAAAAAACGAGACAATAACATGCCTAAGGTGAGAAAAAGCTCTGTTGCCTCGTTTATCTTAAATTTTATTTTACCGCTTTGCGCTGAATTAATGAATTTGTTGTTGGCTGAATGGATACTCGTTTAACCGCTATTAGCCTTTATGGCTTTTTAGTCGCCACTAGGCGAGCAACAAGCACTGCAGCAAAAAGTGCTGTGTAAACACTGTAAACGACAACCATCCACTCGGGCATACTATGACCCAAAAACTGCCAACTAATTTCACCGCAATCACCTGAAGCTTCAAACAGCGCAGGAATCCATTCGTGTAACGGCGCCCAACTCGGGAAGTTAGGCACAATGTCACAACTAAATAAAAATGACAGCGGCCCTTGGTTGGCCGATTGCATCTCTACGTGCTCTAAGGCGATGATTAAGCCCCAAATGGCACCAACCGCCCACAAGCCAAACGCGACAATGCGGCCAATGATAAGTCCTGAAGTAAAATAACCCGTGACGCCGGCAAAAAATATTGCCCAGATCGCAACGCGTTGGTAGATACACATAATACATGGCGCTAAGTCCATTGCGTACTGAAAGTATAGCGCGGCAAGCTCTAATCCCAGCGCGCTAATCGCAAGTAGTAACCAAGCTCTGGGTGATACGGCGAGTTGACTGATGAATTTCAAAATATTGTTACTCTATTTGAAGTGGTGAATCGAAAAAGGCACCCTGAGGTGCCTTTTTATTTATTTTTCAGGGTTAATGATGGCCTTCGGCGTCGTTGCCTTCAATCACTTTATGGTGGTGAATTAAGCCAGCCTCGTATAAGTCTTGTGTCTTAGACTCAAGTAGGCCTGAATAAATTGAAATTAGACCAACAATGGTTAGGACTATAGTGTATGGGAAGGCCATTACTACCATGCGACCGTATGACAAGCGAATTAACGGTGCCAAGGCCGAGGTTAATAAGAACAAGAATGCAGCTTGGCCATTTGGTGTTGCGACACTCGGTAAGTTAGTACCTGTGTTGATGGCAACCGCCAATAAGTCAAATTGGTCGCGAGTAATTTGGCCTGCCAATAGCGCTTTTTTGACTTCGGTGATGTAAACGGTACCAACAAAGACGTTGTCTGACACCATAGAAAGGAAGCCATTAGCCAAGTAGAACATCACTAACTGCATATTGCCTTCGTAAGTCAGTACCCAGTTGATTACCGGCGTAAATAGTTGTTGGTCGATAATAACGGCAACTACCGCGAAGAAAACCGTCAGTAGGGCGGTAAATGGCAGGGCTTCTTCGAAGGCATGGCCAAGTTGATGCTCGTCAGTGACACCGGTAAATGATGTCGCCAAAATGATAACACTCAAACCAATTAAGCCAACAGCGGCTAAGTGCATCGCTAAAGCAATAATTAACCAAATACCGACAAGACCTTGCATAACAAGCTTGACGTTGTCTTTTTTAGTGCGCTTCGACGTTTGGTCTTTGTCGAAATCAATTAAGATTTGACGGACGTTTTCTGGTAATTCAGCGCCGTAACCAAACCATTTTACTTTTTCTAGTAAGAAACAAGTGAACAAGCCGGCAATTAACACTGGGACAGTGACTGGTGCCATACGGATGGCAAATTCGACAAACTGCCAGTTGGCTTGCTGACCAATAATTAAGTTTTGTGGCTCACCAACGATGGTACAAACGCCGCCTAAAGCAGTACCGATACCAGCGTGCATCAATAAGTTGCGAAGGTAGGCGCGAAATGCTTCTAACTCATCGCGTGAGTACTCGGCAACGCCGCTATCACAGGTGTGATCGTGATCGTGGTTAATATGCTTACCTGAAGCAACTTTGTGGTACACAGAGTAAAAGCCAACGGCTACGCTGATAATAACCGCGATAACGGTTAACGCATCTAAGAATGCCGATAAAAAGGCACTGGCGAAACAAAATAGCACTGAAACGGTGGTTTTTGATCTGACTTTGGTGATGATTTTAGTGAATAAAAACAGCAGCAGATTCTTCATAAAGTAGATGCCGGCTACCATAAACACGAGCAGTAAAATAACTTCAATGTTAATCGCAACTTCGTGCATTACTTGCTTGGGCGAGGTCATGCCTATTGCGATGGCCTCTATCGCTAGTAAACCACCTGGTTGTAAAGGGTAACATTTTAATGCCATTGCCAAGGTGAAAATAAACTCTAACACGAGTGCCCAACCGGCGACGTAAGGGCTGACAAAAAAGAAAATCAGCGGGTTGATAACTAAAAAAGCAATAATTGCTAATTTGTACCACTCTGGCGAGTTGCCAAGGAAGTTTTTATAAAAAGCGCTCACAAATGATTGCTGCATAACTAACCTTTATCCATTAGTGTGTGATAATTGTTCAAGTTCAGATTTGATATCGAATATGACAATCTCTAAATATCTGCGCTCAGCAATATAGCACAATATTTCCAGCAGTTTTAAGCGCTTACTGTAAAAAATTTTAATGATTAGTTTTTTCTTTAGTTGTACCCGCGTATTCTTCTGGTACAATCAGTTGTAACACTACCATCGAATGATAAATTATTGGGGCGCTATGGTTATTAAAGCACAAAGTCCAGCGGGATTTGCTGAACAATATATTGTTGAATCTATCTGGAATGGCGGCTTTCCTCCTGGGTCAATTTTGCCAGCTGAGCGTGAATTATCAGAGCTTATCGGTGTTACTCGTACCACCTTGCGCGAAGTACTGCAGCGTCTAGCGCGCGACGGGTGGTTAACCATTAAACACGGCAAGCCGACCAAGGTGAATGATTTTTGGGACACTTCTAGCCTCAACATTCTTGAAACATTGGCACAGCTTGATCAAGATGGCATTCCAGACTTAGTTGATAACTTAATGTCAGCACGCACTAATATCAGCGCAATTTACGTGCGTGGTGCGATTAAAAACAACCCAGAAAAGACCATTGAACTGTTGAACGCTTACCGCGATACTGAAGATACTGGCGAAGCCTTTGCTGAGTTTGACTACAGACTTAACAAAGAGCTAGTTGTTGCATCGGGTAATCCTATTTATTTGTTGGTGCTTAACGGCTTTAGAGGTTTGTATTCTCGTTTAGGTACCCTCTACTTTGCTCATCCTAAAGGTCGTGAAATTTCTCGCCAGTATTACGAAAGCTTGATTGAACTTGCCGAAGCGGGCAAGTTTGACGAAGCGGTTTTTGCGGTCCGCAATTACGGTATTGAGTCTGGTAAATTGTGGTCAGAATTAAAAGATGACGTACTAAAAGAACTGGCTGAATAGCAGTTTTAGTCTTTATACATAAAATACCGAGTAGGTTACTACTCGGTATTTTTTTTATCTGTAACATTTAGTTTGTCTTGATGAGCATACTTACACTTTGAACTAGACAATATATATTCGGATTTAACAATGCAAAGTGAAAAAAGGTCAATAAAAGAGTACAGAATTTTAATTGCGGCTGTTTTATTTATGGCGACAACTATCTATGGCGTTGTTAATTCGATGTCGAATCAAGGCCAGTTGCAAAACGATATGCAATTGATTGCAGCTGACCAGCCAGAAATATCCAGTTTAGTCTACATTGATGTCAAAACAACCGGAGTATTTCTTGATATCGCCATCGAAGGTATTGATAAGTCTGCCGATGACTATCAAGTGCAAAAAGCTAAATACGTTAACTTGTCCAAACACTATATTTGCATCAGTGAAGTATTAAAATCTGAGTTAATGGCTCGAAAAATCATATACGTTGACTTACTCACTAACAAATTTCCTAGCAGTCAGTTTGCTAGTTTTAAGGTAACGCTTAGGCAATGTAGTTAAGTCATTAAAGAAGCCGCGTTTTAACGCGGCTTTTTGGTAGTGTTAGGTAAGAGCTTACTTGTCAAACAAGCTCAGTACATCTTTAATGGCAATCATCGATTTCTCGCCAGTTTGACGGTTTTTAAGTTCGACTTCTTGATTGTCTAAGTTGCGCTCACCAACAACTAATAACAGTGGCGTGCCCATTAACTCGTGGTCGGCAAACATAACACCTGGGCGCTCTTTGCGATCATCAAATAGCACTTCAACACCAGCTTGTTGTAATTCGCTGTAGAGTGCTTCTGCAGTTTCTTGAACACGTGCCGACTTGTGCATGTTCATTGGTACAATAGCAACTTGGAAAGGTGCGATTGCTTCTGGCCATTTGATACCATATTTGTCATGGTTTTGCTCAATTGCCGCGGCAACGATACGAGATACGCCAATACCGTAACAACCCATGTTGAGTACTTCGTGCTTGCCAGACTCAGTTAAGACACCACAATTCATTGCTTCTGCGTATTTTTTACCAAGCTGGAAAATATGACCAACTTCAATACCGCGTTTAATTTCAAGCTTACCTTGGCCACAAGGACTTGGGTCGCCAGCGACCACGTTGCGAATATCTTCTACTTGATAGTTAGTGCAGTCGCGGTCCCAGTTAACACCAGTGAAGTGGAAGTCGTTTTCGTTAGCACCACAAACAAAATCAGCTAGGTGCGCCGCGCTGCGATCAACTATCACTGGAATATCTATACCGACTACACCAACAGAACCCGGATTAGCACCACTTGCGGCTAACACTTGCTCATCGGTTGCCATAGTTAGTGGGCTTGCGACAAGTGGTAGTTTTTCTGCTTTTATCTCGTTGAGCTGGTGATCACCACGTAGCACTAATGCGATAATTGGCGCCGCTTGACCTTCTTCAGCAATACCTTGAACTAAAAGTGTTTTTACCGTTTGAGTTGCCGGAATATTTAAAGATTCAGCAACTTGCTCAATGGTTTTGGCGTTTGGTGTTGACACTTTTTCAAGTGTTTGTGTTGCTGCCGGGCGCTCGCCTTGTGGTGCTAGCGCTTCAGCTTTCTCAATGTTAGCGGCAAAGTCGCTGCCATCACTGAAAACGATATCGTCTTCACCTGACTCAGCTAATACGTGGAATTCGTGAGAAGCGTCGCCACCGATTGAGCCGGTATCGGCAAGTACTGGACGGTAGTCTAAACCCAAGCGTTCGAAAATACGGCAGTAAGCGTCGAACATCACTTGGTAAGTTTTTTGTAAGCACTCTTCGCCTAAGTGGAATGAGTAGGCATCTTTCATTAAAAATTCACGGCCGCGCATAACGCCAAAGCGAGGTCTGATTTCATCGCGGAATTTGCTTTGAATTTGAAAGACATTCATCGGCAACTGTTTGTAACTACTCAGTTCATGGCTGATTAGCTTAGTGATGACTTCTTCGTGAGTTGGGCCAAGCACGAATGGACGTTGATGACGGTCGTTTAAGCGCAGCAGCTCTGGGCCGTAATCTTCCCAGCGGCCAGACTCTTGCCATAAATCTGCCGGTTGCACCATTGGCATCAGTACCTCAATAGCACCAGCGCGTTCCATTTCTTCGCGGACAATATTTTCAACTTTTTTCAATACTTTTAAGCCCGTCGGCAACCAAGTGTATAAACCTGATGCTAAGTGACGAATAAGGCCGGCGCGCAGCATAAATTGGTGGCTGACAACTTCGGCGTTAGCTGGGGTTTCTTTCAAAGTAGATACTAAGTATTGACTTGTACGCATTGATGATTAATTCCGTTGATTTGTTACTAACAAAAATTCTAATTTTAAATTTTGACGCGACATTCTAACAGGGCAGAGTAGTCGGTAAAAGCGCTAGATGTTGATATTTAGATAAATATTGTTTTGATGACTCCAAGCTTTACCTACTATTGAAAACTGCGCAATTTTGATGCGAAACGCCCTCAGCTCTTAAATAAAATCCAATCGGTAAAAGCGTTAGTTGATGATACTTGGGTAAACATTAATGCTCGATAACACTTTTTGGCTGGAGTCCATACCGCCAAGGGTGACTGCTGCATCGTCAATAATCAGCAAACCTCGGTGATCCATTGTCGCAATTGGTAGCTCTTTTACTTGCCAGTTAAGGGTTTTTAAATTCAAGCGCCACAGCTGGTTACTGGCAGTACTAGGCTCACCGTTGTAGCCAATGCCATTGTAGTTGTATGGATTGTCGCTGCCGCCAACAAAAATCATTGCGTTTTGAAGTCCAGCACTGGCCATTCGGTAGCGAGCAACACCGGTTGGGTGTTTCAGTTTGCGCCAGTCGATTTTAGCGACGTTATCGCGGTTAATTGTGCCAATATAACAAGCGGCTTCAGCGCTAAAGGTTCGGCGCTTGTTAGTGTGATAGTCAACTTTGACGCCGTCGCAAACTACTATTTTGTTGTCAACAATAGCCCCTGCTTGACCAAATACAGAAGCACCCGGAAAAGGGCTGGCTTGTTGCCAAGTATCGGTTTGGCTGTCGTAGACTTGCACTAAATTAACGTTGCCATCGTTGTGCCAGCCGCTCACTAAGTAGATATACCGATTTTTGTATGCAAGCGCAGTGCTGTCGTCAACGGGCACCGGCATTGGTGCTAACGTCTGGTAACTATTTGTGCTGAGCTCGTAGCGATATACGTCAGGTACAGAGACTTCTGAATGGTCTTTGGCAACAGTGTAACCGCCGAACACATATGCGTGTTCGCCTATGCCTACTGCAGTGCTGGCAAGCCTGCCAATTAGACCATTGACCGGCTTAGCGATAGGCACCGATTCAATAGTTTGCCAACGATTGCCTTGCCAGTGATAGGCAAATGCTTTGTTGTGTACATCACGGAAAGTTTTGTTTTGGCCAAGACCAGAGAATGACAATAAGTAGTCTTGTTGGTTGAGCTTGATGTGCGCAACAGCGTTATTACTAACCGGCTCAGGCAATTGCATGAGTGCCGAGGCAGACTTTGAATGGCTGCTTGTCGGTTCGGCGATGGTACTCGTGAGTGTCGAAAACAAGAGTATTAAAGCGACTGGGATTGACGTTAGATGTTTAGTAATGGCTTTGCTTTTCATCGTGATACAACTTTTATTTAGAAATTAATCGGACGGCGTTTACCCACATTCTGGCTCTGCGCGTTATCTGACGTCGCTTTTTTACGTTGAGTATTCTGTTTTTTATTTTTATTGTAGTTTGGCTTACCAATGCGCTTGTTATTAGCGGTTCGACCTTTATTTGATGTATTGACTCGTCCTGTGCTTTTTTCAGACTTATCCATAGTACTTGAGTTGCTTGACTCACTTGGCACTACAGCTTTCTTCTGTTGCTCTTGAGGTGGGTTATGACAAAGTACTTCGACGAAATCGCCATTAAATGCAATAAGATCGCCCGAATAGACCTTTTTCCGTTTTTGCGTTTCAATTTCATCGTTGAGATAAACATAACCTTCACTAATCACTATTTTGGCTTCACCACCACCTGCGACTAGGTTCGCGATTTTTAGCAGTTTGTATAGTTCAATTGGTTGGTTTTCGATTTCAACCAAATAGTGCATGCTTTGTTCGGTCATGGTTTCTAATGTTATTGGCTTTATTAATGGAGGTGTAGTTTAACTGAATTTGTTATCAAGAAGCATTTATTTGGCAGCCGTTGCTTTATTATAGAGTAATACGATTAAAAAAATTGATTTTATAGCTTGAAGTTATGACAGCCGAATAATATTTATGCAAATTATTTTCGTCTTGTCATTGTTTCGTCATATTTGCTCCTGTATAATTCTCAACCAGATAAAGGCAAGACATTCGAAAGGGTGTTACGCAAAGCTACCGGTCTAAGGGCATAAGCCTATGACAGCGGAGTTACCTGTGATAGGTTTTATACATTCGTATGCCTCATTTGTGACCTCGCAATTAGCTTTTAAATTCAACCAATTTATTTACTAACTTGAGACTTGAGTCACTACCATGAAAAAATTTCACGCTGCATTAACTTTTGCACTTTTATCTGTATCAACTATTGCGCCAGCTGCCCAAGCCGCTGATTCAGCGCAAGCAATCTGTGAATATGTTGCTGTTGATGACAAAAAACGTCTTCGTACGTATTTAAAAAGCAACAAGTTAAAAATTCGTTCTATTTTCGATGGTGTTAAGTGTAACGGTCAAAACTTGCTTGCTTTTGCTGCTAGCCGCAGTGCTGTTAAAACTGGCACGTTAATGATTAACAAATTGCCAAAGAAAAAAGTTGAAAGCTTGTTATCAACAATCACGGCTGACGAATTAACAACTGCAGCTCAAAAACGCATTAACAGCTAAGCGTTAACCAATTTCTGCTTCTCAATCCCCATTTGAGTTCAAGCCTACAGTGTTTACTGTAGGCTTTTTTTATGGGCGAAAGACATTTTTAACCTGAGTTTTGGATAATAAATGGCTTTACAGTAGCTATTTTCATCGCTAACAGCGTTAAATTCACTTGCAATAGACAAGCTATTGACGCGTAAATTTGCCTTGTTATCAAAGAAAATTTCTAACTGTAAAGAGACCAAGTATTAGTTTTATTTAAAATCAATCACTTAACTCATCTCTTAACCAAAACTCAGGTTAGTTAGCGTTTTTTATCGACAGTGGGTAACTGGTGCTTGGTTTTGTTGGTTCGGGGGAGGGTTTCTTTTAGATCATTTAAACCTTGTTTTCTCATTGGGTTTTTAGCGGACTTTTGTACCGTGCTAAAATTGCCAATAAGAAAAAGAATAATGACAACAACGATAATAATCGCAATAGTCTCTGTACTCATGTCTTACTGTTTCCTCAGTGTTCAAAACGTCCTACATTAGTGACGTAGCGTTGAAATATTTCTTCTATATGGCTGACGATAGTCTTTTTTAACGGCAAGTGCAGCTCTTGAATAACCTTTATGTAACGCTCAATCGTCAGTTGAGCTTGATATTGCTCTGAAACTGGATAATAAGACAAGTGCCAAGGCTCTTCTGCAACCCCTCCGCGATACTGGTCGTAGGGAAGATAAAAGCCAAATGATTTACTATTGTCACCCAGCCATTCGCTCAATTGAACAAATGGACCACCTTTTTGGTATTCCCAAGGCTCTAGTTGTAGCTGATTTTGGCCTAGAGCAGAGGGTTGGTAAACATCAATATCAGTACCCCAGTGATGTCGGCTGGTACCGGGCAACGCTGAGAATAGCAAAATAGCTTGTAACTTTTGCCAATCAGACAGCTCAGATAAGGGAACAACTTGGTTCGCTTGGTCTTTAACTGCAATGTTACCGTTTGCTTTACCAGAAAAAATAGCGAGTTGGCGACTAAAATCTCGAAAGCTACTGGCTAGTGCTAAATCAATGCCGTCTTTTTCTGCCGCCGCTTGCATGTTTTGATAAGCAGCCAGTGCTTCTGGGTGCATCGCATGACGTTGGTCGATTGCACTCAGGTGCTGAGTCGTCTGACCGCACAATATTTCTATGCTGATGTCGGGCATAGTAAATTGACCATGGCCTGATAGTAAATATCAACAAGCTGCTCTAAGTCTGCTATTGATACACACTCATTGACTTGGTGAATTGTTTTATTACTCGGCCCTAATTCAATCACTTCAGCGCCGGTTGGCGCGATAAAACGACCATCAGAAGTGCCGCCAGAAGTCGACAACTCGGTCTCTCGGCCAGTGGTGCTGAGAATCGCTTGAGTGACCGCGTCAAGTAATACGCCAGGCTCGGTAATAAATGGCTTACCGTTATAGGTCCATTCAATTTCGTAGTTGAGTTCGTGCTTGGCTAAAATAGCTTCGACTCTTTCGACGATAACTTGATCGTTTAAATCTGAGCTGTAACGGAGGTTAAACCATGCGGTAATAGTACCGGGAACAACGTTGGTAGCACCGGTGCCAGCGTGAATATTAGTGAGCTGAAAGCTGGTTGGTGGAAAATACTGGTTGCCTTGATCCCAAACTTGCTGACTCAGTTCTGCCAACGCTGGCATAGCAAAGTGAATTGGATTTTTAACGTGATCAGGGTAGGCGACGTGGCCTTGTTTACCAATGATTTTTAACTCACCAGAGATAGAACCTCGACGGCCATTTTTGACAACATCCGCGATTAGGTGAGAACTTGACGGTTCACCAACGATACAATAGTCGATTTTTTCCTGACGGGCTTCTAAGGTATCGATAACACGCGTGGTACCATTGATAAATGGGCCTTCTTCATCACTAGTGATCAAATATGCGATTGAGCCAATGTGGTTTGGATGATTGTTTACAAACTTCTCTGTTGCAACGATCATTGCCGCTAAGCTGCCTTTCATATCGGCTGCGCCGCGGCCGTACAACATGCCATCGATTTCGGTTGGTTCAAACGGTGGTGTTTGCCACAAACTCAAGTCACCTGCGGGTACAACATCAGTGTGACCGGCAAAGCAAAACACTGGCTTTTCTGTCCCGCGTCTTGACCACATATTCGTGGTATCTTCAAACACCATGGTCTCATTGGCAAAACCTAGCTTGGCTAAACGCTCAGACATCAGCAGTTGGCAGTCTGCATCTTCGGGGGTTACAGACTGACGACTAATAAGTTCTTTGGCAAGTTTGAGCACGGGTGAAGTCATGATAATACTCTTTGATTAAATAGAAAATTAAACAACTCAGGCAAAAATCGCCTGATAGTCAGCAGCTTTAAAGCCAAGGTGTAATTGAGCGTTGTGAATCAGCACTGGACGTTTGATCAAGGTTGGTTGTTCAAGCACTGCTTCGGTTGCGTTGTCGATATTGAGGTTTTGCTTAATTTCATCGTCCAAATTTCGGTAACTGGTGCTGCGTTTGTTAATCAGGTTTTGCCAATCGATTTTAGCAGTAAACTCTTGCCATAGTACTTGGTCAAAGCCTTGTACGCGAAAGTCGTGAAAGGTGTAATTAACACCTGCTTGGTCAAGCCATTTCAGCGCTTTTTTAACAGTGTCACAGTTTTTAATACCGTAAATAGTCGTCATAGTTCACTCTATAGAATTATTGTTTTTTGTTAGCCGTATCTGGAGCTATACCCAGCCACTTTAGGATACTTGGGTATAGTAGTAATTCCCATTTACTGAATAACCTGGTAATCATTGTTTTTGAGCACTGAAATCGCGTTATCAATATTCTCACGCTTCACTAAGATGTAGTCAGTGTCAAAGGTTGAAATTGCGAAGATACTAATTTTCGCGTTTGCCAGTATTGTTGAAATACTGGCAAGTATGCCGGTTAGGGTAAAGTCTAATGGCCCAACAACTTCTAGCGCTTGCCAACCCGGTTCTACATCGTCGCTGTTAATTTTAACATGCTCAGGGGCGACAATAGAGACTTCTTCATACGTTTTTGCAATAAAGTATATTGGTGCGTCTAGCACTGCTTGTGGCAGGGGGCTATTGACCGCCAAGCTGTGAATTGCAAAGGTTTCATCGAGTAATTTTAACGTGAGTTTTGCCATCTTTTACCAACCTTATAGTAATAAGTTGATAACTATATCGTTTTCATAAACTTAACTCTAGCACTAGTACTCTGTAATCAAGGTAAAACTAATGAAATTTTAATTTTTAAGTGTTTATTATAAAATTCATGTTAAATCACTTAAAAACTATGGTTTACTTGTCTAGTTATTACTAAAACTAACATGTTTTAGAGGTCGACTATCCACAAAAGCTGTGGATAACCTTGTTAGCAATACTTGTGTATATGTTTAAGTTGTTAAAATTTATAAAAATATTTGATAGGTTGTTTTTTGTCACATTTTATCGCTTGTACAAAAATCAACAAATTAATGAATATCTTTAACTCATCAAGTTTGTGATTCAAGTATGCTTTAAGAATTAATTATCTCGCTAATATTAACGATTTTATTAAAAGTTTATTGATCTTATAAAGTAAATAGAGTGACGATCGTTGGCTTTTGTCTTCGATCATTAAATGATCATTTTCGCGCTATTTGTCGTTCAAACTTTTATCCACTGGCAATCCTTGCTATATTCAATTTATGAAGTTAAATGTTGTACAGTTGATTAAGTTTGGCAGGAAATATCAAAAGCTTTGGCCTGAAAGGGCAGAGCTAGCCAATTACTTCGCCGAGTATCGAACCATTCAAACCAGCCGTTTAGTATGCCGCCATATGCCGGCAGTTGCTTTAGTAACCCTGATTTTCCAGCTTTATCTGGGCAGTTACGAAATTTTAGCGCAGGCATTAACGGTATTTTTATTAATGCTGAGTATGCCAGTACAAGCATTAGTTATGCTTGGTTTACAAGCAGACAAGTTTTTACCGCCTGGCTTGGCCACTTGGTATAAAGAAGGTGTTGCTAAGTTCAATCAGCAAGGTGGTAGCATAAAATTATCGACTCAAAAGCCGCGTTATTTTGACCTTGCTCAGCTACTTAATTTATCAGCTCAGCAAAGCAAGTTTTAAACTAAAGATTTAAATTTTTTATAATAAAAAAGGGTTAACAACAGTTAACCCTTTTTTGCTTGTCAATGACCCGTCCTAAATAAGGTTGACACTTTTCAATCAATGAATTGGAGAGCATCATGAAATCAACCACTAAACGAACTCAAAAGGATTACTCACTCGCTTTTAAATTGTCGGTTGTCGAGCAAGTTG
>NZ_JAGHQT010000018.1 GCF_017744155.1 Endozoicomonas sp. G2_1 | reverse complement strand
AAGTTATCTGACCCGTTTACCTAGCATATTCGCTCACTAAACTTATCAAAACACTTCGTTGGGCTGCCCCGTGGAAGTGGATGCGCATTTTAGAGATTTTTATCTGGCCGTCAACACTTATTTTAAAGTTTTTTCGTTTTTTTGTTTGTTCGATTACTTTTCAAACAAAACGATTAGGATCCAACCGATATTTCGCTGTAAATCACTATTTAGAGGGCAATAGATATTAAAGAGGTGATTCGATCACTTTAATGATCATTTTGAAAATAGTACTAGATCGCGACATTCAATTTATCTATTAGGTAATCAGGCCATATATTAATATGCACTTTTATCTCGCTATGTTTTGCTTTAATACGCAGAGTTGTTTTAAAAAAAGCTATCGCTATTTATATTGAAGAAGCAAATGCACTATTTATCTACTAATTAAAGTCGCGGTGTTACATCGATCTTAAGTGATACATTGATCTTGTATAGCTAATGACATATCACTGCAACATACATCACTATTGAGTAACTTATAAAACAGGTATAAGCCCTTGTTTTTCAATTAGTCATTAATTTGGTTAATTACTAAACTTATAGTTGCACTCTATTAAAAGCTCGGTAACATAGCTTTTGCTCTTTCTTTTTAAAATATAATAATTAGGTAAAGAAATATGAAGTCTCCTCAAATCTTCAAAATTATTATCATCGCACTCGTTTTTGCTTTGGTTGGTTATTTTGCAGCAGGTTTATTTAATGCTAACGCTGTACACGTATCACTAAGTTTATTTATTGGTGCTTTAATTGCTCCATTACTATCTACAACCTCTTCTGCCAGTGAAACATCAACTGAGTTAGGGGAAGTTAAAACACTTTATGTTGGTAATTTGCCATACCGCGCAAATGAAGCAGCTGTTCGTCATTTGTTTTCCGAGCACGGTACGGTGCATTCAGTTCGTCTAATGAAAGACAAGCATACCGGCAAGCGCCGTGGTTTTGGTTTTGTTGAAATGGCAGCCGCAGATTCTGATAAGGCAATTGATGCGCTAAATGATCAAGAATTCCAGCAAAGAACGTTAAAAGTTCGAGAAGCAAAAGAACGCCCTGAACGAAGTGACGACAATCAGTCATAGTACAGATAGAGCACCTATACAGAAAAAAGGCTCTATTGAAGAGCCTTTTTTGTTTTTGGTTGATAAAAACTTGCTATAAAACTAGACAAAACTAAAGTTGGCGATAAGATCTGCGCTCCTTTTTATTTGAGATACGAATATGTTTAGTCACATTGATCCTAAATTTTATCAGCAGCAACTCGATACCAAGCAAGATGCAATGGCTAAGCTGTTTGCAGACTTCGATTTACCGGACATGGCAATTTTTCAGTCAGAGCCGCTAAACTATCGCCTAAGAGCTGAATTTAGAGTTTGGCATCAAGAAGACGATCTCTACTACATAATGTTCAATAGTGAAACTAAAGAAAAGTTTCGCGTTGATCAGTTTCCTGTCGCTAGCACCCTAATCAACCAAGCTATGAACGCGCTGATGGATGCTATTCGCGATAACCAAGTACTTAGACGCAAATTATTTCAAGTCGATTTTTTGTCTACGTTAAGTGGCGAGTTACTTGTTAGTTTGCTTTACCACAAGCCACTTGATGATGAATGGCAACAACAGGCTCAACAACTCAAGCAGCAGCTTTCAACACTAGCGCCTGTTGATATTATCGGTCGTGCTCGCAAACAAAAGGTTATTTTGGACAAAGACTTTGTCACAGAGCAGTTAACGGTTAATGGCAAAACATATGCGTATCAGCAAGTAGAAAACAGCTTTACTCAGCCGAACGGTATTGTGAATCAGCACATGCTGACTTGGGCACAAGATGCCAGTAAAGGTTTGGGCGGTGATTTAATCGAGCTTTACTGTGGTAACGGTAATTTTAGTATTGCTTTAGCTGAAAACTTTGATCGTGTGTTAGGTACTGAAATTTCGAAAAGCTCAGTGAATTCAGCACAAACCAATATTAGTGCGAACAAACTTACTAATGTAGATATTATTAGAATGTCGAGTGAAGAATTCAGCCAAGCAATGAACGGTGAACGTAAATTTCGTCGTTTAGCTGACTTCAACTTAACCGACTACAACTACGATACTGTATTGGTAGATCCACCAAGAGCGGGATTAGATGATGATAGTGTCGAGCTAGTGAGCCGCTTTAATCGCGTTATTTATATTTCGTGTAATCCTCACACCCTTAAAGACAACTTAACGCTACTAGTGAAAACACACAAAATTGAACAATTTGCCTTGTTTGATCAATTTCCATATACCGACCACATTGAAACCGGCGTTATCTTGAGCCGACGCTAAACCTGATAGCTAAAACTCACCCATTCGGGTGAGTTTGAATTTTTCGAGACAACTCTTCAGTCAACTGCTGTGCTTGTTGTATTTGATCGTCACTCAATTGTTTCAACATTCTCTGCTTAAACCATTGATGACGATTGTACAGCTCATTATCTTGGGTCAGGTTCAATAGTAAATCTGTGTATGCCAACGCTATCACGCCATCGTTATGACCAAATTTTTGCTGCCATAAACCGTCCGACAATTTCGCCAGTGCATCAATACGGCCGTATTGCGCAGCTGTCGTTAAGTATTCTTGCTGAATAGATAAAATATCTTGTCGAGAGAGCTTTTCAGTGTCAGCACTTTGATGGGCTTGGACAAGCACTTCAATATAGTTGCCACCGTAATCAACCATGGCATCGACACTGCCCTGCTCGGCAGCTTTTCGATAATAGTCGACAAAACGATACCTATCATTTTGGCTAATTCCCTGACAATATTGATAGCGTTGTGACAATTCAATGAAATAACGATCATCAAATTCTTGCTCTTGTCCTCGCTCTATCGCAAGTTGATAACTTGATTGATCGCTTGGCGCTCGCAAACAGAATTGAAGGTTTTTCGCTAACAAATAACTGGCTTGTTTATCACCTTGTTCACTTGCGAGATACAATTGCGACAAATGGTGATTGAGCTCACCTGTTAACTTCCAACCATTAGTCAAAGAAAATGCGCTAGCGTTTATAACTGGGTTGATGGTGGATTGCGGATGATTGAAAGCAATTTCAGCAGAAGGATCATATTCTACGCTGGTTTTAGCGCTAGTATTCTTACTCTCCAACTCTGTAATTTTGTGATGCTCTGTCGTTTGGCTCGTGACTAATCCGTACAACAGTAGCCCAGAGACAAGCGTTATTAACAGCCAGAAAATTTTATTCCGCAAAAGAGAACAACCTTAGTCTATTTTTTTTGTATGCGCGCTGAAAAATCGTTGGCACCGCGAGCAATAAAACGAAGCTGCAGAACAATATTATCGATCAATTGTTCGCGTTCTTTTTTATCCATGTCTAACGCTTCAGCGCCAGCACTAAAGACGATAGTAACGGCGGCATTAGCTTGTAGATAAGCGACTTCGGCATCGAGTTTATTAGCTGTTTGTAAGTAGTCACTAAGCTCTAGTGTGAAGTAGCGAATTTCCCGGTTAACCGCAGCGCGAAATGCCGCAGAAATTCCCGAACGCTCGCGCAGTAACAATCGAAAGCTACTGTCACTGTTTTCAACAAATTCCATAAACGTGTGAACGGAAATTTTAATCACCGAGCCACCTTTGGCGATGCGTTGACGCGCCTGGCGCATCAGTTGTCTCAAGGTTAAGCCGGCCTCATCAACTAGGGTTAAACCGAGTTCATCCATATCGGCAAAATGTCGATAAAATGATGTTGGTGCTAAGCCAGCTTCTTTAGCAACCTCGCGCAGGCTCAAGCCCGAAAAACTTCGCTCGGCACTAAGTTGACTCAATGCCGCCTCAATAATTTGTCTGCGAGTTTTTTCTTTTTGTTGAGCTCTAACACCACTCATATTTATTACCACTAAATCAATAAACTATATTGCCAATCATAATACTCAATTAACGCACTATTGTCTTGAACTTGATATCAATCAAATCTACATACCCAAACCGCCTCAAGATACATAATTCAGCACTTTCACAGGGACTTAATATCAAGGCGTAGCTAGCAGGAATGGTTACTCTCGGCAACTGCTCCTGCGTTGCTCTAATATCCTGCATCCATGCAGGAACCTTTCGATTTGCTACAACGACGAGAGTAAGTTGCTGTGAAGTGCCCGAAGAGTTGGTTTAAAAGTCGATTTATACAGCGTTATTGATTTTAACAAGGGAATAACCATTCTTTACAACCAATGCCTTGTCTAAATCGCTTTTAATTCCAACTGAATAGGCATCTTTAGGTGGTTTGGGTATAACAACTGTTTCGGCGTCAATGGCAGACAACACTTGACTGTATCAGTCACGCAGATAAAATAGCGCACAACTGTACACTGAAATTAGTGAATAACTTAATGACCAAACCTAGAGTACTTTGGCTCAATGTCTTTGTTTTTTTAATTACCTTTTTATTTGCGGCAATTGCTGTTCCTTACCGTGCAATAACTCACGGTTTTGATAGTGCTGAAATTATTGCTGCGGTGATTTGTTTTTGTTACTGCGGTATGTCGATTACTGCGGGTTATCACAGACTTTGGTCACACAAAACCTACCAAGCTCATTGGAGTTTGCGCTCTTTATTCGCCATTGGCGGTGCTTTTGCACTGCAAAACAGCGCCTTACATTGGTCGTCTGATCACCGTATTCACCACAAACACGTTGATAATAACGATGTTGACCCATATTCTGCAAAACGCGGTTTTTGGTTTTCTCACATAGGCTGGATGTTAAGAGACTATCAACCAGAGCGTTACAACAATTACGACAATGTTCGCGACTTACAAAAAGACAAGATTGTGATGTGGCAACACAAACACTATTTATTGCTGACAGTATTAACTAATTTTGGTATTCCACTGGCATTTGGCCTATGGCATGGCGATGTTATCAGCAGCTTATTGTTGCTTGGTGTATTACGCCTAGTATTGAGTCATCACACCACTTTCTTTATTAACTCGCTAGCGCATATCTGGGGTAAGCAAACCTACACAGATAAAAACACCGCTCGTGATAACGGGATTCTAGCGTTTTTCACCTTCGGTGAAGGTTATCACAACTACCATCACATTTTTGAAAACGACTACCGCAACGGCATTCGTTGGTGGCAATTCGATCCGACTAAGTGGTTAATCAAAGGCTGTGAATATTTAAAGTTGACCTCAAAACTTCGTACAAGTCCCGAAGACAAAATTGAAAAAGCTAAGCTGGCAATGATTTTGAAACGCAGTCAAAGTAAGTTGGCGTATCACCCAAATGCCGATGAGTTAATGGCTAAACTGCAACAAGACTACGACGCGTTAATCGTCAAACTCAATGAGTTTTACGCCGCTAAAAAACAAATGCTGATGAACAAGAGTAACGAGCTTGTCAGTGAAGTTGAAAGTTCTGAGTTAGTAAAACACTATCAAGAACTTAAAGAAAAATTCATCGAACAAAAGAAGAATTGGCAACTATTAGCTGCACAAACGGTATAAGCACTGATACCCAAACCACCTCAAGATACGTGGTTCAGCGCCGTCACAGGGACTTAATATCAAGGCGCAGTTAGCAGGAATGGTGACTCCCTTTCAATTAACTGCAACGATGAGAGTAAGTTCCTGTGAAGCGTCCGAAGGATTGGTTTAAAAGCGATTTATACTGCGTTATTGATTTTAACAAGGGAGCAACCATTCTTTGCACAAAAATGTCTGGAACATTTTTGAACAGCCGAAGGCTGGCTTCAGCGAAGGACAGGATGTCCGGAGTAATCAATGCCTTGCCTAAATCGCTTTTAATTCCAACCGAACAAGCATCTTGAGGTGGCTTGGGTATAAATAAGCCATTCACAATCCCCCAAATCCTGTTAGAATTTTTACAAAAATAGGATTTGGGGCCATCACATTGACTAAAACTAAAAAAGCAAGCTCAGCCAAAACAACACTCACCTTCGACTTTGACGCCATCATCTTAGGCACAGGACCTGGTGGTGAGGGTGCTGCCATGAACTTGGCAAAGCAGGAAAAGCGCGTTGCGGTTGTTGAGCGCTATAAAGATGTTGGTGGCGGTTGTACCCATTGGGGAACGATTCCTTCTAAAGCACTCAGACAATCAGTCAGTCGCTTAATTGAATATAATTCAAATCCACTGTTTAGCGGGACTGATAAAAACCTTCATTTAACCTTCCCTGACATTCTTGGCCACGCCGCATCCGTAATCGGTAAACAGGTAAAATTGAGAAGTGGTTTTTACAATCGAAACCGCGTTAGTCACTTTGTCGGTCAAGCATCATTTGTTGACCAAAACACTATTGAGATTCTCAAACCAGACGGTTCAACTGAAACCATCAGCGCTAAAATTGTTGTCATCGCGACAGGTTCGAGACCATATCAGCCAGCAGAAATTGACTTTAATCACCCTCGGGTATACGACTCTGACAGCATCCTATCGCTAAAACACGACCCACGACATATTATCATTTACGGTGCAGGTGTTATTGGCAGCGAGTACGCCTCTATTTTTAGAGGACTTGGTGTAAAAGTTGATTTAATTAACACCCGTGATCGCTTGCTATCATTCCTAGATGACGAAATGTCTGATTCATTGAGCTATCACTTTTGGAACAATGGCGTAGTTATTCGCCACGGTGAACAAATTGAACGGGTAGATGCTCAGGACGACTGTGTGATTGTTCATTTGGAGTCTGGCAAAAAAATGAAAGCAGACTGTTTGCTTTGGGCAAATGGTCGAACCGGTAATACCTCTGATTTAAATCTTGCTAATGCTGGGCTTAAAGCTGATGGCAGAGGCCAATTGAAGGTTAATGCACAATATCAAACAGAGGTTGACAACATCTATGCTGTTGGTGACGTTATCGGTTATCCTAGCTTAGCAAGCGCAGCTTTTGACCAAGGCCGCTTAGCTGCCAATGCTATTTTGGACAATGAAAGTAACGCTGTACTAATTAATGATATTCCAACCGGAATTTACACCATCCCGGAAATCAGTTCAGTTGGTAAAACTGAGCAAGAGCTGACTGAAGCCAAAGTACCATATGAAGTTGGACGTGCTCAATTCAAGCACTTAGCACGAGCACAAATATCAAATAATATCGTTGGTTCATTGAAGATATTGTTCCATCGAGAAACTAAAGAAATTCTCGGCATTCACTGTTTCGGTGAGAACGCAGCGGAAATTATCCACATTGGGCAAGCAATCATGCAACAACCTGGTGAACACAACACCATTGAATATTTCGTGAATACTACCTTCAACTACCCAACCATGGCTGAGGCATTTCGGGTTGCGGCATTGAATGGATTGAATCGATTGTTTTAGAGCGAATACCGTTTGATTGTTATATATACCCAAACCACCTCAAGATGCATGATTCAGCGCTGTCACAGGGGCTTAATATCAAGGCGCAGCTAGCAGGAATGGTCACTCCCTTTCAGTTAGCTGCAACGATGAGAGTAAGTTCCTGTGAAGCGCCCGAAGGGTTGGTTTAAAAGACAATTTATGCGACGTTATTGATTTTAACAAGGGAACAACCATTCTTTGCAATCAATGCCTTGCCTAAATCGCTTTTAATTCCAACTGAACAAGCATCTTGAGGTGGCTTGGGTATAAGTATTAGCGCGCAGTTCTCAAGCGCGCTAACAATTTCTGTTTACTCTAGATGTCGCTTGCCTTGACACTACCTGGCTGAATCAGCTTTGAGTTCTTAAGTTTAAATGGTACTCCCCACTGCTGTATCGTTTGAATATCTGTCACTACTTTACCGCTGAACTGAATAATAGCGCCATCTTGCTGGAGCTGCTTAGGTAAGTTCATTGGCAAAAGCTTACGACCATCTTGAGTTACAATGCCAAAAAAGCCGCCTTCCATAGTCAAATGAACGACTTTACCTTGCTGCTGCATTTGATCTTTTAGTGTTTGTTTTAACTGCTCTTCTGTCATCGCTTGCCCCGGCTTTGCAATTGCACTTTCTTGTTCAACAACCTGATGTTCAGCTGTTTTTTCTGCAACAGGTCGATTTGATGACTGATCATCGTTATCGTTACAGCCTTGTAATACCAACAATAAACTTAACGCGACTATTTTTTTCATTAATTCAATCCTGATAATTAACACTAAGTTAACATAGCTTAGCAAATATGTAATACGTCACCTAGGCTTGAGGACACTATTTCTGGACACCTATACTTGTTGTGGTCTGTGATGGCAGACTATTAAAAACAAGGCCTTCGGTTCTCAAGTTGTGTTAAAAACAAAAAACTGACGGTTCGTCCTCGGCTCTGGCTCCATGCTTCGCTCTACCACCTAAATCCATTTAGTCGTGAGCATATGCGCTCCTTGCCATCTGACGTATAGGATGTACTAATACCCTGTGAGCTAGGGATAGCGGCAAAGGCCATGGCACCGCGCTATTGCCGACACGGATGTCGATACTTAGGCTTTGCAGGAGCATAACGCCTGACCGTTCGTCCTGAACATATGCGTTCCTTGCCATCCATGGCACCACGCTATACCGTTCGTCCTGAGCATAAAAAAGGAGCCTTTCGGCTCCTTATAGTCAACTACATTTACTGATGGTAAGGCTTACTCAAGCGATGTACCGATTCAATAAAGTGACCAGCGTGGTCTGGGTTAACATCTGGGTGAATACCATGACCTAGGTTGAAAACGTGGCCAGTATTAGTATCACCATAACCAGCTAAAATTTTAGCAACTTCTTGCTCGATACGCTCTGTTGGCGCATAAAGCATAGATGGATCCATATTACCTTGCAGCGCTACTTTATCGCCGACGCGAGCTTTGGCATCTTCAATGTTAATAGTCCAATCTAAGCCAACAGCATCACAGCCTGTAGCAGCGATTTTCTCTAACCACATACCACCATTTTTAGTGAACAAAGTAACTGGTACTTGACGACCATCGGCATGACGCGTCAAACCATCGACAATTTTAGCCATATATTGTAGTGAAAAATCTTGATAATCGCGCGGTGATAACACACCACCCCATGTATCAAATACCATCACAGATTGAGCTCCAGCAGCAATTTGAGCATTTAAGTAAGTAATAACAGAGTCAGCTAGTTTATCTAATAAAAGGTGTAACGTTTGAGGTTCAGCAAACATCATTTTCTTTATCTTGGTAAAAGCTTTACTACTGCCGCCTTCAACCATATAAGTAGCAAGTGTCCACGGGCTGCCAGAAAAACCAATTAACGGTACTTCACCTTTCAATTCACGGCGAATAGTGCGCACCGCGTTCATAACATAGCCTAATTCGTCTTCTGGATCAGGTAAGCCAATTTTTTCGACGTCGGCTTTACAGGTAATAGGTCTTTCAAACTTAGGGCCTTCACCTGTCTCAAAGTACAAACCTAGCCCCATAGCGTCAGGAATTGTTAAGATGTCACTAAAAAGTATCGCAGCATCAAGAGGAAAACGTCTTAACGGTTGAAGCGTCACTTCACAAGCTAACTCAGCATTGCGACATAACGACATAAAGTCACCTGCTTGACTGCGAGTCTCGCGATATTCAGGAAGATATCGACCGGCCTGACGCATCATCCAAATAGGCGTGTAATCAACCGATTGCTTTAACAACGCGCGTAAATAAGTATCGTTCTTTAGTTCTGTCACCAAGGTTTCCTCTTAAATTTGATGGCGCGCATTTTATCACCGAAGCACAATTGAATCCATGACCCATATCAATAGAAAACAATATAACCAAGAGTCTGTAATTATTCACGTTGACCTGAAAGCCTTGTAATACGAGGCTTGTCGTCGAGTTTATGCTCTAATAAAGAAGTTGCTTTGCGATATTTGCTTTGGTATAAAATGGTTGCGCTAGCAAAGATACAACAAACAAGAAGCTAGTTTAACTAGACCATATAGCGAGCATTTATAGCCTTACCCCTTGGGTAAGGCTTTTTTATACTCCCAGATAAATACCCTCAAAACAGTACTTACCAATCCGCCTTAGCTCCAATAAATTGTATATCCAATCTGTATATATTTCGGCTGCGCTCCCTATTTAACAACGCGACACTCTGCCCTCAAACATTTATCAGAAAACACTTCGATTACAAAAAAAAACAACAAAAATTAACACTAGTTACACATAAAACCATAAGGAGATTGAAAAACAAGCAGATAAAAACATAAACCGTTTTATACTCATCAATTATGTTTTCTAGCAGGATCAGTCATTGTTCAACCACTTGACATTAGTTGCAAAAATGTTAATTTTAAATGCGATTTTGGTAAAAAAAATAAATTACTAGGGAAACTATAATGAAAATAAGAAAAACGGCTCTAGCGCTAGCTATTGCCTCAGCAACCATGTCGGTGTCTGCAACTGAAGCGTCACTTCAAAAATACAATCTATCAAATCAACCATTAATTCAAGCATCAACAGCGGATTTAACAGCACCAGAAGCACAGAAAGTGAGTGGCTGGTTAGTAAAACTTAAAGAAAATTCAATCGTTGAAGCAAAAACAGCGGGTAAAACTGGTAGCCAAATAGGCAATATCAATAAGTCACAAGCTTCAATGATTGCTGACCTGCATAAACTAGATGCTAATATTGAAGTTGTTGCACAAACTAGAAACCTAGTTAACGGCATTATCGTTAAGACACGTGCCAACCTTGCAGATTTATTAGCAAATAACAATAACGTAGACAAAGTACTTCCGATCTTTGATTACGATTTGGATGTAGCCGCAAGTGCAACTTATATGAACGCAACAGAAATTGTTGCTAACAATACGGCTACTGGTAAAAATGTAAAAGTAGCAGTACTTGATACCGGTGTTGACTATACTCACAAAGCACTAGGTGGTCCAGGAACGAGAGCCGCATACGACGCAGCAGCAGCAGATCCAGCTGATACTCCAGCTTGGCCTCAGGGTAACGTTGTTGGTGGTTTTGACTTTGTTAATAACGATCCAGATCCACTCGACATCACAGAGAACCACGGCACCCACGTATCTCACTCGGTTGTAGGTTTAGCACCTGACGCCGAACTTTACGTATACTCTGTTTGTGAAGCAACATGTTCTGGTATCAATCAGTTGCGCGCACTTGAAGCATCAATGGATCCTAACAACGATGGTGACCTTTCAGACCGTGTAGATGTTATTAACATGTCACTTGGTGGTGACTTTGGTACAACTCGCGGTGGTGCTGTTCAAGAATTATTAGACAAAGCCGCTTTACTAGGTGTAAACGCGGCAATTTCAGCCGGTAATGACGGTCCGACGCCATTTATCGTTGGTGGCCCGAGTACAAGTGCCAATGTTATGTCTGTTGGTGCAATGACTCACCCTACAACACCTATTGACCGACTCACTGGCACATTTGGTACAAATACTGTTGATATCGGCTTAGCCTCATATAACCCAGCGGCAGCATTTTCTTTCTCTAATACTAGCCATACCCTTGTCTATCCGACAGATAACCAAAATGGTTGTGAAGCATTTGCAGATGGCGTAGATTTTACTAATCAAATTGTCATCATTGATCGAGGTGCTTGTGCATTTACAAGTAAAACGTTAAATGCACAAGCTAAGGGAGCTGCTGCAGTAATCATTGTTGATAATGTAGACCGTGATGTCTCTGACTTTGTTGGTGGTTCTGCCTCAGGTATTACTATTCCAACCATCAGTATGACGCTTGCTAGTGGTAATGCAGTGAAAGCAGCCTTGGCGGCCGACGCAGCTTTGACATTCAATTTTAATTCTGAAGCTGAAAAAGTTGCCGTACCTGATGCTATTGCAACCTTTACTTCTCGCGGACCTAACGTCAACGGCCTATTAAAACCTGAAATTACAGCGCCAGGAACTGACATCCTGACAGCACAGCCAGGTTTAGGTGATGGCTTAACCCCAATTAGCGGTACATCATTCTCAAGCCCAATGACAGCTGGTGCAATGGCATTACTCAAAGAAGCATTGCCTAATCGCAACGCAATTGAGTTGAAAGCAACATTGATGAATTCAGCAAACTTAGACGTTAAGCTTGCTCCTGAATCAATCAACCCAGATGCCGGACTAGCGCCAATCAGCTTTATTGGTGCTGGTTTAGTTGATGTACAAAAAGCTTCGCAGCTTCCTGTCGCTGCATGGGATAAAGATTCATTACAAGGCGCTTTATCATTTGGTTTAGTCGCAGTAACCGAAACCAAATCAGTTACCAAGCGCATTGTTGTTAAAAACTTCTCTTCGACAACACAGCAATACTCATTGGCAATAGCCGATCGCTTCGCAAATGATACAGCAACGGGGGCGGTTTCATTCAAACACCCTGAAAATATCACCATTGCTCCTGGTGCAACTACAGAGTTTGACGTTACCATTACTATCGATGGTAGTAAGTTGCATGACTGGACGTTAACGCAAGCTCAACTTCAAACACCTCGAGGTTCAACGGCACTTACCGCTGTAGAGTATGACGGTGCTTTAGAGTTTAGTAATAGTGATGGTAAAGCTTTTCATTTAGTTTACCACGTATTACCTAAAGCTAACTCGGGACTAGAAATTGCAGTATCGAATAATTCTGGCCGTGTTTCAGTTACTGCAAATAATAAAGGTAGTGTAGATGAGCGCCCAATAGTTGTTCCCATTACCGGAGAAGATCCAGCAGGTGATAGTACTTATTTAGACCTAACAATGGGCTCTATGGAAGTATTAGCAGTTCCTACTTCTGTATGTGACTCTGGTCGCTCGGTATTTGCAACATTAACATTTGCCGAAACTATTGCTTCGGATAACGTCGCCGGTTTTTATGTTGATTATGACTTAAATTCTGACGGTAACTTTGACTTTTCGGCTCAGACACTTGCTAGAAGCGCTTTCGGCGGTGGTTTCCCTGCCGGATTAAATGTTACTTTCACTTCTGCATGGAATACATTTAGCGGTAGCTTAGAAAATGTATTCTTTACACCTGGTAGCAACTTTGTCACGTTACAACACTGTGTTGATTCAATTGGTCTAGATGCAGATGACCTAGGTCAAATGAATGCGACTATTCGTTTCAGAGTTGAAACAAGCCAGTTTGACTTCTATGAAGAAACAGGTGAAGACACGTTAACTGTTACAGGTTATAACTTTGCTCCAACAACTGTATTAGCTCGTCTAAGTGATACTGAAGGTAACGCTGTTACAACTATCCCAGCAGGCGGTTCAGCTAATGTAACATTGTCAGGTGCTGACTTCGCTGTATTGTCTGGTTCAGGTGCTCCAGTAACTTCGGCTAAGCCAAGTGCAGATAGCAACGTTGCTCCTGTTGTTACTGCTGATCAAAAGTTTTCTGTTGATGAAAACACTGCCAATGGCACTGTAGTTGGCAAGATTGAAGCGACTGATGCTGACGTTTTCTCTAGTGTGCTTAGTGAAATCGTTGTCGTATCTTCAAATTTAGCTGCACTGTCTGTTGATAGAGATGGAACAATTAAAGTTGCAGATGCAACATTATTGAACTTCGAAGGTGGTACCACGGAGATTGTACTAGAAGTAGTTGCTGCTGATAGTAGCCTTAACTTATCGCAACCAACGACAGTTACCGTTTCAATAAACAACCTTCCAGATACCGCTGCTGAACAGCCTGCTCCTCCAGCTCCTGCTAGTAGTGGTTCATCAGGTGGCTCTTTCGGTTGGTTATTAGGTGCCTTCCTACCATTAGCATGGTTACGTCGTAGAATGAAGTAATAGCTAATAGAAATAAAAAACCAGCATCGATTTAATCGTCGATGCTGATTTTTTTATACATAATTTTTATCGTTTTTAAGGTATCGAATAACCTCAATTCTTCGATGTTAAGTAGCAGTAACTGTTAGTGTTTAGTTGGATTTACAAACGCATTAATCTGCTGCTGATCAAACCGATAAGTAGTATTGCAGTAATCACAATTCATACTGATTTGACCTTGCTCTTCAATAATTTCATCAATCGCTTGTTGACCAATTTGCGCAATTGCAGTTAAACACTTATCCGCAGAACACGAGCATTGATAAGTTACCGCTTGCGGCTCAAACAAGCGCACTTGTTCTTGATGATACAAACGATATAACAACTCTTCTGCTGGTAGGTTAAAAATTTCTTCTGCTTTAATGGTTTGCGTTAACTGGCAAAGGTGTTCATAGTCTTGCTGCTGTTTCTCTTTGTTTTCGCCATCGGGTAACAGCTGAACCAAACTACCAGCAATCTTGTCGTTTTCGCGATCGACAAACAACCACATAGTGGTAGGAATTTGCTCCGAGACTTCAAAATAGTGTGCTAAACACTCTGCTAAGGTATCGGCCTCTAATGCAACAACGCCTTGATAAGGTTCACCCTTAGACGGTCTAATCGTAATCACCATGGTGCCTTTGCCAATTAGGGCCGCTAAGCCTTCGGCTTCGGTCACTTGATTAAGCTTGGCAATACCGCGCATCACTTGCTTATCATCACCGTTAATCGCCATATAACTCACTGGACCATCACCTTGAATTTGCACAGTGATCTCACCTTCAAACTTCAAGGTTGCAGTCAATAAACAAGTCGCCGCCATCAATTCACCCAATAAGGTTTTGACCCCCTGTGGATAATCGTGGTTGGCTATAATTTGTTGATAACTTTGCTCGAGTTGAACAAGTTCTCCCCTTACGTGGAGATCATCGAATAAATATCGATTCAATTGGTCAAAATTTGACATTAATCTTACACTCTTTCTTTAAATTGTCGGATTTGACGACGCTGCTTTTTATCCGGTTTAGTCTCAGATGCTGGACTCAATAAAATACCTTGTTTGCGCGCGAGAGCATTGTCTTCTCTGACCTTAATACTCGCTTCAGTTTCCTGATACAAGGTTTGTGCAAACGTCGCATCACGGCGCTTATCTGCCAAAGCAACAATCAGCACCTCTTTTTCTTCATAGCCCTGACGAACGCGGATTTTATCGCCGATGCTAACAAGCTTGCCCGATTTAGAGCGCTGCCCGTTGTAAAACACTTTACCGCCATCAATCATTTGCTTGGCCAACGCCCGTGTTTTATAAAATCTTGCTGCCCACAGCCATTTATCTAACCTGACGCCAGAGTTTTTATCATTCTCAGACGAAGATTTTACGACTGGCGATTTTTTATTTGCCATAATGTTATTCTTTGCTGTCTTCTCAATTATTTCTGCGCATTTTGCCTTTACGCAAAAGCCTTTAACTCAAGCATATAGACTAAGGGAAATCACACTTTGCTAATGTATGGCTATCTCCAGCGTTATCAAGAGACTCGTTCAACTTTTTACCAAGGCGCTGCGATGCGTACAATTTAGCAGCAGCCAGCTAAATGATAATGAGTTTAATTACAGATTGTTGACAAAATGTAACAAAAATATGTTAGCGTTATCTTGTTGAACGAGCTTCGCTCAAGTATTATCGACAAGTCATATTTTACGCGAAAACAAACTTATTATTAACCATGCAAGTGCCAAATAACTTGGCTTCTTTACAAGAAGCCCTCGACAAGCTGCCACAGAAAAAAATTACTCAGGTCATTATTGTCTTGCTAATTGGCTATATAGCGTATGTGTTAGCGCAAATTACTTGGCTGTTAGCGCCACAACCACAAATAAAATCATCACTGCCGGTCACTGTTCATTCAACGGCATCTTCATCGAAAACGATTAACCTCAGTGGCATCAAAGCGCTTAATCTATTCGGTCAATATCAAGCAGTTGCAGATAACAAACCGAAAACAGTACAAGTGCAAGACGCGCCAGAAACGAGACTAAATTTAAAACTATCTGGCGTTGTTGCCACGCAAAATGAAAACACTGCCGCAGCAATTATCGAAAATTCTGGCCGCCAAGAAACGTATGGTATTGGCGATCAAATTACCGGTACTCGCGCTAGCATTGACCAAATTTTACCTGATCGCGTACTTATCAAGCAATCCGGTCGTCTTGAAACCTTAATGCTAGACGGCTTTGAGTTTAGTAAAACCGTTACTCAGCCCCAACCAATTGCGGTAAAAACTCAAGATAACGCTCAGCTACAAACTAATACCAGTGCCACACCAACGGCAAAAGCAGTTGTCGATCAACGCAAAAATCGTGAACTTAGCCAGCAGATTTCCGGTCTGAGAAAAGACATTGCACAAAATCCTAAAAAAGTACTCGATTATTTTACGCCAACGCAAGCGGTTAAAAATGGCAAGTTAATCGGCTACAGACTTTCGCCCAGTGGCAATAATTCGCTTTTTAAAGCGGCGGGTTTGAAACGAGGCGATATCGCTATTGAAATAAACGGCTTTGATTTAACGCAGTTGTCAGAAGCCAGCCAAGCGT
Organism: Endozoicomonas sp. G2_1; assembly: GCF_017744155.1. GTDB lineage: Bacteria > Pseudomonadota > Gammaproteobacteria > Enterobacterales > Alteromonadaceae > JAGHQT01. The sequence goes on along the minus strand of NZ_JAGHQT010000018.1, from coordinate 53,373 downwards.
TAAAAGCTTTGCGTCAGGAACAAGAAGTGTCTCTGCTCATACAACGTGGCGACGAATTAAAAGAAATACTATTCAGCATTGATAACGGTTAACGATCAAGCATGACAATGGGGAATTTATCCATGCGCCAACTATTCAGCGCAACTCGCATTAAACCACTATTGGTATCAAGTGCCATTGCACTCTCATTAGCAGCCGGTTTAACAGCGCCGACAACTGTGCAAGCAACACAGATTTCAGCGAACTTTAAAAACACGGAAATAACCGAGTTTATCAATACTGTTGGTAAAAACTTACAAAAAACCATGATTGTTGATCCTAACGTCCGCGGTAAGGTCAATGTTCGCAGCTACGACTTGTTAACAGAAGAACAATACTATCAGTTCTTTCTAAACGTACTTGAAGTTTACGGTTTTGCCGCGGTTCAAATGGATAATAACGTGATTAAAATTATCCGTGAGAAAAATGCCAAAACCTCAGCAATTCCAGTCGTTGGCGATAACGATACTCACAGCGGTGACGAAATGGTCACCCGCATTGTCGAAGTAAAAAACGTCACCGTTCGCGAACTTGTCCCTTTGCTTCGTCAATTGTCTGACCAAGCTGGCAGCGGCAATGTAACTAACTACGACCCAGCCAACGTCATTATGTTAACAGGCTCGGCTGCCGTGGTTAATCGCTTGGTTAAAATCATTGAACGAGTTGACCGCGCTGGGGACCAAGACGTTCAAATCATTCGTTTGCAGTATGCTTCTGCTGGTGAAATGGTGCGCATTATTGAAGCGATGAACAAATCAACCGGTAAAGCCGGTACGCCAACTTTCTTAATTCCTAAAATCGTCGCTGATGACCGCACTAACAGTGTTATCGTCAGCGGTGAGTTACAAGCACGTGAGCGCATTGCCAAATTAGTTAAACGACTTGATAGCGAGCTAGAAAGTAATGGCAATACCCGTGTTTACTACCTCAAGTACGCGAAAGCTGAAGATCTTGTCGATGTTTTAAAAGGCGTTAGTGAATCAATTGAAGCGGAAGAAAAAGCTGGTCAAGCCAATAACCGCCGCAGTCAACAACGCAATATCAGCATCGACGCCCACGAAGATACCAACTCAATTGTGATTACTGCTCAGCCAGATATGCTGCGCTCATTAGAAGCGGTTATTCGCCAGCTTGACGTACGCCGCGCACAGGTGTTAGTTGAAGCGATTATCGTTGAAGTATTTGAAGGTGATGGCGCGAGTCTTGGTGTCCAGTGGTATCACGAAGAAGCAGGCTTAACGCAATTCACCAATGGTTCGGCAACCATTAGCCAAGTTGGCGCCGCAGCGCTCGCTGCGCGTAGTACTCCGGGCCAACGCGGAAGCACCGTGGTTTCTGAAAATGGCCAAACCACGGTAAACCCAGATCAACCAGATGTAGACGGCGATTTCACCCTACTAGCACAGGTATTAGGCCAAGTGAGTGGTATGACAATTGGTGTTGCTCGCGACAACTGGGGCGCAATCATTCAAGCGGTCAGCAATGATACTAACTCTAATATTCTTGCGACACCGAGTATCACCACATTAGACAACGAAGAAGCTTCATTCCTCGTCGGTCAAGAAATCCCAATTTTAACTGGTTCAACTGCTGGTGCGAATAATACTAACCCGTTCCAAACCGTTGATCGTCAGGAAGTAGGTATCAAGCTAAAAGTCACACCACAGGTTAACGAAGGCACCGGTGTTCAATTAACCATTGAGCAAGAAGTGTCATCGGTCAGTGGCGCAACCGGTGTCGATATTTCAATTAACAAGCGCGAAATCACCACAACCGTATTAGCAGATGACGGCGCAACCGTTATTCTTGGTGGTTTAATCGATGAAGACGTTCAAGAAAGTAAGCAGAAAGTACCGCTATTGGGTGATATTCCAGTGCTTGGTCACTTGTTTAGCTCAACCAGTAATACTGTTCGCAAGCGCAACCTAATGGTGTTCTTACGTCCGACCATTATCCGTGACGGCGAAACAATGAACCGTGAAACAGAAAAGAAATACAACTATATTCGCGCCAAAGAGATTTTACGTAAAGAACAAGGTTTATCACTGGTGAGTGATGAGCACTTACCGATCTTGCCTGAATGGAACGATCAACTAGCGTTGCCGCCATCATTTGAAGAATATCAAAAGCAGCAAGCAGAAAAATCAGAGCAAGACAAGTCGAGCCAACACAAGTCACACAAAGAATAGGCCGACTTTAGGAAGTAATTATGAGTGATCAAGACGTTGCTGAAATGCTCGATAGTTTGAACAGCCGTGAACAGGGAAACAGCCTTGAGCATGAAAACAGCCCTGAGCATAGAGACGACTCTGAACAAATTTCAGCACAAGCACTTAACCAAGAGCAGGCCGACAATACTTTGTTTCGCTTGCCATTTGGTTTCGCCAAACGCCATAACATCCTGGTTCAAGACCAAGGTGATAGCCAAAAAGTCTATTGTACCTCTGCCCTTAACTTAGATGCCCTACTCGAAGTCAGACGAGTGTTAAAAACCAGCTTCGAACTAGAGTCTGTGCCAAGCGATAAGTTTGAACTGTTACTGACAGAAACCTATCAGCGCGACTCTTCTGAAGCGAAACAAGTGATGGAAGACATTGGTAATGAAGTCGACCTTTATTCACTCGCTGACGAAATGGTCGAAACTGAAGATCTGTTAGAAAACGAAGATGATGCGCCGATTATTAAGCTGATCAACGCCATGCTTAGTGAAGCGATCAAAGAAAACGCGTCAGATATTCACATCGAAACCTTTGAGCAAAGCCTCAAAATTCGCTTCCGTATTGACGGCGTATTGCGCGAGGTATTAACACCTAATCGCAAGCTAGCCTCGCTGTTGGTATCCCGTATCAAGGTTATGGCCAAGCTCGACATCGCTGAAAAACGCATTCCACAAGATGGTCGAATTTCATTGCGCATCGCTGGTCGAGCGGTCGACGTTCGGGTATCAACCATGCCGACTGGCCACGGTGAACGAGTCGTACTGCGTCTACTCGACAAAAACTCTGCTCGCTTAGACTTACAAGATCTAGGCATGACAGATGCTAACCGCGAACGCTTTGCTCAGTTAATTGACAAGCCTCATGGCATTATTCTCGTCACGGGCCCGACAGGTTCCGGTAAAAGTACCACGCTTTACGCAGGTTTAAGTCAAATCGACCACAAACAGCGAAACGTTTTAACCGTAGAAGATCCGATTGAATACGCCATTGAAGGTATTGGTCAAACACAAGTAAATACCAAAGTTGATATGACCTTTGCCCGTGGGTTAAAAGCAATCTTGCGTCAAGATCCAGACGTTGTCATGGTTGGTGAGATTCGCGACTTAGAAACCGCACAAATAGGTGTACAAGCCAGTTTAACTGGTCACTTAGTATTATCTACCCTGCATACCAATACCGCCTCAGGTGCCATTACACGTATGGAAGATATGGGTGTTGAGCCTTTCTTGTTATCGTCGAGCTTGCTCGGCGTACTTGCTCAGCGACTGGTCAGAACTCTTTGCCCGAACTGTCGCGAAAGCCACTTACCAGACGAAGAAGAGCGCCATCTACTCGACCTGCCAGACGACAATCAGCAAGTAATTTATCGCGCGGTCGGCTGTAGCGAGTGTAATTTCAAGGGTTACAAGGGCCGTACCGGTATTCACGAGTTATTATTTGTTGATGACAAAGTTCGCGAGCTAATTCACAACGGCAAAGGCGAACAAGCGATTGAAAAACACATTCGCAAGTCAACGCCGAGTATTCGACGAGACGGTTTTGACAAAGTACTTGCTGGCGCTACTACGCTAGAAGAAGTGTTGCGCGTCACCCGCGAGGATTAACCGTGGCAGCATTTGATTATCAAGCGGTCAATAGCCGTGGTAAAACAGTAAAAGGCGTTATTGAAGGTGACACTGCGCGCCATGTTAGAGGCTTACTGCGCGAGCAGGGCTTAACACCGCTAGAAGTCAGCGAAAGTTTAAAAAAGGCGAAAACTACCAACCCTAAAAGCCGTTTCAGCCGCAGTAAAATTTCTGCAGCTGAACTGGCGTTAATCACCCGTCAACTGGCAACTTTGGTCGAATCTGGTTTACCACTCGAAGAATCATTGATGGCAGTAGCACAGCAATGTGAAAAAAACCGCCTCAAAAGTATTATCATGGCGGTGCGCTCAAAGGTTACTGAAGGTTACGGCCTCGCTGAAAGTATGGCGGAATTTCCACAAGTCTTTAATAACTTGTTCCGCGCTATGGTTGCCGCCGGTGAAAAGTCAGGCCATCTAGAAAAGGTGCTCAACCGACTCGCCGATTACACTGAGCAGCGTCAGCAAATGCGCTCGCAGCTGATTCAAGCCTTGGTTTACCCCATTATCATGACCATTGTTGCGATTAGCGTTATTGGTATTTTATTGGCGTTTGTCGTGCCAGAAATCGTCGGCCAATTCGAGCACATGGGTGCCAACTTACCCGGTACGACACAATTTTTAATTGCGACTAGTGATTTTGTTAACAACTACGGTCTATTCATTGTATTGGCAATATTAATTGCCATGGTGGCATTTAACCGCTTATTACAAAAACCGAGTTTTAAATTAAAACATCATCAACGCATGATTGGTTTGCCAGCGATTGGCAAAGTCAGCCGCGGTTTAAATACGGCTCGTTTTGCCCGCACCTTGAGCATTTTAACCGCGAGTGCAGTACCATTGTTAGAGAGCATGCGCATTGCCGGTGAAGTACTAGACAATCTTTACATCAAGCAAAAGGTTCAGGAGTCGGCCGACAAAGTTCGTGAAGGTACCAGTTTAAAGGTCGCACTTGAGCAAACGAAATTATTTCCACCTATGATGTTACATATGATCGCCAGTGGTGAAAAGTCAGGTGAACTTGAACAAATGCTCGGCCGCGCCGCCGACAACCAAGACCGCGAGTTCGAAGCATTAGTCAGTATTTCTTTAAAAGCATTCGAACCAGCGTTAATGGTGACTATGGCGGGCGTGGTTTTATTTATTGTAATGGCTATCTTACAGCCAATTCTCCAGCTTAATAACTTAATAGGAAGTTAACTTTATGAACAAGCGTATCAACTCTGCCAAGCAACAAGGTTTTACCTTGTTAGAAGTGATGGTGGTTATTGTTATTCTAGGTATTTTGGCTGCTATGGTCGTACCTAACTTAATTGGCAACCAAGAACAAGCGCAAATCAAGCGTGCGGTAATCGATATTACGTCACTAGAAAACTCTCTTGACCGCTACAAAATTGATAACTTTCGCTACCCGTCAACCGAACAAGGTTTAGAGGCCTTGGTCAGCCAAACGGATATTGAACCACTACCGCGTCGTTTTCCAAATGGCGGTTATTTAAAGCGTTTACAAAAAGACCCTTGGGGTAACGATTACCAATTGCTCAATCCTGGCGAGCAAAGCGATATGGATATTTTCTCGATGGGTCCTGACGGTGAAGCCGGTACTGATGACGATATTGGCAACTGGAACCTAACCGACTATCAGTAGCGATAGCTTTGATTAGCTATAACAGAGTGATTTATGATTCGCAAGTTTACCTCTAATCGCAAAATAACTAGCAAGGGCTTTACCTTAATTGAAGTCATGCTAGTAATTGTAGTTATTGGTATTATGGTTTCGGTTATCGGTGTTAACTTCACCAATGACAGTCCTGACAAAAAACTTACAAGCGAAAGTGCCCGCTTTGCGGGCATTTTTGATATTGCCACTGAATACGGCATGCTCAACAATGTTGAACTCGGTGTTGTTATTGAAAAGTCCGGCTACCAAATCGTCGGCTACGATGGCACTCGCTGGGCGGAAATCCCAAACCAACCGGCGTTTACCTACCACCAATTTCCCGAAGGTATCGAAGCCGAATTAGTATTCGACGACCTACCACTAGAGGCTTCATTATTTGATAGCCAAGCCTTCATTGAACAGCAACAAGAACTGCAAGAGCAAAGAGAAGAAGAAAACGAGCGCACCAGCAATAACCGTAAAGAAAAAGTGACTGAGCCACTGCCACAAATATATCTATTGTCAGGGGGAGATATCACCCCTTTCAGTTTAATTTTGAGTTTCAGTGACGAGTTTGCCTACGACCTCGATATCAGTGTCACTATTACTGGTTTATATTCACCGCCTTTAACAGTTGGGGAGCCTACTTTTGAACCCTAACATCATAAAAAGCACCAGAAAAAGTACAAGCTCAAGTCAGCTTCAACAACGAGCTAAGCGGGCAAAGTCACGCTCTTTTGGCTTTACCCTTATTGAAGTCATGCTCGCAATGGCTGTACTGGCGATTGCCGGTGTCGCATTAGTCAGCGCAACCAGTAGCAATGTTAGGCACATTGGTCAACTAGAAGAGCGTATGGTTGCCAATTGGGTGGCCAGTAATCAACTGGTCGAAGTCAACCTAGATGAAACTTGGCCACCGAGAAACAATAAAAAAGGCAAAATGGAACTCGCCAGCAAAGAGTGGTTTTGGCAACAAAAAGTGGTTAGAACAACTGACAGCAACATGAGAGCCGTTACCATTGAAGTTCGCCTTAACGAAGATGACGAGTTGCCAATAACCAGCCTGCAAACCTATATTGCACGAGATAAAGGTTAACCAGCAATGACTCGTCGCAAGCTGACAACAGCACCAATTCATCAGCCGCAACAGCTCGGTTTTACCTTGTTAGAGGTGTTACTCGCCGTTTCTATATTCGCGTTAGTGAGTATTGCTGGCGTCACCGTTTTACAAACCGCGATAAAAAGCGACGAAGGCACCCAAAGCAAGACTGAGCGCATTCATCAATTGCAACGAGCATTTATTATGATTGAGCGCGACTTTAATCAAGTTGCCCGCCGCCACGTTAGACTCGACGGCGATCAATCCAGTCAAAATTTTGTTCACAGCGACGACAGCAATAATTTTCGCTCACAGAGCCAAGCTTTAGCTTTTGTTCGCCAAGGCTGGACTAATCCCGGCTTGCTAATACCGCGCAGTGACTTGCAATCGGTCGCTTACCGATTAAACGACCAATACTTAGAGCGCTTGCATTTTAACTTTGTCGATCCTGTGCTCGGTGAAGAACCAAAGGTTAGAAAGCTGATTGGGAAAGTCAATGATATTCGCTTTGAATATCACGATGGCAAAAAGTGGCAGCAACAAGCGCCGAAAGGTCGCTTGCCATATGCTATAGCCATTGAGCTAGATACCGAAGATATGGGTAAAATTCGCCGCCAGTTTTTAACACCAGGCGATGATGGTGTCACGCTAAATAACCTCGCCACTAGCAGTGGAACTTCTGGTTCTGGTTCTGGTTCTGGTTCTGGTTCTGGTTCTGGTTCTGGTTCTGGTTCTGGTAGTCAGCCTAACCCGAGGGGCAACTAATGTTCAAAGTCAGCCGACAACACGGTGTTGCCCTTATCAGCGTCATGCTCATTGTTGCCTTAGCGGCGATTATCGCGACTCAAATGACGACTCGCCTACAGGTAGAATTGCAGCGCAACGCCAATATCGAGTTTAATCAACAAGCTTATTGGTATGCGATTGGTGCAGAGGCATTCACCAAACGCTTGCTCACAGAAAGCGTTAAGCGGGATCCCAATATCACCCATTTAGAGCAGATTTGGGCTCAAGGCGAAACGACATACCCAGTTGAATTTGGTCAAATCACTGGCGAAATAACAGACTTACAGGCGTGTTTTAATCTCAATTCACTGCGCCCTGACCAATCGACGACACCCGGTGTAGCGCCACCAACATCTGGTGGTTCCAACAAGCCACAAGCGCAACACACACTTGAGCGATTAATTATTAGCTTAGGAGTAGAAGGCGTCAGTAATTTTGAGGCGGAATATATGGTTGATGCCTTAACCGATTGGCTCGACCAAGACACTTCGATTGCAAGTGCTGGCGGCGCTGAAGATAACGATTATGCCGGTCGAGAATTCCCTTACTTAGCGGCTAACCACTTTCTCGCTAGTGTTAATGAACTGCGCGTGATTGAGCATTTTACGGTGCCGGTGATCAACGCGCTACGACCTTACGTTTGCACTTTGCCATATAACCAAAATAGCATTAACATCAATACACTGACGTCCGAACAGAGCAAGCTGCTCGCTGCTGCTTTTGATGGTATGAGTGAAAGTGATGCCCAAGAGCTGATCAATGATAGACCCGATCAAGGCTACTCAGATGGCGCAACCTTTTTTACTGCTCCGGTTTTTGCAAAAAAAGCACCAACGAATACTGAGCGCGGCCAAATAGCTTTCGACAGTAACTTTTTTAACTTAAAAACAACGACTCGTTTTAACACGAGTTTCTTTACAATGAATTCAATGATGATGGTGACGGATAATAAACGCGTAGACGTAATTAGCCGACGCATAGGACGAGAGTAATGGCAGAAACTTTATTTATTCGTTTAGCCAGTAAACAAGAACAAGCTATCTCCTGGTTAGTTTGGTCAACTAGTGAACTAGAAATTATCGCCAGTGGCGAACTCGCTAATGCTAGTGCGCTAACTGAATTAACTGAAAAGGCGAACCAGCGCAAAGTAGTGGTGTTAGTTCCCGCTAATGACGTCAGTTTAAAGCAACTGCAAGTACCGGGTAAGTCACAACGGGCTCGCCAAATGGCAGCGCCGTACATGCTTGAAGATGACCTAGCGCAAGACGTTGAACAACTGTTTTTTGCCTATGCAACTAGTCAAAACGACACTCAAGACGCCAATTGCCTATTGGCGGCAGTGGAGCGAGAGCAACTAGAACAATGGCTAGCTTGGTTGGCAGCAGCCGATATTAGCGCGAAAAAAATGCTACCTGATGCGCTGGCACTTCCTTACGAGACTGAGAGCTGGACCAGTGTTAAATTAGGCCAGCAATATTTGTTCAGACAAGGCTTTTGGCAAGTGATGACGGTCGACCAAACTCTTTGGCCTGTGGTTGCAGAGTTAGCACTGGCGAGCGAACGCGAAAAGCTAGCAAGTAAAGACCAAGACAACAGTGCTGATAACCATACTATAAAGATCAATAGCTACGCAGAACTAGAGGCGATTGATGGTTTTGAAATTGTTCAACAACCAGAAGAGTTGCCGTTGGCGCTGCTTGCTCAGCATGCAGAACAAACCAGCTTTAACTTACTACAAGGGCCTTATCAAGTTAAAACCAAGCGCTCACCTATGGTCAAATCTTGGCTACTAGCCGCAGGTGTTGCAGGCTTAGCGCTATTGCTAAACCTTGGTTATAAAGGCGCTAAATTGTATCAGCTCAACCAAGAACAAGCTGCGATCGAACAGCAAATTATTGATCGTTACAAACAAGTATTCCCTCAAACCAAAAAAGTGCGCCTTGGCACTATTCGTTCGCAATTAAAACAGAAACTGGCGGGTGTTAGCAGTGCCAACAACGATGCACATTTTCTAACGCTATTAGCGCGTTTAGAGCCTGCTTTTGCTCGTGTGCCTCAGTTAAAGCCAGAGTCGCTGAAATACGACAACAAGCGCCAAGAGTTGCGTATTCAAGCCATTGCCAGTAATTATCAGCAATTTGAGCAATTTAAAAATCAGTTAGAACGATTGCAATTTAAGGTCAGTCAAGGTTCTCAAAACAATCAAGGTGACCAAGTCACTGGTTCGTTCAGTATTAAGGCGGGATAATGCAGATGTTAGAAAAATGGCAGCAATTGAACGAGCGCGAGCAAAAATTAGTATTGGCGATGTCAGTAGTTATTGGTATTTTCTTGTTTTACAGCCTAGTGTGGCAGCCGCTCAACAACAATATCGCTAAAACGAGCGATAAAATTGAACGTCAGCAGCAATTACTGAGCTGGGTTGAGTCAGAAACAACCCGTTATCAACAAGCGCGTCAAAGCGGTCAACTCACTAACAAGGGTGGCAGTTTATCAAGCGTGGTCAATCGCAGTGCCAACCAACAAGGTATTATTATCGATCGCATGCAACCACAGGGTAGCGACCTACAAGTTTGGATTGAGCAAGTACCATTTGACCAACTCATGGCTTGGCTTGATCAACTGATGAATAACAACGGCGTAAAGGTTAAAGCGATCGACGTCACCAACACAGATACTGCCGGCGTCGTTAATGTTCGTCGTTTACAATTGGGAAGAGGTTAATGAAAAAGTGGTTTGCCGGTGCGGCAATTTTTCTGGTCGTATATTTGATTTTTGCTATCGCTTCAATGCCCGCGAGCTTTGTTTTAAATTTCGTAAAGCTGCCCAACAACATTGCTTTGCAGGGTGTCTCGGGTAGTGTCTGGCAAGCACGTGTTAAACAATTACAACACCAGTATGGCGTAGTCAACGACATCAACGCCAGCTTGAGTTTTACCTCTTTGCTAAGCGCCAACCCTCGCATTGAATTATCTTTTGGTGGCGCTTTGGTCGATGGCCCTGAAGGCTATGCAACCATCGATGGCTTCCTCGACAACGCAACCCTGACAAATACTCAAGTAATTATCAGTGCGGCTGAAATTGCACCACATCTCGACTTAATTGTGCCAGTTGATGCACGCGGTTACCTAGAAGTGAACATCAACCAATACACAGTCGGTCAGCCTTTTTGCCAAACGCTCAACGGTTCATTAACTTGGCCAAATGCAGAAGTGTACGCGGTTGACCAGCAAATCAAATTTGGCGATTTATCGGCGAAACTTGCATGTAGCCAAGGTGCCATAGAAATGAAAATTGATGAAGGCAACAACCTCGGCCTAAGCTATTCAGCTTACCTACAACAAGGGGGACGAATTTCGGGCAATGGTTATATCAAACCCGGCGCTAATTTCCCTGCGCCGTTAAACGATGCCTTGCCGTTTTTAGGTCAACCAGACAATCAGGGCCGTTACCGCCTCCGTTTTTAAGCACGTCTTCTTTCAAACAAACCGTGTTGAGCAGTTATCAAATTAAAACTAAACAACTGCTCAATACTGCACCACATTTACACACTAAACCAAAGAGCTACACCGGGTTGGCTAATATCTCTTTAAGTAAGACACTGTAATCGGTAATCGCTGGATAGTCGTCAATCACTTGTACCGGCTTTTTACTGTCCGGATTTGCCACTGCTAACAAGTGTTCGAAGCCATATTTTTTCGCTGAAGCCAACACTGGCATACTATCATCAACAAACAGTGTATTGGCCAGTTCAAAACCGTGGTGTGCTTGCAACTTTTGCCATAAAGCTTGTGATTCTTTGGTCACGCCAAACTGATGAGTTGAGTACAAGGTATCGAAATATTTATCGAGTTCAGTACGTTCTATCTTTAGCGACAAACTATCGGGGTGAGCATTAGTCACCAAAACCACTTCTCGACCAGACGATTTCAGAGCAACTAAAAAATCATGGGCATCAGCGCGCAGTTTAATCAAGTGTTGTACTTCGCGCTTTAACTCGGTAATTGGCAACTGGGTCTGCTCAGCCCAATAATCCAAGCAATACCAAGAGATGGTTCCGGCGACTTGATGGTAATGCTCGGTAAATTTTTGTTTCGCTTGTTCAACAGATATTCCAGACGCTTCACTGTAGCGCTTGGGCAAATGCTCAAGCCAAAAGTGATTGTCAAAGTGTAAATCCAAAATGGTACCGTCCATATCTAATAGCACCGTTGAAATATTTGCCCAATTAAGCATAGATTTATTCTCTAAAAACAATTTATTATAGGCATTATACCAGACGACTGTCTCACTCAGTCACTAACTGGCAACTTTCTCAAAGCAACAGGATAATCATGGCCGAAAGTAAGACGACATTGCCAACCATTAACGCGCGCCAGCAAGTGGCAAAAAGTCGACTGCTGAGTATCGAACAGCTTGACTTAACATTTAGCAACGGCGAACAACGTCAGTACGAACGCATGCAAGGTTCAGGACGTGGTGCGGTAATGATTATTCCAATGTTAGACAATGATACTATGTGCCTAGTTCGCGAGTACTGCGCTGGTACCCACAGTTACGAACTGGGTTTTCCCAAAGGCCTAGTTGACCCGGGAGAAAATCCTGAACAAGCAGCGAATCGAGAACTCAAAGAAGAAATCGGTTTTGGCGCTAACCAATTGCGACATTTACATCAGGTAATGATGGCACCAACCTTCTTTTCAGCCAAAATGGATATCTACATTGCCAAGGATCTCTTTCCAGAAAAACTCGAAGGTGACGAACCGGAGCCACTCGAAGTAGTGCATTGGTCATTGAAAGATTACCAGAGTTTATTGGCACAACCAGACTTTAACGAAGCGCGCAGTATCGCCGCACTCATGTTGTTAATTGACCAAATGCGGAGTGCCAATGAATAGCGATAAACTATTAGACATTGCCATTAACACGGCACAACAGGCCGGTAAAGAAGTGATGAGTTACTACCGCGGTGGTAACTTTACCGCAGAGATGAAAGCGGATGACAGCCCGGTAACCAGTGCTGATTTGGCTTCGAATGATATCATCATGGACAGGCTAAAGAGCCTAACGCCAGATATCCCGATTATTTCTGAAGAAGTTGGTGTTTTACCTCTGAGCCAGCGCAATAATTGGCAACGATACTGGTTACTCGATCCCATTGACGGTACCGGCGAGTTTATCATTGGCAGCGGCGATTTTGCCGTTAATATCGCGCTCGTTGAAAATGGTTGGCCGACTATTGGCGTCATTCACGCGCCAGATCACCGCTTAACTTATTACGCACAAACCGGACTAGGCGCTTTTAAAGATAACCAACAAGCAAGCCGCAAAATCAGTGTTGCCCCCTATCGTGAAGAACGCGCGGTTAAAGTTGCTGTCAGCCGACGTCAAGAGCTCGAATTGATGGGGCAGTATTTAAACAAAGATTTTGACTTCGAATACATAGCTTTAGGTAGCTGCTCGTTAAAAAATTGTTTGATTGCCGAAGGTGGCGCTGATTGCTATTTGCGTATAGGCCCAACCGGCGAATGGGACACCGGTGCGAGCCACTGCATTATCGAACAAGCCGGTGGCCGTATCTTTGACGCCGAGTTTAATCCGCTTAGTTACAACAACCGAGCGACACTAATGAACCCTGATTTTATTACCTTAGGTGACCAAGCTTTTCCGTGGCGAAAAATAATTCGACCGCACAAGGCAACTCGAACGCTCTAATAAACGTATATACCCAAGCTACCTCAAGATGCTTGTTCAGTTGGAATTAAAAGCGATTTAGACAAGGCATTGATTGTAAAGAATGGTTGTTCCCTTGTTAAAATCAATAACGCTGCATAAATCGTCTTTTAAACCAACCCCCTTTTTTCTGTAGAGAGGGCGCTTCACAGGAACTTACTCTCTGCGTTGCAGCTAATTGAAAGGTTCCTGCATGGATGCAGGACATTAGAGCAACGCAGGAGCAGTTGCCGAGAGTAACCATTCCTGCTAGCTACGCCTTGATATTAAGTCCCTGTGACAGCGCTGAACCTCGTATCTTGAGGTAGTATGGGTATAATGCTATTTAACCTCAAATAACGACTCTCAAAATTTACAGGCGGGAACCATGAGTAATAAATTGAAATTAATTTCCTTGTGTACAGCATTATTTGCCTTACCGACAATGGCGAACTGGCAACTTGATAATCAAGCATCTAATCTCAGTTTTATCACCACTAAGGCCGAGCACATTGCAGAAGTACACAAGTTTAACAAGTTATCAGGACAGCTCGACAAGAACGGCACCGTTAGCTTTGAGATTGACTTAGCCAGTGTCGATACCTTAATCGGAATACGTGACGAGCGCATGCAAAAGTACTTGTTTGACACAGTAACTTTTCCAAAGCTAATGTTTTCTGCACAGGTTGATTATGCGCAGCTCAAAGCGATGAAAGTAGGCGAAAGTCAGCAGATGACAGTTGCAGGTAAGCTAAGCTTGCACGGCCAAGAGCAAGCTGTTAGTAGCGAGCTGATGGTAACAAAGCTCAATGGCGATAATTTGTTAGTCAACAGTGTTAAGCCAATCATTGTCCAAGCCAACCAGTACGACTTAGTCAAAGGTGTTGATAAGCTTAGAGAACTAGCAGGACTTGCCAGTATTAGCTATGCTGTGCCGGTAACGTTTAACTTGCAATTCAATGCCCACTAAAACTGACGAATTAGGTATCATATACCCAAGTGACCTCAAGATGCTTGGGTATCAGTAATTACTAATACCCTGCGTCGTGCTGGTATTGGTCGGCAGGAATAATATTGACACTCTCGTGCAGCTCAGAATATACCAAGATCGCACTACCCTGCTTTAATTGCTGTTTTACTTGAGCTATTTTTGTTGCCAACGGCACGTCTTCACTACCGTATTCAGTACCTTCTTGTAGAACAAAACTTTCTATAATTGCCGACAAGGTGTCCGGCTCTAGCGATTGGTATGGAATAATCATCTTGGCTTTTACTAGCTCTGACTGAAATTAAAATATTGACGCAAATAGCCAGTTACTCTTGGCTCTAACCAGTAGTTAGGCTTAAACGGATTACTGCCGGCAATAAAGCCAACATGACCACCGCGCTTGCTTACTTCAAATTCGACATGCTCTGGTACATCAGCGAACTTTACAATATCGCTGTGACTTAAAAACGGGTCATCTTGCGCGTGAATGACCAAACAAGGTTGTTTGATCTCTGAAAGTACAGGACCACCACTGGCTTTTTGATAATAATCAGCAGCACCATTAAAATCGTGCAGAGGAGCTGTCACTAAGTCGTCGAATTGCCACATGTGGTCAATTTCTGCAACTTGGTTAGGAGTCAAGTGATCAATTAAGCCCTGCTCAATTTTAATGGTTGTGCTCGCTTTTAGCATATTCAACAAGTAACTCTGATAAATTTTAGAACTACCTGAATTAATGAACCTACTGCAACTTGCTAGGTCCAGTGGTGCACAGACAACCGCAGCTGCTCGGTAAGGGTTATTGGGATACTGAGCCAAATAGCGAACTGCAACATTACCACCGAGAGAAAAACCAACCAGTGCCATAGGTTTATTGGGGAATTGGCTTTGCAGGTATTCAGTGAAAAAGTGAATGTCGCCTGTTTCGCCAGAGTGATAAGCTCTAGCCAAGCGATTAGGGCGGCCACTACAGCCGCGAAAATGCATCAACACAGCAACGAAACCCGCTTTTTTAAGCGCCAGCAACATGCCTTTAGCATAATGGCTGTCCTTAGAACCCTCTAAGCCATGTAAAACAACGGCTAGTGGTCTAGGATCATCATTGTTGATTTGCTCGGTCCAGCTTATGTCGACAAAATCGCCATCGGGTAATTCAAGTACTTCAGTAAAAGTTTCAACCACTAAGCGTTTGCGTAAAAACTTAGCCGCCATTGTTTGTAAGTGATGATTGCGTAGCCACCAAGCCGGTTGAAAATCGCTCTCTCTAACCATAAAAAAACCAACAATAAAAATTGCTGGTTATTTTACGGATAACGCCTGTGAAATCAAACGAGCTAATGCTCTTCAATGTACTTAAACCAATTGATCAACTAGCAAGCCTCGGCGCTGGTCTTCTTCTCGTCTGGTAATAACTGCAGCTTGCAGTAACACTTCATTTTGCCTTTGTTGACTGGTAGCTGCGGCAAAGTCAGTATCTTGAATACGAGAACGACTACTGGCGATATCAACCGCACTGTTTTGTGCGACACTAGCCTGCGCAGCTAAAGCATTTGACTCAGCCCCTAAGCTAGTAGCAGCTTGATTAACTTGTTCAAAAGCTTGTTCAAGGTTCGCTTGAGTAGCAGCAGGATCAGACGCAGACAAGCCGCTAACAAAGCCACTTTGTCCGAAAGCTTGTTCGGCTAAAGCGTTAACTTGCTCAGTAATTTGATCAAGTTCACCTTGAATAGCACTGTTATCTGACAACGGGTTTGACGCTTGAATAGCGAGTTCATTTGCGCGCTGCAGGCTTTCGCTAATTGACCCAAGCTGGCCGGACTGAACATTATTAATATTGCGCTGATCGAGCGCGTTAACAGCTTCTTGATTAAATTGATTTTGCTGGGCAGTTAAGCGATTACTGATTTGTAAGCCAGCTGGATCGTCGGCGGCACGATTAATTCGTGAGCCTGAGGCTAGTTGTTCTTGACGCTGATCCCGCTCCTGACTTAAGCGCGATATCAAGCTACTTGAGAGACTACTTGTATTTGAAATATTCATGCTTATCCTGCTAACAATCACCAGTAAGGCAAATTATAGCAAAATAAGCATGACACTGTGTATATTTTACACAATTATTTAGTTCGGTATTACTTTTCTTGTTGATCAGCTTCTTGGATGTGCTTCATAAAGTAGTAGACATAAAAGCTACAAATAGCCAATACAATTGCTAAGCCACCAAAAGAAAATAAGACAACAGGATCTTTGATAAATAAATTGAACAGTTCCATGATGGGCTCCTTAATGAGTATATATTCAACAGGAACTATGATAAATAAGGAGCCCGAATTGATTTGTGATTTAGATCAATTAATCGCCCGTTCAGCCGCTTTTTTCGCTTTTAAGTCGCGCTGCTGCATGATCCTACGGTACTTCTCATCAGCTTTTTCTCTAACTTCTTGAATTTGTTTGGCTGACAAATTGCGCTCGTCTAAGTCTCGACTGGTAATGGCATCTTTAAAGCCACTCTTAGCGGCAATCCAGTTCCAGAAATACGATTTTTCACTGCTTTTTTCAACGCCCTTACCTTCGTAATACATTAGCGCCAAATTGAACTGAGCAAGCGCATAATTCTGCTCTGCGGCTTTTTCATACCACTTAGCAGCTTTAACGTAATCGCGAGTAATACCTTCGCCGTTGGCATACATAACAGCTAAATTAAATTGAGCACTGGCCAAGCCTTCATCCGCTGCAGCTGCAGTTAATTGATAAGCCTTGCGCAAATCTTTTTTGGCAATTTTACCTTCGGCGTACATCAACGCGAGCTCAAATTGGGCATCGGGATAGTTTTGCTTAGCCGCTTTGGTCAATAACTCATAGCCAGCTTTAGCGTCTTTTCTAACACCCCAACCATTGATGTGTACTAGCGCCATTTGATATTGTGCTGGCGCGTAGCCTTCTTCAACCAAAGGAGTAAACTCTGCAATCGCTTCTTTAAAAGCACCGCGATTGAGCTGATAAATCCCCGTATCAAGGTCAGCGGCTTGCAATGCGCCAGTTGAGCTTGCCGCCAGTAAGGCGAACGCAAATAATGATTTTTTCATAATGCATCCTATTGTCTGATCTTTGTTGTTATCAATAACTAGCCTATTTTTAAGTGTAGCAAGTTATTTTTATTAATAAATACTGGCTTAATAATGTACTTAGGCAGCACCAGTGATTTGTTCAATCTGCTCAAGTAAATCCAACCACTGCATTTCACTGTCTTCGATATCAGCTTTTAATTTGGCTTGCTGCTTGAGGTAATCGGTCAACCTTGCCTTATTTTCTGCCTGATAAAGGTCGCTATCACTGAGCGCTTGTTCAATGTCAGCAAGTTGTTGTTGCCATTTATCAAGTGTCGCTTCCAGCTTGTCCGCTTGTTTTTTTAATGGTGCTGCCTTTTTGCGAAGCTCAGCCTGCTCTCTGCGCTGTTGCTTTCGATCAACTACGGGTTCAGCGCTCTTGCTGACATTATCAACCTGCTGAGCTTCTTGCTTGGCAGATTTTTGCTCAGTTAGTAGCCACTGTTGGTAGTCGTCAATATCACCGCTAAATTCGTCAGCTTTACCTTCAGCAACTAGGTAAAATTCATCGACACAAGATTCTAATAAATACCTATCATGGGCAATCAAAATAATCGCACCAGCAAAGTCTTGTAGCGCCAGTACTAATGCCTGACGCATTTCTAAATCTAAGTGGTTAGTCGGTTCATCGAGCAATAACAACTGTGGTTTGGTCAAGACAATTAGCGCCAATACCAAGCGTGCTTTTTCACCACCAGACATATTCTTAGCCGGAGATAACGCTTGGTCGCCACTAAAGCCAAAACTACCTAAGTGACTACGTGCCTGTAACTCGGTCATCTCTTTGTGCGTCGCCAGAATATGGTCAACGCCGCTGCTCTCTGGATGCAACTGTTCTAATTGATGTTGAGAGAAATAACCAATATTAAGCTCTTGAGCACAATAACGCTGGCCATGCTTAAGTGCGAGTTCGCCCGCCAGTGATTTGATCAAAGTCGATTTACCAGCACCATTACGGCCAAGTAAGCCAATTCGACTACCCGGTACCAGCGTAATGCCAACTTGCTCTAAAATCGTTACGCTCGGATAGCCACAATTAGCTTCTGTTAACGACAACAACGGGTATGGCAAGTGATCCGGTTTTGGAAAACTAAAGCTAAACTGGCTGTCGACATGTGCTGGCGCTAGCTCAGGTAATTTTTGCAGGCGTTTTAAGCGACTTTGCGCTTGCTTAGCCTTAGTCGCCTTGGCGCGAAAGCGGTCGACAAACGCGGTTAAGTGAGCAATTTCTTTTTGTTGTTTTTGATATTGCGCATCTTGCTGCGCCAACTGCTCCGCTCGCTGACGTTCAAAGCTCGAGTAATTACCGGAATAAAGTTTAGCCCGTTGGTGCTCGATATGTAGAATTTGACCAACGACATCGTCGAGAAAGTCACGATCGTGTGAAATTAAGACCAAGGTCCCAGTAAAGCGTTTTAACCAGCGTTGGAGCCATATAACAGCATCGAGATCTAAATGGTTAGTGGGTTCATCGAGCAACAATAAATCAGCTCGACTGATCAATGCTTGCGCCAAGTTCAAACGCATGCGCCAACCGCCGGAAAACGATTTTACTGGCTCTGACAACTGGTTTTGTAAAAAGCCTAAGCCATGCAACAATTCGCCAGCGCGAGCGGGCAAGCTATAGCCTTGAATCGCATCAATTTGATTAAGAATTAACGCTTCACTGTTGCCGTCTTGTTTTGCTCTGGCAACTTCAAGCTGTGCTTCTAATGCTCGGTACTCACTGTCACCATCGATAACGTAATCGAGCGCAGTTTTATCTAAAGCTGGTGTTTCCTGTTTTACCGTTGCAATTTGCCAGTTGCTTGGCACACTAATATCACCGGCATCAGGGCTCAACTGACCGAGTAATGCAGCAAAAAGTGATGATTTACCACAGCCATTCGCACCTACCAAACCAACTTTGTGACCAGCGTGAACGGTAAAGTTAGCCGATTTAATCAGGTTTTTTGCGCCTCGGTCGAGGCTTAACCCAGTTACTGCTATCAAGAGGGTGTCCTAGTAAAGATTATCTATTAACGGGTATTGTCGCTTTTATCTACCCTGTGATTCAAGGTAAAATAGCGCGATATTGACGTTGCTTTCGTATTAATAGCAACTAGCGTAAATGAAAGAGAGATCAAGCGTGAAAAAAAGATTTATTGCCGGTGCCGTTTGCCCAAAGTGTAAAGCACAAGACACCATGGCACTAACCAAAGAGCACAATGTGGAAAAAGTCACTTGCGTTAGCTGTGGTGAACAAATGACTCAACCTGAAGAACAAGTCGCGAAAAACACTCGTGCTAACGAACAAGTCATTGGTGTTTTCACGCCAGAATAAGCGCTATAGTCTTACGACAAACTATCGTGGCTTGGTTAATGCAACAGATTAATGCGACAATTCAATGTGAATCGCTTAATAATGTGGTGGCGGCGGCTCGTCTTGAGGTCTAAGGCCAGTCTCCGGATTTACCGATTTAATGCGAGTGGCCAATAGGCGAATTTGCTGTTTAAATTCGCTGATCTCTTGCTGATGAATTGCTAACTCACTATTGAGCTGTTCAATAACATCATCTTGAAATGCATTGCGCGACTCTAGTGCTTCGATACGATCGAGCAACTGCTGATAATCGACCGTTAATTGATTTGCCATAATTCTGCGTACCCAGAAGAACTTTCAGTAATAATCTGGCTATTATCCCGAAAAGCCGCACTGTAAACAACCGCACCAGCAGGTCGAGTATCTTGCCTTGGTGTTACTCGCCAACTTTTTATCCGCTCGCCAGTACCAATTTGCCACAGACTGACTTTACGGCTCGGCGCACCAGTTAACAATAAACTGCCGTCGGGTGAAAATTGCACTGTGCTGAACACTTCTTGGCGATTGGTATATTTCAACGCAGTAATTTGCTTGCCTGTTTTTAAATCCCAAACATAAGCCGCTTTTTTACTGTCGGCAGAAAAGGCATAACGGCCACTAGCGTCTAATGCCACCATAGTCACTCGGCTTGGATGGTTAAAACGGTAGATCACTTGACCTGTTTCAGTATCCCAAACATAAGCGACAAAATCATTTGATCCAGAAATAGCAATGCGACCATTGGGCAACATATCAACCGCATTAATCCGTTCTTGATGACCTAAGAATTCTAGGCGGCGGCCGGTATTTAAATTAACGTGGACAACGGTGCCATTGCCCTTGCCAATTAGCACAGAGCGAGCTTCGTTAGCCAAGGCAATATCGCGAATACTCGACTCTCGCACTTGCCAGTAGCCAAGTGCTTGACCGGTTTCAACACTCCATACTGAAAAGTTCTCGCGGCTGGCAGTAACAACATGGCTGTTGTCATCTGAAATATCTGCCGCCAACACTAAATTATCACTGCTGTCTTGTTGTTGAAACCAGTTGTACTTTAACGCGTTATTTTCCAAATCCCACAGTGAAATACCGTGGTGAATTGACGAAACCACACTTAACGTAGCGTCGTTGCTAATGTTAGCGGCGTAAGCACCTTCAACCGCGTGTTGCCAGCGCTGAACGGGTTTGTCGGCGTTTGGACTACAAGCGGCTAGCAAAGATAAAAAGACAAAATAACTCGCTAGTTGAAAGCAAATGTTACGATTGCGCACGATAATAAGGCTTTTTTCTGTCAACAATACCCGTTAGTATAAGGCTCTTTTTAGTGCTGTGAATACAAGTTTTTACATTTCAGCCAATTAGGCTGTTGCTATGGAGTTAACCATGAAATTATTTAAACCAACCCTAGTCGCTGTTGCTTTAGTGTCAGTATTGGGCTGTCAACAAGAGACTAAGCAGGCTGAGGTTGTTGAAGTTAAATTAGAAACAGAACAACAAAAACAAGCTTATAGCTTAGGTGCGTCTATCGGTATGTATATGGAACGCAATCTAGCCGAGCAAGAAAAACTGGGCTTAAACCTGGACCGCGAATTAATTGTCACCGGTTTTCTTGAGAGCTTAGAAGGCAAATCAAAAATTGAACAAGAAGAAATTCAAACCCTATTGATGGCATTAGATCAAGAAACTAAAGTTAAGCAACAAGAACTTGCTGAAAAAGCCGCACAAGACAGCTTAGCTGAAGGTCAAAAATTTCTTGAAGAAAATGCCAAAAAAGAAGGCGTAATGGTCACTGACTCAGGTATTCAGTACCAAATTTTAACGCCAGCAGAAGGTGAAAAACCAGCCGCGACTGATACTGTTAAAGTACACTACAAAGGTACTTTCTTAAATGGCGAAACCTTTGACAGCTCATACGACCGCGGTCAGCCAGCAGTATTCCCATTAAATCGCGTAATTCGCGGCTGGACCGAAGGCGTTCAATTAATGTCTGTTGGCTCTAAATACAAGTTCACAATTCCTTCAGATTTGGCCTACGGCCCTATGGGGAACCCGCCGCGCATTCCAGGTAACTCAGTATTAGAGTTTGAAATTGAATTATTAGAAATTCAAAAGCCTGAGCCAGTCGCTGAAGTTGGTGAACACCCAGCAAGCTAAGCCATAAGCTTCTCATGTTAAATAAAAAAACCTGCTAACTAGCAGGTTTTTTTTACTTTATTCATAGTTTATTGGCAATCAGAGAACAGCTACCTCAATGTGAGGTTAAATATTGCTCGACAAAAACAGCTTCCTGGCAAGGTTTTCCAAACAAATAACCTTGGATATAGTCACAGCCAACATCGTGTAACAGTGCAAACTGTCCTTGGGTTTCCACCCCCTCGGCAATGACTTTTACGCCAAGAGCATCAGCCATTGCGACTGTGGCCTTTATCAATGCCAAATCGGTCGAATCAGCAGATAAATTGCTGACAAAACTGCGATCAATCTTCAAAACATTAAAAGGATACTTACGCAGGTAACTCAACGACGAATAGCCAGTACCAAAGTCGTCCATCGCCAACTTAACCCCCATCTGGCCGATAGTCAGTAGATCTTGCTCAATTGATTTATGGCCAGTCATTAAAACGCCTTCTGTAATTTCAAGCTCTAAATGACGCGCATCAATGCCGTTTTGTTTAATCATTTGCGCTAAAAAGTTAACTAAACCATTATCGCGAAATTGACGTGGTGACACGTTTACCGAAATATCGAGGTCTGGCTGTAGTTTTTGCCATTTAGCCAAGGTTGCTAGTGACTGTTCGATAACATAGCGCCCGATTGGCACGATCAAACCTGTTTGTTCAGCTACTGGAATAAACTCGGCAGGAGAAACATTGCCTAAGCTTGGATTGTGCCAACGCAATAGTGCTTCAGCACCAACCAAGCGCTTATTTTTAACCGAAAATTGCGGTTGGAAGTAAACCTCAAATTCGTCCTTCTCTAAAGCGTTGCGAATCTGTTCTTCAATTAACAAACGCCGAGCCACGTCTTGGTTCATTTCTTTAGTGTAATAGGCATAGGTGTTACGACCAATCGATTTGGCGTGATACATAGCAGTATCGGCATTTCGCAGTAAATTGGAGCTGGTACTGGCATCATCCGGATAAAGTGCAATACCAATACTCGAGGTCAACAACAGTTCGCGATTTTCAATCACGAAAGGTCGCCTAAATTCATTGATCAAATTGTCGGCAACAGGCTGAACGTGCTCAGCACTGGTTAAGCCCTTCAACAAAATGATAAATTCGTCACCGCCGAGGCGACCAACAGTATCAGACTTGCGAATGACTTTAGTTAAACGAGCAGCGGCTTCGACAAGCAGCTTGTCGCCAAATTCATGACCGAGTGTGTCGTTGACCTTTTTAAAATCGTCTAGGTCGAGAAACAGTACCGCCACTTTGTCCTTATTTCGCTTGGCGTCTTTAAGCAATTGATTGAGGCGATCAAGTGCTAAAAAGCGGTTCGGCAACTGAGTTAAGTTGTCGTAATGGGCTTGTTGAATAATTCGGCGTTCAGCTTGTTTGCGTTCGGTAATATCAGTCGAAATACCGCAAATTGCATAGTTTTTACCATCGGCATCTTTAAGTGGAAACTTCACTGAAATATAAGTGTGCTCAACGCCGTTCACCAATACAGTTTCTTCGTTCTCAAGTGGCGCGTCGGCAGAAAGAGCCCTCAAGTCTGCATCACGACAAACGTCTGCGGCCGCACGAGGCATAACATCGTAATCGGTTTTATCAAGTAAATCCGCTTCGGTTAAACCAAACGCTTGCTCGAATGCCTTATTGACAGAGATGTAACGACCATCCAAGTGCTTGTAATAGATCAGAGACGAGGTGTTATTAAGCATGTCGCGCTGACGTTTCTCTGTTTCAAGCAACTTTCGCTCGGCTTTTTTGCGTTCAGTAACATCGTGAATAATTGAGTACAACAAGGTGCTGTTAGCCAAGGTTATTGGCCCGGAATAAACCTCAACGTCTCGGCATTCACCGCTTGCCAATTGATGCACAAAATTAAAATAGAGTCTGTCTTCTCGCTCAGCACTGGCCAATTCTTTTTTAACCTGCTCCGGTGACAATTGATTGATCTCAGCGATATTCATTGTCTGCAACTGAGCTTGAGAATAGCCATAAAAACGGGCAGCGGCTTCGTTAGCGTCAACAATACTGCCAGTTTTGGGGTCTAGAATTAACTTGATTGCCTGATTGTTCTCGAACACTTGCTGATGTAATTCGTTACTACTCGATTTAGCAATAAAGTGATGCGGTTCAACCGTACGAACAACTAACAGAACTTCTGAAGGCGCATTTAGCAAATAGCATTTAGTTTGATAGTAATAAGGCTTGTTATCGCCTTGGTGAGAGAAATCAAAGCTCAAATAACTATTGCGTTGATTCAACTTTGGCAGCTGTTCAGCAAAAATTTTTGCCAACGCTTTCGGTAAAACCTCAGTGAGTGTTTTGTCTAAAATAGCTAACTCTTTAAAGAGTTGGTATTGATTGTTGACTAATTTTACATTGTCATAGCCTTGATACACTTGCGTTATCACGCCATCGTTGAGCAGCAAACACAAGGTGTTAGATTGCTTGAGTAAAAAATCGAGTAATTCAGCAGCTGAAAGCTTAGCTGACAACGAAGTATTCATATAGAAATTAAGTGAATCACGTTAACAAAGACAATAACTTACTTTAACACAGCATTGATTGTCATCAACAATAAACATGTGCAATTAGTATTCAATAACGCATAACCGTATGAGCACAACGCCCGGTCATGCAAAACTGGTCTACCAGGCGGTATCTAGTAGCCAGGCTAAACGTGCGCTTGCTTGTAACACTCGCTGTTCGACAACAGGGATAAATTGCTGACGATAAGCGTCATCTAAAACAACTGACTCTTGGTGTAATTGACAATTACCACGACCGTCGAGTTGACAATACTTGGTTGTTGCTCGGCGTGCGATTTGCAGTGATTCAGTCGCCCACTGCCACGGGGTGCTATTGAGCCAAGTGCTTTTATCACTTGCCTTGTAGCGCTCGGCCAATTCAGCCAAATAAAGTTTTTGTTGTTTTGCTGGCTTGGCAAATAAGCAAATATCCCAAAACCAATGCAAATTTTTACACGATTGTTGCGATTCTACTGTGATTTTATTGCCGCCCCAGTCACTGGCAAAGCCCGCGTGTAAAGGTTGATGAATATCACCAAGCCAATGACCTAGAAACATCAACGCCTGTTGTTGCTGCCACAAATCAGTAGCCGCTTTAAGCGTTTGATGATGAATCTCTATCGCCTTAGCGACACAGTTTTTAGGGCAGTGTTCAGGCTTAATTTCAAGGCTATTGCGCGGTCCATTGACATAGTGCCAAGGTTTGAAGTCGTCATAACTTGCGTCTTGCTTAATGGCGTCAGCCCAAGTACAGGTATCTGCAAACGTTATTTTATGATCGCTGGCAACCTGATTGTATTCGTTAATGCGGACAACTTCTGACGCCGGTAACTTAGCCAGTAAATTATCAATGCGCTGTTGGCTTGTCGGAGTTAACGCTTGATACGCAAGCTGACAAACTAACTGATGACCTTGCTGACCAAAAGCGTAGCTGTTTTGCGGCAAGCTAACCAATAACAAACCAACAACAAGCGCACTAAAAAAACGAAAATTAAACATATGTAATTACCCGAGCTTCACGAGTGGTTGACAAAAAAGGTGATTATAGCAAAACAACTCACTAACCAATATGACACTGGCTAATATTGTAAAACTGGTGACTAAGGGCCAGGAAAAGCGAGCATTTCCCCCAACCCCAAAGTATACAACCACCAGCCGTACAAGGCGTGTTCAACACTGGTAAACATGACTGATTTGGTGCGCTGGTATGTATTGGCAAAAATGACGCCACCAACGAAGGTTAGCGCAAACACTAAGGTGTCTAGATAAACTAAATGAGCGTAACAAAAAATTATTGCGTTAAAAAATAACAAGAAACGTTTATCGCTAAACAATGGTTGGTAGCGATGGAAGAAAAACAGCCGATACAACAACTCTTGTGGATAAACCGAAAAAATAATGTAAAAAGCGCTAATTGCGAGCCATAGTGTTGGATTGCCAAGCACTGCGTAAAACAGTTTCTCCGGCATTAATGTCGTCATTAATGCGGTTGAAATCGCAATAAATAGGCTAAATCTCAGCAATACTCGATTTGGTAACTCTCGCCAATTAGCACTGAGCAGTCGAGCTTTTATCAGCAAACCTTGACCTTTCATGACATAGAGAACATAAAAAGCGGCAGCGGCTACCGCCAGCACTTGCCAAATAATCGCTATCGGCAACAACAGCGTGATAGGCATCAATAAGAACAGAAAAAATAGCTCTGCAACTAGCGCTTTATTCCACATATGCTGAACCGACATTAACTCCCCTATTTTCGCTTTTTCGGTACCCAAGCCCAATTCATCGTGCAATCGATTGGCTCTTGTCCAGAATCATCAATCAGTTGAACAAAAACTTCAATATCGCCTTTTTCCTCACTGGTCACTTGAGCAATTTGTTCAGTAGTCAAATGGGCAAGTGCTTTTAAGTTACCTTGCATACGGCGATTAAAATTCATTTTCATCGATTTCAACAAAGGCAAATGGCTATCGGGAACGTGCATACCAAAGGCAATTCCGCTCGCCGACTCTGCCAGTAGACCTGCAGCAATCGCATGAATGCCACCAATGTGATTTTGAACCTTCTTGCGATTGTGCAAAAACAATTCAACACCTTCACTCTTCACCGATACTAATTTGACCTTAGCAATACCGGCAAATTTCACTTGAGAACAGAATAATTTGGTCAATAAGTAACTGCGCCACTTCAATGGCATTTTGTTGATGCGACCGACATAGCGACTGAAACGATTACCCTTGCTAGTACGTTTGGTCTTAGCCCCGTTAGTCATAGTTGACTCCATATTTTTGTAGATAATATTAATCATTGTCACCAAAACTGGTCAGACCTGCAAGCAAAACTCTTTTTGCGATGAAAAAATTTCGGACAAAATTTAACCAAACGGCCATCTAACTGTAACTTGGCTTTCATATTTCGCCCATAAGCTGACTGACAATATCAGTGAAAATTGCACGGTGGTCACGATGACAGTGCTAACAAATGTCTCAAAAGTTGACTTGTCTATTCTGCTTTGGTGCACAAAGTCTCACTATTACCAACGATTTATCAGCTTTGTTCGAGCGGTATCAAAAACAGGCGACGGCTATATGCAAGTACTGTTGCCAGTTGCCATCACTGTTATTTCAGGTTTTGAACAAATTGCTTTTTTAGTGCTGGTAGCCAAAGCTTACCTGATTGAACGCCCCTTGTATTTTGTCTTGAAAAACACCCTAAAACGCCGCAGACCACCAGAAGTAGAACCGTCGGTAAAATCAATCGTGACGCCGTCTGATCAATTTAGCTTCCCGTCAGGTCACACCATGGCGGCTTTTTTATTGGCGAGTTTAGCGACAATAGAATTTGGTGCTATTGCCAGTATTTTGTATTTGTGGGCGAGTATGGTTGGCGCTTCTAGAGTGATACTTAGCGTCCATTTTCCCACCGATATTTTAGCCGGTGCGGCGATTGGTACCGGTTTGGCGATAATACTGGTTTAGTCTTTTTTTGCTGGATACAAGTGGTTGGATACAAGACAATGAAAATACTCTTTGGTGTTCAAGGGACCGGCAATGGTCATATTTCAAGAGCGCGAATTCTCGCTCAATACCTCGCACAACAAGAGCTCGATGTACAATTTTTATTTTCAGGCCGGCCACGTGAGCAGCTGTTCGATATGGACGTTTTTGGCGATTACTGGTACCGGCAAGGGCTAACCTTTGTCACTGAAAATGGCAGTGTTAATCATCTTAAAACAGCAAAAGTAAATAACATATTCACATTTGTTCGCGATATTCGCCGCTTGCCATTAGACGACTTTGATCTCGTGATCACTGATTTTGAACCAGTGACAGCATGGGCAGCAAAACTAGCTCACAAGCGGCTGTTAGGCGTGGGTCATCAATACGCCTTTGGCGATGGCACACCACTCACTGGTGACACCTGGCTCACTCGTACCATTATGAAATACTTTGCGCCCGCCAATTACAATGTTGGCTTACATTGGCACCCGTATGCCAGTAACGTTTTACCGCCAATTATTGATACCGAGTTAGCACTTGCACAGCGCAAACAACATATTCTGGTTTACCTACCCTTTGAAAATCAGCAACGGATAACCGAATTACTACAACAAATCCCAAACATTGAGTTCATTCAATATTCACCCGAATTAGTCGATAGCAATGTCAATAACGTTAAGCAGCGCAAAACTTGCTACCAAGGCTTCAAACGAGATTTAGCTGGCGCTAGCGGCGTTATTTGTAACAGCGGATTTGAACTCATAAGTGAGTGCTTACATTTAGGCCTACCTATTCTGACCAAGCCATTACAAGGACAGATGGAACAGCACTCGAATGCCTTGGCATTAGAACAACTCTATTTTGCCAATGTTATAGATCAATTAACCGTAGAAAAAGTGAGTCAGTGGCTGAGCGACAAACCCAAGATTGAAAGCAAGCCAATGCCAAATGTTGCCAAAGCACTTGCCGATTGGATAGCCAGCGGTGACTGGCATGAGCACAAGAAGTTGTCTGAGCGCTTGTGGCAACAAGCGCCGGGATTATTGAAACAACCAGTGAGAAACTAACGGTGTGCTGTTATTAACACTTAAAAAGTTTTGGTTAGATCTTAAAGAAGTGCTCGCGATAGACTTTTAATTCGTCGATTGATTCGCGAATATCGTCCATAGCTAAATGCGCCCCTTGTTTGACGACTTTTTCTAATACTTCTGGACGCCACCTTCTAGCCAGCTCTTTAATCGTGCTGACATCAAGATTGCGGTAGTGAAAGTAGTCTTCAAATTCAGCCATGTATTTATTAATAAAGCGGCGATCTTGGCCAATACTGTTGCCACACATCGGTGATTTACCAGCGGGTACGTATTGTTTAACAAACGCCAAGGTTTGTTGCATTGCCTGTTCAACTGAAACGTCACTGTCGCGACAGCGCTGAGTCAAACCTGATTTTCCGTGGTGCTCGATACACCATTCATTCATGTTGTCAAGAACATCATCAGGTTGATGTATTGCCAAGCTTGGTCCCTCTGCCAAGACATTGAGTTCACTGTCGGTCACTATCGAAGCAATCTCCAGAATAACGTCGGTTTTTGGCTCTAAACCAGTCATTTCCAAATCAAGCCAGATCAAGTTGGTATCTGAGTAAGACATATATTTACCTTAGTGAAAATCAATAAAATGGGTATAATACATACACGCTATAAGTTAATTATACCCGTGTGTATAACGAAACCAAGAACATATTAGGTCCCTGTGGCAAAAACAAAAAAACTGACCAAAGGTCAACTCAGACGCATCAAAGCAAACCAAAGCAAAAAGCTCAATCAAAAAGCCTCAAAAGACAAGGTCAGCTTTACTGATGAACAACTCGGCGAGCCGCAATCAGGCGTCATTATCAGTCGCTTTGGTCAACACGCCGATGTCGAAGCAGATGACGGCCGGATTTTTCGCTGTAATATGCGCAGAACCATCGACTCTTTAGTCTGTGGTGACAAAGTCTCGTGGCGTGCAGAAAAAGAAACGACATCAGAAGACAACGCCAGTAAAGTATCAGGGGTGATTGAAGCAGTTCACCAGCGCAGTTCTATTCTCGCTAGGCCAGATGTCTACGACGGTGTCAAACCCGTCGCCGCCAATATAAGTCAAATTTTTATTGTTTCGTCAGTCTTGCCGGCATTTAATCCAGATATTATCGACCGCTATATTGTCGCTGCTGAACAAACCGGGATAACGCCAATTATTGTCTTAAACAAAACCGATTTGTTAAACGCTGAAAATGAAGCCGATATTGAAGCGAGCTTAACCATTTATCGCGAGATTGGTTATCGTGTTATCTACGCCAGCAGCGAGCAAAAGACAGGGCTAGATCAACTAAGCCAACAACTCGAACAACAGGTCAGTATTTTTGTCGGCCAATCAGGTGTTGGCAAATCAACACTGGTCAACAGCTTGATGCCCGAACTCGCGCTAGTCACACAAGCCGTTTCGGAAAACTCAGGGCTTGGTCAACACACCACAACGGTTGCTAGGCTCTATCATTTTCCAGCGGGCGGCGACTTAATTGACTCGCCTGGTATTCGCGAATTTGGTCTGTGGCATATGACGCCAGAACAAGTCAGCCAAGGCTTTGTCGAGTTTGCTGACTACTTGGGCACCTGCAAATTTAGAGATTGTAAACACCAAAGCGACCCCGGCTGTGCTTTAGTTGCCGCTTGCCAAGCGGGGGCCGTTCGCCCCGAGCGCTTAGCCAGCTTTCAACGCATTTTAGTGAGCCTTACTGAGGCTCAACAAACTAGCCGCTTTCAACCTTAAGGATTTACCCGTGTTATTAGATAAAATAAAAATCACTTTACAGTATTTAATGCCCAAGCATGCGATCTCGCGCCTTGTTGGAAAATTTGCGGCAGCAGAAGCTGGCTGGCTAACCACCAAAGCAATCGAAGCATTTATCAAGGCGTACAATATCAATATGGCGGAAGCCAAACTGAAAAATGCGACTGATTTTAGTACCTTTAACGACTTTTTTACCCGTGAATTGGAAGACGGTGCTAGACCCATCGACGATAATTCGCAAACCCTTTGTTACCCGGTTGATGGTGCGATCAGTCAACAAGGTGATATTGTTGACGGCCAACTTATCCAAGCGAAAGGTTTTAACTACAGCCTGACCAGTTTACTTGGCGGCGATCCAAAAACATCGGCGCCGTTTGAAGGGGGTAAGTTCTCTTGTATTTACTTAGCGCCAACCGACTACCACAGAATTCACATGCCAATGGCAGCAACCTTGCGCGAAATGATTTACGTGCCGGGCGAGCTATTTTCAGTCAATCCGTTAACTGCTCGCAGTGTCCCAGACTTGTTTGCCCGCAACGAACGCGTTGTCGCCGTTTTCGACAGTGAACACGGCCCGTTTACTATGACCTTAGTTGGTGCAACCATTGTTGCCAGCATCGAAACAACGTGGGCCGGCACCGTTACTCCGCCAGCGGGCAAAGATGTCTTTCGCTGGCAATACCCCGCTGAGGGGCCAACCGCGATCAAGTTCAACAAGGGTGATGAAATGGGTCGCTTTAAACTTGGCTCAACCGTGATTACCACGTTCGCTCCGGGTATGGTGGAGTTTAACCCGAGCGCCGGGCCAGAAACTGTGACTCGCCTAGGTCAACACTATGCCGACATTGTTACTGAAGAAAGCGTTACAAAAGAAAGTGTCGCTGAAAAAAGCACGGCCGAAAACGCGGCAGAAGAATAAGCGATAAATGAGCAAGCGCAGATGAAAATTGTCGCGCACAGAGGTGCCAGTGGCCAGTATCCAGAAAATACGCTACTGGCATTTCAAAAAGCTCTCGAGCAAGGCTGTGATGCCATCGAGTTTGATGTCCAGCTGCACTGGCCACACCAAGACCAAACAAGCTCGACAGCTCAAGCTGGTTATGCAGAATTACTGGTTATTCACGACCCATCCGTTCAAATTGAAAACAGCCATCCAATAGCATTGAGCGAACTCAGTGTCGAACAGCTCGCCGACTACAACAACTCAGCTAACAACCCAATACCCACTCTGGCACAAGCACTTTCTCTAATTGACTCTCAGTGCACAATTAATATTGAAGTTAAACTCCCCGATAACTCGCTTGCACACGACAGTGCATTTAGAAACAGGTTAACAACAACATTAGTCAGTTGTTTGCAACAGCTCAGCACACGAGACCATGACCCGAACAACCGTCTACTTGAATCGCTTATAATCTCTAGCTTTGATCACCAGATTTTATTGGAAGTTAACCAACTAGCCGTCGATAAAGGATTGGGGAAACTTAAAATGGCCGCCCTGATCGAACAAAGCAGTGTCGATATCAAATCGCTGGTCACGAAACTGGCATCACTTAACTTAGTTGCTATTAATCCTTCTTTGTCGTGTTTGTCAAAATCACTAGTAGCGGCAATAAAAGCCCAACAGCTCGAAGTTTGGGTTTATACCGTCAATCAGACTCTAGACGTCAACCACTGCCAAGCACTCAACGTTGACGCGATTTTTACTGACTACCCCCAACAATCGAAAGCTCTACTTAGTTAACCAATAAATATCATGGCCTTAACTACTCTCAGAGCTATGATTAACGGCAGAAAAGTTAATAATTTGTATAAAAATAGATAATATTTATTTACACAATAGTTTGATTGCCAGCAAACAAAGCTTGCCGTATTTAGCTTGTCGATGATACGATTGTGTTCGTAATATAACCATTTTGTTAACTGCCAACGATAACAATAATAAATAGTCAGCGCGGTAAACAGACAAAGGGGGCCATTTATGGCAAAGGGCAAAAAACAGACAAAACCAACGGAAGCAGAGCTAACCCTGCTCAATGTTTTGTGGCAGTTGGGGCCATCGACCGTCAGAGAAATTCATCAAGCGGTCAGTAAAACCCAAACAACTGGTTACACTACGGTACTAAAAATACTGCAAATCATGCATGATAAAGCGTTAGTCATTCGCGACGAAAGCCATCGTGCTCACGTCTATGCAGCAGCTAATAGCCAAGTTCAAACACAATCATCACTACTAAAAGACCTTATGATAAAAGCCTTTGGCGGCTCTAAATCTAAATTAGTCATGCGCGCACTTGACGATTCAACCAGCCAACAAGAAATTGACGATATTAGACAGTTACTTGATAAACTTGAGCAGCAAGTTTAGTATCAAATAATTGATATAATATAACTCACTCCTTTAGCGAAAATGGAGTACGGCAATATGGCAGCATTGATTCAAGACAGTTATCTTCTTAACTCGATTGCTATCACCTTGCTACACTTCTTGTGGCAGGGCCTACTTGTCGCTGCCACACTGAAAATTCTACTGACCGTTATTCCTAAAACGCACGCCACTCTGCGCTACGGGCTCGCTTGTTTCGCCATGGCCAGCAATGCTATTTTAGTACTTGTTACCTACAGCATTATCTATCAAAAATCTGCTGTTGAGTCCTTTGCCATCGGCCAAAATCAAACTAATATCAGCTCAATCAATAGCAGTTTGGCGACTGGCTTTTGGTCAAATCAAGTGGTTGATTATCTACCGTACCTCACTATCGCTTGGCTAATAACTGTTATGGTATTGGCGAGTAAATTATTAATTGAGTTAGTTTCGGTAAACAGACTGCCTTACAGACAATCAATTACACCACCGCAAGCCATCGAACAAAAGTTTGCACAGCTATGCCAACGAGTTGGCGTCAGCGCCAAAACCAAATTGTTAGTATCACTGCAAAGCCATGTACCTATGGCTATCGGTTGGCTAAAACCTGTGGTACTTATTCCCGCAACGATGATTTCGGGTTTAACCAGCCAGCAATTACAAATGTTATTGTTACATGAACTCGCTCATATCAAGCGTCACGATTACCTCGTTAACATTGTGCAATCGATTGTTGAAGTATTTCTGTTTTTCCACCCTGCAGTTACTTGGGTCGGTAAACAAATTCGCAATGAACGTGAATATTGTAGTGATGACATTGCTGTTCATCACTGCGGCAGTGCCATTGGCTACGCTCATGCATTAACCGACACTGCATCACTGTGCTTACACAAACACAAAGCAACGGTACCTAACTTGGCGATTGCCGCTTCTGGTGGTGATTTAACGTCAAGGGTGTTGCGTCTGGTGCATCAAAATCATCACTGCGTCAGTAGCAATCAACAACCAAAGTTTATTGCCGCAGCAGTGGTTTTACTGAGCATTAGTTTGCTCAGTGTTAATCTGCTGACATCAAAACAGCTCGAAAAAATAAACCAATTAGATCTCAATGCTAGTAGCCTGTCATTTATTTATTCAACGCTTGCTCGCAACAATGAGACAGAGCATGTAGCTCATGCAAATACCTCTGATGATCACACCTATAATTTAAAAGCCGATATAGACACGGAAAATCGCGTCTCTCTCGCTCAACGATTAGTAAATCCAGCGCTCCACACTGAGCGTTCAAATCAGTCCTTGCCTGAGCTTACTGAGCAAACAATTGATCCTATTTTTGCCGAAACTTATATCAGTTTTGCCAATGAACCGACCAACCGCTATGCAGGCACTCAAAATATTAATTCAGAGCAAAACGAAACAGCAGAACTGACTAGCCTGAATACAAATGATAGCGAGCTCACCGAGAAACCCCTGACACATACAGCCAGAGTTAGCCGTGCCCAATTAGTCGATAACAACGCCGCTTCAAAACAGCCGAGTAAAATAGAACAGGTACTGAGTCAATCAAGTACTAGCACGTCTTTAGCGGCAAGCTTAATGGCTCAACAGACAGATGTTGACCAACAGCTGTCTAATGCTGAACAGCTCAACAGAAACCAACAAGGTCTTAACTCTCCATTACCACATGCAGGTCGCTATCAACACTTAATCGCCCAGAGTGTCAATAATAACGCTTATAAGTACGAAGTATCAGAACTACAACCTCAGGTACCCGCTAAATTAATTTCTTCCTCGGCCCCCAAATATCCAAGTACGGCTAAGCGCAATGGCGTTGAATTGGACGTTTTAGTAAGCTTTACTATAGACAAAACCGGCCGAGTTAAAGACCTACAATTTGAGCAAAAACATCGCGCTTATTACTTCAAAAAAGAAATTAGATCAGCCATGCAAAAATGGCGCTTTCAACCTGCACAGTTAAACGGCGTAGCGGTTGAAAGCGAAATGACTAAACTGTTTTCATTTTCTCTAGCAAGTTAAGCCTTTTTAACTTTGCTGACTGTGCCTTTTCAGCTTTCTCTTTTCCTTAACCGCTTGCCATTTTTCACGCTGCTCTGGTGTTAACACTTGAGCGATAGCGTGGCGACTTTTAACCTTAGCCAATGCCATTTGATCGAAGCTGGCGCGATATTGCTCACGCAAACTAATATAGGCTTGCTCGTCAAATTCTGGTGCTTGCATGAGTACTTGCACCTGCTTATGAAAACTCGCAAGCGTTGCTTTGTTTGTCTGACGCTCTTGCTTAGCCGTTAGCATCAGCGTTTTAATTTGTTGTTTTTGATCCTGTGATAAATCTAAGTGGCGCGCCATTTTTTTCAATATGCTCTTGTGATGTTTGCGCTTGCCAACTTTGTGCTTCTTAACCACTTGCTCACTAGCCGTCGCCTGGTGTTCTGGCGAGACAGCAAAACTGGCTGGTGCGGCAGTCAACAGTGCTAAACTAGTGACGGCAACAGCCAATGGTTTTAAAAATGTTTTAGACTTATGTGTAGATGTTGTGTTCATTGGTTCGACCTCATTTATCGTTGATTCGATTAACTACTCAGCAGTATAGGCAGTGCAATGCAAAGAAACGCAAAGTGAATGTAAAGATTGCGTAAAGATAGCGAATGAGGGCAATTACTTAGATATGATATAAAGAGATAACAGACTCACCAATCCTATTTCAAACACTAGACAATCGCCATGGCTAATAAACACTTACTTATTATCGACGACGATCACGAGCTCACCGATTTACTCGCTGAATACCTTACTGGTGAAGGCTACCAAGTGAGTTGCTGTCACGATGGTGAGAGCGGCTTAGCACAGGCGACCAGCCAGCAGATTGATTTAATCTTACTCGACGTGATGATGCCCAAACTCAACGGCTTTGAAGTGTTAAAAGCGCTCGGCGACCAATACCAAGTACCCGTATTAATGTTAACCGCCAAAGGAGATAACGCTGACAAGATTCTCGGGTTAGAACTGGGTGCCGATGACTACCTCGCCAAACCCTTTCAAATGCGGGAGTTGTTGGCAAGAATTCACGCTATCTTGCGGCGCGTTGACATTATTCAACAACAGCAAAAGTCAATGTCGCAGCAACAGCAGCAAACCGTTAACTCAGTGACATTAGATCATCAGCAGCGCCAAGCGTACTGCCACCAACAAGCAGTCGAGCTAACCGGCACTGAATATCAAATGTTGCATTATTTAGTGGAGCACCACGGGCAAATCGTCAGTAAACAAGACTTATCAGAGCGCGTGTTAGGACGCAAGCTGACAGCTTTTGACCGCAGTATCGACATGCATGTCAGTAACATTCGTCGCAAACTAGCACAGTACAGCCCAACCGATAAATTTAAGACGGTGCGCGGTGCAGGTTATATTTTTCTATCGGGCCAACACTAATGACTAGAGAGCTTGTAAATAAAGCAAAAAGGCAGTTCTCGTCAATCAGTTTTAAGCTATTTATCTGGTTTTGGCTGGTAACCATTTTATCTGTGGTCACTACTCGGTTTATCTCACACCAACTGGATGAACAAATCAGACTCAAGCCAGCAAGCGCCAAAGAGCTCAAACTGGCTAAGCGCATTGCTCAGCGCATTGATACAAACCTCGACCAAGGTCAAGTTGTTAACCAAGCACAACTGATAAAACGTATCGGTGATAATAGCCGACGCAAAATCATTCTCAAAGACATGTCGACATCTGAGCTCTTATTTAAAGGGCGTCACTATCACGATGAACTTGCCGACTATCTTACCAACAACGATTTCAACAACCCAAGTGCGATATTTCAAGACGGACTTAGAGTCACAGGCCCTATTCAATTGACCTTGCCGCAAGGCAACTACCAGCTTTTCATCGGCCATTTTTATCGCAAGCGTCACTTTTTGTCTGGCCTGCCACCATGGGCGCGTATCGCGATCCCGGCGAGTATTAGTTTTTTGTTGTGTTGGTTATTGGCAAAGTCACTTACTCGACCCATAGTCTCGATGCAAAATGCGGCTCGCAAACTTGGTGCGGGAGATTTGAAAGTAAGATTAGACAAAGATTGCCAGCGCGGCGATGAACTCGGTCAACTGGCGTGTAGCTTCAACGATATGGCAGACAAGCTCAATGCCAATCTCGGTGCCCATCAACGCTTACTTGGTGATGTCTCTCACGAGCTAAGATCGCCGTTAACCCGTTTGCAAATCGCCATCAATTTATTACAACGCCAAAATCAGCAAAACGAACAATCAAATCACTTAGCCCGATGTGAAACTGAAATTGAACGCCTTGATGCCATGCTCGACGATATTCTAGCGCTCTCGCGCATGGAACACGCGAGTCAGGGGTTAGAGAAAACATCATTCAATTTAGTTGAGTTGATTGAACAGGTAAAACAAGACAACCTATACCAAGCTGAGACTAAATCAATAACCCTTAGCTATCAGGGCTCAAGCCACGGCGAGCTATTGTCGATCAACGCCGACCGAAAACTCATCTACAGTGCCTTGGATAACATCGTTGCCAACGCTGTCAAATACAGCCCACAAGACAGCCAAGTGACCTTACTGACTGAAGTAACAAAAGACAAACTGATTATCAAAGTGATAGATCAAGGCGAAGGTGTGCCGCATGAGCAACTGGCGCACTTATTTGAGCCTTTCTTTCGGGTTAGCGCGGCACGAGATCGGCAAACGGGTGGGACTGGACTTGGTCTAGCAATTGCCAAGCAAGCAATCGTCAAACACCAAGGCCAAATCACCGCTAAAAATAATTGTGACAAAGGCTTAACAGTTCAAATAGAATTACCCTATTCGCTTATTTATCAAGACTAAAATATTGTTTACTCAAGAAAGCCAACTGCAAAGCCGCTACCAAGGCGAAATTCGCGATTTTTGGCAAGGTGGTTTATTTGAACACTTTGTTGGTGCTGAACAGATAAAAATTCAATACGCCGCCTTTGTTAACTCAAGTCATGAAAGAAACTTAGTTATCGTACCAGGCCGCATTGAGGGTTATTTAAAGTATCAAGAACTCTGTTTTGATTGGTATCAAGCCGGCTTCAACATCTTTATCATCGATCACCGCGGTCAAGGTTTGTCTGATCGCTTGTTAGAAAACCAGCACAAAGGCCACGTCGAAAACTTTGATCACTATAGTGACGACTTGCATCATTTCATCGACAAAGTATTACCAGAAAAGTTTCAAGCTGATCAGCCATATATTTTAGCTCACTCAATGGGTGGCGCAATTAGCACGCGTTACCTGCAAAGATTTGAGAGCAGTGTCAAAGCCGCTGTGTTCAGCGCACCAATGATTGCTATTAGCAGTGGCGCAGCACCAGCGGGTTTGGCAAAAGCAGCGGTAAAGTTGAGCTACCAAGTAGGCAAATTATTCGGCTTTGGCAGTACGCGAGAAGCGAACTACTTTATTGGTCAAGGCAACTACCACAGCGACGCATTTGCCGGTAACAATCTCTGCCAATCAAAGTTGCGCTATCAGATTTTTCGCGACTTGTATCAAGCTGAGTCCAAGCTACAACTAGGCGGCGTAACCAGCCATTGGTTAATGCAAGCACTGCAAGCAGAGCGCGATATTTTTGCCGACTTAAAGCAACTGACAACACCCATTTTAGTGATACAAGCCGGTGGCGATACTATTGTTGATAACCGTGCACAAACGCGTTTTTGCCA
Organism: Endozoicomonas sp. G2_1; assembly: GCF_017744155.1. Taxonomy (GTDB): domain Bacteria; phylum Pseudomonadota; class Gammaproteobacteria; order Enterobacterales; family Alteromonadaceae; genus JAGHQT01. The sequence continues at coordinate 15,177 of NZ_JAGHQT010000018.1, read as the reverse complement.
ACAACTTCACCAGTTAAAGCCAGAGCTATTTAGTCATTCGACGCCAATCGTCGTCGACGGCGCTCGCCACGAGCTGCTATTTGAACTCGATCAGTACCGCAATCAAGCGCTGAGCGCTGCCTTAGAGTGGTTTAATAAACACGGCTAGCGATGATACCTGCTAGCTAGCCTTAAAGAGCTTGACTGTAAGATAAACTGATAAAGTCTAAACCAGGGTTCGGATCTTGTAAGCCGGCATTTGAGTAGTGGAAGTAGCGCAAACCCAAACTATGTCGATTGCCCTTGCCAAAATATGTCTTGATACCCAATCGATCTTCAAATTGATAATGACTGCCGACGTTTTTACCCGCAAATTTGGTATCGTCTAATAGCGACACACCAATGCCAAACTCAAGGTAAATAGGCGTATGACGATACTCGGCAATCGGATACTCAATAACAGGGGAAATTGCTAATACAAAGTTGGTGTCGTGATTGTTTTCTGCTCCGTACTCCCAAAAATTGATACTCGACTCAAAGTATAAATTGACGTGCTTTGACCAGCTTTTTAACCAATTTGTATGGTATTGATAGGCAAGCTTAATTCCCTCAACATCTCCCTCACCGTGAATATAGTCAACGGCAGCGCGATGCTGCTGAGCTGTTGCACCGAAAGAAAATAACACACTGAACACACCTACTTGCAACAATAACAATAGGCGCGACCAGCGAAACGTAAAAATAGTGTTTTTAGTAATCATTTGATCTAACCTGTGAAATAAATATAACCATTTACACTATAGAACAGGCGTTTAAATAAAAAAAATTATTAATAGATATAAAATACATCATGAATTATGATGTATTAAAAAATCCACAGGAACAGTGCAAGATGCGACCACAAGAACTGAATTTATTGATGATTTTTGATGCGATTATGACTGAAAGCTCTATTACAAGAGCGGCCGATAGACTAGCTCTGACTCAACCTGCGGTGTCAAATGCGCTCAGTAGAATGCGTCAACTTTGGCATGATGAATTATTTGTTAAAGACGGACGAGGTATTCAGCCAACGGTTTACGCGCAAAACTTGTGGACTCAAATAAGAGACCCGTTGCAGCAACTTGATCAAGCGGTTGCGCCAGATCACTTTGATGCAAGTTCAGCGAAAAGGACGTTTAAAATTGCCGCGCCCGATGCCATTATCGATATGACATGGCCAGCTTTGCGACAACTGATTGAAGACAATGCCCCCGGAATCAATATTCACACGATTCCCTATACAATTACCAATACCGAGCAGCTCCTTAACGACGCTGAAGTTGATTTAGTCATTGGCGCTCACACCAGCAATAATCACCTATTTCGCAGTGAATACCTGTACACGCCCTGTTTTGTCTGCATTATGCGCCCAGACCATCCATTGGCCCAACAGGATTTATGCTTAACTAAGTTTGCTCAAGCGGATCACTTATTGGTTTCACTGTCGGGAGATATTACCGGTTATACCGATCAAGTTTTAGCCCAACATGGTTTAAGTCGCCGTATTGCGATGACAGTCAATCACTTTTCGATTGTGCCTGAAATATTAAAAAGTAGTGATTTAATTGCAGTAGTACCGTCAACCACCGTTGAATGTGAAATTTTTAATCGCGAGCTCATCGCGATAACACCACCGTTAGAAATAACGCCCGCGCAAACATCAATTCACTGGCACATGCGCCAAGAACACGACAAAGGCTTAAACTGGCTACGCCATCATATCGCTCGAATCATTCGCGCTTATACCAGTGAGCACAAAACTAGGCTGCATGCTGATTATTGCCGTCACAGTGCTCAATAAGTCATATCAATATAACGAACGATTGGCAGGTGCAGGCTCGTGATGGATAACGACTTCGGCATTGTCGATGACCTGATGAATGTGCTCCTCCACCTGTAAGCCAATATCATGGGCCGTTAACAAAGTTAGATGGTCTGCTAGTTCTAAGTCGACCTGAATAAAACTAACCGCCCCTGATTTTCTCGCTTTTAAATTGCGATAACCAATGACTTCTGGATGTTGCCTAATAGCGTGCTTAACTTGTTCTAGCTCAGTTTCAGCTAAGGTCCTATCCATCAGTTGATCGATACTTTGTTTGGCTATCACGACACTATTAATTAACAAATAGCTGGCCACTAAACAGGTAAAAATACCATCAGCAGTTGGCGTGACATATTCCGCTAACAGCAGTGCGGCTAAGACACTGAGGTTAAGTAAAATATCGCCTTTGTAGTGAAGCGAGTCAGCTTTAATCGCAACCGATTCAGTTTTACTAATAGTAATGTGTTGAACCATCACCAATAATATGGTCATTGCTAGACTGAGCACGGTCACCCAAATCGCAATCGATGCCTGCTGAATAGACTTAGGTGCAGCAATGTGTTCAATCCCATTGACTAGTAGCAGTACCGCTGAGCCAGCGACAAATGCAGCCTGTAATAAACCAGCCAAGCTTTCTGCTTTACCATGGCCATAGTTATGATTTTCATCAGGTGGTGACAGTGCCACTTTGAGCATGAGCACATTGGCGGCAGAGGCAAAGAGATCGACTAAGGAGTCGGTTGCCGATGCCAACATAACGCTGGCATCAGTTGACCACCACGCGTAAAGCTTGATCAGAAGTAAGAGTACCGCAGAAAAAATCGCAAATTTAGCCGCCAAGTTCACCCAAAACTGATACTGGTTAGTCATTTATATATCCAATTTTCGCTACAACTGTTCGACGACAACTATTTTGCAATATATCAGCTTATTTGCCTGAACAACGGTTTAATAATCAAAGTCTATCATCTAAGATATAGTATATACCCAAGCTATCTCAAGTTACTCAATCACAAGGACTTCTAATGAAAAAACTCGCAATCGCTGTCATTGTCATTTTACTCGCGCTGGGCGCGGGCTTATGGTTTTTAGCCAATGGCTCACTCAACCCTTTAGTTAAAGAACAAATTGAAATTCAGGGCAGTAAATATACTGAGCAGACAGTTAAAGTCGGCGAAGTCGATATCAAACTATTTGAAGGCTTTGGCAGTATTCGCGGTTTAACCGTGACCAACCCAGAAGGCTTTAAGCAACCACATGCCATTTCTCTTGGCGATATTACTTTAGATATCAACGTTGAAAGCCTAGCTAACTTGCGCAAGAAAAAACCTGAAGCGATTGTTATTGATCAAATCAAAATTGCCGACCCAAAAGCATTTGTTGAGCTCAACCAGCAAGGCGCTACCAACTTCAATCAAATCATTGATGCAATTAACAAAAATCTACCTAAATCGAGTGGCAGTGAGCCAGCACCTGAGCAAACACCGAGCGGCCAAGCTGAACCTAAAATTAAGGTCACTGAACTTACTGTGTCAGGCGTTGCGCTAGCGTTAGATTTAACTGCCTTAGGTAACAAAGAACATCAAGTGACGTTAGCCGATATTCAGTTAAACAATATTGGCGGTGAACAAGGCTTACCAGCGAGCCAGCTAGGCGGTGAAATTGCCAAACAAGTGATAAAAGCAATTGCTAATGAAGCAAAAGACGAACAAAAACGTCAAATTAAAGAAAAAGCAGTAGAGAAAATCAAAGAAAAAGCGAAAGAAAAGCTCGGCGGTTTACTCGATAAACTAAAAGGCTAAAAGCTCGTACAAAAAGCTAATATAAAGCTAATCTAAACCAACAAAGGCGCTATAATAGCGCCTTTGTTATTACTAGCTTATGTAAGGCGCTCAAACATGCTCAACGTCGTTCTCTTTCAGCCTGAAATTCCGCCCAATACAGGTAACATCATTCGCCTTTGTGCCAATTCTGGTTTTCAATTACACCTGATAGAGCCACTCGGTTTTTCAATTGAAGACAAGCGCTTAAAGCGCGCTGGTTTGGACTACCACGAATTTGCTGCGATTAAAAAGCACGCCAGCTTTGCCGACTTTGTCGCGAGTGAAACGCCTGAGCGCATTTATGCGATTACCACTAAAGCCACTCGCTATCATCATCAAGTAGACTTTAAAGCGGGTGATTACTTACTGTTTGGCTCAGAAACTAGCGGTTTGCCTGAATATGTGCGAGAACAGATTCCCGATCAAGATAAAATCAGAATCCCAATGGTAAAAGAAAGTCGCAGCATGAACTTGTCAAATGCTACGGCTGTCATTATTTTTGAAGCGTGGCGCCAGCTCGGTTTTCCCGACGCCGTCTAAACACGCCTTACTCGTCTTTTTTATCGCGCGCCAACAAGTCCATCGCGGCTTGTTGCGCACTTTTACCGCCGTATAAAACTTGGTAAATTTGCTCGACAATTGGCATTTCAATGCCAACGCGTTCAGCAAGCATATGTACTTCTTTAGTATTGCGATAGCCTTCGACGACTTGACCAATGTCCTGCATTGCCTGTTCAACTGAGGTGCCCTGTCCTAAGGCAAGACCAAAGCGACGATTTCGCGACTGGTTATCGGTACAAGTCAGTACTAAATCACCAAGCCCTGCCATCCCCATAAAGGTATTGGCATCTGCGCCTAATTTAAGCCCTAATCGGGTCATTTCAGCGAGGCCACGAGTAATAAGTGCAGTTCTCGCATTAGCGCCAAAGCCAATACCGTCAGCCATACCAGCGCCAATCGCAATCACGTTTTTTACCGCACCACCGAGTTGAACGCCAACAAAATCATTGTTGGTATAAACCCGAAAGCGCTTTTGGCAATGTAATAAGTTTGACAGTTGCTCAACAAAATCGTCGTCGGTTGACGACAATGAAATAGCCGTTGGTAGTCCAGCAGCCATCTCCTTGGCAAACGTTGGCCCAGAGAGCACAGCTAATGAGGTTTCATCACCCAAAATATCACGAGCAACGTCCTGCAACAAACGACCCGATTGATGATCTAAACCTTTAGTTGCCCAGGCAATTTTGTGCTTTGCCGTCAACATAGGTTTAATCTCGTTAAGCATTTGATTAAACGCATGGCTTGGCACAACTAACAATAAAACATCATTAGCGGCAACCGCTTTAGCAAGGTCTTGCTCTGGAACTAAAGTTTCGGGAAACTGTGCATCTGGAAGGTATTTTTGATTACAGCCTTGGCGCTTCATTTGCTCAACGTGCTCAGCATCTCGCCCCCACAGGGTGGTTTGATGGCCGTTTCTCGCTAAACAAATAGCAAGGGCGGTGCCGTACGACCCCGCCCCCAAGACTGTAATACTCGCCGCTGTTTTAGACATAAAACGTTAGACGTGAATTAGTGAGTTTCAGTGCTCGCTGGTGCAGTGCCAGCTTGTGCTGCTTGCTCAGCTTGACGCTGCTGAACGTAAGAAGCAAATAACGCATCAAAATTAACTGGCGCTAAGTTCAATTGTGGGAATGAACCACGGTTAACTAAGCTTGCCACAGTTTCACGTGCGTATGGGAACAAAGTACCTGGGCAGAATGCGCCAATGGTGTGAGCCAATTGAGCTTCAGGTAGGTTACCAATAGTAAAAATACCCGCTTGCTGTACTTCAGCCAAAAATGCAGTTTGACCTTCAATAGTTGCTGTTACAGTTACCGCTAATACAACTTCATAAGTGTCTTCAGCTAGCTTGTTAGAACGAGTGTCTAAATCAAGTTTGATGTCAGGCTTCCACTCTTTTTGGAAAATAGCTGGCGAGTTTGGCGTTTCAAATGAAACGTCTTTAGTGTAAACGCGTTGAATAGCAAATTGTGGTGTTGCTTGTTCCGCGCCTTGCGCAGCACCGTTTTGAACTTCATCAGACATGAGATTTATTTCCTAGTAAATATAATGGGTTACAACAAGGCATCTAATTTATCAGCGGCTTCAAGTGCGTATAAATCATCGCAACCACCAATGTGCTTATCGTTAATAAAAATTTGTGGCACGGTTGAAGCACCATTGCTGCGCTTAATCATTTTTGGTCTAAGCTCAGGCTTTTGGTCAATTTTAATTTCGTTAAAGCTCTGTCCCTTTTCAGCTAATAACGCTTTAGCACGCATGCAGTAAGGACAGTAACCTTTGGTATAAATATCGATTTTTGCCATGATAAACGCCTACTTCTTAGCTAGCGGTAAGCCAGCATTTAACCATGCGTTCATACCACCTTTGAGTAAATTGACTTGGCTAAAACCAGCTTTGGCAAGCTGCTCAGCCACTTTGACTGCAGTAATACCTGCGGTACATACGACAATAATGGGTTTATCTTTATTTTTTTCAAGGCCGCCAAAGTCATTGTTGTTAACTTTTTCCGTCGACAAGTGCTTGGCAGAAAGAATATGACTGGTGCGAAACTCTTTTTCGGTGCGGATATCAACAACAATACCCTCTTGGCGATTGACCAAAAACGTTAAGTCTTGAGGCGATACCTGTTTTACCGGCGAAAACTGCATTTTTACCGTAGTAAAAATAAGCGCGACAATAATTGCAACCCAAGCGGCACTAAGTAAGGCGTGGTTGCTAAAAAAGCTAATGTATTGGTCCATAGTGTGAAAGCAAACTAACGAGTAACTAAAAATTGGCTACAGTATACCGAAACCAGTTTAATACACAATCTAGCTCAACAGTAGTCAACGAGACATTTATCACGTTGATGGCAAACTCATCTCCTTGCTAGCAAAGGCAAAAACAATCAGGCCAGATGACGAATAACTAAACAGAATATTTCAGTACAGATAACATGATTACATTGCGCTAAAAGTATGTAAAATAGAGGCAGTTTTCGACACCAGTAATAGTCAGGATTTATCAATGTCAGCGAAGAAAAGTACGGTTCTTATTATTTTAGATGGTTGGGGATATCGTGAGGAGCAAGAATCAAACGCGATTTTTCACGCTAACACCCCCGTACTTGATGGCCTCAAGAAAAATTACCCGAATATGCTGATCGACACGTCAGGTATGGCGGTTGGCTTGCCAGATGGACAAATGGGTAATTCAGAAGTAGGTCATGTCAACTTAGGCGCCGGCAGGGTTGTTTATCAAGATTTTACTCGTATTACTAAATCGATTGAAGACGGTGAGTTCAGTCAAAATCCAGCATTGTGCCAAGCAGTCGATAAAGCAGTTAGCGCAGACAAAGCCGTGCATATTTTTGGTTTGTTGTCACCGGGTGGTGTTCACAGTCACGAAGATCACATTTTTGCCATGATAGATCTCGCTCACCAACGCGGTGCCAAAGCGATATACTTGCACGCATTTTTAGACGGTCGCGACACCCCGCCGCGCAGCGCCGAAGCATCAATTATTAAAGCACAAGAAAAATTCGCCGCGATTGGCACTGGCCAATTGGCTTCAATTATTGGCCGCTACTACGCGATGGATAGAGACCAGCGTTGGGAACGCGTAGAAACAGCCTACAACTTAATGGTTGACGGCACCGCACAATATCATTTTTCTGATGGCGTCAGCGCCTTACAAGCAGCGTATGATCGCGATGAAAACGACGAGTTTGTTCAAGCTAGCGCGATTACTAATGCCGCTGGCGAAACAGTTACCGTAGACGATGGCGATGCACTCATTTTTATGAATTTTAGAGCTGACCGCGCACGTCAATTCACCCGTAGCTTTATCCAAGAAAATTTCGACGGTTTTAACAAGCAACGCCAGCCAACAATTAGCGATTTTGTTATGTTAACCGAGTACGCCGCCGACATTAACACCAGTTGCGCATTCCCACCGGAGCCACTTAACAATGTTCTAGGTGAATGGTTGGAAAAACACAATAAAACGCAATTGCGCATTTCAGAAACTGAAAAATATGCCCACGTCACCTTTTTCTTTAGTGGCGGTCGCGAAGATACCTTTAATGGTGAAGAGCGTATTTTGATCCCATCACCTCAAGTCGCCACTTACGACTTACAACCCGAGATGAACGCGCCACTGCTTACTGATAAATTAGTGGCCGCAATTGAAAGTGGTGAACACGATGTCATTATTTGTAACTATCCAAATGGTGATATGGTTGGCCACACTGGTAAATACGACGCAGCGGTAAAAGCCTGTGAAGCGGTTGATCAGTCAATTGGCCGGGTATTAGCTGCCCTTGAAAAAATGGGCGGTGAGTGTTTAATTACCGCAGACCACGGTAATGCCGAGCAAATGGTCAACCCTCAATCGGGCCAAGCCCACACAGCTCACACTTGCGAACCTGTGCCACTGATTTATGTTGGTCGCAATGCAACACCTGCAAAAACGGGAGCATTACAAGATATCGCACCAACAATTTTGCATTTAATGGGCATGGAGCAGCCAGAAGAAATGACTGGCCAGCCATTGATGAAGGTAGACGCCTAAATTTAATTAAGTAAGTTAGCTAAGTCAGCCTTGATGTCGTTAACGCGGTTTATAGTTTTAACATGGTTAGCAGTCGCCAGCTTACTGGCGACTCAAGTCACTGTTGCCGCTGAATCAAAAAAAGAAAAGCAAACTGCCCAAGCGTTATCAACCGTCAAACAGTCGATCGCCGAGCGCAAGGCCAGACTAGCCCGGCTGCAGAAGAATACGCAAGCATTGCAAGATGCATTAAAGCGCGATGATTTGGCAATTGCTAAATTGAGCAAAGCAATTGCACAAACTAAGCGTTCACTTAAAACGACAACCAACGAACTTAGTGAACTCGCCGAGCAAAAACAAACACTGACGCTAAAAAAACAGCAACAAGAGCGCCAACTGGCGAAGCAGATTCGCAGTGCTTACTCAACCGGGCAATACGATTATTTAAAGTTGCTACTCAACCAAGAAGACAGCGCTCAAGTTCAGCGTAATTTAAGCTATTTCCAGTACCTTAATCAGGCGCGCATCAAACAAATTAATCAATTTGAGCAAACCATTAGTCGCTTACTTGAAGTGACTCAAGCACATCAAGAAAAATCTGCTGAGCTTGCCGCTTTGCAAAGCAGTCAACAAAGCCAGCAAAGCTCATTACAAAAGAACAAAGCCAAGCGACAAAGCACTATTGCTAAACTCAACAAACAGATTACCTCAGATCAAGACAAAATAGCCCAGCTTGAACAACAAGAAGCGCAGTTGGTCGCCGCCTTAAAAGAACTTGAACGACTTGCCAAGCAATCAGTTAACTTAGCCGGTTTAAAGCATTTAAAAGGCAAACTTTCTTGGCCAGTTAAAGGTAGAAAAGTGAATCGCTACGGCAGCCGAAAACAAGGCTATTTAACCTGGAAAGGCGCGATGTTTAGTGCACCAGTTGGCCGACAGGTTCACAGTATTCACAATGGCAAAGTGCTGTTTGCCGATTGGCTCAAAGGCTATGGTTTAGTGACCGTGATCGACCACGGCCAAGGTTATATGAGCCTGTATGGTCACAACCAAACGCTGCTGAAAAAAGTTGGCGATCGAGTAGAAACCGGTGAGCCCATTGCACTGGTTGGCCAAAGTGGTGGCCAAGCTCAATCGGGCTTGTATTTCGAGATCCGCCACCAAGGCAAAGCGGTTAACCCGAGACAATGGTGTCGCTAGTATCGCTAGCCAACCCTGAACCATAGTGCTAAGCTAACTTTTTATAACAATACTAATAAACACAACTTTCCCAATGACACTTCGAGCACTGTTTACTTTTGCCTTATTAATTGCTCAGTCTCTATTTTTTGCTAGCGCCACTAAGCTCGCCATTATTATCGATGATATTGGCTACCGCGCGACAGATATCGAGGCATTAACGTTGCCCGGCAATATCTCCTACGCAGTATTGCCCCATACTCCGTTTGGTAAACGACTCGCAATGCAGGCTCACAAAGCTAATAAAGACGTGCTTTTGCATATCCCAATGGAAGCGACCAATGGCAAAAAACTCGGCCCTGGCGCGCTAACTAGCCAAATGAACGAAGCCAATATTCATCGCCAACTGAGCCGAGCATTTGAAGAAATTCCATTTGCCAAAGGGATAAATAATCACATGGGTTCACGACTGACCCAAATGACCAAGCCGATGACCGCAACCATGCGCTTTTTAAAGCAGCGTGACTTATTCTTTATCGACAGCGTGACCACTGGTAACAGCAAGGCGGAGCGCATCGCTAAAGCTCACGGACTCTCGAGTACTAGACGAGATGTCTTTTTAGACAATCAACTGTCACAACAATACATTCAAGGTCAGTTTGAACAGTTGATTGCCAGAGCGAAAACTGACAACAAGCTGGTCGCTATTGCCCATCCTCACCCCGAGACGATAGCAGCGCTGAAAAACTTATTACCTAAGTTAAAATCAGCCAATATTGAGCTGGTCCCAGTATCGGAATTATTTGTCACCGACTCAGCTAACCCAGCTCAACTCGCCGAAGACTAGGCGAGATAAGCCAAATCTAAAATAGTGCAGCGCTAATTGATATAACACTAGTTACCTAAAAAGTAATATTGTATTCCGCTAACAATTCGTGCAAGTGTTTTACTGGGATGGCATAGGTGATACCACTGGGCTTTTCGATAACCGCTTCTTTAGTTTCTTGGACAAACACTTTGTTAATAACACCAACAACTTCCGCCGTTGCGACATCGTATAAAGCACTGCCACTATTCCCCGGGTAGGCGGTGGCATCGAGCTGATAAACCAAATAGGGCTCGCGCAAAGATCTGAGCATGCGCGGATTGAGCTGGGCGGCATCAGACACGGGGGCAATTGTCGGTGTAATACTGGCAATAATACCCCGATGAGTTACCGGATAAAGACCCAGTACCGCCCCAATAGGAAAACCAGTGAACGCGACATAAGTGCCCTCTTGTAGATAGTCGCTACCGGCTAATTTTAAGCTTTTTAAAGGTTGGCCTTTGATGCGCAGTACAGCTAAATCATAGCGCGAAGATTGCGCCACTATTTCTGCATTTCTTACTTCAGCTTGACGACCTGAGCCAATAAAAACAGCCATTTTTTGCCTCAACGCTTGATCTAGCTCATCGGGCAGAACATGTTTATTGGTAACGATATGTCGACCGTCACCAATGACAAACCCTGTACCTCTAATCGTGTTTTGCGGCCTTCCCGTTGGTGTATAAACACCAACACCAACCACTGACGGTTTTACTTTTACAATCGTATCTTTGAGTTCGGCATACAATGGCCATTGAACAAGGTAGCAACAAAGAGCTAACAGATAATAAAAACGCATGCTTTTCTCGAAAATATGACAACGCATAGACTATAACAAATTCGCTAGTAGTTTTTATATGTCATTCGCAAAAACGTAAAACCTTGACCATAATAGTTTGATATAAAAAGGTTTATTCAAGGTGATTAGAGCGTGACCAAGAAAATTGTTCCCATACTCGCCGGCGGCGGCACCCGATTACCGGCGCACGTCGGTATTCTGAGCGCACTAGAAGAATTCGCACTGGATTTCGATCATATAGTTGGTGTCTCAGGTGGCAGTATTGTCAGTAGCTTTTTCGCCGCAGGGTTATCACTATCAGAAATTAAACGAATCGCGCTAACGACAGATTACAATCAGTTCCGTGAGTTTTCTTTGCTGAAACTTATTCGCTGTGGTGGACTTAGTTCTGGCGATGCTTTTGAACAATGGGTTGACCATTACTTAGCGGGCAAAACATTTGCTCAACTCGAAAAAAATCTACACATTGTCGCGACTGATGTTAAAAAGGGTACCCCTGTCATTTTTGACAAAGAACGCACACCAAATTTAAAAGTATCATTAGCCGTCAGGTTTTCAATGTCAATTCCATTGTTCTTTAGTTTTAAACCTTTTAACCAACACCTAATGGTTGATGGCAGTATTTTATCGGAAGATGCCCTTCATCGAGATTGGGCACAAGATGGCACCCCTGTGCTTTGTTTTCGCCTCAGAGGCGAGCACGATTATGATGACATCAAAACGAATGGCATTTTCCCTATTATAAATTATGTGACTTTGCTAATTAGGACATTTATGACCACTATTTCGCGTGAATATATCAATGACGCGTTTTGGCACAATACAATAGTAGTAAATACAGGTAAAAGTTCAGCGGTAGACTTTATGATGTCAGAACAAGAAAAAGAAATATTATTCTTCAAAGGTTATCACACTGCTAAACAAGTGATTCCGATCAAAGTTAGTTAAAATTGTAATTAAAAACCAGTAGCCTACGGCAAATTGTCATATATACTAAAGTAATGTAATAGCGTGCAGATAACCTTTATTGTGCATATTTTTTTAATGATATGAGGTAATTATGAGTTGGAGCAAAAAAATCATGGATACCCCTATCATTGGGGATGCTGCTCGTAAGGTTGCTTCAATTAAAGCCAACAGCGAAGCTCATAGCATTGCCGATCACTTTACACAATATCTCGAACCTGAATTAGCCTTGACCCCTAAGTCAAGAGAAGAAGTCTTTCAAATTAGACACAATGTTTATTGCGATGAGCTCAATTTTTTACCAACACACCAAAGCGGTTTAGAAACAGATTCATTCGACGCACATTCCGAATTAGCACTCATTAAGCACAAGCCATCAAATATCTACACTGGATGTATTCGTGTTGTTAAATCATCTGATTCATCTGAACAAATGCCAATAGAGTACTATTGTGGTGACTCAATGCAACATGACCAATTTCATCCAAGATATTTTAAAAGAGGTGAAATATGCGAATTCTCCAGATTAGCAGTTAAAAACCAATTTAGACGACGTAAAAATGATCGCTTCACCGGATCGGCAACCGGTGTAATCAGTGAGACCACATATTCTGAAACTGAGCTGCGTTGCTTTCCATTTATCGCTATCGGTTTATATATGACAGCGGCGACTATTGCGATAGAATCAGGTATTAATCATGCTTTTGTAATGATGGAGCCAAGACTTGCTCGAAGTATGCAGTTTGTCGGTATTAAATTCGAACAAATCGGTCCGGCGATTGAGTATCACGGTAAAAGAGCGCCATATTATATCAATGCAGATATGTTCTTGAACAACTTGAGCAATGGTTTCCAAAGCTTGTTTTTAGAAATCAACAAAACCATCAATCAACAAATACTTTCATCAGGGAATTAGTCACTTTCAGGAATTTAACATGTTTGACTATAAGAATGCTTTTTCTAGAAATATCGGCTGGCTGACACAAGAGGAACAGTCTTTATTAAGAGAAAAGCGTGTTGCTACGGCTGGAGCAGGTGGTGTTGGTAGTGAACACTTAGTAACATTAGCCAGATTAGGTATTGGTAAATTTCAAATCTCAGATTTCGACGAGTATGAAGTACACAACTTTAATCGACAAGCTGGCGCATTTATGTCCACAGTCAACCAACCCAAAGTTGATGTCATGAGAGAAGTAATTCTCGATATTAATCCTGAAGCTGAAATCAATAGCTTTCCGGAGGGTGTGAACGAAGAGAATGCCGATGAATTTTTAAAAGATGTTGATGTATATGTCGACAGCTTGGATTACTTTGCACTTAACGCCCGTAAGCTAATGTACCGTAAGTGTTATGAAAAGAATATTCCAGTAGTTGTCGCAGCGCCAATAGGCATGGGCGTTGCACTGATTTGCTTTACTCCTGATAGCATGAGCTATGAGGACTACTTTAGATTTAATGATTGTCAGACAGAAAACGAGCAACTCGTTAAATTTTTAGTTGGTCTAAGCCCCTCTCTTATACAACGCAAATACTTGGTTGATCCAAGTACCAGTGACTTTATTGCTCAAACCGCCCCGTCTACCGCTATGGGGGTAAAACTGTGTGGTGGAGCAGCGTCTTCGTATGTTCTAAAAATACTGTTAAACCGCGGTGACATCATTAAAGCCCCTCATGGCATGCACTTTGATGCTTATAGAAACAAGCTTGTTAAAACATGGCGTCCATGGGGAAATCGCAACCCAATACAATGGCTCATGTACCAAATAGCCAAAAAAGTGGTTCTTAAAGGGCAAGGGTAACTGGAGAAAAATATGAATAGTGAGCACGTGATTCCAGACACAATTCTCCAAATACTCGATAGCGCCAGATGGTGTCCGAGTCCGGACAACTTACAAAGTTGGAAATTTAAAATAATAAGTGAAACAAGCTTCGAGATACATTGTAGAGATGAATCTGACTGGATGGTTTACGATCTAAACGGTCACGTCAGTTGGCTGACTATTGGCTTGTTGTTTGAGACTATTGATATTTCGGCAAAACAACACGGATTTAACACCAGGTATGAAAAACGACCAAATGGCGATGACCAACAGCTAACTATTTTTTTAGTTACGTTAACCGCTGACGAAATCACCTCTCAACACCCGTTATTTAACGCCATTAAAACTCGTTCTGTTCAAAGAAAGCTGATGGGTAGTAAGCCATTGAGCGAGAGAGAAAAGCTAGCATTTGAACAATGCCTACCCACAGGTTTTGAACTCACTTGGTTCGAGTCTAGCAGCGAAAAGAAAAAAATTGGTAAGCTTTTGTACGGTAACTCTCATACGCGATATGTGATGAAAGAAGGGTATGATGTTCATTCCAAAATAATTGACTTTCGAAAGGGTTATGAAACATTTAGTCCAACAAAAATTCCTCCTAAATCACTGGGAGTCGATCCAATAACGCAAGCATTGACTAAATGGGCGATGAAATCTTGGTCTCGTTTTCATTTTGTTGAAAAATACTTATTCGGTACAGTTTGGGCAAAATTTAGACTCGATTATTTAACCGCAATAAAGTGCAGTGGACACTTTTTACTAACCAAAACAGAAACCGATAAAAGCTTAGATGATTTTATTGAAACCGGCCGAGTTGTAATGCGGCTTTGGTTGACTGCTGAAACGCTCGGCTTGGGCTGTCAACCGGAATATACTCCTATCATGTTTGCTGAATTTCAACGCGAAGGAATAAACTTTTCAACTGATGCCAGAGCACTACAAAATGCTAGTACCATGGATGAGCAATTTAAAGGCTTAGTCGGTGAAGAAAAAGTCAGGACGTGTGCATTTCTCGCAAGAATAGGACGCAGCAGTGCCCCAACCTCTCGCTCTGTAAGAAAAGAACTATCTGACTTACTAATTGGCTAACGTCAATAAGTCACACATTTTAAAACAATAAAAAAAACCTCGCATATGCGAGGTTTTTTATTAGTAAGTATGACCCGTCCTAAATAAGGTTGACACTTTTCAATCAATGAATTGGAGAGCATCATGAAATCAACCACTAAACGAACTCAAAAGGATTACTCACTCGCTTTTAAATTGTCGGTTGTCGAGCAAGTTGA
>NZ_JAGHQT010000017.1 GCF_017744155.1 Endozoicomonas sp. G2_1 | reverse complement strand
AATTAGTAAACGTAAATTTAATTTGAAGTCACTATCGGGTAACAACCCGACTATTGCATTCACATTTAAGTAAACAATCAATAAAAGACCAAACGAAATTAGTGCTTTCTTCATAAAACCTAACGCCCCAATAAGGGGCTGATAAATGCTTGGCTAAACTGTGTAGCGAAGCGGAACCGAGCCAAGCTTTAGCAGTCCCGCTTTATTGGCTTGTTATGTTTACTGCCCGCCAGAGTCACAACCAGAAGAACCACCATCAGAATAACCTGAAGTAGAGTCAAGTTGCTCAACAACATCACCAGCTTTTTGCATATCAGAGGAGCTTGATTCATATAGAACAAAATTGATAAACCCTACAACTCCACCAGCAATCCCACTGTATTTTAACAAGGTTAAAACTGAGTAATACCCACTATCAGAAGTGAACGTTAAATAAGAAATAGTTACAACGAAACCTAATAGGAAACCATTAATCAACTTTAAACCACCAAGGTACTTAGAGGTCTCCATATATCACCTGTAAACATAACGCCCTGTTAAGGGGCTGATAAATGTTTGGCTATACTTGTGAAGCGAAGCGGAACCGAGCCAAACTTTAGCAGTCCCACTTGAACAGCTTGTTATATTGCTGATACTTTTAGGTAAAGTTTATTTATTTGCTCAAACTCCTCACCAGTCTTACCAGATGATATTAAGCTTTGTACACCTTTGATAATTTTTGTGATTTGCTGACTAGATAGAGTAGCACTTTTTAGCCTACGAGCCATGGTTTGTCTAATATAGCCTGAATAGTGAAAATATACTGGTGAAACGACGAAATCAACGGAAATATCAATAGCTGCTGGGTCATCAAATACAACACACTCAGAAATAGCTTTGAGAAAATACCTAACTTTAATTATCCCTTCGTATCGCTCGAAGGACTCAATATCCAAATTAGAATCTTTGACGCCATGAGATAAGTATCTACGTTTGATAGCATCAAATTGCCATTTATTCGGTGGTGTATAATATTCTCCTGAAAGTTTCATCACTGCCTCCTAGCAATATAACGCCCACTTAAAGGGCAAATAATAGCTTAGCTAAAATTAGGAGCGTAGCGACGGGAGCTAAGCTTTATTTGTCCCTTTGAAGCACTTGTTATGTTTACTTTTTAAGTTGATAGCCTTCTTTTTCCATGCATAATCTTGCCACTAAAAGACCTTGCATCGCTTTACCGTCAAAATCCACTATTGCAGTTCTATCTGCTCGAATGTAATCACATTTTTTTAATGCAGCATTAAATTTTTCTTGGTCTGAAATTGCTTTACCATCAAGAGTTAGCCAGCCTTTTGGAGTCTCGCTAGTGGCTGCGCAACCAAATAAAAATAGACTCGAACATAAAAAGGTACTTAGAGTTTTCATTTTGTTCCTTGTAAACATAACGCCCCAATAAGGGGCTGATAAATGCTTGGCTAAACTTGTGAAGCGAAGCGAAACCGAGCCAAGCTTTAGCAGTCCCGCACTTAATTGGCTTGTTATATTTCTATTCTGATATTACATCGTACACTAATTTATAGTTTCTTAGATTTATATCGCTTTCATTTGCAGCACGAACACAATCTAAGTCCTTTTTTTCAGCAGCACCAAAAACTATAAAATTAAACCTAGCTTCCTTGAGAGAGACTCCATTAGGTCCACCCAAACAGCCATTTTGCTCAGGATCATCTTGACCATCATCTTCCCAAAAGCATATTTCACAAATTTCGTAGTTTGCTGGTTCTGCTAATGTTGCGTAACCACAACATGGGCAAGCATATAATTGATTAAAAGCTTTTTCTCGATTCGTAGTGAAATATAACGCCCCACTAAGAGGCTAATAAAGTTTTGGCTATAATAACGAGCGAAGCGAGAGGAGCCAAACTTTATTTGTCCTGCTTAAGTGGCTTGTTAGCTGTAAGTTTTTTAATATTATCAACAAGTTCCTTACTTGAATCTGATAGAGGCTGAGTTGCTCCACACAGGTTTAAAGTCGGGTTATTGCCTTTTTTACCAAAAACTACATATCTGAACCCGACTGCCGCAGGGTTAGAACACATACCTTCCTCGATATATGAAACCAAAACATCGGTATCAGGTGAGCCTTTTAAAGTTTCAATATTCGACAAATAATTTAAAACACGTTTTTTACCGTCTATTTGTGCAGAAACGATTTGGCCAACATAAATAAAGTCTGCGTCTTTTACTGACTCTTCAAGTGGTGGTGAAAAACACGTGCAAGCAAAAGATAAAAACGGAGTAAATAATAGCAGTGTTAACACAATAAACTTCAAGTGATACTCCTTTACAGCTAACGCTCGCTTAACGGGCAAATAATTAGCTTAGCTAAAATTTAGGAGCGCAGCGACGGGAGCTAAGCTTTATTTGTCCCGTTGAAGCGCTTGTTAGCTGCTGAACTCAGTAACGTGCCATAACTCACCAGATGGTCCCCATAGATAAACAACCTTGCCCCAACGCTCAACTTTGATTGGTTCAAATTTAATGTCAAAACCTTTTAAGTTCGATATTAAATTGAATGCTTCTTCAATATCTAATACCGAAAGCTGTAGCATTAAATTATTGGCAAACTCTTCGTTGTAAAATCGTTGGAGCCAAAAGGAGCATTCACCATTTTCGAAAAGTGTAAGATCGTCAGAAGCATACTCCCCTTTAAAGCCTAGGGCTTCATAAAAAGATTTTGAAACTTCGTAGTCCTTGCTGGGAATAAATGTTCGAATATCGTCTACTTTCAAATGAGTCTCCTTAAGCAGCTAACGCCCCAATAAGGGGCTGATAAAGGCTTGGCTAAACTGTGTAGCGAAGCGGAACCGAGCCAAGCTTTAGCAGTCCCGCTTTATTGGCTTGTTATATGCCAATTACCACTCTATTTGGATTTTTGTGCCCACTTTAACTAAATCCATAAATTCATCCATCTCTGAATTTGTTAAAGCAATGCAACCGTTTGTCCAATTAAAATTTTGAGTAATTCCAGACAACCAGCCTAACCAATTCCTTTGACCGTGCACCATGATAAAGCCTCCAGCAGAAACTCCTTTTCTCTTGGCATTCTCTAAATCGGCTTCATTGGGGTAACTGATATGCATTGCACGATAAAAGGAAGAATCTTCTTTTTTATAATCCAAAGTGTAAATACCTTCCGGTGTTTTCTGATCACCTTCTTGTTCTTTGTGCCCTTTGGGAGAACCACCAAAGGCAACATGATATTCTTTTATCACTTTTCCATTATCTAGTAAGTACATTTTATTTTCAGACTTATCAACTTTTACTAAGTTAACCTCAGCAAAACTAGAAAATGAAAGAACACTTAAAATTAACGCAAATATTTTCATGGCATATAACGCCCAAATAATGGGCTAATAAAGTTTTGGCTAAAATAAGCGAGGCACGAGCAAAAGAGCCAAGCTTTATTAGTCCCGTTAATTTGCTTGTTAACTGCTAGCTTGCTGTAACCAACAAAACTATCAGCAACAAACAAGGTTAAATACATTTGAACCCAAAGTGCCGCAACACCTCGCCACTACAACACCAAATTCATAATTTGAGCCTTTTGCACAGTGTTAGTTTGAGCAACCAAATTAACAAAGGCGAAAACTCGTTTGCAACAACTGTCCAACTTTTAGTTTTACACAAAAACCAGAAAAACAAGTTACCTTGAATTAGTGGTGACAGTTAACGCCGCAATAAACGGCAAGTAAATGCTTGGCTAAAATTAGGAACGAAGTGACGCGAGCCAAGCTTTACGCGTCCGATTAATTACCTTGTTAGCTGTACATTACAAAAATGCACTAAACCTCTTTAGGTAAAATTAACCACAAAATTAAATAGATTAAAACAGGAAAACCTAAGAGCAAGCTAGAAATAACAAATGCAGCTTGGACACCACCTTTGCGAAAGCCATAGTGATCTGCTAATCCTGAGCAAACACCACCAGCAATGAAAGTTTTACTGCGACTTAATCTTTTTTGAACACCTGATTCCATGTGATTTCCCTGTACAGCTAACGCCTCACTAAGAGGCAAATAATAGTTGGTTAAAATAAGCGACGAAGGAGCAAAACCAACTGTTATTTGTCCTTTTAAGTGGCTTGTTAGGCTAATACACACGAACTTAATTATTTTTTCTAAGTTTGGCACATGAATAAGTATTTCGTGCTTTTACTTCATTAGTTTCACGTAGTTGATTGGCTATATCTTCTAAATAACAAACAAAATCAGTAAAATTATCTTGAACTTTACTTTCTGGTGTCTTTGACATTCTAGTGTATGTACCGTCTAAGCCATATCTAAGAAATCCACACTTTCTGTTACTAGTTAGCATTGTAATTTTCGCTTTATTGCTTTCCATTGATATTACGAACTCACATCGATAATCTTCGCTATCAAACGTATATGATGAGTGATATAACTTTCCATCTCTTAATGTAGCTTTACCAAACATCGATGAACCACTGTAGTTTGGCGGACCACTATGAAGAGATATATAAAAAACCACTGATTGTTGACTGGCAGGATAGATTATTAACCTATCCCCAGGGTAACCAAAGGTACCGTAAAAATTTTCTATCGTTTCTTGTTCATTGCCTAGAACTGAAAAACTCAAAACAAAAAGAAATAAAGATCCGATAAACTTCATTTAAACTTCCTTGGTTGATGATTAGCCTAACGCCCCAATAAGGGGCTGATAAAGCTTGGCTATACTTGTGAAGCGAAGCGGAACCGAGCCAAGCTTTAGCTGTCCCACTTTATTGGCTTGTTAGCTGTACTATAACCCTAAGCTAGACAATGCCGATTTATTTAAGACTTGTTTAATAACTTCAAAAGATAGCGAACCTGTTTTATTCAATACAGTACTTTTGACGCTATTCCAATTATTCTCATTACGTGCTGCATCCAAGAATTCATGTCCTTTCCAAGTTAAATGAAAAGGCGTTACATTTATAACTCGATCAGGTGTAGTTGAAGAACAAGTGCGCTCACAATAAAGAAATCCTGCATCATCCATAAGCACTAAATGATACATAATTTCAATGTTACTGTAGCCCTCAATACAAATATCTCTAGAGCCACCTGTACTTTCTTTTGACTCCCAAAAAATTAGTAATTTTCTGATTAAGTCAGGATCTCGCTTCATACTCTATGATTCCTTGTACAGCTAACGCCCCAATAAGGGGCTGATAATGCTTGGCTATACTTGTGGAGCGAAGCGAAACCGAGCCAAGCTTTAGCAGTCCCACTTTATTGGTTTGTTATACGCATTTTAGTATGAAACCCAAAATACTTCATCACATGCTATTTGATTAGAGTCTTCCCAACTTAGTTTTACTTGATATTTTCTAGGGCTGCTCAGATGAATTGCTGCATTTAGCTTAATTCTTGAATTGTTTTTCATTTCAGGGTGAGGAAATTTATCTTCGAGTTCACTTGATATTAAAGGACTATCATCACAGTCCACCAGCTCGAATTTTAAATTATAAGCACTTCCTTGCCCTGTATTAGAAATATAAAAATAATAGGACTTTCCAAGTTTGGATAAAGTAACATTAAAGTTTGGCTTTTTTTTATTTGCCTTTTCTTCAGCTAAATTCTCAATTTGCAATTGAGATAATTTGGCTGTAATTTTTTCTAGATCAAGTTGCTCTTTAGCTAGTTTACGAGTACGAACTAAAGAAACTGAAGATATGATAATTGCTAATATAGATACTAACGTACTGATAACTTCAAACTTACTCACTTAAAGCCCTTTAATGCTTTTTTAAGCATCTTCTCTATTTCTTTCTTCGCTTCTGGGATTACAACTTCTTTTGCTTGCTCAATACCTGCTTCTTTTAAATCACAGAGCATCACTTCAAACTTGCATTGGTTGCACTTCACAAAATCATCATCTTGTACATTTTCAGGGTATTCAAATTCAGTGTGCCCACATTCTGGGCATTGAATTTGTATATGATCAGTTTTCAACACCAAAACTCTCCTTATGCGTATAACGCCCGCTTAATGGGCAAATAATTAGCTTAGCTAAAATTTAGGAGCGCAGCGACGGGAGCTAAGCTTTATTTGTCCCGTTAAAGCGCTTGTTATACGCATTAAAGCCAATCTCTTAGTTTGTTCAGTTCTTGCTTCATCGGCAGCCACTCTTGAATTTCATTACTACCATCATCTAAAAAAAGGGTATTTATGTAATTATCGAAATATTTAAAGTATCTAGAAAAAAAACACTTCGTTAGTTTTTTATCAACTAACCCGCCATCTTTGAGGTTTTGTATATTTGAAAAAAAATGAAGCACACTTGAGAGGTGGAAAAAATCATCTTCATTTGCTAATTGCACAATATTTTTATCTGTATTTGATTGCAATAGTGATGCTGCTTTACCTCTTGATTCAAAAAGTTTCTCTGAATGGAAAATTTTATTTAACTCGAACACATTTTGTTTTAGAGATCTTCTTGAAGTGAAAAGATAAGCAACACCTGCCGAAACAATTGCTATACATATTTTTAGTGCTATATCGTTCATGATTAAACTCATTACTTCACGTCCTTTTGCGTATAACGCCCTGTTAAGGGGCTGATAATGTTTGGCTAAAATGTGTAGCGAAGCGAAACCGAGCCAAACTTTAGCAGTCCCGCACTTAAACAGCTTGTTATAAATACTTACTCAAATAACGCAAAAATTCTTTTATCTGAATGTTGTAAGTATGCGTATTTTAACTCTAATACATGACCTGCTAGATCCATAGAATTAACATCTGTATTTTCCCATGAGACTTCGTCAGACCAGTGTACAGCAATATCTTTCAACGCTTCATCGTCAATTGTTGCGAGTGCTTCAGAGAAATTTAAAGGTAATAACCAAAGACAATCACTTTGCGCAGAACTGGCACACTTAAAGCAACTTAATAAATCACTTATTTGATCTTTGGTGAAGAACCCACCCCCCAAAATTGAGGACTCAGATATTTCTTCAAACCTGCTGTAATCGCAATCACTATTTGCTGCGAAGAATGTTACGTCCAAACTCAATCCTTTAGGTATTTATAACGCCGCAATAAACGGCAAGTAAATGCTTGGCTAAAATTAGGAACGAAGTGACGCGAGCCAAGCTTTACGCGTCCGATTAATTGCCTTGTTAGCTGTACATTACAAAAATGCACTAAACCTCTTTAGGTAAAATTATCCACAAAATTAAATAGATTAAAACAGGAAAACCTAAGAGCAAGCTAGAAATAACAAATGCAGCTTGGACACCACCTTTGCGAAAGCCATAGTGATCTGCTAATCCTGAGCAAACACCACCAGCAATGAAAGTTTTACTGCGACTTAATCTTTTTTGAACACCTGATTCCATGTGATTTCCCTGTACAGCTAACGCCCTGTTAAGGGGCTGATAATAGTTTGGCTAAAATGTGCAGCGAAGCGAAACCGAGCCAAACTTTAGCAGTCCCACTTTAACAGCTTGTTATGTTGCTGACGTTAAAAAGCCAACCAAAACTAAAACCGTACTTAACACACCAAAAATATTGTAAAGTTTATGAAGTAGCTCTCGCCGATTACTTAAGTAAGCAAGGTATGAAACAAAGCTTAAAACAATACTTAGAATTCCCAAGTTTACCAATACAGCCGAAAAACCTTTTACGACAAAAGAGCCATCTCTAGTTCCCCAGATAGCTTGACCTGACATCGCATTTTCAAATGTCAAAAATAGTAACAATACAACTAGCAAAGCCACTATCAACAATCCTGTTCCGAAGATTAGAAATTTCCGCATATTTTGCTTGCAACATAACAGCTTATTAGACGTCAGTGCGACGTGTTCCCACATCCCTATTAAACGCTAATAGTTAAAATTAATTATTTGGCACTGTAACTATATTTACCTTACTAATCAACAAGGTAATTTTCACATATTGACGTATTTCCCCATAAATACACGTCATATTGACGTCTTTCTAGATAAAATACGTCACAGCACCTAAACTGTATATAAAAACAGTAAAGGAGCTACTAATGAACTCGCCATTCTTAACCTTAGTATCAGAAAAAATGTATCTAAAACGATACGCCAAAAGAACCGTCCAAACATATTGTTATTGGATTAAAGCATTCATAAATTTTAACAACAAACAACACCCGGTCACCTGTCACGATGCAGAAGTCGAACTATTTTTATCGTTTCTTGCTAACCAAAAACAAGTTACCCCAAAAACACAAGCGTTAGTGCTAAATGCGCTAGTATTTCTCTATCGAGAAGTACTCCAAACCCCACTTACCCTCGAATTGAATTTTAATAAAACATCAATCCAACCGAAGTTACCGGTTGTTTTAACTCATGAAGAAGTCACTAGTTTACTCAGCAATATATCTGCAGCGGTATCCTTGCCATGTAAACTTTTATACGGCAGTGGTTTACGGCTGATGGAAGTTGTTAGGCTTCGAGTACAAGATATTGATTTTGATTATTTATCTTTGCAAATATGGCATGGCAAAGGGGGCAAGCATCGTCGTGTAACCTTGGCAAAAGAGCTCATTGAACCGTTAAAAAAACAAATAGCGGTAGCAAGCTCATACTATCAGCAAGATAAAGACAATGCCGATTATCGCGGCGTTTGGTTGCCATATGCACTTGCCAAGAAGTATCCAAGCGCGCCGATGGAATTTAATTGGCACTATTTGTTTCCCGCCCAAAAACTCAGTATCGATCCTGAGTCAAAGTACCTACGCCGACATCATATTGGCGAACAGAAAATTCAGCGAACAATAAGAGCAGTGAGTAAACGCTTAGGCTTTGTCAAAGATGTTACTTGTCACACTTTGCGTCACTCATTTGCAACTCATTTACTGCAATCCGGTGCTGACATCCGTACAGTGCAAGAACAACTAGGCCACAGTGATTTACGCACAACACAAATATACACGCATGTGTTGCAACAAGGGGCTAACAGTGTTTGTAGTCCGCTCGATAAGTTAAAGCTATCGGAAACAAACCGCTAACACGAGTAACATAAACAGAGGCTTCACCACCTTTAAAAACGCATATTAGCAGGTTCTACATACAAAAATGCCAGCGGCTAGGCTGGCATTATTTTCAGTTAGCTGGTTAACAACGTCTGCGATAACAAAACGTATAAGTTATTTACTGGAATCGTCTTCACTTATACGACTGGCAACAGCACCTGTTTGACCTTTGTATTTTGCATCGACTCGCTTGTTGTATGGGCGATCAGCTTCTGCTGACATCGTTTCAAAATTCAGTGCGGCAATTTTCATTTTAGGTCTAAGTGCCAAAGGTAACTTACCACTGTTATAAAACTCTAACACGATTTGACCAGACCAACCCGGATCTATGCGGTGCGCGGTTACGTGCACCATCAAGCCCAAACGCGCTAACGATGAACGGCCGTCCAACCAGCCGACAATATCAGCCGGTAAAGTTACTGCTTCATAGGTCACCGCAAGAGCTAATTCACCCGGGTGCAAGAAGAAAGCTTCGCCGTCTGGAATCACAATTTCTTCACTCATCACTGAGTTCATCGCTTTTTGCACCTGTTCACGCGGGCCGCTTAAATCAATGTACGGTGCAGTGTGATCCTTAAATACGCGAAACTCATTACCCAAGCGAATATCGACACTAACGCCTGAAATCATCGAGCTATCAGGCATAGGTTCAATCACTATTTTTCCCTGTGCTAAATACTGTTCTATGTCTTTATCGGCTAGTCTCATAATGCGTTTCTTTTGTTATTAGTTTTCTTATTGTCCGTTACTATCGGTTTGGCTATTTTTGTTGGCCATTGTTTTAGGCCACTATTGTAAGCCCTAGATGTCACCAGCGCTGAAATTCTCGTCATACTCACAAAAAGACATCAGTTTTTGGTCACTACCTCAGGCGTATTGACACTGCGCATATCAAGCTGTTGGTACAACTTCGCTGCCATGTTGCGGGCTATTTTACGGTATCTTAGCGCAATATCACCAGTGCTATTTTCAATTATTGTATTAACGCCCAAATCGGCGTCGGTGCGAATAGCAATATCTAACGGTAATTGGCCAAGCAAAGGTACTTGATAACTATCGGCGATATCGCTGCCACCACCACAGCCGAAAATATGTGCTTCATGGCCACAATTTTCACAAATGTGGTAACTCATATTCTCAACAATTCCCAATACCGGCACTTTAACCTTGTTAAACATGCTAATGCCTTTTACCGCGTCAGCTAAGGCAATATCTTGTGGAGTAGTTACCACTGTGGCACCTGCTACTGGCACCTTTTGCGCCAACGTTAATTGAATGTCACCTGTGCCCGGTGGCATATCAATCAACAAATAATCTAGCTCTGGCCAGTTGGTTTCATTTAATAATTGATTAAACGCCGAACTCGCCATCGGCCCGCGCCAAACAGTTGCGTCACTGTCTGGCACTAAAAAGCCAATCGACATTGCTTTTAGGCCATTGGCATCAAGCGGCTCCATCAATTTGCCATCTTTAGAGTCTGGCTTGGCATCTTGTAAACCGAGCATGGTTGGAATTGACGGACCATAAATATCCGCATCTAAAATACCAACACTTGCCCCTTCGGCCATCAAGGCATACGCCAAGTTAACTGCCGTGGTCGATTTACCAACACCGCCTTTGCCCGACGAAATCGCGACGATATTCTTTACGCCTTTAATATTATGGCCTCGAACACTGTTAACGTGATAATCGGCGACAATCAATATCTCTTGTTCAAACTGCTGCGATAGCGATTGACTAATCTCAACCAACTCGCCAGCGCAGGGAAACGGTAATACCAATTTCAAGATTAATGGTTGCTGAGATTCAACAATTTGCTGTAATGACTCAGTCAACACGCCGTTGGGAAAGGTCTCACTGCGATACTGTTCAAGAACTGCCAACACAAGTTTAACAAGCTCGTATTCAGAGTTTTGAGCATCATTATTTAACGGTCGCTTAACTTGAATGTTGTCTTTATTTTTTTGGTTATTTTTTGCCGATTTTTTAGAGAAAAAACTAAACAAATGCGCCTCTTCGAATAATAAGCGGAAGGCACAGCAACTTTATGCAGCGCTTTCTCGCCAACAAGGGAAAATTATTAATGAAAAATACAGGTAAATTCTGTACCATTCACCGCACAATTACCATCAAAATTAACGCAACCATACATGACTTCAGAAAAACGTAAAATTCTTGTCACTTGTGCCCTGCCGTACGCTAACGGTTCTATTCATTTAGGGCATTTATTAGAGCATATTCAAACCGATATTTGGGTGCGCTTCCAGCGCATGCGCGGCCACGAAACCTATTTTGTGTGTGCCGACGACGCCCACGGCACGCCAATTATGCTTAAAGCACAAGAGTTAGGTGTTTCTCCTGAGCAAATGATTGCAGGTGTTCGCGAAGAGCACATGGCTGACTTTGCCGACTTCCATATTAGTTTTGACAATTATCACTCAACTCATAGCCCAGAAAACGAAGCGTTTTCGCATGAGATTTACAACAAGTTGCACGACAACGGCTACATTAAAACGCGTACCATTTCTCAGCTTTACGATCCAGAAAAAGGCATGTTCTTGCCAGATCGCTTTGTTAAAGGTACTTGTCCTAAGTGTAAGAGCGAAGATGAAAACGGCGATAGCTGCGACAACTGTGGCGCAACTTACTCACCGACCGAAGTGATTAACCCGCGTTCTGTGGTATCGGGAGCAACGCCAGTACTGCGAGATTCTGAACACTACTTCTTTGATTTACCAGCGTTTGAACAAATGCTGAAAGACTGGACCCGCAGTGGCTCATTACAAGAAGAAATGGCCAACAAACTCGCTGAGTGGTTCGAGCAAGGTCTACAACAGTGGGACATCAGTCGCGATGCACCATACTTCGGCTTTGAAATCCCTAACGCACCGGGCAAATATTTTTACGTTTGGTTAGATGCGCCAATTGGCTATATGGGCGCATTCAAAAACTTGTGTGATCGCGAAAATATCGACTTTGACAGCTACTGGAACAAAAACTCCGACGCTGAGCTATACCACTTTATCGGCAAAGATATTATTTACTTCCACAGCTTATTCTGGCCAGCCATGTTAGAAGGCGCTGGTTTACGCAAGCCAACGTCAGTGTACGCCCACGGTTTTGTCACGGTTAACGGCGCAAAAATGTCTAAATCAAAAGGCACCTTTATTAAAGGCCGTACTTATTTAGAGCACTTAAACCCTGAGTACTTGCGCTACTACTACGCAGCTAAACTCACTAGCCGTATCGATGATTTAGACTTAAACCTTGAAGACTTTGCCCAACGCGTAAATTCAGACCTAGTTGGCAAAGTGGTCAATATTGCCTCGCGTTGTGCTAGCTTTATCACCAAGCGTTTCGACGGTGTTTTATCAAGTACAGTTGACGATCAAGCACTGGCTGACGAAGTCATGGCTGCTGGTGACAAACTTGCTGAATTATACGAAGCCCGTGACTTTGGTAAAGCAATGCGTGAAATCATGGCCTTAGCCGACAAGGTTAACGAATACATCGCAGTTAAAGAACCTTGGCAGTTGATTAAAGACGAAAGTAAACAAGCTGACGTCCACAATATTTGCTCATTGGGTATCAACTTATTCCGCACCCTGATGATCTACTTAAAACCAGTATTGCCGAAGCTCGCCGAAAGCACAGAAGCGTTTTTAAATGACGAACTCCTGTGGGATGGTCACAAAACCTTGTTGTCTAACCACAAAATCAACAAGTTTAAGGCACTGATGCAGCGCGTAGATATGGATAAAATTAACACTATGGTTGAAGCATCAAAAGAAAGTTTGCAAGAAGCAGCAAAAACAGCAACGCCTGTAGCCTCAAAAACAAAAACGCAGTTAGCTGATGATCCAATTGCACCAGAGATTCAATTTGACGATTTCGCGAAAATTGATTTACGAGTCGCTAAAATTGTCAAAGCTGAGCACGTTGAAAAAGCAGATAAACTGCTGCGCTTAGAACTAGACCTCGGCGGTGAAACCCGCCAAGTATTTGCTGGAATAAAATCAGCCTACCAACCAGAAGATTTAGAAGGCAAACTCACCGTAATGGTCGCCAACTTGGCACCGCGTAAAATGCGCTTTGGTATGTCAGAAGGCATGGTATTAGCGGCAGGCCCTGGCGGTAAAGATTTGTGGATCCTCAATCCTGAAGAAGGCGCACAGCCGGGTATGCGAGTAAAATAACACGTAAACAATCAAGTAATTTTAAAGGGTGCAGTTAGCACCCTTTTTTATTCGTCAAATTCACACACAAGCATAAATTTTCACAATTTCATCACAGATACAATTTGTAACTGACGTTGAATTTTAATGCTTGTATAGTTGTCTCGTTTTCTATTCAACTCTTTACGGGCTTTGTTCATATGTCATACAAAAACTTCGGTAAATTGGCAAAAACTGTCATTTTAGCGTCAGGCGTCGCGTTTAGTGCAGCAAGTCATGCGACAATCGTAGAATTTCAAACCTCTCAAGGTAACTTTCAAGTTAATTTATACGATCAAAATACACCAATTACGGTGGCAAACTTTCTCAGTTACATCAATAATGGCAACTACAACAACACGGTTATTCATCGCAGTGTCAGTCGTTTTGTCGTTCAAGGTGGCGGTTTTTCATTTCAAGGGCAACTGCCATTAACACCAATAGCAACGTTACAACCGATTCAAAATGAGCCCGTATTTTCAAATGTCAGAGGCACAATATCGATGGCCAAAGTGGCTGGCAATGTCAATAGTGCAACCAGCCAGTGGTTTTTTAATCTCGCCGACAACAGTGCTAACCTAGATCGCCAAAACGGCGGTTTTACGGCCTTTGGCCAAGTCATTGGCGACGGTATGACAGTGGTTGATCGCATCGCTGGTTTGCCAATTTGTAACAATATTCCTATGCCAGGCACCACCGTGGCGCAATGTGCTGATTCAAATTATGTCCCCGGACAAGAAAACTTTGTCACCATTAACAATATTGTTATCGTCGATTCATCGAACACTACGGCAAGTGGCTTAACACCAGCAAGAAATACATCTCTTGGTGGCGGTTCAAATAATGGCAACAATAATTCAAGTTCTGACTCAGGTGGCGGCAGCACAGGACTGCTCGCTATAGGTGGCTTGCTAGCGCTTTATCTACGAAAAAGCATGAAAAAAGCATTAGTAAAGCTGCGCAAAAAAGCCTAAACCCCAGAAAAAATCAAAAAAGTGGTTTGCTGCAAAGTACAGCCATTTAACCTACTTCCTCCAAGCGGCGAGCGCCCCAAAACTTTTCGTTGGCCGCTTTTTTATCTCGTACCAATTCCCCTGTTGTTTTCAGCTGTCAAACTTTGCAAAATTTTGACAAATCGCTATAATCGCCGCTCATTTTAACGCACTGGTTTTACGTTCCAGTTAGCTAGAGGAAAATCTATGTCTGATACTCATCAACCACAGTACGTCGTCTGTGCCCTATATAAATTCGTTGCTCTTGAAAACTTTGAAGATTTACGCCAACCACTACTCAATACTATGGTCGCCAACCAAGTTCGCGGTACTTTGTTACTAGCCCTTGAAGGCATTAATGGCACCATTGCTGGCCCACGCGCAGGTATTGACGCAGTATTAGCTTGGCTAAAAAGCGATGAGCGTTTAAGCGACGTTTCTTACAAAGAATCTTACACTGATGAAGCACCATTTAAGCGTTCAAAAGTTAAATTGAAAAAAGAAATTGTGACTATGGGTGTTGAAGGCATTGATCCTCGTCATGTTGTCGGCACTTATGTAAAACCAAAAGACTGGAATGCGCTGATTTCTGATCCTGAGGTTTTTGTCGTCGACACCCGCAACGACTACGAAGTGCAAATAGGCACCTTTAAAAACGCAGTAGCTCCAAACACTAAAACCTTCCGTGAATTCCCTGCTTGGACCAAAGAAAACATGGATCCGAGTAAACACAAGAAGGTCGCCATGTTCTGTACTGGTGGTATTCGCTGTGAAAAATCAACAGCATACATGAAGGAACAAGGCTTTGAAGAGGTTTATCACCTCGAAGGCGGTATTTTAAAATACTTAGAAGAAGTACCAAGCAGTGATACCATGTGGGAAGGCGAGTGTTTCGTCTTTGACGATCGCGTAACCGTCGACCACGACCTAAACGCTGGTAAATACGACCAATGTCACGCCTGTCGTATGCCTATTTTAGAAGCCGACAAAGAGCGCGAGCAATATCAAAAAGGTGTTAGCTGTCACCACTGTTTCGACCGTGTAACCGACGAACAACGCGCCCGTTACGCCGAACGTGAAAAACAAATGGAACTAGCAAAGCAACGCGGTCAAGCTCACATTGGTTTTGACGCCGCTAAAAACTTAGAAGCGCGCAAGGCAGAGAAAAAAGCACGCATTCAACAGCAGCAAGAACAAGCGCAAAAAGCCAAAGCCTAATGGGTGCTTGTTAGCAGCACAAATACGCTCATTATCAGCTGAAGTATAGGACATACTAATCTCTTGCTAGCCATGGATGGCGATAAAGACCACGACAATGCGTTATACCGTACATCGGTTAAAAAAAGCCAGAGGATAACTCTGGCTTTTTTTGTTTTTAACAGATTAGAACCTTAACAAACGAGACTAGAACGCCGCGTTTAATTGTACGCTGTAGATATTGGCGCTTGAAGTTTGGACACCGTTGAAAGTTGAAGAAATAGCACCAAGGGCTAATTCCTCTTGTACACGGCCTTCTTTACCGCGAACATAGGCGTAACCTAAATCAACATTAAAGGTTTTGTTGATTTGGTACGTCGCACCTAAGCTAAACCACTGACGATCGACATCTGGGATGCTGATTGAACGAAACTCAGTTAAAGCAGCACCTTCGTCATAAGCGTAACCACCGCGAACAGTCCATTGGTCGTTCAACTGATAAGTTGTACCTAAACCAACGCGCCAAACATTTTCAAAGTTTTCTTCACGCAGTAGTAACTGGTTACCGTCGTCTAAATCAATGTTTAGCTCGTCAAAGCTGCTCCACTCGTACCAAGTGGCGCTAAATTGTAGCGATAGTGCCTGGCTTAAGGCTTGATCAACAGCAAATTCAGCAATTGCTGGCAAATCTAAATCTAAAGAGCCCGACTGATTTAGGTTTGCGCGCAGTGCAGAGCTAATATCACCTTCAACGGTAAATTTGGTTTTAGCGCGATAGCTAACACCGATATTTGTGCTATCTGTAGCATGCCAGTACAAGCCAACGTTCCAACCTAAAGCAACATCATCACCTTCCATCGCAGCTAGAGTCGCATTTGCTGGCACTGGGTTAGGAGTATTTGCGCTTAACGCCGCTAAATTAGCAGGTACAGAGGTGCGCAACTCAGCTTCAACGTAGTTTGCACTAATACCAAAGCCCAAGCTCAAATCGTCATTTACTTTGTAAGCCAATGAAGGGTTAAAAACAATCGTAGTGATATCTGCTTTGTCGGCAAAGTGTAAGGCATT
This sequence comes from Endozoicomonas sp. G2_1, assembly GCF_017744155.1. Lineage (GTDB taxonomy): Bacteria > Pseudomonadota > Gammaproteobacteria > Enterobacterales > Alteromonadaceae > JAGHQT01. Next base: position 57,888 of record NZ_JAGHQT010000017.1, on the reverse strand, counting down.
GTAACCTTCACTAAACTCAGTCGCTAAACCAAAGTTCGAAAATACCGATAAACCTACTGACCACTTATCGTTAAGTGGTCTAGCATAAAACGCTGACGGCACAACTGCGCTATCGATAACGTCGTTTTCCGACGCGTCGAAGTCAAACGAAGCAGGACCTGCACTGACATTAGTTTGACCTTTAATGTCGAGATTAGAGTTAATATAACTGGCAAACACACTCACTTGTGCTTGATCAAATTCGGTGATGGCCGCAGGGTTTGCCACTAATACACTGGCGTTTTCAGGCTTTGCTGCTTGGCCAGCAAATGCACGGCCCAAACCGTTTGCACTGTGTTCGTTAAGATAAAAGCCGGCAGCTAATGCTGATGATTGACAGGCGAGCACTGCGCTAGTAATGGCAACCGATAGTAAACTCTTTTTGTACATATAACACTCATAGGGGCAAACAACCTTCGACAACTGCGATAAAAGTTGTTTGCTAAATCAAAATTGGTCGCGGATTATTTCAAAAAACCACAGCGCAAATACAGACATTTAAGCTCACATAAATAATCTAAAAGGTTTAAAAATTAGCAGAAAACCAAATAAAGCAGTAAAATAGCACCACTATAGCGTGCAAATTAGCTCATGATTAAAATAATTACTCTAGAATCGCCTTCGTTTGCGTGGAATATTCACCCAATACAGCTCTACTTATTAGCTCAGAACTACCAAATCTCCGTAACAGAGCTCAATAAAGCACTAGCGCTCAGTTCAATTGAGCTGAGTGATTTGTCGTTAAAAATTAACTGGCAGCAGTACAGTGCGATGTTGGCCGTGGTTGAACAACATGCGCCAAAAAAATGGCCATTAGATTTAGCTAAGCGACTCGCGCAACCGGTCTACGGTTTGCTGAGTTTAGCGATTCAAAGTTGTGAAAACTGGCGGCAAGCTTTACAGCTACTGGTAAAATTCAAGCCATTAATGACCGCACTGTTTGAATTAAAGATTACTGAGACCAAACACTACATTATTGTCGATGTCTTACCGGAGTTGTCTCGCGATTCAATCATTGACCGTATGCACCAAGTCCTGGCCATAGTTTGTCATCAAGTATTTTGTTCAATTAGCCAATTCGAACGCAGCTCTTTGCGTGCTAGCGGGCATATCAAACTATTTCTAACCAGCTCAAAGCCCAGTTATCACGATGAAATTTGTGACTACATTGGCGACTCAGTAACTTATAACTGTCCTACCAATTTTCTTCGCCTAGACAAACGATTGATTGATGAAAAGTTGTTGTCTGCCGACCCCAATACAGCCCGCAGTATTGCAACCTTAATGACCACACAACTCGGTCAATTGCCATTAGCAAGTGGTTTATTAACCCTACTGCGCAGAGCATTTGATCGCGGTTTCTACCAACAATCAAAATGCGCTAATAGACTCAATATGAGTGTTGCCACTCTCAAGCGCAAGTTAACCCAGGCCAACACTAGTTTTAGTCGTGAACTGATGCATTATCGCTTGACTAATGCCTGCCATTTGTTGGCCTACAGTAGTTTAAATATCGACGATATTGCCGACAAACTTGGTTTTCAAGATCAAAGTAGTTTTCGACGTATGTTTAAACAGCAAACGGGTCAAACACCTTTGAATTACCGAAGCTGTAATCAACAATAAAAAAGGCAGAACCGCATTCGGCTCTGCCTTGTGTCAGTAATACGAGGTAAAAAGTTACCTCAAATTAACGGTTTTTTAGATAAGGGTAATAAGCTCATCTTGGTTAAGACGCGATTTTGGCAAACTGGCGTTAAAATCGGTCTCTTTTCGATAACCTAACGCGACGGCACAAACTGCGGTTAATCCTTTTTCTCGCAAGCCAAATTCTTGATCAAGCGCTTTCATATCAACACCTTCCATTGGTAGTGCGTCAATACCCAAAGCTGCTGCCCCCAGCAGTACACCACCAATATTGAGGTACACTTGTTTTTCCATCCAGTGCGGCAAGTCTTTTAAGTCATAACGGTGGATGTCGATAAACATTTTGCGAGCACCGTCCATCATGCCCTTAAACTCGGCATCCGCGTAACGACCGTCGCGGTCTTCTTGCTCAAGCACATGCGCTAAGTATTCATCATCAATGTCTGTCTTACTGCAAAAAACAATCACGTGTGAGGCGTCCAGTATTTTCGACGTGTTAAACGGATAAGCTTCGGTCGCCTTAGCAATACGCTCTTTACCCGCTTGGCTGTCAGCAATTAAAAAGTGCCAAGGCTGTAAATTGACGCTATTAGGACTTAACTGAAGTAATGCTTTAATTTGCGCCATGTCATCGGCAGAGATTTTTTTGCTGGTATCAAATTCTTTGGTGGAATAACGGTGTTTTAATACATTGATAAGGTTCATAATTTACTCTCATTTATAACTGCACTAGCAGGCTGAACGGTTAACCGCGAGCTGGTAACGCTGTTCAACAGGCTAGTAATAAACTCAAACTAACTGAGTAATGGGTTTGTATAGGTTGTGTCGTTGTGGCAAATTTCAATGGCTGAAATTAAAAACCAGCTAAAACAAGCTTGCCAATTGCCGTACCCGATTCAAGCTCGGCATGAGCACGGACTAAATTTTCGGCGTTAATGATGCCAATGTGCTTGCCTACCGTAGTTTTGATTTTGCCCTGTTCAATTAAGTCACTAACGCGATTCAACAACTGGCTTTGCTTGGCAATATCCTTGGCATTAAACATTGAGCGGGCAAACATAAACTCAATGTGCAATGACTGGCTTTTGGGCTTGAGTTTCATTATATCTAACGGCTTTTCAGGGTCGTCAATTAGGGCTACCTTGCCAAACGGCGCCAATATCTCAGGATACTGACCAAAGTAGTCTTGGGTATTGGTTAAGCTCGCGATGTGAGTCACTTGTTCAATGCCAAGCGTTTGCAATTGTTCAGCTAGTGGCTGACGATGATTAATTACATAATCAGCGCCCAACTCTTTCACCCAAGCGGCTGAACTTTCTCTCGATGCCGTAGCAACAACCTTGGCGTGAGTTAAGGTTTTGATCAACTGAATTAACATTGAACCTACGCCGCCAGCAGCGCCAATAATTAATACCACTGGCGCTGTTGCCAATTCGTTGGCACTCAATGACTCATCATTTTGTTCAGCAATAGCAAAGTGCTCAAACAACAACTCCCACGCGGTAATACTGGTCAATGGCAAGGCAGCAGCTTCAGCGCTGGTGAGACTTTTTGGCTTATTGCCGACCAAGCGCTCGTCAACCAATTGATATTCCGCGTTGCTGCCTTGACGATTTAAATCGCCAGCGTAATAAACCAAGTCACCCGGCTTAAAGCCCTTGGCCAGCTCACCAGCAGCAACCACTTCACCAACAGCATCCCAGCCAATAACCTTATGCTGGCCAAGCTCTGGAGCAACATTTTGTCTTATTTTAAAATCGACCGGATTGACCGCAATTGCCGACACTTTCACCAATAAATCACGACCAGTGGCGACAGGGACATCAACAACAATATCCTCTAATGCCTTTGCATCAGTAATCGGTAAACAACTTTGGTAACCAACAGCTTTCATCGTATTCATATCAAGACTCCAACAAATCTATTTCAGTAAGATGCGGTGATGATAGCGTTTGATTACTCATCCAAAAACAGGGTATTATTTGAATTATTTTCAAATATTTTTAGATAATGTTAATTGAAGACTTACAAGTTATTTTGAAAGTAGCGGAATTTAAAAGTATTACTGCCGCGGCAACTCACTTAGATATGCGCACGGCAACGGCGAGTGCTGCGGTAAAACGCGTTGAAAAAATGCTAGGGACCGAGCTATTTATTCGCACAACCCGTCAGTTACGGCTATCGCCAGCAGGTGAGCGCTACCTGCCCGAGTGCCAGCAAGCACTAAATTTACTCAACCAAGCAGAGCAAAACGCCAAAGGTGAGCAAGCCAATATTGAAGGTGAATTAAGAATCGCGGCATCGTCAGACTTGGGGCGAAATTTATTGGTGCCGTGGTTAGATGAATTTATCGAGTTGCACCCTAAAATCAGTGTTAAAGTAAATATTAGTGACAGCAATATCGACTTTTATCGCGACGCCGTTGATATGGCACTGCGCTATGGCTCGCCAACTGATAGCAATTTGTATGGCTTTAAGATTTGCGATGTTCCCGGTATTTTATGTGCCAGCCCTGATTATATCGCCAAACACGGTCAACCAAGCCAACCAAAAGACTTGGCAGAACACAATGGTTTGTTTTACCAGCTCTACGACATCATTCACGATATTTGGCAGTTTGATCGCGACGGTCAAACTACTAAAATTAAAATAAAAGGTGACCGCAGCGCTAACGACGGTGATTTAGTACGCCGTTGGTGTGTTGCAGGTAAAGGTGTTGCAGTGAAATCTGCGCTCGATATTGCCGATGACTTATTGTCGGATAAATTAGTGCAGCTGTTACCCGAGTATCAAGCGCGACAAACTGAACTTTGGCTGGTGTGTCCAAGCCGGCAATTGATTACGCCAGCAATGAGGTTACTACGTGATTTTCTACAAGAAAAGTGTCAATCACTGCAAAACCAACTTGAGCATAAGGTAAAATTGACCTAGCACACTTGATTGCGGCCAGACGCTTTGGCCTTGTATAGCCGTTTATCGGCACGCGAAAACATCAATAATTCTTCTTGGTCTGTTTTTCGATACTCACTGACACCAAACGATGCAGTCATCGACAAGTGTTGACCGTTATCGAGCAAAAATGGCGATTTTTCAATTTTTTGGCGTAAACGGTTGGCGAAAATACTGGCATCAGCTAAATCAGTGTTGGGCATTAAAATCGCAAATTCTTCACCGCCAATACGGCCAAGCATATCGGTGGTTCGAATCGCATTGGCAATGAGTGCTGCAAAGTGTTGAAGCGCTTTATCACCAATATCGTGACCATAAGTATCGTTAATCCGCTTAAAGTAATCGATATCTGCCAATACAATTGAAAATTCAGAGCGATAACGCTTAGCGCGGCGAAACTCTTCCTCAACTTTTAACATAAAATGGCGTCGATTGGGGATATCAGTTAAATCACAGGTATGCGCTAACGTATCGAGTTCAGATAACGCTTGTTCAAGCTCTACTTGTGTGTGTTTTAGGTCGGTAATATCGGTGCCAACAATCACATGTTCACCAGAAGACAAACGAATGCGGTTCATCTTGTAGTGCTTATCGTCAACCGTATGCGTAAAAAACTCGCTTTCTTCTAAATTGCGTAAACGGCACTCTTTAATTGACATCCACGTTTTGAAATCGCCTTGGTCAACAGCGATACCTTTGTGTTCATCATGCGCTTGGCGCAGCACTTGTGCTGGTGTTCGAGACAATATCTGCTCAATGGGTAAGCCAATCAAGTTAGCCATTTCGCTATTGCAATAAATGTATTGATATTCTTGATTGAGAACACAGACTGGGTTTAGCGAGCGTTCTAGCATTTCACTAAAAATTGCCACTAAATCTTCGGAGTTTTGACTAAACACTCAAGATCCCATTGTTATCTACTCAGTATAATATATATACTTTGGCATAAACTCAGTGAGAAAACACTATAGCACCGAGTTTATGCCTAAAATAACCGACTTAGTCTAAGTCGCTAGCATCGTGACGCTCTGGCACCTGCTCGTCTTCTTCGCCCCAAAAGCGATTTACTTTAATGCCGCGTTTTACCGCTTCACGGGCAGCTATTTGCTCAGTCCAGCGATTGAGGTGTTTATAGCTATCTACTGATAAAAATTCCGCTGCTTCGTAGAGCTTGCCTTGTACCAAAGCACCGTACCAAGAAAATACAGCAATATCGGCAATGGTGTAATCATCGCCACACAAGTAAGTGTTGTTAGCCAAACGCTTATCTAAGACATCTAGTTGACGTTTTACTTCCATCGCGTAACGGTTAATTGGGTATTCGTATTTCTCTGGTGCATACGCATAAAAATGCCCAAAACCACCACCCAAAAATGGCGCGCTGCCCATTTGCCAAAATAGCCAAGACAAGCACTCTGCTCTCGCCGCGCCATTGCTCGGCAATAACACATCAAACTTTTCTGCTAGATACATCATAATCGCACCAGACTCAAAAATGCGAGTTGGCGTTTCAGTGCTGTGATCCATCAAGGCTGGTATTTTTGAGTTAGGGTTAACATCAACAAACCCTGACGAGAATTGGTGGCCTTCGGTAATATCAATTAACCAAGCGTCGTATTCGGCTTCTTTGATACCAAGTGCCAATAACTCTTCCAACAGAATAGTAACTTTGACACCGTTTGGCGTGCCCATTGAGTAAAGTTGAAATGGATGCTTACCTACCGGCAAGTCTTTATCATGGGTTGCGCCAGAAATAGGTCGATTAATATTGGCGAACTTGCCACCACTTTCACTGTCCCAAGTCCATACTTTGGGCGGTGTGTATACTCTGTTATCACTCATGATGTTATTCCTGTAAAACGAAAAGTTACTATTTTTTATGGGTACCAAAAGAGACTATCTCAAGGCCAATAAAATTTCATTATTTATGACTACAGCTGACCAATTGTCGATTTAACACCCTGTAACACTAAAAGGCTATCTAAATCATCGAAAAAACATTAACGTATCAGCAGGATAAATCTAACTGCAACAACAGGAGCAGGTTATGCAATGTCACGAAATTGATTACGAAATTATTGGCCATTCCATGCAAATGGTCGAAATTGAACTCGACCCCGGTGAAACCGTGATCGCTGAAGCAGGCGCAATGAATTACATGGAAGAAGGCATCAGCTTTGAAGCAAAAATGGGTGATGGCTCTGAGGTCAACCAAGGCTTTATGAGCAAATTATTCTCTGCTGGCAAGCGCATGATCAGTGGCGAGTCGTTGTTTATGACTCACTTTACTCATTGTGGTCAAGGCAAAAAGCGGGTCGCTTTCGCCGCCCCTTTCCCTGGCTCAATTGTACCAATTAACATGGCAGAAATTGGCGGTGAAATTACCTGTCAAAAAGATTCGTTTTTGTGCGCAGCGCTAGGTACCAAAATAGACATTGCTTTTAATCGCAAACTCGGTAGTGGCTTTTTTGGCGGTGAAGGCTTTATTTTAGAGCACTTACAAGGCGACGGCATGGCCTTTATTCACGCTGGCGGTACCGTAATTGAAAAAGAGCTCAATGGCGAAACCCTGCGCTTAGACACCGGTTGCTTGGTTGCCTTCAGCAGTGGCATTGATTACGACATTGAAATGACCAAAGGCCTTAAGAGTATGTTCTTTGGCGGTGAAGGCTTGTTTATGGCGACACTTCGCGGTCACGGCAAAGTATGGATTCAAAGTTTGCCATTCTCTCGCCTTGCCGATCGGATTATAGAACACGCGCCAAAAGTTGGCGGCAGTCGCCAAGGCGAAGGTTCAGTACTCGGCAGTATTGGTGATATGGTGAGTGGTGACTGATCACACCGAAGTAACTATCAATAAGACGTAATTAACCAATAAACGAAAGATCAGGTAGTGATATGGCCAGCTCAGTTTTTGAATATTTGCAACTGAAAATACCCCCACTTGCAGTGCTAGTGCTATTCGCGCTGGTTGCATATGGTTTGGCATATTCACTACCTTATCCTTGGCTCGAACAGTCAATCGCTATCGTGCTGGCAATACTGTTGCTTTGCACTGGTGTGCTGGTTGCCCTTGCTGGCGTCTTGGCTTTTAACCAAGCAAAAACAACCGTCAACCCAACACAACCAGCACAAGCCAAACAGCTGGTGATCACTGGAGTTTATAAATTTACTCGTAACCCAATGTATCTCGGTTTTTTGTTAGTGTTAATGGCGGTTTGTTGCTATCTAAACAGCTTACTAGCCCTGCTAGCTTGTCCGCTGTTCGTCGTCTATATCAATGTTTTTCAAATCACTCCTGAAGAAGGCGTACTACGACAAAAGTTCTCGGATTTTGATGATTATTGTCGTCAAGTCAGACGTTGGCTATAACGGCTTGTTGCCATAATTTGCAAATATAATGACAAAAACCTTACTGTTTATTTTATCGATAACCGTTACAATTCTCGGCTATCGAGTTTCTTCATCACTTAATACACCGTACATAACACACTATGATCAAATCACTAGCCCTATCGGCTTTAACGCTACTGCTCGTCAGCTGTGCGCCAATAACTAAAGTGACCACTAATCTAGACGCAGAAAACTTTCGTCACTACTTTGCGCCAAGCCAAGTCACTATCTACGAACGTATCGCTGATTTGCCCACGCAGCACAAACTCATTGGTTTGGTTGAAGGGGATAATTGCCAAGAAAAGCCTCATCACGCAATACCAGATAAGCTTCAGGCGCGCACAATGGCAAGGCGCAACGCTTTCGAACAAGGAGCTAACGCCATTGTATTTTCGAGCTGCGTAGAGATTCAAACAAAAGCCTGCCACGCCAATATCGTCTGTTATGGTCAAGCATACCAAGTTGCTAGTGAGTAACGACCAAGCACCGAGCGATAAGATAACGAATAAGATGACGGATAAGATGACCAATCAAAACTGCGCTCAAGAGGCAGGTGCCGAGCCTTTAACCTTAACGCCAATTGCCTGCGTGCATTCCCCTTTTGCAGAGAAGTTCGCGATACCGCGTCAACCCGGCTTAGCGAATGCCGCAAAAGGCGAAATTATCTTTGAAAAAGGTTTTGACAACCCAGACATGGTCAGAGGTTTAAGTCAATTTAGTCACTTGTGGTTGGTATTTGTTTTTCACGGCACTCAGGCACAGGGCTGGAAACCCTTAATTCGGCCGCCTCGCCTTGGCGGTAACGAAAAAATCGGCGTATTGGCTTCACGCTCAACATTTAGGCCAAACCCTATTGGCATGTCGGTGGTTAAACTTGAACAAGTATTGCCAGCAACCAAACAAACACCGCTGAAATTAATTGTCTCTGGTTTGGATCTATTAGACCAAACGCCAATACTGGACATTAAGCCATACGTACCTTACAGCGATGCAATCGTCGACGCCAAAGCAGGTTACGCGCAAACTGAACCGAGTAGGCAAAAACAGGTCTCGTTTACCGAACACGCATTAACCCAGCTAGGTCAATATCACAAGAATCACCCTGAACTCAAAACATTAATTGAGCAAGTACTTTGTCAAGACCCAAGGCCGGCATACAAACAAGGTAAAATCGATGAAAAACATTATGGTATGCAACTTTATCAGCTCAATATTAGCTGGCACATGACGGGCTTAGAAGATATTCTAGTGACGGAAATCACGCCAATAACTAACTCTTAAAATACTAACGAATACACGCGCTTTTATTATGATCATGACTCGTTCGGCTTCTTTTGAACTTATGTTACTCGCTGCCATTTGGGGCGCGTCGTTTATGTTTATGCGCATTGGCAGTCCAGAGTTTGGCCCAATTGTTTTTATGGCATTGAGAACATCGATCGCGGCACTATTTTTACTGCCATTGCTGTTTATTCGAAAACAAGCCAGTGCATATCATGGTTACTATCGACATATTTTTATTGTTGGCCTGTTTAACACCGCAATTCCGTTTCTATTTTACGGCTACGCAACACTCAGTTTGTCAGCTGGCGTCAGTTCTATCCTCAACGCGACCACACCGATGTTTGGCGCTATTGTCGCTTATCTTTGGCTTAAAGATAAAATGTCCAAAACCGCGGTCGTTGGCTTAGTTGTTGGCTTTATTGGCGTTTACTTATTGGTCTTTGACAAGCTTCAAGGCGGCTCAAATAACACCAGTATATGGCCTGTGCTTTTTGTTTTGGGAGCCACCTTGTGCTATGGCATTTCAGCCAATTACACTAAAAAATACTTATCAGCGGTCAGTCCACTAGCGCTTGCAACCGGCAGTCAAATAAGTGGCAGTATAGTACTGGTACCACTGAGTCTATTTTTCTTGCCGCAATCAATGCCATCACAACAAGCAATTTGGTCGGCGATATTACTCGGCGTGGTCTGTACAGGTATCGCCTACATTTTATTCTTTAGATTAATCAGCCAAATCGGCCCAGCCAAAACCATGTCAGTGACCTATTTAATTCCAGCTTTTGGCGTTTTTTGGGGCTGGCTGATATTATCGGAAGCGTTTAATTTGTCGATGCTGTTAGGTTGCAGCTTTATTCTACTCGGTGTTGGTTTAACCACAGGTGTGATAAAACCAAGACTAAGCACGGCAAAATTATCTTAATATGCGGATCTGGGTTCACATTTTTCGCGCGCCAAAGCGCGTCATTGTTATTGGTAAACGACGACAAACGATTAAATTGCGTCGCCAATTAATTCGCGTAAAGTTTGCCCTTGCCCAAGAAACTGTCGAAACCAAAGAAATGCTCGATATTTATCGACGCTATACGGTAAAACAAGCAAGCGTTGAAGAGATGAAATTTGCTAATCAGCAATTTCTCGATGTCTTAAAAGGCTTAGGTATTGGCGTTGTAGCTGTGTTGCCATTTGCGCCAATCACCTTACCAATAATCATCAAAGCCGGTAAATGGGTTGGTGTCGACGTACTGCCCAGTTCATTTAACAACTCAGACAAAAAGTCTCAATAAAACAGCCCTCTCGTTAACTTTCCCAATAATTCCAAGTCAATAACGTACAAAATTCAACCAAACACCCATACATAAATATTTATTCACTTTTTTTATATAAAAAACCATTGAGTTTCACCTTTGATTATTTTATATATAGGTCGTTTTAAGAATTTACATAACAATAACAAGACATTCCTAAAATTATTTTTAAACAATAAAGAATTCAGAGACTCCCCAAGGAATAAACATGTTAAAAAAAGCTCGATTGCCTATATTGATCAGTGCAGCACTGGGTACGTTATCAACACCGTTATTTGCCCAAGACGCTAACGAGAAAGACGTTGAAAAGATTGTTGTCACAGCAACTAAACGGGCCGCAAGTATTAAAGAAGTGCCGTTTTCGGTAAATGCGCAAACTCAAGCCGATATTGAACGCGCTGGCGCAACTAATTTAGAAGAGTTATCTCGCAACGTTGCCGGTTTAACCATTCAAAACCTAGGTCCGGGTCAAAGCCAAGTGGCACTGCGCGGTGTTTCTGCTGGTCAAATCGTCCGCGACCAACCTGGGGTAAAAGAACAAGTCGGTGTTTATCTCGATGAAAGTGTTATTTCACTGTCGCTGTTTACGCCAGATCTCGACTTATACGATCTCAACCGCGTAGAAACTTTGCGCGGTCCTCAAGGTACCTTATTTGGTTCAGGGTCAATCGGTGGTACGGTTCGTTACATTACCAATCAGCCTGAACTCGACACCTTTGAAGGCAGTTTTGAAGCAAACCTCAACACCTTAACCGACGGCGAAACCGGTGGTCATGTTAAAGGCATGATCAACATCCCATTAATTGACAATACACTCGCCCTGCGCGCAGTTGCCTATTCAACTGAATATGCCGGTTTTATTGATGCCCACACCCCAAACGGCCTTGACGAAGACGTCAACAGTGGCAACCGCAGTGGTGGTCGTATCGCGCTGAAGTGGCAACCTCTAGATAACGTTACCATTACGCCACGTATCGTCTTTCAAAACATTGAAACCGATGGTTTCAATCGCCAAGAGGCGTTTAATGTTTTTGCTAATCCGTTCACCACCACAAGACCGGCCATTACCTTTAATGAGCGCGAGCAATTTTTATTGCTCAGTGAGAGCTTTGAAGACGAAACAACTATTTTTGACTTAACGTCTGAAGTCAATTTTGACAGTTTCGATGCGACCTTTGTTTATAGTTACACCGACCGAGACATTTTAGTGAGCCGCGATGCCAGTGCTCTTACTGGTAGTGTTAGTATTGATTTGGACTTTCCTGACCAAGCTGCGTTATTGCCGTCTAACTTGCGCGACAGGACCCAAATTGAACAAGACACGTACGAGCTGAGATTTAGCTCGAACACCGACAGCCCACTGCAATGGTTAGTTGGTGCTTTTTACTCAGACACCCAACGCGACTACAGCCAATTCTTGCCAACGCCTGGCTACGATGCAGTCGCCGATAGTGTCTTGGGCGCAGGTACCTCAGCAGGTGCGGCTAATGGTTTCCCATCTGACTCGCCGTTTAACTCGCGCTTGCCTTACGATTTAGAGCAAACGGCATTTTTTGCTGAATTCAATTACGATGTTACTGACAAGCTAGTAGTAACGCTAGGTAGCCGTTTTTACGATTACGAAGAAACCAGACGTTTTACCACAGGCGGCGTTTTTTCTAACGCGGATGATCAAACCGACACGACTGAATCCGATGGTTTTACCTCGCGTTTAATCGCCAACTATACCTTGAACGAAACCGTAAACTTAAATGCTCAAATCTCTCAAGGCTTCCGCCTTGGTGGTGTAAACGACCCGCTTAACCGAGGCTTGTGTAATCAGCAAGATTTAGCGGTATTTGGTGATTTTCAAGACTACGATGATGAAGAGTTAACGAACTATGAAGTTGGCGTAAAGGCACAAAAATCAGGTTGGAGCGCTAATGTTGCGGTATTTTATACCTCAATCGACAACCTGCAAGTGACCCTAGATGCCGGTTCATGTTCATCGAGAATTTCGTTTAACGTTCCTGAAGCTCACACTGGCGGTGTCGAGTTTGAAGTTACGCGTCAAGCAACTGAGCAGCTTTACCTAACCTTCGCTGGTTCATTACTAGAAGCCGAGTTCGACTCAACAGTGCTTGATTCATCTGGTGCAGTATTAGGTGGTGTTGAAGACGGAAATCGCTTGGCATCAGTACCTGAACTGCAATTTTCAATTGCTGGTACGTATGACTTAGCAACACCATTATTTGGCTCTGACTACACCTATGTTTCAGCGTCTGTACAATATGTTGGCGATCGCATTACTCAACCGAGTGACCAAGTTGCCGGTGCCGGTGACTTTCGCTCTGGTCTAGCATTTGGCGGCGCTACTGGCAATGAACTTACCAGCTTAGATTTGGAGCTTGATGCCTATCAAATCTTCAATATTAGTACCGGGTTGGTTTACGACGATTGGGAATTGGTCGCTTACATTAACAACCTTACCGATGAAAATGCCAACCTAGCATTAGATCGCGAACGCGGTGGTCGCGCCCGTTTAGGTTTTAGCACCAACCAACCTCGCACTTTTGGCGTTACCTTTAGAAAGACTTTCTAATCAAAGGCTGAGATTATAAACGATGACTTGGGAGCTCAATGAGCTCCCTTTTTATTTATTGGCTGTTAACAAAAGTATCTTCAAAGTATTTAACCCACTGGCCGTCAACTAAACGCTCTCCGTATTCTCGAAATCCGCCGTTTGCGGTGCTAGTAAAAATAAACCGATTGGTTTCGCTGCTATTTACAATAAATTGGCCATTTTGGTAGTTGGCTGGATATTTACCCGCGCCATTACTTGAGAATGGGTAGTAGTAATAGGTCTGGTCTTTTTCATCGTACCGAATCACAGTATGAAGCTGTAACAGCTCAGTATTTAATTCAATAACTAAAACGTGCTGATTTAGATCGTATTGAATATTTTGGTAAGCAGCCCCCTGTTTCGATACTTTGCCCTCTTGATAGACCCTAGTGGTGCCAATCCATTCTCCAACCATAAAACTGAGCTGTGCCATTTTTTGCTGCTTTATCGATTCAGCAAAAGCACTGCTCGATAGTGTAGTTATGACCAGTACCAATAAAATACATAAGTGTTTTTTAACATTCATCGCGTTTTACTCGATTGTTGAATTTAATTATTCAGATTCTGATTTATACGGCAGTTTTTTCTCTAATTCTTGTCGATATAAACAGTGGTGGTGTTTTTCACGCACTAAAAAGTCCTCTATCGCGGCCGAAAATGGCGAGTCATTTAATAAATAATGACCATAAGTGATGACAGGTTGAAAACCCCGTGCAACTTTGTGTTCACCTTGTGCTCCGGCATTAAAACAGCTCAGTTTGCGGTCAATCGCTAGTTCTATTCCGCGGTAGTAACAAGCTTCAAAATGCAAAAAATCAAATTCTTGGTCACAGCCCCAATAACGACCATAAAGGGTACTTTGATCGTGAAAGAACAAAGCACCTGCGATCATTTTTTCTGCTTGCTGATCAGCTGAGTTATCAGTTGAGGATTTTTTATAGGCGGCAACTAACGTAATGCGCTCTGCTAAGCGCTGGCCCCATAACCAAAAGCACTTAAAATTAAGGTAGCCCAAATGCCCCGAACGCTTAGCATAAGTCAGTTGATAAAAGGTAAAGAACTGTTGCCAAACTTCTTTAGTGATTTGCTGACCCGATAACTGACGAAAAACAATGCCTTGCTGCGTAACCCGTTGGCGCTCTTTTTTAATTGTCTTTCTCTTTCGAGCGGTTAAGCTCAACAAGAAATCATCAAAGCTTTGATAACCTTGATTAAACCAGTGAAATTGAACATCTTCTCGCTGCAGCCATTTAGGCTTAGTCTGCGGCTTCGATGAGCTATCGACGATTTCACCATCATCAGCATCACAGCAACGGTTAAAAAGACTTATATCTTCTGCTTGATTAAACAAGCACTGAATATTACTCAATGAAAGCTTGTTACTCGCTTCAAGCAGTGCCGCTTTAACTAAGGAAATAACGTTTGATTTTAATTTGAGATTGTCGGCAAGTGATTTAGCCAATGCCAACCGTTGGCCGCTCGCCGGTGTATATGGTATCGCATTAATCAACTTGGGATAGTACGCCAAGTTATGGCTTTGATAGGCCTCAGCCCAAGACCAATCGAACATATATTCGCCGTAAGAATGGGATTTAATGTACAGCGGCATTAAACCAACAACTTCGGCCTTTGGCTGGCAAAAGTTATCATTAACCGTGCCTTCGTTCGTTATATGTTCAATAACGAGGTGATAAGGTTGCCAGCCCTGCTCAGCGCCAACACAGTCACTTTGCTCTAGGCTCAACAAATAATCATAGTCGGTAAACGGTTGGCCTGAATCAAATAGCGCTTGCCAGTCGCACTTGGCAATTTTTTCAAGCGCAGTGACAAAGCGAATTTGCAACTGTTCAGGCCGAATATGCTTGCCTTGAAGTGATGATTGCGTATCTAGCTGATGTTTATCTGAATGGAGAGTGTCCGACTGAAGAGTGTCTGACTGCTGAAAATTTGACTGCTGATTGCCATCAGCAGTCGTTAGCTTGGCTTTATTCATCTACTTTGTCGTTCGCGTACAATTTGTACTATTGTACCGACTGTACTGATTAATAGCTTAATTCAATTGGTTTTTAACGATTTTGCCGGACTTCATGACAAAATCGACGTCTAATAGTGCTTTGATGTCAGTTAACGGGTTTTCATCAAGGGCAATAACATCGGCAATTTTACCTACTTCAAGTGTGCCTAAACTGTCGCTGTAATCAATCAATTCTGCAGCATTAACGGTTGCTGATAGCAAAATATCTTGATTGGTCATACCGGCTTGTTTCATCAAAACCGCTTCTTGGGCATTGATACCATGTTTAGAAACACCGCTGTCAGTACCAAAGGCAATATTAACGCCGGCTTTATATGCTTTGCTAAAGTTTTTCATCATGTCGCCGCCAACGCGAATCGCTTTTGCTTTGATTGCAGGAGACATAAAGTCTGAGCTTTTCGCCATGCCAACAACGGTATCGCCGGCAAGTAAGGTCGGCACCAAATAAGCGCCCGTTTGCTTAAACAATTTAATGCTTTCTTCATTGGCATAACTACCGTGCTCGATGCTGTCAACGCCAGCGCGCAAAGCGGCGTTTATGCCGGCAGCGGCATGTGCATGACTAGCCACTTTGCGCCCCAAACCATGAGCAGTATCAATCACTTCGCGAATTTCATCGTCATTCATTTGCTGGCCGGTACCTGTGTTCGTATCAGATAAAACGCCACCCGTTGAGGCAATTTTTATCACATCGGCACCAAATTTAATTGCGCGGCGCGTTGCCCGCCGGCAATCATACGGACCATCACAAACAGTTTTTTCAGTTTTTAATTCAAGTAAGTCAGGACTCATGCCATCAACGTCAACATGGCCACCGGTTATTGCTACTCGGCCAGAGGCGATCACTCTAGGGCCATCAACCCAGCCTTTTTCAATGGCGTCTCGAAGTGCATATAGCTGCTCTGGCGCCGCGCCTAAATCACGAACTGTGGTAAAGCCGGCATGTAAGGTTTTTTCAGCAAAATGAACACTGCGCATCGCGGTGTCGGCATCTGACATACGCAGCGCTTCACTGTCGTTTTTAGGGCCAATTTCACCTTGTAAATGAACGTGCATATCCATCAAACCAGGCATAACAAAAGCACTAGACAAATCCACCAGCGTTGCACTTTTGCCAAACTTACTGGCAGAAACAAAGCCTTTTTCAAGCGCGCTAACCTTGCCGTTTTCAATGACCAAGGTGTACTTATTTAATGGCTTTTGCCCTGGCACAGCCAATAATTTGCCGGCGTGGATGACTTGAACGTTAGCAACTGACAACGGCTGGGCTTGCGCACTAACATTGGCAAAGCCAGCCAAAGCCAAAGCGCTAATAAGCAACGTCCATCGGCGCTTAGCCCCGTGTTTATAACTTTGTTGACGACCTTGCTTAGTAAAGCCTGATTTCACTATGAAGCTGCTCATGTTGACACCTTAATTGACTGACAATTGTTATTATTGATTTAAGTTTAACGGTTCAAGACAAGTTAGCAGTTTGTTAACAAATTAAACAGAACAAACGAGATAAATTGCCAAAAATTAGCGTGGAGCAGCGTAAATAATAATTGCAAAAGGACCAATATTGGCGATATTGGTCGCTTTTGTTGTAGATAGTTTTGAGTTCAAGGACTAATTGTTGGTTATTTCTAAGATAAGTCTTAGAGAGTATTAGGCAGCTTGCATTTAACTATTTAAGTCAACTTTTGGAGCTAGTAAATTCATTATAGCCAAGTAGAGCCAGCCACCAAAGCCGGTAAAGCCTAAAACAAAACACAACACACCACTGGTTAGCGCCGACCGCTTCTGCTTTTTAGCCAAACGCACAGCAAGTAATGCAGGAATAATTGCGAAAAAAATAAAGAGATAAGGCACCATTGAAACATTGATATCCATTTGTTTTCCTTTGAACTATGATTCAATTATTTGCCCCATCATAGCTTCGATCACGAAATTATCAATGAGTTTTCACGGCTATCTAACCAGATAAATGTGGATTCTGTTTAGTTCTAAACCACTTGGTAATCACGTATTTTTCACCTTGTTCAACCGGCTTGGCGTGGTGAATGGTTTGAAAGTTAACTTCGCCATTGGCTTTTAAGTTGTTCCAAATCACAGCGGTGCCGCGTTTAGGCGAAAATTCAGCCCCTAAGCGAGTAAAATGAGTTTGGCCGCCCTGCTCGGTATCGTTTAAATAGACCATAAAGGTCCAAGTGCGCTGACCAAGTTCACTGGCAAATTTATTGTATTCGTCTGAATTGGGCTCAAAATAATCGGTATGGGCCTTAAACTCTTGACCTATTTGATACTTTTGGCCTTGAATAATTTCCGAGTAGCTCACTGGTATGCCAAGTGTATCGGCAATTTTATTGTCGAGTTCAACAATAAACTCACTGTCTTGAAAACCGAGATCACAGGTAGTGCTCGTGCGAAAAGCATTGTCGCCATTAAACACTGTCACTTCTGATGGTCTGAGCTTTTTATTCATTAAGTCAATGGTTTGTTGGCATTCCTCAGCGCTCATAAAGTCGGGCAAAATATAAAGCTGAGCATTTTGAGTTTGCAATTGCTGTGCATTTGCATTCTGCGTAATGGCAACGTTAGCCAGCTGCTGAAAATCAACGTTTTGGTCGGCCTTATCTATACCTTTATTGCTATGGTTGAGCACAGCAAAAGGCATGTTGGGAAAGTTACCTTTCATTTCAGCTTTAATACTGGCCAAGCTGAAACCGTGTTGCAGTAGTGTTTGTACCAACTGCTCTGGCTGACAGCCGCGTATTAAATTCTCTGTTAACCACTGACGCCAAGCGTGATCAAATTCCATTGCCTTCCTCTGTTATCGGTAAAACACATCACCATAAAATGCTGAAGTTATCAGTTTAGCCATTGGCTGTTCAAGTATAAGTTAAATAAGAATTGTTATTTTTCTTATCAAAACTGTAATACCAATGAATAACAAACAAAAAAGCCCTGCTAATTTGCAGGGCTTAAATAAACGCGATATTAAATTTGTGCGTTAGTGCTGGTGGCCGCCAACACCGTGCGCGTGGCCGTGAGACACTTCTTCTTCGGTCGCTTCGCGGACATTAACCACATCAATATCAAAAGTCAGTGTTTGTCCTGCTAATGGGTGGTTGATGTCAACCGTTACCATAAACTTGCCAACTTTAACAACACTGACTTGACGTTGACCTTGCTCAGTGTGAACGGTTGCAATCATACCCGGCTTCCAAACTTTTGCACCTTGCAAGTGCTTGGTTGGTACGCGCTGAACTGCATCTTCTTGACGCTCACCGTAACCTTCTTCAGGAGTTACAGTAACTGAAAAGCTATCGCCTTGTTCTTTGTCGGCAAGCGCTTTTTCTACGCCAACAATCATATTTTTGTGACCGTGTAGGTAAGCAACTGGATCGCCATCGCGCGAGCTTTCTACTTGCTCACCGGCTTGGTTGGTCAAAGTGTAGTGAAACTGAACAACAGTATTATCAGTAATTTTCATAACTTGGTTCTCTCAATAAAATCGGCGCAAGTCTACCAAAATCCGCCTCATAAAGCCTTATTTTATCGAACTAAAAAGAGCGGTAACCAAGCTCGAGAGTTTACGCCCAAAGCAACAGCACTAAAACGCTTAACAGTACTAACGCCATACCAATGTACTCTTGAATACTAATGCGTTCTTTAAACACCCGATAGGTTAAAATTAAGGTGATAAAGAACTCAACTTGACCAAGTGCCTTGACATAAGCAGCATTTTGAAAACTGGCGCCAGTAAACCAACCAATAGACCCTAATACGCTTGTGACACCAACGAACAAACACAAACGCCAATGTTTTACCACCAATGGTAATTGCGCGGGTTCACGCCACCATAAGTAAAGCACTGATAACAGACTTTGTACTGTTATCATAAAAACTAAGGTCACCGCGGCGCTTAACACTAAATCGGTATTTAACGCTAAGCTCGACTCGCGAATCAGTAAGGTGGTAATGGCTAGCCCTAAACCGGAAGCTAAACCAAAGCCAGCACCCGGATTAGCAATGATATCGGCAAGTTTGAATTTCACTTTTGACAGCAATAACACACCAACGACCCCAATAATCACAGAAAACCAACCGTAGAAGCTCAAAGGTGTAGCAAAAACAAGGGCACCGACAATTGCTACCTGAATAGCTTCTGTTTTTGCTAAGCTGGTGGCGACGGCAAAATTGCGATAACTAAACGCTGCCACTAAACAAACCGTGCCAATGATTTGCATCACACAAGCAATTAATGCATAGGTCAAAAACGATGAATTAAGTACCGGCAGCTCAATCCCTTGGTGTTGGTGAATAAACATCAAGTAAAGCCATGCAAACGGTAAAGCATATAAATAGCGCACGCCAGTGGTTGCCATTGCACTGAGTTTGCCAGAGAGCTGTTTTTGCCCAGCGGTTCGCACGGCCTGCATAAACGCAGCGAGCAAAGTGAAATAGATCCAGGTCAAGGTCCTTCCTTAATAACGTTTAGTCACTTAAGTGATTACTTTTATTTAAAAAGCCCTTTGAAAAAAGGGCTTTTTGTCGTTTCGCGTGTTATCTACAGGGTAAAATTAGCCTTGGCTTGGAATATAGATTTCACCTGCGAGATATTTAACGGCTTGGCCGGCAATTAATACGCGGTCTGCCACTAGCTGGCAGTGTAATTCACCGCTGCGAGCAGAGACTTGGCGCGCTAAAATTTGTGATTTTTCTATGCGCTCACCCCAGTATGGCGCGATAAAACAATGGGCAGAACCAGTGACTGGATCTTCTGGTACGTCAAAGCTTGGCAAAAAGAAGCGCGACACACAGTCGTATTCAAGTGCTGGGGCCGTTGTGATGACACCGTATGGATGTAACTGAGTCAATTTGGCCATATCAGGCGATAATGACACGACTTGATCGTGATCTTGAAAAACGACCAAATACTTATCAGCACTCACCCCTTGGTAGATCTCAAGCGGCATAATCCCCAAGCCATCGATCAATAGTTGTGGCCATTGGTCTTGCTCTAATGCGCGATATTCAATGCGAGGAAAGTTCAACTCTAGCAGTTGCTCGCGCTTGGCGACTTTCAACAAGCCAGATTTTGAGCTAAAGGCAATTTCTTGAACGTTGGCAAAATGCTCAGCCAATTCACCTGCTAACTCATTAAATAAGACAAACGCCGTTGCCAATGTTGCGTGACCACAAAGTGGTACTTCGTACTTAGGCGTGAACCAACGCAGAGTTAACGGTGCTTCTTCAGTACCTGCAGCTTCTGTTGGCACCACAAAAGCAGTTTCCGATAAATTATTTTCGGCTGCGATTAGCTGCAGCGTTTTATCATCAAGCCAATGGGGTAATAAGCAAACGGCAGCGGGATTGCCCCTAAAGGTTTCACTAGCAAAAGCATCAATTTGAAAAATTTTAATGGCTAACATTGGCTTTCCTTTTAACAGTTTGAAGTGGAACGGATAAATAGAATAAAACAAAATAATACAACAAAACTTTCTCAATTAGCGAGTAAATTCAAAGCACTTATCTAATCTGCTAATACCTAAACCAGCATTTTTGTGCACTTTAACTTGCACTGCAATGCGCTCTTTGAGTGAATCAATATGGCTGATCACCCCGATCATTTTGCCGCTGGCGTTAAGGTTATCTAAGGCATCAAGCGCCACTTCTAACGTATCGTTATCCAATGTGCCAAAGCCCTCATCGAGAAATAAGCTGTCGATACTGGTTTTATTACTGACTAAATCTGATAACGCCAGCGCTAGTGCTAAACTGACCAAAAAGCTTTCACCACCTGACAAGGTTTTTACATCGCGTTGGTTATCTGCTTGCCACGTATCTATCACCACCAAGGATAAACTCTCGCTGCTGTCTCTCGCCAACAAGTATCGACCGTGCAAACGCTCAAGTTGTTGGTTGGCTAGCGCTACTAAGTGACCAAGCGTAAGGCTTTGAGCAAAACGTCTAAATTTGGCGCCATCGGCAGAACCGATTAAGTGATTAAGCTCAGCAAGACTCACTAAGGCTTCGCGTTTTTGTTCGATTTCGCTCAGCAAAGTTTTTTGTTGAGTGCGCGCTTGTTTGTCTTGCTCAAGCTGCTGCTGCAGTTGCCCTTGTTGCTGTTGCAATTGTTTTAACGCCTGTTCGGAATTACTGAGCTCTGCAGCCAAAGCGTCATTGCTCAACGCCTGATGTTCGGCGTTTTTTTCTAATTTGCCTTGGTGCTGGCTTTGTTGCTCGCTAACTTGCTTAACTAACATCTCAGCCTGTTCAATTTCCTGCTCGATTGTTTTCGCCAGTTGTTCTAAGCGCTGCTGCTGGTCGGTGGGTAACAACGCGCGCTGAAACTCTTCAGTAGTAGTAAATACACTTTCTGCTAATGCTTGTTGCCACTGCGCTGTTGCTTGCTCAACTTGCTTGGCCAGCTTTTCTCGTTGCATTTGGTTAGCGCTGAGTTGCCCTTGGCTTTGCTCTTCAATTTGCTGCGCCGCTTGTAGCTGTTGTTGCCGATGGTCAAGTTGGCGCTGACTCTCAGTGATCAATTGTTTAAAGCGTTCGCGCTCTGCTGCCACTTGTTTGTCGGCAAATAACTGTTGTCGTGTTTTCAGCAAGGTTTGATATTGTGCTTGCGCTGTCTCTAACTCGGCTTTTTGTTGACCCAATTGTTCAGATAATTGTTTGAGTTTTTGTTCAACAACCGCTTGCTCTTGTAGCGTTTGATTAAGTGCCTGATTATTTTGTTCAAGCTCTAACTGTTTAAGACTGTATTGCTGCGCCGATTGGCTCATTTGTTCGAGCCATTCTTTGAATTGACTATAATTAAACTGACCAAGACTAAACTGGCTAACATTATCCCCATTAACATTAAACTCGTTGCTAGCAGTTTCCGTCATAAACTGGTCGATACTCACCTGATTGCTCTCGGTTAGTGACTGACGTAACTGGGCCACAATATCTTGTGACTGGGAATGGCTTTGCACCATTAACTTGCCAATTTGGTTTTGTTCTAACTGTAAGTTTTGCAGTTGCTGCTGCGCCTGCAAATCAGCCTGTTGCGCTTGGCTGAACGCCTGTTCGTGCTCAGCTGCGGTCTGTTGCAGTATTTGTATGCTTTGCTGGGCTTGCTGCTCTGCTCTTTGCGCCATGTTAATCACAGATAACTGTTGCTCTGTGCTATTTTTTACTTGCTCGAAAACCTCAGTCATTGATAAGACTAGATCGTGGCTAAGTAAGGGAGCTAATAGCGCTAATATAGTTTCTGGCACAGGCTCTGAGACAGATTCAGTGATAAGTTCACCTCGCTGACTGAGATCATTGCGCATTAACAATTGCTCAATTTTTGCCTTTGAATCCTGCCAGTGTTGTTCTAGCTCAGAAGCTCTGGTTTGATTTTGCTGATACTGCTGCGACAAACTTTGCTGTTGAGCATTAATTTCTAGCTCTTGCTGACTAAGTGCTTTACCTTCTAGCTCTAGCTGGCTAAGCATTTGTTTTGCCTGTTTGAGCCTGACTTCAGCATTACTGTCGGTTTGCGCTAACGACTTGTATTCTGCTATCGCCGGGTGTTGCTGGCTACCGCACAGCGGACACGCTTGTTCTGGCTGCAATTTATCGCGATGAGCAGCTAACGCCATAATGGTTTTTTCGTGACTAACTATGGTCTCTAAATCAGTAACGTGCTGCTGCTGAGTTTTGTAATCTCGTCGCTTGTCACTGAGCTGTTGCGTCACCTGAGTTTTTTGCTCAGCAAACTCGGTTAATTGTTGGTTGTAACCCTTGTTACTTTGGTTTAACTGGTCAAACTCAACGGCGTGCTGATGAGCTTGAATAACACTCGGCAATGCTTGCTGTAAAAGTTCGCCACAAACCAGCAGTGAAGATCTGCTAGCAAAGCCAAACTGTGCCAAACTAGCCTTGGCACTTTGCTCTGCGGTGACTATTTCTTGCTTTATTTCGTTAATGGTCGCTTGCGCATTCGTTAGCCTTGCTTGACTATCACTGACCCGTTTTTGATGACCAGCGATTTGTTCAGTAATATCACTGAGCGTATCTTGTTGAGATTGGTGATAACTCATTTGTTCAGAAAACTGCTGAGCAAGGTTTTGCCAAAGCGGCAATTGTGCCGCTGAGCTGTGCGCACTTTTGTGTTGCTCAAGCTCGTTTTGCAATGATGTTTGCGCTGACTTTTGCTGGTTCATTTGCTGCTCAAGCTGTTGCTGAGCGTCTTGCACTTGACTTACTTGCTGCTCAAGCTGCTGGCAATGCTGACTAATCTGCTGACCTTGCTCACTGAGTTGTTCGAGCTGATTATCGAGCGGGACGACTTGCTCATTAATTAATTGTTCACTCGTTTGCTGCTCGTTAACGAGTGCTTGATGGCTAGCTTGCTGCTCGGTAAACACTTGCTGTGCTCGCGCTTTGTCTTTTTTGAGCTCAGCTAATTGTTGATGGCCGTGTTCAACCGCTTGATCGAAGGCTTGTTGCTGCTCAGTTAACGTTTGTAGCGGTTGGAAAATCGCTCTGAGCTGCTCGGCTGGTTTGGCTTTTTCGAGCTTGGCAAGCTCATCTTGCTGGCGCTCTCGCTCAGCCAATGCTGTTTGTTGTTGCTGTTTAGCGTTTTCTAATTGCTGAGTAAGTTCCAGCTGACGCGTGCGCCAACTGGTTAATGCTTGCAGTGAGCGTAGCTGAACTGAGAGCCTTTTATCTTCGTCCTGTTGTCTTGTAATTTCTGCTGTTAATTCAGCAAGCTGCTCGGTGCTTAACAACTGCACCGCCGATTGTTTGGCCTCTAACAAAGAGAGCTGTTGCTGCTCCGCTTTGTAGTTTTGAAAAACTTGTTGTGAAACTACGCCATAAATTTCGCTGCCAGTCAGTTCTTCTAAAAGCTCAGCGCGATCATTCGCGCTTGCATTTAAAAACGCTGCAAACTGACCTTGCGAGAGCATCATAGATTTAGTGAATCGGCCAAAATCTAGTCCAGTAATTGAGGCTATTTGGCTGCGCACCGCTTGTAGTTTTTCAGCGATGATAGTGCCATCTAGTTTGGCAAGCTCCGCTTTCGGTGTTTGCAGATTACCATCAACGCTGTTTTTCGCTCGGCGCTGACTCCAAAAGGCGCGATAACCTTGTCCTTTAACCTCAAATTCCACCTCAGCTAAACAGCTGCTGGTACCGCGAGTCATCAACTGATTTTGTTTGTCAGATACCGTGAGCCTCGGTGTTTGGTGATAAAGTGCCAAACAAATCGCGTCTAAAATCGTGGTTTTACCGGCGCCAGTAGGCCCTGTGATGGCAAAAAGGGCGTTGTCATCGAATGGCACAGCAGTAAAATCGAGCCGCCAAGCCCCTTGCAGTGAATTAATGTTTTCAAAACGCAGGCTCAAAATTTTCATGATTTTGACTCCTGCCCGTTAGTTTGAACAACACTGCCTTGCCTTTCAGTTTGTCGAATTTGAGCTGATAGCTCCTCAGCCATGACGGCGACATTATTTTGCTCGCGAACTTGCGCAACAACTTGATTAAAAGCGTCAGACAACAGGGCGCGTTTGCTAGTGTTTTGCTCTGAAGACAATTCTGATGACGGCTCAGTTTCAAGCTCTAGTTCATCGAGTTTACTGCTAAACACTTCTTCAAGGCTGAGCTCCGACAACACTAACTTACTCGACGTTTGAGTCATTGCCTTACGCGCTTGTTTGCTGCGACGAACCAGCAAAATTTCAACCGAAAAATCAGCCAAAAGTTGATTTAATCGGCTTTGTAAATCACTTAAATAATCACTGGCACTCAACTCTATATCGAGCCAAGTGGTTGTCGCTTGCTCGGAACTCTTAGGTCGCTCAAGGCTGTTTACTTGCTCAGGGCTGTTAGCGTGCTCAGGGCTATTTTTTTGCTCAAGGCTGTCGGCGCGCTCAAGGCTGACAGCTTGTGATTGCTGTTCAAGCTCGGCAGCAACATCAGCAACTAAATTGGCTAAATCGGTTTTGACCATGGCAAGGGGCTGATAAACCGGAATTGAGATGCTCTCTACCTGCGTTAAACGCCCCTGTTCAAAGTTCGCAAGCAATACGGTTTTGGTTTGCTTGGCTTCGTCGAAACTCAAGGCAATTGGCGAGCCGCAATAACGAATATGCTCTGTTTTAGCTATTTTTTGCGGTTGGTGGATATGACCTAAAGCGAGATAATCGAACGCCGGCATCAGTTTAGCGGGATAAGCATCTAAAGTGCCAATATAAAGATCGCGCACTGATTCAGTGGTTTTAGCGCCAACCACGGTTAAATGTCCAGTGCCAATTATCGGCAGCGCTTGCTTATCAGTGGCGAGTTCATCCGCCAATTGTTGTGCCCGTTCATATAAACCTGAGTAACGAGCCGTTATCGCTTGTTGTAAATCCTGCTGTTTTTCTTGTGACGATTGCCCTGCCTTGCTAATTAGCACATCTCTCGGGCGAATATAGGGCAGCGCACAAATAACGGCAGCGGGCTCTCCATCTCGATTGTTGACGGCAAACACCATATCGTCGTCGGCTTGATTGGCTTGACTGACTACATGACAGCCCAGTGGTTTAAGCACTTGTTTAGCTTCTGACAACACCGCGACAGAATCGTGATTACCGGCAATGATCAGCAGCTGGCAACCGTGCTTATGTAGCTCAACAACAAAGTTAAAATACATTTCGCGGGCATAGCTTGGCGGTGTTCCGGTATCAAAAATATCGCCTGCGACAATCACTAAATCAATTTGTCGGGTGTCAACTTGGCTCAATAACCAATTTAGAAAATTTTGGTGCTCAACGGCGCGACTCTTGCCGTAAAAATTCTGCCCTAAATGCCAATCGGACGTGTGTAAGACTTTCATTGATAAGTATATTTAACCTGAATTCTGGTTAAGAAATTAATTAAATTGTATCGGAAAAATAAAACCCGCGCAGATTTACTTGTACAAATTATCCGTTTAGCTATGGTTATAAGTATTGATTCGGAGGCGTAAAAATGACAAATCAAATTGTTTGGGTGGACATTCCAGCGACTGACCTAGATCGCGCTATCGCATTTTACAGTGCATTACTTGGCACAACGGTAAAAAAAGAGTCCTTCAATGACTGTAGTTTTGGCCTACTCCCTCATGCCGATACTAATATATCGGGTTGTATTATTCCGGCACAGGCAGACGATATATCGACCAAAGGGCCTTTGGTATATTTAAACGTCAGTGGTCGAATCGATCAAGCGATAGCCGTCGCTGAAAATCAAGGCGGGCAATTATTAGAGCCTAAGCTAAATATGGGAAACCACGGTTTGAGAGCCGTGATATTAGATTCAGAGGGTAATCGAGTCGCCTTACACAGCGCGCCAACCAGCCAATGAAATTATACCAATTTCAATAAATATGTGTTCGTTCTAGCTGGTTATAATCGTCATTAACTGCGTTATTATTTTTGAAATTAGAACAACTAGTTACGAAAAATAATGCCTTGTTACTGAACAATTTTGCCTGCGCTATAATTGCTCGCCTAGTTAATTCAAATGGTATTACTAAAAAATAAGGCCGCTAGTTTAACAAACTAGCGGCCTTATTTTTACTGTTGGATGGTCATTCAGTGTCAGTGACTAAATGACAATATTAAGCGAAGTGCGCAGCTAAATCGTCGCTACCGCCGATGTGTTTACCATCGATAAACACTTGTGGCACAGTATCGCGGCCTGAAAGCGCGCGTAAGCTCGAGATAGAAACTTCTTCGCCCAAAGTTAATTCTTCGTACTTAAAGCCTTTTTCTGTCAATAGTGCTTTTGCTTTTGTACAGAATGGGCAGTTTGGTTTAGTAATCAAACTGACTTGTTCTTTTTGCACGGCGTCTGGGGCAAGGTAAGCAAGCATAGTATCAGCGTCAGAAACTTCAAACGGGTCGCCTTCAACTTCTGGTTCGATAAACATTTTTTCAATCACGCCATCATTAACCAGCATTGAGTAGCGCCAGCTGCGTTTGCCAAAGCCCAAGTTTTCTTTGTCGACTAACATGCCCATTTTTTCGCTAAACTCACCGTTACCGTCAGGTAAAAAGGTAATATTGTCAGCGTCTTGGTCTGCAGCCCAAGCATTCATTACAAAGGTGTCATTTACTGAAAGACAAATGATGTCATCTACGCCTTGTGCTTTAAACACATCAGCCAATTCATTGTAGCGCGGCAAATGAGTTGATGAACAAGTTGGCGTGAACGCGCCAGGTAATGCAAATAAAATGACTTTTTTACCAGCAAATAATTGCTCAGAAGTCACTGTTTTCCAATCGTCATTAACGCGAGTTGGAAAACTAACTTGTGGTACTGATTGTTGCTCTTTTGACACTAACATGGCTGTTCCTTTTGGATAAATATATAGGTGTTGTCTCAATCTCAAATAAGTATATCAATAAGACTTCACAGATAAAGATATATAAATTGATTAATTCTATAGTTTTTTTAGATTAGACGACGTAATTACCAATTTTTTTGAATAATTTGTTTTTAATTGTAAATTTTTTGTATAATCTTGAGCGGAATAAAACAGGAAACCCAATACTTGGGATTAAATATAGGAAAAATAATGAAAAAAGCAGTTATTACTAGTATTGCAATGGCAACGTCTCTTTTAGCTTCAGGTTGTGCAACAATTCTGACTGAAGATGAACATAAAATTAATGTTTCTACTAGCACAGGCCAAGAAGTTACCGTACAAGTAGATGGGAAATCATTCCAAGCGCCTGGTATCGTTAGTGTCAAGAAAGAGAAAAATGACAAAGTTCTAGTTACAGATGCTGAAGGCTGTACTAAACAAACTAACTTAAACAAAGAAGTTGAACCTACTTTCTTTGTTAACATTTTAAGTGGCGGTGCGTTTGGTTCAACGACTGACTACGCTTCTGACAAAATGTGGAAATACCAAGACTCAGTGACTATTACTTGTAAGCAGTAATAATTGCAATGCGTAAATCACTAACAGGAAGCATTTATGCTTCCTTTTTATTTTTTAGCCAATCACTATTTGCCTATTCCGCCGAAGAAATATCGGCACTTGCTATAGAAAAAAACTTACATCAATCGAAAACTTGGCGAGCTTTGTTGCACACCCAAAAAAATGAGCCTAGTATTCACGACCAAAAGTTCTTGTTATCTCACAAAAACTTTTCGCTAAAGCAAGAGCTTGTCGAAACAATAAATTACCTAACAAAATTTGAAAGTTGCAACTTTCCTGCAAGACGAATGTTTATCCTAAACAGTTTGTCTTTGCCAAGCAGCAGCTTTAGGACAGGTAATTGTCCCGATTATCAAGAATTTCTAGAACAAGTTCCCATTGATAACATAGATCTCGTCTATACCTCTGAAAACTTGACCCAACCAAGTAGTATGATGGGACACATCATGCTCAAAATGTCTGGTGCACGAAAAAATAACGTCAACGTTAGTCATGCCATTTCATTTTTCACTGAACTCAACAGTATTAATGTTCCCAAAATTATTTGGGACAGCTTAGTTACGGGAAAGGAAGGCTATTTTCAAGTATCGCCATATCAGCCTAAAGTTGATTATTACCTCAATGAGGAACAACGAAGTATTTGGGAATATCAACTTGAATTAACAACCGCTCAAACAAAGCTAATACAAGCCCACCTATGGGAGTTAAAAACAGCTAAACTCGACTACTTTTTCCACACTTACAATTGCGCGACTGTAACACAACAAATCCTCGCGATAGCCAGTCCAGCATTAGAAAATGAATCGCAACACTGGTTAACTCCTGTCGATGTAGTAAAAAACGTTGCTGCTGCCGGCATGATAAACAAAACGCGTGTTATTCCCTCAAATAAGTGGCAATCAAAAATGCTACAGGAAGCATTAAGTAGCCCACAACAAGCAGTTGTTAACGAATTTATTGACACAACATCTCATGATAATTTTTCCAAATACGACGAGAAAACACAATTTCTCATGTGGAACCTTGCCAAGTCAGTAAATGACTTAAACTATCAAAAACGAGAAATATCACAACAGCAATGGCATGAAAAAAAACAAGAAATAACTCGTAAAAAAAGTCAATTATCTAAAGACTATGTTATTGATCTTACAGATTACAGAACGCCATTGCTAACGCCTCCTGATAGTCAACTTTCAGCTGGTTATGTGCGCCGACAAAACAAAAACTGGTTAAAACTAAGTTACTTGCCGGCATCTCATAAAATTGAAGACGACAACCGACAATTTTTTAGTGAGAACGAATTGTCACTTTCTTCTATATCCTTACTTGTTTCTGCAGACGACAATAACGTCAAGCTTGACGAGTGGCTTCTATATTCGGTGAGATCTCTTGTCCCTTGGGACAAATTTACTCGCGGCGTTTCAGGAAATTTGAAATTTGGCTTTGAGCAACATCACGATCAAACCTTAGATACTAGCTTAGCGGCAAATATATCTGGAGGCTTGGGGTATACTTATGCCTTGTCAAAAGATCTGAATGTGTTTGCCATGCTTAATTTAGGGGTTGGCGTTCGCGATAAACCTTACTTATACAGCTTTCCAGAGGTTGGCGCTTACATATACGAAATATTTGATATGAAAACCCAATTGTCATTTAAGTTACTGGACAACCAACGCAGGTCTCAATTTGTCCAGAAACAGTTTTCGTTAAATCAATCACTGTACTTTGAAGACGATATATCCTTTATCGTTAAATACCAAAAAACTTGGAATAATTACAACGACGATAAACAGGTAATTGCAGAAGTGAAATATCAATTTTAGCACCTTGCTAAAATTGATTTATTTCAACCGGATTAATTTCTTCATAAACTTATCGAGCTCTTCATCACTGTCGTAGTCAAAGTGATATTTGTTGTGAAAATAAATGGTTAATGTCACTTTGTTGTTGGCTATTTGAAGTGTATAGCCATCAAAGTCTGACCAAGCTTGTAAGCCTTGGTAGTGATAATTGACGTCCCGTTTGTCGCCGTATTTGGTGATAATGTTAAAGGCATTTAACGCCAGTTTTATATCGAGTTCGTTCTGCATTCAAATAACCTTTTTGCCTAAACATTAGGTTTTAAAATAACTTTGCCATCACTTTTGTTATCTGCGTAATGATCGAGGGCGGGACCAAAATCGTCAAAATTTACTTCTGCGTAAATATCGGTCTCAAAAATGCCTTGAGCAAACAGCTTTTGCACCTTTCGGCTTAAACTAATCACTTGCCATGGTTTGGCGCGTTTCATATAGGTTAAGAGCCAAAAACCTTCAATGCGAATATCTCTAAAGATAACATCTGCAATACTGAACAAACCGCCTAATGGATCATGTGTTTCGGTTAATCGGCCGTAAACAATTGCCGTTGAACCCGTCGGCATTGCCGATAGTACGGTTGGCGTATCATCAACAGCGACGGCATCGAGCAACACTTTTGCGTGAAACTCTCGACAGCTTGCCTTCAGCACTTCTTTGTAATCATCGGCACTGGTCAATAATACTCTATCGGCTCCTAGTGCTTTTAGCGGTGCAATGTTGCTTGATGATCTAACCGTTGCGATGGTTTTTATACCTTTGAGCTTAGCGTAGCGAATCACTCCTTTACCCACTTGGCTGGCGGCAGCATTTACCACTATAGCTTTACTGCCAAGCTCTATTGCTCGCTCAACTAGACATACTGATGTGCAGGGATTAACAATAATGGTTGCCGCTTGGCTATCGGGAACGTCATCGCGAAGTGGCAAACAAAAGCTCGCTTTAGTGACTGCATATTTAGCCCAAACACCATCACATTGTTGATCAGCAGAAACAGCCACTCGTTTACCAACTAACCACTTGCCATACAGCCCCGCATTGGCTTTAACAACAATGCCACAGCCTTCAAAACCTGCATAGGCATTAGCTTTTGGTGGTAATCCGTATTTGCCCATCAAATAAACAAGATCCGATGGATTAACTGGTGCCGCTAGCATTTTAATTAATACTTGCCCAGGCGCTAACGTTGGAATGTCTTTCTTAACTAAGGCAATTCGTTGTGAAGACGGGATTTTATCCTGTGTGCTATCATCCGCATTTGTATTGACCAAGGCAAAGCCGAGATTATCCATAAAGTTAATAATAGGTTAATGAACGTGATGTTCATCATGAATGAAACTTGGATATTTGTCTAACTTACCAGAAGGGAATAAAAGTTTGCGTCATTGAGCAACTAAAAGCAAAGTGATAAACAACCCAGTATTGGTTGTTTATCACTTACGTCTATATTGATAATAAATAGTTAGTGTTGCGCGGCTTGAATCGCGGTAAGTGCTATGGTGTAAACGATATCTTCAACTAAAGCACCGCGAGATAAGTCGTTTACTGGCTTGCCCATACCTTGCAGCATAGGACCAATACTGACCAAATCGGCGCTACGTTGAACCGCTTTATAGGTTGTATTGCCCGTATTCAAGTCAGGGAAAATAAATACTGTTGCCTGCCCTGCTACTGGGCTGTTTGGCGCCTTTTTACGAGCGACATTAGCCATAACGGCAGCATCGTATTGCAGAGGGCCATCAATAAGTAAGTCCGGACGCTTTTCTTTGGCAATCTCGGTCGCTTTTCTCACTTTTTCAACATCGTCACCCTGACCTGATGTCCCTGTGCTGTAGCTAATCATTGCAACTTTCGGTTCGATACCAAAAGAAATAGCCGATTCAGCTGATTGAATCGCAATGTCAGCCAATTGCTCAGCGGTTGGGTCTGGGTTAATCGCACAGTCACCATAAACCAATACTTGCTCAGGTAACAACATGAAGAAGACTGAAGAAACTAAACTGCAATCTGGCGCGGTTTTAATCAACTGCAGTGGTGGACGAATAGTATTGGCGGTTGTGTTTACTGCGCCAGAAACCAAACCATCAACCTCGTTTTCGGCTAACATCATAGTGCCAAGAACGACAGTATCTTGTAATTGCTCTTCGGCAACAACATCGGTTAAGCCCTTGTGCTTGCGAAGCTCTACCATTGGCGCGACGTATTGGTCGATTATCGACTCCGGTTCAACAATGCGAACATAATCGTTGAGTTCAACACCTTGGTGCTCGGCAATACGCAGTATTTCTTGTTTGTCGCCCAACAACACAGTGCGAGCAATTTTTCGTTCACCACAAATTGCCGCTGCTTTTATCGTTCTTGGTTCGTTACCTTCCGGTAATACGATAGTTTTATTGGCTTTGCGGGCGCGCTCAGTCAATAAGTACCTAAATGCAGGTGGTGACAATTTGCGATGTTGTGACTCGGCCTCTGCAAATGAAGTAATCCACTCTTTATCGATGTGCTGAGCGGTGTGGTTCTTCACTTTTTCAATGCGTTGCTCATCATCAACTGGTACTTCAAAATTAAAGTGTTGAAGCTTAATTGATGTTTGCCAGGTATCGCCATCGGTCAGTAATAAAGGCACGCCAGTGCCTAACGCTTGCTGACATAACTTCATAATTTTATCGTCAGGGGTAATACCACCCGTTAATAAAATTGCGCCAATCTTAATACCGTTCATCACAGATAAACAGGTCGCGACAATGACATCACTGCGATCACCCGGTGTCACAATTAGTGTGTTCGGGTTAAAGTGACTCAACATATTTGATACTGTGCGGGCACAGAAATTGATTGAACGCAAACGCCTGTGTTCATAATCACCTTCATTGAGAACTTCAGCATTCATAAATTCGGCGAGATCTTTCACTCGCGGTGCCACCATATCAAACTGCCATGGCACTATGCCCAACAAGTTAAAATGAGATTTGATGAACAACGGTAGTGATTTGATGCGTTTCACTTCTTGTAAAAAGTGCTGCTCAGTTGGTAATTCTTTAACATCTAAGCCGATGTGGCCGTATTTGTCTGTTGGCGGTGCTACTTTGTTAAAAATACAACCGAGCACTTTTTCGTTGTTGATACCGCCATAGTGATTAATCGCAATTTCCAACAAATCTTCCAAATGCTCATTTGAATAAGTACTTGGCGTTGTCACAAAAACAACATCAGCACCAATGGCGCCGGCAATCATACGGTTTAAGCGGTTGATATACCCCTTGTCTCTGGTTGGTACTAAACCTTCAACGACAACGATTTGACCATCGCCAGCATAAGACTGCAAACGACCGACAATTTCTTCAAGTAAGACATCAGCGCGACCGTCTGAAAACATTTGCTCGGCAAATGATAAATCCAGTGGTCTTGGTGGTTCGATGTTACTGGTGTTACGAATAATTTCTGTCGATTTTTCTGGCCCCATGTCATTGTCGCGAGGCTGAGAAATAGGTTTGTAAAAACCAACATCTATCGCTTGTTGTTCAATAGCACGAACCAAACCTAAACTAACAGAGGTTAAGCCAACACTACTGCCAACGGGAATTAACATTATTGGTTTCGCCATGTTATTTCTCCTCGCTCAATTGCGCTAATCTCAATGCGTCACTGGCAATAACAAATTCTTCATTAGTTGGAATCACCAACGCTTGAATACCGTCATTACGACAAATGCTGCCGGCAGCACCAAAACGCGCGGCAACGTTAGCAGCGTCATCCAACTCTAAACCTAAAAAGCCAAGCTGGTTAATCACCTGCTCGCGAATATAGTCAGAATTCTCGCCAATACCGCCGGTAAAAACCAAGGCATCTAGGCGGCCAACGGCGACCATATAAGCGGCAATTTGCTTGGCAAGTTTATAGCAGAAAATATCAAGCGCTAACTTGGCTGCCTGATTGCCATCGAACATGGCTTCTTCAAGTGTGCGACAGTCGTTGCTGATTTCAGACAGACCTTTCAAACCACTTTCTTTGTTAAGTAAGTTGTCGAGCTGTTGAGTCGAGTAATCAAGCGTTTCCGTTAAGTAATAAATAATACCCGGATCAATATCACCGCTACGCGTGCCCATAACAACACCCGCGAGTGGTGTTAACCCCATCGACGTATCAACGCTCTTACCCGCCTTTATCGCCGCCACTGAGCAACCATTGCCCAAATGCGCTGTAATCACGTTTGTTTGGTCCAGTGGCTTTTGCAACATTTTGGCGGCTTCACCACTGACATAGCTATGGCTAGTGCCGTGAAAACCATAACGGCGAACCCCGTGGTCGCGATACAAACTCTTAGGCAATGCGTACAAATACGCATGCTCCGGCATAGATTGGTGAAAAGCGGTATCAAACACCGCAACTTGCGGTAAATCGGCAAAACTTTTTTGTGCTGCTTCTATGCCCACCAAATTAGCTGGGTTGTGAAGCGGTGCCAACTTAGCAACCTTGCTAATTGCTGCTTTAACGTCATTATCAATCAAACTAGATTGTGTAAAAGTTTCACCACCGTGCACGACGCGGTGACCAACGGCCGTAATTAACTCAGTCAGTTCAAATTGATGAATTAATGCAACTAGGCTGTCAATAGCTTGCTGATGCGAAGCGCCCTCAGGCAAGTCTTGTTTGGTTTTTTCATTGTTGAATAACCATTTTAACCTTGCATCGCGCTCCCCCAAGCACTCAGCTAAACCTGAAAAAATACTTTCTCCAGATTGACCGTTAATAATGGCAAACTTCAAAGAAGAACTGCCACAGTTTAAAACCAGAGCATGGGGTGTTTTCGACATTAGATCCTCAGCAGAAACAGCAAGATAGATAAAAAGACAATTATAGAGTAATTACTCGGCAAATACCCGAAAATAGATCAAAAAAATTGCTTTTAAGTATAGAAGATGATTGTAAGTATATAACCAATAATTAAGCGCAAATTTTAACGTGATAAAGAAAAAAGAATTAGGCTTTATTGGAAAAAGGCGGTTAAACAAGAAAACAATGGCGGTGAAGGAGGGATTCGAACCCTCGATACCTTGCGGTATACACACTTTCCAGGCGTGCTCCTTCGGCCACTCGGACACTTCACCACTATGGCTTTTAACGGGCGTTAAAAGCTGCGCTATGTTAGAAAAAAAGCCTTGCTAGTGCAAGGCTATTTTACTGAATAACAAGATATTCTTTATTGTTGCTTACTATTTATTCGCAGCGGAGAAATCAAGCATGCGATTAAGCGACTTTAACGCGCCGTCACGTAATGACATATCGACAAACACTTCTTTACCTTCTGGGTTAATTAGTGCCTGTTCAATTTCAGCCAAGCCATTCATCGCCATCCAAGGACAGTGAGCACAGCTACGACAGGTTGCACCATCGCCTGCAGTTGGCGCTTCAAAAAATTCTTTTTCAGGGCAAAGTTGCTGCATTTTGTAGAAAATACCGCGGTCTGTTGCAACGATAAATTTTTTGTTTGGCAATTCTTGCGCCGCTTTAATTAGCTGGCTTGTTGAGCCAACCGCATCGGCCAGGTCAATAATTTCTGCTGGTGACTCAGGGTGAACAAGCACGGCAGCGTCTGGATGTAAATGTTTCATATCGTGTAACGCTTTCGTTTTAAACTCGTCGTGAACGATACAAGCGCCCTGCCACATCAGCATATCAGCACCCGTTTGCTTTTGGATGTAGTTGCCTAAATGGCGGTCTGGGCCCCAGATAATTTTTTCGCCATTGTCGTCAAGGTGTTCAATGATTTCTAGCGCACAAGACGAGGTAACAATCCAGTCAGCACGAGCCTTGACGGCTGTTGAGGTATTGGCATATACCACAACTGTGCGATCAGGGTGTTGATCACAAAAAGCATTAAACTGCTCGATTGGACAGCCTAAGTCGAGCGAACAGGTGGCTTCTAGCGTCGGCATCACTACAGTTTTCTCCGGTGTTAATACTTTTGCTGTCTCCCCCATAAAACGGACACCGGCAACAATTAACATATCAGCAGAGTGCTGATTACCAAAACGAGCCATTTCAAGAGAGTCAGCAACACAGCCACCAGTTTCTTCCGCCAACGCTTGAATTTCAGGGTCTGTGTAGTAATGGGCAACTAAAACCGCATTTTTTTCTTTTAACAAGCGTTTAATACTTTCTTTGTATTGTGCTCTTTGATCGCTAGTTAACGGTTTTGGCTTTGCAGGAAACTGAAAATCTATGTCGACTGCAAGGTTGCTTTGTGCCATATCAACTCTCTTGGTAATAAAAATGAAACCGCGGAATTATACGCGAGATAGCGACGAAAGTGTATATACGGATAGAGAATTTAGGATAACGGCAGGCTATAGCGACCCAAATAGACATGGTGGTTTACTATGATTGAGTTAGCATCAAAATTCGATCTAAGCTATTTAAGCGTAAAACTTAGCTTAGATTTTTGTATTTTTAGGAGAGTTAAACAATGTAAAAAAGCAGCTAGACAGCAATAATCTGGAAATTTAACTTAGATTAGGACCAAGCGTTAAAAGCCTTGGCTTTCACTGCTTACGCTTATGCTCACTTGAATAAGTGGTCGGTCGTGAAAGCTTTGAACCCTCGACCGTAAATTAGGTATAAGTGTTAAAAGCCTTGGCTTTTACTATTTTAAAATAAATTATTTCAAGAAGGTGGTCGGTCGTGAAGGATTTGAACCTTCGACAAATTGGTTAAAAGCCAACTGCTCTACCAACTGAGCTAACGACCGATGATAGATATTTATATTCTGAAATGTCACTCTTTGAACTAATACACAAATTAATCTAAAAGAGTGTTCGATCGAGAGGTTTGTCCTTCGACCTTTAATTTGAATAATAGCGTTAAAAGCCTTGGCTTTACTTTACTCAAACTATTTCACTCAAAAAAGAGTGGTCGGTCGTGAAGGATTTGAACCTTCGACAAATTGGTTAAAAGCCAACTGCTCTACCAACTGAGCTAACGACCGATGATAGATATTTATATTTTGAAATGTCACTCGTAAAATTAATGCAAAGATTAATCTAAAAGAGTGGTCGGTCGTGAAGGATTTGAACCTTCGACAAATTGGTTAAAAGCCAACTGCTCTACCAACTGAGCTAACGACCGATGATAGATTTCATATTGTCCGGTATATTACGCTGACAATTAACGCAAGGATTAATCTGAAAGTGTAATAATTTGAAGACCTTAATCTTCAACCTTAACTTTGATATAAAAGTTAAAAGCCTTAGCTTTAATTCTTTATACACTCCACTTTAATAAGTTTTCAGTCGTAACGGTTTAAACCTTTGACTTTAATTTAGGTATAAGTGTTAAAAGCCTTGGCTTTCATTACTTATAACTAAATCACCTTAAGAAAGTGGTCGGTCGTGAAGGATTTGAACCTTCGACAAATTGGTTAAAAGCCAACTGCTCTACCAACTGAGCTAACGACCGATACCGAATTGCGCTGAACGTCTCCGTTCAACGCGGGGCATATAATACTGATAATTTTTTTTAGTGCAACAATAAATTCATCTTTTTTATCAATATTTGTTTGTTCGAACAAAAACAGAACACAATGAACAACTTATAAACAAACTACTGACTAATTGATGCTAATCTTGGTTTTGCAAGCTGCGCTGCACTGGTGTTTGGGTATTGTTCAATCACTTGGCGATATAAGACAATCGCTCTAGCGTTATCACTTTGCTTTTGAGCAACCATTGCCAACTTCAACAAGGCATCGCTGCGTTTGTTTGAGTCTTGAAATTGATCAACAACTACTTCAAATTCTTGCTTAGCTTCGGCGAGTTCGCCTTTATTAAACAACAATTGCCCTAACCAGTAATGAGCATTGGCTGCATAAGTAGAGTTAGGATACTTTTTGTTAAACGCTCTAAACTCTGGAATTGCCTGCTCGTAACGCTTGTCTTTTAGTACCATATTGACAGCGCGATCATATGCTTCGTTTTCAGTTAAGTTATCGCTATAACTCACCTGCGGTGTCGCACTCGCTGGCACATTGGGTGCGGCGATAGTGGCGGGAACAGGTGCACTTGCAGCTTGATTAACTGACTGCATGCGGCGATCTATTTCTTGGTAGAGTTCACGCTGACGATCGAGAATTTGACTGAGTTGGTGAGTATGAAGCTCTGTCACCCCTCTAAGCTCATTTACTTCGTCTTGTAGTTCGTTAAGCTGACGTTGAATGGTAACTTGAGCTCGATTACGAGCGTCGAGCTTGCGCTCAAGTGAAGATAATCGGTCTGTTACGCTGGCTTGTGGTAGGTTGTTGTTAGCGCCACTAACATCGATAACCGGCGCCGGAGACTGAGCTGCCAAGACAATAAATGCCCCAGCAGCCAGTGGAGCGCCCAATAAAACTTTATTCAGTTTCATTCAGGTCTCTTATTTGTATACTAATACCGCACGACGATTTTTAGCGAACGCTGCTTCAGAGCGATCTTTTACCATAGGCTTTTCTTCGCCGTAGCTAACGACAGATAATTGGTTAGCATCTACGCCTAACGCTTCTAAGTAGCTAACAACTGCTTTTGCACGACGCTCACCTAAAGCAATGTTGTACTCAGGTGTACCGCGAGCATCAGTGTGACCTTCAACCAATACACTCTTGTCGCTGTTAGCTGATAAGAATTTTGCATGAGCGTCTAATACGCGAGCAAACTCGTCACTTACTGTAGACTTGTCAAATTCAAAGTAAACAATGTTTTTAGCTTTTAATTCAGCAATTGTCTTGCGCTTGATTTCTTCAATACGCGCTTGCTCAGCTGCCGCAGTAGCTTGAACAGTTGCTTGTGTTTGAGCAGCGCTGTTAGCTGCTGAATTAGTGTCAGTTACTTGAGCATCTGTGCTATCAGAACCAGTGTTTGATGAACAAGCCGCTAATGCCATTAAAGGTAAAGCTACAGAGATAGCTTTAAGAGTTTTATTCAAGCGCATTTCTTTTTCCTTATAATTCATGTAATTCAATAAAAATTCATATTGTTATAAATAGGGTGACCACGCTGGTGATTTAACTTCACCATCGAGTGCCGGCAATCGCGCTTTAAAGCGACCATCAACCGACACTAAAGCCAGTACTTGACGTTGATTGTGTAAAGTACTGTAAATAATCATACCGCCGTTAGGCGATACACTTGGCGATTCGTCCAAGCGCGTTTTAGTTAGCACTTGAAAGATTCCTGAGCCTAATTCCTGTTTTGCTAAATGGTATTGCCCACGGGTGCGATTAACCATAATTAGTTGACGACCGTCAGGTGTTAAAGAGCCACCTAAGTTCATTTCGCCGTCAAATGTTAATCGTCGCAATTTACCATCGACTAAATTTACGCGATATAGCTGCGCTTTTCCACCCCGTTCTGAACTAAATACCAAAGAATTTCCATCTGGACTCCAACTTGGTTCAGTATCAATCGCACGGTGACGAGTAATTTTACGTAATTGCTTAGTATTCATATCCATAACAAAAATGTCAGGGTTGCCATCTTTCGACAATACCATTGCCAACTTGTTACCATCAGGAGACCACTGTGGTGCGCCATTTATTCCCGGAAATGAACTGACTAACGTTCTACGCGCGGTGTAAATATCCATGGTGTACACTTGTGCTTGGCGATTTTCAAATGTCACGTAAGCCAAAGTATTGCCACTTGGGTGCCAGCTTGGCGACATCAGCGGCTCTTTTGAGCGCAGCAGTACAACTTCGTTAAAACCGTCGTAATCTGAAATCGCTAATTGAAATGGAAACTCTTCTTGGTCTCGAACAATCACGTACGCAATTTTGGTTAAAAACGCGCCCTTAGTGCCTGTTAGCGTTTCATATATATTGTCGCTAATCTGGTGCGCGTATTGGCGGAATTGACTAGTACTAATTTCAACCAAACCTTCATCAAGAACGTGATCATTGGCGGAAACCAATTGACCATCACTTAACATTTGCGACTGGCCACCGGTAATTTGGCCTCGAATAACATCAACGAGTTGGTATTCAACTTGAAAACGGCCAATTGATACTTCTTTAATGGCACCAACGACAACCGCTTCTACCCCTTGACTTGCCCACGCGGCGTAATCGAGTTCAGCATCGGTATAAGCCAATTGTGGAAATTGATCTGCCGCAACCGGACGAAACTTACCACTTCTGAGTAAATCATCACTGACCACTTTGCTAATATTTTCCGGCATTGGGTTAATGCTATCCCATTTAAATGGCAGCACAGCCACTGGTCTTGCATCGTCAACACCACCGGTAATGACAATTTCTAAGGTGGCGAATGCTTGGCTTATAACCAACATGGGTAAACAAAGTATTGCTAAAATAATCTTTTTCATAAATTTTTAGTACGCTTAAATTATTGTCTCAATAGGTTTAGTTGAACTCGATTAAAAGTCTGGGCTAAAGGTGATACTAATGCGCTTCATTTCTTGATAAACATCAGGATCTTGCGATACAGGTAAAGTCCCTGCCTTGTATATCGCTTTTTTCGCAGCGTCACATACTATAGCGTCGCCACTGCCACTAATAACATTGGTGACAAAGCCCGATGATGCTAGAGTGATGACCAATTTACAAGACTTACCTTCCATTGTACTGCGGTCCTTAATAAAGTGTCGATCTATGGTCTGTCTGATCAAGGCAGCAAAACGGTTTACTTCAGACTGCACTTGTTGACGCCGCGCTTGCTGACGAGTCGCCATCTCCTGCGCCATTTGCTCCGCTAATAAACGCTCTTGTTCAGCTTTTTCTCTCGCTTCTTTTTCTTTGCGCTTGCGCTCTTGCTCACGCCTTTTTCTGAGCTCGGCTGCTTTTTTAGCTTCAGCTTCTTCTTTTAAGCGCTTGGCTTTGGCATCGGCGGCGGCTTTATCTGCTTTGCGCTTTTCAGCTTCTTTGCGTTTGCGCACTTTCTCAGCTTCTGCCGCTTTTGCCCGCGCTTTTTTAGCCGCTGACTCAGCTTGTTTCTTCTCGCGCTCTTTTTGCTTGCGCTGTTTTTCGAGCGCTTTAATGCGTTCTTGCTCTTTAGCGCGTTTGCGCTTTGCGGCAGCAGCTCGCTCTTCAAGCTCTTTAATACGCTTTTGTTCACGCGCTTTATCGGCAGCTTGCTGCTGCCTAATCTTATTCACTTTGGCTTCGAGCTTTTTCTTGTCCACCGCGACCGCTTTAATCGGCTCAACGGTTTCAGGTAAATTGGTTACCTGCATCACGCTCGGTTTTGGCTTTTCAAGTTCATAGCTAAAATCG
This sequence comes from Endozoicomonas sp. G2_1, assembly GCF_017744155.1. Classification (GTDB taxonomy): domain Bacteria; phylum Pseudomonadota; class Gammaproteobacteria; order Enterobacterales; family Alteromonadaceae; genus JAGHQT01. The sequence continues at coordinate 16,576 of NZ_JAGHQT010000017.1, read as the reverse complement.
CCGGCAAACAGCACAACAGCGATAGCCGCATGAACAGCAAAACTCAAAGATAATGGGGTTAAATACTGCTTAGTTAACATTAGGACTCCGGGCTATCTGTCATCAAGCCCACTGACGGTGCGCCAGCTTTTTGCAATAACACCATCAACTGCACTACTGCATTGTAAGAAACTGCACCGTCTCCGTTAACCACAACTGGCGTTTGAGGATCAACCGCTAACCTGGCTGCCACTTCTAATGCAACATCTTCAGCTGACATCGGCTGGTTTTCACCACCACCAACCGCTAAATAGTACTGACCGTTAGCATCAACTGACGCTACCATTGGCGTTTTACTGTCTTTATCGAGGGGTTCGGCTTCCGCTTTAGGTAAATCAACTTTGACACCTTGGGTGATTAGTGGCGCCGTTACCATAAAAATAATTAATAGCACCAACATCACATCGATGTATGGCACTACGTTAATTTCAGCGACCTTACGACGTCTGACTCTCTGATACATAGGCTATTTACCCCTTGTTTTCAGCAGTAACTTGTCGTTGCAAAATACTTGAAAATTCTTCCATAAAGTTGCCGTAACTGTTTTCGAGCTTCTCAACTTTATGACTAAAACGGTTGTAAGCCATAACGGCTGGAATTGCCGCAAACAGGCCCATCGCCGTAGCAACCAAGGCTTCAGCGATACCAGGCGCGACCATCGCCAAGGTTGCTTGTTTTACTGCACCAAGTGCTATAAATGAATTCATGATCCCCCACACGGTACCGAACAAACCAATATATGGGCTGATAGAACCAACGGTCGCCATAAACGGTAAATGGGTTTCTAAATCATCGACTTCTCTCGATAATGCGACGCGCATTGCTCTATGGGTGCCGTCCACTATCATCTGTGGCGATTGCAACTGACTTTGACGAAGACGAACAAACTCCTTAAAACCAGCGACAAATAAGCTCTCGATCCCTTGAATGTGAGCGCGTGCCGATACTTCATTGTATAACTTGGTTAAATCGGCGCCGCTCCAGAACTTATCTTCAAACGCCTGCAGCTGATTGTGCGCAGTTGTTAGTGCCTTGCGGCGTTGAAAAATCATGGTCCAGCAAATAACGGAAAATGCGAGCAGTAAAATCATTACCGCCTTAACTAATAAGCTCGCTTGTAAAAATAAATCAAAAAAAGATAACTCAGCTGACACGCTTTAACACTCCTAAAATCGGTTCTGGGGTAGCACAAGGCTTGGCTTTACTTAAATCAACGCAAACAACGACAACTTCAGCTTGGCAAATTAACTTTTGGTCTTGATCAACTATTTGTTGAAAAAACACCATGCTTGAACGTTTTAATTGGCGAATTTCACTTTTTACCGTCAGCAAGTTATCAAGCTTAGCGGAAGCTAAATAGTCCGTTGTTACCTTTCTGACGACAAAACCGATGTTTTGTTGCAAAAAAATTGATTGATTTATGCCTAATTCTCTAAGCCACTCGGTACGGGCGCGTTCAAAAAATTTTAAATAATTTGCATAATAAACGATACCACCAGCGTCTGTATCTTCATAAAAAACGCGTATCTGGTAGTTTTGTGGAGAGGTCGACATATCACCGCTTAATTGATCACTGTTGTAAGCCTCTATGTTAATAACAAAGCGGTGCAGCGACAAGCGTTTCTTATAACCTAAAGACAACTTGGTTGAGCAGTTTTGAGACGAGTAGAGTTGAAACTATCGAAAAATACTAAAATCAAAAAAATATTAATCTGTATGTAAGCTTTATTAACTCACTAATGGCGCAAAACCCCTATGTTATTTATGCGCTACAACAACCTAAAAACAAGGTTTAATTCACCTATCGTGAATAAAAATTCGGTTTCCAACCCAAAGCATAAAAAACCACAATCGCATTAGAAAAACTAATGCGAAATATCAGTTTATTTAGTTTGTGACCAATTGGTTAGATAGATAAAATAACTTTGTTTTCTGAGCTAGCGCAGTGACTTACCCCAGTCATTAGCCAGATCACTTTTGAAAAGATGTTTTCATCTCTTCTCTCTGACATGTTTCCTGGAATTTAACTTCCTTCTATCAACTGATTATTAGTTGGCCCGCAATAAGTATTGCGGGCTTTTTTTTGTCTGAAATTTACCTATAACTCTGGTTAAGAAGAGAAAAGAATGGCAGGTCGCTAGCAAAACCTGCACAGCATACGAGGTGACTTGGCTAACTTTTACTATCGTAGCCAAAATGTTGAAATGCACGGTCAGTGACGACTCGGCCACGTGGTGTGCGTTGTAAAAAGCCCTGTTGGATCAAAAATGGCTCTATAACATCTTCAATGGTTTCTCGCTCTTCACCGATAGCTGCGGCAACATTGTCTAAACCAACAGGGCCTCCCATGAATTTTTCGATAATGGCGAGCAACAGTTTGCGGTCCATAATATCAAAGCCTTCACTGTCAACTTCTAGCATATCAAGTGCTTTTGCTGCGGTTTGCTGGTCAACTATGCCATTGGTTTTAACATCAGCATAGTCTCTAACGCGGCGTAATAAGCGATTGGCAATACGCGGCGTGCCACGAGATCGGCGCGCGACTTCAAACGCGCCCTCTTGTTCAATGGTTAAATTTAAAAAATGTGCCGAGCGACTAATAATGTCGGTTAAATCTTTGGTATTGTAAAATTCTAAGCGCTGGACAATACCAAACCGGTCTCGTAATGGCGATGTGAGTGCGCCAGCACGGGTGGTGGCACCAATTAGAGTAAACGGCGGTAAATCGAGCTTAATAGAGCGAGCCGCAGGACCTTCACCAATCATAATATCGAGTTGATAATCTTCCATCGCCGGATAGAGTACTTCTTCTACCATAGGGCTCAGACGGTGAATTTCATCAATAAACAACACGTCGTTTTCTTCTAAATTAGTCAGTAAAGCCGCCAAGTCGCCAGCTTTTTCAAGCACAGGACCAGAGGTTGTCCGAATATTCACTCCCATTTCATTAGCAACAATATTCGCCAGCGTTGTTTTACCTAAACCAGGCGGACCAAAAATCAACAAGTGATCGAGCGGTTCATTGCGCTTTTTGGCCGCTTCAATAAAGATTTCCATTTGCGCTTTAACGTGATCTTGGCCAGTGTAGTCAACCAGCATTTTGGGTCTAATTGCGCGATCAACATGCTCTTCTTCAAGGCTTGCGGTTGGCTGAATTAAGCGATCTGCTTCAATCATGTTAAATACTCTATTGCTCTTATATTAGTGGTTATTGCTGAGTGCTTTTGCGACGTTATTAGTTAGTTTAACGCCATTGTTTATATCATGGCTTTGAGCGCATCGCGAATCAGTACTTCGCTACTGCTACCCTGTTGATAAACCGATTTTACGGCTTTGTCCGCTTGGGCATTGGTATAACCGAGTGAAATCAATGCGTTTATCGCATCGCCTTTGGCATCACTGATGACAAGTGTATTTTCAATCACGTTGTCGATTGGCATTGCATCTGTCGCTGGCGTACTGTCAGTTTGCCAGTCTTTTAAACGGTCGCGCATTTCAATCAGTAAACGCTCTGCTGTTTTCTTGCCAACACCGGGGATTTTAACAATGGTGGTAACATCGTCATGGGCTACACAACTGACAAACTGCTCTGCCGACATTCCCGATAGAATCGCTAAACCTAACTTAGGGCCGACACCGTTGACTTTGATCAACAGCCTAAACAACTTTCGTTCCACTTTATTAGCAAAGCCGTAGAGTAATTGAGCGTCTTCACGGACGACAAAATGAGTGTAAATCGTTGCTTCTTGATTGAGCTCAGGTAAGGCATAGATGCTAGTCATAGGCATTGAAACTTCATAGCCGACGCCTTGGCACTCAATGACAATCTCTGGGGCTGTTTTTTCAATCAAGGTTCCACGTAAACGACCAATCATAACTTTTTAATCCGCCTTTTCATTCACTCATACTCATTAGCGACAGCTTAACACTGTATATATACTCAGTCCACTTGAAAGCGTGTCTTTCCAATAAATTTAAAAAGCTGTTTGAATCACTTGTGTATTTCGTGGGGCAAACTAATGATCATATCAGTGCTGCCGAGCAGATGATAACGGTATTGAAAAACGCGGACGGCTAACGCAAACGTCGGCGCACAGTTTTAGTCGCTTGGCCAGCTAACTTACTCAGTGAATCATGGCTGTGACCATGACAAAGCGCAACAGCTAAGGCATCGGCTGCGTCTGCTTGCGGTGTTGCCGGAAGTTTTAAAATAGTTTTAACCATGTGCTGAACTTGGCTTTTATCTGCACCACCAGTGCCAACGACAGATTGTTTGATTTGTCTGGCTGAGTATTCGGCTATTGATAAACCCGCTTGAGTTGCCGCGACTATTGCCGCCCCTCTCGCTTGTCCCAATTTAAGTGCCGAATCTGGGTTCTTGGCCATAAAGACCTGCTCAATAGCAAACATATCTGGCTGAAACTGAACGATTAACTCACTGACGCCAGCAAAAATAGTTTGCAAGCGCGCCCCCAGGTCATCACCAGCGCTAATCGCTTTAATGCAGCCACTGCCCAAATAACTAAACTGACGTCCGGTTTGTTTAACGAGACCGTAACCGGTCAATCGAGAACCGGGATCTATACCTAAAATAATAGTCACGTGAGCACTTTGTCCAAAGTATTGTAATGTTCCACAAATAAAAAGCCAGTTAAAACAATCACGTTTTAACTGGCTTAAGGTTATCATTTATCAGCTCAAGGCTAAATCACTTCCACACAAGGCTGATATAGAGTCTAGCTTCTGAGTAAGTCAAACCTGCTCAAAAATTAAGCTTGCTCAACTTTAGCGATAGCTAGCTCTTCAAGCTGAGTTGGGTTAGCTTCACCTGGCGCATTGGTTAATGGACACGCGGCAGTTGTGGTTTTCGGGAATGCCATTACGTCGCGAATTGACGAAGCACCGGTCATTAACATCACCAGACGATCCAGGCCAAAGGCAAGACCTGCATGCGGCGGCGCACCATATTGAAGTGCTTCTAACAAGAAGCCAAATTTCTCTTGTGCTTCCTCATCGCTGATCCCCAAAATTCTAAAAACAGCAGACTGCATGGCTTGGTCGTGTATACGCACTGAACCACCGCCTAATTCACAACCGTTAAGCACCATGTCATACGCATCAGAAAGCGCGCCGACAGGATTGGCTTCTAGTTGTTCTGGCGTCAAATTCGTTGGCGCAGTAAACGGGTGGTGTAAGGCGTGCATGTGACCATCGATTTCTTCAAACATCGGGAAATCAACAACCCATAATGGTTTCCACTCGTCGCTCACTAAGCCTAAGTCTTCACCCAATTTCAAGCGCAATGCACCCAGCGCCTCAGTCACTACATTGTAGCTATCAGCACCGAAGAAAATAATATCACCTGACTCAGCTTCAACGCGAGCGAGCAATTGATTAACCGCGTCTTCAGGTAAGAACTTTAAGATTGGCGACTGTAAACCTTCAAGGCCAGCAGCGATATCATTTATTTTCAACCAAGCTAAACCTTTAGCACCGTAGATACCAACGAACTTGCCGTAGTCATCAATATTCTTGCGCGAAAGCTGACTAGCAGCACCAGGTACTTTAATGACTGAAACACGGCCGTTGTCATCATTAGCTGGGCCTGCGAACACTTTAAATTCAACATCTTTCAAAATGTCTGCAACATCAACGATTTCTAACGGGTTACGCAAATCAGGCTTGTCTGAGCCAAAGCGAGTCATTGCTTCGCTGTATGGCATGCGCGGGAAATCACCTAAGTCAACGTTTAACAACTGTTGGAACAAATCGCGAATCATGGTTTCTGTCACCGACATCACTTGTTCTGCCGACATAAACGAAGTTTCGATATCGATTTGAGTAAATTCAGGCTGACGGTCAGCACGTAAATCTTCATCGCGGAAACATTTTACGATTTGGTAGTAACGTTCCATACCCGACATCATCAACAACTGCTTAAACAATTGCGGAGACTGTGGCAATGCGAAGAACTTACCTTTGTGCGTGCGGCTCGGCACTAAGTAATCACGAGCACCTTCAGGTGTCGCTGCCGTCAAAATTGGCGTTTCAATGTCTAAAAAGCCTTGCTTTTCTAGCGACTGACGGACAGCAGAAGTGACCTGAGCACGGAAGCGCAAACGCTCGCTCATTTCAGGACGACGTAAGTCTAAGTAGCGGTATTTTAAACGGTTCTCTTCTGAGTTCTCTTGGTTAAAATCAAGAGGGAGTGGCGCTGACTTGTTTAAAATCTCAAGCTCTAGACCCAAAACTTCAATAGCACCAGTCGCCATATCTTTATTGACTTGGCCTTCAGGGCGAGCGCGAACTTTACCCTTGATTTGAACGCAGAATTCGTTGCGCAACGTATTTGCTTTAGCGAGCACTTCTGGTAGGTCTGGATCGTAAACAACTTGGACAATACCTTCACGGTCTCTGACATCAAGGAAGATTACCGCACCTAAATCTCGACGACGATTAACCCAACCGCACAAAGTGACTTCCTGACCAATATGAGATTCATTGACCTCACCACAATAAAGACTACGCATCTAGCAAATACCCTGAAAAAATATACGTTAAAAGAGTTGTTAACCACAGCTAACAACCAAAATACTTAAAAAATTGGCGTCATTATAAAGGAATGGCAATTGTTGGCAATCCATCCCTTGACTAAATCACTCAATTGCCAAAGAAATGATCATTAAAACAGCTTTCGATAAACTAATTAAAGGTGTAATTGTTTTTACCTTTCGCTTTCACTTTGTACATTAGTGTATCAGCAACCTTCAAGAGCTCATTGTCGCTATCACCGTCGTCTGGATAAACGGCAATACCAATACTACACCCCACTTGCGCACTACCCGCTGATAATTCAAACGGTTGCTGACAAAGCATCAGCGCTTTTTGCGCGACGAGCGCCGCTTCTTCTTTTTGATGCAAGCCAGTTAACAATAAGACAAATTCATCACCACCAAACCTGACTACGGTATCTGATTTTCGAACGCAACCTTTTAAACGCTCAGCAAGTTGTACGAGTAATTCATCACCAACATCGTGACCATGGGTATCGTTAATACTTTTAAAACCGTCGAGGTCGATAAACAATACAGCCATATTGAGCTTTTTGCGTTGATGAAAATTTATGCTTGAGTTAATGCGCTCTTTTAATAAAACGCGATTGGCAAGGCCGGTCAATTCATCGTGAGTTGCCATGTGCTTCATTTTTAACTCTAGACGCTTACGGCGTTTAACCTCGATATATAAACGTCGATTCCAAAAGATAATAAAGGCGATAATTAAGACAATAACTACGGCCACTTGCACGGTTAAGCGAACCACAACATCGCGGTCTAATCCGGTGTTAACATTCACGTTAAGCCATTTTTGATAAATAAACTGACGTTCACCATCGCTGATCGTAGCAATACCTTTGTCGACAATTGATTTTAATTCTGGCAACTTCTTGTTCATGCCCATTTGCCACGCGTCTTGTTCAAGTTCTTCCAAGACAGAAATTTGCAGACTCATTAAGCTCTCGCGATAAAACAACTGAGTTGCCGTTGCCAGCGCCTCTAGGATGCCATCAACGCGACCTTGCTGCAGCGCAACCAAGGCTTCTTCTGTGCCGTCAACTTCAACCAGTTCAATATTGGGGTAACGCTCACGCATGAGTTTTATCCAATGGTAGCCTTTGACGACGGCAAGGCGTTTGTCTTCAAAGTCCGTTAAGCGAGCGCGAGCAGTATTAGTCGCTTGATGTAAAATTACCCAAGGCATGTTTAAGTAAACATTTGAGAAATTGATGATTTCTTCGCGCTCTGGTGTTCTTAATATCGTACCAAGCATGTCAACTTCACCATTGAGTAAAGCTTGATACAACCCTTGCCAATTGTCATAACCGCGATAACTAAAGCTCAAACCAGTACGTTTAGCGATCAAATCGAAAAAGTCGGGGTTTAGTCCCTCGTATTGCCCTTTTTTGGCTAGGACTTCCACCGGCGCCCAGTTTTTCAAAACGCCAACCGTGACGCTACCGTGTTGTAAAAACCAGCTTTGCTCGTCAGCCGTCAGCTGAACTTGATCAGCGAGCTCTTTAAAGTAGTGATATTTATCTTTATTAACCCACTGGGCTTCTAATTCAGTGAGTTTGTTCAGTGGTATTTTGTCAAAACCTTGTTGAATACGGCTCGCTAATGCCTCTTGTTCTCGGTTGACAACTGAATAAAGCCCTGCCTTGACAACAGCAGCAGGATTCATATGATAACTAGATAGTAATCCATGCTCTGATAACAGTGCTTGCATGCTCGCCGCTGCGCTAATCATGCCATCTAGCTTCCCTTCGCGAATACCCACAACAACTTCCTGACTGGTGCTAACATCGAGAAAATTAATTTCTGGGTACTGGGCGATTAGCCGCTCACGATAAGAAGCGGCTTTAAAAACCCCTACGGTTTTGCCCGACATTTGCTCGAGCTGTGTTGCTTCGTCAAAGGAGTTTTTTAAAAACAAATAGGAATTAACCTGATACAACTTATAAGCAGGAATTAAGTTTTCGTCTCGCTGGGCATAAAAAGGGTGAGCGATATGAACATCGGCACTACGTTGATTGACCATTTCAAGTGACTGGTAGACATCACCACTCATAAACTCTACGGGCTGTTGATTATACTCAGACCACAATCGCCAGGCATCAATAAACAGGCCTTGAGGTGTTCCATCAGGGCCGGTATTCATATAGGGGGGCACACCATCGGTATACACTAGCTGCAGTGCTTTTGACTGACTATTAATACCTAGCCAACGTTGCTCAATTACCGATAACTCGGCCGAACTAATATTTGCCTTGCCCTGCTCAATATCACGCAGTAACTGAATATTGTTTTTGGCAACAGCTGACACTAAACCAACTTGATTGATCTGAATGCGTTTACTGTAGGGAAACAAATTAACGATTTTATTCGCTTCGGGATAATTTTTCGCAATTTGCTCAACGCCAGTGAAAGCGATAATCTCCCCCTTCAGTGCCGCATCATACATCTCTATTGTCGAGCGATACGGCTTCAAAATTAAGTTGGGATATAAGCGCTGTAACGTGTGCTCACTTTCGGCATTGGCAATAACGCCAACCAAAAACGGTTCAAGTGACTCAATGGTTTTTAAACTGGGGTAATCTCTGTGTATATGAATATAGCGCGCCAGTTCAAATAGCGCTTTGGTTAAACCGTATTTTTCATTTCGCGGTTCGGTATAAGACATCGCAGCGTGAATATCTGCTTTGCCTTGCTCGAGCATATCTAAACTATTTTGCCAGTTGCTAGCTTTGATAAAAGATATCTTTCGATTGTTTTTCTCGGCCCATAGTTGCCAGTAATCAACCATTAAACCGGCAACACGATTGTTTTGATCAATAAAGTGATAGGGATAAGAGTATGGGCTAACAATAATTTTAAGGTTGTCTGAATCGCTTAGAGTAGCAGGCGAATGGTCATCTTGAAAGGCCAAGACACTGGTTGGCAATAATAAAAACATCAACCAGTAAAAAAACAACTTCAAGACCATACTCCCCAGATTTCGACCAAAACTAACTGCACTTTTCACTCACTAATTTGATATAATTGATAAATTCAATTTGAATTGCAACCCATTCATTATCATGCAGTCATCAGATAAAGATATTATTTTTTCCAAGCCGCAAAGCCAAGTAAAAGATTTTTGCTTTGACGCACAAGTTGTCGAAGTATTCCCTGATATGATCTCTCGCTCGGTTCCCGGCTATAGTACGATTATAGATACTATTGGTCGCTTAAGTCAGCAATATGTTACCGACAATAGCCATGTCTACGACCTCGGCTGTTCGCTAGGCGCGGCCACCTTGGCGATGCGCAAAAGTATTAGTGCCGAAAACTGCCAAATTATTGGTATCGACAACTCTGCTGCTATGGTTGAGCGCTGTCAGCGACATATCCAAGCATTCCGTGGCAAAACCCCAGTTGAAATAATCCAAGGCGATATCTTAGAACAAACATACTCGCCAGCATCAATGATGGTACTCAACTTTACGCTGCAGTTTTTAGAACCGGAAAAGCGCACCGAATTACTGGCGCAAATATATAACGCTTTGCTACCGGGTGGTTTACTGGTTTTATCTGAAAAAATCACCGCAGATGATCAAACCTGTAACCAAGTGATTACTGACTTGCATCACGACTTTAAGCGCGCCAACGGTTATAGCGAGCTCGAAATTGCCCAAAAGCGCACTGCGCTTGAAAATGTCATGCGTACAGACACGCTTGCAACTCAGCTCGATCGCCTCCAAAAAGTTGGCTTCAAACACATAACACCTTGGTTTCAATGTTTTAACTTTATGTCTTTAATTGCGATAAAATGAACAACTTCAATAAGTTTTACCAACAAATAGCCGCCAATCGCTTGAGCCATTGGCTTGAATCACTACCTGCTCAATTGTCACAATGGTCGAGCCAACACCTGCACGGCGAATATGCCCAGTGGCAAAAAACACTCGATGGTCTGCCAGAGACCCAAGTCAATCAAATTGATATTGTTAACAGCGTATCAGTTGGACAACAAGGCGATCTGAGCAGTGGCGAATACAAACGCCTAAAACATATGTTGAAAAAGCTAAAACCTTGGCGCAAAGGCCCATATCAGATTCATGGTTTGGATATAGATACTGAATGGCGATCAGATTTTAAGTGGGACCGCTTAGTTCCCTTTATTAGCGACCTCTCTAACCGCTATGTTCTAGATATCGGCTGTGGTAGTGGTTATCACTTATGGCGAATGCGCGGCGCCGGCGCTAAATTTGTTGTTGGTATCGACCCGACACAACTTTTTTTAATGCAGTTTAACGCTATCCAGCACTTTATTAATGATAATAGTGTAAACTTACTACCTCTGGGTGTTGAACAACTGCCTGAATTAAAAGCATTCGATACGGTTTTTGCCATGGGTGTTTTATACCACAGACGTTCGCCAATCGACTTTTTGTACCAATTGAAAGCTCAATTAGTGCAAGGTGGCGAACTTGTGCTTGAAACCTTAATTGTTGATGGCGACGAAAACACCGTATTAGTGCCTGGCGAACGCTATGCCAAAATGCGCAACGTCTGGTTTTTACCCAGCGGTAAAGCCATGGTGGCATGGTTAAAGCGTTGCGGCTTTAAAAATGTTCAGTGGGTCAATACCGACCAAACTGCTTTTGAAGAGCAGCGTAAAACCGATTGGATTGACAGTGAGTCACTATCAGACTTCCTCGATCCGAACGATGCCAACAAAACCATCGAAGGTTACCCAGCACCGAAGCGGGCGATTTTTATCGCTAATAAGTAGCCAGCAACAAAAATTCGCAATAGTATTGAGCTATGGACAAGTTATTTCGCGCAAAATCAACCATAGAGCAATGGCGAATATTACAAGCCGTGGTTGATTATGGCGGCTACGCTAAAGCCGCCGATAAACTCAATAAAAGCCAAAGCTCTCTCAATCACGCCGTCGCCAAATTACAAGCGCAACTCGGGATTAGTCTACTAGAAGTACAAGGCCGCAAAGCAACCTTAACCCAACAGGGTGAAACCATGCTTAGGCGAGCTCGACAAGTGCTGCAAGACATTGAAGCATTAGAAGGATTAGCCGGAACCTTGAACCAAGGTTGGGAGCCAGAGATTAGGCTGGCAATTGAGATTATTTACCCAAGAGCAGATTTATACCAGACCTTAAAAGCGTTTTTGCCGCTAAGTAAAGGCAGTCGATTAAAAATTACTAATGAAGTGATATCCGGCAGCGCAGAAGCCATCTTGCAGAAAAAAGCCGATATTGTTATTAGTAACATTGTCCCACAAGGTTACTTGGCCAATACCTTAACAACTGTCAAATTAATTGCCGTTTGCAGCGCTAATAATTGCGACATTGATGACGATGAAATTACCCTAGAGCAACTCGCTAGCCACTTGCAAGTAGTCATTGGAGAAACAGGGGTTAGTGAAAACAAGCAAGGCTGGTTAAAAGCAGAGCAACGTTGGACAGTAGCTAACTTCCAAGAAGCAATCATGATATTACTGGAGAATATTGGTTTTTGCTGGCTACCTGAAGACTTAGCACAACCCTATTTGTCGTCAGGCCAGTTGCGCATTATCAATATTGCCAACTATTCAAATAGAGTGGTTCCGCTCAATTTAGTGATACCAGATAGAGATGGCGCAGGCCCCGCGACAAAACTGTTAGAGCAGCTTTTTTATCAGCGACACGGTGTTGAGATCAACAGTCATCAATAGATATATTTATTGATGATTTCCCGATACTGGTCTGTCGCTTTTAGCTGCAAAATACCTTGGTTAAATTTGTCGGCAAGGGTTTGGCTCTTAAAGCCAGCTACATAGTTAATTTCAGGGAAGATTTTGTGAACAATATAAGGCTTTTGATAAAGCGGACCATCTTGCTCACGAGTTAGATATTCGAAGATGTGATGCTCTAAAACAATGACATCAGTGCGCCCAGAGAATAGCATGCCAATTTGCTGCTTTTGATTGGCGACTTCTCGATAATCCGTTGAATACGCCGTGATCTCTTTGTATTTACTGCCAAGAAAGTTTCGAGCCCCTTGAAACGCAACAATACTTCGACCAATCAATTGATCAATTTCATTAATATCAAAGTTGTTATCGGCTAGCGTCACCGCAACGTTTTGATAACGTACATACGGCGCAGATAAATAAACTTGGCTATGAGAAAAATGTGGAGGTAAAGTAATAATACCGTCAAAGTCCCAGCGCACAAAGCTGTTCACATTTCTGCCTAAGGGCATTAAGGTAAAATTGACTTCTATGTCTTGTGATGCAAGCGCATGGGTGATCAACTCAATTTGAACCCCCTCGTGCTTATTGACGATAAACGGAGGCTTGGCGAGCCCTGTTAACAATTCAATTTTCTCTGCTATCGCATATCTAGCGCTAACTAGCGACAACACTAACGCACAAACTAACAAACCATTAGCAATCGGCAATCCAAAAATATTCATTATTAAATCCTTTTGCTTTACCACGTTATCAAAATTAGGTTAGTGTTATTAGCAACATAGCGCAAGTAGTATTTATAAGACAGTGGTTATAAGGAACGGGACTCTCTATGAAATTAGACTGGCTTGAGCGTCGGCTGGCAAAAGTTGCAAAACGACAACACGATCATCGTAGCCCTTATCAGCGCGACCGCGCAAGAATACTGCACTCAGCGGCTTTTCGTCGGCTACAGTCAAAAACTCAAGTGATGGGTAGCGGTCAAAGCGATTTTTACCGCACCCGATTGACTCACTCACTAGAAGCGGCTCAAATCGGCTCGGGTATATCAGCGCAGCTCAAATCAAAGTACCCTGACATAACTCGCGAATTACTGCCCAATGACGATGCGTTAATTGAAGCGCTGTGCCTTGCCCATGACATTGGTCACCCTCCCTTTGGTCACGGCGGTGAAGTTGCACTTCATTACATGATGCGCAATCACGGTGGCTTTGAAGGTAATGGCCAAACCTTCCGAATCGTCTCTCAACTAGAGCCATTTAGCGAGCATTTTGGTATGAATCTCGCGCGTCGAACTTTACTCGGCTTACTCAAATATCCTCAAACAATCGATGCCCTTCAAAGTACTGAGCAGGTTGACGATGTTAAAAGTTTTAGACAACTCAAGGCTGATGTTTGGCACCCTCCCAAGGGCTTATACAAAGACGATAGTGAGATGTTAGCTTGGGTGCTTGAGCCCTTATCAAATAGCGACAAAGCACTTTTTCAAAGTGTTAAGCAACACAATAATAAACACAGTAAAACCAAATTTAAATCTCTCGACTGTTCAATGATGGAACTCGCCGATGATATCGCTTATGGCATTCACGATATGGAGGACGCTATTGTTACCGGTGTTGTCAGCAAGACCGATTTTGAGCAGCAAGTTGTCGATAAGCTTCTCACAATAAACGATTCAACGGTTAAAGCCCTGGCGATTAATCTGTCAGCATCATTATTTAGTGAACATCACTACCAACAAAAAGAAGCCATTGGCGGTTTAGTCAACTATCTCATTACTGAGATAGTACTAATCGACCTCAACGAACACTTAGCAACTGATTTTACTGAGCCATTATTGCGCTATAACGCAGCGCTTCCTGAGGTACCAAATAAGGTCCTCAACATATTTAAACAGTTTGTTTTACAATACGTTGTTAAACAAACGGCGATTCAGCGTCATGAATATCGCGGTCAGCAAATAGTTATGGAATTGTTTGAGGCGCTTGCGGCTGATCCTGAGCGTTTACTACCCAACGCAAGTGTCAAGCGCTGGCAACAAGCCGTAGCAAGTGGTGACAATCAGTATCGCGTTATCGCTGATTATGTTGCTGGAATGACCGACGATTATGCAACTAAGCTATACAAAAACTTATTTATTCCAAACATTAATGACACCATTAGAGAATCGCTATAATCACTGCTGCAATAGTTAATCAGAATATATCAAAGCATTAAGGACACCAGTAAGAGAACATGAATAAAGGAACATCGCCGAATTTAGAAATTTACGCAGGCCCCAAAGCCTTAGAAAAAATCAAACAAGAAGGCTTTAAACCACAATTATTTGATCACTTTCTAGGCGCCAGTGGCGGACCAAAATGGTTCACGTTATTTGGCTTAGACAAGTATTTATTTGGCGAGTTTTTTAACGGTACTAATCAGCCCCTCAACTTGGTTGGCTCTTCTGCCGGAGCTTTTAGAGCGTCATGCCTTGCACAAGCAGACCCTGTTGCCGCCATTACTCGACTGGCAGAATCCTATTCTCAAACAATTTATAGTCGCAATGCCGACCGCGAAGAAATAACAGCAAAAGCGAGTGATATTCTCGACTATAGCCTAAGCCAAAATGGCATTGAACAAATTATCAATCACGATACGATTAATGTTCACCTACTGACAAACCTATGTCGAGGTTTAGTTTCATGGGAATTTAAACCGCTGCTGTTTGCAGGTTTAGTCAAAAGTATGTTGAGCAACTTAGTGTCGCGCAAGCGGCTCCACAGCCAATACCAACGCGTTATCTTTCACACGCCAAACCAGCAACTACAATTTAATGATCAATACAACTTTCAAACACAGTACGTTGCGTTAACAAAAGAAAACTTTAAGCCAGCGTTAATGGCCTCTGGTGCAATTCCAATTGCTATGGAGGGTATTAGTAATATTCCTGGTGCTCCCCCTGGTATGTATCGCGATGGAGGTATTATTGACTACCACTTTGATTTACAGATCAATAACAATGACGCGTTAACGCTTTACCCTCATTTCAATCATAAGCCCAAGGCTGGTTGGTTTGATAAAAACCTCAACCGTTCAGTTAATCCAAACAATTACGATAATATTGTCATGTTGATACCTTCTCGCAACTTTATCGAAAACCTGCCGATGAAAAAAATTCCAGATCGAAAGGATTTTAGTTTACAAGAAGACAAAACGCGGATACGTAACTGGCAAGATGTGCTAGTTGCAGGTGACTTGCTTGCCGAAGAGCTAGATGACTTTATTAATCAACAACGTATTGATGACATTAAGCCCTTCGAGATACTGCAATAACAATATTGCGTTAGGAACCACTTTGCGTTGTGATTTTGTTTTGAGGGATAATTTGTTTAGCGAGATTTTCTGCTTGTTCAAAGGACTGCACGATTTCAAAAGGGCGATAAACTTCGTCAGCCGTCGACAACATAAATTCAACTAGGCGTTGCGGCAGAATAAAAATAACGTAAATACAATTGTGTTGCTTCGCCCAACTTTGCAACTTAACCAGTTCGTCAGTCACTTCCTGGCCACCACCTTCAAAGTGTTCTAAATCAACGATTCTGAGCCAAGGTTTAGTATAAATGTCTTGGGCGCTATTCTGAACATCAATTGCGTATGACTGAGTTGCTTCTCTATTCCATATTCCTAGCATACTCGTATACAGCCACTGCCCTTGGCAACGAATATCAAATTGTCCATGTGCTGTAAACTGAGTCAAAACTAAGTTCCCGAAATTCTTTATCTTTTAGTACGGATAAAATGTAAAAAGACAGTGAAACCCTAAAGTTAGAAACACTAGGTTAATATAAAAACAACAAAAAGCAAAAAAAACGCAGCGTCAGCTGCGGGTTTGACGTGCATGGAAGCACTAATGTCGTGAAGGCATGGATGCCTAGGAACGACCTATTAATAAAAGCTTAGCGATGACCTACTCTCACATTAAGAGCAACCTACCCACACGCTCTCAATTCGGCGCAGTGGCGTTTGACGTACATGGATGTACTAATGCCGCGAGAGCATGGATGCTCAAGAGCGGTCACTTCTGAGAATCTGTGACGGTATAAGCGCATGGATTCAGGTGTTGCTATCGCCGTAAAAACAAAAAACCCGCAGTGTTAGCTGCGGGTTTTTCTTAATAAGCGCTTAGCGATGACCTACTCTCACATGGGACCTCCCACACTACCATCGGCGCAGTTGCGTTTCACTTCTGAGTTCGGCATGGATTC
>NZ_JAGHQT010000016.1 GCF_017744155.1 Endozoicomonas sp. G2_1 | reverse complement strand
CTCATGTTAGTCTCCTATTTGACTTCGCTAAAAATCAAACGGGGATGTAACATGAGTAGATATTTCAGGCATAGCCTTTTTAACAATGACCACCTACTAAAGTAGGTGGTTTAGCTGTCAAGAAAACGAAAAATGCCGCAAACAGCGGCATTATTAGTAAGTAACATAATTAGTTATTTAGAGGTCGTCGAATTCATCTAAATACTCGTCGAGTTCGGCTTCTTCTTCGTCATTAACTTCCACTGGCGGGTTGCCATCGTAAACCCTAAACGCGACATTTTGGAAATAAGCATTTTTAACAAACTCATATGAGTCTAACGATTGGTTGATCAATTGTTCTTGGCTAGATAGTTGTTCTCTAGTTTCCAGCGCAATCACTAAATTTCGCGCAATATTCGGCCAGAAATCAATTACCGCCAATGGCCAGTAATAACGGTCAACAAAGTCACCGACTTCATCCCGTGCTGAGCTTGGCCCCAAGGCTGGTAACATGATGTAAGGGCCATCGCCAACACCGTAATGACCAAGTACTTCACCAAACTCTTCTTCTCGGCGCTGCCAACCAAAGTCACTGGCAGGGTCAAAGAATCCC
Source organism: Endozoicomonas sp. G2_1 (assembly GCF_017744155.1). Classification (GTDB taxonomy): domain Bacteria; phylum Pseudomonadota; class Gammaproteobacteria; order Enterobacterales; family Alteromonadaceae; genus JAGHQT01. The sequence goes on along the minus strand of NZ_JAGHQT010000016.1, from coordinate 77,323 downwards.
AACAAACCTACTGTTGAGTTTAAAACAAAGCGCCCAGTCGCCTGACCAGCATCAGAAAACTTGCCCTGTAATAAGTTGTTAACTGCCGATGATGGCTCATCTAAGTTTTCCGCCATATTAAGCAGACCTGAACGCAAAAACTGAGGCGTGTAACCGGTATAAGCTTTTGAAGCCGGCTTTAAGAAGTACTTATCTGCATATTCCCAGTTAAAAGTCCAAATAGGTCGGTTAATGCTTTCCAGCGGATCCCTAGGGTCGCCAGCAGTTTCTGCTTCGGCGGTCTCACTACCTTTGGGTGTTGATGAACACGCGGCTAAGTTCAGTGCTAATGTTGCACACACTAGCATCAGCGCTTGGCGGCCACGTAAATAAAATGTTGTCACTTATTGCTTCCTTTTGGTGATAAAGGCTAAAGCCTTTTTAACTTGCCCGGTTTAACCGCTGGCAATTTTGTTCAGTCTTGAGCTTGGTTTTGATGAATCGAAAACAACAACTCCGCTTCTACTCGCGGCATCTCACATTCTCGCATCACTTCTTCAACGTCTGCTCCTAAAGCGACAAGCTTTAAGGCTCGGCTATAGAGTTTATCTTCCGGTTGCTGTTGCTCAAGCAAAACTATTTTATCATCAGTTTGCTCGCATTTCTGTTGTAAAGTTTTTATGCGATGTTCGAGTTGTCTAGAAATTTGTTCTATTTCTGTATGATTTTGTAGTTGTTTAGTTAATTCAGCACGATTGGCTTGGTGATATTGCTCAATTGTATTTTGTAATTCACTGTAGAGTAGCTCTTGCGCTTGTTGCTGACTATTAAGTAAGTTCACTTTTTTGGCGAGATTGCGCAACCACAGTAATAACACAACTGTAGTTGCCAGTAATAAAACGACAATAATAAATAAGATAATCGTCATATTTGAGTCTTAATCATAGGCGATATGTTATTGACCATACCGCCTATTACGAGCTTAAAACGCAACTGAAATGCGCTTAGAAGTGCTTAAGCTCGTCCCACTCGTCGTCAGTTAATAGCTTATTCAAATCAACTAGAATCAATAACTCGCCATCGCGGTTAGAAACACCTTGAATAAACTTGGCACTTTCTTCGTTACCAACGTTTGGCGCAACATCGATATCAGATGCTTTTAAGTAAACAACTTCAGCAACGCTATCAACTAAAATGCCGATAACTTGCTTTTCTGACTCAATAATCACTACGCGAGTGTTGTCGGTGATTTCTGCCGGCATTAGGCCAAAACGAGAGCGCGTATCGATAACGGTTACTACATTACCACGCAGGTTAATAATGCCTAGAACATAACCCGGAGCACCAGGAACCGGAGCAATTTCACTGTAACGCAATACTTCTTGTACTTGCATTACGTTAATACCGTAAGTCTCGCTATCTAACTTAAAAGTAACCCATTGCAATACTTCATCATTAGTATCGGCACTGTCATTTGCGCGTCTTTCATCAGACATGGAACAAGTCCTCAATCATTAATATCTATAGCCTCTGCAACATTCACCTTAGGCTTGATGAACATTAGCACCATCATTTAGTAGTTTTATCAGTGCCTCTACATCTAGCAGAGCACACATTCTATCTTTCACTAGGCCCGCAAGCCATGGTCGCTTACTTGGCGCATCTAACCATTTTACATCATCTTGCTGCAAAGTAACGGTATCAACTAAATTTTCTGCAAGCAAGCCCCAAGCACTCTCACTTAGCATAATAACATATTGATAGTTTAGCGAATCTAATAATTTTTGGTCGCATTTTTCCGGCATCACCCAACGGGCAGTATCAACCACATTGATTTTTTCTTCGCGGTGAATCATCACCCCTTTAAACCAATCAGGTTTGCCCATTAAACTACTCGTGCTCTCAGCGTTGTGAATACCGCCAAGTTCAATCAAGGGCACCGCCACTGTTAAGCCAGCGACATCGAAGAACATGGCTTGAAAGCTGCCTTCGCGGTACGCTTTTTCTTTGCGTTTGCTCATCGCTGGCTCTGGAGCTACATCAGCCTTAACATGTTCAACAGGTTTACTGTCCCGTTGCTCGGTTTGCTGTGGCGCTGGTTCAGAGATTTTTGGCAGGCGTTCTGACGGCTGAAGGTCTGTCGGCTCAGCAATGATTGGTTGAGCTTTTCGTGACAATACAGGTTGCTTAGGTTTAACCGCCGTTTCAACCTGCTCTAACAACAGCTCGAGCTTTTGCTCTTGTGCAGATTTTGTTTTGGTTATCACCTGTGACTGTGCTTCCGCTGCTTCATTGTCATCCAATAAGTCAGCTAAATACGCTTGCATTACCTTTTTACTGGCACTCAGTGATTTACTCATCGTCCTGTTTCAACCTGAATTAAGTGACTAAGCAATTTTCGATAAGCGACAATGCCACGGCTAGAGCTCGCAAAGTCTGAAGGAACTCGTTGCGCTTGGCTGGCGTTTCTAAAATTAGTGTCGATTGGGATCACCCCTGCCCACAAGTGCTTGCCGTATAGTTCTTGCAAATGCTTATAAGCGAGTAGTGATGCTTTGGTCCGTTTATCAAACATGGTCGGCACTATAGTATAGCTAAATGGCGATGATTGCTCGTTTTGCATCAACTCCATCGTTTTCATCATTCGATCAAGCCCTTTGAGCGCCAAAAACTCGGTCTGAGTCGGCAAAATAATGTTACTTGAAGCTGCTAGTGCATTAACCATAAGTACACCGAGTACCGGAGGGCAGTCCATCAGTACATAGTCATATTCATCATCGAGTTGTGCCAAGGCTTTTTTCAGTACTAAGCCCATACCGCTTTTATGCCCTAATGCTTTGTCTAAGGTCGCCAAACCCATTGTTGCCGGCAAAATATCAATATTGCTGTATTGGGTTGGGCATAAGCTTTGTAAGATTTGTTCTTTGTTTTCCTTTTGGACAAACAAATCGTAAACACTCAGCTCTAACTCTTCAGATTCAATACCAAAATAGTAGCTCAACGATGCATGTGGGTCAGTGTCAACCAATAAAACACGAAAACCTTGCTCCGCGAGTAAACCGCCGAGGGTAATCGTTGTTGTCGTTTTACCAACCCCGCCCTTTTGATTTGCAACTGTCCAAACTACCAAGTTGTTTTCCTACTTTTTTACTAAACTACTTTTACTACTGCGAGATATGCCAGCGTTTATTGCTCGTTTTCGCTTCTGGTGGTAATTCTCAAACCGCCGTTTTCCAACTGAATCACGCGTATATCATTACTATCAATCTCATCACCAACGTCAACTTGTTTAATCGCTTCAACATCTTTAACGCTAATAGTTGGGGTATTTAACAAGTTAGATTGCTGTAATCCGTATTTAGAAATAGCAATCACTACCCGGCGGTTTTCCGCGCGACCAGCTTGTGTGTTGTTATCGGTTCTCGGGTAATACTGACCATAGCCTTCAATAGCCATTCTGGCAGGGTTGATTTCAAGCTCTTCAAGTAATCGTAAAATTGCCGTTGCTCGAAATACCGAAAGCTCCCAATTTGAGCTAAATATCTCGTTGTTTATCGGTTGATTGTCAGTGTAACCACGAACTCGAATATAGTTGCTAACATCGACGATTACTTGCGAAATTACCGACAAAATCGACCGCGCAGAATTTGTTGCCGATGCAGAACCACTTGGAAATAACAAACCACTGTTGAGTTCTATTTCAAGCCAGTCGCCGTCTATTTGCAGCTGGGCATATCCACTTTCGACAATATCGTAAAGTGCGGTATGAAGTTCTTTTTCCAGTGACGTCAAATTAGTGCCAACTTCGCTTTCTTCAATATTAGAAAGCTCGCGCTCACCGTCGACAAGTTCAGGGCCCGCTTCTTCTAAAATGCCGTCACCGTAGAGTTGGGTCGTGGTTTTAGAGCTGTTCACTGGCAAAATATCTTCACCATGGCCTTTGTTTTTGGTTTGCTCGTCATTGGCTTGAAAAACCCGGCCTATTGATTCTGTTACCGTTTCAAAGGGTTCTTCATTGACAATGGCCATTGCGTACAAGACGACAAATAAAGCAAATAACAAGGTCATATAGTCAGCGTACGACACTAACCACCGATTGACATCATCTTGTTCTATCGAGTGCTGCTTGCGTTTAGATCGACTTAGCATGGCTGACTCTCCGCTATTGTTTCAAACGGAATGCCGACAATTTGTTTTCGATAGCGTGAGGGTTTTCCGCCTGCGCAATCGACAACAAACCCTCTGCAATCATTTCGCGATACATGGTTTGCTGATGAATAATCGCGCGAATTTTGTTGGCTATTGGAATGTACAGCAAGTTGGCAAAACCTACACCGTAAATAGTCGCAACAAACGCTGTCGCAATACCTTGGCCCAATAAGTCTGGGTCACTCAAATTAGACATGGCGTGAATAAGACCTAATACCGCGCCAAGAATACCAATAGTTGGGCTATACCCTCCCATCGACTCAAAGATATTAGCAGAGCGCAAACTGTGCTCTCGATACAAATCGAGATCAAGCTCAAGTGACGCGCGAAAATTATCTAGTTCGACGCCATCGACCAACAAATTAAGCCCTTTGCGAACAAAGGTATCCTCTTGATCTAAAGCCGTATCTTCAAGCGCTAGATAACCTTGCTCACGGGCTCGCTCCGACCAAGAGACAATATCGCTAATACCTTGTTCAACATCGTATTTAGGCGGGACAAAAATCCATTTGAGCAGTGATATTGCATGGCGAAACTGTTGAGCTGAGGATTGCAACAGCACGGCACCTAAAGTACCACCAACGACAATTATGAATGCGGGCAATTCTAATAACGCAGTAACTGAGCCGCCATCAATAAAAAAACCAAGATAAATGGCAACTATTGCAACAAAAAGCCCAGTAATACTGAGCTTATCCATGACCAATTTCCTTGATAATGGCATCGGAGAATTCGTCTAACGGCAACGACAAACTCGACAGGCCAGCGGCAGTTACCGCTTGTGGCATACCGTATACAACACAGGTAGCTTCATCCTGTGCCCATATTGTTGAACCCTTGTTTTTTAACATACGCGACCCTTCTCGACCGTCAGCACCCATACCAGTTAAAATTACCGCGAGCACGTGGCCTTGGTAAATTTTCGCTGCTGACGCAAAACTGACATCAACACTGGGCTTAAAGGCAACCCGTTCCGTTGTGTCTTCTATTATTTTCAGTTTTGCAGCACTTTCTGTGCCATCGACTAACATTTGAGTGCCGCCAGGCGCTAAATAGGCACAACCGGGCTTTAACAAATCGCCATTTTGCGCTTCTTTAACCGATATTTTACATAGATTATTCAATCGGTTAGCGAATGCCCCAGTAAATGCCGCAGGCATGTGCTGAACCAAAATGATCGGTACCGGAAAATCGGCAGGTAATGCCGTTAATACTTTTTGTAATGCAATTGGACCACCTGTTGAAGTCCCGATTGCCAGTAATTTGTAGTTTTTTCCTGAACTTCGACGAAAATGTTGACTAGGTGCTGTCGACTTTTCGACACTTGGTCTTGCTGGTTGCACGGGTGCAGTAGTCGCTGAGCGGCTAGCTCTGGTTTCAAAACGGCCACTAGCAGTGGGGCTTGAAATGTTAGAGGGTAACGGTCTTCTGCGGGCAACAAAGCCACGCTTGCGCGCCAGCTCTAATACCCTTTGCTTTAATACCGCGCCGGCGTCTTCATTACTGGCAGCAATTTCATTGAATTTTTTGGGTAGAAAATCTAATGCACCGGCGTCTAACGCATCAAGTGTCGCTTTAGCGCCTTGGTGGGTTAAAGAAGAGAACATTAAGATTGAGGTTGGCGATTTTGTCATGATTTGACGAACCGCCTCGATACCATTGAGTTCTGGCATCTCGATATCCATGGTAATGACATCGGGCTTTAACGCGATAGCTTTGTCAACGGCTTCAACGCCGTTGACTGCTACATCAATAACTTCAAGTTGTGTTTCACTATTTAATATATCGGTGACACGACGACGAAAAAAGCTCGAGTCATCAACAACTAATACCTTATAAGGCATGCTTTCCTCTTAATTTGTTAAACAGTGCCTTACGAACTCAGTTTTTTATTTAAGGTCGACTTTTTGGCGTAAAACTTCAGCATACTTGGAACATCAAGGATTAAAGCAATACCGCCATCACTGGTGATAGTTGCACCTGCCATACCTGGGGTACCGTGCAACAAACGATCGAGCGGCTTAATCACGACTTCTTCTTGACCAATTAAGCTATCAACAACAAAGCCTACTTGTTGAGTACCCAACTGAACAATAACGACATGGCCTTTATCTCGTGGCTTGTCTTCAACATTCTTAACTAACCATTGGTCGAGATAAAATAGTGGGATTGCTTTCTCACGCACGATAATCGTCAATTGACCATCAACCATATTGGTATTGGTTAAATCAAGGTGGAAAATCTCATTAACACCAGCAAGCGGCAAAGCAAATGTTTGCTGACCTAGCATCACCATCAAGGTTGGTAGAATCGCAAGTGTTAACGGCACCTTAATTTCTAAAACCGTACCCTTACCCTTTTCAGAATCAATACTGACCGTACCATTGAGCTGGGTAATTTTGGTTTTTACGACGTCCATACCAACGCCGCGGCCAGAAACTTCAGAGATTTCAGTCTTAGTCGAGAAGCCCGGTGCGAAAATCAAGTTAAAGGCTTCATTGTCCGACATTCTCGCCGCAGCATCCGCGTCTAAAACTCCGCGTTCAATGGCAATACCTTTGAGTTTTTCAGCATCCATACCCGCACCATCATCTCTGATGGTTAACAAGATGTGATCACCTTCTTGCGACGCCGATAAAATGACCGTACCTTCACGTGGCTTGCCGTTTTGCTGGCGAACGTCTGGTTCTTCAATACCGTGGTCAACTGAGTTGCGCACCAAGTGAACCAATGGATCAGCAAGTGCTTCAACAAGGTTTTTATCTAAGTCAGTGTCTTCACCTTCGAGTACTAACTTAATCTCTTTATTCAAACTCCGAGCAAGGTCGCGAACAACGCGAGGGAAGCGACCAAACACTTTTTTGATTGGCTGCATGCGCGTTTTCATCACACCACCTTGTAAGTCGGTGGTAACGGCATCGAGGTTAGATATCGCTTTAGTAAGCTCTTCGTCTTCTTTAGTCAGTGCTAAGCTAGTTAATCGGTTGCGCACCAATACCAACTCACCAACCATATTCATAATCTGGTCTAAACGCTTAGTATCAACCCGCACAGTCGTCTCACCTTGAGGTGTACTTGATTGAGCTGGTTTTTTATCTTTTGCTGGCGCGGCTTTTTTCTCTGCTGGTTTAGCAGGAGCACTTGCGGCAGGCTTAGCAACCGGTTTCGGTGCAGGGCTCGGCGTTGGAGCAGGTGCAGGGGTTGGCGCAGGTGTCGCAGCAACAGGAGCCGGGGAACTACTGGTTTGAGGACCTTTGCCCTTACCGTGTAACTCATCCAATAATGCTTCAAATTCATCATCATTAATATCACCGCTACTTGCAGCAGAAGCATTAGCTTCTGGCGACGTTGCCGGCGAGAAGGCACCTTGACCATGCAGTTCGTCAAGCAGTGACTCAAACTCATCGTCGGTAATTTCATCACTACTAGAAGCACTAGCTACCGGAGTCGGCGCAGGTGTGGGGGCAGTTTGTGGAGCATTATTGGTACCGTGAAGTTCATCGAGCAATCGATCAAATTCATCTTCGGTCATTTCGTCAGAACCAGCACTCGATTCTGCGCCGATATCTAGTTCAAATTCAGGCTCTTCTACCACTGGAGCAGCGGCGACAGGTGCAGGCGTTGCAACACTTGCTGCAGGTTCAGCACCTTCTGGTTCACTGAGTCGATGCAACTCAGCCAGTAATTGAGGGTCGGCTTCATCCAAGGCTTCACGATTTTGCACTTGGGCAAACATATCATTAATGGTATCGAGCGCCTGTAAAATAACATCCATTAGCTCAGGAGTAACTGAGCGCTGGTTGTTACGCAAAACGTCAAAGACGTTTTCAGCGCCGTGACAAGCATCAACAAGCTCGGTTAACGAAAGAAAACCCGCACCGCCTTTCACCGTATGGAAGCCACGAAAAATAGCATTGAGTAAATCGGCGTTTTCTGGATCGTTTTCCAGTTCAACCAATTGTTCAGATAAGGTTTCGAGAATTTCCCCAGCTTCGATTAAAAAGTCCTGAAGAATCTCTTCATCCGCTTCATAAGACATACGAAATATTTCCCCTTTAAAATCCTAAGCTGGAAAGTAGATCGTCAACATCGTCTTGATCAGCAACAACGTCATCCCTTTCCTCTTTATTGACAATCGGGCCTTCTACCAAGTTTTCACCGACAGATGGCATTGCTTTTTCTCCGTCTGGTTTGTTAGACATACCAAACGCCGTCAGCATATTGATGAGACTGTCTTCCACCTCGCGCACTAAGTCGATAACCTTGCGAATCACTTGACCAGTCAAATCTTGGAAGTCCTGTGCCATTAAGACATCAGTCATCAAGGTGTGCATGCGGTCAGATTCTTGTGCTGTTGTTTTTAGAAAAGCGTCAATATCATGACAAAGCGTTTTAAACTCAGCTAAATCGATTTGGTTGTGCATTAATTTTTGCCACAACGGATCAACTGCTTTTATTTGTCCTTGAATATTGTCGACAACAGGGAAAATTGACTCTACCGCATCCATGGTCTTATTGGCGGCGTCTTCAGTGCGACTAATAACGTAGTTAAGTCGCTCTTTTGCGTCAGGAATATCTGCAGTAGCGAGATCGTTCAACCTTGAATCTAACTGAAAATTAGTCAGTGAATCGTGCAACTGCCGAGTCAATTTACCAATTTCGGCAAATAACTCGGTATTCATTGGGTTTTGAATATCACTGATTAACTTGTCGGCTTCAGCTTGTTGACCCGCTTCTAGGTACTCAACTAGCTGTTTTGCCTGTTCCAAGGAAACATGGCTACTCATTGCTTAACTCCTGCAGAAAAAGTTATTGTGATAAATTAAGCTAAACGCTCAAAGATTTTATCAAGCTTAGTTTTTAGGGTTGCAGCAGTGAATGGTTTAACAATGTAGCCATTTACACCTGCTTGTGCAGCCATCACAATTTGCTCTTTCTTAGCTTCTGCAGTAACCATTAGCACTGGAATGTGAGCGAGCTTTGCATCGGCACGAATTGCTTTAAGCAAATCAATACCTTGCATGCCTGGCATGTTCCAGTCGGTGACAACAAAGTCAAACTCACCATTTTGTAGCATAGGTAACGCTGTACTACCGTCATCTGCTTCTTGAATGTTAGTAAACCCTAAGTCACGCAATAAGTTTTTAACTATACGTCTCATCGTTGAAAAGTCGTCAACAACAAGGACTCTCATATTTTTATCCAAGGCACCCTCCGGCGAGATTATTCAAACACTTAATTTAGTTATAGAGGTTATATTGTACTTAACTTTGCCACGCTTGCATACGGGCTTTTAGCCTGTGCATAGCTTGACTGTGAATTTGGCTAACCCTAGACTCACTAACGTCTAAAACTTGACCTATTTCACGTAAATTCAATTCTTCATCATAATATAGTGACAGTACTAAAGCTTCGCGCTCTGGTAAAGTAGAAATGCAAGATGCCAATGACTTTTTAAAAAAATCATGCTCTATATCATTATATGGGCTGGTGACTTGCGATTGCTCGGCAACATCGAGTGCATCTTCACTTACGCCAAGATCATCAATACCAATAATTTTACCCGTACTGACCTCATTGAGCATATGATGGTACTCAGCAACAGATATTTCAAGTTTTTCAGCCACTTCGTTGTCTGTGACATCGCGACCGAGCTGAGCTTCTAGTTCGGCAATCGCTTCGCTGATCATCCGGCTGTTTTTGTGAACAGATCGCGGCGTCCAATCACCTCGGCGCATCTCATCAAGCATGGCACCGCGAATGCGAATCCCAGCAAAGGTTTCAAAGCTGGCACCTTTGCTATGGTCAAAGTTATTGGCCGCTTCAAGTAGGCCAATCATGCCAGATTGAATTAAGTCTTCGACTAGGACACTGGCTGGCAGACGGGCGAGTAAATGGTAAGCAATTCGTTTAACCAAAACAGTGTGCTGCTCAAGTAACGCAGATTTGTCGATACTGGCGCTGTATGCATTGGCTTTAATCACATCAACTCCGGGTGATAACGATTAATGTTCGAGTAACTGTTCGATGAAAAACTCTAGATGACCAGACGCTTGATGAGGAATCGGCCAGTCTAGCACTTTTTTGGCAAGGCCTTTAAAGGCAAGCGATGCTGGTGAATTGGGGAACGCTTCAACAATCGCTTGTTGCTTGCGCACTGATTTTCGAATGTTTTCGTCGTATGGCACCATAGCCACTAGTTCTAGCGCAACATCTAAAAAGCGATCAGACACTTTTGTCAACTTACTGTAAAGCAATTGACCTTCTTTTGGGCTGCGAACCATATTCGCGACAACTTTAAATTTAAAGACACCATGCTCGCGGCTAAGCAGTTTCATTAGGGCGTAACAGTCAGTGATCGATGTTGGTTCATCGCAAACCACCAACATGACATCCTGTGCGGCACGAGCAAAGCTCAGCACCATATCTGAAATACCCGCTGCTGTATCGACAATTAATACGTCGAACTTGGCGCGCATATCACTAAATGCGCGTATTAAACCGGCGTGCTCAGCTGGGGTTAAATCAACCATCGACTGAGTACCCGACGTTGCAGGAATAATATTAATACCTGCAGGCCCTTCAATAATGATATCGTCAAGCTCGCACTCACCAGAGAGTACGTGAGAAATATTGCGTTGAACTCTCAAGCCCAACATAACATCAACGTTAGCTAAGCCAAGGTCAGCATCGAGTACTAATACGCGTTTACCAAGTTGGGCAAGGGCAATAGAAGTGTTTAATGAAACGTTAGTCTTCCCTACTCCGCCTTTACCTCCTGAGACAGCTATCACTTTAACTTGTTGTGATTCTTGCATTTTTCTTAAGCCACTCGCTTGATCTATCATCTACTTACTTCTTCAATAGTATTTTATTTGCAATTATTTAGCTAGCGTTATCACGTTGCTAGTTGAGGCCACTACTTGAGTTTGTCCATTGGCAGTTAAGCCGCTGGCATAGTTTGCCACGAATGCGTTGGTTTGGCAGCATATTTAGCTGCTAGTTTATCGGCAAGCGTAACTAACTTATCGGCATTTGCAACTTTAATATCTTCTGGCACGCGCTGACCGTCGGTTAAATAACCAATTGGCAAACCGTTTTGCACTGCAGTACTAATCAACTCCCCAACGCTCAGGCTTTCGTCAAGCTTGGTAAAAATACAGCCGGCTAGTGGAATTTTCTTAAAACGATCAACGTTTTCTTGCATCACGCGTTGCTGGGTATTGGCTGATAACACCAAGTAGTTGCGAATGCGAACGCGGGCGTTAGCAATTAAACTCGCCAAGTGTTCAGTCAAACGCAAGTCTCGTTGTCCCATACCCGCAGTATCGATCAAAATCAGCTTCTTATCGCTAAACTGAGCGATAAGACCTGCAAGCGCCTCAGAATCTTCCGCTAACTTGACCTGACAGCCAATGATGCGACCATAGGTCGATAACTGTTCAAAGCCTGCAATTCTGTAGGTATCAGTTGAGATAAGTGCAACCTGATCTGCACCATGCGTTTGCGCAAAACGAGCGGCAAGTTTAGCAACGGTTGTTGTCTTACCAACCCCTGTTGGCCCAACAAGGGCAACCACGCCACCGCGTAGAATAATATCGTTATTAGTGGTATTAATTTGTTGAACAAGCATTTGTTTTGCTTGATTCCAAGCGTCTTCTTCGTTGCTGTGACTAGGAATATAACCAGCTAATTGGTCAGCCATAGATTCGGTGAGCCCCATCGCCATAAGACGATTAACTAAAACAGCGCGACGCGGATCTTTTTGCGCCATGTCTTGCCACATTAAGCCCGCCATTTGATGTTCAAGTAACTGGCGAATAGACGCCATTTCTCGTTTCATGCTCTCAAACTGGTCTTGATCACTGTACATCGCATTGTTTATTGGTGCAGTAGCAGATTCTGTTGACTGCTGCATTGATGCTGCTAGCTCTTGCTCGGCAATGGAGCTTATTGTTTCTGTGTGACCGGCATTGGCTTGTAGCTGATTAGTTGAATTTTGCTCTTCGCTGTAATTGGCCTGTAAGCGAGTAGTAAAATCTTTTAACTGTTGTTCAATTGACGGCTCTTGAGCCGATGGTTGACTATGGGCAGTAGAGCTAGTTGGTGCCGTAGCGGGTTGTCCTTGGCGCGCTAATAACGCCGCTAAACTGTCGGCAGGGACATCAGGTGTTTGCTGCTGTGAAAGGTGATTAACACCACTTTGGCTAATATCACCTAAAACTGGCGTTTTCTTTTTCTGCAGCTGACTTTGACCACCAAGAGAGACGGTATCGTCAGATAACTGACGTTCCGTTTGAGCTGGTTCTGCTGTTTGCTGTTCAGTACTGGCATTATCGGTGTCAACTTGTTGACTGTAATCAACAGCAGCCATTAATTCGACACCCTCAGGTACTTTTTTATTCGACATAATTACCGCATCAGCGCCCAATTCTTCTTTAATTTGAGCAAGTGCAGTGCGCATATCTCGAGCAACAAACCGTTTAATCTTCACAGAATACCCCTTAAATTCTCAGCTAGGTACAACATCTTTTGGCATTGCTGGTATCAACCTCTTTGTCGATACCTCATTTGTATCAATGCCTATTGGCCAATTGCGCTGATGATTTTAATCTGCTTGTCATCTGGCACTTCTTGATAAGAAATCACGCGAAGACTTGGAATAGTATGTTTAACAAACTTAGCCAGTACTGAACGCAATATGCCAGATGTCAGTAGAATTGGCGCATCACCACTTAGCTCCTGTTGCTGTGCGCCGTCGGTTAACGACTGCTGCAAGCGTTCGGCTAAGCCAGGTTCGATGCCTGCGCCATCATCACCAGCCATCTGCATAGACTGATGCAACATCTGTTCCAACTCAGGAGACAAAGTTATGACAGGTATTTCAGGCGCTGGACCAACTAAATCTTGAACAATAAATTTACGCAGGGTAATCCGCACCGCTGCGGTCAATACTTCAGGGTCTTGGCTCTTAGCACCGTACTCGACGAGTGTTTGTACAATTGAGCGCATGTCACGCACCGCAACCCCTTCATTCATTAGGTTTTGCAGTACTTTTACGATGGTACCCAGAGACATAGTATCTGGCACTAAGCCTTCAACTAATTTAGGGTAACTCTTAGCCAACATATCGAGTAGGTTCTGTACTTCTTCATGGCCGAGGAGCTGAGAGGCATTATTAGTGAGTACTTGACTTAAATGCGTGGCCAACACCGTCGCAGCATCAACGACTGTATAACCAAGAGACTGAGCGTGTTCGCGTTGATTTTGGTTAATCCAGACAGCGTCTAACCCAAACGCAGGATCTTTAGTTGGCGTACCGTCGAGCTTGCCAAAGACTTGACCTGGGTTAATCGCGAGTTCGTGGTCGTGACGAATTTCTGCTTCACCAACCGTTACCCCCATCAAAGAAATTTGATAAACATTTGGGTCTAAATCGAGATTATCGCGAATGTGAACCGCCGGTACCAAAAAGCCAAACTCTTGGGACAGCTTCTTGCGCACGCCTTTAATGCGATTCAACAACTCGCCGCCCTGACCTTTATCAACCAGAGGAATCAATCGATAACCAATTTCTAAGCCGATGATGTCGACGTGATTAACGTCGTCCCAGCTCAAATCTTTAACTTCTGCTTCTTGTTGCTCAGACTCGACTTGAGATTTTTGCTCTTGTTCAGCTAGTAGTGCTGCCTTTTTAGCTTTGTATTTACTACCATAGTAAGCCGCGCCAGCAATAATCGCTGCAAACATCAAAAATGCGATGTGCGGCATACCAGGGACAACTCCCATAACGAACATAACACCGGCGGCAATATACAAAGAGCGCTCTTGACCAAGCTGATTGCTGACCTGTTGTCCCATGTCTTGTGAGGTGTTTTGGCGAGTTACAACAATAGCCGTTGCCACTGAAAGCAATAAGCCCGGGATTTGGGCAACTAAGCCATCACCAATGGTCAACAAAGTATAAATTTCAACCGCAGCGTCAAAACTCAGGTCGTGCTGTACCATACCAATAACTAAACCGCCAGTGATATTAATAAATAGAATCAAAATACCGGCGATAGCATCACCTTTAACAAACTTACTAGCACCATCCATTGAACCGTAAAAGTCAGCTTCACTGGTCACTTCTTGGCGACGCTCACGCGCTTGGTCTTGGGTAATAAAACCCGCGTTGAGATCAGCATCTATTGCCATTTGCTTACCCGGCATTGCGTCTAAGGTAAAGCGAGCAGTGACTTCTGAAATACGACCAGCACCTTTGGTAACAACGACAAAGTTGATAATAATCAGAATCAAAAACACGACAAGACCAACGGCGTAGTTACCACCGATTACCACAGAGCCAAACGCCTCAATGACCTTACCCGCCGCTTCTGGCCCTTCGTGACCTTCCAATAAAACCACTCGAGTACTGGCGACATTAAGCGCCAAACGCAAAATAGTGGCGACTAAAAGCACCGACGGAAAAGCGCCAAAATCGAGCGGTTTTAAGGTGTAAACCGTGATGAGTAATACCACTAGGCCAAGGGCAATATTGAAGGAAAATAAAATATCAAGTAAGGCTGCCGGCATCGGCAAAATAACCATGCCGAGCGTCGCCATAACTAATAACGGAGTACCGAGGCCAGATAAATGGGAGAGTTTGCTTTTATTAAACTGACTAAAATAAGCGGATAACTGCATTGCTTCTCTGATAGTTTTTTGACGCGTTTATACTAATAAACAGCTAGTCAGCAATAACTAGACCAAGAAGCAAGATTAACTGAAATTACTGCTGAGCTTTTAGCAATGCTTGTTCAATCCGGCTTTCATGATGCTGACGCCAATCGGCTAAAGACATCGACGCTTCTTGATCGGCCTTAGCCTTTGCTTTACTAAAAACTTCACTAGCACTGGCCTGAGGAATCACCGCAATACCATCGATATCGGCGACAACAATATCACCAGTTTCAACCGTGACGCCGCCACAGTTAATCGGCTGAGCAAGTGGGTGAAAACAATTTTTACTGCCCGGTACCGGAAAAATACCTCGGGCAAAAACCGGAAACTTGCTCTGTTGTACTTCAACTAAATCGCGAATGACACCATCAACAATAAAGCCTTTAATCCCCCGCTGCTGAGCTACGGCACACACATTGCCACCAGCAACAGCAAACTGACAATCAACGCCATCGACGACGATAATTGAGCCCGGTGGTGCTTGATAAATTGCGGCGTGCATCATCAGGTGATCACCTGCGCTAAGCTGCACAGTGTAAGCTGGCCCAGAGATTGGTGGCATTGGCAGCCACAAAGGCTTAATAGATAAATCCATAAATTGTTGCCGACCAAGAATATTGCCATAATCAGGTGTCGTTAACTGAGTAAAGTCATCTGCCATAAGTGCCTCTATTAATATCTTTTCGCTAATACAGGCCTACTTTAAGGCACTATGGTCGTTAAAGCACAACCAGATCGGCAATAGCGATTATCAGTGAGATTAATAGCGATAATCGTCGGGAATTGGTAGGTTTTTCGCTAGGGCCTTCGGTCTTGATGATTGACCTTTTTTATACATATCTAGTTGAAAAACAAAGGCCAATACTTGAGCGACCGCCGCGAACAGCTGCTCAGGCACATCTTCATCTAACTCAGTGGTGTAATAAAGTGAGCGAGCAAGCGCTGGTGAAGCAATAATCTCGACTTCGTGCTCTTTGGCTATTTTGCGAATATGCAGCGCCATTTCGTCAATACCTTTGGCAATAACAATTGGTGCCCGAGAACCATCAACATCGTACTTTAACGCAACTGAAAAATGAGTTGGATTGGTAATAACAACATCGGCATTAGGTACTTCTGCCATCATTCGGCGCTGTGACATTTCGTACTGAGTCTTTCGAATTCGCCCTTTAATTTCGGGGCTACCCTCAGTATTTTTCATTTCGTCTTTGACTTCTTGCTTAGTCATTTTCAATTCGCGATTGTGATTCCACACCTGATATGGCGCATCAACCACAGCAATAATCACTAGTGACAGAGTTAAAGCAAAAAACATCCAGAGTAACAGTTCAACCGCATGGGCAAAATTTATCGGAATAGCTTCTTTACTCAAACCGAGAATTTGTTCGAATAAACCGTACAACAAAAAATATGAAGTAATAGCAACAACAAAAAACTTGAGCAACGACTTGATAAACTCAACCATGGCTTGTACGCCAAACATGCGCTTAAAACCCGCAATTGGTGACAGTTTATTTGCTTTCGGTGCAGCTGCTTCCCACGAAAAATTCATGCCGCCGAGCAGTGTATTGCCAATAAATGCCGCCAGCATAATAATAACAAAAATCCACGCCAGCGGCGGAATGAGTACCGTGATCGCATCTGAAATGACTTGAGACAAGGCATGAACATCCATCGCTTCTTGCCTATTCAAGCTGAACAAGCGCTTCATAATGCCTTTAAGCGCGTCAACAAGTAAACCGCCAGTAAACATCAAAGATACCGCTGAGCCCACTAGAACAAACATAGTGCCAAGCTCTTTTGAGCGTGCTATTTGGCCCTTACTTCGAGCTTCCGACAGCTTTTTTGCTGTCGGTTGTTCGGTGCGTTCACCGCTATCAGACTCAGCCATTAATTGCGCTCCTGACAATTAATTAGGTCGCAACTAAACTCTATTGCGCGCTGCCACTGAAGCTCAAAGTGACTAAAGAAATCTCCCATGGTCAACCACATAATCAACAAACCAGCGGTCATGGTAATCGGGAAACCAATGGCAAAAATGTTTAGTTGTGGTGCTGCTCTGGTCATAATGCCAAACGAGAAATTAATCAGCAGCATCGCAGTTAACGGTGCAATTGCCATCGACAATGCGGTCGCAAACATCCAACGGCCCCAGTCGGCAATAGCTTTGAACTTACTTGAATCAAAGCCTTCTAAAGGAATAGGTAAGGTATCGAAGCTAGCGACAATAAACTGCAAAAAGGCCAAATGTCCATCCATTGCCCAAAACAGTAATGTCGACAAAATCAAGAAAAACTGACCAACAGCAGGTACGCTGGTACCACTGGCAGGATCAACTAATGACGCAAAACCCAAACCGGTTTGCATGGCAATAATCTGGCCTGCTAAAGTAAAAGTATTGACCACCATAACAGTGACAAAGCCTAACATGACACCAATCATCATTTGTTGTAAAATCAATAGTGTCGTGGCAAAACTAAACATTGACTCGACTTTAGCGGGAGGTATTGCTGGCATTACCGCAATAGTAATTAAAACACAGAGCGCAATTTTGATGCGGTTTGGGATGGTTTGCGCCCCTAACCCTATCATCGCCATCACTAATGCAGATATTCGAGCCAGTGGCAGTAAGAAGTCCGCAAGATATTGGTTGATGATTGCTTCAGTATATTCCACTATCAGCTCCCACTTGCACTCTTACTACGGCGTTAACTAATAACACTTGGAATACTTGCGATCAGGCGAAAAGTGTAGTCCATTAACTTTTGCACTAACCAATGACCGCCAAAAATAAGCGCTAAAAGTGTGATAACTAAGCGAGGTAGAAAACTTAAGGTTTGTTCATTGATAGAGGTTGCCGCTTGAAAGACGGCAACAATAAGACCGACGATAAGGCTGGGAATAATCACGGCACTCACCAGTACAATCACCAAAAATAGCGCATCCCGCAAAATATCAACGAAGACCTCGGGGCTCATTAAGTTGCTCCCATACCATAACTGGTGGCAAGGGTGCCGATGACCAGATTCCAACCGTCAACTAAAACAAATAGCATCAACTTAAACGGCAAAGAGACAATCATTGGCGAGAGCATCATCATACCCATTGCCATCAGAATACTGGCAACCACTAAATCGATAATCAAAAACGGAATAAACAAAATAAAGCCGATTTGAAAAGCGGTTTTAAGTTCGCTAATCACAAATGCCGGTATGATGACCGTCATCGGAAGCTCAGTTGGTTGTTCAACCGCTTCGATACCGGCCATTGCCGCCAAAGTATCTAAGTCCTTCACCCTTGTTTGCGCCAACATAAAGGCGCGAATCGGCACCTTGGCTTTATCAATAGCTTCAACCGTCGTCATTTGCTCAGCTAAATAAGGTTGAATTGCCGTTTCATTTACTTCGTTATAAACCGGCGTCATAATAAACAGGGTTAAAAACAAAGTAATGCCAATAATCACTTGGTTCGAGGGCGTTTGCTGTAAACCAAAGGCCTGGCGAAGAATGGCCATCACGACCACAATCCGAGTAAACGAGGTCATCATGATCACGGCTGCTGGAATAAAGCTCAGTGCCGTCATGAAAATTAGAATTTGCAGGGTAACTGAGTACTCTTGAGAACCGTCAGGATTGGTGGTTAAGGTGACGGCAGGCAGTGACAATGCTTCTTGAGCGTAGCTAACACCCGTCAGTGCACTTAGCACTAACAGTGCAATTGCGGCAATAAATTTGTTTACTCTAGGTTTGAACATCTTATCTTTTGTGCCTTTATTCGTAGACAGTTTATGTTACCTACTGTGGCCTTTGTTTAAATATTTGCCAATAACTTGCGACAAGTTTTGACCTAACTCTGCAGTTGCCATTTTTTCATCTGGTAATGCTTGTTCGAGCTTATGTAACAAGTTAATTTGCTGACCACTTATTCCGAGTAACAATTGCTGCTCACCAACTTGTACAACAACTAACTTTTCTTTCGCCGACAAATGCAAGCTCGTCACTAATTTAAGCTGTGCCGACTGCGGCCTAATCAATTGAAAGCGCTTAAGCAATAAAGCAGCGACAATGATTAATGCCAACACCATAAACAGCGACAAAATCATACTCATGGCGTCTAGGTTATTACTCGCTGTGTGCTGGCCAACTCGAACTGTTTCACCTTTACTCGTGGTGCTGGTTGATACTTTATCAGCTTGAATATCAGATGTTTGCTTTACCGTAGCTTTTTGCTCAATGGCCTTTTCTTGAACTAATTCTGACTCAAGTTCTGGCTCAGGCTTTGGCAATTCTTGGCCTTGAGTTATTTGTTGCTGTTCCGTACCTAGCTCACCTTCCTGAGCAAAGCTACTAGCACTCAACCCCAGAAAATTGAAGACTAACAACCATACCAATAAAAAACTAGGTACGACTGGCTTTGGCTTGTTGTTCATCAATACCACTATTTGAGCTTTTTAATGCGCTCTACTTGGCTAATCACGTCAGTTAAACGAATACCAAACTTGTCGTTGACCACAACGACTTCGCCATGAGCGATTAACGTACCGTTAACCAAAACATCAAGCGCTTCACCCGCGACGCGGTCAAGCTCAACAACAGAACCTTGGTTCAATTGCAGTAGGTTGCGGATACTGATTTGACTGCGCCCCACTTCCATTGAAATGGTCACGGGAATATCTAAAATGGTGTCTAATTTGCGTTTTTCTTCACTGCTAATTGGACTATCACTGTCTTGCAGTTCTTCAAGCTCAACGGCTTCAGCTTGCCCCGCTTCAGCAGCAGCTTGCTCGTCCATCGCTTCGGCCCACATATCTAAGCCATCTTCGTTTTCTGTACTCATGTCAACCTCAATAGGATGTAATGCTAAGGTTTAATACTCTAAATCGTCTTCGAGTAGGTGTAATTCGGCATCGCTATCTAAGCGCTTACCACCTTTTGTCAATATGGTCAGTTCATTCTTAACTGACTCAGGACGTTTAATTTTCGACTCAATTTGCAACGCGACATTATCTCGACTGCGGCCTAACTTGGCGCGATAAGTCGGTAAATCTTCCACTAACACAGTGACGTGATCTGGCATTTCAATCGGGATAATATCCCCTGCCTGTAGCTCCATCACCTGTTGCAGCGGTAAATCAACTTCTAAGAACTTGGTATTTAAATTAATCGGCACGTCCATAATTTCATCGCGCAACGCCTTCGACCAACGCATGTCAGTGTCTTCTTTATCACTTTGGACACCAGCATCGAGTAATTCACGAATTGGCTCTAACATTGAATACGGCAAAGCAACATGGAAATCACCACCGCCGCCGTCAAGTTCAATGTGGAAAGAGCTGATCACAACCACTTCAGTTGGGCTGACAATGTTTGCCATTGATGGGTTAACTTCAGAGTCGAGGTATTCAAAAGACACATCCATCACTGGCGACCAAGCTTCTTTGTAGTCTTCAAAAATTAGCTTGAGTAACATTTGAATAATACGGCGTTCTGTTGGCGTAAACTCACGACCTTCAATTTTGGCGTGATAGCGACCGTCACCACCGAAAAAATTATCCACCAAAATGAAAACTAAACGCGCTTCCATGGTAATAAGGCCAGTACCTTTAAGCGGCCTGAAGCGCACCATATTCAAGCTAGTCGGTACGAATAAAGTGTGTACGTACTCACCAAACTTGATCATTTGAATACCGTTGATTGACACCTCAGCGGTACGACGCATCATATTAAATAAACTGATGCGCATGTGACGAGCAAAACGTTCATTAACCATTTCTAAGGTCGGCATTCGACCACGAACAATTCTGTCTTGAGACGAAAAGTCGTAATCGCTCATGCCTTCAACGCTGGCAGAGTCCTCTACTATTTCCTCTTCTTCGACATCATCAACGCCGTGTAGTAGCGCATCAATTTCGTCTTGTGATAATAAATCGCTCACAAATCACACTCTTAGTTAATTAGCTAAACATTTGTTAACGCAGTTAATTACTGCATTACAAAGCCAGTAAACAAGACTTTTTCAACCACTTTTTTATCTTCAATATCCATCATCACTTTTTGTACTTCAGTCAATGACAATTGTTTCAAAGAGGTTTTACCCGCGCTGGTCGCAAGATCATCAGCATTGGCTTGAGAAAATACGCCTAAAAAGGTGCTTTCCAATAAAGGTACGTGTTTTTTGGCAATTTCTTCGTTGTCTGCGCCACGCACCAACAGCTGTACTCGAATTTCAACAAAGCGATCACGAGAGGCTCCCGGCACATTGAAACGAAATGGTCTCGGCATTGGCACATACAAAGCACTGCCAACTTCAGCCGCACCAGCATCGGCAACTTCGGCAGGCGCTTCACCAGAATCAAGCGCTGCAGCAGCCTCTTCTTCACTGACTTCAGGTTCGCCACCACTGAGAAAGAAAAATGCTCCACCACCAGCGGCCGCTAAAACAACAACAATAATGATGATCAACATCATTTTTTTCTTTTTACCACCGCCGTTATCTAGTTCTAACTCGTTTTCATCTGCCATGCTATCAAGTCCCAGTTCAGCACTAATCAATTTATAAGTTCAAACTATATCGCTGAAAACCATTCAAGCCAATGAGTTTTCAACAATTATGCGTAATAATCTACGCCGACTGCTGAACCTTTAACCATATAGCTTTGTTGGTCGTGCTCTGCGACTTGACCATGGTCTTGCTCTTGGTGCTCAGCACCACGGCCAGTGCCAGAACCACCTTGTGCTAGCTGTTCTTGGCTTTGCTGATCCCTTTGCTCGATGTTAGCGTCACCGACATCGACGCCAGAGCCCGCTAGCATGTCTTTTAATCGGTTAATGTTTTGCTCTAAGGCCTCTTTTGCCTGCTGATTTTGAACAACAAAGCTGACCGCTGCCTGCTCATTTTGTAAGTTAACCCTCACTTGAACATTGCCAAGCTCAGGCGGATCTAACTGAATATCAACTTGTTGTAGCTTTTGCGAGACCATTACCATCACTTTGTCTTTGAGTTGCGCACTAAAGTCTTTGCGATAAATATTGATGGTTTCGGTAAGTTGCGCTGCCTGCTTCTTCTGCACTTGCACATTGTCTTGCGTGACCTGATTAGCGACTTCATCTAAGTAGGTCTGCTGTTCAGTGCTTGTTCGCGCTTGTTGGATACTGCGCTCATTAGCCTGTGAAGCCGCATCTAGTGTTGCTTGGAAAGCACTGCTGCGATGGGCCTGTTGTTCAGGCTTTAAACTGTTTTTGTCTGACTCGGCAACAACAATATCTTGTTCAAGCGGTTGCTCAGTTGTCAGCTGTGCATTACTGTTTTGCCCTTGCTGATTGCTTGAACTTTGGCTATTACCTTGAGAGGTATTACTTTGTCCACCAGCACTTAAATCAACTGTGCGGTGATGACTGCCAGTGTTTGCTTGACTGTTAGTTTGGCTACTAAGGTTTCGCTCTTGTTCAGGGTTAGCTTGGCCAGCAATGACTTGGCGCCCGACATAAAGTTCAGACGACTGTGCAGTCAAAGCTTGACCATTGTCACCACTATCACCGCTAAGATTAACCGTTTGCTGTTGCGTACCAGTTGTATTAGCAGCAACTTGTGTATCGGCTTTTTGGGTCAAGACAGCATCACTATCAGGTGTCAGCGTATTAGCGGTTGTGACTAAGTCACCGTCAGTTTGAACTTCCAAGCTTTGTTGTTGAGCGGCCAATTCACTCTCTGCTGATGTTTTTACTTTGGCGAGTTCTGCCGCTATTTGCTGTGCCTGCCCAGCTGACGTTTGCTTTATCTGTTGTTCACTATTATTGGCGGCATGACTTAACACAACGCTGCTAGCCGCTGAGTCGACATATGCGCCTGGTGGCTGACCAATAAGATGCTTTTGACTCAGATCACCCCCCCTGCCAGCAAGTAATCGCTCTTTTATCGACAACTCGTGGTCAAGCACGGATCTTGCTGTCTCGGTAACTTTGCTCGCTGAGCCGGCTTCCGCCTTATTATTGCCAGCTTCGCCATTTGAAGTCAGCTCGGTTTTATTCTGTTGGGCTTGGGCTAATGCTTGAATGCGTTGAATCGTCTGGCCGTCGTCAGTGTTTTCAGTATCAGTGCTCTCTGTATTAGTAGCACTACTTACTTGCTTAGATCCATCAATCGCAATACCTTGAGTATTAGTGAACAACCGATCTTGTTTTGTTCTCTTTTCTGTAGGTAAAGTTATTAACCCGTCATCAGTTTGACTTTCACCATCAGCGAGCTTTTTACCATTGGCGTTATTGTCTTGTTGTATCAATAGTTCAGAGCGATTGACTAACTCAAGTAATTTCGACGCAGAACTCAACGCTGGCGTTTTCGCATCAGTATTGTCTGCTTGGCTATTGTTAGTTTGAGCATTAGTCGCTTGGTTGCTCTGGCTGGCAGTTTCTTGGTCAATCTTATCAATAGCAGCAGATTTAACTGAGGCTTCATTGAGGTGTTCATCGGTCTTGTTCGCTTGACCTGCCGATTCAGTGCGGGTTTGTCTCTCTTTATCTAGGCCAGCATTTGCCGCTTTAGACTTTTTGACTGCAATATCATCACGCTTGGTCGAACTTTCATGCTGACCGTTATTATCAGTTAACTCATCGCGCTGGCGATTTGTTGCCTCAACCTTCCTGCTTTTGTCAGCTTTACCTGCATTAATGTGTTGCTCTACTAGGCTGGCAAAACCACTATCGCCCTCACTATTGGCGCTAGTACTGGCACTGCTTGAGTCTTTGGTATCACGTGCTTGCGTTAACCCTAGATTGATAATATTTTCCATACGCCTAATTCACACCCCTAACAATCGCTTTTCATGACTATTGACTCAATGAACCATTGGTCAAAGCTCACTTAACCTTGTCTTAACCTTATCTAAGTTATCTTGGTCGATATTGCCGCTTTGGCTTGATTATTTTTGTTATTAAAAAACATACAAAAGTAGTGCCATGTTTAGCAGTAAATTAACTAACGCAGGAACTTTTACCGTGATAACCACCAATAAATGTCAAAATGAGTGTCTTACTGATAACGTTGGCGAATGAATTGTTGACCAGCAATTTCGTCGAACATTTTTTGTTCGCGCTTATTGGCTAACTGCTGCTCTTTTACGCGATACTTTTCCATCAGCTTCTCGACAGCTTGTACTTTTTGTCGTTGAGCTAGCCAGAGTTTTTTGCGCTGTTTAACCAGTGCCTTAGCTTGGCTAAGCGCTATTTCAACTTGCTCTGAGGCGTTGTCTAGTTTACTGATAAAAGCGTGAAAATGACTGTACGTTGCACTGTCGATACCTTGAATAGAGCGGTCGTTCAACCGTTTCATATATTCTAATCGATAGTCAGAAACACTTTGTAAACGCAGACGGTTTTGTTGAACATCTTGCTCTGCGAGCTGCAACTGCTGAGCCGCTAAGCGTTCTTTGTCTTGCTCGACCTTGTGTAGTGTCATCAACTGCTTGCTCAATGACTCGCTCCTCTCATTCTGATTACTTATGATAGCTTATGACAGCTTGCGACTACCTAAGAGGGCATCGCTTGGCCAGCCTGCTGCTGATGGTGAGCTTGAGCCGCGGAGACGATTTCTTGCAGCTGGGCTAAGCTCTGATCATAAGGAATAACTTCCTTCATTTGCTGCTGTAAGAAAAAGTTAATCACAGGTAGTAATTTAATTGCCTGATCAATTCTTGGATCGCTGCCCTGAGTGTATGCGCCTATGGTGATAAGATCTTTGTTTTGCTGATAAAGTGAATAGCTCTGTTTGAGCTGTCTCGCTAGGTCTTGGTGTTCGGGGCTAGTCACCATCGGCATCACACGACTAATCGAACCTTCAATATCAACCGCCGGGTAGTGACCGCTATCCGCTAATTCACGGGATAACACGATATGACCATCTAGAATAGCGCGTGAAGCGTCAGCAATCGGATCCTGCAAATCATCGCCTTCGGTCAATACGGTGTAAAATGCCGTAATTGAACCTTGACCATCGCCACCGTTACCGGCCCGCTCTACTAATTGAGGTAGTTTTGAAAAAACCGATGGTGGATAACCTTTGGTTGCTGGTGGTTCGCCAACTGCCAAGGCAATTTCCCGTTGAGCTTGGGCATAACGCGTAATAGAGTCCAACAGCAGTAAAACGTTTAAACCTTGATCGCGAAAATACTCGCTAATGGTGACAGCCGTTTCACAGCCTTTTAACCGCATCAAAGGAGAGTTATCAGCAGGTGCCGCGACCACAACAGAGCGTTTACGGCCTTCTTCACCGAGGATTTCTTCAATAAACTCTTTAACTTCGCGGCCGCGTTCACCAACTAAACCAACAACAATCACGTCAGCAGTGGTGCCGCGAGTCATCATGCCCAACAAAACACTTTTACCGACACCACTGCCGGCAAATAAGCCCATGCGCTGGCCTTTACCAACGGTGATAAAACTGTTGATTGAGCGCACGCCAACATCAAGCGGTTCGCTAATCGCTCTTCTGGCTAAGGGGTTGAGCATTTCAGATCGATAAGGCGTATCGTTGGCTTTAATCGGGCCTTTGCCATCAAGTGGCTTGCCGATACCATCGACAACCCGCCCCAATAAGTCCATTGACAATGGCAACCGAGCTTTGGTGGCAAGGGGAACAACGCGAGCCCCCGGTTGAACCCCCTGCAAGCTTTGCTCGGGCATAAGAAATGTTTTGTCGCCGGCAAAACCAACGACTTCGGCGATTAAGTCGCCGAATGCGGTTTCAACCAAACACTGGCTGCCGACATGTGCCTTAACGCCGACCGCCTCAAGTGTTAAACCAACTACGCGTACTAAGCGACCAGCGACCGATATTTTGTGTTTGTTAACAAATTGCTGGCAATTGCCAAGCCGCTGATTAAGCTGCTCAATATTAATCATAGTAAAAACAAACCGCGTTGGGTTTTTGACACTCGAGTAAAATCAGTTATTGATGCAGTGCTTGTTGCAAAAATGAGTCCAGTACGTCTTTAATTTTTGATTTTATTGATAAGTCGATATTTGAAGTACTATTTTCAATTTGGCAGCTTCCTGGCATCAACTGAGGTGCCGGCAGCAAACGCCAGCCGTGCTCCGCCAAAAATTGCTCGCCAAATTGGCTTTCAACTCGCTTAATATCTTCTGGGTGTAAATACACTTGAGTTTGATTTTCTTGAGCGGGTAAAGCTTTCATACCCTCGGTAATCGCCGAAAACAAAATATCTTGATTAGTTTTGGCTTCATGCCCAGTAATAGCTTCAACCAATTGCACCACTAAGTGAAGTAGTTGCTGCTCGACATTTTTCTCAACCGATTGCATCGGATGGTGCAGTTCGTTGACAAGCCCTTGCCAACGCTCGGCCAGCTCATTGACTTGGTGCTCACCATCAGTAAAGCCTTTTTCAAAACCCTCTTGCTGACCAGTCGCTAAACCTTCTTCATGGCCTTGCGCTTTACCTTCTTGATAACCGGTTTCAAAGCCTTCCTCTTTGCCTTGGTTGAAGCCCTCTTGGTAAGCTGCTTGACGAATTTCTTCAATTTCTTCAGCAGTTAATGGGACAACTTCTTCAACCACTTCCTCTTCTGGAGGTTCATAACGCCAACTCGGCTTTTTGCCGATAGCATTGGTTTGGCTATCATCAATTTCAAGCTCAACATCAGGTAACGGCCAAACGTTTAAATCATCTTTCAGCTCTGGTTTCGCCTGAGCTTTAATAATATATCCTTGCTGGTTGCTAGCCTTAACGGTCATACAACTACCTCTTGGCTGTTAACAACTAAAAACAACTTGTTGTTACTCGCGTGATTACAAGAATTCATCGCCACCACCAGCGCCGCCAAGCATGATTTCACCTGAGTCAGACAAGCGTCTAGCAACCGATAGAATTTCTTTTTGTGCCGCTTCAACTTCACTGATGCGCACTGGCCCCATCGCTTCTAAATCGTCTGCGAGCATTTCAGCTGCGCGTTTCGACATATTGCCAAGAATCTTCTCTTTCAGTGCTTCATCAGCACCTTTAATCGCTTTCATTAGTGAGTCTTGTTGAACATCGCGAAGAATGGCTTGAATACCTCTATCGTCGACATCGGCAAGGTTTTCAAAGACAAACATCAAGTCTTGAATTTGTTGGCTCATCTCTTCGTCGTGCTCGCGAATCGCGTCCATCAAGACACCTTCAACATTGGTATCCAAGTAGTTCATGATGTCTGCCGCAGCTTTCAAGCCGCCCATTTTGGCCGCCTGCGCACCAGCTTGACCCGCGAACTGTTTCTCCATGATCTCGTTCAATTCTTGTAGTGCCGCCGGTTGTACTTCTTCGAGGTTGGCGATACGCATCATCAAATCTAAGCGAACTTTGTCGGCAAACTGGCCGAGAATTTCTGCTGACTGCTCAGGTTCTAAGTAAGACAATACAATGGTTTGAATCTGGGGATGCTCGTTGCGAATAATGTTGGCAACTTGTTTTGAATCCATCCACTTCAACGAGTCTAAACCTTTAGCGCCACTGCCCATCACGATTTGGTCGATCAGGTTGCTCGCTTTGTCTTCACCAAGTGCCGCCGTTAATGCTTTGCGGACGAAATCTTCACTTTGGAAACCTATGGTACTAAAGTTTTGGATTTCGTTGATAAACAGCTTGTGTACCGAAGTAATTTTCTCTTGGGTAAAATCCTCCATGCCGGCCATGGCCGTTCCCACCTGCTGTACTTGCTTTGGCTCAAGGTGTTTTAAAATTTGTGCGGCGTCCTCTTCCGACAAACTCAACAGTAAAATGGCTGCTTTTTCGACACCTTCGAGCTTTTCAACATCAAAAGTACCGCCACCGCCTTCTCCGGCCGGGACTAATTCTTGGCTCTCATCACTCATCTTCGACTAACCAACTTTTCACAACTTGAGAGGATAATTCAGGCTCGTTTGCCACTAAGGCGCGAACCGCTTTCAGTACATCTTCATCGCGATGTAAGTCTGGTAATTGTAAACTACCGTCTGGGGCAAAACCAACCGCTTCAGCATCAAAATCTGCCGTCAACATGTCCATGGTTTCATCGCCGAGATCAACATGGGTGTCTAATGACTTCTCGCCGTACTCATCTGGCGTTTGCGCTGGGTTCATCAAGCGCGTCAACATTGGCTTAATGACAAAGACAATCAAGACAATAATAACCAGTGCCGCTAAGCCAAGTTTTACTAATTTCATGAAAATTGGCTTGTCGTAAAACGGTACCGCTTGCTGCTCACCCAAGTCGATGCGTGAGAAAGGTAACGTGACCACTTCTAGTGCGTCGCCGCGTTGCATGTCAAAACCAATACTACCCTGTAGCAAGCGACGGATATTGGCAAGCTCTTGCACCGATCGCGGTGTCTGCGTAGTTTCGCCTTCTGCCGACGTGCCGTTGATGTAATCAAGCGCCACAGAAACACTGATACGACGAATAACCCCCGTTTGTTGCTTGGTGTAGCTAATTGATTCGTCTAATTCATAGTTGCGGGTTGACTCACTGTGCTTACGACTTGGTGTCACGGTTTGGCTATTAGCACCACCAGCTTCTTCTGGAATATCTGACTCTAACGGCGGTTGATTTGACAAGGCACCAGGAATTCCGCCAAGACCACCACCAATAGAGCTGTCTTCAACGGTCATTTCGCTGCGGAGTGCTGGTAAGTCAGGATTATAGCGGCGCTGGGTTTGTTCAGTGTTAGTAAAGTCCATAGTGACGTCGACTTGCGCCGTGTAATTGCCCAAACCAACCACTGGAATTAAAATACTGTCGATTTTTTCGCGGTACTCTTGTTCGCGCTTTTGTTCAATTTCAAATTCTTTACGAGAGCGCGCTGACACTGAGTTTTGTGAACCTGAGTTGAGCAAACGGCCGTTTTGGTCAGTTACTGTTACTCGGTTAGGATCTAAGCCCTGCACTGCTGAGGCAACAATATCAACCACTGAATCGACTTCTTCTGCCGACAAAATTTTACCGCGGCTCATGGTCAGTACAACAGTTGCCGACGGGCTTTTTTGTTTGCGAGCAAAAACATTTTCACGGGGAATCGCTAACAAGACTTTAGCACGAGCAATTGACTGTAAGTCTTCTATCGTGCGCGCCAGTTGTTGTTCACGGCCGTGCTTTAAGCGCTCGCGTTCTAAACGCTGACTCACGCCAAAGCCCATGTCTGTCATCAAAATTTCGTCGCCTGCACTCGGTTCATCATTTAAACCTTCGCGAGCGAGTAACAGTTTAATGCGCTGGTAATCTTCTTCTGGAACAAAAATGGTGTTGTTTTCTTGTTTGTAGTCTTTGACGTTATTGGCGTCGAGAAAATCCATGGTCTTGATCAATTCTTGCGTCGGCAATTTAGCGACTGCTCGGTATTCCGGCTCATAAGCAAGAATCAAAATAAAGGCGGCTATTGCCAAACAAATTGCCAGCGCCGCAACCAAAGTAAATTGGCGCATCACATCAACGTTGTTAAGGGCGGCGGCAAAACCAGATTTTTGCTCTTGCCCGATAGCATCGTTGTTGTCATTGGCGATTAAATCGTTGCCAGCACCATCACTTGCGACCATTGCGTTACTTGTATCAGCCACTTAACTTCTCCACTTAGCCTTAATACTCAGTTCAACTCGCGGCCTAAACCGGCATACTCATAATTTCTTTGTAGGCTTCAACAAACTTGTTGCGAACCTGAACAGTGGCTTCGAAAGCGACCCCAGCTTTTTGACGAGCAATCATGGTTTCAGCAAGTGTAATACTGCGGTCTCCCATTTCAAACGCCGTGGTTTTGGCACCGGCGTCTTTTTGGATACCATTAACCGTATCAAGCGCTTGTTTGAACATGTTGCCAAAGTCTTCACTTGACTTGTTTACCTGACGGATTTCAGTTTGGCGATTACCTGTGGCTTCAACCGCCATAGATTGCATTTGCGCAAATAATGAATTGCCTTTGATATCCATAGTTCACCTGCTCGTAAAAAGTTGTTAAAGGTGCAATCGTCAAAACTTTGAAAGCACTGTATAACAGCTATCAAGCAAGTGTAATGCCAAAAACAATTTAATACATAAAGACTTGATACAAATAGAAAAAGACGAAATAAATCGCCTAATAAAAAATTGACACTGTAGAAAATACAAGCAAGTTCTCAATCTTGGTTGAGAACTTGATATTGACTAAAAGCTAGAAGCTAACAGATGACATCACTTAACCGGGTATTTGAATGCCATCTTCACGCATGCGCGCGAGTTTGTAACGCAAAGTACGAGGACTAATACCGAGCTTCTCTGCAACGACTTTGCGTTTACCACTACATGCTTGCAAGGTGTCCAAAATAATTTGGTGCTCTTGCTGCTTGAGTTCGTGACCAAGGCGATCATCGCTTTGCACAGGTTCTGCTGGCGCGACCACCGCGGTTTCAAATTGCTCAATTAAAATATCTTCCGCGTTAATACAATCATCACTTTGCAGGATCAAGGCGCGTTGAATAACATTATCGAGCTCGCGGACATTGCCTGGCCAGTTGTAGGCAGATAGCTTGCTGCGAGCAGCTGGCGACAAATGAGGTATGACCTGCCCAGCTTTTTGACAATGACGCTCAATTAAGTGTTGTGCCAATGGCAAAATATCATCGCTACGCTCAGCCAACGGTAACCAGCTCAGTGGAAAAACATTTAATCGATAGTATAAATCTTCGCGGAACACTCCGTCTCGCACCGCTTCTTTTAAATCGCGGTTACTGGTGGCAATAACCCGAACATTGAGCTTAATGGTTTTTCTACCGGCCAAACGCTCAACTTCTCGCTCTTGTAATACCCGCAATATTTTCGCCTGTAACCCCAAATCCATTTCGGTAATTTCGTCGAGCAAAATCGTGCCACCTTGGGCTTGCTCAAACTTACCCGGACACGCCTGAATAGCACCGGTAAACGCGCCTTTTTCATAACCGAATAAGGTTGCTTCGAGCATGTTTTCAGGAATTGCAGCACAGTTAATGGCAACAAACGGCTGATCAGCACGAGTTGAGTTAGCATGAACGTATTGCGCTAACACCTCTTTACCCGAACCACTTGGCCCCAAAATCATGACTGACGCGTCTGTAGTCGCGACTTTTTTGGCTAATCTCAATAATTCTAAACTGCGATTATCGGCAACCACTGGCGTGTGCTGCTCTGAAATTTGGCTTGGAATATATTGATTGACCATATTGAGCAAAACTTCAGGTGCAAATGGCTTCGCCATATAATTGGCGGCACCATCTTTAATCGCTTGCACAGCGTCATCAATAGTGCCGTAGGCGGTCATCATCAACACTGGCATTTTAGGCCAGTGATGCTTAATCGTTTTCAATAGCGATAAACCAGACATCCCCGGCATTTGAACATCACTAACGACCAAATCAATCTCTTGGTTTTTGAGTTGTAATAACGCGCTTTCGCCTGAATCTGCTTCAAAGCACTGATAATTTGAAATCATCAGCGTGTCAATGAGTGCCTCTCTTAAACCAGCATCATCTTCAACGACTAAAATTCTACTTGTGGTCATTTGGACTCTCCTAACTGTACATTTGAGCGCACTTGAGCGGATTCGATAACATCAGCTAACGGCAAAGTAAGATGGAAATGAGCGCCTTGTTCGCTTGGCATTAACTTAACTGTGCCCTGATGAGCGCCAATAACAGATTTGACAACCGCTAAGCCCAAACCCGTACCTTGCATTTTTGAGGTAAAAAACGGTTCGAAAATCTTTTCCCTCAGTGATTCTTCAATACCTTGACCATCGTCTTTAACATCAATGGCTATCGAGTCAGCACGACGGGTAATTGACACTTCAACATTAACCCCTTGTGGGCTCGCTTGAATACTGTTGTCAATTAGGTTGCGCAAAGCCCCCGATAACGCCGATGAATTACCCAATATTTCGAGCGGCTTGTTGTCACTAGCAACACTAATACTACTATTAGACTTGTTCGCAAGTGCAGCCATCTCTTGTGCAATAGACTTCACTAACTCGTCAATTTCAATGCGTTCAACGACCTGCTGACGACCACTTTTGGCAAATAACAACATGTCATTCACTTGCTGCTCTAAATCTTGCAAACGCGACATTAATTTTTCTTGAAAACCCGATTTGGCTTGCGCACTAATTTTACTGTTGGCTAGGTTAGCGCCGTAAAGCATCGCAGCAGACAAGGGTGTGCGAATTTGATGTGCCAGAGACGACACCATTTTACCCAAGGCAGATAAACGCTGGAGCTGGCTTAACTTGTCTTGCAACAATCGAGTTTCGGTTAGGTCGGTGATCATGATCAACTGCCCCGGCTGATTACCAAGAGCGCTAATTTCTAGCTTCACTCTGCGACCATCGCGCAATGACACCTCGTGGTAATCATCAGCTCGTGGTTTAAACGAACGTTGAATCACTTGAAACCA
The DNA here is from genome assembly GCF_017744155.1 of Endozoicomonas sp. G2_1. Lineage (GTDB taxonomy): Bacteria > Pseudomonadota > Gammaproteobacteria > Enterobacterales > Alteromonadaceae > JAGHQT01. The sequence continues at coordinate 44,999 of NZ_JAGHQT010000016.1, read as the reverse complement.
AGGCTGACCAAGAATCGGTTCATCGAGCAAGTCAATCGCCACTTGGTTGACCCTGACAACAATGCCATCACCGTCAAGCATAATAAGCCCGGTTGGCATTGCATCGAGTACTTGGTTTAATTGTTCTTTCTGTTTACGTAAATCGGCTAACTCGCCTGGATAGCTTTCCGACATTAACGCAGGTTCTGCACGTTCGACACGGTTTGGCGACATAGGGATCGCCGCAACCGGATTAAGCACAGATTTTGATGACGGGGATAAGGCTAGTGCCATAACAACTCACTTAACAGTTTAATATGATGAGTTGTTTTAAGCACGATACATGCCAAAAAATTAAATCAATGAAATCAATGTATTAAAATAAAAATACCGGTCAATTTTTTGACTGATTGTCGCTAAATGACTAGATTAAGTCGGTGAGTTTGAAGCAACACAGCAGTTGAATGAACGACTGTGTTTCGCCACTAGTGCTTAACCAAAATAAGGTTTAACCAAAGTAAGTTTGTAACTGCTGCCAAAATTGCTGAACAATTTCTCTGTCTTGCGGGGTAAGCTCAGTGCGTGCTTGTGCTAATTTTTCACTAACATCTTCGACTAACTCAGCACCCAAGGTTTGTTGTTCATCGCCAAATTGGCTGGCTGCCAACGCAATAAAGCCACGTAAGTAACTGCTGGCAAACAAGGTATCGCTGTCGGCATCACGGCTCACAAGGTCATCAAAGTACTGATAAAGTTGCTCAAGCTTAGTAAGCGCTGGAACGTCTGTTAACATGTTAATATTCCTGTAAAAATAATTTTATACCTAAACTTAAACCTAAATCTAAGCTCAGGGCTATTAATAAACTCTGGTCTATTACTCTGGACTTGCAACGGGATACAAGACTTGGTCGTTATATCCGGTCACTATCGGCAAATACCCGGCTAATTCTTGATCTAAGCTTGGATCGCCAGAGTCACTAATCAACGGGCGTTGGTTTAACGCCTGCAATTTGGTTTTAGTTGCGACAATAATAATATTCTCTTTGCCTATGGCGCGAATCACTCTTGGGCTTAGCTGCTGATTACCACGCCCTAAAATATGACCTTGACCACCAATCAGGGTGATCACTAGCTTGACACCATGGCTCTGCGCTTTTGCGTGTTCTATGGCTGACCAAATTTCAGCTTCGGTGACATCAGATTGCACGAGCATTTGCTCTTTAACTAAGTCAACTCCAAGTAAAGTGCTATCTAGCGCGAGTTCTTCCATAATAAAAGCCGTTGTAGAACCAGAGCCAATAACAAACAACTCATCTTCCATTTGGTCGATAACATGGGCAGCGATATCTTGTAGCACTAATTCATCAGATTCTTTACCGCCGGCTTTTACCGCTTGGACATAGCGCAGTTCACTTGGAATTTGCATTTCACCATAGCGCTTAGCCTTGACAACCCCTTCGCGAAAGAGCGATTCGTCAATGTCCATAACATCGGCATCAGTTAATGAAACCAACTCTTTGTTAACCATTAACTCAACAACTCGACCTGCTGCACTTGGCGTCACAGCATACACGCCAGAATGTATTTTACAGCCTGCCGGAATGCCCAAAACAGGAAAGCTATCATCGACCGCGTGACAAATATTGCGAGCAGTGCCATCGCCACCAGCAAACAGCAAAACATCGACTTGTTCAGCAATGAGCTTCGCGACACTATTTTCTGTATCTTGCGCTGTAGTTTGAGCCGATTCTGGTTGAAAAATACAAACGACGCTAAAACCAAGCTCTTTGGCTATGCGCTCCCCCATTTCTCCGGCAGCGGTGTAAATGGTAATTTGATCGCGATAAGACAGTAGTACGTTAAGTGCCAGCGCCGTGCGTTTATTTGCCATTGGCTCGGCACCAAGGGCTAGCGCTTGTTCAGCCATACCATCACTGCCCTTAAGGGCAACGCTACCGCCAAGGCCGGCAACCGGGTTAACGATCAGCCCGAGTTTAAACTGCGACATCAACTTTTTCCTCTGAAACTAATACCTCTGAAGCCAACCTCTCTAACGTCAAGTCAGTTTGATAGTCAAACTGTTCAATTGAGAGTGGGTAAGGTATTTGATAAAAATTGGCAAGCGCAAGAATAAAATCATCAGCACGCGCTGGAAAACCAGTATCTAAATATTGTTTTACCTGCTGATAAACTTTGGCCTGAAAAGCAAAACGGTCAGGCTCAAAATCGCCATTGAGATTATCAACTGAAACAGTAAAAGGTTTGCCCGCAGGTTTGCCCGCAGCGACACAAAACGCCCACTCAATAGCTTGTGGTTTTACTTCTACCTGCTCAAACTGGCTTTGTTGATCTTGGTCTCGACCATCAGGTAAATACCAATAGCCGAAATCTTCCAACAACCGCCGAGCCTCACCAGCAATGCACCAATGACTAATCTCGTGCAGTGCACTGGCGTAATAACCATGGGCAAAAACAATGCGGTGATAACTGACTTGATCATCTGCAGGTAAATAAATAGGCTCGTCGCCCCCTTTTACCAACCGCGTGTTAAAACGTTCAGCAAAAGTTTGCTCAAACAATACAATCAAGTCTTGATAACGGTGTGATTTAGTCATTTATAAAACAAAATAGTGAAAAATATAGCGACAATACGCGCTTACGCCCACGACAAAAACAATATTATCAACATAATACCATTTCCACGGTTAATTTCAGAAATAGAAAAAATTTAATAGATAATAACCAAAATAACTTTGCATGACGAATTATATTCGGATATGGTGAGTAAATTAAAATACGAGAAATTAACGGCTGGCTGTATAAACCATGAAAAAACTCGACGATATCGACTTGCGAATTCTGACTATTCTATTTAAAGACGCCGATATTACCAACAAAGAGCTCGCTGCTCAAATAGGCATCGCGCCTTCGACCTGTTTAGAACGCGTTAAGCGCATGAAACAATCAGGTGTCATTAAAAATGCCTTTATCGATATCAACTTTAAAAGCCTTGGTGGCAATATACAAGCGATTGCAGCCATTCGCTTACAGCCGTACTCAGAGCAAATCGTCAACCAATTGCGAGACGACTTGCTGCAACTACCAGAAATTGTCAGTTTATATCACATGGGTGGCAGCTATGATTACTTTATTCACATGTCAGTGAAAGACAGCGAACACTTGCGCAAATTTGTCTTCGACGCCATCACCTCTCGCGATGAAGTCACAACTGTTGAAACCTCACTGGTGTTTGAGCACAGTCGCAGTGGTGAGCTGCCTAACTTTAGTGATGAGTAACAAGTAAAACTAACGTGATAACTCGGTGACAAAAACCGTGAAAAAATGATGAAACCATGACAAATAATCGTTAGCTTATACCTAATATAGTGCTCATTAGTCAAAACAAGGATAAGCTCATGAGACATCATCAATCCGTACTTCCGATACTTGCAGCTGGTATGCTTTTACTATTTCTAGCCAGCTGCTCAAACCAGCACAGCAACGAATATGACGCGGCGACATCTTCAAACGAAAATGAAGAAGTCGAAAGAATTGTAGTTACTGGCAGTAGAATGTCGCTAGCCGACCAAAAAGCGGCTGGAGTAGCACTTAAACGCAAACAAACCAAGCAGCGCAATGAAAAACCAGCATTGTCTCAAGCCGAATTGATTAAATTGGCGCAAGTGCCCGAGTCAAGCTATCAAATTTTCAAACGCTACGGTGTTAACCCGACTATCTCCAGTCAAGACCAAGCGCTATCGACCTTTTCAATGGATGTTGATAACGGCTCTTACAAGCTTGCCGCTAATATGCTCAATAACAACCGCTTGCCCGCTCAAGAAGGTATAAGAATAGAAGAGTTTGTCAATGCGATGAACTACGATTATCAACACAGCCAAGATGTTTTCTCACTTAGCGCCGAAGTGTTCCCTTCACCCTTTAGACATGGCTACCACGTGTTGCACTTGGGCGTCCAAACCCAACGATTGGCTGAATACGAACGCAAAGCGAGTAACATAGTCTTGGTTGCTGATATTTCAGGCTCAATGGCTTCAGACAGTAAGCTTGAGTTACTTAAGCAATCGCTAAAAACCTTAGTATCACAACTAGGACCCAATGATCGGGTTGCTTTAGTTAGCTACAACGAGATTGCCCAGGTTGTATTACCAAGTACAAGCGCCTCATACAAGAGAGCCATTAACAAGGCAATTGACACACTCTCATCTGGCGGCAGTACCAATGTCGAAGCCGGTTTATCACTAGCCTACCAGCAGGCAACTGAGATGTTTGTCCCAGGATTAAACAACCGCGTTATATTAACCTCCGACGGTATGGCCAATACTGGCGCAACTTCTCCTACCGCAATTTTACAACAAATAGAAACACACAAAGAGGAAGGCGTATTTTTAACAACGATCGGCGTTGGGCATAGCATGTTCAACGATTATTTACTTGAGCAGCTAGCCAATCAAGGCAACGGTCATTATTTGTATGTTGCCAACCAAGGCGATATCCAAGCCAGTTTTGTCGATGGTATTTCACGCCAGCTACAAACGGTTGCTAAAGATGCCAGAGTGCAAGTAACCTTCAACCCAGATCAAGTTAGCCATTACCGACTACTAGGTTATGAAAACCGGCAGCTTAACAACGTTGATTTTACCAACGCGGCAAAAGATGCCGGAGAAATAGGTGCAGGACACAGTGTCACTGTACTTTACGAAGTTAAGTTAACTAGCGAAACAAACAACTCTGATTTGGCTAACGTGTCTATCGCCTATAAAAAGCCACTTGGTCAGCAACTTCACTACATCAGTAAAGAAATTCCCAAAAGTGTTGTCAGAGCCATAGAAACAACCTCTTCTGACAGCAAATTGTCACTCGCGACAGCAGCCTTTGCTGAAAAGCTAAGACAATCTTACTGGTCGCGAATTTATCCGTACCAAGCAATAACCGATTTGCTTGAAACGCTTCCAGTTCGTTATCAGCAAACGCAACAAGTGATTGAGTTAGCCTCACTAATTAAACGTGCAAATCAGCTTGATCACAGAGCAGATCCTTATATTGATGATCACCCAATCAACACCTTGAACTTTGACCGAGTACCTTTACTTGACTAAGGTAACGCCAGCGGTGTTAAAAACTTCTATTTACGCTGCGATCATCGTCATCGCAGCCATTATTGGCGGCTTGTTTTTAGTTGAGTATCAACTCACTCAGCAACTGCTGGCGAATAACAAATCGTTACTGCAAACAACCGTCAATAAAACGTTTAAAGCCCTAGTTGATAATAAGATTGCTCAATACCCGAATAATCGAGCCTATATTGAAGAAAATTGGCGAACGTTGTCTCGCCCGTTTTTATTTAGGTCAGCTAGGAAAATAATCTACCCACATCAGTTTAAAGGCAGTAAAAGCAGTGTTCTAAGCGATAAATGGCGTTATTACGAAACATTTACAACCGATGGGCTTAACGGCGAAGAACGCGTTCGAGTTCAGGCATTGGCTCAGTTAAAGCAAGCTTTGGTGACTGAAGATGCAAAGACCATTAAACAAGCGATCACAAGCTATTTTGAGCATGTTGAAAATTACCAGCTATCGCCGCTATCAGAGGTGATTTCAGGGTTAACGTTTTTACAAATAAATACCAATCACCAGTGGAATCCGGCGCTTATTGAACAACTTATCCTTACCGACAATGGCATTCTAGTCCCCATCACTAATTACATTTTTCTTAAAAATAAAGACTTTAGTTATGCTGATTTAAAAAAGGCCGTTAACCAAATTAACTCGATACTTGAGCAAGCAAACCTAGCAACTCAATGGTTCAACCAAAATGTCGATCTAATGACCTTGAAATGGCCAGAGACACTAGCCAATCCATTGATGACAAAGACTGTTGTCAACGAGCAATGGCTTTATGCGCCCTTGCCCAACCATAGTGAGCTACTGATTCCATTTAACACTGAAGATATTACCAAACAAGTCAGCAAAACGTTGACTAAACAGGGGCTCTTAAATAGCGACGACTCAATAGCATTAATGCCACTGGATTGGCCGGCATCAATAGATAGTATTGAATATAAAATCGATAAACCTTTGTGGGTAAAGACTGACTCTGACCACAAGTTCTATTTGGTGATAAAACTAGCCCTTTTGTCTATTGCGATGGCTGCCTTAATTTTTGTCGTAAAAATCATGTTCAAGCGCTACGAGAAAAAACACGACTATTTAAATGCCAAAGAGCAGTTTATCCATTTGGTGAGTCACGAATTTAAAACGCCTCTAGCTGCATTGAGAATTATGTCGGAAACGCTCGCCAAAAGAGCCGAGAAACAATTGGATCTAAAAGACTACCCCGAGAGAATTATTACAGAAATAGACCATCTTTGGCTAATGGTCGATAACTTGTTATCCGTTAACCGGCTTAAATCAGACAATGACCAGCTCAACTGTAGCCCAATTAACCTCTATCAAACCCTCAACCGGGTAACAGAGACATTTGCCCGACAAAGTAACCGAAATATTCAACTATCAAATAATCTAGATCCAACACTCAGGCTACATGCAGATCCACTACTTATTGAACTCGTTTTGAATAATTTGATCAGTAATGCCGTCAAGTATTGTGATGAAACAGAGATATTGATTAGCGTCGAGTTTGACAGTAAATTTTTTAGTATCATTTTTACTGATAACGGCATCGGTATTGCTAAAGCTGACTGGCAGAAAGTATTTAATCAGTTCGAACGACTACCACAAAAGAAATCGATTAAAGGCACAGGAATAGGCTTATATCTGTGTAAATTGATTATGGATAAGCATCAAGCAAAAATGAAAATTGCCGAATCAAATAGCAACGGAACAAGGTGGCTCTTGTCTTTTAACGCGGACAATATTGAAGTATGAGCAAGTGTATCGCAGTTATTGAGGACGACGAAAATCTCAGAAATTCGCTGGTAGATTATTTAGAGCTAGAGGGCTATCAAGTATTCAGCTTTGAGCTATTAGAACAAGCGCGGTGTTGGCTCAGTGCCAACCAAGTTGATCTAATTTTACTCGACATAATGTTACCCGATGGCAACGGCTACCAATTTAGTCGATGGCTCGAACAAAATTCAAATGCCCTTGTACTTATGCTGACAGCAAGGAGTATGGAGCAAGATATTATTGAAGGGTTCGTTTCCGGCGCTGACGACTACGTGACAAAACCATACCGAATTAGTGAGTTACTACTTAGAATAAAAGCCTTACTTAAACGACAACAGCCAAAACAAGCCGCGCAAGATACCACGGTTATTAATGGCTTTGATGTTAATTGGCAACTCAGGGAAGTCAGCCATCAAGGAAGAGCCTTACACCTTACCAAAACCGCTTTTGACATTCTTCAACACCTGTATTCGCAATGTAATCAAGTGTGTAGTAGAGAACAAATTTTAGATAAGGTTTGGGGAGAAAACGTCTACGTTGACAACCGAACCATAGACAATTTTATTTCAGTATTAAAGAAGCAGTTAAACCTTCAACCAGGGCAGCACTATTACATTAAAACTGTTCGCGGTGTTGGTTACTCAATGATTCGCTAAACTTAACCGATAAATATCACGTTAGGGGTTAAGCTTAGCGATAAATGGGGCTAGTGATACTCACTTTTCGCTTCGGGTTTAAAGTCTTCAGTTTCATAATACAAAGGCTTTAGCGTGCCGCAATGGAGAAATCGGCTCAGTAGTTCATTCAGGCGCGGTGTCGCTGACGAGGTGCGAATGGTTTGCGGACAACCTGACGTTAAGTCAACGTGTAAGATGTGATCATAACTTGGCGCTTGTTGAATTTTATGTACTAGTAAGCGATCGCTTTTTGAGTTGTAGCTAACCAGCTCGTACGACTGACTATTGCTCGAAGGCTCTAGTTCTTTCAACTCACGAACAAACAGTAACTCGTCAAAAACAATATCCATATCAGGGTAAATTAACTCGCCATCACGCTCAAAATGCCCCAAGTAAACGTCGGCTTTCAATACCATTTCTTCACCGCGCATTAACCGCTGTAAATTAAATTTTTCAGGCTTAATCGTGACTAAGTCGTTGTGTTTTACCAACTGAGATAAGGCTAAGTTACCGGCCATTTTTAGCTTGTAAATTAATTGAACGTCGTGCGGTTTTTTATAAAGCGGCATGTGCGAAGCAAATACCGTTGAGTTTTTATTCATCAAAGCCATACCATGAATACCAACATAAGCTGGATCTAGCGGTGGTAAATCGGCTGCTTCTTCAGCAACAGCCGTCAAAGTCAAACTACTGGCAATCGCCACTGCAGTGAATACTTTGCTCAATCCTCGTGTTAGCCATTGAGAAACGGACTTCAACATTAAAACTCTCCTATAAAAAATCCCGCACTTACCAATGTCAGTGCGGGATTATTATATCTTAATAAATGATGAATTAAATGATCAAGATTAAGACTTTAGATCATCAAAAAACTTTTTAACACCGTCAAAAAAGCCAGTTTCTTTCGGGCTGTGTTTTTTAGCACTTGAGCCCATTTTGGCATCGAGCTGGCGCAGTAGGTCAACTTGATCACCCGTTAAGTTTACTGGAGTTTCAATCACCACTTTACACATTAAATCTCCCGCAGATGCACTGCGTACTGATTTAACGCCTTTGCCACGTAACCGGAACATTTTTCCTGTTTGCGTTTCTTTAGGGATCTTAAGCTTAACTTTGCCTTCAAGGGTCGGCACTTCAATTTCACCGCCTAATGCAGCGGTTGTGAAACTAATTGGCACTTCACAGTAAAGGTTGTTTTCATCGCGAACAAAAATTGGGTGATCTTTAACGTGTACTTGGACATATAAATCGCCCGCTGGTGCGCCGTGCTCGCCCGCTTCACCTTCACCCGATAAGCGAATTCTATCGCCGGTATCAACACCTGCTGGAATTTTTGCGTTAAGGGTTTTGGTTTTTTCTACGCGGCCTTGACCACGACATGAGGTACAAGGATCTGAAATAACTTTACCTTGACCACCACAGGTAGGACAGGTTTGTTGAACGGCAAATAAACCTTGGCGCATTTGTACTTGGCCATGGCCATGACACGTTGAACAGGTTTTAGGTTGAGTACCTTTTTTGGCGCCACTGCCGCCACAAGGTTCACAGCTAACATAAGTCGGTACTTTAATTTCTACCGACTTGCCTTTAACCGCTTCTTCAAGGCTCATTTCTAAATTGTAGCGCAAGTCACTACCGCGACGCGCACGCGATTGACCGCCGCGTCCACCGCGACCGCCACCAAAAATATCACCGAAAACATCGCCAAAGATATCACCGAAGTCAGCGCCGCCACCAAAGCCGCCACCGCCGCCCATACCACCTTGTTCAAAGGCAGCGTGACCGTATTGATCATATGCAGCACGTTTTTGGTCGTCGTTAAGCACTTCATAAGCTTCTTTAACTTCTTTGAACTGCTCTTCTTTCTCTTTATCGCCTTTAGTGCGATCTGGGTGATACTTCATCGCCAGACGTTTATAAGCTTTTTTGATATCGCGTTCAGAAGCGCCTTTCGACACGCCTAATACTTCGTAATAATCACGTTTTGACATACAGGGATTTCTTTATTCTTACTTCAAATTTCTAAAAATTAGTATTAATTGGCTTATTAACTGAGTCGCTATTCACAAAGCGCCTCACGCAATTAACAAGCAAATTAACACCGCTTTAAAAACACAACAAAGCGCCGAAACCGACGCTTTATATTTATGTTCAAGGTGAACGACTATTAATTTGTTTGGTTATCACTGTATCGCTTTAGAGCAAGGCGGACACACGGAGCACTTACCTAACCAACATCGGTTTACTAAGTGAGTATGTCCAACGCAGCTATTGGGCGATACAGGCTTAACCAACAATTAATTTATTTGTCGTCTTTAACCTCTTCAAACTCAGCGTCTACAACGTCATCAGCTGGCGCTGCATCTGCTTCAGGAGCTGCACCTTCTGGAGCCGCGCCGCCTTGAGCTTGTGCTTTCGCTTGAGCAATTTCCATTAACTTGCTTGACGCTTCGATAACGGCTTGAGACTTCGCTTCAATCGCGTCTTTGTCGTCGCCCTTAAGCGCTTCTTCAAGGTCAGTTAATGCCGCTTCGATTTTCTCTTTGTCGTCGCTTGGTAAATCAGCACCTGCTTCTTCAATTTGCTTACGAGTAGCGTGAAGTAGGCCGTCACCTTGGTTGCGCGCTTGTACTAATTCTTCGAATTTAGCATCGGCATCAGCATTTGCTTCTGCGTCGCGTACCATTTGCTCAACTTCGTCATCTGATAAACCTGAAGATGCTTTAATGGTAATCTTCTGCTCTTTACCCGTGTTCTTGTCTTTTGCAGATACGTGCAAGATACCATCAGCATCAAGGTCGAAAGTTACTTCGATTTGCGGCATACCGCGTGGTGCTGGGTCAATACCTTCAAGGTTGAATTGACCGAGTGATTTGTTAGCACTTGCTTGCTTACGTTCACCTTGTAATACGTGAACAGTAACCGCCGCTTGGTTATCTTCAGCAGTAGAGAAGGTTTGTGACTGCTTAGTAGGGATAGTCGTGTTCTTGTCGATAACTTTAGTCATCACGCCGCCCATCGTCTCAATACCTAGAGAAAGCGGAGTAACGTCAAGAAGAAGAACGTCAGTAACATCACCAGAAAGAACACCTGCTTGTACCGCAGCACCAGAAGCTACTGCTTCATCAGGGTTAACGTCTTTACGTGGCTCTTTGCCAAAGAAGTCAGTAACAACTTGCTGAACAAGTGGCATACGAGTTTGGCCACCAACAAGGATAACGTCTGTTACGTCTGAAGTTGAAAGGTCAGCATCTGCAAGCGCAGTCTTTAACGGCTCTAAAGTCGCTTTAACCATATCTTCAACTAATGACTCTAACTTAGCACGTGTTACTTTGATGTTCATGTGCTTAGGACCAGTCGCATCAGCTGTTACATAAGGTAAGTTAACGTCTGTTTGCTGTGCTGAAGAAAGCTCACATTTTGCTTTTTCTGCCGCTTCTTTAACACGTTGCATCGCAAGTGCATCGTTTTTAAGATCAATGCCTTGGTCTTTTTTGAATTCGTCTACCAAGTAGTTGATTAAACGGTTATCGAAATCTTCACCACCTAAGTGAGTGTCACCGTTGGTCGCAAGTACTTCAAAGGTGTGCTCACCTTCAACTTCATCGATTTCGATGATAGAGATATCAAATGTACCACCACCTAAGTCATATACCGCAACAACTTTGTCACCTTGTTGCTTGTCCATGCCGTATGCAAGGGCAGCAGCTGTTGGCTCATTGATAATACGCTTAACGTCTAAACCTGCGATACGGCCAGCATCTTTAGTTGCTTGACGTTGAGAGTCGTTGAAGTAAGCAGGAACTGTGATTACCGCTTCAGAAACTTCTTCACCTAAGAAGTCTTCCGCTGTTTTCTTCATTTTCTTCAATACTTCAGCAGAAACTTGTGGTGGCGCCATTTTTTCGCCTTTCGCTTCTACCCAAGCATCGCCGTTGTCAGCTTTTTTGATACCAAATGGCATGATATCGATATCGCGTTGCACTTCTTTGTCTTCAAAGCGACGACCGATTAAACGCTTGATAGCGAATAAGGTGTTTTCTGGGTTTGTAACCGCTTGACGCTTAGCTGGTTGACCAACAAGTGTTTCACCTTCTGCACTGTATGCAATGATTGAAGGAGTCGTACGATCACCTTCCGCGTTTTCAATGACACGAACGTTTTCACCATCTAATACTGCAACACATGAGTTAGTGGTTCCTAGGTCAATACCGATAATTTTGCCCATCTTAGGATCTCCAAAATTCTTAAAACTAAATTTATTTCTTTCGATGACCAGTTAGTGGGGGCGTCAAATTGCTTTTCAACACTTACTAACAAAAAAAATGCGGATATTTGAAAAAAATGTCAAAAACCTGAAATTTTTTCAGGATTTGTTCTACGGTTGATTTATAAGCATCCCACTTTGTAGTAAGTAGTCGCTATATTTTTCGAGAGTTCAAAAGAAACAGGAACAGTAAATTGTCGACAACATAACAAAAATAAAGATTTTAAATGTGTAAATTAATCACAAATCCATTATTTTGTCGACAAAACAACAAACAAGCAAAGCGATGTCTTTATATATTATTCTCGGTTTTATCAACACAGCATTTATTGTCATCAGTTTAATCGGTATTTTTTCTCAATTAAAAACAATATGGCGTCGAAAAGCACAACAAAAAAGCGGCACAGAATTACTATCAATTAACCAATTTTCGGTGAGCTTTCTCGCTTATTTTTCTTTTTTTATTTATGGCTATAGCATTGAGCCTTTTAACCACTTCATCGTTTGGCCTAGGTTAGTTGCGTCAGTAATTGTCGCCATCATTTTATACGAAATCTGGCGTGAACGACGAAATAGTAAGGCTATTGTCACGATAACAATCACTGCCATTATTTTTATCGGTGGTTTAGCTGGCCTGCTCTACAACAACAGCATAAGCGACCACAGCCAGCTGATTTCAAGCGCACTGATTGTCATAATTACTCTGTTACTCGCGCAAGGTTACGGCCATCAAATAATGTTGATTATGCGCTCAGGCAAAACCGGCGCTGTTGATATTAGAATGAGTAAGTTTATTTTAGCGATGGACATTTCAACCATCGCCTTTGCTTTATCGATGGGACTTGGTAATGGCTGGCCACTATTATTACTGGCGTCAGTTAGCGCTAGCACTAAAATCATCATTATTGGCTTATTTCACAAGTACAATAAAACCAAGGCTACTCATTAAAAATAAAGGAGTGATACGCTCAATATTCTAATAGCCTAAACGTAGATATCTTTGCTATGACTGCACATAAAAAAACGCCAGCTAGCATTCCGCTAACTGGCGTTTTATATCTATTAAAATCAGTGATTAAGCAGAAGTATCAACGCTAGCTGCTTTTGATACCATCACCATGGCTGGACGTACTAAGCGACCATTTAATTCATAACCTTTTTGCATTACCGCGATAACCGTGTTCGGCTCAACACCCGGTACTTCTTGCATTGACATCGCTTGATGTAATTCAGGGTTAAACGGCTGATCTTGTGGGTCAATCGCTTTTACGTCGAATTTTTCTAAGGCAGACAAAAAGCTTTGTAAGGTTAATTCGATACCTTCAATCATCGCCTTTTGACTTTCGTCTTCTTTATCGGCACTTGCCAGCGCGCGCTCTAGGTTATCAACAACGGGTAACAATTCACCAGTGAACTTCTCTAGTGCAAACTTACGTGCTTTTTCAACATCTTGGGCACTGCGGCGGCGAATGTTTTCCACTTCAGCCTTAGCGCGAATTACTGAATCTTTTTGATCAGCAACCGTCGCTTTAACGGCAGCTAATTCAAGTTCTAGTTCGTTAATTTTCTCTTGCTCTGGGGTAATCACTTCGTGTGCGTGATCTAACTGCTCTTCTACCTGAGCTTCCGCTTCAGCAATGATATCTTCTGCTGATACTTCCTCAGCGACTTTATTTTCGGTTGACTCGTTAGTCATGAAAATCTCCAAGATTTAATTCAATACTTATTTCAATTAGCGTAATTATGGGGCTAAGTTTTTATGATTCAAGCGCCAAATGTAAATGATTTTGCAAAAGTCAGCTTTACAAGCCATAAAAATACGGCGAAACTCCAACTATAACTTATATTTAGCAAAAATTACCGATGACTCAGCTATACCAAACGATCGGATTGATTGGCAAGCCACAGCACCAAGGTGCTAGTCAAACTATTGAAACCTTGCACAGTTACTTAACCGAGCACGGTTATAAAGTATTGGTGGAAGCCTCAGTTGCCCCCTCTGTTGATATAAAAAACATCAATGCTGCTAGTGTTGTTGAAATTGGCGAGCAAGCAGACCTTGCCATCGTTATCGGCGGCGACGGTTACATGCTCGGCGCAGCAAGAGTGCTGTCTTGCTATAAAATTGCCGTTATCGGAGTTAACCGCGGCAATTTGGGCTTTTTAACCGATCTTTCGCCTGACAATATTATTGAACCACTGTCAGAAATTCTCTCAGGAAAATCGCGCACTGAGCAGCGCTTTTTAATTGAAGCGGAAGTTTATCGCCACGGTAAACTAAAAAGCTCAAACGCCGCCATGAACGAGGCAGTTTTACACGCCGGCAAAGTAGCACAAATGATAGAATTTGAAGTCTATATCGACGACGCTTTTATGTTTAGCCAGCGCTCAGACGGGCTGATTATTTCAACGCCAACGGGTTCAACTGCTTATTCAATGTCTGCCGGCGGCCCTATTCTCACACCAAATCTAAACGCACTTTCGCTTGTTCCCATGTTTCCTCATACCTTAACCAGCAGACCAATTGTGGTAGATGGCGACAGCGAAATAAAGTTAGTACTTGCTCACGAAAATAAAGACGACTTGCAAGTCAGCTGCGATGGCCATGTCATTTTAAGTGTTTTGCCGGGCGATGAAGTGGTTATTCGCAAGAGTGAATACACTCTGCGCTTAATTCACCCGCTTGATCATAGCTACTTTAACGTATTGCGCAGTAAATTAGCTTGGGGCAATAAACTGTTCTAAGAGCTCATGCGTTCCCCTAGCTTTAACAGCGGTGAGCATAATCAACAGCTTCTATAAACCAGTAAGACATACAAGTACTTAACTAAAAAGCTCAAAATAAAATCAATTCACACTTGCACTGTTTAAACATCCAATATAAATTTAACTGTATATTTAAACAGTCAGGTTTCTTCACACATCAACTGCTCAACGTTGAAATAACAAACAGCAACAGGTGTGAATTAGGTGAACTTATATGCTTTTACAACTCAATATTCAAAACTTTGCTATTGTTCGACAGCTTGATATTGAATGGCAAGGTGGCATGACCACGATTACAGGTGAAACGGGTGCAGGTAAATCTATCGCGATTGATGCCTTGGGTTTGTGCTTAGGCGACCGTGCAGTAACCAATGTAGTAAGACCAAATTGTAAAAAAGCAGAACTCACCGCCAGCTTTGCCATAGACAACAACGCGCTTGCCAAACAATGGCTTGAGCAACACGATATTTCTTTTGATGGAGAATGTATTTTACGCCGTGTTATTTCCAGCGAAGGACGGTCGCGGGCTTATATAAATGGTAGCCAAGTTCCCTTAGCTCAGCTCAAAGAAGTAGGCCAACTACTGGTCAATATTCACGGGCAGCACGACCACCAACTGATTGTGAAAAATACCGAGCAACGTCGATTACTCGACAGCTTTGCCAATCACACTAATCTACTCGACGACGTAAAATACTACTATCAACAGTGGCGCGCGCTAGTTGCCGAGCTAAAACGCTTAGAAGAAAACCAACAACAGCGAGAAGCACAGCGTCAACTGCTTGAATATCAAGTAAAAGAGTTAGACGAATTCGCCCTGCAAGACGACGAATTTAGCCAACTAGAGCACGACTTTAAACGCTTTAGCCACAGTCAACACTTACTCAGTGAAACCTTGCACACCTTGCAATTACTCAGTGAAAACGAACAGTTCAATGCCGTTGATAGCATTCGCAAAAGTGCGGATAGTTTAGCTGACTTATCTGAGTATGACGAAAGCTTAAAAGCGATTAGCGACTTACTGCAAGAATCGTTAATTCAAGTTGAAGAGGCCAGTAACGATTTACGCCACTATCACGACCGATTAGAACTTGACCCTGAAACTTATCAAATGATTGAAGAGCGCTACTCAACAGCGCTCCAACTTGCCAAAAAGCACCAAGTAGCGCCTGAGCAGCTTAGCCATTACCACCAAGAACTAGTCGCTCAACTCAATGGCATCAGCAGTGACGAAACCCGCCTAGCCAATATGTACAGTGAAATAGAAAAGGCTAAGCAAAACTACCTCGATGTCGCGAACAAACTATCGCTGTCTCGACAAAAAGCCGCCAATGGCCTTAGTAAACGCATTACAAAAAGTATGCGCGAACTAAATATGCCACACGGCAACTTCACTATTGCTGTTAACAATCCTTGTGCTGACGCTAACCAAGAGCCGTTAACCAGTCAGCAACTAAACGACCAAGCATTAAGCAGCCACGGGCTAGACGATGTGAGCTTTTTAGTCAGTATTAACCCAGGCCAAGCACTCGAAGCCATGAACAAGGTAGCCTCAGGTGGCGAATTATCTCGTATTAGCTTAGCAATGCAAGTGATATTAGCTGAGAAAGTCGTTTCTCCTGCCCTGATTTTTGACGAAGTTGATGTTGGTATTAGTGGCCCTACTGCCGCTATGGTTGGAGCTAAATTACAAGAGCTCGCAGCAAGTACTCAAGTTATTTGTGTTACCCATTTACCTCAAGTGGCCTGTAAAGGTCACCAACAACTTTTTGTCGCTAAGTTGACCGACGGTGAACATACTGAAACCACCGTTACGGAACTAAGTGAGCAAGGCCGCGTCAAAGAAATAGCTCGATTACTCGCTGGTGATAAAATTTCAGAACACAGCTTAGCCAACGCCAAAGAATTATTAGCTAGTTAATTGTTGAGATAACGAACAATAGAACAAATAGCAAACGACTCTTAACGAAAGAATA
This sequence comes from Endozoicomonas sp. G2_1, assembly GCF_017744155.1. Taxonomy (GTDB): domain Bacteria; phylum Pseudomonadota; class Gammaproteobacteria; order Enterobacterales; family Alteromonadaceae; genus JAGHQT01. The sequence goes on along the minus strand of NZ_JAGHQT010000016.1, from coordinate 28,407 downwards.
ATCGCTAAGCACGCGATGCAGTCACCAACATGAGTAACAAAAAAATTTGTCTCAATTGGGATGCTTCGTTATTATGCCAGCAACTTTTTTAAGGATCTTTAGTATTACATGATTTTACGCGTAACAACCTTATGCCTTGCTTTAGCGCTTTCAGCTTGTTCAAGCTGGGTATACCGCATCGACATTCCGCAAGGTAACTACCTCGAACAAAAAGACATCGACAAACTTCAAGTTGGCATGACCAAAGAGCAAGTTAAATTCGTACTAGGTAGCCCAGTAGTACAAGATACTTTTGAAAATGACATTTGGCACTACGTCTACAAGTTTAAATCTGGCCGCAGCACTGACTTTGATCTGCGCAAAGACTTCACGGTAAAGTTTGTTGATAACAAACTGGCAGAAGCTTACGGTGACTTTGAGCTACCAGAAAGCTACTATACGCCAATTGAGAACGACCAATAGTAGTAAAAGCAAATAAGTAAACGTCAGATACTTCAAATTATCTGGCTTCGAAAACATAAAAAACAAAAGCCCGATTTGCACTAAATCGGGCTTTTTTAATACGATTTTCTCTGTTAACTACTCTTCTGAAGATTTACCGCGCAGTGGGTTTACTCTGCCACCTGTCACTTTGTCGGCTCGACCTTCTAACTTAGCTTTTTCAGCTCGGCGTTTGCGCACTTCTTTCGGGTCAGCTAACAAGGGGCGATAAATTTCAATGCGATCTAAATCGTGTACTTCAGCACTTGGCTTAACGACTCGATTCCATATACCAACACTGCTTTTTGCTAAGTCAATTTCTGGAAACAAGTCGAGCATGCCTGAGGCTTGAATAGCTTGTTCAACGGTGATGCCATCATCCACTTGCAACGCTAAAATTTCCTGTTTGGTTGAAGTACCATAAACAACTTCGATATGAATTTTTTGCTCGTGTTCATCGGGCAAACTTGTTTCACCTAGTTGTTCAACAGAATTTGATTGCTCAGACATGACTACCGTAAACCTCTTTTGCTCTTTGCGTAAATGCTTGCACCATATTGTTTGCTAACTGGTTAAATATCTTACCAAAAGCTAGCTCAAGTACACCGTTAGAGAACTCGTAATCAAGCTCTAAACTAATTTTACACGCTTCGTCAGACAAGGGTTGTAGTAACCATGAACCACTGAGCTTTTTAAAAGGTCCATCAACAAGTGACAAGGTCACGCGTTCATTAGTAGTAAACGTATTTTGCGTGGTAAACCACTTTTTTATACCGCCTTTAGCAACTAACAAAGATGCCGTCATTGACTGCTCATTTTGTTCAATGATTTTACTGTCGTGACAATCAGGTACAAATTTTGGGTAAGCTAATACGTCGTTAATGAGTTGATACATATCTGCCGCGCTATACATAACAAGCGCACTACGCTGAATAGATGGCATTTAATCCCCCGCTTTATTCGGCGGCTATGTTATCAAAAAGCCTGTGAAAAACCCAACTGATTCAGGGTAATTAAGCCACCATCAGGTAACTTATTGCGACAAATTTCGCATTGAATATTTCAAATAGTAGCCGAATACGTATAATGAGCGCGGTTAACGATGGAAGTACAATGGCTAAAAAGAAAAAATCAAACAAAGCAAATAGTAATACGATTGCCTTAAACAAAAAGGCGCGTCATAACTATAACCTTACCGACAAATACGAAGCAGGTATGAGCTTACAGGGCTGGGAAATTAAAAGTATCCGCAGCGGTAAAGTGAATATCTCTGACTGTTATGTCATGATCAAAGATCGCGAAGCCTATTTAGTTGGTGGCGAAATTATGCCATTAACCGCCGCTTCAAGCCACGTTGTTTGTGACCCTGTGCGACCGCGTAAACTGTTGCTTAATCGCCGAGAATTAGACAAGCTCATTGGCTCGGTTGAGCGCGATGGTTACTCGCTTATTGCCACGGCCATGTACTGGAAACAGTGCTGGGTAAAACTTGAGTTTTATTTGGGTAAAGGGAAGAAAGATCACGACAAACGCGCAGACATAAAAGAGCGCGAATGGAAAATAGACAAAGAACGCATGATGAAACATGCTCGATAATCAAGCAGTTAAACTTGCGCGCATTGTTTAGCAATTAAAAGCAGAGTACAATGCAAGCCTTATCAATTGTCAGAATTGATATTCAATACTTTGGGGCGGATTTAGGATTCGACGGGATTCACGAAACCCAAGGTGCATGCCCAGGGGCGGTTGGCCTGGTAAAAAGCCGCAAAACTATAGTTGCAAACGACGAAACGTTCGCACTAGCAGCTTAATGCTAGCCATCCTCTCAACACTTGGTCTGTTGGTGTGAGAAGCGATGGTCATAACAAATAGACTAGCGAGGGAAACTTGTCTGAGGTTGAACCGCGAAACAGTATCAGACTCACCAGAAAGTAGCCTGTCGTTCGGCGACTGACTGGTTAAACAAAAGATCGACTAAGCATGTAGGACCGAGGATGTAGGTTTTTCGGACGGGGGTTCAACTCCCCCCCGCTCCACCACTTACAGGTTCCAAGAGAACCCAAAAAGACCAGAAATACCAATAAAAATAAGGCTTTCTGTTTTTTTTATGTCTTAACCAACCCGTTAATAAAGACCAACACCAGACTCACTAGCCTCCAACGCACAGCAGGTACGTTGCGAACTAAAGTGTGATCGGTCCATCACCCAGCACTTTCAATAAGAATGGCGTTAAGCCAATGACACCAATTGACATCAAAATAGTTAGGGTGATTAGTATCCCACTGACAACGTATTTTACCTTAGTACTTCTACTCTCTTTTGCGTAAAAGTATAACTGCGCCGCTGCAAGCGGAACCAGAAAACAGCCAAATGTCCAAAAAGCGAAAAAAGGGTCGCCGAATGCTGGTTTTGCGCCGACCACCGTGCCAGTGATCATGTAACTAAATACGCCTACTCGTAAAAGCCACTGTGCATTTGAGACTAAAAATAGCCTTATCGCCCATTTTCTGTGATCCGCTAATTTTCTATTTCTCGCTGTTTTAACAGTGAGGTAGGCAAAGCCCAGAATCAGAAAGCCATTTATACTGGTGCCAATTGCGGCGGCAATATCGGGCGTCGCCTCTCTAACCCACACCAAGTAAAAGCCTGACAAAGACAACAGTAAAACGGTAATCAGGTAGATATAGCCATTTAGCTTGTGAAATTTTGGTGCTTTGGCTCTTATTTGTGGCATAAGTTGAAGTGCGCCACCAAATGCGACAATGCCAGCGCCAATGGCGTGAAAAGCAAACGCTATATTGCCTCCTGTATCGCCTTCTTTGTAGGGAGTGTTGCCCAGTGCTTCCCAGCGATTCCATATTTCCATATTGTTCTCTATTACCGAAAAGCCATAGAAGGCCATAATGTAGTAAAAGAAAAACCACTGGCCGATAAGTATTGCAATAAACCAAATGATAGCAGAGTAATCGAGTGCTTTTTTTGCAAGCTTGGTATTAGTTTTTTTCGGTGCCTTTACTTCATTTATCGCCGACGTGTTTTCAGATATGTTCTCCAAAGCATATTCCTCAAATTGATATTATTTGAGCGATATTTTTGCAGTTGGGAACAAATTCTTCGTCCGAATGGGCATATTTGGACGAATTAGTCCATTTTTTGCTGGTTATTTAGACTAATGTGATGATTTGAATACCGTTGGCGTTTCGCCAACAAGTTTTTTAAATGCTGAATTAAATGTTGATTTAGACTTAAAACCAACCTCGTAGGCGATTGACGTCACCAACATATCGCTACTTAATAACAGCTCTTTGGCATTCTCTATACGGTAACCATTTACAAACAAAAAGAAGTTAGTGTTCATATGCTGCGAGAGTGTTTCGGAGATGTGATTTTCTGATTCAGAAATAAATTCTGATAACTTGTTTAACGATAAATCCTCATTTAAATACAGTTTGTCTTCGGTCATTGCGTGCTCAAGCTTAGCAGCAATAGCCTGCATTTTGTCGTCGCTAATTACTGCGTTCCGTGGTTTTGTTTTTTTAGTTGTCGCTTTCTCCATCTCGGTAAGCCCTTTTTGGCCGAGTGCTCGATGAATAAAAAGCGCGAGCGCAATCGCGGTTATCATTGGCAGTACAATACCTGAACCAAACCAGCGCACCCCAAGTGCTCCCATAGAAAACTCGGCGGAATACATTAACCACGCCGCTCCCCATATAAAAAGCACGCCTCTAAACCAACCAAGTGCCCGATGTTCAATCTCAGAGAACTTTTCCATTAACTGCGCGACATGCGAGTTATGTAATTTTAAGGCCATACCTAAAAATAAAAGGGTGTAGAAAATAAAGATTAATGTTGTCGATAAACAAGTGAAAACGGCTATTTTCCACAACTGAGGGTCTCGTGTTTCAGGCGTTGCCAAGGCGAGCTTTTCAGAAGGCGTTATCATGAACACAAAGGGCAACATAACTAGTACCACAATAATAGGCCCTGAAAGAGCCAGTAACTTCACGCGTTTGTCGATAGCAACATCAGGAGACATCGTTGCATGGGCGTAAAAATAGAGTGCAGGACCTAGCAACACTTTAAACGGGATTTCTAAACCCGCAATCATCGGAGCATAGACATACACGGCTGACGAGATATAAAGCTCGCCCGCCAAATGCAACATTAACAGCACTAAAATGCCTCTTAAGAAGAGGTTAGGTCTATCGTTGGAACGTTTGAATACATCTAGCGAGGCGAGAATGACCATGCCCATCATGCAAGAATACAAAACAGTAGAAAAAACGTTAACCATTAAACGACCAAGGCATAAGTGATTGTCAGGCCGATAACTATAAAACCCAAGAGCGTCAGTAGTCAAATAGACCACGACACTTCTACTGGCCTTTTTAGGGTACAAAACCATAACAATTTTTAACGAAATAAAGATTGTTAAACCTCGATCACTCTTTAAACTTATACACCGTGTTTCGGTCTTACTACACGCTCGCTGAAAACCGTTAATTATTAGTTTATTGTGTTCAGCTAATATTCAGATTCACATTGATAATATGTAATCCAGAGTTGTCACTCTCTTTGTTACTAGTCCTGAATTACTGAGAGAGCGCTACTTAATATTTGTTGCAAAACAGAAGTACTAAACAGACATAGTTATATAAAAGTAGCTAAATAAAACCGATACTCGATAGAAGTTGTTGCCGATAGAGTGTTACTGTCATTTATGATCAAGTTATTTAAAACTAGCGCCGTTGTCACTTTTTGCTTACTAATAGCAAGTTGTAGCACTATTCGCTTTCAAGATTTATTTGCCAGTTATACCGAGCAAATGTCGGCAAGCCGCCAAGCGCAGCGCGTTGGTGATTTTCCAGCGGCATTAGCTGCCCTACCCCAACCATACATTGGCCACAACAATTACGCACTATCTTTACTTGAACAAGGCCGATTGAACTTTCTGGCTGAAAATTACCAAAAGAGCGAGCAAATATTTACCCTTGCTTATCAACAAGTCGCGCGCGAAGCAGAACGCGCCAAGGTGCAAATAAGCCGCGGATTACAAAATGCAGGTGCTGTAGTCAGCAACGACAGTGCAATAAAATACAAGGTGCCAGCATACGAGCAAAGTATGCTGCACAGCTATCAGGCGCTCAATTACCTGCACTTAGGTCAGTTAGAATCTGCACTCGTTGAGGTGCGCCGTGCAAATTTGGTACAAGAACAAGCCCTTGCCAAGCACGAACAAGCGTTACTTGATGCAAACAGCAAACTCGGTCAATCAGGTATTGGTCAAAATGAGCTGTTTAGCCAATACCCCTCAATGGATGCCATGATAGGTAATCTTAAAAATGGTTTTCAAAACGCCTACACGTTTTATCTTTCAGGGTTGCTCTACGAAGCGGCAAACGAGCCTAATGACGCATACATTGACTACAAGCGCGCATTAGAAATTTACCCCAACAACCAGGTTATTCAACAAGACTTACTGCGCCTCGCAAAAAAGCTGGGTATGCGCGATGACTTAGCTCGCTTTGAGCAAGAGTTTGGTCAGGTAAATAATCAGAAAATTAAATCATCGTCGAAAACATCAGGCTATTTAGTTGTGCTGTACGAGCAAGATCTCGCCAATGAAAAAGAGCCACTAGCACTTAATTTACCGGTATTTACTCGCAGAGACGATGTTCGCTTTTTCAGTTTTGCCTTGCCCGTTTATCGAGATGATTATCGCGAACCAGCACCTTTATACGTGCATACGTCAAATGCACAAGAAATTAAGGGGCAAGAACTAGTGCGCGTACAATCATTGGCAGCCAAAACACTTTACGACCAACTGCCAAGCATTCTGACGAGACAAGTTGCACGGGTATTGGCAAAAGAAAAATTGCGCCATGAACTACAACAAGAAGCTGGCGACGTCGGTAATATTTTGGCAACGCTTTATAACGTTGCTACCGAAAAAGCAGACACCCGTAGTTGGTTGTCGCTGCCCAACAATATTCAAGTGGCCAAACTGCCATTAACCGCAGGCCAACATCAGGTCACACTAGAGCACGCAAATGGCAGCTCGGTGCTCGATGTCAACATTCAGGCCGGCCACACCACGCTAGTAAGTTTAACCTCTTTGGCTAACTATACTGGTATTAACACGGTAACACTGTAATGCGCACCGCTAATTATTGTTATCAAGATAAATAAGAGGAAGCCAAGATGCGAACCAACACACGAAATAAATCTCTATTACTCGCCAGCAGCGCCCTGCTCGCCTTGGCTTTAACTGGCTGTAACAGCACGCCGCCGGTAACGTCTGGCATTGGTGCTGAATCACTGCCCCCGAAAGAACAATTACAGCCTTATTTAAAAGTGGACAACGCTGATTTAAGCGACAAATTGGCGATTAGTGATGTACTCAATCGCAAAAGCCAAGGCTTTCTCGAGGTCAATGTTGAATTGAGCAGCCAATACAAAAAGTCGCTGAAGTTACAATATCAATTCAACTGGTTTGACGCCCAAGGCTTTGTGATTGAGCCTGAAAAGAGCAACTGGCAGCCGGTTGTTTTACACGGCCATCAGTCAATCAAATTACACGGGGTAGCGCCAACAGCAGACGCGCAAACCTTTAATATTTATGTCAGAGAAATTCCGGCAAAAGCTTACAAATTCGATTAGAACAAATTTTAAGGATTTACCATGAAAAAAATTACCTTACTTACCAGCGCGCTGCTTGCTGCGGCTATTACCTCAGGTTGTGCTCAACGCTCAGTTGTTCAGTACGGCGACGCACAAGCGGTAGAAACAACCGACATTAACTTTGGTTCAACGGATTTGCAGAAAATTGCCAATCAAATGACTGATTCACTGTTGGTGTCACCGGTTATTGGCAACTTAACCCAAAATAATCACCCTGTAGTCTTTGTTGAGCGCATTAAAAACAAAACTAGCGAACACATAGATACAGAATCTATTACTGACTCTATCTCAACTAAAGTGTTGCGCTCGGGTAAATTTCGCTTTGTTGATATGACGCGTGTTAACGCGGTTCGTGAACAGCTTAACTTTCAAAACGAAGGTGGCTTAGTCGACCCAACTAAAGCGGTACAGTTTGGTCGCCAAGTGGGCGCTCAATACATGCTTTACGGCAACCTATCAAGCATTGTTAAGTCTAACCAAGACAAGTCAGACGTTTACTACAAGTTCACCATGCGTTTAATGGATTTAGAAAGCGGTATTATTGAATGGGCTGACGAAACCGAAATTCGCAAAACTCGTACTAAGCAATCTATTGGTTGGTAAAAACCAAGGAGATTGAGGAGGTTAATATGCGCTTACTAAAACAAGAGCAAAATACCAAGCCTTTACAGACACTTTATAAAACATGGTTGCTGCTAGCAGTTGTTTGCAGCTTGTCAGCACTGTTGTTTTACAGTGGCTTAAGCCACGCCAACCCGTATCAACGTAACAAAGCAGTGCCCGTTGAAAAGGTTTTGTTTGGTCAAGTTACATCAGTCAGGCAGATCACTGAAACTGAACTGATTGAAGATCGCAACCAAGGATGGAAAGTATTCGGCGGCGCACTCATTGGCGCCGGCATTGGTCATCAATTTGGCGGTGGCAGTGGCCAAGATATCGCGACTATTTTAGGGGCATTAATTGGCGGAGCTACTGCCAACGAGCGCAACCCTAAATACTACGAGCAAAGCTATCACCTCGTTGAGTTGTTAATTACCACAGACGAAGGTGAAGACTTTATAGTGGTACAAGACTTAGATAGCAAAATGCTATTTCAAAATGGTGACCCTGTACGCATCATTTATTTGCAAGGCGGTTTTGTCCGGGTCGACAAACAATTGTAGAACTTTGCAGCATTGCTTTTGTGCATGAATCATTGAATATAAAGTAAAAGGGCTAGTTTTCACTAGCCCTTTTTAGTCTTGTTTACCGTGTTGTTTATTGGATGAGTAACCCTGTTAAGCAGCGTCTACTTTTTGTTGCTCAACTGCGTTTTCATCAATTAAGTTCATGTCAAAATCGAACTCATCAACACGCACGGCAACTTTGCGCTTGGTGTTGTAATCGAGCACTTTAGCCACTTCATCATCACTCAGTTCGTTGCGCGCTTGCAACTGACCAACAACATATTCAAATGAAGGTGCAGGAACAACCGGATTAGCGCGCAGTGCTTTTTGAATTTTCTTCAAAATTGGCAATACCGCGTGTTTAGCTTCAAAAGCCTGCTGATTAATATCGTTGCCGTCGCCAGCTTGTACTTTAATTAAGTTGGTTAACTGACGTTTGATACTGGTTTGTTGCATACTTGCTTCAGATAACTCACGCACTAGATCATCTGAAATACCGGCAACTGAACCAGAGTAAGTATTAGTTAGCACTCGCATTAATACACGTGTTGGCGCATGCGGGAAGTTCTTAACAAACGCGACTAACGCTTGCTCACCTTGCTGTAAACACCATTGAATTGCGTATTCAAAGTAAGGACGAGCTTCAGCTCGGCTTTCGACCCTTTGCTCGTAGTAGCGAATAACCGCCATAGCGGCATAACAATAGCTAATAACATCACCTAAACGCGCCGACAATAACTCAGCCTTTTTAAGATTTCCGCCCAGTACAAGTAGCGATAAATCAGCCATAGGAGCTAATTTTGCCGCTAATGCATTTAAGCGTTGTTCGTATTTTTTAACTTCAGCTAAGCTAGAGTCCGCCTTACGAATAAATGGCAAGTAAGCATTACCCAAACTTCTAAAGGCATTGTTAACGCTAAAGCCGACGGTTTTGCGCAATACTTTGTTGAACTTAGCATCGGCGCCAGCTTCTTCACTGTGAATGAGATCAACCATGTCTTTTAAGTACGGGTGACAACGCATTGCACCTTGACCAAAAATCATCAAGTTGCGGGTAAGAATATTTGCCCCTTCAACGGTAATACCGATAGGTTGTGATGCATAAGCACTGGCCAACGTATTTTGTGGCCCGCGCTGAATGGCTTTACCCGCTTGTACGTCCATCGCCGAGTTAAGAATATCTCGACCTAATTCAGTCATGTGGTACTTGGCAATTGCAGTAACTACTGAAGGTTTAACACCAAGGTTTAGACCTTCTGTTGTTAATACGCGCATCGCTTCTTGAACAAAGGTTTTACCAGCAATATCGGCAAGCTTTTCTTGAATACCTTCAAAACGACCAATTGGCGCACCAAACTGTTCGCGAACAAATGAGTATTCAGCGGTTGATTTAAACGCTGCTTGTGAGGTTGCAACTCCTAACGCAGGTAATGAAATACCACGACCTGCACCTAAACAACTAACCAGCATCTGCCAACCGCGACCAATGTTTTTCTGGCCGCCAATAATGAAGTCCATTGGAATAAATACGTCTTTACCACGGGTAGTACCATTGTAAAAACGCTGACTCATTGGATCGTGACGATTGCCTAGTTCAACACCTGGGTGCGATTTAGGTAATAATGCACAGGTAATACCTAATTCTAACTTGTCACCTAGTAATTGGTCTGGATCGAAGACTTTAAAAGCAAGGCCTAGCACTGTGGCAATTGGTGCCAGAGTGATGTAACGCTTGTCCCAGTTAAGTTTTAAACCTAGTACTTCTTCGCCTTCCCACATGCCTTTAGTGACAATACCTGTATCGGGGATTGAGCCAGCATCTGAGCCAGCTTCAGGGCTTGTTAAGGCAAAACAAGGGATTTCTTTACCTACAGCTAACCGAGGAAGCCATTGATTTTGCTGTTCTTCGGTACCGTAGTGCATTAACAACTCGCCTGGCCCTAACGAATTAGGCACCATAACAGTTACTGCGATAGCACAGCTCTTAGTCGCGATAGTGGCAACAATTGTCGAGTTAGCATATGGCGTAAATTCCAGACCACCGAATTTCTTTGGAATGATCATTGAGAAAAAACGGTTCTTGCCGAGAAAATCAATGATGTCTTGAGGAATGTGAATAGAGTTGTTCAATTCAAATTCATCGACCATTGCCAGTAATTCTTGTACAGGGCCGTCAATAAATGCTTGTTCTTCGCTTGATAATTGCCCTTGTGGTAAGTCTCTAAGGGCTTTCATATCAGGTTGTCCTTGATAAATAGAAGACTCAATCCATACATCGCCCGCATCTAATGCTTCTTGCTCTGTAATAGAAATAGGTGGAAGGACTTTTTTAAGGCTAGTTCGAATACTCATAATTTCCTCGTCAGCTCATACGACCAGTTGATTAATTGCGCTAGATTGTAGTGATATTCGGTGAAAATATCAAAAAATACCGACATATTTACGAACAAAACTTACAATTGGATTTGTTTTTTGCCACCTAATACTGAACTTAATTGTTGGCTTTACAAGACCTTACTCCTGATTATTGATGAATTATCAGGCATATTTATATTCAGTATAGTTAGACAAAACTCACTGTATTAGGAGCGCTAATGTGTAACTTTAGGAGATATGTGAGAGAAGTTATGGCGAATGGCTAAGAAAATAGTTGAAGCTTAAACTGAGGTAGTCAGCGCGTCTCTTTACACTGACTATCAGTTTTCATCTACCGAAGTATTTACAATTGCTCTACTTCGGCAAGTGCTAAGGTAAACTCGGCTAATTCAAGTTCATAGCATTCAGCGTTGTCACCTTCTTGCCAGTTAAGGCCGACGACAACATCGTCTTCTTTTAAGTCATCAACCCAGTATTCTAACCAGTCTGCAATACTAATTTGAGCCGGTTGATAGTCTTGCCATTGCTCGGTGCAATGCACTTTAGCAAGTTCAGCACTCGACCACAACGGCATGGTTTCGGCGTTTTCAAAATGAACTGAGTCGAGTACTACCCAGTCTTCAGTTTCACTGTCTTGTAGCGCCCATAAGGTTTGCTTAGTTTTCACCTGAGCGATAAATTGCTGTAATGTTTCAGCCATAGTGTTAATGCTCGTTATAGTTTAAATACTTACAAATTGTCTGGCGCTATTATATCGCGCTTATCAATTGGTTTGTTAGCTATTTACACAGTTTTCAGTAACTGATGCTAATGGCAGTGATAGCAAGGCTTGTATATCTGAACAGACATAATCAGGGCTGCTGTCGGCAATTGGTCGGTCATAGTTGTAGCCATAAGTTAGCCCAATAGCACAACAGCCAGCTGCTCGCGCGGCAAAAATATCATTTTCAGAGTCACCAACCATAACAGTATCAGCTATTGAATAACCGTGTTTTTGGGTTAAAACGTTCAAACCAATCGGCGATGGTTTTTTCTCAGCTAAAGTATCACCACCAATAGCATCAGAAAAATACTGTTCAATATCAAAATGCTGGAGAATTGGCCTAACAAACACCTCTGCTTTGTTGGTTAGCACAGCCAGTGTATGCCCCTGCCCGACTAACTCAATTAAGGTGGTTTTAACGTTCGGGTAAAGAGTGTCAGCGCTGTGATCAGACGCGCCATAAAACTGCTTAAATAAACTAACGCCCTGCTGGTGCTGGGTTTGATTAAGATCAGGACAAATATCCACCGACTGACTGATACCCCGCGCAACCAACACCTCAATACCATTGCCAACCCAGTGCCTTGCTTGTGTCAGAGACACTTGTGGCAAATCTAACGCCTGCAAAGTCTGATTTAAAGCCATAGCCAAACTAGGAACTGAATCTACCAGAGTACCATCAAGGTCGAACACAATGAGCTTACTGGGAGATGATGTGCTAAAAAGTAACGACATAAAAACTTTAAAACCTTTAACCTTTAAAAAAGACAATAAAAATGAGTGATTAGATTAACAGTTGAGCGACAGTTGTTGCTCTTGATAGAGACTAAAAGCGGTTTCAACAACAATGGCGTGGCGCTGTGCTAAGCGTTGATGATCTTTGTCATAGCCACCGCCAATGACAGTCGCAACCGGAATTTTATTCGCCAAACACGTAGTCAGCACTAGGTGATCACGCCTTTTCATGCCTTGCCAACTAATAGAAAGCCGCCCCAAAACATCTTCTTGCCAAACATCGACACCTGCATCATACAAGACAATATCAGGCTGTTGTTCGGCGATCAGTTTAGTTAAGGCTTGCTCGACGACACTGAGGTAATCGTCGTCACCGAGCTCATTGACTAAGCCGATATCGAGATCACTTTGTGATTTGCGAAATGGAAAGTTCTTTTGGCAATGAATTGAGCAGGTAAAAGCGCGTTTTTCATTAGCCAAAATAGCAGCGGTACCATCGCCTTGATGAACATCGAGGTCAAATATCAATACTCGCTCTACCTGTTTTTCATTCAATAGAGATAATGCGGTATAAGCCAAATCATTGACCATACAAAACCCAGAACCAAAATCGTAATGAGCGTGATGAGTACCGCCCGCCAGATGACTAGCAATACCGTACTTAAGCGCCAGCTTTGCTGCTAGCAACGTGCCGTTAGGGGCAGTTAAGGTTCGGTCGATCAACCCTTGGCTCCATGGCAGCCCTACTCTACGCCACGTTTTTTCGTCGAGTTGGTTGCGTACCATCTGAGCGAGGTAGTCATTGCTGTGGGCAATTGATAGATCTTCTATCGTCGCTGGTTTGGGTCGAAAAACGTTGGCTTTAATCATGCCTTTTGCTTTGAGGTAGTCATGCAGTCGAACAAATTTCGACATCACAAAACGATGATTTTCTGGAAATGGGCAAGAATAATTTTCGTGATAAACCAGAGGTAACAACACAAACTCCAATGATAAACGGGCTCGTTCAAACAGTGATAAAAACGCGAGAAATAATAGCAATTAAACATAGCGAACAAAACTCCATCACTGCTAAACAGGCCGAAATGAAATTCGATCACTCTAGAATCAATCCAATAAGCAGCAAAAAAGTCTAAAAAAAGATCAATAACTATCAAGTAGTTATAAAAAAGGGCAAAACACAGGCTTGATATGACAACAAATAAGAATTATTATCAATCGCAGTTTGATTAAATAACTCAATATTACTGATTAAATCTTCGGGTTATTTAATGCCCGTCAATTAAATTGTTAACAAGTTATCGAGAGTATCAAGTAAAAGATGTTCGTTTGTATTTGCAAAGGTATCACTGATAAAGACATTAAAGCCCTAGTCACTGAACAAGGGGTTGGTTCTATTCGTGAACTAAAGGGTCATCTGCCATTGGGTAGCCAATGTGGCACCTGTGTAAAAGCAGCTCAAGCGATAATCGATAACACTATTGTTGACGAAAGCCTATTCAAAGAAGTCAGCTAATAGAAAATTAAGCTTAAACTCAAACCTAAGCTAACTGCCAACGCACTTAAAATAGATTCTCAGACCTTAAAAACGACACCTAACAACAAACTCAACAACTTTTGCTCTTCCCTTAGCGCTCAGCTAACCGATTAGTTCTGGTGCTAATCTAAGTTATTTTCATTACCCTTACTTCTGCCGTTTTAGCTACATTTTCAATTAAATACTTAACCTTTTGATTTTTATAGGTTTAGGTTTTCATGACAAAAAGTATCTTAAATATAGCAATCTAACTGATAATGATTATCAATGCTAAATAGTTGTTTTTAAACGGTTTTTATTGAAATGTAATAAACCATAACTATACTTGAACTCAATTTAATCACATTGGGTTTACATTATGAAAAGCAATGGTTCTGTTGTTAGTACACTAAACAAGGTGTTAACCACCGAATTAACCTCAATTAATCGTTATTTTTTACACGCTCGTATGTTTAAAAACTGGGGATTTAGCCAGCTGAATGACAAGGGCTATAAAAAATCGATTTTAGACATGAAGCAAGCGGACAAAATTATCGAACGTATTTTGTTTTTAGAAGGTCTGCCTAACTTGCAGCAGTTGAGTCCATTAGCCATTGGCGAAGACACTCAAGAAATGCTCAACTGCGATACCAAATTTCAGTTGCAACAAATTGATGAGCTAAAAGCTGCAGTTGCTTTGTGTGAGCAAGAGCAAGACTACGTAAGCCGAGATATGCTGACTGAGATTTTAGAAGGCGAGGAAGAATACCTCGACTGGTTAGAAACCCAGCAGTATCAAATAGACAACATGGGCTTAGCTAAGTACCTACAAGCGCAACTTTAAGCGAGGACAAGATTATGCAAGGCAAACAAAACGTTATTGACGCCCTCAACGGCTTACTAGCATTTGAACTAGCAGCGATGGACCAGTATTTTATTCACTCGCGCATGTATGAAGATTGGGGTTTAAACAAGCTTTTTGAGCGCATTGACCACGAGTTTGACGATGAGAAAGGTCATGCTTCTTTGTTAATCCAGCGCATTCTATTTTTAGAAGGCACACCCAATATGGTAAATCGCGATGGTTTACAAATTGGTAAAGACGTTCCTGAAATGCTCGCAAGTGATTTGCGTGTTGAGTATGCAGTAGACGCCGCATTAAAAGATGCAATGGCGCTTTGTGAAAAAGAACAAGACTACGTATCTCGCGACATGTTACAAACTTTGTTAAATGATACTGAGTCTGATCACGCATACTGGTTAGAGCAACAACTGCGTTTGATTAAAACTATCGGTTTAGAAAACTATTTACAGTCGCAAATGTAACCGTCGATTCTGTACTACAAAAAAAGCTGCTGATGTTAAACATCAGCAGCTTTTTTCTTGAAAATGAAAAGTGTTGTCAGTGAACTATTGCGTTGGCCAAGGCAACCAAGGTAGACCTTGCCGCAATCCAGTCAACATGGTTTGCTGGCTGTTAGGCTGATATGAATACACCCTCAAACCAAAAATATGCAGCATTAAGCTAGTGGCATACTGCTGGGCAATATCTGGTTGATATTCTTGAGCGATATAACTCGCGTAAAGCGCTTCAATGCGTTTAGTTTGTTGGGTAATAAAAGCTTTGAGTTCTTCATCACCGGCACTTAACTCAAGTTGACTTTTTATCAAGAAGCAACAGCGATAATGGCAATCTCCCGATTCATCCACCATACCTTGTAAAATATTACAGATACCTTCTAATGGTTTATCAGTAGCACTAAGAGATTGCTCTATCATGTTAATAGTTTTCTCGGCATAACTGCTCAACGACTGCTTAAAAAGCTCAGCTTTATTGCCAAACGCCAAGTAAACACTACCAGGTTTCAGACCTGTTACCTCAAATACTTGTTGCATTGAGCTGGCATGAAAGCCCTGCTGCCAAAACAGCTCCGTTGATCTTTCTAAGACCTGCTCGCGATCAAACTTTACTCTTGTCATTAATACGCCTTTCACCACTATCTGTCATCTTTATTGTAACCAATTAAGCTTATT
Source organism: Endozoicomonas sp. G2_1 (assembly GCF_017744155.1). Taxonomy (GTDB): domain Bacteria; phylum Pseudomonadota; class Gammaproteobacteria; order Enterobacterales; family Alteromonadaceae; genus JAGHQT01. The sequence goes on along the minus strand of NZ_JAGHQT010000016.1, from coordinate 12,656 downwards.
TATAACAATTTTATCCATCAAACAAACTTGAATGACCATTCAAGTGCTGATTTAATAGACTCACTTTGAATGATTTATTTTGGAAATAACTATGTCTATGAGTGAACAGTCTCTAAGTGAAAAACTGACCGAATTTAGAAATTCATTTTTAACTAACGTACCCGCAGATATTCAAGCAATTATGGCCAACGCAACTGAAGAGGTGACCAAATCAGCACTGGTTGAAAACGCCCCTAAAACTGGCGATAAGCTAAAAACTTTTGAGCTATCAGATCAAAATGGCAAAGTAGTAACACTTCAAGCTTTGCTAGCAAATGGACCGCTTGTTATCACTTTTTATCGAGGTGGCTGGTGCCCGTACTGCAACCTCGAACTAAAAGGTTATCAAGAGATTTTGCCTGAAATTAAGGCCGCTGGTGGCTCATTGGTCGCCATAACACCGGAATTACCAGACGCGTCGCTGTCGACATCTGAAAAAAATGAGTTAGCCTTTACCGTATTGTCAGACGTTAATGCTGATTACGCTCGCGAGCTTGGTTTGGTATTTACCTTACCTGAAGAGTTGAAACCTATTTATCAAAATTTCGGGATTGATTTAGAGCAACACAACGGCTGCGGTCAATTTGATTTACCACTTGCTGCTACTTTTGTTATCGCGCAAGACGGCACGGTGGCGAGTAGTTTTGTCGATGCAGACTACACATTGCGCCAAGAACCTAAAGAAGTACTTGAAGCATTAAGAGCGTTGTAAAAGCACAGTTAATATCAAACGCAAAATAACAAAAAACCGCTGATGCGTTAACATCAGCGGTTTTTAATCTTTACTAAAACCCAGCCAATATTTTTGACTCAGTCTAGTTACTTTGTTCAGTTGCTACATCCATGTCACTCGCTATAGTTGAATTACTCAATATAGCAGACACCGCTAATATAAATACTGCAAATATTACCGTTGTCAATTTAAATCCCCTTGATGGTGATTTATTCATGCCAGCGCCTTGATTTAGCAAAGTTGTTATAATTATGTAATTCGGCAACAAATTTATCTGATAAGTACCTGAATTTCAATAGGCTATTTATCTATTTATGTTAATAATTGATTTTCAGGCAAATTAGCCATTAAAGCATGTAAAGTTAATAACCTCTTTCGCGCTCAACTCGGTTCAAAAGCGGCTGTTGCTTTTTAAAACGCTGATAGTTTTCAACGATTTGCTCAATTACTGTCTTGGGATTGGTTACTGCGGCAATGTGTGGTGTTACAACGACATTTTTTAACTGCCAAAGTGGGTTTTGTTCAGGTAGAGGCTCTTGGGTAAAAACATCAAGCACCGCGAAACTAAGCTGTTTGTTTAACAACGCCTGATAAAGTGCTTGTTCATCAACCGTTGCTCCTCGCCCCGCATTAACAAAACAAGCACTAGGTTTAAGCTGTGACAACAACGCTTGATTCACTAATTTTTCTGTTTCAGGCGTGCTCGGCAACAGGTTAATCAGGTAGTCACAATCAGCCAACGCTTGAGGTAACTGTTGAACACCCGAAAAATGCCGACAAAACGTTTGACTTTTCTCAGTGCGGCTCCAGCCGGTAACGTCAAAACCATTTATCATCAAACATTTGGCAACCGCTGCCCCAAGTTGACCGAGACCAAGTATTGTCACTTTATTGCCCGAATGACGGGGTAAGCCTGACCATTTCTGCTGCTGTTGTTGCTGATAAAACTCAATAAAACGGCACTTAAGCATTAGCACTGACGACAATACATAAGACGCCATTTCTTGAGCTAAGTCTTGATCAACAACACGACTAATTGCGACATTGTCACCAATACTGCCATCAGTGATCAGGTTTTCAACACCAGCACCAAATGATTGAATCACTTTAAGCCGAAGATATTGATGCCAGAGCCCGATTGGCGCTTGCCAGGCTACCGCGAATTCGACGCGTTCAGGTTGAGTAATGTTGGGCCAAATCTGACAATCAATATCAGGTATACAACGGGCCAATTGCTGGTGGATATCACTGGGATCTCGATCAGCGATAATGATGGCTAATGACATAAGTTTAACTATTTTTTACTTGCTGCTCTTGTTCTATTTGAAAATCGAGATCATCCATTATCAGTTGCTTTTCAATACTCGATAAGCCAACCCGTAAGGTCAGGCTGACCATAGTACTACCAGAACTTAACGGTGAGTACTTTATTTCACCGTCGAATAAACTTTTGAGCTGCTCAACCATTAGCATATTGGTACTGACAAAATCTTCTGAGGCGTCCTTTTCAGTGTCGACATCGTCATTTGATTCTCTATTGTCACCCACGCGATATGCATAGTCATCAAACTCGGTAATCATAAAAAACAAGCTTGCTTGTTCAGACTGGTACAAGTGTGCTTTGACTGACACTTTCAATTTATATGAATTAAAATCTTGAATACACGCGGTTAACAAACCAATTAATAACTGCTGCAAGTGTAATTCATCTGCGGTGATGTATACCGGCACGTTTTTGTGCTGAACAAACTTAATATTACTGTGTTGATTGCAATGTTTAACGTTCAAATTAGTTTCAATACGCTTTAAAAATGCGTGGAAATCAAAAAGCTTATCCTCAAGCTGAGTGCGTCCAGATTCAATGTCAGCCAGCTGATTCAGGGTTTGATAGGTTTGCTGTAAGTTTTCATTGGCTTGCAATATGTTTTGATAAATAGCGTTTGAGCCATCGGTTCTCTTACTCGGATTTAACAACGGCAACTGCTGATTGAGTTTATTCAGTGGTTGTTGGAGTTCGTGTTCCAGCGCGACTAAAATATCACTTTTAGCATCACTGGCTTGATCAGCCTGCTCTCGGGCCAACAATAACTCTTTTGTTTTCAATGAAACTTGGTGACTCAACTCAGTTGACGACGATGCGCCAAGCAATAATAGTAATTGGAATAACACGCCACCGACAGTACTGCCAATTAATAACGTCCACACTTTCCAACTTTTGTTTTGAAAAAACCATGGGTCTAATTCAGCAAACTTGAGCTGCCATTGGCGATAGAAGAAGTCTAATTCAGTCACAGTGTCAAGCCGATTAGCACTGACAATTGTTTGACCAAATAAGGTGAAAGGCTCCGCCTCACTAACATCTGATACCTGCAACTGTATGTTACTCAGCCCTTGCTGCTGGACAACTTGATTAAAAAACGCCTTAAACTGAACAACGGCCAAAATATAACCTGAAAGTCCTTGACGCTCGCCAACATTAATACCCCCATATGGATTCATTCGGTCGAGATTATAAAGCGGAAAATACACCAAAACACCGGGGTTTGAGTAGTCATCTTGAACCAAGGTAATCGGGCGACTTGCGACTAAATCATTGTGCTCAACAGCTTTCATATGTGCCGACATTTCTTGTTCAAAGTTGTTGATATCAACGCCATAGGCTTGATTGTTTTGAAAGCTTGGGAAAATAAAATAAACCGGAGCATAAACACCAGGAATTATCTTGTTTTCATAACCATTAGTGGCAACGCCCGTTCTGACTTTGTAATTAAAATTAAGCACGTCGCTAGCCTGTTGCTCAAATGCCTGCTGGTGTTCATGTTTAATAATAGGCAGCCATTCAAGCGCTCGAATACTGGAATTTTGCTTAAAAATATAACTTGAAAATTGGGTAAACTCTTCAAGCGAGACGTATTCACTGCTGTAAAAAAGTGCTGTCAGTGCACGAATTTGCTCGCGAATAAAATCAATTTCCTCATTGAGAATTAACTCAACCTTTTTGGTGTCCTGCTCAAACGCGTATGCACGTTGAGCTTGATCATCTCGCTGCGACAAATTCAGTAATAAACTAATGCCAACAAAACCGATGACCGAGGCAAAAACGACAAAGTTCTTTTTACTACGCCCGACATCAGTTGTTGTATTGGTGCGTTGAAAGATAAAAATCGGCACCATAAAAACACTGGTTAAGGTCGCAAATGACCAAACACTGGCGAAGACATAAAAAAGCGATGATGAAAATTGCTGGTTCTCGATGATAGCAACTAGCACAGCACTTAGTGCTGCCATCAAATTTGTCAGTGGCCCTAACTTGACCATAAACCAAATTAAGGTGTTGCGGTGTTTTAGCAGCTTGTTTTCGTTAAAATCTTTAGCGCATAACAACTTGGTTATATAGGCCTGCAAACTAAATACTAACATCAAGAAAATAGCAATTGAAAAGCCAAAGGATTCATTGCCAAGCACAGTTAAATAACTGTGGAAAAGTATCCCCGACATGATTATCGCGGCGAAAATACGGTGACCTATGGTCAAAGCTAAGACACTCGCAATTGCCGCCATCGGGCCAATAAAATTAGTTAGCGAAAACGGGATAATAAGATGATGCGCAGAACACGCAAAGGCAAATATTAATAAGGTTGGAAAAAGTTGTTTCTTAACGGCTGCTAACATAGTTATCCTTACTCGATTAATCCTTAATCTATCAACCTAGGTTATTGATATCAAACATGATAGCTGAATTTTTTCAGGAACAAAACCTCTTTAAAATAGTTGACTACAAGGTCAATAAAATCAATTGATAGATAAGGCCAGCGAGCCGATGGAAACAGGACAAATCAGTTTGTACTAATCCATAGCAAAAAAATACCACAAAAATAGTAATATTATTTGCACCTGCTTTAGCTCTAGGCGAGAATAGCTGCCCGAATTGATCTTATATTTGAATATTGTTCAGGAGTTACTATGCCATCGCGTCGAGATCTGGCCAACGCTATCAGAGTTTTAAGTATGGACGCTGTCCAAAAAGCAAAATCAGGACACCCAGGTGCGCCATTAGGGATGGCAGATATCGCAGAAGTTCTTTGGCGTGACTTCCTAAAACACAACCCAACCGATCCTAACTGGGTTGACCGCGACCGCTTTATTTTGTCAAACGGTCACGGCTCTATGTTAATTTACTCACTGTTGCACCTTACTGGTTACGACTTACCAATGTCGGAGCTTGCCAACTTCCGTCAGCTTCATTCAAAAACCCCTGGTCACCCAGAATACGGCTACACACCTGGTGTTGAAACAACAACAGGTCCACTAGGTGCTGGTATTTCAAATGCTGTCGGTATGGCGATTGCCGAAAAAACCTTAGCCGCGCAATTTAACCGCGAAGGTCACGATATCGTTGATCATTTCACTTACTGTTTCTTAGGTGACGGCTGTTTAATGGAAGGTATTTCTCACGAAGCCTGTTCACTTGCTGGCACACTTGGCTTAGGCAAGTTAATCGCGTTTTGGGATGACAATGGCATTTCTATCGATGGTGAAGTTGAAGGTTGGTTTAGCGACGATACTCCTGCTCGCTTTGCTTCATACGGCTGGCATGTGATTGCCGATGTTGACGGTCACGACTCAGCCGCCATCAGCGTAGCTATTGCCGAGGCACAATCAGTAACAGACAAACCAACCATGATTTGTTGTAAAACCGTTATCGGTTACGGTTCGCCAAACAAGTCTGGCAGCCACGATTGTCACGGCGCGCCACTAGGTGATGACGAAATTGCCGCAGCTCGCGAGTTCTTAAACTGGCCACATGCACCTTTTGAAGTACCTGAAGATGTATACCAAGAGTGGGATCAAAAGGCTAAAGGTCAAAACGCTCAACAAAGCTGGCAAGACAAATTTGCTGCTTACCAAGCAGCGCACCCTGAACTTGCAGCTGAATACGAACGCCGAGTCATTAAAGGTGAATTACCGGCCGATTTCTCTGAAAAAGCACAAGCTTACGTAGAAGAGTGTCAGGCCAAAGGCGAAAACATCGCGTCGCGTAAAGCATCACAAAACACCATTGAAGCATTTGGTAAATTATTACCTGAGCTACTAGGCGGCTCAGCTGATTTGGCTGGTTCCAACCTTACCCTTTGGTCTGGTTCTAAAGGCATTCAAGAAGACGCCGCGGGTAACTACGTTTTCTACGGTGTTCGCGAATTTGGTATGAGTGGCATTATGAACGGTGTCTCTTTGCACGGCGGCTTTATCAACTACGGCGCAACTTTCCTAATGTTTATGGAATACGCTCGTAATGCAGTGCGCATGTCAGCGTTGATGGGTATTCAAAACATTTTTGTTTACACCCACGACTCAATTGGTCAAGGTGAAGACGGTCCAACTCACCAACCGATTGAGCAGTTAACCAACTTGCGTACTACGCCTAACTTAGTGACATGGCGTCCAGCCGATGCAACTGAATCAGCGGTTGCATGGAAAAATGCCGTTGAACGTCAACAAGCACCAACATCATTAGTATTTAGTCGCCAAGGTTTACCAGCTCTTGCTCGCGACAGCCAACAAGTTGCTGACATTGCCAAAGGTGGTTATGTCTTGCGCGATAGCGAACAAACACCAGAAGTGATTTTAATTGCGACCGGCTCTGAAGTATCACTTGCTTTAGCTGCGGCGGATGCTTTGGCTGAACAAGGTAAACAAGTTCGCGTGGTATCAATGCCATCAACCAATATTTTTGACGCCCAAGACACTGACTACAAAGAGTCAGTATTACCAAGTAGTGTCACCAAACGCGTTGCAATAGAAGCTGCTCATACCGATTTCTGGTACAAGTACGTTGGCTTTGCTGGCAGTGTTGTTGGCATGACAACATTTGGCGAATCAGCACCAGGTGGCAAGCTTATGGAGCACTTCGGCTTCACGGTTGACAACGTTGTTAACACGGTAAATAGCTTGTAACTGTTGAGACTTATGAAGCGCCTGCAGGCGCTTCTTTTTTATCACAAGTACATTTTAAATAACTTAAAAGGAATCTAGTTTCAGATATGCCTATTAATGTTGCGATCAACGGTTTTGGTCGTATCGGTCGAAGCTTAGTGAGGGCCCTATACGAAAATGGCCGTCAAGCAGACCTGCGTTTAGTTGCCATCAATGAATTGGCCTCTTCTGAGGGCATCGCCCACTTATTAAAATACGACACCACTCATGGTCGTTTCTCCTTTGCGGTCAACCACCAACCGGGCAACCTCAATATTGCTGGTGATGACATCGCCCTTTATCATCACGACTCTATCGAAGATTTACCTTGGCAAAAACATCAAGTTGACCTTGTTATTGATTGTACGGGTAAATTTGGTAGTAAAGCTGACGGCGAAAAGCACTTGGCACAAGGCGCTAAAAAAGTCTTGTTTTCGCACCCCGGCAGCCAAGATTTAGATGCGACCATCATTTACGGTATCAACCATCAGAGCTTAACTGCTGCCGACAAAGTTATTTCCAATGGCTCATGCACGACCAACTGTATTGTCCCTGTGATCAAAGTGATTGACGACGCCTTTGGTGTTGAAAGCGGCACCATTACCACGATTCATTCATCGATGCATGATCAACAAGTCATCGATGCTTATCACCCGGATTTGCGCCGTACCCGTGCCGCTAGCCAGTCAATAATCCCAGTTGACACAAAATTAGCCGCAGGTATTGAACGAATACTACCCAAGTTTTCTGGCCGTTTTGAAGCTATTGCCGTTCGAGTCCCGACCATTAATGTCACGGCAATGGATTTGAGCTTAACGCTTAACTCAGATGTCGACATTGAACAGGTAAACCGTGCAATTAAAACGGTACAAGGCGCCGACAGTCCCCTCACCGGCATTTTAGGCTACACCGAAGAGCCACTGGTTTCGATAGACTTTAACCACGATCCGCACTCTTGTATTGTCGACGGCAATCAAACCAGAGTCAGTCACAAACGCTTAGTTAAAATGCTAGTGTGGTGTGACAACGAGTGGGGATTTGCCAACAGATTACTCGATACCGCTGAAATACTTGGCGACATCGACGCGCAATAACAGAAATATTAACGATTTAGTTTACTGATTAGGAATTTGCTATGACCATTAAAAAGATGACTGACCTAGCACTTAAAGACCAACGTGTATTGATTCGCGAAGATCTGAATGTGCCAGTGAAAAACGGTGAGATTACTTCTGACGCTCGTTTAAAAGCGGCACTGCCAACCTTAAAAATTGCCTTAGAAGCGGGTGCCAAAGTGATGGTGATGTCACACCTTGGCCGTCCAACTGAAGGTGAATACAACGATGAATTTTCGCTACAGCCTGTTGTTGATTACTTGGCGGCAGCTCTTAACACACCCGTTCGTTTGGTTAAAGACTACCTCGATGGCGTTGAAGTACAAGCAGGCGAACTAGTGGTTTTTGAAAACATTCGCTTTAATGTTGGTGAGAAGAAAAACGATGACCAGTTATCGCAAAAACTCGCTGCACTGTGCGATATTTACGTGATGGACGCTTTCGGTACCGCTCACCGTGCTCAAGCCAGTACTCACGGCGTTGCTAAGTTCGCCCCAGTTGCTTGTGCTGGTCCATTGCTAGCTGGCGAGTTAGATGCGCTATCAAAAGCGTTAGACAATCCTGCTCGCCCACTGGTCGCAATTGTTGGCGGTTCAAAGGTTTCAACCAAGTTAACGGTACTTGAATCACTTTCAACTGTGGTTGATCAACTTGTCGTTGGCGGTGGTATTGCCAATACCTTTATTGCCGCGCAAGGTCACAGCGTTGGCAAATCACTATTTGAAGCAGACTTAGTTGCTGAAGCTAATCGCTTGATAGAACAAGCCAAAGCAAACAAGGGTGATATTCCAATTCCAACAGATGTTGTAGTTGGCACTGAATTTTCTGAGCAAGCCGCTGCTACCTTAAAGCCTGTTGCTGACGTTAGCGCTGACGATATGATTTTTGATATTGGTCCAGATTCAGCTGATGCTCTTGCCGAGATTTTAAAAAGCGCCGGCACTATTGTTTGGAACGGCCCAGTTGGCGTTTTTGAATTTGATCAATTCGGTCAAGGCACAGAAACTATTGCCAACGCCATTGCTGAAAGTTCAGCATTTTCGATCGCAGGTGGTGGTGATACCTTAGCAGCAGTAGATAAGTACGGCATTGCAGACAAAGTGTCTTATATCTCGACTGGCGGTGGCGCCTTCCTTGAGTTTTTAGAAGGCAAAAAACTACCAGCGGTAGAAATTCTTGAACAAAGAGCCAACGATTAGTTTCGCCACAATTAGCTAAATGCTCTCGCATTAAACTAATTGCATTAAAATTTATTCATTGGTGGCTAGGCAACAAGTTCGTTTCTGATAGAATTCCGTAAATATAACTAAAAGTTTTTATCGACTAAATCAGTTTTTTTACTAGTTATGCGAAGCAACAAAATTTAGTTTTATTTTATGACAAAGCAACGTAATTTTTTATCAGAGACCAGCTAAGTCTTTGCCGAACTTTATATTTAATTAATATTTATTTTTCAAGGATAATCAATGAGTTCAACTATCACAGAAATGCTAAATAAGGTAACAGAACAAAACGGCTTTATTGCTGCCCTCGACCAAAGTGGTGGCAGTACCCCTAAAGCACTTGGCCTTTATGGTGTTGAACAAGATCAATACAGTTCAGAGCAAGAAATGTTTGATCTCGTGCACAAAATGCGTTCGCGTATCATCACTAACGAAGCCTTTACTGGTGAGCGTATTTTAGGCGCTATTTTGTTTGAAAATACACTAGATCGCACCATTGACGGCAAAAGTTCGGCCCAATACTTATGGCAAGAAAAACAAGTTGTGCCATTTTTAAAAGTCGACAAGGGCTTAGCTAACGAAGAAAACCAAGTGCAACTGATGAAACCGATGCCTGAGCTTGACCAGTTACTTGATAAAGCAGTAAGCGCAGGTGTATTTGGTACCAAAATGCGTTCGGTGATTAAAGCTGCTAATAATGAAGGGATAACGAAAGCTGTTGCTCAGCAATTTGATATTGCCAAGCAAATTCTAGCAAAAGGACTAGTACCAATTGTTGAGCCAGAAGTTGATATTAATATTAGTGATAAAGCCGAAGCCGAGCAATTATTAAAAACAGCTATTATTGAACAGTTAAACCAGCTAAATGCAGACCAAAAAGTGATGTTAAAGCTTACTTTACCTGAACAAGACGACTTTTACCTCGACTTAGTTGAGCACGATAACGTGATCAAAGTTGTCGCCTTGTCAGGTGGTTACAGCCGCGAACAAGCCAATCAAAAAGTGGCAAATAACAAAGGCATGATTGCTAGTTTTTCAAGAGCACTCACCGAGGGTTTATCTGCTCAGCAATCAGATCAAGCCTTTACTGATATGCTAGATCAAACTATCGAAAGTATTTATCAAGCCTCAATTAGCTAAATAAGCTCTTACTTAGCCTACATAAAATAAACTGGCAGCACAAGTTCAAACTTAGCTGCCAGTTTTTTTTGATTCTGTTATAATTCTGACGCCAAATTAGTAGCCTCTACGAAAACTTTCATTAGAAGTTACAAAAAAGCACCTGAAACGCTAATAACAAAGAAAGATTAAACAAATCAGCTACCGAGGAGAAAATTAAGATGGCCTTAATTTCTATGCGCCAAATGTTAGATCATGCTGCCGAGTTCGGCTATGGTATTCCAGCCTTTAATGTAAACAACCTAGAGCAAGTACGTGCCATTATGACTGCTGCTCGCGATACCGATAGCCCAGTTATTTTACAAGCGTCAGCAGGTGCGAGAAAATATGCGGGTGCACCGTTTTTACGCCACTTAATTTTAGCAGCTATTGAAGAGTTCCCTGAAATTCCGGTGGTTATGCACCAAGACCACGGTACTTCGCCAGCGGTTTGTCAGCGCTCGATTCAATTGGGCTTCTCATCAGTGATGATGGATGGTTCGTTAATGGACGACGGTAAAACGCCATCGAGCTACGAGTACAATGTTGATGTTACCCGCCGCACCGTTGAAATGGCACATGCTTGTGGTGTTTCTGTTGAAGGTGAATTAGGTTGTTTAGGTTCACTTGAAACCGGTATGGCTGGCGAAGAAGACGGTGTTGGTGCAGAAGGTGTATTAAGTGCCGACCAATTGCTCACTGATCCTGAAGAAGCTGCTGACTTCGTTGCTAAAACACAAGTAGATGCTTTGGCAATTGCCTGTGGTACTTCACACGGTGCTTACAAATTCACTCGTCCACCAACGGGTGATATTTTATCTATCGACCGTATTAAAGCGATTCACCAACGCATTCCTAACACTCACTTAGTGATGCACGGTTCGTCTTCTGTACCGCAAGACTGGTTAGCCATTATCAATGAATTCGGCGGTGAAATCCCAGAAACCTACGGCGTGCCAGTTGAGCAAATTCAAGAAGGTATTAAAAACGGTGTTCGTAAAGTCAACATTGATACCGACTTGCGCTTAGCGTCAACCGGTGCGATTCGTCGCTTCTTGGCTCAAAACCCAAGTGAGTTTGATCCGCGCAAATATCTTGCTGTATCAACTCAAGCGATGTACGACATTTGTAAAGCGCGCTATGAAGCCTTTGATACTGCAGGTAATGCCAGCAAAATCAAGCCAATTTCGCTTGACGCTATGTTCGATCGCTACCAAAAAGGCGAACTAAACGCAGTGATTAAATAAACGCGTTTAACCCCTCTTTTATATACAAAAACCGAAAAGTCTAACGGCTTTTCGGTTTTTTTGTCTCTAAAATAACGCGACTAATAGTTATTGATTAGTCATTGAACCATTTTGTGTTTATAATTCGAGCCGCTTGAAATAATAGCCCTAATACTAATTCTTACAAAACTTAAAGGGCATTGAATTCAGTAGTTACCAATGTCAGTTCACCGAAACTTAGAGGATAATAATGAAAAATAAACTCGCCCTAGCCACCTTAACACTGGTCCCATTTTCAGTATTAAGCGAAGAGGCTAAGACGGACGAAAAACCAGCATTTACTGCTTCTGCTGAATTTGGCGCTCTATACCGTACCGGTAACACGACCAGTGGCGATATCAAAACTGGGGTAGCGATTCGTCACGAAAAAGCGCAATGGCGCAGTAGTGCTAAATTTGACATGTTGGTCAGAAAAACGGAAGAAACTGACGAAAACGGTAACGAGGAACTTACTACCACAGATCAACGCTGGAGCATTGACGCAAAAACCAATTATACCCTCAGTGCAAGTGGTAAAAATTACTTATATGGTAACGCTTATTACACAGAAGACCGCTTCAACGGCTTTGAAAATCAGACTTCGCTTTCAGCGGGTTGGGGTCGACGTTGGATCGATACGGAAAAGACTAAATTTGACGCAGATATCGGTCCTGGTTTCAAAAGTGACGTAGTAACAGCTACCGACTCAACCCCTGAAGAAACCCGAAATTCATTAATTATTCAGGCGCAAGGCTTATTCACACATCAACTCAACGAAAACGTTGAGTTTAGACAGTTATTAAGTGCTAAGTATGCGACAAAAAGCGGTGAAAACAGTATTTACAAAAGTGAAACCTCAATTATTACTAAGCTCATTGAAACATTACAATTGAAATTTGCCATCACGGTTGATCACAATACCGATGTTGAAGCCGATCGAGAAAATACTGACACCCAAACCAGTATGACGATTGTTTATAGCTTTTAATATCAATTCGTATAAATAATGCCATCAAAAGTGGCTGTGTGTTGTCCTAGTATAGGTTGACACTATTTACGCTAAAACGCTCGATGTACTTCATCGGGCGTTTTGTATTTTAAGGCCATGTGTGGCCTTCGTTGATTATAGATAACAACTGATTCCTCGACC
>NZ_JAGHQT010000015.1 GCF_017744155.1 Endozoicomonas sp. G2_1 | reverse complement strand
TCAACTTGCTCGACAACCGACAATTTAAAAGCGAGTGAGTAATCCTTTTGAGTTCGTTTAGTGGTTGATTTCATGATGCTCTCCAATTCATTGATTGAAAAGTGTCAACCTTATTTAGGACGGGTCAAGGCAAAAAAAGAGGCCGCTAAATGCGGCCTCTTCGAAGAATCTTGAATAAATCCGAGATTAGTTACAAGCGTCTTTAAGTGCTTTACCTGCTTTGAAAGATGGGATCTTAGCAGCAGCGATTTCGATAGTAGCACCTGTTTGTGGATTGCGACCAGTGCGAGCTGCACGGTCACGTACTGAGAAAGTACCAAAACCAACTAAAGCAACTTGCTCACCAGTTTTTAATTCTTCAGTTACAGCTTCAATAAATGAATCTAATGCACGACCAGCTGCAGCTTTAGAAATATCAGCACCAGCAGCAATTTTCTCGATTAGTTGAGACTTATTCACAGTGTCTTCCCCTTCAATTGTTATTATTAAGCGCTATCTTCAGTGTTAGCGTTCGGCAAAAGCTTTATAGCAAGCTTTAATTTGAACATCAAGCGCAAAGTTAAAGAAAATCAGCTTAAGATAATTTTTCTTATCTTTTATGAAACCCTTATAACAGAAGGGTTTCAGCGATATCCGAGTCAATAAGTTACCACAGTTTCAGCGTTTGAAAAGCGAAATTTTCACTTTTTTCTAAAAAAATCGCTTTTTTACGCTGTTTTCAGCCGGATTAGGCGCTTTTTTCCTCAACTTGCCACTTTTCAACTGGCTGTTCAAGGGCGATAGCAAGAACTTCATCTATCCATTTAACCGGGTGGATAGCCAAATCAGCCTTCACATTATCAGGGATTTCGCGCAAATCACGCTCGTTGTCCTTCGGGATAACAACGGTTTTGATACCGCCGCGATGTGCTGCTAACAGCTTTTCTTTTAAACCGCCAATGGCCAGAACTTCACCGCGTAAGGTAATTTCACCCGTCATTGCAACATCTGCTTTTACTGGATTACCCGTTAAGCTCGAAACCAACGCAGTACACATACCAATACCAGCACTCGGGCCGTCTTTTGGTGTCGCACCTTCTGGCACGTGAACATGAATATCGCGTTTTTCGTAGAAGTCTTCATTAATGCGAAGTTTATCAGTACGACTGCGAACCACCGTCATCGCCGCTTGAATCGACTCCTGCATAACATCACCTAGCGAACCTGTGTAACTGAGTTTGCCTTTACCCGGCATTGACGCCGTCTCAATCGTTAGCAGCTCACCGCCTACTTCTGTCCAAGCTAAACCAGTCACTAAACCAACGCGATTTTCATCATCAGCCTTACCGTAATCAAAACGTTGAACACCTAAGTAGTCACTCAAGTTATCTTGATTAATCGAGACCTTCTTAAGACCTTTATCGAGTAAAATTTCTTTTACTGCTTTGCGACACAATTTTGAGATTTCACGCTCTAAACTGCGCACGCCAGCTTCGCGGGTGTAATAACGAATAATACCGATGAGCGCACTGTCATCAATATCAATCTCTTTTAATTTAAGGCCATTGCGCTCAATCTGTTTGGTCAATAAGTGACGCTTAGCAATGTTGAGTTTTTCGTCTTCGGTATAGCCCGATAAACGAATTACTTCCATACGGTCAAGCAATGGTCCTGGAATATTCATGCTATTCGAGGTTGCAACAAACATCACGTCAGACAGATCGTAATCCACTTCTAAGTAATGATCGTTAAAGCTGGTATTTTGTTCAGGGTCCAATACTTCTAATAACGCTGACGACGGGTCACCGCGCATATCCGATGACATTTTGTCAATTTCATCAAGTAAGAATAGCGGGTTTTTGACCCCTGCTTTGGCCATTTTTTGAATTAACTTACCCGGCAGTGAACCGATGTAAGTGCGGCGATGACCGCGAATTTCCGCTTCATCGCGTACCCCGCCAAGTGCCATGCGAACGTATTTGCGCCCCGTTGATTTAGCAATTGATTGCCCTAGTGACGTTTTACCCACACCTGGAGGACCAACTAAACACAAAATAGGCCCCTTGAGTTGACTCACTCGTTGTTGAACCGCCAAATACTCTAAAATGCGTTCTTTGACTTTTTCAAGCCCGTAGTGATCTTGCTCTAGTACTTCTTCCGCCAATTTCAAATTGCGTTTAAGCTTGCTGCGCTTTTTCCAAGGCACATTAGTCATCCAATCGATGTAGCTACGAACAACCGTGGCTTCAGCCGACATTGGCGACATCATTTTAAGCTTTTGCAATTCTGCTAAGGTTTTTTCCTTAGCTTCTTTTGGCATTTGCGCTTCTTCAATCTTTTTGTTGAGTTGTTCCGCTTCGTCTGGCACTTCGTCCATATCGCCAAGCTCTTTTTGAATCGCTTTCATTTGCTCATTCAAATAATATTCGCGCTGGCTTTTTTCCATTTGCTTTTTAACGCGCGTACGAATTTTCTTCTCAACTTGCAATAAATCGATTTCGCCTTCCATTTGCGCCATTAAATATTCTAAGCGCTCAGTGACGCTAATAATTTCTAGCACTTTTTGCTTATCGACAAGCTTCAACGGCATATGAGCGGCCATGGTATCAGCGAGTTGCTCAGCATCTTCAATGCCAGAAACAGACGTTAATACTTCAGGTGGAATCTTCTTGTTGAGTTTTACGTAGCCTTCAAACTGCGACAATGCAGAGCGCATTAACACTTCAACACTGTCTTCAGACACCGGCTCTGACGTTAAGTATTGAATATCGGCAATAAACTTGTCTTCCGTTTCAAGGAAGCTTTCAATACTCGCGCGTTGCAAGCCTTCTACTAACACTTTAACGGTGCCGTCAGGCAGCTTAAGCATTTGTAAAATCGTTGCTACAGTTCCAGTTGGGTAGACGTCGTCAGCTGTCGGGTCATCAATGGCGGCATCTTTCTGGGCAACTAAAAAAATCTGTTTGTCAGTTTCCATTGCAATATCTAAACAACGGATCGATTTCTCTCGACCAACAAATAATGGAATAACCATTTGTGGATAAACCACGACATCACGCAAGGCTAAAACAGGGATTTCAACCACACCAGACAGCGCTTTACTCATAGAAACTCTCTCGGAAAATAAAAACGGTAAATTAACACCAATCTAAACAGCGCAAACCTTGGCGGCATCACCAAGCGTAAAATGTTGGGCTGTACTTATAAAAATAAAAGTTAAATTGGTATTCCCCAGTAACCGTTAAGTTAAGGTCAGGGAATAATACGTAAAATTTGATATGGGGGTGCAAAAATAGCTTTCAATAGTTAAAAATAAAAAAGAGCCAATTAGGCTCTTTTTTAAGTTCAAATCGATATTTTTCGAATTAACTATCGGAAGCAACTTGCTCTGGCGGCGTTTCATAAATCACGATAGGCTTTGACTCGCCTTTAATGACGGTTTCATCGACGACCACTTTGCTAACGTTGTCCATTGAAGGTAATTCGTACATAGTATCGAGTAAGACCCCTTCAACAATCGAGCGCAAGCCGCGAGCACCTGTTTTACGCACCATGGCTTTATGAGCAATGGCAACTAGCGCATCTTCTCTGAATTCTAACTCAACGTCTTCCATATCAAACAAGGCGGCAAATTGCTTAGTTAAGGCATTTTTTGGCTCTTGTAAGATTTGAATTAGCGCGTCTTCATCAAGCTCGCTCAAAGTTGCAACAACCGGCAAACGACCGATGAACTCAGGAATCAAACCGTATTTTACTAAATCTTCTGGCTCTACTTCTTGGAAGCGTTCAGTGAGTGATTTATCGGCATCTTTCGCTCTAACTTCAGCACCAAAGCCGATACCTGTACCAGTGTGTACGCGTTGCTCAATGACTTTATCAAGACCGGCAAAAGCACCACCACAGATAAAGAGAATCTTAGAGGTATCAACCTGCAAAAACTCTTGCTGAGGATGCTTACGCCCACCTTGAGGTGGCACTGAAGCAATGGTTCCTTCAATCAACTTCAACAGTGCTTGCTGAACACCTTCACCTGAAACATCGCGAGTAATTGAAGGGTTGTCTGACTTGCGAGAAATTTTGTCGATTTCATCAATGTAGACAATACCGCGCTGTGCTTTTTCGACGTCATAATCACACTTTTGCAGCAGCTTTTGAATGATGTTTTCAACATCTTCACCAACGTAACCCGCTTCGGTTAAGGTGGTGGCATCGGCCATAGTAAATGGCACGTCTAATAATCTCGCCAATGTTTCCGCCAATAGCGTTTTACCACTACCGGTTGGACCAATTAGCAAGATGTTACTCTTACTTAATTCGACACCATTGTGAGAGTCACCGTTGCGCAAACGCTTATAGTGATTATAAACGGCTACAGATAACACTTTTTTAGCGTGCTCTTGCCCAATAACATAGTCGTCGAGGCTCGCACGAATTTCGATTGGCGCAGGTAATGAAGACTTGTCTTGTTTTGGCGCTATTTCTTTAATTTCTTCGCGAATAATGTCGTTACATAACTCGACACATTCATCGCAAATAAATACAGATGGTCCGGCAATTAACTTGCGCACTTCGTGTTGGCTTTTGCCACAAAACGAACAGTAAAGTAACTTGCCGTTATCACCGTCACCTTTTTTGATATCGGTCATACGGTACCTCTAAATCAATAAACTACAATAGTGCTATGCTTGTTACGCTTGCGATTAGCAAATGGTTTCAACACTTTTATAAAGCATAGCTCAGCGATAATAAGATGACCTTATTTATCGCCTCTTTGTTCCAATATGGCGTCAACTAAGCCATATTCAACCGCAGCTTCAGCACTTAAGAAGTTATCGCGATCAGTGTCGTGCGATACTTTTTCGATTGGCTGGCCAGTGTGGTCAGCAAGTAAGCGGTTTAATTTTTCTTTAATAAATAAAATTTCTTTGGCGTGAATTTCAAAATCAGATGCCTGACCTTGGAAGCCGCCCAACGGCTGATGAATCATGACACGAGCATTAGGTAAACAGTAGCGTTTGCCCTTTTCACCACCTGACAATAAAAACGCGCCCATACTAGCCGCTTGGCCAATACAAACAGTACTGACGTTTGGCTTGATGAACTTCATGGTATCGTAAATGGCCATACCGGCAGTTACTGAACCACCAGGAGAGTTGATATACAAATAAATGTCTTTTTCTGGGCTTTCTGATTCGAGGAAAAGTAATTGCGCGACAATCAGGTTAGCCATGTGATCTTCAACTTGACCACATAAAAAAATAACACGCTCTTTTAACAGACGAGAATAAAT
Source organism: Endozoicomonas sp. G2_1 (assembly GCF_017744155.1). Lineage (GTDB taxonomy): Bacteria > Pseudomonadota > Gammaproteobacteria > Enterobacterales > Alteromonadaceae > JAGHQT01. The sequence continues at coordinate 87,973 of NZ_JAGHQT010000015.1, read as the reverse complement.
ATCATATGAGCGTTCACCTTTAGCTGTTTGCTCAACAACCATAGGCACTAAAGCGTTTTCAATCATACTGGTAACATCTTGATTATTTGAAGAAGTAAACAACAGAGGGATCCTTTCAAAAAAAATGGCTTATATGGAATCATATAAGCCATTTATACTATCGCTATCGATAATGTCAATCAAAAGCTTATTTTGCTTCTGGATTCATAATCTCTTTAAAGCTAGCTTCTTTTTCAGTAACACTTGCTTTTTCTAGCAATAATTCAACAGCTTGCTCTTCTAAAGCAACGTTTTGCATTTGTTGCTTAAGCTCTTGGTTGCTGTTGTAGTAGTCGATAACTTCTTGTGGATCTTCGTAAGCAGAAGCAGCAGTTTCGATTAGTTCAGCGACTTTAGCATCGTCAACTTTAAGTTCGTTAACTTTGATCACTTCACCTAGCAACAAACCAACTTTAACTCGGCGTTTTGCTTGCTCTTCAAACATTTCTGCCGGAAGTTCTGGCATGTTTGCAGGGGCAATTTGACCGCCGAAACGCTGCATAGCTTGTTGGCGTAATACGTCAACTTCTTGGCTGATTAACGCTTTTGGTAAATCAACATCGTTAGCTTCTAATAAACCTTCGATAACTTGATCTTTAACCTTAGCTTTAACTGCTTGGCCTAATTCGCGAGTCATGTTTTTGCTTACTTCTTCGCGAAGTGCTTCAACACCACCTTCTTCAACACCGAATAACTTAGCGAATTCGTCATTTACTTCTGGTAACTCAGGACCTTCAGTTTTGTGAACTTTAATGTCGAACTCAGCTTCTTTACCTTTCAGGTTTTCCGCGTGGTAATCTTCAGGGAAAGTAACTGTGATAGTTTTCTCTTCACCTACTTTCATACCTGTGATTTCTTTTTCGAAACCTGGGATCATGCGGCCTGAGCCTAATTCAAGTTCAAAACCTTCAGCTTTGCCACCTTCGAATTCTTCGCCGTCAACACGACCTGTGAAATCGATTGTTAGCTTGTCGCCTTTCTTAGTTTTGCGCTTGTTCTCTTTCCAAGTTTTGTGCTGTTCTTGCAAAGTAACAAACATTTCATCTAAGTCAGCATCTTTAACTTCTACAGCTGGACGTTCAACTTTGATTTCTTCAACGCCTTTAAGTTCTACTTCTGGGTAAACTTCGAAAGTCGCTTCAAACTCTAGTTCTTTACCTTCTTCGTTGCTCTTAGCAACGAACTCTGGACGACCTGCTGGGTTGATTTTCTCAGCAACAATCGCTTCGAAGAAGTTGCGTTGCATTAACTCACCTGCAACTTCTTGACGTACTGACGCACCGTAACGCTTTTGGATTACTGATGGTGGTACTTTACCAGGACGGAAACCGTTAATTTTTTGCGTTTTAGCAATATGACGAAGACGATTCTTAACTTCTACATCCACTGATTCGGCAGGAACTGTGATCGTAAGGCGACGTTCCAAACCTTCTGTAGTCTCAACTGAAACTTGCATTTCATTACCTCAAAAATAAGCGTTTATACGCATTTATTAACGTATCTATTTACGTAAGCAACTAATATATAACTGCCTAACTAACCCAAATTTAATGTTTGCTAACAACAAAATTTTATTGGTTAAACAAAGCAATCTGAGCTCGGAAATTCCGAATAAACAACGTCCAGATTAAAAAATATGACGCCGAATTATAGCGGCGCTTGCAACAAGAGTCGAGTACCGAAACCGATTTATTTTAAACCGCTTGCTAACAAGTGCTTAACATCATGAAAAGGTGGAGATTGTTGAGAAAAATTCAAGACCAAAAAGCAAAATAATTTACTTTTAATACAAATAAAAGTGAGGCAATACGCTTATTTTAGCAGCTGTAAACAAAGCTCTAGCGAGTAGCGAATCACTAGAATGCATACTTGCTTTGACCGAAGTATACGAGTCCGTTAAGAAATTATTAGAGAATGCAAAACGTTAACTTATGATCATTTTCACGTGAATAAATGAACAAAGTGTGATGTGAAGTATTATCGAAAAAAACATTTCGACTTAATTGAAAGTTAAAATAAGAGATTGAGATAAGAGAGGTGGTCGGTGATGTAGGATTTGAACCTACGACCCCTTGGACCCAAACCAAGTGCGCTACCAAGCTGCGCTAATCACCGATATCATTTAATGGGGTGGCTGATGGGACTTGAACCCACGACAACCGGAATCACAATCCGGGGCTCTACCAACTGAGCTACAGCCACCACTATACTTTGTGAGCATGGCACGCCCTGTAGGATTCGAACCTACGACCCACGCCTTAGAAGGGCGTTGCTCTATCCAGCTGAGCTAAGGGCGCACAGTACCTACAGAACTATGCTAATACTACATAGCTTACTTTCTAAAAATCATTTGACTTTAAGAAAGTGGTCGGTGATGTAGGATTTGAACCTACGACCCCTTGGACCCAAACCAAGTGCGCTACCAAGCTGCGCTAATCACCGACATATTTTTGTTAAAAGCTGTGTCGCCTTCAACGGGTGCGGATATTACCGAGTTGCTTTGAGCGCGTCAAACACTTTTTTGAAAAAACTTTACCGTTCGGTCACTTTTACGCCACAGTGATTAAAATATCATAAAAAGCATGGAAATATAGTCAATTTTCAACCGTATTCCTCCATATAAAAGATTTATCAATTAGTTTGCTATTTGCGCTACACGCCGAATTTTATTTGTGCGAAAATAACGCTGTTCTTTTTTACCACTAATATCAGAGCCGTTTATTTATGTCCGCAGAGCATACAACTTCATCAGCACAGCTTATCGATGGCAAAGCCATCGCTCAGCAAATTCGCCTTTCAGTCAAAGAAAATGTTCAAGCGAGGGTCGCACAAGGTAAAAGAGCGCCCGGGCTTGCTGTTATATTAGTGGGCAATGATCCTGCATCAGAAGTCTATGTTGGTAGTAAACGCAGAGCTTGTGAGGAAGTTGGTTTTGTATCCAAGTCATACGATTTACCGGAAACCACCACAGAACAAGAACTGTTAGCACTTATTGATAAACTTAATCACGACAACAGTGTCGATGGCATATTGGTACAATTGCCTTTACCCGAAGGCTTAGATGCTAATTTGGTGATTGAGCACATCAACCCTAAGAAAGATGTCGATGGATTTCACCCATCTAATGTTGGCAAACTCGCCCTTCGTCAGCCAGGTCTCAGACCCTGTACACCGAAAGGGATTATGTCGTTGATCGAGTCAACGGGCGTAAAAACTCACGGTTTAGATGCCTTGGTCGTTGGTGCCTCGAATATAGTAGGCCGCCCAATGAGCTTAGAGCTATTACTGGCAGGTTGCACAGTCACCACAACTCATCGCTTTACCAAAAACCTTGAGCAAAAAGTAAAACAAGCCGATTTAATTGTTGTTGCCGTTGGCAAGCCAGAATTTATTCCAGGCAGCTGGATTAAGCCGGGTGCGATTGTGATTGATGTCGGTATCAATCGTTTAGACTCAGGTAAACTAGTAGGTGATGTTGAATTTGCCATTGCCGAACAAAATGCGAGTTTTATTACGCCGGTACCCGGTGGAGTTGGGCCAATGACCGTAGCGAGCTTAATTGAAAATACCCTAATTGCCTGCGAACAATTTAGCGAATCTTAACATCACGTCAAAATTAGGGCTTAGCTGATGTTAAGCCCTAGCACTCCCTAGCCCTAGTATCGGTACTCTACTCAACCACCTTCTAGTTAGCTAGTTGTTTTCGCCGCTCTTGCCTTATTTGTTTACTCGTCCTTAACCTTTGCTTTGTTATTTTTGCTTGCGCTTTCACTTTTAACCGTCAAGCCGCTTTCATTATTCTCTCTTTTAACCAAAATAAAGGTTAGATACATTTTAGTTGGCAGAGAAAAAACTAAACCAAAAGCAATACAACTGGCGCTAATCACCATACCTGCTACCCCCATTTTCTCCGGCAAATGAACATATTCCATCAAAATATGGCCAGTTAGTAGAAGACATAGGCCGATAACAATAAACACCTTTAAAACAAAAATCGTTTTTTGTTCAGCCTGTTTAGCACTCAATTGCTTAGACATTGCCAATCCTCCCCCAAAAAGCACAGATTGCGAACTGACTAGTCCACTCTATATGATGTCAGTTAAAAAACTTTGACCTAGGTCAGTTCAGAGAAAAATTGAATGATTAGCAAGAGCGTGGAAACGAATAGTCTTAATAAGGTCTAATAAAAGATGTACTCAAGATACTAAGGTAAAAACGACAGGTGATGACTAAAGAGCTTACAGAACAACTTGGTTTAAGCGGACATTGTTATTGGTGCATGGAAGCAATATTTAACTCATTAATCGGTATTGTTAAGGTGGAACAAGGTTGGATCAATGCGAAAGAACAGTTAGACCAGAGCGTTCAAGTGCTAGACAATCATGGTCAGGAATCGTTAACGCCAGCTTACTACGAAGGTATTTTAGTTACCTACCAAAGGCAAAAAATAGATTTAGCACTGCTAATCAATATTCACATCGCAAGCCACAGTGCCGATAAAAAGCACGCATTAAGAGCGCGCTACCCAAGTGCTATTTATACCTTTAATCCACAACAACAAGCACAAGCCGAGATAATTATCGCGCAAATTAATCAAACTAGAATCACCAATGGCGACGCTAAAGTGCTAACTCAAGCGCTGAGTTTCAATGATTTTTATTTGTCTGCGGGCCAACAGCAAAACTACTATTATCAAGACCCAAACAGGCCATTTTGCCATACGCGTATCACACCAAAACTGAGGAAGCTGGTAAAAAACTATGGTCAGCAGTTTTTGCCAAACAAGCTAGAGATCATCAAAGACAGCAATAACAACAACATTAGTTAAACATAGGGTTCAAAAAACGACTGTTATGCTCCAAAGTTGTCTCGGTATTCCTGCGCTAATAAGCCGTAAACCAGCTCATCATGCCAACGTCCCGATAACGTTGAATGCTGACGTAGTTGCCCCTCTCGCTTCATGCCAAGTTTTTCCATCAGTCGATATGAATGGCTGTGCTCAGCAACGCAGTAAGCAACAACCTTGTTGATCTTGATTTGCTCAAACAAAAACTGAATCAAGGCTGTCGTCGCTTCTAAGCCGTAGCCCTGACCGTGGAAATTGGGATGTAAACGATAGCCAATTTCGACCCGTTTAAACTCAACTGACTCAAAGCGCAGGCAAACCATACCGATATGGCCGCCATCGCTCTCTTGATGTTCAGTGCGAAAAATAGGTAGTAACAGCCATTCACCATCTTTGCCCTGCCACGGTTCAAATGCCGAGCGAACTTTAGCTTCAACCGCAGCTAAGTCATCAATATCAGCAATGTAGCGCATAATCTCGGGGTTAGATGCATGACCAAATTCAACTTGATAGTCTTGAGTTTGTAATAGACGAATAGTCAAGCGTTCGGTTTGCCAATCAATCTGCCAATCCGAAGCATCGCTTAGCTCAAAAGCCGTTTTCGGCACCGTCGCTGAAGTCATTATTTTCTCCATAAAAACTAAGTTTTATTATTTTTATTTTCTATAACGATTGAGGGCTATTTCAGTTTGCGCCGCCATATAGCGGTTCACTTTTTTGTGCTCTGGGCTCCAGCCCATTAAAAAGCGATGAAAATCCGCCCAAGCAAGTGGATACAAATCACGCCACTCAGTTTCTAACTGATTACAAGTAGCTTGACTCAGATCATGTGCTTTCACCAAGGCGTTAGTCAAAACATCAAAATAATGATCCAATAACAAATTGTGATAATCAAAGAGTTCTTTCTCGGCTAAACAGCTACCAAGAAAGTAAGCAACGTCTTTGACACCAACACCGGCGCCGACGTACTGAAAATCAACTGCGGCTAACTCGCTGCCGTCGTGATTAAAACACAAGTTTGCCAGTTTAGCGTCGCCATGAACTAAAGTTTGAAACTTTGCATTGGTTAACTCGTGATCTATCTTGCTCGCCCGAGTTTTTAATTCACTGTCACCCATGTTGGCAAACTCATTAGGTCTAGTTGCCAAATGCCAGTAGCAACCTGTAGGCCACAAATTTTCCGCACTCGTACCAATAAACTGACTGTGAAAATTTGCTAACCACGCCAATGCACTTTTAATCACATTAAGATTAACTTGCTCGGGGCGAACAAAATAACCTGCGTCGTCTAAATCTTCTAACACTAAAACTTGTTGCTGCCGATTAGTCTTGGCCGCAAGTAATTTAGGTACTCGGCAACTTGACGAACAACGTTGGCTATAACCTTGATAAAAAGCTTGTTCAACTTGATAATAGCGCAGCTTGCGTTGGTGAGCAAAGTCGCCACCCCACCCTCTGGGATGAGCGTTTTTTTCAGCGCTTGGCGGTTGTATATATTTAACAATAACGCTTAGCGAACTATTTTTGTCACAGTAGCGGGCTAATTCGCCATAACCACTCCACAAGCCTTGAATAACACTCTGGCGATAAAACTCAGCGTTGGGCGCTAATTCGGCAAGTGTCTCGAAAACTAAATCACCGTGATTTTCATCTTGATTAATCATGATGGTGATCTTCAGCACCTTGTTTTGTCATGCCATTGCCTATTGTTTGCTGCTGACCCGGCTTTGAGAAAAACTGCTTACCTGTTGCTTTTAATTCTTTTGGCACATTAACCGGGACATGAACACCAATATGCTGTTTGGCATTAATATGCTCAGTTAAAATATCATTGCCTTCCATTGAGTAAAAAAACCAATAAGGAGGAAATGCGGTATCAGTGACTTTGCGCTGCCAATGCGCTTTAAAAGGTCTAAAATGGTCATCATCAGGATCAGCGTCGCCCATATGCATAACGACGACATTGCTCTCTTGTTTTGTGCCTTCATCGGCCAAAGCGACGCGAAATACCAAGTTTTCAACGTCTGCTCGCTGTGGCCAACCCGCATGAGGTATTCTCACTGCTTCAACTACTAAGCCGTTAACTTTATTACGCCAAGGCTGATCACCAAAGTTAAGTGGCACTGCCACAAGACGAGCTTTAATCGCGGCCATATCTTGCTGCTCTTTTTCAGCGAAGCGATATAACTGTTCAATCGCTTGATTTGGCGCGACTAGCCAAGTGTTTTGGTGGCGAGTTAAATAGGTTAAAACATCTTGCGCCGAAAAGTGGTCGCCATGGGCGTGACTGATAAAGATTGCGTCAATGTTGTCGTAAGGTGGCTGGCCTTGCATCATGGCTTGTCGCATTGCTTCTGGCACCAATTGATAAGTGCCATAGCTGTTGTGAAAAAACGGATCAAACAAGATTTTGGTGTCGCCATGTTCTATCATTACCGCTTCGTTACCCAAGTAAGTTGCTTGGCCAAATTCAGCAGCTTGTTTAATGGCTGAATTTGGATGACTGTGATCTTGATGGCAGGTAGCGATACCACTGTATAACAAGGTTGATAGCACAGCAGCAAGTTGCCAACGGCTTTTTTGTTTTGTTTTACTCAACATTCACTGTTCCTCAATATTTTATATGATGCACACGGCAAGCCTTCATCAACTAACTCAACATCAATGGACGCTTAGCGCTATTATAGGCTTTACTATTGACCTATTAACTATCCGCAATTTCTATAACATCAGTGTTATCTTCGGTTTGAGCGATTAGCGCTTGTTGATCTGTTTTAGCGCGATCAGCTTTTGCAATATACCTAGGCTTGTTCTTACTCGGCCGATGTAATTTAGCGTTGGCTTTTTTAGCTTTTTTCTTCAAGGTCTCTTTTATCTTTTTCTTCCGATTCATCGTTTTAACCAAGTAAATTTCACTTTCAACATTATAACCAGCTACCCCTCTGAGTTTAAAGGCCGTAGCGATAACTCATGCACTCCCCCTGAATTACGTGAAAAGATTCATCGCCTGAATATCAACTATACAAAGCAAAATATTTATAAACACTTTACTTTGTATAGTTGTCGAATTAAATTATATATAGTTTTTAATTTATATAAACAAATGGGAGAGCACAATGAACTTACTTATTATTAGCAGTAGTCAACGCAAAGCTTCTCAGAGCGCTAAAGTTGCGAGACATATTAAAGTCATTAGCCAACAGTTTAGTCACGTCGATCATATCGACCTTTGCGATTATCAATTGCCGTTTTGGGATGGTAACAATGCCAGTAAATACGTAGCCAACAGTACTTGGCCCGAAATAGAAGGGAAACTTAAAAAGGCAGATGCATTGGTATTAATCACCCCTGAATGGGGCGGCATGGCCTCACCACTGTTAAAGAATTTTTTACTGATGGCTGATAACCAAGACACGGGCCACAAACCCGCCCTTTTGGTCGCCGTGGTTAGTGGTATTAGTGGCGCTTACCCGATTGCAGAGCTAAAGATGAACGCCATGAAAAACAATAAGTTAGTTCCCATTCCCGATCACCTCATCATCAGAAATGTCGAACAAGTGTTAAACCCAGTATTAACAGAAAACATAGATACGACACCAGATCTAAACAATCGTGAACAAGGTTTACGCGAGCGCATTCAATACAGTATACACACCTTGTATCAATACGCACAAGCATTGGCTTGGGTTCGCCAGCAGCATCAAGACAGCCCTTATCCTAAACAACAGGAATATTGCTATGGCATGTGAGTACGGCATGTAAAGCCACGACTAAACTTAAAACACGCAAAGTACTGTTAGGAGCGAAATATGTTTCAACTTGAGCACATTAATCTGGTCGTTAGCGACATTGAAGAATCTTTAAACTTCTATCGAGCGGCAATGCCGCATTGGTCAATTCGGGGCGGTGGTGACAGCGAATGGTATGGCAAGCCCAGGTATTGGTTGCACTTTGGCGATGATTATCAATATATCGCATTAACTGACAATGGTATTGATGAAAACCGAGAACTTACTGGTCACCAAGTTGGTTTGGCGCACTTTGCTTTTGTTACCAATAATTTAGACGCAGTCATCGAACGGCTAACGCAAGCGGGCTACCCTATACACAAAAATGGCTTGGCAGATCGCTATCGAAAAAATATTTACTTTCTCGACCCAGCAGGTTTTGAGGTAGAGTTTGTTGAATACTTGTCTGATATACCTAGTGAGCGCAATCGTTATAACGACTAGCAGTAGAACAAGTAATCAGAAAAATAGTAGAACAACAATCACAGCCAACAATCAAGACTGTCTAGTACTATATGAAAACACAAGCCAATTGCAACAATTCGCGTCTTTTGGGGAATTAAGGCCAACGCGTATATAGCGATTGGGATAGCGGTATGCAGCGGATGAAAGCCGACACTACAACGATTTGGGTCATAGATGGGAGTCGCTAGCAAATGGTCGATATCAATAAGCAATCCGGCTAGCATCAGCAAATAAGCTTTTTGCCACTGGCTTTTGAAAAAAATCACTGCAATTAGCAAGGGGAATGCGAAGTGAAGAAAAATATGAAACATCTATCCAGTACCGACGGCAAGGAACTGTGCTAGTGCAGCTTAGCGCCTTGCTACCAAATAAAAAGGTGTTCGAAAAGTTACTGACCAGCAGTTCCAGCCACTTGAGCGCTTACAGATTGTGAGTTCGCTTGCGTGTTGTTACTACTCAAAGCCTGTACCTGCTGGGCAAGAGCTTTTTGTTGCTGTTCTAATTTATCGAGTAGCTCTTTCACTGCGGTTAATTGTGTTTCCGCTTGCAAACTATCTGCTTGGTTGAGCAATAAGGTCTCTTTAAGCTCTCTGACTTGTGAGTCTTGTTGAGCTACCGATTGTTTTAGCTGTGCGAGATTGGTTTGCATGGTTTGAGTTCTAGTACCTATTGCAGTCACTTGTTGCGCGGCTTGTTCGGCTGTTTTTACGTTTGCTGTTACTTGTTTACCTTGCTTAAGAACCTTGCTATTTAACGATTTTATTTCGCTTTGATTACGTCGCCATGCCGATGCCCAAAGCTTGTCCATTTCAGTCCAAAGTTTATCGGTTTTCTCAACCAAGCCAGATACTTTCACTTGCATCGCAACGGCAGACTCCCCCATTTCTTCACCAGTTGCCGATAGCTGCTGTTCAAGATCAGCAATTCTACCTTCCGCTTTAGTAATTAACTGCGATTGCTGCTGAGTTTGTTGATACAGCCACCAGCTGGCACCGTATCCACCTAGGGCAATAGCTAACAGTAGAAACAACCACAAAGAATTGGTTGAACTAGCCGATTTCACCTCAGCTGCACTTGCAATTTTAGATTGAGAGGTAGGAGTTTTTCGCTCCTTGATATATGCAGCGCGGTCTTCGTTATCTAAGGTTATTTTGGGCTCAATTTTATTACTTGCCATCATGCATCTCTACAGGAAAAGGGTAAATGCTAATAAACTGCTGAAATACTACCATAAAAATTGCACCTGTCCGCTAATTGATTAAAAAACCGTGAACCTTTGGCAAAGACAATTCGTCTTGTTTAATAATTAGAAATACTTGCACACGTTGAAACAAAGTTAATATTTTTAAGCTTGGAGGAAATTTCTGTGGAAAAAGCACGGGTTGATTTACTAGTGATGGCCGCGAAGTTGGGGGATTCAAATGCCTTCGACCAACTGTGCCGTCACTTTCAACCGGGCTTACTGCGCTTCGCATATAAATTGCTCAACAGCGAATCACTGGCAATGGACGCATGCCAGAATACCTGGTTGAAGATGACTAAGTCTATTAGGCGGCTTGACGACCCGAGAGCTTTCAAAAGTTGGCTTTATCGCTCGTTGCGTTGGCAGGCGACAGACATGCAAAGAAAACGCATCAATGAAGAGCCACTAACCGAACAACAAGAGTTAGAACAATGTCATCAAGCACAACAACACCATGATTCATTGGCAATAAATGATGATTTACTCTTACAGATCAATCACCTAAGTGAGATAGATAAACAGGCGATTTACTTGTTCTATCTTGAGGAAATGACCTTACAAGAAATTAGCACAGTACTAGGGGTACCAATCGGCACGGTAAAATCTCGCTTAAACCGAGCTCGCAATCAATTAAGAAAAACACTGACAAATAGTTGTCATTAAAACTCTGGAGTATTTGTTATGAATATTGATGAAAAAATCAAACAAGAACTCGAACAAGAAGCAAAGCAATTAAATGCTACTCTCGTTCATGACGACAGTATTTTCATCTACGTAAAGCAAGCATTTACCGGCTCTCTTGGCTGGTTAGTAACACTGATATCAGTGATTGCATTTGCAGTGACACTGTTGTTACTTTGGGCTGGTTATCAATTTTTCTTTGTCGAACACGATTCTCATACCCGCTTAACTTGGGCAATGATCCTTGGCTTAAGCACACTCGTGCAAACCGCGCTAAAAATGTGGACCTTTATGGAAATGAACCGTCAATCCACTATCAGAGAAATAAAACGGCTAGAACTGAGCGTTGAGCGCTTGTATAACTCGTTGTCAAAACATCAGTAAGAACATCACGAGTATTACCAATGTGAAATACAATTACTATTGCGCTTGGCTATATCACTAATAACAAAAATTAGCCCCAGAAAAGTATTATTCATTTTACGTTCAGTTAATTTTGATATTATGGCATCAGTTCTCTTTTACAGGATTTAAAACATGAAAATGAACAAACTGATTCTACCTGTTGTAGCCGTATCATTGGCAGTATCAGGTTGTGCTGCAACCAACAAAGAAAAAGGTGCTGCTATCGGCGCAATTACTGGTGCCGTTTTAGGTAAATCTACCAGTAACCACAAAAATAAGCGTGCCGTCTGGGGTGCAGCGATTGGTGCATTGGCTGGTGCAGCGATTGGTGATTACATGGATAAACAAGAGCAAGAGTTCAGAGAAGAACTTTCAGGCTCGGGCATCGATGTTATTCGCGAAGGTGATAACTTGCGTTTGGTTATGCCATCAAATATTACTTTTGCCACTGGTCAGTCATATATCACATCAGGCTTTCACAACACACTAAACGATATTGCGAAAGTACTAAACAAGTTCGACAAAACACTGTTAAGTATCGAAGGCCACACTGACAATGTCGGTTCAGCCCAGTTTAACCAAAACTTATCTGAACAACGAGCGGAAAGTGTTAAAAACTATTTGGTCAACCAAAATATTGTTGCAGCTCGCCTGAAAACCCTAGGTTATGGTGAATCACAAGCTATTGCGAGTAACGAAACTGACCGCGGCCGTGCTCTTAATCGCCGCGTTGAGATTCAAATTATTCCAAATCAGGCGTAACTACCAAATAACAGTTTTTTATCTCAATGCATTAATAAGTATTGTGTGAACACCAAAAGGCTTATCACTATCGATAAGCCTTTTTTGTTTCTGTTATTTATCAGCATGCAGCTTTGATTGTCACAAAGTTGCCTTCCAACCTTCAATCATTGCAATTTGCAATAGCAGCGTCAGGCAAATTGCAAACAGTAAGAACCCAAACATCACAAATAAAACAAAAACCTTTAAAAACAAAACCTTAAAATTTGGCATTAACTCTGCAATATCTTAATTGCCGTGAATATCTCAGCCGGTATAACGCAGTATCTTTACCGGCTATTTTTTCACTAAGCCCCTACTAAAAAGAATGAGTAATGAACACAGGAGAGTCGTTATGAGCCACGTTCAAAATACATCAAGATTACAACAGTTAGTTCCTGATTTTAACCAAGAGCTTTATGAGCAATCTAGCATTTACCGAGCGCAACTTATGCAATTGTGTAGCCGTCAGCAGGCAAATCAACGCGCTATATCTTTGCAAGCTGCTCGCGGCAATGAAGAGAGTGAAAGCTTTGTATTGGGTTACAACTAGTCTCAACCAAAAATTCAAAATCAAACGAGTGATAAGTATATATTATGTTGACTAAATCAATATTAATCGTAGCCAAGGCATTGTTATCGAAAGATAAATAAGGACAAAAGTTATAGTAACAATGCCGAAGTCCGCTTGCGCCGAAAAAACATTTCGCTATGATGGCAACACGAGTAACAAAACAATGATTTTTATATGCTTAAAAAGCACTTAGGTTTTACTTTCAACGTCATCGCCCTCGCCTTATTCGTCCCAGGAATACTATTGCCAATGTTTTCACTGAATATGGAAATGATGGCCAGTATAAGCGGAACTAGTTTGTCGTCAGAGCTTATCAACAAAGAACTCTCCCTCATTGGCACCATTGAAGAGCTGTGGCATGAACAGCGAATTCTCGTTGCACTATTAATTTTTGCTTTTTCTATCTGTGTGCCAGTAGTAAAGCTTTTGCTATCAACTTGGGCTTATTTTTGTAAAAACCTTGATACAGAAAGGCGCATTATTAACTTCATCGCCAGTATCGGTAAATGGTCGATGGCAGATGTTTTTGTGGTGGCGATTTTTCTGGCGGTATTGTCAACTAATCATGCTGAAACAGCCGATACTAGCCAATTGACCATGTTTGGCTTTCAACTCAAGCTGATGATCAGCAGTGAAACCCTATCTTCAGTTGGTCATGGCTTTTACTATTTCGCCAGCTATTGCTTAGTAGCTCTATTGGGTACACAACTGAGTCAAAGTAGTGTTAAGGCACGACAGGTTTAAAATCAAACAAGCAGATGACCCGTCTTGACCCAGATAACCGTTTCTTCTTCGGCAAAAGGATGATGCTGACTTTGGTGGGGGCTGCGCAGCCAAGTACCTGCAGGATAACTACCGTGCTCGTCTTTAAATGTGCCGCTGAGAACAAAAACTTCTTCGCCGCCAAAATGACGGTGTGGTTTAAACACTTCTCCCGCGGGCCATTTAACTAACGCAACGTGTTCAACTGTTCCGTCTTTATCTGCGTACTCATGTAGCTGCATTACTTGCAAACCGTCAACGCCCGGCTGCCACTGAGTGTTATGAGTATCAATGCGCACTTGTGTTAAGTCGCTTTCGGCAAACTGGTTGAGTTTCACAAAAATAACACAGCCAGGTTCACTAAACGGGCTGTGCTTAGTGCCCGGTGGATTGCGAATATAAGTGCCCGGGCCATAATCACCGGTTTCGTCGGAGAAAACGCCTTCAAGCACTAAAATTTCTTCGCCATAGGGATGTGGATGCTCGGCAAATCGGCTACCCGGTTGATATTGCACAACGCTAGTCGCATGGCCAGATTCGGCAGCTTGGCGAGCCAAAGGTTTACGCAATACTCCTTGAGCTGGGCTCGGTTGCCAAGCCATTTCAGCACTGTTAATCACTACTCGCTGACTAAAATCCATATTGAGCATCATACACCCCCTACTTTATCACTGATAACAGTTATGATTTTGCTTTAACAAACTTATAAATAAAACGATCGGTTTTGCCTCTGGTATCAGCAGCAAACACATTTTTGCTTAAATCATCATTGGGGTTCGTCAAATAAAACGCTTCTTCAACTAGCGTAAAACCAGCCTCGGCAAGCTGATGTTTAACAATGTTGGCATCAATTCGGTGAATAGTATTGGCCGCCTCATAACCACTGCCGGGTTCTGCGTGGTGATCGATAATAACGATAACACCATCGTCTTTTAACACTCTTTTAAGTTTGGCTAGTGCTTTTTTGTAATCAACGGCTCCATTGGGTCTCAGTACGACTTTTTTGCCATCTCTTACGGTATGAGTAAAAAACAAATCGTGGTAATTCAATGCAGTAAAAACTAAATCAACACTATTGTCTGGTACGTTGACATCGGCGATAGCGATTTGGTCAAAACGCTCAACATTTGCTAAGCGATTATTTTTAGTACGCTCTTTAATACGCTTTTCAGCAAAGCGCCAAATTACCTCATCATTTTGTGCGTATACCTTACCTTCACTGCCAACGGCAATAGAAAACAACTCGGTGTACCAACCACCGCCAGCAAATAAATCAAGGACGTGATCACCTTCACTAACTTCGGCAAACTTCATAATTTGCGCTGGTTTACGGGCAGCATCGCGCTTGCTATCGGCAGCTGGTCTTGACTCAGCACCTAAAACATTTTCTAACGCGGAAAGTGATAATGGCTCGGCAAAGCTGGTGACACTGGTTAGTGCACTAGCAAGTAGGCTAGAGGCGAGTAAGGTGTTAATTCTCATACTAAATCATCCTAAACGGTTGGATTATATAAATCATAGCTTACAAGAAAGCCTAGCCAAGGAAATAATTTCAGATACTAAAAGGCCAGCAATATTATTTATTGCTGGCCTTGGCTGTGGTGATAGTGATGGTGACGGTAATACTATCAAATAACCGATACAGTCTTGGGCTGGTCCAAACTGCTAGTTACTTATCAGCACGTCCCATAAACTTTTGTTCTGCGGTATTAATTTTAATTTTATCGCCAGTTGAAATATGCTCAGGTACTTGAATAGTTAAGCCTGTACTCAAAATTGCTGGCTTGGTGCGAGCGCTCGCAGAGGCACCTTTAATTGACGGGTCTGTTTCTGTCACTTCAAGTTCAACGCTAGCTGGTAAGTCAATGCCAACAGGCTGGTCGTCAATAATAATTACCTGTAACCCTGTAGTATCTTCATTGATAAACTGTACTTCCTCGGCAATAGCGTCGGTATTTAAATTGTATGGCGTGTAGTCTTCGTTATCCATAAATACGTGTTGATCGCCATCAACATATGAAAACATGGCATCGCGTCGGCGCAAATCAGCAAGTTTTAATATATCGACATCTTTAAACGTTTCATCAACTTTGTTGCCAGTAACTACATCGTACATGCGCATACGGTATAAGCTACCACCTGCACGCCCTTGTGGCACTGAACGCTCAATGTCTTTAATAATATAAACACCACCATTGTGCTCTATCGCGGCATTTTTCTTCACTTCACTTGCTTTAGGCATAACACTTTCCTATTTTCAAATTTATCGCTGCAACATACCTAAAAACGCCCCGAAAAAAAACCATTAATTCGCTATTTTACCCGTTATTTTTCAAATGTTTTTTGTCACTATCGCACCTTTGCCAAATGTCCGCTGAAGTTTGGCCTTGAATATCGACATCAGCAACTGAGAACTCAATCTTCTGTCCACTGGCGCGTTTGTGCCAATAGTCTTTAGTCAAACTGACAATGGTTGGTGTCAGCTGGACAATGGCGTAGATATTCACCAAGGTCATCAAGCCCAACGCCATATCCGCCAAGCTCCATACTTGTTTTAAGCTAGCACTTGCACCCCAAATAACCATCAACAAATAAACTGCAGTGTAGGCCAAGCGTCCTGCTTTATGGTCAAGCTTAAATAGATGCAAATTACTCTCTGCATAGGCATAGTTTGCCACTACTGAGGTAAAAGCAAACAAGGTAATAGCACCCGCGACGAAATAGGTACCTGCGCCGCCAATGTGCGCAGTCATGGCCTCTTGAGTAATACTAATACCCGCCATTTCTCCGTTTAGCTGAATGCCTGACAGTAGAATAATCACCGCAGTACAAGTACACAAAACCATCGTATCAAAAAAGACGCCAAGCATTTGCACATAACCTTGTGCTACTGGGTGATTGGGCACTGGCGAAGCACCTGCTGCAGCGTGCGGTACACTACCAGCACCTGCTTCATTGGAATACAAACCGCGCTGAATACCGTTTTTAATTGCTGCTCCAAAAGCGCCCGCCGCCGCTTCAGTCAAACCAAATGCCGAGAGCACAATGTCTTGGATCATCGCTGGTATTAACTCGATGTTAATCACTGTGACAATTAAAGCCAAACCAACAAATGCCAGCCCCATCACAGGCACCACTTTTTCGGCAAAACGTGCAATGCTGCGCAGGCCGCCCATGACAATAATACCGGCAATAATGGCAATAACGACGCCAGAATACACAGGTGTAATAGCAAAGGTATTGTTAAGCGCTTCGGCAATCGTATTGGCTTGCATGGCACTAAAACTGAAGCCATAGCCGAGAAACAGACAAACAGCAAAAGTTACCGCTAACCAGGGGTTGCCCAAGCCTTGGCGAATGTAATACGCTGGTCCACCGCGAAATTCATTATTTTGATCTTTAACTTTGTATAATTGTCCCAGCACACTTTCCGCAAAGCCTGTTGCCATGCCAAGTAAAGCAATAACCCACATCCAAAATACCGCACCGCTGCCACCTAGCGATATCGCCATCGCTACACCCGCTAAATTGCCGGTGCCAACGCGCGCAGACAAGCCCGTACACAATGCTTGAAACGAAGAAATACCTGATTGATCAGATTGAGTGCTGTTTTTCATCACCGCAAACATGTAGCCAAAGTGACGAATTTGTACGAATTTGAGTTTAACGCTGAACCAAAAGCCCGCGAATAACAGCAAGTAGATTAGAATCTGCCCTTGTCCCCAAAGGATATTGTTTATGGTATTGACTAAGCTTTCTATCATGTCACTATCAGACTATCTCGTTTATCGATTGCAGTCAGCATAAACGCCACGCCTACAATCAGCAACAAGTGTTTGTTATACATAAGATAATATTATGATATCGACGAGAGATTGAAGATTCTATTAGTTAAAAAAAGAGCCCAACGACTGTGGGCTCTGATCGTGTTAAACGGTGCTGATTAGTTAATTTGATAGGCAAATGCGAACAAACTTAGCGCTTTTTCCAAATCTGCTTGCTTATCGTTGGCGTTTTTGAGGCTAATGTCAGCCATCATGCCGTGTTTAGTGTCTTGTCTAACTTCAAGGCTACGAAGCTCACAACCTTGCTCAGTCACCACTTGCTGAACCACGCTTTCAACTTCAAGCTGATTAAGCGCCGGTTTAAACAATTTACCTACTGGCGTTACCGGCAATTTGTCGAGTACGGTAATTTTTTTCGGCCACGCCGCTTTTTCTGCAATGTGACTTTGTGCAAAGTCCATTAACTCGCCGTCTTCAACCTGTTCACCAGCATTGAGTTCAACATAAAGTACAGGTAGCTCACCAGCATACGCGTCAGGACGCCCAACCGCTGCGGCTAAACTCACTTTAGGGTGTTGGTGCATTGCTTCTTCAATGGTTTTCGGGTCAATATTGTGACCACCGCGAATAATCAACTCTTTCTTGCGGCCGGTTAACCAGAAGTAACCGCGTTCATCTTGTCGGCCTAAATCGCCAGTGTTGAGCCATGTTTCGCCGTCGCGCTCAAGCCAAATACCTTCATTGTGTTTGGCCTCAACATAGCCGGCAAAAACGTTCGGCCCTTTAATGGCAATAGCTCCTACTTCATCAGGCGCTGCATCGCGTAAGTAGTTACCGTCATCATCAAGCACAAATGCCGCCATTGCTTGATAAGGTAAACGAAAGCCAATTGAACCGACATTTTCGTCACTAAGGCCGGGGTTGATACTCGATGCACAAGTGCCTTCGGTTAAGCCGTAACCCTCGACTAATGGCACACCAGTCGTCGATAAAAACTTGCGGTAAAGCTCTTTGGGTAAAGGCGCCGCACCACAAATGGCTTTGCTCAAACTGGACAAATCACGCCCTTCGGTTGGCAAGTTAACTAAGGCCGCATATAGGGTTGGCACTCCTGAGAACATGTTAACCTTGTAGTGCTCAACTATTTTCCAAAAGTTCTCAACTAAACCCGGCGCTCGGTAGCCTTGCGGAGTACCTAAAGTCACCGTGGCACCAGCGCTCCACGGCGCTAAACCTGTCACAATTTGCCCATTGACGTGAAACAATGGCAAGCCACAAAAAATGTTTAAGTCCTCGGTAAATTCACCGTTAAACATCTGTCTAATCGCCCATGCATTGTATGATTCTGAGCTATGGCTTCGACGGGCAATTTTCGGCAGTCCTGTGGTGCCACCAGTACAAAAATACGACGCAATGTCGTCGCTAGTTGGCGGAGTAAAATCTAGCTGTTCACCATTGGCTTTGGCGCACTCTTTGGCAAAATCAAATACTGGAATCGGCAGTTTTTCACCCGTTAGATTTTTGAATGCAGAAAAGCCTTTAGTAATAGTGCCTTTTAAAGCAGGTAAGTAGTTACTTAAACTGACGGTAAAAATACCTTTAAGTTGCTTGTTGTGCTCAACAGCTTTTACGCACTTCTCCCAAATGTCTAGACCCGGTGTTGGCGCTAAGCAAACCAAATACTTAGCATTGGCTGAGCTGATTAAACTCGACAGTTGCTTGGCTTCCAACAGTGGGTTTAAACTCATTACAATACCAGCGGCTTCACCGCCCCAAATAACATAATGAGTTTCAGGTAAATTAGGTAAGACAAAGGCAACTACGTCGCCGCGCTCAACGCCAAATCGTCTAAACGTATTCGCTGTGCGATTAATCTGTTCAAACAGGGTTTGATAGCTTACTTGATGGGGCTGCTGATAATTGTCAACATCAATAAAAAACGCCATCGCGGTTTTCTGGCTGAAATCCTTTGCGCTTTTAGCAAAGACATCGTAAGTTGTTTTCGGCACGTTTTGCTGTTCGTAGGCAGTTTGTTCAACTGCGACAACATCATTTAAAGACTCAAGATTACTGTTGTTCATTATATATAGTTCTTATAGTTAACGATTTACTCTCTGACTATTGCTGTTAACCGCCCTGGCAACAGCAACATCTCAATTTACTCTGTTTATTTTCCCTGTAATTGCTGCAAAATATTGGTGCACTCACGCACTGATAACAAATATGGCACCGCATAGTTACCGACAGCTTCTTTACGAGCACCTTTGACGATCGAGGGAATATCTTCTGTTTTAATTTTCTCGATGGTCGAAGGAATATTGACTTCAACCAGAAGGCTTTTAATTTGATCAATAAACTGCTGAGCCAGCGTGCGCTGATTAGTTTCGCCGTTAGCCAAACCAGCAGCGATTGACAACCTTGCAAGCGCGGGCGCAATGGCATCAAATGAAGCGGTCAAAACATAGGGTAAGACTATCGCATTGGCGCGACCATGCGGCACTTGATAAAACGCCGTTAGTTGGTGCGATATGGCATGAACAAAGCCCAAGCCCATAAAGTTAAATGCGTCACCTGCTTGAAACGATGCCAAAGCCATGTTGGCGCGCGCTTCGTGGTCACGACCTTGGTGGTAAGCTTTGGGAAGGTTTTCAAAAACTAATTTAACTGCATTAATCGCCAACGGTATTTTTGTAGGGTTATCAACCTTTGAAATGTAAGCTTCTACCGCGTGAGTTAACACATCAATACCGGTATCAGCGGTAATAAAATTGGGCAAGCCCAACATGGGTTCAGAGTCTAAAGCAGTCGCAATAGGGATACTTTTATGGTCAACAATGAACATTTTTTGATGATTTTCACCACTGATCACCGCTGCACTAGTAATTTCTGAGCCAGTACCAGCAGTTGTAGGTATTGCAAAAAAAGGGGCCGCTTTCTTGCGCGCTTTAAATAAACCGACGAGTTTTTCTACCGGTACTTTGTTGCCTATTTGCAGTGTCACAGCTTTACTGGCATCGATAACCGAACCGCCACCAAAAGCTAGTACGCCTTGACATTGGTGTTGGTGATAACTGTCAATCGCCGCTTTGACACTACTAATTGAAGGGTTGGGTTCAATCTTGTCAAAAACACTGACTGAAACCTCAAGTTGTTCAAGTAAATCAATGTAGGGCTTTAACAAGCCAAGCTCGACTAATTCTGCGCTGGTAATAATGAGTAGACTTTTTACTTCTGTATCACTGATGTGTTGACACAAGGCTTTGGCAGAGCCCTGTCCTTGATACAGCTTTGGCGCCGGTGGTGGCATGACCTTCATTATGACTGAAAAAACCTGCCTAAAAACTGCGTTGTAAATAGCGTCAAACATTTCTTTTGGTGCTCCAATCAACAAAAATCCTATTATCGAGTATAAAATTTATCACTATAAAGAAAACTGAATAGTTTTAATAACCACTATAAAAGTTAGGCATACCCATAGTGAAGACTTGGCTAGATACAAGTTAACTTTTCAGCAATTCGCTATTCAGTTTTTTTACCGCTGGGCAAAATATTTTCACTGGCCGAATAGCCAAACAGCTTCTATGATGATGAATATATGTTTAAAACCGTGATGGGAGTACCAAGTATATGGCTGAAAAGCTGCGTATTTTGGCATTGTTTCAACAAGGTGCTTTTTCTAAAAGTAAATTTGCCCGTTTGGAAAAAAACACCATCGAGTTGTACAAAATACATTTAGGCGAACACTATAAATTTGCCTTTGTTTGGCTCGAGATTCCTGAAGGCCAAGCTTATATCGCGGGTAAACCATCCACTGCCACAACAATAACAATGCCTGTTGAAAACAACACCAGTAACAATAAACGCCACGCTTTTATGTCGGCTATGTGCGAAATGTGGGTGCAAGAAACCGGATGCAGTGAAAATGAAATCATTCTCAGTGTTATGGATAAAGCGCTGTCAGAGCAATACACCAAAGCCTCATTTGCTCGGTTTAACCCGCAAGGCCGAAAGAGTCAGTTGCTAAAACTGATAGTTAAACTGCTGATAAGCAAGCTGATTAAAGGGCGTTTTCAGTTATCAATTAACGTCGGATAGGAGCCAACCATGCCGCTATATACTGTTTCGGCTACTGATAATATTTCAGCTGTAAATAAGCAACAACTCGCGCAACTTATTGTCGACATACACTGCGGTTACACCGGTGCACCAGAGACTTTCGTCAACGTCATTTATTGGGAAAAGTTTCCCCTCAAAGCCGGCATCAAATATCATATTTTAGCGACGGTTCGCAAAGGCAGAAGCCAAGCACTAAACGATGAGCTATATGCAGATATGCGCGCACAAACCTGTAAACTGTTGAATATTTCTGAGCAGCAACTCGACTTAAATTTGGTCGAAGTTCCCGCTTCTTGGGTGATGGAAGGCGGTCATGTTTTACCTGATCCGGGACAAGAAGATCAATGCGACTGGTTACATCAAGCGCCATAGCTGTTCAATAAATTTAATTTTCACCACATAAAAAATAGAATATATTAGCCGTTATCTATTAATTATTTTTTGCTCGAGTCGCGTGTGCTTGACGTTTCTGACATTTATTTAATTCAAATGGTTGCTGAGTTGGGCAGTATCAACAAAGCGGCAGACAAACTCTACATGTCGCAACCAACCTTGAGTAAACGCATTGGCCGACTCGAACAAACACTCAATATCGAGCTATTTCATCGTCACAATACTGGCATGAAAGCGACTCCTGTTGCCCAGTACTTAATTGACAATGGCCAGCAGGTTCAGGCGCGCCTCAATGCCATGTGCAGACACGTCGAACGCCTGTCTAACCTTGAAGGTGGCAGTTTAAATGTCGGATTAGGGCCGGTTATCGAGCAACTTTATTTTCCCGATGTCTTACTCGACTTTATTAATCAAACCAACAAAGTACAACTTTCGCTGAAGGTAGAGTCTTCAAGTAAGTTACTCAGTATGATTCAAGACGGCCACTTGGACATCGCCATCGGACCATTTGTCTACGACGAAATCCCAAAAGCGTTGGTAATATCCCCGGTGCAAAGTGCTCCGATAATTTTTGTTGCTCGCCCGCAGCATCCAATCTTACAAGATAATACTATTCATCCGTTACCTGCACTGCGCGATTACTCAATTATCGCACCCTCTATTAGCGCTGGCTTGAGTAAATTTTTTGACTTGGAAGACCTGAATCCACTGCTACAAATCTCTTGCGACAACTACAATATTTCTAAATCAATTGCAAAATCGT
Organism: Endozoicomonas sp. G2_1; assembly: GCF_017744155.1. Taxonomy (GTDB): domain Bacteria; phylum Pseudomonadota; class Gammaproteobacteria; order Enterobacterales; family Alteromonadaceae; genus JAGHQT01. The sequence goes on along the minus strand of NZ_JAGHQT010000015.1, from coordinate 65,333 downwards.
CAGACTACATAACGGGTGGCCCAGCATCACTGTTCAGCAACGAGCTTGCCTCCGGTGAATTAGTTAAAATCAGTACCCAAATTGAAATTCCGTGGACGTCATACTGTATTAGCAAGCCCGAAGCCCTTCACACACCAACCGTAAAAAAGTTTATCGAGATTTTTAATCAACACATCAAACAGTAGTATAAGCGTCAAATAGTTTGTCTTTAAGCTTGGCTAATCCCTTACCTTTGTTGACAATTTTCGACGCAAGAAAAAGTTCAGTACTTACCTGTACTCGATGTTTTGGCGCCTCTTTACTTTCAGTTTGAGCTAAATTTAGCTCGATTAATTTACTGCTCTTGAGCTCTTCTGCTATGCGACTTTTAGGCAGATAACCAATACCTATGCCGGCAACAACTGCCGACAACTTTTGCGCTACCGTAGTCACATAAATATGGCGGCTCTGTTCAATAATATTACTGGTTCGAGGAACTTGATTAGTGGCAGAATCATGCACAACCACGGTTCGACAACTTGCCAAATCCACCTCGGTAACAGCGCTTTTACTTGCCATCGGGTGTCGAGTACCGGCCACTAATATTTGTGATATCTCACCAATACTTTGTGCTCGAATCCCTTGATGTCTGGGCACTGGCCCAGGCGCGCCAATCAGTAAATCAACTCGATCTTCAATCAAAGCTTCCCAAGAGCCGCCCATAACCTGCTCAGTTAAATCAATTTCAATATTGGGGTGTTCGTCGAGAAAGCCAGCAATAACTGCCATCAAGGCTTTATTGTCGATAATTGAATCAAAGGCAATTCTCAACCTTGGTTCCCAACCGTGAGCAATGGTTTGTGTTTGCTCTGTAACCATACTGGCTGCGCTGAGCAGCTTGCGCCCCTCGGACAACAAGTGCTGCCCAGCTGGCGTTAACACTGAGCGCCGCCCTTGCCTGACAAACAGGGTGACCCCCAACTGCTCTTCGAGTTTCTGGACAATATATGATAACGCCGACGGCACTTTATTGAGTTGCTCTGCCGCGGCGGCAAAACTGCCCCGGCTATCAATAGCGTCGAGTACTTGTAGTGCTTCAAAAGTTAATGGTGATTGATACATAAAGGCGACTCAATGAGTGATTGACGGCTTAACGTTTAATTTTGCTCGCTTGTTTTTCAATTATTTATATCCAAACTCAATTATTCAAAAATTTTGAACATATCAAACAAATATTAGCGGTTATTCTAGCCAACAACAACCAATACAATGCTTTCATCAGCTGTTAACAAGCATAACAGTAATTATTCAAAAGTTTAAAAGAGAGCAAGGTTATGAACACTACAACTATCAATAAAATTTTGTCATCAACACCAACCTTATCAAGCTTACCGCTTCGAGTGATCGCCGGTATTATTTTTGCGGCCCACGGCGGGCAAAAACTGTTTGCGTGGTTTGGCGGCTATGGTCTAGAAGGCACAGGTCAATGGATGGCTTCAATTGGTTTAACGCCAGGCTACGCTATGGCCTTGTTAGCCGGTAGTGCTGAATTTTTTGGCGGCCTACTGTTGATTGTCGGCTTACTCACTAGGCCCAGTGCGCTTGTTTTGGCAATAACCATGGTTGTCGCCATTGTCACCGTTCACTTAGAGCACGGCTTGTTTATCAGCAACAACGGCTACGAATTTGGTTTGGCCTTACTGGCAATTTCTGCCGCATTGGTGATTCAAGGTGCTGGAAAATTCAGCCTAGACAATGTTATTGCAGCAAGATTGAAGTAATAAAGAATTAAAACAAATCAAACTGCTACTCGCGACGAGTAAAGTCATCGACGCGAGTTAGCTCAACCAACTGTTATTTGGAGTTTATCATGGGATTAATTGTCAACGGAAAATGGGTCGATCAATGGTACGATACTAAGGCATCGAAAGGTCAATTTGAGCGTCAAGAAAGCCGCTTTAGAGATACTATCTCAGCAGACCCAAACAGCAAATATCCCGCCGAGGCTGGCCGCTATCACTTATATGTGTCATTGGCTTGCCCTTGGGCTCACCGAACTTTAATTTTTAGACAACTCAAGCAATTAGAAGATGTGATTTCAGTCAGCGTTGTTAAGGCTGAAATGCTTGAAAACGGCTGGGAGTTTGATCTTGAAAACGAGCAGTTTCAAGATCATTTATATCAGCACAACTACTTGTATCAGTTATACCTAAAAGCAGCACCTGACTACCAAGGTCGAGTGACAGTGCCTGTGCTGTGGGACAAAAAAACACAAACCATCGTTAACAACGAGTCCAGTGAAATTATTCGTATCCTCAATTCAGCGTTTAACGACATTACTGGTAATACTGACGACTATTACCCTGCGTCATTGCGTCCAGAAATAGATCAACTCAACAGTCGTATTTACGACACCATCAACAACGGTGTTTACCGCGCTGGTTTTGCCACAACACAAGCAGCTTACGAGCATGCTTACCAGCAACTGTTTGACAGTTTAGATTGGCTTGAGCAGCATTTAGCAAGTCATCGTTATTTAGCAGGAAACCAGCTGACCGAAGCTGATTGGCGTTTATTTACGACTTTAATTCGATTCGATGCGGTTTATTTTGGCCACTTTAAATGTAATCGCAATCAACTCGAAGCCTTTGACAACATCAGCGGCTATTTGCGCGAGCTATACCAATTTAAAGACGTTAGCAAAACCGTCGACTTGCCTTACAGCAAGCGCCATTACTACGCGAGCCATAAAACAATCAACCCGACGCTAATTGTCCCACTCGGACCAGAGCAAGACTTTAATCAAGCGCACCACCGCGATCAACTCTAAGGAGGTCAAGATGATAACGCACTACCCAGTTAGCCAGCTCGGCCATGCCAATCACGGCTGGTTAAAGTCACGCCATCACTTCAGTTTTGGCCATTACTACAACCCGAGCCGAATCGGTTTTGGCACCTTAAGAGTGATTAACGATGACTGGGTCGCCCCCAATACAGGGTTTGCCACCCACCCTCATCGCAATATGGAAATAATCAGCTTTGTTCGCTCAGGTGCTATTACTCATAAGGACAGTGAGGGTAATCAAGGCGTAACGCCATCGGGTCAAGTCCAGGTCATGAGTGCAGGTTCCGGTATTAGCCACTCAGAATACAACCGTAGCAAGGAGCCATTGACCTTTTATCAAATTTGGATTGAGCCTAACCAATACGATGTTACGCCGCGTTGGGATGCCAAAGCATTTCCAAGCCAAGCCAGTGACCAAGAGCTGCCTTTATTAGTGTCTGGCTACCCTGAAGACAGTGAACAAGCATTGTTTATTCATCAACACGCGCGTATTTATGGTGGCTTACTCAATCAAGGCACTGAAATTGAGCACAGTATTGAACACCAAGTTTACGTCTTGTGCTCTAAAGGCAGTATTGAGATAGTAGATGGTGCACAGAGCCAAGTGCTTAATGCAGGAGATGGCGCTGAAGTGTCAAAGCAACAACAAATCATCATTAAAGCACTAGGTGATGCTGAAGTGGTTGTTATTGATGCTCCTCGCCACTAAGTACCCAAATTTCAAGACTTGCTCCATTGCGAGTCTTGATCCTGACAATCACGGCGATATTCAGAGGGGGTCAAGCCAGTCCAAGACTTGAATGCTCGGCGAAAATTAGCACTATCTTTGAAGCCCAGTGCCGACGCTATATCGTCTATCGAAAGCTTGTCATCATCAATATATTTTTTGGCAAACCGACACTTAACTTCGGCACAAATCTTATTAAACGAGGTACCGTGCTCCGCCAAGTGACGCCTTAACGTGCGAGTTGTCATACAAAGGTGCTCTGCCAGTGGTTGAGACTGTAACTCTTGGTCTACGTTATTCGCCACCCAACTATAGATGCTCAGCAAAAATTTATCTCGAGTCACCAACTCCAACAGTTGATCACAGCTTTTCAGTAAAATGGGCAGTGCTAACGGATTATAACGGGCAAGTTCTGTCGCCATTTTATCTTGGTCAAACTCAAAACCACTAACGGCTTGTTCGAATACAATAGGACAGTCGAACATTTTATAGTAGAGCGATGAATGCGCAGGCTCAGCGAACTCAAAATACACTTTCGACGGTGAAAAATCACTGTGACCAATGGCATCTCGGATCAACGCTAAATGAATCGCGGCTTGTAGCTCTAAGTTAAACTGCTTTAATTCAGGCTGCCCTAAAATATCATCACAACCTAAAAAACTTGAACCATTTGCTTTTACATCGTAATACAGTCGTGTTGTCCGAGTTGCTAGCGAGTGGTATCGAGTAGCAAAATCTAAGCTCTCAGCTAAAGTTTGACACGACGACAAGGTGCAGCCATACATGCCATAGTCTTTAGCGCGAATCTCTGCACCAATTTTTAAACCAATACCGGGTAAATTCAGTCGATTAATGTTCTGGTAAATTTGAATTAGTTGTTTACCCGAAATCGTCGCTTGGTTATCGCTGTCTAAATTCGGTAAATCGTGAAGTTCTGCAAATATTTGCGCTTTATCAACCCCAAGTTGTTCCAGCACTTTGGTAAAGAAATAAACCTTTTGAGCGCTTACTCGAATATGGTAAAAGTTTAATTGCTCCATACAACTCCACTATAGTTTTTCACTAGCCAAAAACGACTTCCCTGCCTAAAAGAACAACAAAAATGTTCAGCTTGACAAACAAACTGTCCGCTTATGACATACATTATGTCCGACTTCAACATAAACAAGCCAGCACTTTATCACTACTATTTTAAATATATGCGCTGAGTACAGGGGTGGTATTTCAATACCAGTGCAAAAATCAGGATAAAACTATAACAAGATAACCAGTAGAGAGTAGCGAATGACCAAATTACATCAAGCTAAAACCATCGTCGAATTTCTTCAAGAAAACGTACAAGATTACGCTGATAAAGTTGCCTTTACCTGTCAAGGAGAAAGCATCACTTACCAACAGCTCGATCAGCGCTCAACCGTATTAGCGAGCTGGTTACAACATCAAACCGCGCTCGAGCAAGGCGACCGAATTGCCATTCAACTTCCCAACTGTCTCGCCTACCCGATTATTGTTTACGCCGCCTTTAAAGCTGGTTTAGTTATTGTTAACACTAACCCTATGTACACCCCTCGAGAAATGCAGCACCAATTTACCGATGCTGGCGTAAAAGCACTGTTTATTCTCGATGCCTTATCACCAAAGCTCGCAGGTTTTGTCAATGATACTGATATTCAAAATATTATTGGTATTGGTGGCAATAGTGAACTAGCCAAACTTGGCGAATCGGCTCAAGCGTCGAGCCATGAGTTTAGTGCCATATTAACAAGCGGCAATTCAACCGCGCTGAAGCCATTACAAGCAATTGAAGAGAACGAAATTGCCTTACTTCAATATACCGGTGGCACAACAGGTGTATCAAAAGGCGCAAGCCTTACCCACAAGAGCTTGCTGAGTAACGTTAACCAAATTGGCCAACACTTTGGCGACAAACTCACCGAAGGCGAAGAAGCTTTTGTCACACCATTACCGCTGTATCACATCTATGCATTTGCGGTAAATTTACTCTACGTTGGTGGTATTGGCGGCAACAATATTTTAATTAGCAACCCACAAAACCCTGACGAATTTGTTAATAGCATGACCGACCAAAGGTTTACTGCCTTTACCGGTATCAACACATTGTTTGTCGGCCTTAGCCAATACCCACCGTTTAAAGCGTTGAACTTCGATACATTAAAACTAACGATCTCTGGTGGTACAACTCTTACTCCTGATGCCGCCAATAAGTGGACAACGTTAACAGGCTGTACAATTACCGAAGGCTATGGCCTATCAGAAACAAGCCCTGTGGTTTGTTTCAACAAGCCAGGTCAAGAAGAACTTGGTACTGTGGGCTACCCGTTAGCAAATACTGAGGTGCAGTTGCGCGATGCTAACGGTCAAGTCGTCGCTGACGGCGAAGAAGGCGAGATTGTCGTTAAAGGCCCTCAGGTTATGCTAGGTTATTGGGGCCGCGAAGATGAAAACGATAAAGTATTTACTGCTGACGGGTTCTTTAAAACGGGTGATGTTGGTGTTGTTCAACCAAGCGGCACAATTAAGATTGTCGACCGCTTAAAAGATATGATCTTAGTCTCGGGCTTTAATGTTTACCCTAATGAAATTGAAGATGTCTTGACTCGCCACAGTGCTATTTCTGAAGCAGCAGTTGTCGGTAAGCCAAGTGAAAAAACGGGTGAAGCTATTTGGGCTTATATTACCGTCAGTGAAGAGGTATCAACTGACGATATCATTAGCTACTGTCGCGAGCAACTGACACCGTACAAGGTGCCTAAAAATATTGTCGTATTAGATGAGCTGCCAAAATCTTCTGTCGGTAAAGTATTGCGCAAAGAGCTGCGCGATTAATTTCTCTTGCAAGCGTTAAGGCGGATAAAAATATTTTAAACGCTGCGCTAAGATGACCCAATCGTCACGTAAACAAAAAGGGAATATTGCCATGCAATATTCCCTTTTTTAATGAAGGTTTATTTCGTGTTTGTCTTATATTTAGATCAATCGGCTTGATCAAGAATTTCACGCTGCTCAGCAACTTCCACTCTAATATCAAAGTCTCGTGGCCAACCGCTGTTGTCGTAATCGAACTCTGAATGCTCAACGCTATTATTTTCTTTCAACAATGTGTTCTTTGCTTCCATAATAGACCTCTCAGGTTTTATTTACGTGATAAAAAACTCTTTATGTTGTTTTTTTACACCATAAAAATTTAAAGATCAACAAAACACACAACAAATGTAATTTAATTACCAAACCTATTTCCATAAAAGTATAGAGTCGTTGAGTATTTGACTCACTCATTCAATGGCTAAAAGGTTAACTCAATAGCCCCTTTTCAATAGCTAACAACACAGCTCGAGTGCGATCGCGAACGCCTAGTTTAGTCAATATGCTAGAAACGTGGTTTTTCACTGTGCCCTCAGACTTAAACAAGGCCGTAGAAATTTCTTTGTTGGAATAGCCACTCGCCATTAAACGCAATACTTCCGTTTCTTTGGTGGTTAACGCTTCTATCGCAGCGGGTAATTCAAATTCAGGCGCGATTGTTGATAAGCCTTGCAGTAAGCGTTCGGTCAACGCTGGTTGAACTAGGGTTTCACCATTGTCAACGGTTTCGATGGCTTGAATCAGTGAATCTAGCGAAACATCTTTGAGTAAATAGCCTTTGGCACCGGCTTTCAGCCCCCGAAGTACGAGCTCGTGATCATCAAATGTCGTTAGTATCACAACCGGCGTCGCAATGTTGGCTTGATTTAACGCTGCTAGTGTCGCAATGCCATCCATCACCGGCATCGACAAATCCAACAAAATAACATCAGGTTCAGTTGCCTCAACTTTTGCTAAGACCTCGCTGCCATCACTTGCTTCTGCCACTACCGAGACTTTTTCTGACAGCCCGAGTAAACTTTTAATACCCGCTCGCACCAAATTTTGGTCATCAACTAATAGAATTTTGATGGTCATGATTAACGCCCTTGCTCAAGATTAATAACGGGAATAGCAATTGAGATGGCGAGAAAACCACCACTAATATCAAAATCGGCGTTGCCATTGAGTGCACTTGCTCGTTCAGAGATACCCCGTAAGCCATTGCCCAAGGTAAGTGATTTTGGCGCGCGACCATTGTCGTACATAACCAGCACAATATTGTTATCGGCCAAATCAAGAGTCATCCAAAAGTCAGTGGCACTGCTGTGACGCAAGGTATTGGTCATCGCCTCTTGAATAATGCGAATAATATCATTGGCAATCTGTAGCCCTTCGATATTGAGGACTTGGTCCACTTGCTCACTGCTTTGATAATGAATAGTTAGTTTGGGGACGTCTTTAATCAACATTTCAATGGCGCTGGTTAAATCCATGCCATCGTTCGCCTTAATCGTACTGACCGCTTCTCGCACATCGCTCAACAATAACTTAGCTAAGGCATAGCTTTGATCGACTTTGTCTTTTGCTTCTTGATTGCCAGCACTGGCGCACAAATGCGCGCTAACCTGTAAATTAATGGTCAATGCAGTTAAGTGGTGGCCCAGTAAATCGTGAAGTTCGCGGGCAATTCGAGTGCGCTCATGTTGCTGAGTTGATTGGGTTAATAAGTGTTGAGTGGCGAGCAGTTGTCGGTTGAGCTGATCAGCCTGTTCTCGAGCTTGCTCTGCTAGTTGAGTTTGCCGGCTCATCAACAGTGAAAACAAGTGGAACGTACCATAGAGTGACGCGGTAAAGTAAACGTGCTCTTTGTCCCAACGCCAACTGTAGAGTGAAAACCATACGATGACGACCGCAATTAAAATAACCACAGAAGTTCGAAAACTGAAAAAGTGAATTAGCATTCCCGCCCAAATAATCGTAAGAATTGGCGTATAGTCGGCGGGAAACATCAACATAATGCCAACAGCACTCAATAGCTGAACAAAATAAAATAACTCTTGGATGTACTTGAACGTGATAAATTGACCACTTCGAGTCGCGCCGAAAAACGCAATAATATAAAGCACAAAACAACCAACAATCGGTTTGCTAAACTCCTGATAATCAGCGCTGCTGCCCTGTAAAATAAACAGCGAAATAGCAAAAACTAGCCCCCATGTGACCACCGCTAAGCCATCTAACCAACTCAACTGTAGCGAGACTCTTTTCAGCTTCATACTTTCATTAACCTAATTGTGATAACCATATATTTTTATTGATTTTATTTACAAAAATACGTCATATAAATCGATTATCGCAAATACCTCAATAATTTCATATAGGCCAAAAGTCACGGTTTTAAAAAGTGACTTTTGGCACTGAAACTCAAGCTTTGTGCTCAATAAAATGGCGTCAACAGTCAAGGAGCAACACTATGTACTACACAACTTACTCATTTTTATTGTACTTACACATTTTGGTCGGCAGTGTCTCGTTAATCACTTTTTGGTTACCGGTAATTGCCAAAAAAGGCAGTGCCTTTCACATTAAAGCCGGCAAGTGGTTTGAATACGGTATGCTAACAGTCGCCGGCACCGGCATTATTATTACCTTGATGGTCTTAATTGACCCGCTCGCGGTTAAAGACCCTCAAATGGCCCTCTCTAGTTATCAGGTTGCTGTGGTCAGTGAACGCAGCCGACTATTTGCATGGTTTTTATTGATGTTGTCATTATTGGTACTTAACACCACCAGACATTCGATCTTAGTACTAAAATGTAAGAATGACCGGCAACCACTTCGCAAGTTACCTCACTTATTGCCAATTGTCATGATGGCCCTTATTTCGCCTTATGTTGCCTACCTCGGCATCACATCACAATTCGTATTACTGCAAATATTCGCTGCTTTGTGCTTAGTGAATTCATACCGACTACTAAGTTATATCTTTAAAAAGGAGCTTAAAGCACGTGAGTGGTTAGTTGAGCATTTGACCAACATCATCGGCGCTGGCATTGGTGCTTACACCGCATTTTTCGCTTTTGGTGGCAGACGTCTGTTAGAGGGTTTTATTGCCGAGCAATGGCAAATCATGTTCTGGGTATTACCAGGTGTTATCGGCGGCATTTGTGTGAATCGCCTCGCTAAAAAATACCGCCAGCAATATCGCGTTAACTAAAAGGAATGACACAATGCTTACACATAAACGAGATAAGCTAAATAAAGCGTGTAACTTAATTATTGAACGTAACTTAAATACAGAAAACCGTTTAAATTCAAAATACAAACTTAAGACAATAAAAGCGATTTTCCAAACAACAACAGTAAAAGGCACAAGCATGAAACAAGCGACCAATCACAATTCAACCGTTAAAAAACGTGGCAAACTAATGACCTGTGCTGTTTCGTTATCGGCAATGTTGGCGTTTACCGCTCTGCCGTTGTTCTCGCTAAATAGCTTGGCAGCACAAAACGGTATTGCTCTGTTCGACCAAAAACAATATCAACAAGCCAGCCAAGTGTTCAAAAGTAACATTGAAAATAAACAGTCATTAGCACAAAGCCACTTTTACCTCGGTCGTATTGCGCTAAAAAAGCATAATTTTAAACAAGCGGTAACTAACTTCGAACAAGCCGTTGAACATACTATTGGACAAGGCTTGAGTCAAAGCCTTGTCCAAAATAATAAAACAGGCCAAGTAGAAAGTGCTGATTATCATTATTGGCTTGGGGTCGCTAATGCTGAAATGTTGCAACGAAGTTCAATATTTAAAAAGCCGGGATATGCCAAAGCAACCCAAAAGGCTTTTGAGCGAGCCGTTGAGCTTAACAGCAAGCATCTGAAAGCGATGCAGGCGCTGGTAGTTTATTATCTCGAAGCCCCATCCATAGTTGGTGGCTCAAATAAAAAAGCCTTGGCAATGGCCGAAAAAATAGCTCAAGTTTCACAACTTGACGGTTTACTCGCTGAACTAAAGGTTTACTCAAATCAATCAGATACAGAAAAAACGCAACAAATTATCGCCAAGCTGACAACACTCGAGACCTTGTCACCATCGGCCAATGTTGAACTGGGTTTCCATTACCAAGCCCAAGAAGACTACGACAAAGCAATAGCCTATTTTACTCAAGCAACGCTAAACAATGAAAATGAAAGTCAACCGGTTAGTCCTGAACATTCACAAGCGAGCGTCAGTAAATACCACCAAACCAATCGTTATTACCAACAACTCGCTTATTACCAAATTGGCCGCACCGCGATGTTTGCCGATAACTATTATCAGCAAGGTATTAATGCACTGACTCACTATCGCGAACAAGAATTAAACGAAAATTTGCCTGACAAAAACTGGGCAGACTACCGCTTAGCAAGTCTTTACCAGATGGCCGATAACTCTTTAAAAGCAAAGGAGCTTTTTGATCAGCTCACCAGTAAAGAGCTAGAAGCTGATTTAAAGCGCAATGTAAAAAGAGCAATGAGGCGCTTGTAATGCAAATATATCCCCAATAGTCTTGAGAACATTGGGGATAACTCGACGCAACCTACCTTTTAGTCTTGTCGAATAAACACTTAGTAATAGCCCGTCAGTTTATATTTTTGACCTAGAACAACAAATAGAGTTAAAACTCTATTTGTTGTTTAATTTGCGTTCAGCCTCCCGTAAAATATCTGCACTAACAATTGATTAGCCAAAAGCTAATCTACAACATCTCAATTCGACATAAGCAATCACAGGAGCTTTACTTTGCGCGCGGCAATCAATGTATCAACTATCTCAGGGCTATTACTATCGTTGGTAGCTGCTAGCAGTAGTGCCATTGAATTAATTGAAAACCAAAGAGACAGTGGGCGTTTCTATGGCAGATTTACTGCCGATTACATTAATAATGATGACATTAGCGAGCTTACCGATAGCTTATCGCGCATTGGCATCAAATTTACTCGTAAGCTCGACAATCAGTGGCTAGCTTATGCTGGCGCCGAATGGGGCTTAGACATTATTGACACCGATGGCAGCCTAGCCTTGAGCGGTGACTCATTGCGAGCCGCCGATGATCAAGACGAATCAATATGGCAACGCCTTGGTTATGTCGGCTTATCTCACCCCAAATGGGGTAAATTTTCAGTTGGCAAACAGTGGTCAACCTATTACGACGTCACTAAATTCACCGACGTTATGAATACCTTCAGTGGCCGCGCCAGCGGTACCTTTAACTTTGGTACCGACGGCGGCGTTTCTGGTACTGGTCGAGCAGAGCAAGTATTACAGTGGCGCAACCAGTTTAATAAGTTTGAAGTTAGCGCTCAAATTCAAGCAACTGATGACGTCATTAACGTCGAAGACAATGATTTAGATATTGCCGGCGAAGGTGAATTAGACACCTCAATTGGCGCCTCGGTGATCTACAACATTAATCCGCTGGCCAAAATTGGCTTAGCAATCAACTTTGCCGACTACAAATTTACCGACAATAATGGCGAAAACATTACTATTGACGATAAAATATGGGCCTTGGGCGGTTACTACGGCCAATTCGATTTGGGCCTCTACGCCGCTCTTGTTTATTCGCAAAGCCAAGCCCATGAGATTGACAACCTTGGTCATTTAATCGACGCCAAGGGCCTCGAAGCTTATCTTCGTTATACCTTCACCAATCGCTACTCGATTTATTTGGGCTATAACCACTTGCAAGAAGACGATCAAGAATACGGCGAACAGCTCGGCCAAGACTATGAGCTTAAATATACTGTCCTGGGCGTCGCCTATCAATGGGCTGAAGATTTTAAACTGTACAGCGAATACAAGTTTGAAAGTTCAAGCTTAGCTTTTGCTGCTAGCGCCACTCAGGCGGTTGCGCAACCCGATAATACCTTGAGCCTTGGTTTGAGCTTTGAGTTTTAACCAACAATTTTACCCCACAAAAAGTTAAACATTTTACTGAGGAAATAACATGGAACTCGATGGTCGACAAACCATCTTAATGGCACTTTTGGTGCTATTTATTGGTCGAAAAATCAATAACAAAATCGCTTTTTTACGCAATTACAATATTCCAGAACCAGTAACTGGTGGCGTTTTAGCATCGCTATTGTTTAGTCTTATCTACTTTAGTAATGGCCTGTCACTGCAATTTCAGCTCGATATCCGCGATGAGTTACTACTAGTATTTTTCACAACCATCGGCTTGAGCGCGAGTTTTAACTCGCTAAAACAAGGGGGTAAACCACTGGCAATACTACTGGTATTAGCTGTAGTCTATTTGTTTGTGCAAAACCTCACTGGTATAACCGTTGCGGTACTCACAGGTATGCCAGCACCACTAGGTCTAGTGGGTGGTTCAGTATCATTGAGTGGCGGCCATGGTACAGCCATTGCGTGGGCACCAACCTTTATCGAAGATTATCAACTGGCTAATGCCATGACCGTTGGTTTAGCGTGTGCTACTTTTGGCTTGGTGCTAGGTGGTGTTGTTGGCGGGCCAATTGCCGAGTGGCTGATCAAGCGTCATGATTTAACGCCTAATCACGTCGATACGCCAAAACTAGCGATTAGCTACCAAGAAGAAACTATTTCTGAAATAACCCCTCAAAACATGTTCAGAAGTATTTTTATTATTGGTGCTTGCATTGGTATAGGGGTTCATCTCAATTACCTATTTAGTTATTTGGGCGTGAAATTACCTGCCTTTGTTACTTGTTTATTTGCCGGTATTATTGTCACCAACGCTATGCCTACGCTGTTTAAAAATATTCGCTGGCAACGCAGTGAGGCGAGCTTGCGCCTAATTTCTGAAATGTCGTTAGGCTTGTTTTTAGCAATGTCTTTAATGTCATTACAACTTTGGACACTCATTGATTTAGCAGGGCCAATTCTACTGATTTTGTTGGCTCAACTGGTGATAGTGACCCTGTTTACCGTTTTTGTCGTGTTTCGCGCTATGGGTAAAACCTACGACGCCGCCACTATGTCTGCGGGCTACGCTGGCCTAGCTTTAGGGGCAACACCGACTGCCATTGCCAATATGACAGCAGTAACAAAGAAATTCGGCGCGGCACCAACAGCTTTTATTGTTGTGCCCCTAGTTGGCGCGTTTTTTATCGACATTTCCAATGCGGTGATTATTAAAATGCTGTTGTCTTGGGTTGGTTAACCCCGAGTATTTACTGTTGCTAAAGCCAGGTAACGCTGTTTGATGTAACGAATCAAATGCTTGATTTGACTTTGAGCGTGTCTGCGCCCCAAATAGTAGGCGTACATCACTCTGGTTCGCGGTGTTAAGTCCTGTAGAGGTATCTCAACCATAGTGGTTGAATCAAACATTACTTGGGGCAACATCGCCATATATTGTCCCGAATTTACCGCGTGCTGGGCTAGCGCCAAATCATCAACCACGAGTGCTTTGTTGGGGTTTGCCGTCATTTGCTTTTGGCTAGTATCAACTAATGCCCAGCTAGAGGCAGGTTTTGCTATCACACTGGGCAGTTGTTCAAGTTCAGGAACACTGAGTGCTTTATCGAGCAATTTGTGCCGATTAACATAGTCGCGATGAGCACAGACAACGTAAGGTATATCCCATAAATGCAATGCTATTGCTGACGAATCGGGTAGTGGCCCAACTCGAAATGCTAAGTCTATTTCGTCTTTGATCAAATCTTTATTGGTATTCGACAGAGAAACATCAAGCACGAGTTCTGAATGCTGTGCCGCAAAGTCAATTAACCAAGGACCTAAAAAGTCCAAACCAGCCCGCACTGGCATCGAGACATTGAGCTTGCCTTTGAAGCTTACTTCCGCGTCAATTGCCATATTTACCGCACTAGCAATACTTTCAAGCATTGGTGAGCAGTCTTGATAAAGCTCAAGCCCTCGCGTTGACACTTTTACTTCGCGGGTTGTTCTGTGTAGCAGTGTCAAACCCAAGCTCTGCTCTAGCGCCTCAATACGGCGGCTAACCGTACTATGCGGCACTGACAAGCGCTCAGAAGCACGTTTCAAACTTCCTGTTTCAACCACGGCACAAAAAATATTGAGATCATCCAATATTCGCTTCATCAACTTTACTCGATTTAGTTAACACTCAATAATTAACCCGACAGGAGCAAACCGTGAAAGCAATCGTTATAGAACAAACTGGTGGTAGTGAAACGCTACAATATCAAGAAAGAGACAAGCCAAGCCTGCAACCGGGACAAGTCTTAGTAAAAGTTGCCGCAGCGCCTGTAAACTTCATTGATACCATTATTCGTCAAGGCAATATGCCACCGGGCATGATGCCAGCGTTACCACATGTTTCTGGTGTTGAGGGCAGCGGTATTATTGCCGATGCAAATGGCTCCGAGTTCAAGGACGGCGATAAAGTTACTTACCTTGGGCCAATTGGCGCAGCCATGTATGCCGACTACACAGTGGTAGAAGCCGATAAATTAATTCACCTAGATGACGATGCCAACCTTTTAGAAGCGGGAGCTATGCCCGTGACCTACTTCACGGCTTATCACATGTTGCACAATGTTGCCCGCGCCGAACAAGGCAAGTTTGCCTTGATTTACGCCTCAACCGGCGGCGTTGGCACTGCGTTAATCCAGCTCGCGAAAGCCGCTGCCATTAAAGTGATCGCACTAGATCGCAAAGATGAAAAAGTTGAGCAAGCACTTAAACTTGGTGCTGATTATGCTTTTAATTCCACCAAAGACTGGACTGAGCAAGTAAAACAGGTCACTAATGGCAAAGGTGTGAATTATATTTTTAATCCTGTTGCCGATGACACCATCAAACAAGATATCGAAGTATTAGCTACTCTCGGTCATATCGTAATTTTTGGCTTTTTGGCGGGGGCTGGCGACACTAACACACAAGCGCAAGTGCTCAACCACTTCGGTAAGTCACCAACTATTACCTACTCAGAGATCTACGCCACCTACTTTAGCAATTTTGATTTGGTAAAAGAATCACTTGCATCAGTCTATGAATTATTGGCACAAGGCAAAGGTCACCAATATTTCATCGAGTTCTTGAGAGTTCCATATAATATTATCGGTGACATTTTTATACCAAGTTAAAAAATCTGCATGAGACTTAATGTCGAAATCTGGGTAAATCATGGCAATAGAAGGTGTTAATCGATTTATGTAATACCCAGCCTCTCGCTGATGGTCTAGCGCTGCGAACCACTAGTAAATAAACGCTTTAACATCATTTTCACTCAACTGTGTGCGGGCTTGCTCTTGATAGCCCGAACTTAGACTATTCAAGTTAAGTGTGTTTGCTGGTTGCGCATCAACCGAACTTGATACGCTCGTCAAAAAAAGCGCTAGTAATAAACTTTTATAAAACATTTGAAATTCCTATTGTTGTTAATGCCAGTGAACGGGATCAACTTGGTAAAACTGTTTCAGCTGTTGATAGAGCTTGGGGTACTGCTGATAAAAAGACGACGCCTTTTCAAAAAAGACTTCACTGGCTACGGCAAAAAATTCAGCAGGCTCAGTAGCACCATAGTAATCAAATAACGACGGTTCACCTCTTTGCGCTTGCGCTCGCAAGTGCTGAAATTGCTCGTTAAAAACGCTTGACCACTCTTGGTAGCTTTGGCCGTTAACTAATATGGGAGCACCATTAGCAGCGCCGTTTTCTTGGTCGAGCTGATGAGCAAACTCGTGAATCACTACATTGTGACCATCATCGGGAATATCTGCGCCAACGACAGTATCTTGCCAAGACAAAATGACTTTACCAAACTCCCATGACTCTCCAGCCAAAGTTACTTTTTCAGCATAATTAACACCATCGGCGTTTTGTTTTTGCTGAGACTTAATAAATGCGCTTGGGTAAACCAAAATCGTTTGTAGCTTGGGGTAGTAATCGGTATCGCGATTGAGCAATAGCAAACACGCTTGTGCCGCAATGGTTACGCGAATTTCATCGTTAATCACCACACCATTGCAGCCAACAAATTGCTTTTCAGTTAAAAACACTTGTATATGCTGCTTTAACTGAAGCTGTAAATCAGCCGGCATTTGACGAAAATACGGCATTCGTCGCTGTAAAATTTGTCGCCATGACTTTTTAAATGGTTTGCGTTTAATCAACGCCCGTTGACGAGCACGCCAATAAGGTTTTGCCAGTAAGTAAGTGATTAACGTCATACCAATAGCAATTGGTAAAAGATAAGCAAGCATTAACTAATCAACCTTAAACTGTTATTAAACACCTAATAACTACATGGCTACCTTCGCTGAAAAATCAAGCAAAACACTGGCAACAACACTAAATTGCTGCCAGTGCTGAGATACGCAAAATTCACCAAATTGCAGGCTTTGATTAACTGACGCGTTTTTCGTGGCCATAACCGCTACTCACTCTAGCCACTTGTTTACCCAACAAACCAGATTTGAGCTGATTGTGCATTGCCGCCGTTAAACACTTTGGATTAAATGGCATCAAAGTAACCTCAGGCGTGCGCAAGGCTTTATCTGCAATCAATTCCAGCAAGTGATTCGCCATCATACTCAATTTTTGTTGAGCGCATAAATCATTGGCCAGCCAAGCACCACCAAGCGAAATCATGTTAATGGCAGGTGCTTTGGCAAAAAGTAGACCTTGATCAATGATTGGCAACGGGTTCAAACATGCAATTTTGCCGTTGAACTTGAGCAAACTTATGTTGCGCGCGGTTGACTCACCGCCAACAGAGTCAAGCACAGCATCTAAAGGCTGATAGCCAAGGGCTTTATTAATCCGCTCGGGTAAGTCTGGCTCGCGATAATCAAAAACGTCATCAGCCCCGAGGCCTTTTAGCAATTTGTGATTGCGTTTTGACGCTGTCGCCAACACAGTTAAACCCTTCGCTTTAGCTAACTGAATGGCAAATTGGCCGACTGCACCAGCACCAGCTTCAATTAAAATGGTTTGGCCTGCTTCTAGCGATAGTTTGCACAGCGCCAACATTGCTGTCATACCGGCGCAAGGGATAGTCACAGCGTCAGCTGGCGGTATCTGCTCAGGTACAATTGCCAGCGCATGGGCGTCCATTGCAATATATTGTGCAAGCGCCCCTTGCTTGGTTAAATCACTGTGCCAAAGTACCCTTTTACCTAGCAGTGGGCAGTGCTTTTGTTCGCTTTCAACAACAATGCCAACACCATCTAACGCTGGTACGTGCGGATACTGCCAGCTTTGGTGTCCAACCTTGGCAAGTTTAGTATCAACGGGATTCAAACCGGCATACTCAACCTTAATCAGTACCTGACCAGCAGCTAACTGCGGCGTAGGCAATGTCACTTGGGCAAGTTTGAAGCTGTCGCCAGCACTGGCTAAAGCCAATGCTGACATGGTTGAATTAGCTGAATGAGTTGAACTCTCAATATCTTGAGTTAACACTTTCGCAAGGTTATCCATGTTGCTCCCCCTGCAAGGTCACTGACTTTTTACTGGCCATCAGCATGTAAAACACTGGCGTAAACAACAAGCCAAATACCGTGACACCAATCATACCTGAAAATACCGCCACGCCCATTGCTTGTCGCATTTCTGCGCCTGCACCAGTTGCTAACACCAATGGCACAACACCCGCGGTAAACGCAATCGAGGTCATTAAAATAGGTCGTAAACGCAAACGACAAGCCTGCACGATTGACACCAGTGGCGATTGACCTCCATCTTGAATTTCTTTGGCAAATTCAACCATTAAAATGGCATTCTTACAGGCTAATGCCACCAGCACAATTAACGCGATTTGAGTGAAAATATTATTGTCACCACTGAGTAACCAAACACCGAGTAATGCTGAGAAAATCGTCATAGGTACAATTAAAATAATCGCTAAAGGCAAACGCAAGCTCTCATATTGCGCCGCTAGCACGATAAACACCAAGAGCACCACCAATGGGAAAATATAAACCATGGTATTACCGGCTAAAATTTGCTGGTAAGTCACTTCGGTCCACTCATACTCCATCCCTGCGGGTAAGTCGTCAGCTAATACTCGCTCAATCGCTCGTTGTGCTTGGTCAGAGCTATAGCCCGGTGCCGGACTCCCGTTCAATTCAGCACTTGGGTAACCGTTGTAATGCATAACGCGATCGGGGCCTGTGGTCGCGGTAACATCAACAACCGCGCCTAACGGCACCATTTGGCCTCGGGCATTTCTTACTTTTAGTCCTAATACCTGTTTTGGATCAGCGCGATAACTGGCATCTGCTTGCGCGTTTACCTGATAAGTACGGCCAAATAAGTTGAAATCGTTAACATAAAGCGAACCTAGGTACACTTGTAGTGCGTCAAAAACTTCAGTTAATTCAATGCCCAGTACCAATGCTTGCTCGCGATCAACAACAATATCCATTTGTGGTACTTGAATGCGAAAGGTTGAATACAAACCGGTTAATTCAGGCTGTTTTTCACCTTCATTAATCACTTTCGATAAGGTGTCGAACAAGGCATTAAAGCCCAAGTTTGCGCGATCTTCAATTTGCAGTTTAAAACCACCCGTTGATCCTAAGCCTTGAATTGGCGGCGGTGGGAAAATGGCAACGAATGTTTCATCAATAACTGAAAATTTATTGTTGAGCTCAGCGACAATGGCATTGGCTGACAAGTGCGGTTGATTGCGCGCTTCAAAGCCTTCTAAGGTAACAAAAACAATGCCGCTGTTGGGGCTGTTGGTAAAACCATTCACTGATAAACCCGGGAATGAAACTGTTTTCGCAACACCTTCCGTCGCTAAAGCCAACTGCTCCATTTCGCGAACCACGGCTTCAGTTCGATTTAAGCTTGACGCATCGGGTAACTGAGCAATTGCCACTAAGTACTGTTTGTCTTGCTGAGGAATAAAACCGCCGGGAACGCTGTTAAACAAGTTAACCGTGCCTGCTATTAAAGCGAGGTACAGCACCGACACTAACAATGAAAATCGAATCAGTTTTTTTACAATCGCTTCATAACCGCGTTCGCTTTTTTCAAATAATCGGTTAAATGGCTGAAATACTATCTTGCCAAGAGCTTTGTCAAGCGCACGTGTCAACAAATCGGGCTTGCTTTCGTGACCTTTTAACAGCAAAGCCGATAATGCTGGTGACAAAGTCAGTGAGTTAAACGCTGAAATCAAGGTTGAAATGGTAATCGTCAGCGCGAACTGCTTGTAAAACTGTCCCGATAAACCAGTAATAAATGCCGTTGGAATAAATACCGCACACAACACCAACGCAATGGCAATAATTGGGCCGGTAACTTCTGTCATCGCCTTACGGGTTGCTTCAAGTGGCGATAGACCCTCGTGGATATTGCGTTCAACGTTTTCGACCACTACGATGGCGTCGTCAACGACAATACCAATTGCCAACACTAAGCCAAATAGCGACAAAGTGTTAATTGAAATGCCAAGCCACTGCATAACGGCAAAAGTACCAATAAGTGATACCGGCACCGCAATCAATGGAATAATTGATGCTCGCCACGTTTGCAAAAACAAAATGACCACAATAACCACCAAGACAATGGCTTCGAGTAGGGTTTCAACAACCGCGTCAATTGAACCGCGAACAAACACCGTTGGGTCATAGGCAATATCGTAGGCAAGGCCCTTAGGAAATGCTGCCGAAAGTTTTTCCATGGTTAAACGTACTTGATCAGATAGCTCTATGGCGTTCGAACCCGGTCGCTGAAATATAGGCATAGCAACGGCTGGTTTACCACTTAGCAATGCTCTAAGCGCGTATGTATTTTGTCCCAACTCTAAGCGAGCAACGTCTTTTAAACGAGTCAGTGAGCCATCATCACCAACCTTAATAATAATGTTTTCAAACTCTTCAATAGAATTTAAACGGCCTTTAACATTCAATAATATTTGAAATTCATTGTCTAAAGCTGTTGGTTGTGCCCCCAAAGAGCCCGCTGCTACTTGGCGGTTCTGGGCGCGGATAGCGCCAACTATATCCATTGCCGTCATGCTGCGAGCGGCAATTTCTTCAGGGTTTAACCACACTCGCATCGAGTATTCGCCGCCGCCAAACAATTGAACATCACCAACACCATTTAAACGGGCGATTTGATCTTTGATGTTTAAGCTAGTGTAGTTAGACAAATAGCTAATCTCACGTGACTCATCTGGCGAGTAAATGTGAACAACCATGGTTAAGTCAGGTGATGCTTTTTCTGCAACTACCCCTAGCCTTTGCACGGTTTGAGGCAAACGCGGTAAAGCGCTATTAACTCGGTTTTGCACTTGCACTTGTGCTTTGTCTAAATCTGTCCCCAAGGCAAAGGTAACGGTTAACGTCATGCGGCCATCACTGGTTGCTTGCGAAAACATGTAAAGCATGTTTTCAGTTCCGTTTATCTCTTGCTCTAGCGGCGTAGATACAGTTTCAGCAATAACTTTCGGGTTAGCGCCCGGGTAGTTAGCAGTAACCACCACTGTTGGCGGCACAACTTCTGGATATTCACTGACCGGCAATTGAAACAGAGAAATTGATCCCCCAATCAACACCACCAGCGATAGCATGGCGGCAAATATCGGTCGTTGAATAAAAAAGTGAGAAAAATTCATGGTTTTCTCCTAGTGAAAACGGGCAGCAAGCAATGGCTGACGGCTATCGTCACGTTCGCTGTTTTGCTCTACTTTCTGCTTGAGAGTAAGGGCAACTTCAGACAAATCTAGTGATACTTCTCTTGGGGTAATCGCCATGCCAGGCCAAGCTTTGCCAGGGCCGTTGACGGCAATAACATCATTCGGTGTTAAGCCACTAACAATTGCACGGTAGTGCCCATAGCGCTCACCTACTTCAACCAAACGGTAATCAAGCGTGTTGTTTTCCGTCATCACTAAGACATAGCGGTTTTTTAAATCGGTGCCAATGGCGCGATCAGGTACTAGAACCTCTTTGTGTTTGCCTGACGACGCTAGTGTTAGCCGAGCAAATGAGCCAGCGCGCAACTGACCGTCGTTCTCTTCAAAATTAGCGCGCACCCGAATGGTGCCAGTTGACGGGTTAACGGCATTGTCGACAAAATCAATAACTCCGGTGAATCGGCTGTTTTTATCTCCGGTTAACGCCAGTAAAACAGGTAGTGGTTGATCGGCACTAAGCGTTTGAAACTCGGTATTCCAAGTGCGCTCATCAATATTAAAGTAAGCATACATTTGGTGGTCGGCAATAATATTAGTCAACACACTTTGGTTAGCGGTGACATTATTACCCTTAGTGATTTCAGCCCGAGAAATAACACCAGTAATAGGCGATTTTACTTCAGTGAAACCCAAATCGAGTTGCGCCGCATCTAATTCTGCGCGTAGTGCTAATAACTCTGCACGGCGCTGTTTAGTTTGCGATGAGCGCGAGTCAATTTGTTCAACGGCAATAGCACTGGTTTTACCCAAGTTTTGCGCGCGCTTTTCTCTGCGCTCGGCCTCTTCGAGTGCGGCTTCGGCACTTAGTATTTGCGCTTGCAAGCGGTTTACTTGCGCTTGAAAAGGTCTCGGGTCAATTTTAAACAGTACTTGCCCCTGACTAACCTTTTGCCCTTCAACAAAAGTAATTTGATCAACAACGCCAGAAACTCGTGGCATTAACACGACTCGTTCAGGCGATTCTAATCGTGTTGTATAGGTATGCCATGACTGTACTTCGCGGTACGCAACGTGTGCTACGTCAATAGGTGCTGTACTTGGCTGGCTGACAGTTTCGGCTGGCTCAGTGTTACAACCTAACAATGCCAGTGTAGAAACCAATGCCAAAGTAGCGATTTTCTTGTTCATATTAAAAACTCTCCCAAAAGTTGGGCGCTATTCTAAGGACTAAACTATTGCCAATAAATCACCTATAATCACACACAGTGTTGCCCATTTAGCACCAATAAAATTAATTGAAAGCAAAACAAAGTGAAGATTAATGGATACATCAAGCCGAATATTATTGTTTTTAGACGTTACTGAGCGAGGTTCTTTCGCCAAAGTTGCTGAGCACCGCCAAATAGATCGCTCAGTCGTATCGAAACAAATAGCCAAACTTGAACAAGAACTCGGCGTTCGATTGCTCAATAGAACCACGCGCTCGTTTTCAATCACAGGTGCCGGTAATGAAGTTTTGAGAAAAGCCCGAGAACTAAAAAGTTTGCTCGACGATACCTCGCGGCTTGCAGAAAACTATCACTTAGAGCCTAAAGGTCGGCTGCGCGTTACTTGTAGCTACCCGCTTGCGCAGCAAATACTGCAACCAGTAATCAACGACTTTCAGCAACGTTTCCCCGACGTTGAAATAGAGCTTTATGTTGGCGACCGGGTACTAGACATTGTTGGCGACGGCTACGATTTGGCTTTTCGAGTCGGTGAGTTAAAGGACTCTTCGCTGGTTGCCCGCTACCTTGCCAGAAACCGCCTAGTGCTGTTGGCATCACCAAACTTTTTAGCGCGCTACGGCGAGCCTCAAACTGTAGAAGAGTTAGCTGAGTTACCGGCAACATGCTACGCCGGTGAAAAATTTAGAGCAGACTATATTGATTATGTTGACGACAATAATCAGCCAGCTCGCATGCCGATGAATTGCCGCTTCGCAGCCAATGAAGTTGAGATCATGAAACTCAGCGCGCTCGCAGGTAACTGTTATTACTTAGCGCCAGCATTTCAAATTCACAATGAAGTAAAATCAGGACAGCTGGTGCCATTTATGAAACAAATGAAACTGCGCGACTTTGCCGCAATATACGCGGTTTATCCACACCGCGATTTGCCCCTGAGAACTCGACTGTTTTTTGAAGCGGTTAAAGAGTATGTTGGCAATCCTGTGCCCTACTGGGAGCAAAATATTCCCGGCTTTGCCGAAATGTACGGTAACCCAACACGTGAGCAGTGGCAGTATTAAATGCTCCCACATTAAGGCGATTTAGAGCTTTTACCTGATAGATTGAGAAAAGTTGTTTTTAAAGAGTATGTAAAAACAAAGCATTAGTGCGAGAATCGCAGTGGCCGCTTCAATAATTGGCGTGTGAACAGCGTGGTAATAGAAAGCTCCAACTAAAATGAAGCCCGAGGTGAAAGCAGATAGATTGGTGGCTACGCGAATAAATAGACCAATGCTCGTAATAACTTCGATAAACCCAATCAAGTAACCAGACCAAGATGGAAGCCCCAATACCGCAAAGCTAAGGTGAACATCAGGCATCACCATAAGTTTTGCGGCACCTGCACCTAGTAATATTAGTGACAATAGTAATTTGGCGAAAAAAAGTGTCTTAGATGATGTCATAAGTCATTGTTCTATCGTTAAGAAAGCTAAAAAAGTACTTAGGTAATCACCTAAACTATTAAACTTCAGTATTTTTATTAATAGCCGCTAAGCGAGAATCATGCTGGATGTAATAGTCAGCGATTTTTTTCAAATCTTTTACGGCTCCTGTCCGATGCCCTGTACTGTAGGAAATACAAAAAAATAGTGCTATCGCGACATAGATAATTAAATGAACGCTATGTGATAAAGTCGAGTCAAAGTAGTTAAGCACAGCAGCGGTAAATAAGGCCAGAGCAATAATTGACCTTATCACTAGTCGTCGTTGCTGCGTCTTTTGCGCTCTTTGATATAAACTGTTAATTTCGAGAGCCGTCATCACTATTCACCTAAACCGTCAGAAAACTGCCAGAGCTGACCTGTCGGTATTCTGACTACGTTTATATCCTGATAGCGTTTCGAAGCTTTTTCTGCATCTCTGCCTGAACTCTTCACTGGCAATAGTAGTGGCCAGCTTTTATGTGCGTCGTGAATTGCAAACAAGGTTTTATCACCGAGTAATTTAGTTCCCTCAACCGCCTCATCAGCTGTCATCACCAACTGATAAAAAGTCATTAGATGAACGCCATTAACCGGTAAAATAGCAATATCAACAGCACCATGTTGTTTCTTGTACTCAACAAGTGGTGGTAGGTCTCGTGCTTCACTGCCAAAAAATATCGCCGTATCTTGTAAACGCACAACATAATTATTAACAGTCCACTTCAACATTTTTTGCGCTTGAACTGACTCTATAATTAAGCCGCCCGCTAACACTCGTTTGTGCCCCCACGACAGCACTTCAACCTGTTTAAAACCAGCTTCTCTAGCACTTTCTGCTTGAGACTCCATGGCAACAAATAATCGAACATCATCTTTGTTATGGGGATAATCAACTAATCCATCCATTTGCCAATGGTCGACAACGTCATGGCAGCCTAAAATAGCCGTTAATGGCGGTAAATCTTTAACTGCTATTGCCGCAGGCTCCAAAACACCAATAAAAGGAACATCAATAAAATAGGGATCGGTAAAAATAAAATGTTCACCAATACCAATCAAAATACTCGCGTTATTTATACGTGTAATTGTAAATGGAACTTTCGCCATACCGTTTGCTATACCTCTACTTACGCTGCCAACTGTCGCTATATCTAGTAATAATGATTATAAATTTTGAATAACCAAATAAATAGTGGGCATAATCCTTAATCATTATTAGGTTTAACTTAACAATTAATTTATGCGAGAGTTCGTTAACGGCGTTACCTACAATCAATTAATCACTTTTAAGGCCATTGTTGAAGCAGGTAATATCAGTAAAGCATCTAAGCACTTGGGCATTAGTTCAGCATCTGTTAGCTCATCACTAAAAACACTGGAACAGCAGCTTGGACAAACATTATTCACCCGCACGACACGGGCGATAAAACTAACCGATATCGGCAACCAACTATATTGTTCTACACACTTTGCTATTGACGAGTTGGCTAAATCCGTTGAGGTTGTCTATGACCTCAATAATAGCCCGTGTGGGACCTTGTCACTAAACATAGCAACTACTATATATCATTGGTTTGTCAAAGATCTGCTGGTAAATTTTCAGCGCACCTACCCTGCTATTCAATTGGACATAACCTTATCAGATACGCTTGACCAGCACGTTGAGCAACAGTTTGATATTGGCTTTAGATACGGAGAACGAGTTGAAGAAAGTATGATTACGAAACCTTTTCACCCGAGTAAACAGGGAAATAGCCACATATTTAAAGCTGCTTTATTTGCTTCACAACGCTATATTGAACTCCAAGGTTTGCCAACCTCAATCAGTCAACTTTCAAGTCATGCCATGGTCAAACTGAGAATGCCGACCAGTAAAAAACTCGCGCCATTGCGTTTACACAAGCAGCCTACTAACAGCAGTGAAATAGTAAATATTGATACCAATACTGCGATGGTTGTTAATGACATGACCGCTTTAGTTGATATGGTTAGGCAAGATTTTGGCATTGGTATGATGATAGACTTTGTATTAGATGAGCAGTTTGAAAACGGCTCATTAGTGCCTATTTTACGAGATCACTGGTGCAACATTCCAAATATTTACATGCACTACGCTAAGGAAAGTAAGCAATCTCAGAAAGTTCGTTGCTTTTTAGAATTTATTGAACAACAAAGTTTTCAGCCTTTTAAAAACAATCATCAAGTTGAGTGAGCACTAAACAAGTTTTTTACTAAACAGAATTTTACCTGCGCCCTTAATACAGCCTTCTTGATATCCATAGATGTGGTAACCACTTGATATTAAGAGGTTTAACATGGCAGGAAACTGGTTCATTGATTTGACTTCTAGTTCTCGATAGCCATTGTTTTTTGCCCAAGACTCTTGAAACTCTCTGAGTTTAGTTGCAACACCACGCCCCCGATATTCGGGCAAAACAGCACCTAACCAGCTATAAAAAGTATCAGCAGAGTACTGATACCCAACCTTGTAGCCGATAAGCAGCCCATCGAGACGGGCAACTAAAACGAGGTGTTGTTTATCGCGCACTCGTTCCGTTATTTTCTCTTTCAATAGCTTGTTTTGATTAAATTCAGGGATTTGAGCATTCAAGCTAACAACATCATCTATTGAGCCAACGTCTATCTTCACCAATGTTTCAATTTCCTACTTTTTTTGGCGTGGGCTTAATGGATATTTGCCAGAGCCATTAAGCCAACATCTTTCACAAAAACTAATCGCCAAATGTGATGCGAATTCCTGCGTTAACCGTGAAACCGTCGTTGCGTGACCAAATATCGGTGGTCCAGCGGCCGCTCGGCGCTTGCTCTGGCAATAGCAGCGGATCTTCGCGGGTTTGCCGAACATTAAGCAAGTTTTCAGCATTTAAAAAGTAGCTAATGCTACCAACAGTTATTTGGCCGAGTATACCTAAATGCCAATAAGCATCACTGTAGTCGCGATAAGGGTTATTTTCTAATCGTTGAGTCCCTGTGTAATAAGCCTCAAACCCGAGTAAGTGGCTACCGTGTTCTTCCCACATCACGACTAGGCCCGCCGAGTGTTTCGGGGTTAAGGTAATAGGCACCGTGCCAACATTAGTATCACTTTGCTCGCTGCTGTCGGTATACAAGTAGCTACCAGTAAATTTAATGTCGCGCCAGCGATAGCGCAGCAATAGTTCCGTACCTCTTATTTCGCTATCACCTTGGGCGTTAACGATACGCACTTGTCGGTTGTTAGTGCGCTCAGCCTCATTAATAACTTCTAATTCGGTGACATTTTCAACATCAGAAGCAAAAAAAGTCACGCTAGTTTCGAGGTTGGCAATGGTGTAACTGACATCAACAGACGCGGTTGAAGCGCGTTCTTCTTCGAGGTTTTCTAGCGGAGCAAGCCGTGACAGTCCGGGTTCGTCAATGTCTTCAATAAACGGCGTTGGCGCGTAAAAACCTTGACCGTAAGCACCTCGAATCGTCCAATTGTCGGGCTGATATAATACAGATACCCGCGGGCTAAATTGCTTGCCATATTCGCTGTGCCAATCAACACGAGCACTTACCGACAGCGACACAGTATCGCTGGCATCGAGATCAAACTGCGAAAATACTCCCGGTACTTGGTAAGAATAATTAAACTCGGGGAAAGTTTCTGAATCGAATTTATCCGATTGTAAGGCACTGCCAAACAGCCAAGCACTGTTATCACTATAACCCGATACACTTGATTCAATTAGGTAGCTACTGTGATCATCAAACTCCAAAACACTGCCGTATTGATGGTCGTGATCTTGATTCATCGCAGAGCCGCGAACATTGAGGTTAAGAACTTCACCCAGCGGTTGGTCGTAAACAAAGCCAGTGTCGAGTCTTAAGGTATCTTGCTTTAGTTGGTATGGGTTACCATCAGGCGTGGTCGCCCTAAAAATAGCTGCATTATCTAAAGTTCCGCTATCGCGTTGCTCTTTCATCGCGCCAACGGTGACGTATAGGCTTTCACCGTCGTCACCTTGCCAATAAAATCGAGGACGAACAGTAGCACGCTCATAGCCGGCGATATCGATCCAGCCATCGTCGTCGAGATCTTGCGCTTTTTGATGATGAATACCCGCAGTGACCGAGCCACTGGTTTGTTCTGATAATGGTGTAGCAAAGTACGACGTAATGTCTTGGCCATTACGCGAGGTTGCATTTAATAACACTTCGCCTTCGGTTCGGTGTGACGGTGTTCGTGAGATAAGGTTGATGACACCACCTAATGCAGAACTGCCATAAAGCGATGACGCCGACCCTTTAATAATTTCTACGTTGGCCAGATCCGTTGGTGGGATTTGCAGTAAGCCAATCGACGCGGTTTGACCACCATAAAGCGGTAAACCATCGCTGAGCAACTGAGTATAACGGCCATATAAGCCTTGCAAACGAACATTGGCACTGCCAAGCGCTGGCGAAGTGGTTTGTACCCTAACTCCGCCCGTTTCCGCTACTAACATTGAAATATTACCGGGTCGCATTAACGCTTTTTCTTGAATTTCTTCGCCGTTAATAATTTCGGTTCGAGTTGCCGATTCGGTGACAATACGCCCTAAACGCGACGCTTTAACCTGAATTTTTTCAATAGCTTGGCTGTCGTGCTCATGTTCGTGATGACCATGGTCATTTTCACTTGCGTACACATTGCCGCCAGTACAGATAAGCAAAGGGAATAACAAACGTGTGCCGCTGGCACTGACAAAATCTTTAAGCATTTTTACCTCAACAACGCTTATGGCTTAACCAAAGTCAGACCTAGCTGACTGTGGAGCTAGCCAAATAAATGAATAAATAGATGGCGCTAAATCGCAATAGCAGGTAGCGGCTGAATAAAGCCACTAGGAGGTAAAAATCGGGGGCCGATACAAGGAAGATGTTAGGGCGTATATCTGCTGGAACTGATAGCCAAGCGTGGAACTTTCATCAAACAGCATTTGAATATCATCAATATCAAAACTGATATAAGCAAGGTTTGCACAGCCACTGGCTAAGCATAAACAGCCTAACTGACAGCAATCTGTGTCGCAGCAGTCTTCGCTTGCTTCATTGTACTCAGCGATATCAGCATCAACAGCGATATGTGTTAAATCCGCGATATGCTGCTCAGACTCACTAAATGAGTGACTATCAATACCTGTTTCGCACGGCATAGTATTAAGCGCAGCAAAAGCTTGGCCAACAAAGGCAAACAATACTGTTAGCAAAATAAGCGTTTTTGAAGCCAATGCTTTGAAAATAAGAGTCGGCATTTTAATCTCTCGGAAAAATCGCTGGCCATTTTAGCGAATAATATTGGCAGAAGCTATTACTCGCGTCGCTAGCGGTAAACATTACAATGACATTCGCTTGGCAAAAAACGAGAGAAAGACTGATATTCGCGACGATACTGCCGAGTTTCGGTAGTAAACCGCGTGGATTTCTTCTCTTGGGTTTGGCGACACAATACCGCCCGGTAGCAGTTCAACTAAACGGCCATTGGCAATATCCTCACTGACCATAAAATTCGACAAGGCCGCAATGCCATTGCCAGCAAGCACCAATTGCCGAATAGACTCACCATTACTGGCGAAAATACTCGGTTTAATGTTCGTCGCGTCACGCAGATGCCAATTATTGAGTTTAGCGTTGGCGACAAAACCAATTAGGTTGTGTTCACTTAGTTCTGCACTATTTTTAGGAGCTGAGTGTTGCGCCAAATAATCAGGGCTAGCCACCATCCGCAGCTTACTGTTGCCAAGCCTTTTCGCATATAAGTTTGAATCGCTGAGTTTACCAATACGGATAGCAACATCGGTTTTCTTTTCAATTAAGTCGACAATACTTTCGTTTGAAATCAACTCGATATTAATGTCGGGGTACTGCTTAGTAAAAGCTTGAATATGAGGAATAATTTGGTGGTATAAAAACGGACTTGCGGCATCAATTCTCAGCTTACCACGTGGCTCCCCTTTGAGGTTGTTTAGGGTTTCTTCGCCCTCGGTCAGTACCTGGATAGCTCGCTTGGCGTAGTTGAAAAAGACATGTCCTTCTTCGGTGAGTTCAACACGTCTAGTGGTTCGATTAAACAGCGTGATATCAAGCTCTTTTTCTAGTCGAGCAATGGCACGAGAAATCTTTGCCACTTGTTGATCAAGTATGGTGGCAGCCGCGCTAAAACTGCCACTGTCGACGACGGCAATAAAGTATTCAAGCTCTTGTGTCTTAGATTTAATCAAGCTTCATCCTAGTATTTTACGCGGTTAATCATAATTTCAGTGCTACAACTGACAATAACACTAGCTCGATTATATCTATTTTAACAAAAATATTTTGTTATTTATGCGGTTTTTGTCGTGCAGAGAAGTCTTGATAATAGCGCATCTTTTTAACTCACAGGAATTACAAGATGCCTTTAGCTCTATTTGCACTTACCTTAAGTGCTTTTGCCATTGGGACCACCGAGTTTGTGATTGTTGGTTTGGTACCAACTATTGCCGACGACTTGGCGGTTTCATTGCCGTCTGCTGGCTTACTCGTCAGCCTTTACGCGCTCGGTGTGGCGATTGGTGCCCCGGTATTAACCGCTCTCACCGGCCGCTGGAATAGAAAACTGGTTTTAATGACTTTAATGGCGCTATTTGTCGCCGGAAATTTATTGGCTTGGCAAGCGCCGGGGTATCATTCATTAATTGTCGCTCGAATACTGACCGGGCTTGCCCACGGTGTGTTCTTCTCGATTGGTTCAACAATTGCCACAGGTTTAGTGCCGAAAGACAAAGAAGCCAGTGCCATAGCCATTATGTTCACCGGGTTAACTGTCGCGCTAGTCACGGGTGTACCTTTAGGGACTTGGATTGGTCAAGAATTTGGTTGGCGAGCAACTTTTCTAACGGTTTCGTTGCTCGGTTTAATCGCGTTAATAGGCTCAACGCTGTTGGTTCCGTCAAATTTAAAACAAGCGGCGCCAGCCAAGTTCACTGAGCTAATCAAGGTGCTAACTCAACCTCGTCTACTGATTGTTTACAGCACGACCGCAGTTGGTTACGGTGGTACTTTTGTCGCATTTACTTATTTGGCACCTATTTTAGAAAACGTGTCTGGCTTTGCCTCTAGTTCAATTGGTCTAATCATGCTGGTTTACGGTGTTTCTGTTGCTATTGGTAACATTTGGGGTGGCAAACTTGCCGATAACTTAGGCCCAGTAAAAGCACTACAGATTATTTTCACTGCACTAGCTCTGGTGTTAGTTGCCTTTAGCTTTACTGCTAGTAATCCTGTTAGTGCGGTGCTTACCGTACTTATTTGGGGGGCATTTGCCTTTGGCAACGTCCCTGGCTTACAAGTTTATGTTGTACAGCTTGCTGAAAAATATACACCAAATGCGGTAGACGTTGCCTCAGGCTTAAACATTGCGGCATTTAACGTGGGGATTGCTATAGGGTCAATTGTCGGCGGTGTTGTGGTTGAAGATATGGCGCTACTCCATTTACCTTGGATTGGCGCACTAATTGTTGTACTAGCATTAGTATTAACGAGAATATCAGCCTATTTAGACAACCGTGATAAGCTAGGTACTAACGCCACACTTCTCCAATAAAAAGTCGATTAACACCCGTACTCGCTTCGCTTTTTGGGCATTTTTGTGAAAATAAACATAAAGTGGCGAGTATGGGTACCAATGAGGTTGCAAGACTGGTAACAGCTGGCCAGAGGCAAAGTAGTCTTGCACCATAGGTTCAACCATGCGGCCAATACCAAGGCCGGATAAAGCGCCGTCTAACATGATATCAGTGTCGTTAACGATTAGTGCTTTGGGCATATCAACGGTTAACGATTGGCCATTGTCGATTAACAGCAAAGGTGCCAATTGGTTTGAGGCGATAAATCGATACTGAACTAATTTGTGTGCGCTAAGTTCGATCGGGCTTTGTGGCGTGCCATACCGCTCAAAATAACGGGGCGATGCAAATAAGGCTTCTTTCATCGGCTCAGTTAAACGCCTTGCGATCATGCCTTCTTCCACTCGGTCACCAAAGCGAATGCCTAAGTCAAAACCCTCTTTTAAAATATCAATGGCTGCGTCCGATATCGATATTTCCAATTCTATCGAAGGGTAGCGCTGGCAAAATTCAAGATAAAACGGTTTCAACAAGTATTGATAAACAAACCTTGGCAGGGTTAAACGGACCTTACCTGAAGGTACTTTGCTTAAATCACTAACACGCTCAAAGGCAAAGTTTAAGTCGGTCATCGAGCTTTGTGTTTGCTCGTGCAATAACTTACCCGCCTCAGTTAATTCAATACGGCGTGTTGTTCGTGTAAAAAGCGGTAAACCAAGTTGCTCCTCTAAGGCTTTGAGCGCATTACTGACCGACGGCGAAGCAATTTCAAGCTTTTGAGCTGCTTTGGTGATACTGCCCTCACGAACAATGGTGTGAAACACAGTTAACTGATTAAACATAGTGCCATTCATAACAAAAGCCAAAAGGTATTTATGGGGTATTATTATGCAAAAACTAATAATTAATCTACAAATACCGCTTTTGCCATCTCATTTTAGTTTGCAAAGCGGGCAAATTTATCTCTATCAATTACCCCCAAAAGCAATATAATCAACTATATTGAGGGTTGAGCCAGATACTGACCAATGAAGTTAAACACAGATCGTTTGAACGCATTTTTTCAGGTAGGTATTGAAAGAAATTTTTGTAAAGCAGCTGACGTGCTTTGCATTACTCAGTCTGCACTTTCACAGCGCGTACTTAAACTCGAACAGGAGTTAGGTACCAACCTCCTGATACGCAACCCAGATGGTATTGCCCTCACAGAATCGGGCAAACTATTGTTTGATTATGTTCAAGATCTGGAGATTCGTGAACAAGAAGCCCTCAACCGTGTTACTGGTCAAAGTGCCATGGCCAATGGCATTATTCGCATTGGCGCCTTTAGCTCAGTAATGCGCTCAGTAGTGATGCCATCACTAATTCCACTGATTAATTCTCCTCATCAATTAAAAGCCGAGTTTTTGTCAAAAGAGCTAAGAGAACTGCCAGCGTTGCTGCTGTCGGGGGAAGTCGATTTTATTTTGACTTACGATCCAATTAAGGATCCCAGTATTGAGTCTTGTATCGTTGGCTATGAAACTCTCGTGCATATTCGCAATAGAAATGCAGAATTTCGCCAGTCACCACCATGCTTTTTAGATCACGATGTCCACGACATGACCACCTATGATTTTTTTGCCGAGCAAGGCATGCAAGACTTAGAGTTTGATCGCAGCTTTTACGACGATGTTTATGGTCTTATAGACGGCGTAAAAATGGGCTTTGGCGAGGCCGTTGCTTCAAAGCATATGGTTGTTGAAGGCGACTTAATAGAAATAGTTCACCATAAAAATAAGGTACAACTGGCCATAGTCTTAAGTTACGTCAAAAATAGATATGTTTCCGACTTACAAAAAAGAGTTATCGAGCATCTCCGCGATAATATGCCCCAATATCTTTAAAAAGTACAACGCCCCCTCTCTAAAACAAGCGCTGCTTCTGATGTTTTTTCATCAAGGCCTGACCAGCAAGCACATGATTTTTAAAGATTAAAGTTAAATTAATAGCGCTATTAAATTATATAATTTTACCCCACACCTGCGTTTCTTCTACCATGCACTGAGCTTAGTTAACGCGCCAACTTATTACTGAACCTTATTATCTCATTCGGTATTAACAACAGCGAAAAGTTAGCGCCAGTAGCTCAATAAAAAGATAGTCAAATACAATAAGGATTGGAGATATTACATGCAGGTAGTCAACACAAAGAATACAGTGAGCACATTGTTCGCCCTGTCGGCAATTAGCCTCGCGACCAGCGTATCGGCAGAGTCAGGCTATGTTACCGACAACATATTTCTCGATTTACGTTTAAATGTGCCAAACCCAGTTGTTGAGCTTAATATGCAAAACAACTCGGCAAGTACTAAGTTGAAAGACTTCACCATGGGGTATTCATCAGATGAAGTCACTTTTAGCGGTTTAACAGCTGTTAAGCAATGTGGCTATTCTAAGTACATCAGTTTTGGCGTTAGACGCAAGAGCTACATCGACAAGGAACACACTCAAGTATGGCTGGGAACGGGAGGCCAACCAGATATTGAATACTATCACCAATACGACCGCGGAGACTATTACGATGGCATTGCTTATCCTGCTGTCATCCCTGAAACTTGGCAGTTAAGAAACGCCAATAACCTAAATAGTTTGTCTATGATTGGCCGAGCGGCTGCGCCTTTTGACTTCAATATTCCAGTCGCTTCACTGCGCCATCCAAAGGGTGAAGCTACACCTGCAATTGATGGCGAAACTCTGTTTAATCAAGCCTTGCAACAACATATTGAAAATGGTGGTGATCGTCTT
This sequence comes from Endozoicomonas sp. G2_1, assembly GCF_017744155.1. Lineage (GTDB taxonomy): Bacteria > Pseudomonadota > Gammaproteobacteria > Enterobacterales > Alteromonadaceae > JAGHQT01. The sequence continues at coordinate 31,200 of NZ_JAGHQT010000015.1, read as the reverse complement.
GAGTTCTTTAAACAAAATCACAGCTTTAGTATTGACGTACCACTCACGTTAGCAGCGTCTTGCTCAATTAAAGCGCCTGACTACATTTGGCCGTATGACCACGACTGGGATCCAACCACGCCGTTTTTCAGCTATTCTGAAGTTCCAGTAACAATTCGATATAACTATATTGGTGACCCAAAGCTCGAATATACGCCGAAAGTTGAACTTGGCGACGATGGCGGCATATTAAACCCGCTATTAATTGAAACGGCATCGATTAGCGTTGATCCTCCAATATCAACAGGCAAATGCCCGCGTAAAGTAACTGCGACGGCATCAATAGCATTAAACAATGCGTCAAACGTAACAAGAAAACTGCGCTATCGTTTTATTGAAAACGGCAAGCCGGTAACTAGCTGGAAACAAAAGTCATTTGTTAATACTGATCTAGTACTACTCACTCACAAAATTTCGATATTGCCCGCAAAATCAGAAGGTAAGGGATCACTTGCTAGCAACAATATACAAGCCATTGATAATGGTGGTTTACAAAGCCTAGGGAATAACCTAACGCTAAACCAAAAGCCTATTATCGCCGTTGAAGTGCAACTCGACGGTCAATCAAAAATGGTCAGTACACATTATAAAGCCTACTGCTCAGCGATAAAAACCACCTATTTATCACCAGATATCTTCGGCAGAAAAGTTGACTTAGTCTTACGGGGCGATTTAATCCTAGGTCAGACGATGGCACCTTGGGGCAGTACAATCGAACTCTCGCTAGATGATGCGTCAGCAATCACCGAACGCGGTTGCAGCTACCGATATGCGTACAATGTTTTCAATACTGAAACAGACAACGCCACCCAGTTCTCAACCAGTATCGCAGCAGGAGGCCTAATTAGGAAAAAGAATGACTTAGCAGGACTAAATGGCTACAGCTCAACCTTTGTTAACGGCTCGGTGACCTTACCAGCAGGTAAATACAGTATATTTGCTCAAGCTGACACTTTTGCTGAAGTAGACGAGACACTCGAAAACAACAACAAAGCTAAAATGAAGTTAATTGTGCCCAAGCAGTGTGGCGGCTCAATTAGACGATAAGGCTCAACAAAAATAAAACGATGCCACGCATCATAGACTTATATCTAAAGCTCTTTCTTTTGAAAGAGCTTTTTTATTGCGCCTAACATTTAGCAAATATCTGTAATCACAATAGTTACATTATTAGCTAAGGACTAATAATTATTTAGCTAATAAGCATCTAATTATTATCAATCTATTTTTCTACACTAGCCTTATTCCCGTTGCTAATAAAACTATCGAGTATCGACGTCAGCGACCTCAAACACGTTAGGAGTTTATCTATGTTAAAAAAATTAGCTTTATCATTACTCGGCGTGGCTTCTATTGCCTTGGTCAGTAATTCAATATTGGCAGATGATGCAAAAGCCATTAACCAAGAAAACCTGTGGCCAAAACCAGCTAACCCAGTTGCAAGTGGTTCTGAAAATAGTGCGGCATTAAAAGTAGTGCAAGGCTTCTTCGGTGCTTACGCAAAAGGTGACTTGGTGGCAATCAAACAATTTGTTGCTGAAGATGTTGAATGGCATATCCCCGGACGTCACAAACTTGCCGGCACTAAAAAAGGTATTGCTGAGTTCACTGAATTTTTCAGTCAGTTAGGCAAAGCAGGCTTTAAGGCAGAAGTAATGATTTTGGCAGCAAACGATACTTATGTCATCGATGCTCATCGCGGTTTTAGCAATACGGATGGCGAAAACATCGATATTAACTGGATACTGCTTTATCAGATTGAAAATGGAAAAATAAAACGCGTACAAAACTTTTCAGGCGACTTATATCGCTCAGACGCCTTCTTTAACAGCTTTTTTAACTAGGATTAATGATGACTAATATTCTCGTTGTCTCGGGTCACCCTAACCTTGCCGAATCAAATACTAATACGGTAATTATCGAGTCGCTTGAGCAGCAACTCGATAACCTCGAAGTGCGTAAGCTTCATCAACTTTACCCCGATTATCAAATCGATGTTGGCGCTGAGCAAGCGGCGCTGATCAAAGCAGATATTGTTGTTTTGCAGTTTCCATTTTATTGGTACTCAACGCCGGCATTGTTGAAAAAATGGTTAGACGATGTGTTTAGCTACAACTTTGCTTACGGTGCCAAAGGCGACAAACTAAAAGGTAAAGACTTAATTTTATCTTTTACCATCGGCGGGCCAAAAGACTCATATCAACCGCTTGGCTACAACCATTTCACTATTGAGCTGTTAATTTTACCATTGCAGCAAACCGCTTACTTGGCTGAAATGAACTTTGCCGCGCCTATTTACACTCATGGCATGGTCTATATTCCAGGGGTTTACAACGAGCTCGAAGACGTACAAAACTTAGCGCTAGATCACAGCCATCGCTTAATTGAACAAATTAACCAACTCGCTGGCTCTGCGGAGCAAAAAGTTGCTAAATTTGTCAACCAGTGGTTTGCCGATTTCGATGTACTAGCCGACGACGAAAATAAGTTTCTCGCTCATTTGAGTGACGATATTCGCATGGTAATGCCTGATGGTGAGTTTATTGGTCACGAAGGGTTCAGAGATTGGTACGCGATTGCCCGTGCGACTTTTAAACCAAACTGTGAACACATTGTTGAACAGCTAATTGTCACCGAAAATGACAAGCAAAATGCACCTGATGGTGTAACAAGCTGCGAAGCACAATTGCGCATAAGGTTAAAAGCCGATACCTACCCAGACTCAGCTCTCAAAGGCGAAAGCATTAATATGTTAGTTAACGAAACTTGGCAACTAACTCTTGATGACAGCGGCCATGTCACGATAAGTGACTATGTTGTAGAAGTGTTGAGTTAGTCTATACTCACGTCACCTTAAGCTAGCACACAGCAATTAACTCGGCACGGCAGTATACCGCCTGAGTAAATAGCCCATCAGCTAAAGCCGCGTAATGAATATTCATTACGCGGTTTTCTATTTTTTTTAAAGCTAAGCATAAAAGAACGAACATTACCCCACCAATATTATTAGGTAAAAACTAATAAAGCTTTAGCTAATAATCGTCTAATTTTTATCAATCTGCTTAGCTACACTTGTACTCGTTAAAAGATATTAGCTTCAAGACAAGCAAGAGAAATGAGGAAACAAGATGAAAACATTCACCGTAAATACCCGTGTTGGCGACTTAGCAGCAAACTTATACTTACCAGAGCAAGCTAATCAAACTGGCCAAAAGCCACCGGTTGTTATTGTTACTGGTGCTTGGACAACGGTGAAAGAGCAAATGCCAGCAGTTTATGCCAAAGCACTTGCTGAAAATGGCTTTGCCGCACTGACCTTTGATTTTCGCGGTTGGGGCGCGTCAGCCGACAGTATCCAATACTTAGAAGATCCGGCGAGAAAAACAGAAGATATTCGCGCCGTTATCACTGCAGTTAAATCACTAGCAGAGGTTGATTCAAGCAAAATTTTCGGTTTAGGCGTTTGTGCATCAGCCGGTTACATGCTCGACGCAGTTGCACAAAACACTGATGTTAGTGGTGCTGCATCAGTCGCACCTTGGTTACACAATCGCGAATTAGCGGATCAAATCTATGGCGGCGAAGCGAGTGTTAGTAACTTAATTGAATTGGGTGAAGAAGCTAAAGCGAGTAATGGCGTATTTATCGAAGCAGCAAGTGTCGAAAACGAAAACGCTTTAATGTATCAAGCCCCGTATTACACCGAACAAGGTCGCGGTTTAATTCCTGAGTACGACAATTTGTTTAACGTTGCCTCGTGGAAGCCTTGGTTAACATACGACGCAATTAGCCCTGCTAGCAATCAAGACAAACCTGTACTACTAGTTGCGTCTCAGGCTATGGCTTTACCTGCGGGGACCGAGCAATACCTTGCTAAAGCGAATACTAACGCCGACAACAACGTCTCTGTTTTATGGCTAGACGATGTCAGCCAGTTCGACTTCTACGATGTTGAACAACACGTTAACACCGCCACCAAAGCGGTTGCTGAGCACTTCAACGCTGTTTTAGCCAGCTAAGGATGTAATGTGCAAGCATTAAAATTTACAGACAAGTTTAAACAACTGGCCGCAGCCTTTTTAGTGCTGACAGCAGGAGTACCACATATGACGACACAAGCCCAAGATCAAGTGAATACACCGGAGCAAAGGCAAGTATTATCGTCCAATCAAACCCGTGACCAAATAACACGAAACATTAAGAGTTTTGCCAGTTTTGCCGACCAAAGTGCCTTTGAGTACTTGGGTGCACTTTTTAATCAACAAGTGACGGTTGATTATACCTCGGCCTTTGGTGGTGAGCCCGCCGTCGTTGATCGTGTCACACTGATGAAGCAGTGGGCTGGTTTGCTACCGGGTTTTGATTTGACCTATCACGATATCTCTAACATCAAGGTAAAAATTAGTGGTCTCGACGCTCGGGCAACGGCTGATATCACAGCCAGCCACTACTTAACAGAGACAAATGCTGAGGGCGATGTTACACAAGATTTTTGGCAGATTAGTGGCTACTACATCTTCAAGCTAAAGCGCGTTGAAGAGCAATGGTTAATTGAGTCGCTAACGCTCAAGCGTACTAACGAAAACGGCAGCCGAGAAGTATTGGCAAAAGCCGCAGCGTTAGCGCCGAAAAAACTTGCAGCTAAACAAGCGCAGTTAGTGGCGCTTTAATAAGCGCGTAGCTCATGCAACCGATGTTGACGTTATCTCACCCATAAATATGACCAAAGGTAGCGCTTAACTTATGTCTAACTTATGTCTTGTTTAATCAAAAAAATCGCACGGGCAAACTTTCTCGCCAGTGCGATTTGTCGCCCACATAGAGAGCAAACTATGTCTCAAACCAAAGTAGCACTGGTCACAGGTGCCAATCGAGGTATTGGCCTTGCCATCGCCAAGGGGCTGGCCAAACAAAACTACCACGTTTTAATGGGCTGTCGCGATATTAACGCAGCAGAGAAACTCGTTGATAAAACTGATGGCAAAATCACGCCAGTAACATTAGATTTATCAGATGCCGACGCTATAGCAACTTGCTTAAACGATATCGACCAACAATACCCCAAAATAGATGTTTTAGTTAACAATGCCGGTGTTTTAGAACGCGAGGAGTTAGATCAGCTAAGTCCAGAGCAATTGCAACAATCAATGCAAGTAAACGCGCTAGCGCCATTTGCTTTGATGCAGTTTTTTGCCCCTAAAATGGCTAAAAACCGCTTTGGCCGCATCGTTAATGTTTCATCTGGCTGGGGCGCAACGTCAGGTATGCTTGAAGGACCTGTTGCTTATGCTATCAGCAAATCCAGTCTCAACGTAATGACTCAAATTATCGCCAAACAGTACCGTAAATACCTCAAGGTAAATGCCATGTGTCCGGGCTGGGTAAGAACGCGAATGGGTGGTATGGCGGCTACTCGCTCACCAGAAAAAGGTGCAGAAACCGCAATTTGGTTAGCTGGCCTTAGCAACGACGGGCCAACTGGCGAGTTCTTTCGCGATAAAAAACAAATCGCTTGGTAGTTAGTGATAATTTTAAAGAAGGAGCTCAGCGAACTCGCCCATTTTATATTGTCAGGCACCGTATTCGCGAATTGCTAACGCAAGTAATCATATACCCAAGCCACTTCCCCCGATTACTTTACTTATTTGGAGGAATGGAATAAATGCCAACCGCATGAGCAACCGGGTTGTCATCACCATCTGAGTATAAAAAAACATCGCCAATGGCGAGTGTTTTACCGAGCTTAATCAGCTGACATTTGGCAATAATATCTTTGTCAGCGGCTGGTTTACGCAAAAAGTTAATGTTTAAATTAGTGGTTACTGCTAAGGCAACTAAACCTATTTCTGCCAAAATAGCGACGTAGAGTGCCGCGTCTGCCATAGCCATCAAGGTTGGTCCAGAAACCGTACCACCTGGGCGCAAATGATCATTGTTGATCAATTTGCGTAGCTGCGAGGATCTATCACCTGCAGATTCGATCTCAAAATTCGCTTGAGGAAATTCACGCTGAAAAAACGCCTTTAGTTCTTGCTTTGTTGCCACAAAATATCTCCTGTTATTGCGCTATATTTCATACAATATGCCCAAATAAAATTCTATAACCGGGCATAACAAACTAACCATATGGTCAAGTTTTATACCCATTGTTGGAATTTAGTTTAAAATGAGCAATTATCAAGCGACCATATATTTTCGCCTTTGAACATACTGTGTTAAACATAACGAATGCAGATGCTGATTGATTAATCACTCAAACTCGCGACTTGCTCCATTAATCTAACGGTATTTGATTTTGCTCAGACCAGTCTCTCAAGGCCTCTAAAATCGATAATGCGCTACGGCCGAACTCAGTTAGCTCATAAGTGACTGCAATTGGCCTTTGCTCAATGACCTCTCTTCGCACCATATTACGAGCTTCTAGTTCTTTGAGTCGCTGATCAATCATTTTTTTACTTGCGCCACCAAGTAGTCGACACAAATCATTAAAACGTACAGGCTCATCTTTTAAGTGATAGATAATCGAGCCAGTCCACTTGCCACCAATGAAGCGCATGCCTTTTTCTATCGCACAGGGTTCATGACAAACGTTAATAACTTTTTTTCTGCCATAACTATCTGTTTCTATTTTACTTTTCAAAAAAACACACCAATTAAAACCAGGTTACAAAAAGTATACTAGTTGATTGCAAAACTAAGGTAACTAAAATATACCACATGAACTGGCTCAAACAAATGACTGATCGAAGTTTTATTGGCCGAACAATCTACACAACTTAAAGAGACACTTATGAGCAACGTATTAATTATTAACGCACACCAGTATTACCCATTTTCTGAAGGCAAACTAAGCGCATCGTTAGTCGACCGAGCCGTCACCACTTTAAGCGCCAAAGGTCATCAAACTCGGGTCGTGACAATGAGTGAGCATATTGACGTTGAACAGGAACTGGTGAACCACCAATGGGCTGATATTATTATTGTTCAAGCACCGGTCAACTGGATGGGAATGCCTTGGTCATTCAAAAAATATATTGATGAAGTTTACACCGCGGGCATGGCTGGAGCCCTGTGTAATGGCGATGGCCGAACAACCGAAGCACCAACTGATAACTACGGTACTGGTGGAACAGCCCAAGGCAAAAAATACATGCTATCACTGACTTTTAACGCGCCAAAACAAGCCTTTGACAACTCGTCAGAATACTTGTTTCAAGGCAAAAGTGTCGATGATTTAATGTTTCCAATGCACATGAATTTTCGTTTCTTTGGTATCGAAGCATTGCCAACCTTCACCTGCTTTGACGTGATGAAAAATCCGAACATCGAAGATGATTTCGCGCGCTTTGAGCACCACCTCAACACTCACTTTTAGGAGAGCAACAATGACAGTTCAATACACAAACAAACTATTGGCGGGTGCTGAGTTCCCAATGATTAAAGTACCTTTATACGAAGGCGGCGAACGGGTGTTAGGGCATGTAGAGGAAGGCTTTGACTGGCAATTAGTGGTGATTTACCGCGGTCGACATTGTCCACTATGCACTAAATACTTAAACCAATTACAAGATTACAAAGCCCAACTCGCGGCACTTGGGGTTAGCATTATTGCAGTTTCAGGTGACAGTAAAGCCCAGCTGGAGCAACACATTCCCGAGCTAAAAATCGATTTACCGCTGGCTTACGGCTTAACAACCGACGATATGAAAATACTTGGCACCTACATATCAGATCCACGTTCAGCGCAAGAAACCGATCACCCTTTTGCCGAGCCAGCATTGTATGTGGTTAACGAACGCGGCACCGTACAAGTTGTCGATATCTCGAACAACCCTTTTGTTCGCCCTGATCTCGACAGCCTAGTTAACGGCTTAGCCTGGATTAAAAACCCAGACAATAACTATCCGATACGCGGTATGCATAGTTAATTGACGCAAACTAAAAAGCCCGATGTTTCAATAACAGCGGGCTTTTTAAGTTTTTAACCGAATAGGCGCAGTTAGAGACAGTTAGAGTACGCCGCGTTCCATTTGGTTGAGTTCGATAGACTTAAATAGCGCAGTGAAGTTACCTTCGCCAAAGCCTTTGTCGTCAACCCGCTGGATCATTTCGATAAAAATTGGACCAAAAATATTCTTGGTGAATATTTGTAGCAAGTAGCTATTTTCATTTTGGCTATCAACCAAAATTTGGTGCTCTCTAATGCGCTCTTTGTCTTCTTTAACCCAAGGTACTCGATCAAAAATATCATCGTAATACTCAGGCACAATATTCAAGGTATCAATAATTGATTTGTCGAGCTTGTCTAGCGAGCCGACCAAATCGTCGGTAATAAACGCTAAATGCTGAACACCAGGGCCATTGTATTCGTCAAGATATTCATCAATCTGGTTATTGTTAGTGCCTTTACCTTCGTTGATTGGAATCGAGAAAGTGCCACAAGGCGATTGCAACGCGTAAGACACTAGTGCCGTTTTCACACCTTTAATGTCGAAGTAACGCACTTCAGTGAAACCAAAGACATCTTTATAGAAGTTTGCCCACTTCTCCATAGTACCTTGATAAACGTTGTTGGTAAGGTGATCAACCGCTCTAAAACCTTTTTCTTCAACAACCACTGGCGTGCTGTGTTGCTCAAAATCGTCTTGATAAATACTACCTTTGTCACCGAATTTGTCGACAAAGTAAATTAAGCTATCGCCAATGCCGTAGATTGCAGGGTAAGGTAATTTGTTTGGTGCCTCTTGCGCAGATTTAGCACCGCGAGCTACAGCTTCTGCATAAGCATAAGCGGCGTTATCGACTCGCCATCCCATAGAGCAAATTGCCGGGCCATGTGCTTTAGCAAACTCACGAGAAAAGCCCGCTTGCTCGTTATTCAGTAAAAAATGGATATCGTTTTGGTTAAAGTAATCAATATCACGGCCTTTAAATTTTTTCGTTTTTGAAAAACCAAAACCGTAAAAAGCCTGCTCCATAAAATCACTGTCAGGGGTGGCGTATTCGGTGAACTCGATGCCACGTAAGTTCAGTGGATTTTTGTTATCGATTGCTGTTGTCATCTTGCTACTCGGCTTATTTCATTATTTTTCGATCAAAGTTTTCAGCATTAATTGGCGTTGAACCAAAATTGTTGTTAGCTGTACTTTACCCTTTGGGAACTAAGTATGCTTTCATTATTAAAAGGAAAAACTGAAAAAAGAAGAGTGCTCACGTGCGCGGTAATTTGGCGTATGTAAACTATCTGACACGAGATACTGAACGAAAAATGACAAACTTTTTGCAAGTTCTAGATAATTCAACCGCTACCGCTGTATAGAAAAAATTACACAAGAGTTTAACGGTCAAACCACTGACTTGAAGTGGCTCACTTACCCCAACAATTTATTGAGATAGCAATTGATAACATTTGGCTAATTGCCAAACAAAAGACATTAAAAAAAATTTGGGGATTACAAACAAAAACACCAGCCTGAGCTGGTGCTATACGAGCAGTATATTGCTCTAACGTCTACAAGACGCCAGAGCATAGTCGGCTAGTTAGCGCGACGAGGACGCTCGCGACGACGTGGACGCTCGGTCACCACTTGCGCTTCAGAAACCGAGATTTCCAATGCTTGACGACGAACGCGAACCGCTTTCAATTTCTTGAAAGTATCCGTTGGCATACCTTTAGGTAACTGCACGAAACTGTGACGTTCACACAAGTTAATTGCGCCAATGTAGCTGCTATCAAGTGAAATTTCGTTAGCAATTGCACCAACAATATCACCAGGCTTAGCGCCGTGCTCTTTACCTACTTCGATGCGATAGTTCTGCCAATCGACGTCGCTGCGGGCAACTTTTGGCTTGCGAGGACGATCACCGCGATCATTTCTGTCGTTGCGCACTCGACCTTGACGGTCATCACGGCCACGACGGTTATCGCGGTCGCGCATTTCACGGCGCGGTTTTGGATCTTCTTTCGGTTGTAGCGGTTGCTTTAACTGTTTTAAGTGCAATAAAGCAGCAGCTAAATCAGTGATTGACAACTCAGCATCAGCGGCCATGTTTTCAACGATTTCACGCATTGCCGTTAAGTCTTGCTGACCAATTAATTCAGCCAATTGATTTTGCGTACGTGCAACACGCGCTTTGCCAATTTCTTGAATGCTAGGCAGTTCAAACTGTTCAATAGTACCTGAGGTTAAACGCTCGTAGTGGCGCAATTGGTACATTTCTCTTGGGCGAACAAATGAGATAGACGTACCGCTGCGACCTGCACGGCCTGTGCGACCAATACGGTGAACGTATGACTCGTTGTCACCTGGTAAATCGTAGTTAACAACTAAGTCGATACGTGGAATATCTAAACCGCGAGCAACAACATCAGTCGCGATCAAAATTGATAATTTGCCATTTTTCAATTGGTCAACGGTGCGCTCGCGCTGAGCTTGGTTCATATCACCGTTAAGCGCAGCTGCTGGGTAACCTTGACGTTCTAAAAACTCAGCAACTTCAACCGTATCGTTACGGGTGCGCACGAAAATAATCATGGCATCGTAGTCAAACGTTTCAGCAATGCGCTCAATCGCAGTATTTTTGTTAATACCGCTCACTTTCCACGCGTATTGCTTGATGTTGGCTTTCGCTTTTTTAACCGCAGCAATTTTTACGTGCTCTGGCTCTTCTAAAAAGCGGTTAGCGACTTTGCGAATCGCTGGTGGCATAGTAGCCGAGAACAACGCCATTTGCGTTTCTGCTGGTAAATGCTCAAGAATCCACTCAATGTCTTCCAAAAAGCCCATGTTGAGCATTTCGTCGGCTTCATCTAAAGCACAAAAATTAACGTGGCTCAGGTTTAAGCTTTTGCGGCGTAAGTGGTCCATTAAGCGACCCGGCGTACCAACAACAACTTGAGCACCGCGCTCTAATTGAGCGAACTGTGGACCGTATGACTGGCCACCGTAAAGAGTTGCTACTTTTAAGCCTTTCATGAATTTGGCAAATTGCTCAATCGCTTCAGCAACTTGAATAGCCAATTCACGGGTTGGCGCTAATACAAGTAACTGTGGCTTGCGAACGCTAGTGTCAATATTGGCTAATGCCGGTAAACCGAAAGCGGCGGTTTTGCCGGTACCGGTTTGTGCTTCACCTAAAACGTCTTTACCTGCCAACAAATGTGGAATAGTTTGCGCTTGGATCGGTGTCGCCGATTCAAAACCCATGCTAGATAATGCAGATAATAAAGATTCAGGCAAGCCTAAAGCGTCAAAGCTCACAGGAGCAGTGCTGGTATTTGTCATATAATTTGTCTTCTCAAGGCAGGATGATCCTGCGTACATTTAGAGGAAACCACCAGGAAGACTTAAAGCTCTCAAGGTCTTGGCTATTTAGAAGAAAGTTAGCCGGTAAGTCTATGCGGCGGAATTAACCCCACTCATCACATTCAAGGACTTTTTTGTGTCGCTTGATTTGAGGCGCGCATCATACCGACTTAAATAGAATATGCAAGTAAAATTGTTGATTTTTAGTACAATAGTCGATTTAACCCATTAAAGTGTCATTTTGTTAACATTATTACTACATAACTCGACGATTTTGGCTAAGTTTAGCTAAAACAGATTTTATCGTTATCGCGGTTAAGGCAATTAAAAATAACGGCCTGAGACAACAGTAACTCAAAGAACATCGCTATATCGACTTTCTCGAACAATATCTACATAAAGTCCGACTTTGCTATATGGACTTTTCATGCCACTATTAAGATTATGAATTGTCTCCCTTTTAAACCAAACATCGCAAAACTAGTTGTGCTGTTATCGTCTTTATTCACGCTGTCACCACAATATGTTTATGCAACCTCTGAAACAGATAAATGGTCGCTAAAATCAGAAGCTAACCTTCGCTTCGACTACAACAGTGACCGAGGCTCTCGTTACCAATACCGGGTTCGTGCCTACCCAAGTTATCAAATCAGCGAAAATGTTGGCATCCATGGTTTTGTCACTACTGGTAATCGATTTGCTTCAAGCCACAATACAATTAACGCGAGTCAGAGTAACTATCTGTATTTGAGAAGGCTATTTGTCCGACAATCGGATCAGTATGGCAAAACAGAATTTGGTGTTATTCCAACATACAAGGGTCGAGTGTCGTCAACAGGCTTGTCAAAAGACGGTTGGATTGCCGGTTTGCGACGGGTAAACAAAGTTGCCAATGGTCAACTTGAGTTTGTCGTTGGTGAGCTTGACCGACTAAATCAACCAAGTGTCTTTAACTCGATTAATAAACTCAATTACTACGAGCTTGAATATTCGTTTGATTTAACTGCCGATTGGTCAGCTGAATTTAGCGCTGAGCGCTTGCTCGGTGGCAACTTTTTGCGCACTGAACTCAGGTACGAGCAACAAGAACAAGTTTATAGCGTCGAGTTTATTTATCGCCTCGATAACGATAACAGCAAAGTGGTGGCAAGCTGGCAACAAAATATTGAAATTTTCAATACGCCATTGGAGCTTTTTAGTGTCTACGCTCACGTCAGGCAAGGCTTTGGTCGCCGGGCGGAATTAACGGAAGACTTCCTCGAATTTGGCCACGCCGTGTCATTCGAATTAGAACCCCAAAATAACTTGGTATACGATCTTAAATGGTTTTCACGATTGGAGTTTTACGAGGGCCAGTCACGCTTTCTATTGGGGCTTAAAAGAAAGTTTTAATATCGCTCTGAAACAATAAGCTTTAGAACAAAAGTACACTAAGCTCTAAAGTGTGAGTAATCAGAATGAGCTAGTAATCAAGTTACTAGCTCAAAGTTTTAGATTGAAGTTAGTCGTTAACGGCGACTTGGCCTTTAACATCTTTAATGGTCACGCCGCCAGAGCCGTCTGAGATAATATTCAAACCACCAGCGCGTTTGACTTCGATACTGCCTGAGCCATCATCAATAGTCACGACTCCGCCAACATCGTGCACCGTTAAGCTACCTGAGCCATCTTCAATATCGGTATTACCTGATACTTGTGCAACTTCAATGCTGCCTGAACTATCGTCAATAGCAAGGTCGCCGTTAACCTCATTGATGTCGATACTGCCAGAGCCATCTTTGATATCGACGCTGTTGCCAACATTGGCAAGCTCGATTTTGCCAGAACCGTCGTTTATACGTACTTCACCAGAAACGTTAACCAACTCGATACTGCCAGAGCCATCGTCAATCGATACGGCATTATCGATGTCCCGTACGACAATTGCACCTGAACCATCTTCAATATCTAGCAGCAATTTTGCTGGCACATTCACCACAAGGTCAATGCGCGGTGATTGGCCTTGCCAGTTGCCCATGGTATCAATTCGAGAGATTAGCTCAGCCGCTTTCCCCTTTTTCTTTAAACTCAATTCAACCTTATGCTCAGCACCTTTCTCGTGATAGATATCTGCCTCTACTGTGATTTCATCAAGGCCAGTTTGTCCGTAAACCGATAAACTGCCGGCGCCAGCATCAATCATTAACTGATTCAGTGATTGAGTTGACAAGCTAAGAGACTGTTGGCTGTGCTGGTCGGCATAAGATGGATTGATCGCGATTACGCATCCTGTAGTTAACATTGCGGCAGCAGCGCCAATAAGCATGGTTTTATTCATGGTTAAATTCCCTAATTTTTATTTATATTCATTGTTTTGATTCAAGTGACAATGGGAGCTTCCTGCCCTCATTGTCATCAGATGAACCCTATTTGCACAAAAGTAATCAAAATCGATACCAAAAATAATTTTACATTATTATCAAATAGTTAACCTCAAAACGATTAAATGAGATTAACAGGCATGCGATAACAACACTAACTATTGGTAACTTTCACCAATAGTTAGTGTTGATTAAACAAAGAAAGGTTTAAAAGAAGAGGAAAATAAATGAACTAATCGCGTTATTCGTCGCTGCCATGCAATAAATCGGCGAAATGCGATAGCTTATCTAACGCCAAACCGTGAATAGACTTACGTGGGTAGCGACCCGTTTTGCTCATTTCTCCGGCATCAGTGGCCATTAACAAACTCAAAGCCTGATCAATATTGTCAACGGCGTAAATATGGAACTGCCCTTGCGCAACGGCATCGATCACTTCTGCATCGAGCATTAGGTTAATGACATTGGTTTTCGGGATAATAACCCCTTGCTGTCCAGTTAGGCCTTCGTCTTTACAGAGTTGATAAAAGCCTTCAATCTTTTCGTTAACACCGCCAATCGACTGTACTTCGCCGTGCTGATTAATCGAGCCCGTCATCGCCAGACCTTGCTCTATCGGCAAGTGAGTAATCGCTGAAATCAGGGCGCAAAGTTCGGCCATTGATGCGCTATCGCCATCGATATAACCGTAAGACTGCTCTATCGCTAAGTTGGCTGAAATTGACACTGGAAAATCTTGGCCATATTTGTGCCCTAAATAGCCCGTCAGTAACAATACCCCTTTTGAGTGAATTGCTTTACCAAGCTCAGCTTCGCGCTCAATATCAGTAACGCCATGACTACCGGCGTATACTGTCGCAGTAATTCGCGCTGGCGTGCCAAAAACACTGTCGCCAATTTCAAGCACAGTTAAACCATTGACTTTACCCACTTGCTTACCTTGGGTACTGATCAACACTTGCTGCTCTTTAATCTCGCTCAGCCAAGTTTCGCTAAGTCTGCCAGTACGACGCTGCTTGGCTGCCAACGCATCGAGAATATCGCTAGCGTGAATCATAGTAGACTGTTCAGCAGAGCTTTGTTCGAGGTGCGGCTCTTTAGTGGCTTTTTTTCTAACCAAATAAACGGCTTCGTCAAGTAAATCATTGACCTGAACAATATTGGCCGAAAGCTTGTTCTGATGCTCTGCACGGCGCAAAGCATAACGCACCAGCTCGGCAATCGCACAGTCGGCAATTTCGGGATAATCGAGTTTAGCCGCCCGCTGACGCATTAAATTAGCGTAAGCCAATAAGTTGTCGTTTTGATTGACTAAATAGCGGTCGAAGTCTGCTAAAACTCTGAATAGCTCAGTAAACTCTTGGTCGTACTCTTGCAGCGTGTAATAAAGCTCTGAGTCCCCCAGTAATACCACCTTTAATTGCAGCGGAATTTTTTCTGGCTGCAAGCTATACCAACTCGACTGACTGTGCTCAGCATAAGGGTTTTCCAAACTTATTTGCTGTGTTTTTAACGCTAATTTTAACCTCGACCACACCATAGGTTGGTTGAGTACTTTCTCGGCGTCGAGTAACAAGTAGCCGCCATTTGCGCGATGCAAAGCGCCCGGACGAATAAGGCGGTAGCTAGTATATGTAGCGCCTTGAAAGGTCGAAAAATCAACGTGGCCGAATAAATTCTGATAAGTCGGGTTTTGCTCGTAAACAACCGGCGCCCCTTGCTCTGCTTCACGTTCAAACAACAAGTTTGGCAAAAATCGTTCAACCATGAGTTTGCGCAAATCTTTGTCACTCGGATTTTCGCGATTTTCGCTGGCATCATCAGCAACTAAAGTCTCAAGCACTGCTTCTACAATATTTTCTTTAACTTGCTTAAGGTATTTAAGCACGCCTATGTTACTGGCGAATTCGTGTTCAAGCTCTTTTAACAAAGGTCTGATACTTTGCTCGGCGGTATCATTCTTTAACTTGCGCAGCTTATCTGAAGACTCTCGCTTCCATATCGGCAATTCCAACAACTGCTCAGCAAGGAGTTCTTCAAGTTTGACTAAAAGCTGATAAAAATCGCTACGCTTAGTTTCATCTAAGTTGGCAAACTCTTTATCGCTTAACGGTTTGCCGTCAACCACAGGGGTAAAACCGACCTCACCCGCTTCTTCGTATAACACAACATCGTGCTTGAGCGCGGTTTGCTCAACCAAAGCGATGGCTTCGTCGTATTTTCGATTAAACTCGCGATCAATTGCCGCTTTTTGACGTTGATAGCCCGGGTTGTCAAAAATCTCTGGAAACAAATCGAGTAGTTCATCAATAAAGGTATTAACGCGCTTGAGTAACAGCTTGCCGTCACCGGGGTTAAGGTAGAGCTTTATTGGCGCGTGACTATCTTCAAAGTTATTGATATAGCACCACTCTGGTGGTGTTTCTTGCTGTTGGGCATAATCAGTCAACATTTGTCTGATCAAGGTTTGTCGACCAGTGCCCTGTTCGCCCATGGCAAAAACATTGAAACCTTGAGCAGACATCGCCAAGCCAAATTCGAGCGCTTCTTTAGCGCGCTCATGGCCAATAATACTCTGTTGGTCTGAGGCTAACGTTGCTGTTGTTGCTGAGGAAAATAATTGTGGTGATAAATCAGCACTTAATTGCTCGGCTTTAAGTGCTAATTGCTCGACTAGATCTGTCATCTAATATCTCGTGGTTATTGCTTGAATTTCAAACAATTGCTGACTCTTACTATAATGAGATTTAGTGTACTCCGTTCACACTTAAAAACAACTTATGCTTGCCTCTCTTTTTATGTTTGTTGCTTTTATGGTTTAAGGGCTTTGCGAATAAAATGCTTACCGCCGCAGTGTGGGCAAGCGATTACCTGTGAATAGTGATAGACATGGGTACTGTGGTGGCAGCTATCACAAACCAGCTCACCAAAGCCAATGTAATCGCCTTCTCGATACTCGCCTCTATGCTCAAAGTCTTCCAGTAATTCAGCCCACTCTACTTGTGTTTTATCTGTCATTAACGCCAATTGCGCCCACCAATTTTCGGTGAGCAACCCCAAATAGGTTGAGCCTCGACTTTGATCTTGATATTGATGATAAAAGTCGACTAAATCATGCTGTAAATTATCGGTAAATTGCTGAAGTTGTTGCTCCGGAATTTGCTCAGCGGCATGCAGATATTGTTTCGTTTTTTCTACCAACTCAATCAAACTGACCAGCTCGTGTTGATTAACATCTTCAAGCCAAACACTCAGTTGTCGATAAACGCGATCAAATAAGCCCTGCTCTCGTTCACTCATAATCAACTCCTACATTATCTTTTTGTTGCGTTACGCTGCCTTAAAAGTATAGAACACTCTTGATGTTGCACGGCAATAAACTGTCAAAGCGCTTGTTGCTAGTAGCGCTATCGGGTATTCTATGGCGATATTTTTTACCTAGCGATTTTAGTCTTATTTACTGGGGAAAATAGGCGCGAGATATTACTGCTGTCTATAGATTAATCCCTTATTAAATGGCTGCGCTGCTCAATGAGATGTTTGAGAAAGATTTAATGGAATCTACATATAATCCGCAGGCGATTGAAGCCGAAGTACAGCAGTTTTGGCAAGATAACCAAACCTTCAAAGCACAAGAAAAACCAGGCCAAGAAAAATTCTACTGTCTGTCAATGTTCCCATACCCAAGTGGTCGTTTACACATGGGGCACGTGCGCAACTATAGCTTAGGTGACGTAATTTCTCGCTACCAGCGTATGCAAGGTAAAAACGTCATGCAACCTATGGGCTGGGATGCGTTTGGTTTACCGGCGGAAAACGCAGCGATTAAAAACAACTCAGCGCCCGCTAAATGGACGTATCAAAATATTGATTACATGCGCAACCAGTTAAAATCATTAGGTTTTGGTTACGACTGGGATCGTGAGTTAGCAACTTGTCGCAAAGATTACTACCGCTGGGAACAATGGTTCTTCACTAAGCTTTACGAGAAAGGTTTAGTTTACAAGAAAAATGCCACGGTTAACTGGGACCCAGTTGACCAAACCGTATTGGCCAATGAGCAAGTTATTGATGGTCGCGGCTGGCGTTCAGGCGCCTTGGTTGAGCGCAAAGAAATTCCACAGTGGTTTATCAAAATTACTGATTACGCTGAAGAGTTACTCAACGACTTAGACCAACTTGACGGTTGGCCTGAACAAGTTAAAACCATGCAGCGCAACTGGATTGGCCGTTCTGAAGGTGTCGAAATGACCTTCAAAGTTGCCAACAGCGACAGTGATGAAAGCTTTGATATCTATACAACTCGCCCTGACACATTAATGGGTGTGACCTATGTTGCCTTAGCCGCAACTCACCCACTAAGTGTAAAAGCATCACAAAACAATTCTGCACTTGCTGACTTTATTGCTGAGTGTAAAAACACCAAAACATCAGAAGCTGATGTCGCTACTATTGAAAAGAAAGGTGTTGATACTGGCTTGAAAGCGATTCACCCACTTACTGGTGAAGAAGTACCTGTTTGGGCAGCAAACTTCGTATTAATGGATTACGGTTCAGGCGCGGTTATGTCGGTACCAGGTCACGACCAGCGCGATTTTGAATTCGCGAACGCTTACGGTTTACCGATTAAACAAGTGATTGCTGGCGGTGAAAACGATGACATCAGCAAAGCAGCAATTACCGAAAAAGGCACACTGATTAATTCTGGTCAGTTTGATGGCCTGGATTTTGACGCGGCTTTTAAAGCTATTTCAGATGAGTTAATTGCTCAAGGTAAAGGTAAAGTTACCGTTAACTACCGCTTGCGCGACTGGGGCGTTTCTCGTCAGCGCTATTGGGGTACGCCAATCCCAATGATTAACCTAGCCAATGGCGAATCAGTGCCAGTGCCAGAAGATCAATTGCCGGTTGAGTTACCAGAAGATGTCGTGATGAATGGCGTAACATCGCCAATTAAAGATGATCCAGAGTGGGCTAAAACCACTTACAACGGTGAAGCCGCATTGCGTGAAACTGACACTTTCGACACCTTTATGGAGTCGTCTTGGTATTACGCGCGTTACTGCTCACCAGAAAACGATACCGGCATGTTAGATCCAGAAAAAGCTAACTACTGGCTACCTGTTGATCAATACATCGGTGGTATTGAGCACGCTATTTTGCACTTACTATACTCGCGTTTTTTCCACAAATTACTGCGTGATGTCGGTTTAGTTGATAGTGACGAACCGTTCAAGAGCTTATTGTGTCAAGGTATGGTGTTAGCCGACACTTACTACCGCGAAGCAGAAAATGGCGCGCAAGATTGGATTGCTCCAAGCGACGTTGAAGTGACTCGCAACGACAAAGGCCAAGTGGAAAGCGCTATCAGCAAGCTCGACGGCGAGCCGGTTATTTCGGCTGGTATGAGCAAAATGTCAAAATCGAAAAACAACGGTATTGACCCACAGCAAGTTATCGAGCAATACGGTGCTGATACTGTACGCTTGTTCATTATGTTTACATCACCACCAGAGCAAACACTAGAGTGGTCTGATTCAGGTGTTGAAGGCGCGCACCGCTTCTTAAAGCGGGTGTGGAAATTAGTCGCAGATTTTAATGCTGGTGAAACTAAACCGAGCCTAGAAGGTTTAACACTAAACAGCGCACAAAAACAATTGCGTCGTGAGCTTCACAAAACCATTGCTAAGGTAAGTGACGATATTGGCCGTCGCAACACGTTTAACACAGCCATTGCCGCGATTATGGAATTAATGAATCATCTAACAAAAGCCAAGCTTGACAGCGACGAAGACCGCGCCGTTATGTTAGAGGCGATTCGCTCAGTTATTCTAATGTTGACACCAATCGTACCTCACTTGAGCCATCACTTGTGGCAACTAGTTGGTGACGGCAACCCTGTTGAAGACACCTTATGGCCAACGGTTGACGAGTCTGCACTTGTTGAAGACGAGAAACTAATTATCGTGCAAGTTAATGGCAAACTGCGCGCTAAACTTACAGTGGCCGCAGATGCAAGCCAAGAGTCTGTTGAACAACTAGCACTAGGTGAAGAAAACGTGAGCAAATTTACCGATGGCAAAACGATTCGCAAAGTCATTTACGTGCCAGGTAAATTGCTAAATATCGTTGCTAACTAGTCGCATAAACGATTTCGATAAGTAACTAAACGCTAGACACAGCATAAGACTAATCAACACGGAGATAGCCATAAACATGATCTTTAAGCACTTAAAATCAATGTTTAGCCGGCAAATGACAAGTACTAGCGCCTTGCTAGTACTTGCACTTTCATTGGCAGTAACTAGCTGTGGCTTTCAGCTACGCGGCGATTATTTACTGGCGCCAGAGCTTAAAACCTTGTACCTGAGTTCACAAGATCGCTATGGCGAACTCACTCGATTAGTCAAACAACACCTGACTAACAATCAAGTTAACATAGTAACCAGTAGTCGTGGTGATTTGCCAGAATTGAGAATTTTGAAAGACCAGCTCGACCGCAGAACCTTGTCGTTATTCCCCAATGGACAAGTTGCCGAGTACGAGCTGATTTACACGGTAAAATATCAACTGTTAATTGCTGAGCAAGCGCCACAGGGT
The DNA here is from genome assembly GCF_017744155.1 of Endozoicomonas sp. G2_1. Lineage (GTDB taxonomy): Bacteria > Pseudomonadota > Gammaproteobacteria > Enterobacterales > Alteromonadaceae > JAGHQT01. The sequence goes on along the minus strand of NZ_JAGHQT010000015.1, from coordinate 10,895 downwards.
TTCAGTTTTGAACTCTACCGCGATTACCAAGACGATCCCAATATCGCTTTAGGTAAAAGTCGCGAGCTCGATTTATTACTCAGTGAAATGCGTAAGGTCGCTGCCGACCGTATTTTGCGCAACATGGCCAGTATTCAAGTCACTCAGCTCGACAATAGCCAGTCATAACAGCCTCTAAGCCGACGCCGTGAAAATTTACCACAACCAACTCGCCAACAAGCTCCAACAGGGGCTTAGTGGTGTTTATTTGGTTTTTGGTGACGAGCCATGGCAAAAACAGGATGCGCTCAGTCAAATCAAAGACTGCGCGCAACGACAAGACTTTAGTGAGTTAATTCGCTTTTACGGCGACGATAAGTTTGACTGGGCTGAGTTAACTCAGGAATACCAAGCCATGAGCTTGTTTGCCAGTCGGCGAATCATAGAGTTAGAACTCCCTACCGGTAAAGTCAATGAACGCGGTGCCAAAGCATTAATCAGTTTAACAGAAGCAATTGAGCCAGACGTTTTACTGATAATTCACGGCAGCAAACTCGACGGTGCAAGCCAAAAACGCAAATGGTTTAAAGCGCTAGAACAACACGCGACCTTTTTGCCGGTTTATGAACTTGAGGGTAAACATTTAAGCCAATGGCTTAATCAACGCGCGAAACAGCAACAAATCAGAATAAGTAACGAGCTTAGCCAGTTTATGCTGACCTTATTCTCAGGCAATTTACTCGCCTTAGCGCAAGAGTTGGAAAAGCTCGCCCTGCTCTATCACAGCGGTAACTTTTTTGAGCCAGAGCAATTCGACTCCCAAGGCGCTATCACTTTATCACAAGCTGAGCCACTATTGATTAATCAGGCGAGGTTTAACCCATTTCAGTTAATTGATAGCCTGCTCGCCGGTAACTTGCAACAATGTGCCACTATGCTAGAGGCAATGGCGCAAGAAGGCGTTGCCGCTGGACAGATTATTTGGTTGTTGCATAAAGAACTAGACCAACTCTATCAAATGAAAGCTGCTATGGTTTATCAACAGCAACAAGCTAACGAGTTGTTTAAACAGTTTCGCATTTGGCCAAAACGTCAGCCTCTGTATCAACAAGCACTGAGCAAAATATCAATAGCCAACATTGAACAAGCGATTAGCCGAATTGCCGATACCGATTTAATTAGTAAAAGCGCCAGCGAGTTTAACCCTTTCCTGTTGTTACTCGATGTTTGCCTGAGTCTTTACCATTCATCATTGGCAGAGCATTACTCACTCGACTACCTCAGTAGCAATACCCTAGGTACGCATTATGCTGGTGCTAACTTTTAACCAACTCGCCATTATAAGCAACATCGTTAACATCAAGAGAGCAAGTTAATGTCAGCTGACAACAGTGCCAAAAACAATGCAGAAAATAGCGCTGAAAAAATTGGTATTTTAGGTGGTACTTTCGACCCCATTCACCTAGGCCATCTAATGCCAACTCAGGAAATTGCTGAGCAGTTAACACTTGAACAAGTTTTTTTGCTACCAGCGCATATTCCACCGCATAAATCAGGCACTATTGCCAGCAGCGAGCAAAGAGTTGCCATGGTCAAACTCGCGTGTCAGGCAATGCCGTTATTTTGCTTAGATGACCGAGAACTCAAACGCGACAAACCGTCTTTTACCGTCGACACCCTCACCGAGATTGCCGCGCAATACCCTAGTAGCCAACGCTTCTTTTTTATTGGTATGGATTCTCTGCTGTCATTACAGAGCTGGCATCGTTGGCAAGACTTGTTATTGCTTACTAACCTTGTTGTTAGCGAACGACCGGGTTATTCACGTCAACATGCCGATGACAACTTGGCAGCAATAATTGAGCGACATCAAGTCACCGATATTGAAAAGATTAAACAAGGGCACGGTCAAATTATCTTTGCTCAGAGCCAGCAGTTTAACATCTCGTCAACGGAGTTAAGAGCAGCGCTAAAACAAGTGACTAGCATCGAGGTTAATAACGTCAGCCCATGTGAACAACTGAGTGAACAGTTAACGAAACAAAAACAGCTCAGTCAGTACCTGTTGCCAAATATTGTTGACTACATTCGAGAGCAGCAGCTTTATTGTGATTAATCGGCCGCGATAACATTTGCCGCTTAACTCATTTTGGCAAAAGTGCTACACTTCAAAAAAATACCAAAGATAGGAAAATCTCTTGCAAACCGACGCGTTAATCGCTTTTGTTACCGATAAAATTGACGATTTAAAAGGCCGTGATATCACGGTACTCGATGTAAAAGGCAAAGCCAGCTTTGCTGATGCTATGATAGTTTGTTCAGGCAACTCTAGCCGCCACGTAAAATCTATCGCTGAGCATGTTATTTTGGAAAGCCGCGCCGCTGGTGTTGAACCTTTAGGTGTTGAAGGCAACGACATTGGTGAGTGGTCATTAGTTGATTTGGGCGACGTTGTTGTTCATGTGATGACTGATGAAACCCGCGATACCTACCAACTTGAGCAACTTTGGAGCTAACCAAAGGCTATGCGCATTACCTTATATGCCGTTGGTACTAAAATGCCGGCTTGGGTGAGCCAAGGCTTTGAAGAATATCGCCGGCGCTTTCCTCGCGATTTGAGCTTTCATCTCGTTGAAATCCCACCGGGTAAACGCGGAAAAAATGCCGATATTGCTCGAATATTGGAAAAAGAAGGCGAGCAAACCCTCGCTGCCATTCCCAAAGGCAATCGCATTGTTACACTTGAAGTAGAAGGCAAACCGTGGACAACACCACAACTCGCTAACCAACTAGAACGCTGGCAGCACGACGGCCGAGACGTTGCTTTACTCGTTGGTGGGCCTGAGGGCTTAGCTCCCGCCTGTATTCAAGCATCTGAACAAAAGTGGTCATTGTCACCACTGACTTTACCACACCCTATGGTAAGAGTGTTGGTGGCAGAAAGTCTCTACCGCGCGTGGAGTATTAATAATAACCATCCGTATCACCGAGAGTAGGATATCAAGCGATGGCGAAGCCAAAACGAGTCACGATTCGCGATCACAGCGCTGAAGCAAACCTATTTGCTCGGCGCACTTTTATTACTTTTATAGGTGTTGTTATTATGTTACTGATTTTATTCAGTAACGTTTATCAACTCGAAGTAAAGTCATACGAAAAGTACCAAACCCGCTCAAACTCTAATCGCATTAAGTTATTGCCAGTCGCCCCTAATCGCGGCTTAATTTACGATCGCAATGGCGTGATGCTGGCGGAAAACAAACCGATTTACAGCTTAGAAGTGATTCCTGAGCAAGTCGAAGATATTGACGCCACTATAGCTGAAGTGAGTGATTTACTGGAACTGAGCCAAGAACAACAAGACAAGTTTTTTAAAAACTTAAAACGCAAACGCCGCTTTAAGCCCATTGAACTAAAATCGCGCCTAAGCGATCAACAAGTTGCTTTGTTCTCGGTCAATCAACACAAATTCCCCGGTGTTTTCGTTGAAGCGCGCCTTAAACGCTACTACCCATTTGCCGACTTAACCACCCATACACTTGGCTACGTTGCTCGTATCAATCGTCGAGACGCTAACTTGCTCGAACAAGAAGGCAAGTCTGAAAACTATGCCGCGACTCGAGATATTGGCAAACTCGGCTTAGAAAAGTACTACGAAGATATTTTGCACGGTCAAATTGGTTGGCAAGAAGTAGAAGTAAACAACCAAGGCCGAGTGCTTAGAACATTAGACTTCACGCCGCCGGTACCCGGTAAAGACTTGACCTTATCCCTCGACATTGAGTTACAGATGATCGCCAAGCGCGCACTGTCGGGAAAACGCGGCGCTGTGGTTGCGATGGATGCCCGTGATGGCGGCATTTTGGCGATGTATTCAAACCCAGCCTACGACGGCAATTTATTTGTCCACGGCATTAGTAGTAAAAACTATCGCCGGCTATTGAACTCAAAAGATTTACCGCTGATCAATCGCGCCTTACAAGGCTACCCGCCAGCTTCAACCATAAAACCATTTATGGCGTTAACCGGCTTAGAGCACGAAATTATCACCCCCGAAACCCGAATTTGGGATCCCGGTTGGTACCAAATCAAAGGGGTTGAAAAGAAATATCGCGACTGGAAAAAATGGGGCCACGAATGGGTCAACTTGTCGCGCTCGTTAGAGCAGTCGTGCAATATTTACTATTACGACTTAGCCTACAAACTCGGTATCGACCGCATTAGTACCATGATGGAAAAGTTCGGTTTTGGCGACTACACAGGTATCGATTTACACGAAGAAAGCCGAGGTGTCTTGCCAAGTGCTGGCTGGAAGCGCGCCCGTTACAACCAGCCTTGGTATGCAGGTGAAACAGTCTCTATTGGTATTGGTCAAAGTTACTGGACAGTAACACCGCTGCAACTGGCACAAGCAACCTCTATTTTGGTTAACCAAGGCGACGTTCACATTCCGCACCTGTTGCAAGCAACGACAACTTCTGTGATTCAAGGTTTACCTGAAAGTGAGGCGCAGCAACAAAACCAGCAAACAGCAAGCTATGTGCCAGGCCAAACTACCGTGTTAAAAACAGAAACAATTCACTATGAAGACAAGCCACCTGTTGAGCTTAAACAAGCAAAAAACTGGCGACATGTTTTAGATGCTATGCACAATACCGTGCAAGTTGTTGGTGCCACAGCTCATGATGCTTTTAAAGGTAGCAAGTACGACGCTGCAGGTAAAACCGGCTCGGCGCAGGTTGCTAGTTTAGGCGAAGACGAAAAGTACGAAGCCGACAAAATTCAAGAAAACAAGCGCGACAACGCCATGTTTATTGCATTTGCACCTTATGACAAGCCCGAAATTATTGTTGCTGTCGCGATTGAAAATGTTGCAAAAGGCGGTGGCGGTACCAATGCAGCTCCCGTTGCAAGGCAGATGATGGATCAGTATTTTGGTGAGCGAAATATTAGCGCAGAGCAAGTGGCAGTATTGCCGTTTGATAGCCTAAACCAAACGGGCCAACTCGCTGACCATTCTCAGTTAACACCTGAACAACACGCCAAACTCCATCAATCTCCGTTTAATTTTGCCTTAGGTGGTCACTAGTGCTAACCAGCAATGCCTTAGATCAAAGCCAACACCAAACCAAACGTTTATCATTATGGCAGCAACTTCACATTGATATGCCATTATTACTGGGCATTTTAGCCCTGATGTTGCTTGGCCTTTTCGTTGTTTATAGCGCGGGTGGTCAAGACCAAGCACTAGTGATTAGGCAAGCGGTTCGACTGGGGATTTCATTGGTGGTAATGTTTATTGTTGCTCAAATTACCCCGAGTTTATTTCGCAAATGGGCAGTACCCTTGTTTGTTATCGGTATTTTGCTGTTAGTCAGCGTATTGCTCTTTGGACACGTCGGTAAAGGCGCTCAACGTTGGCTCGACCTTGGTTTTTTCCGTTTCCAACCCTCTGAAGTGATGAAACTTGTCGTGCCAATTATGATTGCATGGTTTTTGAGCCGAGCTGACTTGCCCAGTAAAACCACTGATATTATTCTCGCCTTTGTCCTGGTATTAATGCCGACCTTACTTATAGCCAAACAGCCAGATTTAGGGACTTCACTATTGATTGCCAGCTCTGGCATCTTTGTCATCTTTTTAGCCGGTGCTAGCTGGCGATTAATTGGCGTTTGCACCGCCCTAGCCTCAGCATTTGCGCCAATACTCTGGTTGTTTTTAATGAAGGATTACCAGAAACAACGCGTACTTACTTTTTTGAATCCCGAGCAAGATCCACTGGGCACTGGCTACCACATTATTCAATCAAAAATCGCGATTGGTTCTGGTGGTATTTACGGTAAAGGCTGGTTACAAGGTACACAATCACAGCTAGAATTTTTACCAGAGCGCCACACCGACTTTATTTTTGCTGTTTTTAGTGAAGAGTTCGGGTTGATTGGCGTAACACTATTACTATTAGTTTATCTCGCCATCGTTATGCGCGGTTTATGGATAGCCGTTAATGCTCAAACTGCCTTCAACAAGTTATTGGCCGGTAGTATTACCTTAACCTTTTTTGTTTATGTTTTTGTTAATATCGGCATGGTTTCAGGCTTGTTACCTGTAGTTGGGGTTCCGTTGCCGCTAGTGAGTTATGGCGGTACGTCAATGGTGACATTAATGGCAGGCTTTGGCATGCTAATGGGTATTAGTACCCGAAAACGCTTTATTGGTTAGTTACCTTGATGAATAACAGTTCGCGCACTTGGCTCCCGTTGTTGCTAGTCAGTACAGTACTTTCTGCTTGCACTAGTAGCCAATACGGCCGCTATCAGCAAAAACACGATAGTATTCCAACTCGTCTGCCCAGTAGTCACGAACTAGAAGACGCAATTCCTCGCGCTGAGCCACCTAGCCGAGGTGGTAATAAAAACTATCAAGTAAGAGGCAAAAATTACCAAGTGTTAGCCAGTGCTAAAGGGTTTGAGCAAACTGGTACCGCCTCTTGGTACGGTAAAAAATTCCACGGTCATTTAACCTCCAACGGCGAAATTTACAATATGTACGGCATGAGTGCAGCTCATAAAAACCTACCGCTGCCAACCTATGCCAAAGTCACCAATACTGCCAATAATAAAAGTGTTATTGTTCGAGTCAACGACAGAGGCCCTTTTCACCAAAACCGTGTTATCGACCTATCATATAGCGCAGCATTCAAGCTCGATATGCTAAAAACAGGTACGGCACAAGTTCGTATTCAAGCGATAACTGAATTTGATCAATACGGACGGGCAATCATTCCCGGCACTAATCCCGAGTTACCGGTAAACACCAGCCAAAATACAGATATAGTTCAAACTGCCAATAACGACGTAACAAGCGCTCAAGAGCTTGTGCAGAGCAGTGTTAACACAGCAGCATCATTTGCTAGTGGGCCAGTTAATAATGTCACGCCCAACGACCCCAAAATAAATTCTAATTCAACGAATGCAAGCCACTCAACGCTATCCGCAGCACAAGCAACGCCAATAGATAGCGGTGGTTACAATAAGGTGATTCAAGTTTTTGTCACCCGAGATAAAAACACCGCCGATAAAACTGTCGCGGCTTTGAGTTCGCTTTACCAGATAACTGCTCAGAGCGCTGAGTATCAAGGACTTTATCGCATTCAAATTGGTCCATTTCAACAATCTAGCCGACTACAGCAAGTGCTTGAACAACTAAAAAGCTCTGGCTACCCAAACGCTTTTATTAAAACTCTCGTACCAGGCCAATAATCGGCGAAGTTCAAACTCAGTCACACTAATCTACCAGAGTAAATACTCAGTAAAACTTTTTTACTTTTTACTTGCAAATCCCTTGGTTTGAGCGTAGCCAAGCGCAATAAAGCTGGTATACTCTGCCGTTATACCTTTAAATATATCCTTGAGTTTATTGTCCTCCGATTAAATAGGAAAACTATGTTTTACCCCAATTCTTCTCATTATTTATTAAACAAACTCAGCCCTCTTTTTGCACGAATTAGTCGTAAATTTATCGCTGTTGCCAGCACTAGTGCGGTGGTTATTGCAACAACGACATCTGTCGCTCACGCGGCCACTATTATCCCTGATGCACCAACAATTAACGCCAAAGGCCACATCTTAATTGATTACAATACCGGCAAAGTGATTTCTGGTGAAAATGAAGACACATTATTGGCGCCAGCGAGCCTGACTAAGATGATGACCAGTTACATCATCGGCCAAGAGCTAAAACAAAATAACATTAAAGAAACCGACATGGTCACCATTAGTAAAAATGCGTGGGCTACAGGTTCACCTGTACTAAAGGGTTCTTCGTTAATGTTTTTAGAAGTAGGTACTGAAGTATCCGTTGGCGATCTCAACCAAGGTATTATTGTTGCCTCAGGTAATGATGCGTGTATTGCCATGGCTGAACACATTGCAGGTAGTGAAAGCGCCTTTGCCGACATGATGAATGCCTATGCCAAGCAACTTGGTATGGACAACACCTTATTTGAAAATAGCCACGGTTTACACAGTGAATCACACTACACAACTCCTCGTGACATGGCCGCTCTCGGTGTTGCACTGATTCGAGATGTTCCGTCTGAATACGTCTTGTACAAGCAAAAGTCATACACCTACAACAACATCAAACAATACAACCGCAATGGCCTGTTATGGGACAAAAGTATGAATGTTGACGGCATTAAAACCGGCCATACCTCTGAAGCTGGTTATAGCCTAGTGACTTCAGCGACTAAAGGCGGTATGCGCTTAGTGAGCGTTGTTATGGGTGCCGACAGCGACCGCGCCCGTAAAGTAGAAAGCAAAAAACTATTAACTTATGGCTTCCGCTTTTTCGAGACCTACACGCCGTATAAAGCTGGCGATAAATTGACAACTAATCGCGTGTGGATGGGTGACAGTGAGCAAGTTGAACTTGGTATTTTAACCGATACCCCAATCACCATTCCTCGTGGTCAACGCAAAAACTTGAAAGCAAATTTTGAGCTTGACCAACAACTTACGGCACCAATCAGTAAAGGACAAGTTGTAGGTAAGGTGTTCCTACAACTAGACGGGGAAGACATTGCTGAATATCCGTTAGTCACTTTACAAGAAGTTAACGAAGGCGGCTTATTTAGCCGTTTGGTTGACTACGTAAAACTACAGTTCGCCAACTAGTCGAGTCACTAGTTTTTTTGAGAAGCAGGTATGAACGAAAGTTCTACCTGCTTTTTTGTTACTGCTGTTAAACGCTCTACACTGCTCTCCTAGAATTATCACAATTCTATCACGGCTGAAATTTATACACTGACATTTGGGTCTGGTTTTCTAGCTAAATCAATTCCTGAGGTCGAGATATGTTTTATCGCAACATTTTAATCGCTGGCTTAGTGTCAGTTTTTTCTTTAACTGCTGCTGCCTCAGGTAGCACTGGCGGTCACTATCGCAACCTTCCCAAAGTGCAAACAGATCCAGTTTATGAAAAAGGCAAGAAGCTTTTCAAAGGCAGAACAAAAGCTTATGGCAGAGTAAAGTTTTGCTTTTTGGATGAAGAAAAAGCGGGTGCAGTTAAAAAAATAAAACGCAGCACGTTAAAAGCCTACAAAGGTAAAAAGTACAACGATTTAGCAAAAGCACTCTATCGCTGTGATGACACCAGCAAAGCCATCTACCAAGTATTAAATCGCGATGATTTATTCATCTACTTATACTTTGTCAACAACCGTTTTAAACTGCATTTGAGTTAATGCCTCCCCAATCGCTTAAATAGCAATTGCTGAACGGATTTACTACTCAAGATAAAGCCGAGTCCGACAAGACCAAACTCGGCAACTACCCCCCAATTGGGGTGTTGATAAGCCCCAAGTGTCAAAGACTCCAGATGCAAACCAATAATGTAACTCAAGAGTAAAGCGAGACTAGTCAACCACGCCCAAATACTTGGCCAAATGGCGGCAAATGCCAAGACCCAAACCCAATACCAAGGGTTTAGTACTGGTCCCAGTAATAAAAGCCCGGCAAATAAATAATCCATTCGAGGCAAATGAACACGCTGTTCTGTCGCTTCGCCCTCAAATAAACCGACTTTTACCATCTGCTCAGCAAAGATAAACTTGGCTGCTAGCCAACACCAAAGTCCAATGAATGACAAAGCAGTCAGTAGCTTGAGAGTAAACAAGTACTCAGCAAACAAAAGATAAAGTGGCGCGTTAAAAAACCAGCCCGACGACATCGCGTTAAAACCGTGCTCACTATTGGCAAAGAACAAACTGTCGGCAAATGGTAAATACAAGCAAACCAAAACAATGGTAAAGTACAGCCAAGCGCGAATCGAGCGAAGCAGCAGCAAAGGTATAGCTACCAGAGCGAACACTTTACTCGCTACCGCTAGTGCCGCAAAAGCGCCAAGCCATTGCGGTTTGTGTTTAAGAAAACAGAGACTAGCGGCGAGTAGAAAAAACACCGCCATAACATCTGGATGGGCGGTAAAAGCAAATTCTTTGATTAGCAAAGGCGACCACGCATATAAAAGGATATTCCTGTGGCTGGTTAACCCTTTTAGTAAGTAGATAACACCGAGATCAAACAAAGCAAAAATTAACTGCAACGGCCACACCTGGCCGGGCGCAATCAGGTAGCCTAAAGCAAAAATCAATTGATTGACTGGGCCGTATATTGTCGCGATATGAGGGTTATTAATGCCGTCAAGCGTCGATTGCATTAGCGCTGGAACCCCTTCGGCATCAAAGTAAGCCTCAGGTGCGATTCCGTAAGGGCTGCCATAAGTAACCAATGTGAAACCATCCCACAGATAACGATAAAAGTCGTCTTCGAGTATTGGCTCACCAACCAGTGCGATACTGCGAAACACAACCGCCCACAAAAAAATCTCAGCAAACGTCGGTTGATGGTTGCCCCACTTAAGGTAATACCAATAGCTGAACAGTAATAATGAAAAGGTAATGAGTATGGTCAGCGTTGGCGCGAGTGTCAGTAGCGTCTTGGATTGAACAGCTAAATAAGCGTAGCCAAGTGCAAACAGCAACCCAAGTAAAGACAAACTTGATAATCTTTTTTGCTGCACACTTTGTAAACAAACTTCTGCCATAAGTTTTTTGCGTTATCTTTTAATTGCCATTTAACTACTGCTTATTAGAGTGAGATTTTGCGGTTATTCTTTCGGTGCGAAGATATTGTTTATGTAAGTAGTAGCACTCTTCTTAATTCTTTGTAACTCTTCTGTTGTCAGCTTTAATGGTTTTACTCAATTTATAAAACAAAAACTGACTAACAAAAGTAAAGAATCCACCTTCTAAAGAAGGTGGCTTTGCGTAAGCCCCCTAAACAAGGGGGCTGGGTTATCCTAGTAAATGTAATTGACGTTTCTCTTCTTGTTTCTCCATCTTGTCTTGATGCCGT
>NZ_JAGHQT010000014.1 GCF_017744155.1 Endozoicomonas sp. G2_1 | reverse complement strand
TAATACCACGCTCACGCTCTTCTGGAGCGTTATCGATTTGTGCGAAATCTTTTGTCTCACCACCGAAAGTTTTAGTTAATACTGCAGAGATAGCAGCAGTTAACGTTGTTTTACCGTGGTCAACGTGTCCGATAGTACCAACGTTTACGTGCGGTTTCGAACGTTCAAATTTTTCTTTAGCCATTTTTCTCTTACCTTAAAAGTATAAAAAGACTCAATCTGTTGAGTCTGAAATTTGCGTATTTGGCGATTAACGCACATTTATCTACTATTTATGGGGTTTAAAAAAGATAAACACCATAAGTGCAATTACTATAATTACCGCCTTATACTGCCAAAAAATCACCGTGATCCTTTATCAGAACAAGACAACCGCGCAAATTTACCAAACTCTGATGTTGTTGTCTAAATTTTATCCGTGAAAATCTGCGAAAATTTGTAAAAAAACAGAAAAAATTGCGCTTTTTCACTTTTTATTATTTTTGGTTATTAATAGTGGCGCTATTAGGATCTTTTTTAGGATCCTGCGAGACCGATCTGATCACCGTATTTTGATCGATATATTCTGCTTATATATAGATGTACTTAATCAAATGATGAGTGATTAACATTTAATCAAGAAATTTTCCGATTTAATATGTCTGTTTGGTTGAAGTTCTGATATACTCGCGCGGTTTTTTAGTTAAACCTATTTTATAAACCTATAGAGCAAGACAATGGCAGATTTATCAAAATACAGAAATATTGGTATTTTCGCTCACGTTGATGCGGGTAAAACCACAACAACCGAACGAATTTTGAAACTTACAGGTATGATCCACAAGATTGGTGAAGTACATGATGGTGAGTCAACAACTGACTTCATGGAACAGGAAGCTGAGCGTGGTATTACTATCCAGTCTGCTGCTGTTACTTGTGAGTGGAAAAAGCACCGTTTTAACGTAATCGACACTCCTGGTCACGTTGACTTCACCGTAGAAGTTTACCGTTCATTAAAAGTTCTTGATGGTGGTATTGGTGTATTCTGTGGTTCTGGTGGTGTTGAGCCACAATCAGAAACTAACTGGCGCTACGCGAACGAGTCAAAAGTTGCTCGTTTAATCTTCGTAAACAAGTTAGACCGTTTAGGCGCAAACTTCTTCCGCGTTAAAGATCAAGTACAAAACGTACTTGGTGCTAACCCACTTGTTATGACTTTACCAATTGGTGAAGAAGACAACTTCGTTGGTGTTGTTGACGTATTAAGCCAAAAAGCTTACGTATGGGATGACTCAGGTCAGCCAGAAAATTACGAAGTTCAAGACATTCCAGCAGACATGGTTGAGCAAGCTGCTGAATACCGTGAAATGTTAATCGAAACTGCACTAGAAGCAGACGAAGATTTACTAATGGAATACCTTGAAGGTGAGTTAGACCCAACAGAAGAGCAAATTAAAGCGTGTATCCGCAAAGGTACTAACGAATTGCTATTCTTCCCAACTTACTGTGGTTCTGCATTCAAAAACAAAGGTATGCAACTTCTTCTTGACGCTGTTGTTGACTACTTACCGTCTCCAACTGAAGTACCACCTCAGCCATTAACTGACGAAGAAGGTGAGCCTACTGGTGAATTTGCTTTAGTTGATGCTGAAGAGCCGTTCCGTGCGTTAGCATTCAAAATTATGGATGACCGTTTCGGTGCACTTACGTTCGTACGTATTTACTCTGGTCGTCTTAAGAAAGGTGACACAGTTCTTAACTCGTTCACAGGTAAGACTGAGCGTATCGGCCGTATGGTAGAGATGCAAGCTGAAGACCGCACTGAGTTAACTGAAGCGCAAGCGGGTGACATTTTAGCTATCGTTGGTATGAAGAACGTTCAAACGGGTCACACTTTATGTGATGTTAAACAACCTTGTACCCTTGAAGCGATGGTATTCCCTGAGCCAGTAATCTCAATCGCTGTTTCTCCTAAAGAGAAAGGTGGTGCTGAGAAGATGGGTATCGCTATCGGTAAGATGGTTGCAGAAGATCCAACGTTCCAAGTTGAAACTGACGAAGATTCAGGTGAAACCATCCTTAAAGGTATGGGTGAACTTCACTTAGATATCAAAGTAGACATCCTTAAGCGTACTTACGGTGTTGAATTAGAAGTTGGTAAGCCACAAGTAGCATACCGCGAAACTATCACTGCTGAAGTAGAAGATTCTTACACGCATAAGAAACAATCTGGTGGTTCAGGTCAATTCGGTAAGATCGATTACCGCATCAAGCCAGGCGAGCCAAACTCAGGCTTCAAGTTCTCTTCAACAGTTGTAGGTGGTAACGTACCTAAAGAATTCTTCCCTGCAATCGAAAAAGGTTTCGCAGGTATGATGGAAGAAGGTCCAGTTGCTGGCTTCCCTGTACTTGACGTTGAAATCGAACTATTCGACGGTGGTTACCACGCAGTTGACTCATCAGCAGTAGCTTTCGAAATCGCAGCGAAAGGCGCATTCCGTCAATCAATGCCAAAAGCTGGTGCACAACTTCTTGAACCAACTATGAAAGTTGACGTATTCACACCAGAAGATCACGTTGGTGACGTAATCGGTGACCTTAACCGTCGTCGCGGTATGATCAAAGACCAAGAAGCTGGTACTACTGGCGTTCGCATCAAAGCTGACGTGCCATTATCAGAAATGTTTGGTTACATCGGTCACTTGCGTACTATCACTTCAGGTCGTGGTCAATTCTCTATGGAATTCAGCCACTACGCAGCAGCACCACAAAACGTTGCTGAGCAAGTAATTGCTGAAGTTAAAGAGCGCAACGATAAGAAGTAATTAGCAACTTTTAGTTAATTATCATCTCTAAAAAAGGTCACTTCGGTGACCTTTTTTGTTGCTACTAATTTTAGTTTTTCTGCAATTAAAGCACGCTTGTTACAATTTTAATAATAAAGTTTGATTCATTTATAAGGTGATTTTTACAAACATAATCAAAGTTTTGGAGGGATTATATTAACCTGCTCTATTAGCTAAGCGGGTAAAAGTATATCGGACTATTGCGAGGTGACAGCAAGTCGTTAGCGCGAGCAATAAGTACTTGAGGAAAATCGTCTAATGCCTAGAACGGCGTAACAAAAGTTGTGATACAAAGCAAAATTTTGCCAACAGAACATATCAAAAGCCGCACCTGCTTTAAACAAGTACGGCTTTTTCAATTAGATTTAGCAGTAATCGTTAATTAACGATTATGGCTGATAAGGAAGAGAAGAGTGGTGAAGAACAATACGCAATGTTCCTTCTTCATCTTTTTTGTAGCCCCAACTCTTATCAACTTTTGTGACGTTACCATCTTTGTCGGTAAAGGTTACCCAGCCCATCCACATAGCAACATCGCCTTCGATAAAGCTCGCTGAAGTTTCTGAAACAACCGAGCGCCAACTCTTGATACCAAAGCCGCCATCTAATGGGTAATCGTCGTTGTGGCCGACAAAGTACGACAATGCGCCTTCTCGGGTTGGGCGGAATGTTTTCTCGCCACTGGCTAAGGTCGGCTTAAAAAGCACAGGACCTAAATTGTAACCGTAGGCTGCGTCAAGCGCGCCATTAGCTAGTTCAGTCGCTGCTTCAATACCTTGCTCGTCGTATGCTGTTGAAATAGCGACAAGGGCATCACCCCAAATTTTACGCGCTTGTTCTAGTTCTTGTTCTGTAATAGATGAGCTCATAAATATCCTCACTGTTGTAAATTGATAAGTTTATTCTATCGCATTACGTATTTTTACTAACGATAGATCTATCAGGGAGCATAGTTTCTAACGTTTTTAATCACTTTTTCAAGTAAAAAATGTCATAACTCAGATCAATTAATCGATAACAGTGACAATATTGGATAATTTTTCCTTAATAATTTCGTTAAATTTGCCTGCCAACTCGCGGAAAAAAATACGACTTGGTGATTTTGAACGCCAGATCAACGCATGGTTGCGACTAAGATCGTTATCACGCAGCTCACACACGTGTAGTGCTTCTGGGCGGTGCATTTCTGAGTGAATATAAAGCCCTGGCAAAAATGCAACGCCTAAGCCCATCACTGTCATTTGTCTGAGGGTATCTAAGCTAGTACCTTCAAAGTCTCGCATTAAGTGAGCGCCAAACTGTTCGCAAATATCACGCACTTGGGTGTGTAGATAATGATGCTCTTCTAGTGTTAAGACACTTTCTCCCGATATTTGAGAAGCAGCAACATCGTCTTGGGCGGCTAATGGGTGGTCGGCAGGGACAACAAACTTTACTGGTTCGTTAAAAAGCGGTTGTACCGTCAGTTCGTCTGAGGTTGTTGGCATAGAAGAAAGAATTAAATCAAACTCGCCATTTAAAAGTTGTTGTTCTAAAAGCTTGGGTGCTGCTTCTCTTACATAGAGTTTTAGTTCGTGATATTGTTTGTGTAATTCTGGCAATATCCA
Source organism: Endozoicomonas sp. G2_1 (assembly GCF_017744155.1). Taxonomy (GTDB): domain Bacteria; phylum Pseudomonadota; class Gammaproteobacteria; order Enterobacterales; family Alteromonadaceae; genus JAGHQT01. Next base: position 90,575 of record NZ_JAGHQT010000014.1, on the reverse strand, counting down.
AGGCAATAAGTATGGTCCAAGGGTTGGTGGAATCCCTATCTTAAAGGTAGTCACAGGGCCATTTTTAATCCAATTAGCTGTATCTAATAATGCGTCACTTGCCTCTAAGACTTTCTTGGCTAAGGGCAGTAATTCTCTGCCCTGTGCCGATAACAAAGTACCAGATCGTGAGCGTTCGAATAATTGAAAACCGATTTGTTGCTCTAGGCTGTTAATTTGAAGCGTCAATGTTGGTTGCGTAATATTTAAACGCTGTGCTGCTTGACGAAAGTTCAAGGTTGACGCGACAGCTTCAAAATAAATGAGCTGCTTTATGGTTGGCTTGTTATTGATAATCTCTGTCCTTTATTTGATAAATCTAATTCGTGATAGTTAAAATCTATCACGAAATTGTATATCTTTCTATATAACTATCAGGAGATAGTGTCGCAAATTAAAAAAATAGAATAAAATAAATAAACTAGTTAAAGGGGATAAGCGCTTTTTGCTGTTTTCACATAGGATATCGTTATGATTAAAATTGATACCTCGAATATTCGAGGGGATATCACCGGTGGTATTACCGCTGGTATTGTTGCCTTGCCATTGGCATTGGCATTTGGCGTTGCGTCCGGTTTAGGGCCTATTGCTGGCATGTATGGGGCTATCGCCGTTGGCTTTTTTGCAGCCCTGTTTGGCGGCACTCCTTCACAAATTTCTGGACCTACAGGTCCAATGGTTGTTGTCTTAGCAGGCTTGTTTGCCAGTTTAACCGGTGACCCAGCGCTAATCTTTACGGCTGTAATACTGGCGGGTGTTATTCAAATAGTGATGGGATTATTTGGGCTTGGGGACTATATCCGATTAGTGCCTTACCCTGTTATTTCCGGTTTTATGAGTGGTATTGGCGTCATTATTATCAGCCTGCAAGTAATTGTGTTGATGGGACATCCTTCGCCAAGTAACACATTGGACGCTATTGGTGATATTCCAGCTGCTGTTTCCGCGCTCAATCCTTACACCTTGGTCTTAGGACTTGGTACCTTAATTATTGCTTACAAATGGCCAGCTAGCTGGGGCAAGTATGTTCCTGGAGCATTAGCTGCACTATTAATTGGTACCTTCGCGAGCTTAGTGATTGGTAATGTTCCTGTACTTGGCGATATTCCAACGGGTTTACCTGAACTTGTTATGCCTGTTTTCACTCAAGATAGCTTTGCCCTTGTTTTAGAAGCGGCAATAATTTTGGCGGTGTTAGGTGCAATTGACAGCCTATTAACTTCGTTAGTTGCTGACAACATGACCCGTACACGTCACAACAGTAACAAAGAGTTAGTAGGTCAAGGTATTGGTAATACAGTTGCTGGTTTCATCGGCGGTATCGCTGGTGCTGGTGCAACTATGCGTACCTTCGTTAACATTCGTACCGGTGGCCGTGGTCAAATATCAGGTATGGTGCACGCGTTGTTGTTACTTGCTATCGTACTTGGTTTAGGCAGTTTAGCTTCTCATATTCCACATGCTGTATTGGCGGGTATTTTGGTTAAAGCGGGTGCTGATATTATTGATTGGAGCTACATCAAGAAGGCACACCGTGGTCCGCGTTTTGATTTAGTGTTGATGGCGATTGTGGTCTTGATGACGGTGTTTGTTGACCTTATCCAAGCGGTAGGTGTTGGTGTTGTCTTAGCTGCACTTGCATATGTTAAACAAGTGGCTCAGTTCCAACTCGACAAGCTTAAAAATATGCCTGAGCATTTGGATGATCCAGAAGAGCACGAATTATTAGTGCAGGCTCATGGTCGCGTTCGAGTATTCGATTTTGGCGGTCCGTTGAGCTTTGGGGCTGCGGCAGATGTTGGTCATCACGTTAGAGAAAAAGTCAAAGATAGTACGCACGCGCTGATACTTGATTTTGAACGTGTGCCATTTATGGATGTTTCTGCAGCACGAGCAGTAGAAACTATTGCTTGCGATGCGATGGCGAGCGGTAAAATTCTGTTTGTGTCAGGTTTAAGTTCTGATGTTGAAAGCGTACTAACTGGTTTAGGAATCGATGAACATTTTGATAGTTCACATGTTTTTTCTAGAAGAATTGATGCGTTGAAATCGGCGGTTGACGCTGTAGCGGCAGCTCGCGAAGAGAAAAAGGCAAAGAAGAAGTCAAAAAAAGATCAGCAGGTTAGCTCAGTGCAGCCGCGACCTGCTTAAATGATATATTTTAATATCTGACTGCACTAAAAAACCGCCGTAAGGCGGTTTTTTATTACCTGTTAATCTATAAGTCATTCCTGGCTGGGTGAGCTTAAAAATCATTCCTTTCGATGTGGTTTGGGTATAGATGTTAGTTTGATATAATCACAACTCATATATTTTTAGAACAGATTAAATAGCGGATAAAGCGGTGAGTGAACAAACAGTAGCAGGTAAGCGCCTCAATAAATATATTAGTGAGTCTGGGTTTTGCTCACGCCGTGAAGCTGACAAGTTGATTGAACAGCAAAAAGTCACCATCAACGATAAGTTGCCCGAGCTAGGTACCAAGGTACAGCCGGGTGATGTTGTTAAAGTATCAGGTAAGGTAATTGGTGCCGCGCCAGAAAACAAATCTGATCGGGTGTATATCGCTTACAACAAACCAATAGGTATTACTTGTACCACTGAACGTCATGTCAAAGGTAATATAATTGATGCCATTCGCCATAAAGAGCGCATTTTTCCCATCGGCCGTTTGGACAAACCTTCCGAAGGGCTTATTTTTCTAACGAGCGACGGTGATATCGTCAATAAAATCCTGCGGGCTGAAAACGCTCACGAAAAAGAATATGTCGTAACCGTTGATAAGCCTATTAGCGAGCGCTTTATTACGCGTATGAGCAAAGGGGTCCCGATTTTAGGTACGATTACTAAGCCGTGTAAAACGACAATGCAAAGCAAATTTGTTTTCCGCATAGTTTTAACGCAGGGCTTAAATAGACAAATTCGCCGGATGTGCGAATACTTGGGTTATGAAGTTAAAAAGCTCAAACGCACCCGTATTATGAATGTCTCTATTGCTGGTTTACGGCCGGGTCAATGGCGAGATTTAACTGCCGAAGAAATGCGCGATATTAACTTAGCGGTAAAACACTCGAAAAAAACCGCTGAATAGTTTGATAACCATTGGCTTCGACTAGTCAATACTGCGACATTGCTCTAGACTGGTGCCAGTTTATTTTTTATCTCTTAAAACTGGCTACTGTTTTATATGGAAAATTCGTCAATTAAGCCTTTTTATCAGCAATACACTGGCTTGCTGTTGAGCTGTGTTTTGGTCTTTGCTTTTGCCTTATTAACGCTGGCGTTTTTACTTGTTGAAGGCGAGCTAAAATTAGAACAGTTCGAACGGCAACAAGTTCCGGCTTTGCAAAAGCAATTGAGTGTTTACAATAATATTGCCGACAGCCAAAGCTTAATGACGGAAATTTTGCTGGCCAAAGATGCTGGTCAATATTTGCAGTTACATCAACGCGTTTTTCAACAACTTAAATTACTTAGCCAACAAATAAAGCTAGCTGATAGCGGTGAAAATTTTCCTTTGCTGGCACGTTCCGCTGCTCAGTTAGAGCAATCATTAACACACCTTAGCCAACACTCTGGCCGCAATCAGCAACTCAGACAAAGTGTGTTAATTCAGGTGCAATTAACTCAAACCAACCTTACTGAGTTAATGACGCTGAAAAAACAGCGACAACAAGAGTTACTGAGATTGATCAACAGTGATAGCAGAAGTGACCGAGTCACAGTAACAAGAGCACGAGCACATGCGCAATTGATGAGCGAATTTGAGTCTTTAATCGAGCTTTCTGGTGCTTTGGCCAAACTGAATGACGGCTTAGCACTATTGTCGGTGCAAACTACAATTAATGAATTTGAACACTACCGTCGTGCTAGCGAACTGATTCAAACGACTTATCAACAACTTGCCGAGCGCAACTCGCCAGATAAACCGTTACAAAGCTTAACTACCCAGCTTGATATCTTATTGGCATTGCTCTATGAACCTCAAACTATGCTGGCGAAGTGGCGCAGCCATTTGAGACTGGCAGAAGACTACCGCAGCTTAATTAGTCAACAACAGCAAAAGCTCATTTCATTGAGTCAGGTCTATCAAATTAATGAAACTGGTTACTCGTCAGTGTTGCCAAGTTTCATTACCGACACACAGCAATTACTTACCAAGCACTTTAGCAAAGAGCAACAAAGATTAGGTGCATTTTCCTTATTATTAATCTCGGTAATGGCTTTGTTGTTACTACTGCTCAAAGTAAGAAGCCGAGCTAAGTTGTTTGCAGAGCAGTCACGAGCCTTGTTAGCGGGTGTTAAATATGGCGCTGAGTTGTCGAGTCTTGAGCCAACAACTTATGAGCAGGCGGAAATAATTGAGTTAGTGCAGAGTATTGTCAAGCCAAGCTTCAGTGAGCAAGATTATCAGCATTTGCTACAAGAGCAGAATGTTTTGCTTGATGACCTTGCGCAGCAGCAAATTTATTGTTGGCAGCTCGATAGTCAAGGCCAACTCGTTGCACCTAAACTATTGCTAACCCTGCTAGGGTTATCATCAAAAGCTATTGCGAGAAAAACTCTGATCTCGGCTTTAAACAAAGTTCAATTTAAACAAGTAATTGATGGTGCAAAAGTAGCTAAGAGTAAAAAACAAGCAGCCAGTGTCACGATTGTCGTTGATCAGCAACATTATCGCTTAACGCTCGAGTATCGCGATGGTTGGCGTGGAATTTTGGTTAATCAAAACGACGTCAATGAGCAACGTGAAATCGTCGACCAACTGCAGCAAAAAATAACCGATCAGCGAACTCAGCAACTCGCGCGTGATACTGTTCAGCAAATCGATGTTGTTAGCCAAAATAGTGAATTGATAATCGCCGATCAACAACTGCCAACTTTGTCCGCTAATGATGCTGGCCTTACTTCGTTTTATCGTTCAACACAGCTGCAAGACTTGCGCTTACTACTGCTAAAGTGGCAGCAAAAAGCACTCACTCGCAGTGATATAGAATTGACCGATTTGCTGGCTGAACTAGTGATCAACGCTCGTTTACGCTCTGCTGAAAAGGTTTTGATAGCTAATAAGAAAGAACAAGGTATCAACTTTTATGTTCATGCTGAGCCTCAGCTCAATACTAAACTAAATGTGCACAACGAGACTTATCAGCAATGCTTTCAATATTTATTGGCAATAGTTCGTGATGGTCTCAGTCAACAACATGCGTCAATTGGCTTGTCGCTAAGTCTTGCTGACAAAAATGCTGGCCAACATGCGGTTAGATACGTTTTAAGTGTTTCTTTAGAACAAGGCACTAATGAAAATTCAGCGCTCATTGTACCAAGTGTATTGAGCCACTTGGTTAACGGTGTTGAACTCAACGCAGATAACTTGCCAGAAGTAGTCAACGCCAGTGGTGCACTGGTTTTGACTGAGTTATTCCACTATTTACACGGTGATAATTTGCAACTCGCAACAACTGCTAGCGGCTATCAGTTGTCATTTACCTTAATGCACGCGTTGGCTGAATCAGCCCAAGGCGCTGATTTATCGGAGCCCATTGAGTTTAGCGACACTGATATTTTAACATTACCAACACCATTGGCTTGGTTGGACTCAGCGTTTTTAACTGAATTACCGCCACTACAAGTACCATTACAGGTACTGGTTGGCCATGGCGACTATCAACAAGCAAAACCGTGGTTATTGTTACTTAAGGCGATTGGTTGTCGGGTGACGTTTACTCATTTGTCATCTGATTGTTTACGTTATTGGCACAGTGGTCGTTATACGGTGTTATTGACTAACTTTGCCGAGTCGCCATTAATTGAAATGGCGTCTGGTCAAGCGTGTTCAAGAGCGGTTATCAGTTTTCAAGAACAAGCTTGGCAGCTCAATGATAATGATGCTGGCGAGCTTTCAAACTGGCAATTAGAAACCTTGTCTCAACAATTAGATCGCGACAGTGTTCAGCAGCTCTTAACCTTGCTTGCACCCTGGCTGCAACAGCAGCCAGCGGAAAAAGAGTGTAGTGAAGATAGCGAACATCAGGCCTTGGTTGAACAGGTCAAGCGATTAGAAGCTAAATTGGCCTTAGTGAACAATGAATATAAAGACAGCCACAGCCAGTTTGATAAGTTGCCAGCGGCTTTTGATCTCGCTGAATATGCCAATAACCAAGGTTCTCCTGAAATGGCGGTATTTATGTTGGATCATCACATCGCATCACTTGAGCAACTACAAGCGAGCTTAGCCTCTGAAATTAGGCATAAAAATGTTGCTGCTTGCCAAACTTTGGTAGCAAAAATTAGCACAATAGCTCGCATTATGGCAGCTTCTAATTTACTTGCTATTGCTGAGCAGTGTCAGCAAAGTCTTGAACAACAAGACTTTCAGCGGGCAGCTCATTTGTTGGCGGACCTTCAACAGGCGACAATTGCGCTCAATTTGTATGCCGAGGCAATTTAGCCTATGCCTGCCGATAATTACGCCAGTTCAAATCAAGCTGAAATGATAAGTAGCCCGTGTGTGCGAAATTGTTGTTTGAACGAGCAAGACTATTGTTTGGGCTGTTATCGCCATCTTGATGAAATTGTCGGCTGGCGCCGTTATTCTGAAGCGGAAAGATTAGCGATTATGGCCGAGTGTCAGCAACACAAACTCAATCGCAGCCAACTCAACAAGCCAGAGTGAACTAACCGCGCAATAACCGAAAGTAAAACAACATGAGTTTAAGCGTCTCGCGGTAAACCTTTTTCTATTGAACGCACTAATCTGCCTGTTAAGCGATGATTGACAGGAATTGCTTGACTACTTTGCTGTTGTTTATCTTTTTGCTGACTAAGTGCCCACTCAATGTGCTCCGTAACAACGTCATCGGCGTTAGCTAGCCTTTCGGTTAAAGCGTTGATAATCTCAATTTGGTAAGGAGCGTTGCCCATAGCGATAGCAATATTTCGTTGCCAGCTTTGAAAGCCGATACGCCTAATCGGTGAACCTTCAGTTTTGGCGAGAAACTCGTCTTCAGACCAACTGAATACTTCGAGCAAACTGATTTCATCCAAGTTTTGTCGTGCTTGAAAGTCTTGTTCAGCACTTAATTCGCCAAATTTATTCCATGGGCAAATCAGCTGACAGTCATCACAACCGTATATTCGATTGCCAATCAGTGGCCGAAACTCTTCTTCAATGATTCCTTGCTTTTCGATAGTGAGATACGAAATACAGCGGCGAGCGTCGATCACGTAAGGCGCCACTATCGCCTGAGTTGGACATATTTTTAAGCAGGCAACACAGCTGCCACACTTTTCTTCAACTTGAGTGTCAACAGGCAGGGGAATATCAACCAATAATTCGCCGAGGAAAAACCAAGAACCGGCTTGCTGATTAATAATTAGCGAATGCTTACCAGTCCAGCCTAGACCGGCTTTTTCGGCTAAAGGTCGCTCTAATACAGGTGCTGAATCAACAAATGGACGATAGTTAAATGTTTGGCAATGCTGTTTAATTTTCTCGCCGAGCTGTTTTAAGCGCTTGCGCATCAACTTGTGATAATCGCGGCCAAGGGCATAGCGACTGACATAAGCGTGATCGGGTTTACTGAGTAATTTGGCAAATTTTGCGCTGGTTGGCAGGTAATTCATCCGCACACTAATCACCCGCACGGTTTCTGGCACAAGTTCATTTGGCCTTGCTCGCATTAACCCGTGTCGCGCCATATAGTCCATATCACCGTGGTAATTGTTTGCGAGCCAATCGAGTAAAGGTGCCTCTTGCTCGGTTAAATCAATATCGGCAATACCGACTTGAGCAAAGCCCAACTCAGTACTCCACGACTTGATTTTTTCCGCCAAAGCTTGATAGTTGATATTAGATGATGACATCGACACCTTGTTAAAACACCTGATAAGTTAGGACGACTATGATCGAGAGCATGACCACAGTAAAACTTGCCGATAGTTTACCACAGCGAGTATACAGCGCTAAGCAGCTTCTTGAACACGAACGTGAGGTGGCAACCGCGAGCAATATTGCCATGTTTGATTTGATGACGATGGCAGGGACAGCAGTATTTACTCATTTAAAATCACATTATCCAGCAACCGATAAGTTAATCGTATTAGCGGGTAAAGGTAATAATGGTGGCGATGGTTTTATAACAGCGAGGTTGGCGATAGAGAGTGGTCTTCCAGTTGATTTAATACTCGTGTGTCAGCCACAAGTATTAACAGGAGACGCGTTAACTGCTTATCAACTATTGCAGCAAACAGCGATGAATACAGAAAGCTATAGTGAGTATTTACTTCCTTCCAGTCCCTCTTTAAATTTATTTGCTTGTCAACTCAAACAGTTTCAGCAAGGCTTTAAGCATTGTCTTGTAATTGATGCCCTATTTGGTATTGGCTTTAGAGGCTGTTTATCACAACCAATACGCGAGCTGGTGACTGCGGTGAATCGTTCAACTTTTAATGTTATCAGCGTCGATATCCCGTCGGGGTTAAACGCCACTACTGGCAATATTGAAAACAATCAAGATCAACTAAATAGGTCATTAGATAGTTGTATTAGCGCCACCGATACCATTAGTTTTATTGCGGTTAAGCAAGGTTTGTTAACTGGCCGTGGCCCTGATGTTGTTGGTCAACTCTATTTAGCGCCGCTATCAATTAATCACGCATTTCAGCAGCAGGTGGCAACTGAGTGCTCGGTGCAAGGCAAAACTAATTTACCAGTGATGCCAGCAAGGCGCGTAGGTTGTCACAAAGGCGAGGTTGGTTTAGTTTTGGCGATTGGTGGCGCAGAGGGTATGCCCGGTGCTATTCGATTGTCGGCAGAAGCGGCACTTCGAGCCGGGGCTGGCTTAGTGTCAGTTGCGTGTCATGCGAGTAATCAAGCACTGGTTTTTCATGGTCGACCTGAACTGATGCTCGCGCCAACATCGAGTGAGGAATTGCTTAATCACAGTCATTTTGCCAAAGCTAAGGTTATTGTTATCGGTCCAGGTTTAGGACAAGGTGACTGGGGCAAGGCTTTGTTTAAACAAATTATTCAACACCCTGACAGTATGAAGGATAAGTTTATTGTACTCGATGCCGATGGCTTAAATTTATTGGCGCAGCTGCCTGAAAACGAGCAAGTTCAGTGTAAGCGAGCTAACTGGTTATTAACGCCGCACCCACTTGAAGCCGCTCGACTGTTAAAGACAACAGTCGCCGATATTGAAGCCGATCGTTTTGCTGCGGTTAACGCGATAGCGACAAAATTTGGTGGTATTTGTCTACTAAAAGGCGCGGGTACCTTGATTAGTGATGGCCTGCAAGTTTGGATAAACAGCTCAGGTAATCCAGGTATGGCTTCAGGTGGCATGGGGGACGTTTTAGCGGGTATTTGTGCTGCCAGTGTTTTGCAATTTGGTTCAATGCTTGAGGCGGTGCGCTACGCCTGCTTTATACACGGTTACTGTGCCGATTTATTAGTGAAAAAATTAGCACAGCGCGGTTTATTGGCTAGTGATATTGTCGATGCCCTACCTACAACGATGTCAGGTTTGTAGCGGCTATTTTATTATTCAACAGGTTTGCGATATGAGGTTTGTTTTAGCTGCAATTGATAGGCTTGTTGCTGGCGCTCTTCTGCGCTCATGAATAAGTCCATTTCAATACCGTGATGCTGACACAAGCGTTGCTCCAATTGATCTTGTTGTTCTAGTTCACCAAAGTGATCAATATGCAAAATCTCGAGCTTTTTAGCGTCTTGGTAGTGTTCGAGGAAGTAACCGATTAATAAACTGCGATGACAAGTGGCAGGGTCTTTTTCAGCACACATTAACGCTATGCTAAAACCCTTATCTAACCCGTTGAACAAGCGCTCGATACCGTCTTTAAACAATGGTGCTTGCATTAATCGGTCAAACTGTACTTGCCCGCTATCATCGTAATGGCTAGGCTCTTTAGAGCGCGGACCGAGTTCGTCGCCTAGGTAAACATAGCGAATACCATGTTGCTTGAGCGCTCCTTGAATTGCTTCGCGATGGTAGTCGTGAAAGACCTTGCTATAAGGCACAGAACGAACATCGGCGACCACATCAATGCGGTAACGTTTAAGCTGTTGGATGAAATTATCGAGCGCTTTTGTGGCGTAACCTATGGTGTAAATTTTTGCCGAAGTGGTCATTCTGTTTGCAATTGGTGATTTGGTCAGTAAATGGCATAATAACAAGAATTATTTACACGGGTGATATCTATTTAAGTGGTTATGAAGCAATTAAACCAAATATTAGCGGATGAACAAGCGACAGTTGCATTTGGTAACACTTTAGCTGATGCAGTAAAAAATCAGTTAAATCAAGGGATAGTCGTTTACCTAAACGGCGATTTAGGTGCCGGCAAAACCACGCTAACGCGAGGTTTTGTCCAAGCAATGGGGCATACTGGCAATGTTAAAAGCCCGACCTACACCTTAGTTGAGCCATACGAACTGGGCGATTGGCAAGTCTATCACTTTGATCTATACCGTTTGGCTGATCCCGAAGAACTTGAGTTTATGGGAATTCGAGACTATTTTGCCGAGCAGAGTTGCGCTTTTATTGAGTGGCCAGAAAAAGGTCAGGGGCTCTTGGCTAATCCAGATATTACCATTAATATGGCTTATAAAGATGAGCAAAGAGAACTTTCTTTGATAGCTCACAGTGACTTAGGGGAACAATTGGTCACTGCTTTGGTCAATATCGGTTAATCAACTTAAGTAATCAATTAATCGCACGCATACTGCAAATTACAGAGTTAGTAGTTAATGACGACAAAAATATTCAACCGTTTAGTGTTGTTCTTCAGCTTAATCGCCGCACTCGGCTTAGGCCAACTTGTCTATGCTGCTAACTCGATTAAAGGCGTTCGGGTTTGGCCGGCGCCGGATAGTACTCGCGTAGTCTTTGACCTATCGAAAAAGCCTGAATACAAATATTTTTCACTGACTAAACCGCAGCGTTTAGTTATTGATTTTAAAGACAGTAAAAATACTGTCGCACTTGCCAAGTTAGCCAAAAACGACAAACGCATTAAGCGCATTCGCACCAGCAAAAGTAAAAAAGGGACTACCCGCTTAGTGCTTGAGTTGGCTAAAGACTATCGTACCAGTGTCTTTCCACTTGGCCCTGCTGGCCAATACGGCGATCGTTTAGTAGTTGATTTGTACGACAAAGAGAAAAAAGCGGTTGCAACCCATCAGCCTAAAAGTAATCAAAAACGCGATATCATTGTCGCCATTGTCGCGGGGCATGGCGGTGATGATCCCGGTTCAATCGGGCCAAAAGGCACCTATGAAAAGCACATTACCTTGGCGATAGCGAAGAGATTACAGCGCGTTATCAACAAAGAAAAAGGCTTAAAAGCGGTGATGATTCGCAAAGGTGATTATTACGTTAATCACAATCGCAAAACCGAACTCGCTCGCAAATACAAAGCCGACTTGCTTATTTCAATTCACGCGGATGCTTTTACCTCGCCCAAGCCCAGCGGTGCTTCAGTGTTAGTACAAGCAACCCGACGCGCCAACGCTGAACTGAGTCGTTGGATTTCAAATCGTCAAAAGCAATCGGAGCTTTTGGGGGGCGCTGGCGAAACCATTAAAAAGACTAAAGATAATAATTTGGCTATTGCGCTGGCTGACATGAAAAAAGAACATACAATGGCCAGCAGTTACGACTTCGCCGAGCACGTTGTCGGTGAGCTGAAAAAAGTGACGAAAATGCACAAACCCAAGCCAGGTCGCTTGAGTCTAGCGGTGTTGAAATCTTCTGATATCCCATCTGTGTTGGTAGAAACCGGGTTCATTTCAAATCCGGGTGAAGAGCGCCGATTAAAAAGTGCCAAGCACCAAGAAAAATTAGCCAATGCAATTGCCAATTCCGTGAAAAATTACTTTTCGGCAAATCCACCGTTAGATAGCTATTACGCGTCAGTTGGTTATCGCAAGCACAAGGTTGCTCGCGGCGAATCACTGTCGGTGCTGGCGCAGCGCTATAAAGTCTCGGTGAATCAATTAAAGTCAGTCAATAATTTAAGCTCAAATGTAGTTAAAATTGGCCAAACCTTAAAAATCCCTCGTGCCTAGTGGCACTTTCTCGCTAAGGCTTGATATAAATGACCATTGAGATTTTACCGGCTCGTTTGGCGAACCAAATTGCCGCTGGTGAAGTAGTAGAACGGCCAGCCTCGGTTGTTAAAGAACTTGTTGAAAACAGTCTCGATGCTGGGGCGACCCAGTTGCGTATTGAAATTGATAAAGGCGGCGCCAAGCGAATCAAAATTACCGACAACGGCTGTGGTATTGTTAAAGAGCAATTGACTCTAGCGCTGAGCCGTCATGCCACCAGTAAAATTAAAAATCTCGACGATTTGGAAGCCATTAGTAGTTTGGGTTTTCGCGGTGAAGCTTTAGCCAGTATTAGTTCTGTTGCCCGTTTAACACTCACTTCAAAGCCAGCTGAACAAGAGCAGGCATGGCAAGCCATGGCTGAAGGTCGAGATATGGCGGTCAACGTGCAGCCAGCGGCACACCCTGATGGCACCACGATTGAAGTGAACGACTTGTTCTTCAACACGCCAGCACGGCGTAAGTTCCTTCGCACCGAGAAAACTGAATTTAGTCATATTGAAGAAGTGATCAAGCGCATCGCACTGGCGCGTTTTGATGTTGGCTTCACCCTAGTTCACAACGGTAAAACGGTTAAACAATATCGCGCAGCTAAGCAAGCGAGCCAATACAGCCGTCGGGTTGCTCAAGTATGCGGACAAAGCTTTATTGATAACGCGCTTGAAGTGAGCTGTCAGCACGAAGGTTTAGAATTGGTCGGTTGGCTGGCAAAACCGAGTTTTTATCGCAAGCAAAACGATTTGTGCTATAGCTATGTCAACGGACGTATGATGCGCGATAAGCTGATTAATCACGCGATTCGCCAAGCCTATGCCGAGCTACTGCCGCACGAGTCTTATCCGGCCTTTGTTTTGTTTTTGAATCTCGACTATTGCGAAGTTGATGTCAACGTTCATCCCGCTAAACACGAAGTACGTTTTCATCAAGGACGCTATGTTCACGACTTTATTTTATCGGTTTGTCGCACAGCCCTAGAACAAGAGCTAAGTTTGGCATTAGCACCTGAGGGCGAGGCATATCCAGAACAGCAACCAGCAGTTCGCCAAAGTCACCAGGTTAATGAACCAAGCGCTCAATACCAAGGTCAACTTGGCAGTACTCGTTATCAAGAATATGTCACGCCACTAAAATCAAGTTCGGCAGGTCAAACTCGCTCAGCTGATTACGGTAGTAAGCGTTACGCAAGTGGTGTTAGTCAACAAGCTGGAGATAACTACCAGCGACTGATGACGCCATTGTCTGATCTCGCTGAGCTAAGTGATATCAGCGAAGCGTCATCGGTTAATGAGCCAGAACCAAGTGAGCAAGCTCAAGCTGATATTAGTACTCAAATTGGCGCTCAAGTTACTGATACTTTATCGGCAACTAGCTTTGTTGCTCCTCATTATGCGGTGATTAATATTGCTGGCGAAGTGCGCTTGTTGTCTTTGGTTAAGCTTGCTGCGGCAGTAAAATTGAGCCATATACAATTGTTGTGGCCCTCGGGCTTAGTGAGTCAGCCTTTGTTGTTACCCGTTAAGCTAACACTGTCTGCTCAACAGCTTGGCTTGATTGAGCAATATCAAGACTATTTCAAACACAGTGGTATTGTTTTACAGCAGGCTGATAAAAACATTCAAATTAGGCAGTTTCCCGCCTTGTTGCGGCAGCAAGATGTAAGTAAAACCGTATTAGCCTTGCTATCGTTATTGAGCCAATACGATGACTCAGTTGCCATGAGTGAAAGTCAGTGGTGCCAATATCTCGCTCAGCTGATGGTTCCACAAGATTTTAGCTCGATTAATTTAACCGGTTTTTTCAGTGAGGCACAAAATCAACTGAAACAACAATTTGATACTAGTTTGCTCTTGAATTCCGTCGCTGTTGACCTTACATCAGCAATACATCAGTTGAATTAACCTTTTTATCCTTTTTTATTCTGGGCGATTATGTCTACTAGTGAAAAATTACCTCCTGTTATTTGTTTAATGGGACCGACAGCCTCGGGTAAAACAGCGTTGGCCATGGAGTTATACGACGCCTTGCCATGCGAGATTATTAGTGTTGATTCTGCTTTAGTTTATCGCGGTATGGATATTGGTACGGCTAAGCCAACAGCGGCTGAACAAGCTCAATATCCGCACCGTTTAATTGATATCAGAGATCCTTCAGAATCTTATTCTGCGGCTGAATTTTGCAGCGATGCGCTGGCTGAGATCGCCGAAATTAGAAGTCGTGGTCGTATCCCTTTGTTGGTTGGCGGCACCATGATGTACTTTAAAAGTTTGGTTGAAGGTATCTCGAAGTTGCCGGAAGCTAATAGTGACGTTCGTCAGCAAATTGAAGCCGAGGCCAAAGCGCGAGGCTGGGATGCGATGCATCAAGAGTTAGCGAGCTTTGATCCTGAGTCAGCCGAGCGTATTCATCCAAACGACCCGCAGCGATTAACGCGGGCAATTGAGGTTTATCGAATCGCTGGAAACACTTTGTCACAATTAATTGCCGTTAAAGGCGAAGCGCTTAGTGGTGATGTTTTACAACTGGCAATTACGCCAAGTGAACGCAAAACCTTGCATGAACGTATAGCATTGAGGTTCGAGCAAATGATTGCCCAAGGCTTTGAACAGGAAGTGAAAGCGTTAAAAGCGCGTGGGGATTTACATCCGGACTTGCCGTCTATCCGCTGTGTTGGTTACCGACAAATGTGGCAATACCTAGACGGCGAGTGCGATTTAGACGAAATGGTTTTTCGCGGCATCTGTGCAACTAGGCAGCTCGCAAAGCGACAATTAACTTGGCTCCGCAGTTGGTCAGGGGTAAACTGGCTAACGATGGAAGACAAAGACAATTTACAGCGCGTTTTATCACTGGTTGATAATTTTAAAAATTGACGGCTAATTAATCAGTTAGCTATATTATAAATTACTGAAATACCAAATGTGCGTTAGTAGTAGCTGTAACTTAAAATATTCATTTACAATAACAAAAGGGGCCAAATAATGGCAAAGGGGCAATCTTTACAAGACCCATTTTTGAATGCGTTACGTCGTGATCGTATTCCTGTGGCAATTTATTTAGTTAACGGCATCAAACTACAAGGTCAAGTTGAGTCGTTTGATCAGTTTGTCATCTTATTAAAAAACACTGTTAGCCAAATGGTATACAAACACGCCATTTCTACAGTTGTACCCGCACGTGCAGTGCCAAATATGTCTGCACCTACCAATACTTCTGGTGCAAACCAAGAGTCGGATAATCAAGAATAATGATTAAAACTGGTATTGTTTGGAGTTGCTCATTTGTTTGATCGTTATCAGGCAGGTGAGCAAGCGATACTTGTTCATTTAGAATTCCCCGACGATAACTCGCGGGAAGATTTACAAGAATTTGAAATGCTGGTCTCGTCGGCAGGCGTTAACGCACTTACCGTTGTTACTGGCAAGCGCTATGCACCACATCCCAAGTATTTTGTCGGTACCGGCAAAGCCGAGGAAGTGGCAGAGGCGGTTAAGCTTTTTGACGCAAATGTGGTGCTGTTTAATCACAGTTTGTCGCCGTCGCAAGAAAAGCATATTGAAGCTTTGTGTCAATGTCGGGTGGTTGATCGGACCTCGTTGATTCTAGATATTTTTGCTCAGCGCGCTCGTACCCACGAAGGTAAGTTACAAGTAGAGTTAGCTCAGCTGCGACATATCAGCACGCGCTTGATTCGCGGTTGGACTCACTTAGAACGCCAAAAAGGTGGTATTGGCTTACGCGGTCCGGGGGAAACCCAGTTAGAAACGGATAGGCGATTACTTCGTGAGCGCATGAATAATATTCTCAAGCGCTTAGAAAAGGTTGAGAAGCAAAGGCAGCAGGGCAGGCGCTCGCGCAATCGTGCTGAAATACCAACGGTCTCGCTAGTCGGTTATACCAATGCCGGTAAATCAACCTTGTTCAATAGCATTACAGCGTCGGGTGTGTACGCAGCTAACCAGCTTTTTGCGACGCTTGACCCAACGCTGCGTCGCATTGAAGTAGACGATGTCGGTCGGGTGATATTGGCCGATACCGTTGGTTTTATTCGTCATCTACCTCACGATTTGGTCGCGGCGTTTAAGGCAACGCTGACTGAAACCCGTGAAGCTGAGTTATTGCTACACGTAGTGGATATTGCCGATGACCGACGCGATCAAAATATCGAGCAAGTGCAAGAAGTATTAAATGAGATCGACGCCGGTGAAGTGCCGCAATTATTAGTTTGTAACAAAATTGATAAACTCGACGATGTCGAGCCGCGTATTGAACGCGACCAACAAGGGATGCCAGTAAAAGTGTGGTTGTCAGCACAAGCAAACATTGGTATCGACTTGCTGTTTCAAGCGCTAGCAGAGCGCTTGGGTAAGCAAGTTGTTGAACACAAATTAAAAATACCGCCGAGTGCGGGTAAATTGCGCGGTGCCTTATACCAACTAAACTGCATTACCGAAGAAGATTACGACGACCAAGGTAACTGTTTATTGGACATTAAATTACCTGCTCGCGAGTGGAATCGAATTGTTAAGCAGGACAAAGCGACGATCGAGAGCTTTATTCAACACTAGTTTTATGGTTTAGTGCTCAGCATAAAACCGATTTATTTATTTTAGAGAGTGGAGAGCAAGATGGCTTGGAACGAACCGGGGAAAGGTGATAAAGATCCCTGGAAAAATAAAGGTGGCAATAACCAAGGACCACCAGATTTAGATGATTTATTTAAAGATTTAGGCAATAAACTTGGTGGCGTTTTTGGCGGTGGTAACTCTTCGTCGCAAAACTCTGGCAATAATTTTTCCGGCGCTTTGTTTGCCATTGCTTTAATTGCTGCATTGTTAGTATATGGTTTTAGCTGTATCTACACCATTAAAGAAGCTGAACGCGGTATTAAATTGCGTTTTGGTGAGTACGTTGGTGAAGTTGAGCCAGGCTTAAGCTGGAAGTGGACCTTCATTGAGCAAGTAATTCCGGTAGATGTGCAAACTACTCGCACCTTACCAGCTAATGGCTTTATGTTAACCCAAGACGAAAACGTTGTTGAAGTTGAAATGCAGGTGCAATACCGCGTTGAAAACCCTCGCAATTATCGTTTCAGTGTGACTGATGCCGACGAGAGTTTAAGTCAAGCTTTAGACAGTGCTTTGCGTTACGTTGTTGGTCATTCAAAAATGGATGACGTGTTAACCTCAGGTCGTGAGCAAGTGCGTCAAGCGGTATGGTCTGAGTTAAACCAGATTATTGAACGTTACAACATGGGCCTACTTGTAGTTGATGTCAACTTTAAAGATGCCCGTCCACCTGAAGCGGTTAAAGATGCTTTTGATGATGCTATTGCTGCACAAGAAGATGAAATTCGCTACATTCGCGAAGCTGAAGCTTATGCCCGAGGTATCGAACCACGTGCTCGTGGTAGTGTTAAGCGTTTAGAACAAGAAGCCCTTGCTTACAAAGAGCGCACAGTACTTGACGCTGAAGGTGCGGTTGCACGTTTCAACAAAATTTTACCAGAATACCAAGCGGCGCCAGAGGTTACTCGTGAGCGTTTATACCTAGGTACTATGGAAAAAGTTTACAGTAATACCAGTAAAGTTGTGGTTGACGTTGAGGGCGGTAATAACATGATGTACTTGCCATTAGACAAAATTATGAATCAGTCATCAGGCCAAACGCCGCGCGTGATTCAAACGCAACCAAACGATTTAAGCCGAGTGCCAGTGACCACCACGTCACCAAGCTCAACTGGTGGTCGCAGCAGCGGCCGTACTGACAGATTTAGCAGCGGGAGAAACTAAGCAATGAAGAATCTATTAGTTGTTATTATTGCTGCTTTGTTGCTACTAGGTGTGTCTGCAGTATTTGTGGTTAACGAAGGACAGCGCGGTATCGTTTTCCAATTCAATAAGATCAAGCGTGACAGCAATGGCGAAATGCTGGTCTTTGAACCGGGTTTACACTTCAAGATACCGTTAATCGAAGACGTTAAAAAGATCGACGCTCGTATCCAAACCATGGATGAAGCGCCAGATCGCTTTGTGACCTCTGAGAAAAAAGACTTAATGGTCGACTCTTACGTTAAATGGCGTATAGCGGACTTTTCAACTTATTACTTGAGAACTTCAGGTAACATTGAAAATGCTCGTGCCTTGTTAAAACAGAAAGTTAACAATGGCTTGAGAACTGAATTCGGTACTCGTACTATCAAAGAAATCGTTTCTGGCGACCGCTCAGAAGTGATGGAAAAAGCGTTGGAAAGTGCTCGCAGCTCACGTGAAGATTTAGGTATTGACGTGATTGACGTGCGTGTAAAAGCGATTAACTTACCCTCTGAAATCAGTAATTCAATTTACGAACGTATGCGCGCTGAACGTACTGCAGTGGCTAAAGAGCACCGCTCTAAAGGTCAAGAGCAGTCAGAAATTATTCGCGCAACTATCGATGCAAAAGTTGAAGTTATGCTAGCAACGGCACAAAAAGAAGCTTTTGAGATTCGCGGTCAAGGTGATGCGCTTGCAGCAAAAGTTTACGCCGATGCCTATAAGCAAGATCCGGAGTTCTTCGGTTTCTTCAGAAGCTTACAAGCATACGAGAACAGCTTTAACAGCAAAAGCGACATCATGGTGGTTAAACCGGACAGTGACTTTTTCCACTACTTGAAAGACAACGCTAAACAAAAATAACCTAAGTTTGGGATAGTTCGATTAATAAACACCGAGAAGCTATGATAAATAGTGACTCGGTGTTTTTTTATAGGTAATTTATGGTTGATACATTGTTGTTGGCATTTGCTTTGGCACTTATTATCGAAGGACTTATTCCTGCGTTATTCCCAAATAAATGGCGCAGTTACGTCGCCAAAATTGCTCAGGAACCAGCTGGTCAAATTCGTACTTTTGGCTTAATCATTGTCGCCATTGGATTATTTTTGTTTACCTTAGCCTATTCGTCATAGCAGCTTTTAAAAGCACTTTTAACCAAGTGCTAAATTGTATTAAAAAGCGCCAATAAATCCTTGGACTGCTAATTTATATTTGATAGAATCCCCGCCTAATTTTCTTTCCAAACTGTAAACATGGGCAAAAACGTCGTAGTTCTGGGCACCCAATGGGGTGACGAAGGTAAGGGTAAAGTCGTTGACTTACTCACTGATAAAGCAAAGTATGTAGTACGTTATCAAGGTGGTCACAACGCTGGTCATACGTTGGTAATCAACGGTGAAAAAACCGTATTGCATTTAATCCCATCAGGTATTTTACGCGACAATGTAAAATGTATGATCGGCAACGGTGTCGTGCTTTGTCCAAAAGCATTGATGAAAGAAATCACTATGTTAGAAGAACGCGGCGTACCAGTGCGCGAGCGTTTGTTAATTAGTGACGCTTGTCCATTAATTCTTCCTTATCACAATGCCTTAGACGCAGCTCGCGAAATTGCCCGCGGTAGTAAAGCTATCGGTACTACTGGTCGTGGTATTGGTCCAGCTTACGAAGATAAAGTTGCTCGTCGCGGTTTGCGCGTTGGCGATTTATTCTGTGCAGAATCTTTTGCTGCCAAGTTAAAAGAGATCATGGAATACCACAACTTTGTTTTAACCACTTACTACAAAGTTGAGCCGGTGAGCTACGAAGAAGTCCTTGCTGACGCGATGGCTGTTGCTGACATTATCAAAAACATGGTTGCCGACATCTCAGAAATGCTTGACCAAGCGCGTAAGAACGGCGACTCAATCATGTTTGAAGGTGCACAAGGTACTTTACTTGATATTGACCACGGCACTTACCCTTATGTAACTTCGTCGAATACTACCGTTGGTGGTGTTGCCACAGGTTGTGGCTTTGGTCCTCGTTACTTGGATTACGTATTAGGTATTACCAAAGCGTACACAACTCGTGTTGGTTCAGGTCCATTCCCGACCGAGCTTGACGATGAAATTGGTAATCATTTAGGTACTGTAGGTCACGAGTTTGGTGCTACTACTGGCCGTGAACGTCGTTGTGGCTGGTTTGATGCCGTTGCTATGCATCGCGCTGTGCAAATCAATAGTATCTCAGGCTTCTGTTTAACTAAGTTAGACGTATTAGACGGTTTAGAAACGTTAAAGATTTGTACTGGTTACAAAACTAAAACAGGCGATATCGTGACTGTGCCGCCAACGGCTGCAGAAGGTTACGAAGAAATTACGCCAGTTTATGAAGAATTACCAGGTTGGACAGAAAGTACTGTTGGCGCTACTGAATTGTCACAACTTCCTGTTAATGCCGTTGCTTACATCAAGCGCATTGAAGAAGTAACAGGCGTGCCAGTTGATATTATTTCAACGGGTCCAGATCGCAACGAAACTATGATTCTTGTTAACCCATTTGACGAGTAATACCATCGTTTACTAACGACACAAGTTAGTCAAGCTATCGCCAAAAAGCCAGCAGTTGATGCTGGCTTTTTTGTTTCCAACACTCAATGTATCCTACTGTTTATAAGATAAGCTAAATCGATATTAATTATTGGCTACAACAATAAGTTTTTTATCAGCTGCTTTGATAAGCTCGAATTGCGCTCATCTATACTGAGATAGTTTGAGTGTAGATTCCAAGGTAAACTCACCATAAGTGCTTAATTATAACAATCTGAGCTTGCCTTGGCTTACTATTATAAAATACTATTATATTGAAAATAATTGATAAGAATATTTGAAACAACAATCACAGATTAACGCATTAGGACCTAATGAAAATGACTGACTTACGTCAACAAGCACTTGATTACCACGCTCAACCTGCCCCAGGTAAAATTAGTGTTGAGTTAACTAAACCCGCAGAAACAGCCTTAGACTTATCACTCGCATATAGCCCGGGTGTTGCTGAGCCTGTACGCGAAATTGCCGACAACCCAGACGATGTTTACAAGTACACGGGTAAAGGTAACACAGTGGCTGTTATTTCAAACGGCACAGCAATTCTAGGTTTAGGTAATCTTGGTCCAATGGCGTCTAAGCCAGTGATGGAAGGTAAAGCATTGTTGTTCAAACGCTTTGCTAATATCGACTCGTTTGATATCGAAGTTAAGCACAAAACGGTTGAAGAGTTTGTTAACACCGTTGCCAATATCGCTGATACTTTTGGTGGTATTAACTTAGAAGATATTAAAGCACCTGAGTGTTTTGAAATTGAAAAAGCCCTTATTGAACGTTGTAAAATTCCTATTTTCCACGATGATCAACACGGTACAGCCATTGTTACTGCTGCGGGCATGTTGAACGCATTAGAAGTTCAAGGCAAAGATATCACCAATGCCAATATCGTTTGTTTGGGCGCTGGTGCTGCTGCAATTGCTTGTATGGAGCTTTTAGTGAGCTGTGGTGCGCAACGGGAACGAATTTATATGTTGGATCGCAAAGGCGTTATTCACACGCGTCGCGATGATTTAAACGAGTATAAAAAATTATTCGCCAATAATACCGATAAGCGTACTCTCGACGACGCTATTGCTGGTGCTGACGTTTTCGTTGGTGTTTCTGGTCCGAACCTATTGAGTGCTGAGCAGCTGGCGTTAATGGCTGAAAAGCCAGTGGTATTCGCCTGTTCAAATCCAGATCCTGAAATTAAACCTGAATTGGCACGTGCTACTCGCGATGATGTCATTATTGCAACAGGCCGTTCAGACTATCCGAACCAAGTTAACAACGTCTTGTGTTTCCCGTTTATTTTCCGCGGTGCTTTAGATGTAAGAGCACGTGCCATTAATGAAGAAATGAAGGTGGCGGCGGTTAACGCGATTCGCGAAATTGCAAAACAGCCAGTACCACAAGAAGTACTAACGGCTGCAGGTGTTGATAGCTTAACGTTTGGTGCTGAGTATATTATTCCAAAACCAATGGATCCGCGTTTGCTATCTCAAGTGTCTAAAGCTGTAGCACAAGCTGCGATTGATTCAGGTGTTGCCAGTATCGACTTACCTGAAAATTACATGGCTTAAGTCATTAAGTTGTAGAAACAAAAACGCCGCTTAATTAAGCGGCGTTTTTGTTTTCGTCATTTTTTATTAGTTACTTTTTTATTGGTTAGTTTTTTGTTTGTTAGTAATAGCCTTGAGTTAACCTCAATCAACTAATAATTTTAACTTTCTTCTTCGTCTATTTCGAAAACGCTAAAGTCGGTGATACCTTGTTCTTCTAATATTTTTCGAACGCTGGCCGGTAGCTTTTCAGTATTGTCTTTAGCTAAATCTGTGTCATCAGGTAGTGGCTGACCGGTAAATGCATGTAGAAATGCTTCACACAATAGCTCGCTATTAGTGGCGTGGCGCAAGTTGTTTACTTGGCGACGAGTTCTTTCGTCGGTAAGCACTTTTAATACACGTAAGGGAATGGATACGGTGATTTTTTTTACTTGTTCACTTTTTTTTCCGTGTTCGGCGTATGGGTTTATATATTCGCCATTCCATTCTGCCATAGATTACCTCAGTTATTATCTTGCCCAAGGTCATTTTACTGGTTGTGGCTTTTGAGTCAATATGAATGTGTAGAAGTTTAGATGTCTAAAACTTCTTGACCACTCCTAGTAAACCGTTTAGATTTATAGACGTCCAAACATCTAAAATTTAGTTGCTAAAAAACGGAGTAAACATGACAGGCTACAAACTTGCTACTAGAGCGGTTCGCGCAGGTATTAATAGTGATCAGCATCACGGTGCTGTGGTTGCTCCGATTCACCTTTCGAGCACATATTCATTAAAAGGCTTCAATCAAAAACGCGATTTTGATTATTCCCGCACCGGTAATCCTACTCGTGCGACATTGGCTAAGGTGATGGCTGACTTGGAAGGCGGTGCGGTTGGTGTGGTTACTAGTACAGGATTAGCCGCTGCTCATTTACTTTGTCAGTTGCTGACTACTGACGACTTAATGGTGATTCCCCATGATTGCTATGGCGGTAGTTACCGTTTGTACACCCACTTGGCTAATAAAGGCAATTTTAAGCTCTTGGTCGTTGACCAAAACGATCCTCAAGCATTGGCAGACGCCCTAGTGAGACGACCAAAGCTAGTGTTAATTGAAACGCCGAGTAACCCTTTATTGCGCTTGGTTGATATTGAAGCAATTGCTAAAGCAAGCCACGACGTCGGAGCATTAGTCGCAGTTGATAATACGTTTTTGTCGCCGTTTTTACAGCAGCCACTAGCGCTTGGTGCCGATATTGTTTTCCATTCAACCACTAAGTTTATCAATGGCCACACCGATGTTGTTGCCGGAGTTGTGATTGCTAAAGACCAAGCAATAGGCGATGAGCTTGCGTGGTGGGCCAACTGTATCGGTATCACCGGTTCAGCTTTTGACAGCTACTTAGTATCACGCGGTTTGAAGACTTTGCCACTGAGAATGAAACAACACCAAGAAAACGCCAATCGCGTTGCCGAATTTTTAGTTAACCATCCGGCGGTAGAAAAAGTCTACTACCCGGGGCTAGCGGACCACCCGAGTCACGAGCTTGCTAAGCGTCAGCAAAGTGATTTTGGTGCCATGATGAGTTTTGAAGTAAAGGGCGGTGTCGAAGCGGTAAAAGCGTTATTTGCTAACCTTGAGTTATTTACACTAGCGCAGTCGCTTGGGGGTGTTGAAAGCTTAATTAGTCACCCGTCGACCATGACCCATGCTGGTATGGAATTAGAAGCACAAGAGGCTGCTGGTATCAGCCAGTCTTTGGTGCGCATTGCGGTAGGCATTGAAGACGTTGAAGATATTATTAATGATTTGCGCCAAGGCTTGGCTGCGAGTCAACAAGCGCTTTAATACTTAGAAAAACAACTAGAAGTAGAATGAGATGACGCCTGTAGCACGCCAATCAATCAACGTTCACAAGTTTGGTGGCTCAAGCCTAGCCAACGTCGCTTGTATTGAGCGCGTAATCAATATTATTGAGCAAAAAGCTGGGCTAAATGATTACATTGTCGTTTCTGCTAACGGCGATACCACAGATCATCTATTTGCTCTCCTGAGTTTGGCGAGTCAAGCGACCGAGGGTATTGCTAAGCCAGCTCAAAGTTTATCGCAATCGGTTGAACTCAAGCAGGCGTTATTTGATCTTGAGCAAAGCCAAACGGATTTGATTAGTCAGTTAGTGAGGCCAGAGCATAGCGATCGCTTGATGAGTCAACTCAAACAAGATATTGCGCAAGTTAGCCAATGGTTAGCGAGTGATGTCAATGCCCATTACAGTGATATTCTCGCGTTTGGCGAGCTGTGGTCTGCAAGGCTGCTGTCGGCTTTACTCAATGAGCGGGTTTGTCCGAGCTACTTTCTCGATGCTCGAGACTTCCTTCGCGTTGAAAACAGTCAAACAGGCGAGCTTGATTACGCTAGTAGTGGTGCTTTGTTTCGTCAGAATATTCAGGAGCAAAAGTTAGCCGTTGTAACTGGCTATATTGCCAGAGACAAACACAACAATACTTGTACACTTGGCCGCAATGGCAGTGATTATTCAGCCACTATTGTTGCTGCTTTAGCGAATGCGTACAACGTGACACTATGGACTGATGTCGATGGTATTTACAGTGCTGATCCTCGGGTCGTGCCCACCGCTCGCAAGCTAAATCGCTTGCCCAATGCGGTTGCCAAAGAACTCGGTCGCCTGGGTAACCCGGTATTACATGCCAATACCTTGAAGCCGCTAACAGCTGGCTTATTCGACACTGATCACATTTGCCATTTGCACATTGCGAGCAGCTTTGCGCCTGAAACCGTTGGTACTGAGGTTGGACGCTTTGGCCAAATTGCGCAACAAGAGCTTTCTATTACTTATCAAAATGATTTAATTTTGGTGAAATCCGACTGTTTACTCGGCGCCGCGGGTGCGGAACTTGTCGAAAACTTGCCAGAGCAAAATATCGCGGTTATTAGTTTTGATGCCAGCCGCGGATTCTTAGTCATCAATCAAGCTCAGCAAAAACAGTTAAGCCAACACTTGGCGAGCCAAGGCCAGCAACTAACCTTTCAAGCGGCATCAATTCTCGCGGTTGTCGGTTACAAGGTTGCAAGCCATGCCCAAGTAAAAGCAAGATTTAAACGAGCATTGAAACCAGCACAGCTGGTTGCACTGATGTCTCCTAGCGCAACTAGCGCCAGCAGTGAACACAGTTTGATCGCGATACTGAACGATGATTGTCCACTTGAGCTGGTCAATCGCGTCCATCACAAAATGACTAAACACGCCCGTCATATTGGCCTTGTGGTTGCTGGTTTAGGCAATATTGGTCAGTGTTTTGTGGAGCAATTACCACAGCAGCTCAATTTACCTGTGTTAGAAAATGTTCACTTAGTTGGCCTAGTGGGCTCAACTAAGGCGGTGTTTGATTTAGATGGTATTGAGCCGGAACAAGCCATAGCGACATACCAAAGTCAGTGCCAAGACTACACTCTAGAGCAGCTCTTAACTTGGTTAAGTCAACACCCTTATGATGACTTAGTGATTGCTGATATTACCCCAAGTGAGAGTTTTAGTGCCCTTTATCACGACTTTTTTAATTTGGGCATTCACGTTATCGGTGCCAACAAATGGGCGGCGTCATCGAATACTGATAACTATCAGAGACTGACCTCAGCAGTTCAACAAAATGAATGCTTATGGTTGGGTAACACAACAGTAGGCGCGGCATTACCGATTAATTTTAGCATTGATGATTTGACTCAAAGTGGCCATCAAATTGAAGAAATCTCAGGTATTTTCTCCGGTACTTTGTCTTGGTTGTTCCAAAATTACGATGGCCAACAGCCTTTCTCTGATTTAATAAAACAAGCGCTCGCGGATGGTTTAACTGAACCAGACCCGCGCGACGATTTATCGGGTAAAGATGTCCAACGCAAGCTGTTAATTTTAGCTCGTGCCGCTGGTTTTGAACTTGATTTAGCTGATATTGATTGCCAAAACTTGGTACCTGAGGCATTACAAAGCCTAGATAAAAATGACTTTTTGTCCGAGGCACAACAACTGAATCAAGGCTTTTTAACTCAGCTGCAAGCAGCACAAGCACAGGGTAAATGCTTGCGTTATATCGCCGAATTTCGCCGAGTAGACAATCACTATTCAGCAAAAGTTTACCTCGCTGAATTAGCGGCCGACCACGCCTTTGCCAATTTGACGCCATGCGACAATATTTTTCAGATAAAAACTCAGTGGTATCAGAGTAATCCATTGATTATTAGAGGGCCGGGAGCAGGACGAGAAGTTACTGCTGCCGGTGTCCACAGCGATTTAGTAACAATTTGCCAGCAACTAGCCAACAAAACTCAGCAAGTGAAGATTAAGGGGATCAACCAATGAGTTACAGCCACGCCAGAGAGATCGAAGCATTAAACCGGAGCTTGGCCGATATCAGCCAAGATATTCAGGTTTCATTTGAGTTTTTCCCACCGAACTCTCCCGCGATGGAAGAGACACTGTGGAGTTCAATTGAGCGTTTAGCGCCGTTAAAGCCAAGTTTTGTTTCAGTGACTTACGGTGCAGGCAGCGGCACCCGTGATCGAACTCACGATGTTATCAAACGCATCCAAAAAGATACCGCACTGATTGCGGCGCCTCATTTAACTTGTATTGATGCCTCAAAAGAAGAGTTGATTCAAATTGCTAAAGACTATTGGCAAAGCGGCGTTCGTCATATTGTTGCTCTGCGCGGTGATTTGCCAAAAGGCAATACAGAAAAGCATTCATATGCCAGTGATTTAGTTGAGTTGTTGCGTTCAGTGGCAGATTTTGACATTTCGGTTGCGGCTTATCCTGAAGTGCACCCAGAAGCACCAAATGCTCAGTTTGATTTGCTGAACTTAAAGCGAAAAATTGACGCTGGTGCTAATCGCGCTATTAGCCAGTTCTTCTTCGACGTTGAGTCTTACCTGAGATTTCGCGACCGTTGTGTCACCGTAGGAATCGATGTTGAAATTGTGCCGGGCATTTTACCGGTGACCAACTACAAAACACTTGAACGCTTTGCTGGCTTAACCAATGTTCACGTACCAAGTTGGATGACAAAAATGTACCAAGGCCTAGAAGATGACGAAATGACGCGTCGTTTGGTGGGTGCCAATATCGCCATGGAACAAGTTAAAGTACTCAATCGCGAGGGTGTAAAAAACTTCCACTTTTATACCTTAAATCGCGCTGAGTTAACCTACGCTATTTGTCATATGCTGGGTATTCGTCCGCAATAACGCGTTGCAATTAGTGCTTAACGGCAAAGTTTTTAAACAACTTTGCCGTTAATAAAAATTCATTTCTCTTTTTTCTGAGTTTAACTTTCCTTCTCTTTTGCTGTTTTTACAGTCATATCCTTGTAATCATTAGCTGTTTTAATGCTGGTTAATTGACTCTTAACCTGAGTTTATAACACTCAATAAAATATATTTATGCTAATTTATTGCATAAATATATTTTAACTGTTACCTTTGCACCATATTAAATTAGGCTGGTCATTTTTCTTTGACTTCGACGCTAGTCCAATAGCAAAAGTCGGTATAAATAATCGCCTATAATTGATTGAATTATGCAAAAAATTTGCAAATCTAAACGAAAAGGTTGACCTATTTATGAAAGCGGCAGTAGTTGGAGCAAGTGGTTATGTTGGCGCAGAGCTTATCGCGTTACTGATACAACACGACCAAATTGAGATCAGCGATTTGCTGGTTTCTGAAAACAGCGATTCTGCCAATTTGCGTTTTAGTCAATTACACCCACGTTGGCAGGGCGTTTGCGACTTGCCATTGACGGCGTTTTCCGCCGATTGGTTTGAACAAACTATCGCCAGCGACAATAAACCCGATACCGTATTTTTTGCAACACCACACGAATTTTCAGCCGACTGGGGCGGTAAGTTCGTCAACGCCGGTATTAAAGTATTCGATCTTTCCGGTGGCTTTCGCCTCAAACAAGCCGCTGACTATCCAACTTACTACGGTTTTGAGCACAGTGATTTAAACGCCCTTGCCAGCGCTGAATACGGTTTAGCCGAGTGGCTGGAAGCGGATTTGCAAAACACTCAATTAGTGGCAGTGCCAGGTTGTTACCCAACCGCCAGTTTAACGGCATTAAAACCTCTGATGACCAATGGTTTAGCGCAAGAAAATGGCTTGATTGTTGTTAACGGTATTAGCGGCGTTAGCGGTGCCGGGCGCAAAGCCTCGTTAGCTACTAGTTTTAACGAAGTGAGCTTAACGCCATACAACATTTTACAGCACAGACATCAGCCTGAAATTAGTCAAGAAGCGGGCGCGCAGGTGATTTTCAACCCGCATCTAGCACCGTACAAACGCGGTTTGTTAGCGACCGTGACTTTGCAATTAAAAGCTGGTGTTACCGAACAACAAGTTCAACAAGCTTATGTTGACGCTTATCAAGACTCAAAGATTGTTCGTCTAACTGAAGTTTGGCCGAAAATCGACAATGTTGCTTACACACCATTTGCCGATGTTCACGTCAAAGTTGATGAAGAGAAGCAAGTGGTGGTTGCCAGTTGTGCCATCGATAACTTGTTAAAAGGCGCGGCTTCTCAAGCCGTTCAATGCGCGAACTTGTCACTTGGCTTACCAAGCCACTACAGTCTAGTGCCAGCAACAGCCTAGTGCCAGCAACAGCCTTGAGCTAAAAAAAGCCTTGAGCCAGAAAATAAAAGTATAAGAGAAGAAGCAATGACCACAACCCAAGTTAAACCGTTAGTGATTAAAATTGGTGGAGCTATTTTAGAGCACGAATCTGCTTTGCAAGCACTGCTTAAAGTGATCGCTGAGCTCAAAGGCCATCCAGTCGTGTTAGTACACGGCGGTGGCTGTGTGGTTGATGACATGCTGGCGCAGGCAAACTTTACTACAGAAAAAAAAGCTGGCCTTAGAGTTACACCAAGTGAGCAAATGCCAATTATCAGCGGTGCCCTTGCTGGTACCGTCAACAAGTCGATTGTCGCTACTGCTAATAGTTTAGGTTTAACTGCAGTTGGTCTATCACTGGCTGATGGCGGCATGGTTAACTGTAAACTTAGTGATAAAGATTTGGGTTTAGTTGGCGAGCCTAGTGCGGGTGATAGCAAGTTGCTCGACACTTTGATTAAAACCAACTTTTTACCTGTCATTTCATCCATTGGCGCGCTCGCTGGTGGTGAGTTAGTCAATGTCAATGCCGACGATGCCGCTGTTATTATCTGTCAGTTACTCAATGCCGAATTGTTATTACTGACCGATGTTAATGGCGTTAAAGGTGCTGATGGTGAGTATTTACCAACCCTAGATGCCAAACAAGCAAATCAATTGATTGAACAAGGGGTCATTGCTGGCGGTATGACTGCGAAGGTCAATGCAGCACTAGCAGCAGCACAACAGTTGCGACGAAGTATCGCGGTTGCCAGTTGGAAAACGCCCGAGCAAATCCTAACTTTAGTTAGCACTAACTCGGAAAACAGCCAAGCTTCTGGTACCCGCATTCAGCCTTATTAGTTTTTGTCTAAACATTAATTACCGCATTTATTGATAGAACACGAGAATTACTTATGTCGTTACAGAACTTTTTAGCTGACGATCAGCTATCAAAACAACAATTACTCGACTTGATTGCCTTAGCGATCAGAATTAAAGCAAAACCACAAGATTACCAAAACGTTTTGGCGGGCAAATCAGTCGCCATGATTTTTGAAAAACCATCATTGAGAACTCACGTTAGCTTTGATATAGGCATTAACAAACTTGGTGGTCACGCACTGTACTTAGGCCAACAAAATGGCAAGCTCGGCGAACGTGAACGAGTCAGTGATTACGCGAAGAACTTATCGTGCTGGGCCGATGTTATCGTCGCTCGTGTCTTTAGTCACAACTCTATCCAGCAGCTTGCTGAGCACGCCAGTGTGCCTGTAGTTAATGCGCTTTGCGATAGCTACCACCCATGCCAAGGCCTAGCCGATTTCGTCACCTTAGCGGAAAATTTTGACGATTTAAGCGCAGTCAAATTCGCTTATGTTGGCGATGGCAACAACGTCTCAAATTCATTGATGATTATGGCGGCAACGCTTGGCATGGACTTTACATTGTGCTGTCCTCCTGGTCATGGCCCTAGTGCTGAAATGTTTAACAAAGCATTAAAAATTGCCGAGCAATCAGGTGCTAAACTAATATTAACTTCAGATGTTAGCGACCTTGGTCAACAAGATGCGATTTACACCGACACTTGGGTGTCGATGGGTGATGATACTAAGGTTGAAGATATTTTGGCGAAATTTATGCCGTATCAAGTCAATCATCAAATGATGACGGATACCGGCGCGAAAATTGTTATGCACTGTCAGCCAGCGCATTTGGAAGAAGAAATCACTACTGAGCTATTCGACAGCGAATTAGCAGTGGTTTTCCAACAAGCAGAAAACAGAATGTGGGCGCAAAACGCCGTATTAGTCAGCTTTTTTCAGTAGTTTTATCAACGGTACTGAAATCAGCAAAAGAACAGAATTTACAGTTTAAACGAATAGAATTTAGGAAACGAAGATGGCATTAGCAGCAAAGAAAAAAATCAAAAAAGTGGTATTGGCCTACTCAGGTGGTTTAGACACCTCGGCAATCATTCCTTGGTTAAAAGAAAACTACGACGGTTGTGAAGTTGTCGCCTTTTGTGCCGATGTTGGCCAAGGTGACGAAGAACTTGAAGGTATCAAAGAAAAAGCCATTGCCTCAGGTGCCTCTGAGTGTCACGTTGTCGACTTAAAAGAAGAATTTGTTAAAGAATACATTTACCCGATCTTAAAAACGGGTTCAGTTTACGAAGGTCAGTACTTGTTGGGTACTTCAATGGCGCGTCCAGTGATTGCGAAAGCACACGTTGAAGTCGCGCTTAAAGTAGGTGCTGACGCTGTATGTCACGGCTGTACTGGTAAGGGTAACGACCAAGTGCGTTTCGAGTCTTGTTTCGCGGCACTAGCGCCTGAGCTAACGGTTATTGCTCCTTGGCGTGAGTGGGACATGGTTTCTCGCGAAGACTTATTGGCT
This sequence comes from Endozoicomonas sp. G2_1, assembly GCF_017744155.1. GTDB lineage: Bacteria > Pseudomonadota > Gammaproteobacteria > Enterobacterales > Alteromonadaceae > JAGHQT01. Next base: position 59,403 of record NZ_JAGHQT010000014.1, on the reverse strand, counting down.
TACTTAGCCGAGCGCGATATTCCATGTTCAGCGTCACTGACTAAAATTTACAGCCGCGATGCCAACGCTTGGCATATTTCTCACGAAGGCGGTGAGTTAGAAGATCCTTGGTGTGAGCCGTCTAAAGAAGTGTGGACCATGACTGTTGATCCAATGGATGCTCCAAACGAGCCAGGTTCAGTGACTTTGAGCTTTAAAGAAGGTCAATTAACCGCTGTTGATGGTCAAGAGTTGTCGCCTTACCAAGCTTTGGTTTACTTGAACGACAAAGCCGCTGCGCATGGCGTTGGTCGTATCGATATCGTAGAAAACCGCTTAGTGGGCATGAAGTCACGCGGTTGTTACGAAACGCCGGGCGGTACTGTTTTAATGGCGGCGTACAAAGGCTTAGAAACCCTTATTTTAGACAAAGAGTCGCTCAAGTTCAGAGAGTCAATTGGTCTTGAGTTCTCACACGTTATTTACGATGGCCGTTGGTTCACACCATTGGCAAAAGCACAGCTTGCTGCTGCAGCGTCACTGGCTGAAAAAGTCACTGGCGATGTCGTGGTTAAACTTTACAAAGGCCAAGCAACGGTTACCCAACGTCGTTCACCAAACAGCTTGTACTCAGAGGAGTTTGCCACTTTCGGTGCCGACGAAGTTTACGACCAACAACACGCAGAAGGTTTTATTCGCTTGTTTAGTTTATCGAGCAGAATTACTGCACTTAACCAAAAGTAGCAGTGAAATTAGATAACTAAACTAAATAAAGGCGAATTAGGAGAAAAGTATGGCGTTATGGGGCGGCCGCTTTAAAGAGCAAGCCAGTGCACAATTTAAAAAATTCAACGACTCACTGCCAGTTGATTACCGTATGGCAGTACAAGACATCGTTGGTTCAATGGCGTGGGCGCAAGCATTAACCACGGTTGATGTTTTAAGCCAAGCTGAGCTTGACCAGTTATTACAAGCGTTAACTGAATTGAAAGAGTCGGTTGAACAAAATCCAAAGCAGATTTTGTTATCTGATGCCGAAGATATTCACAGCTGGGTTGAAGGTGCGCTAATTGAAAAAACTGGCGACTTGGGTAAGAAATTACACACAGGTCGCAGCCGTAACGACCAAGTAGCGACGGATTTAAAACTTTGGTGTAAAGAGACGGGTGGCGAAATTTTATTGGCCTTAGTCAATTTACAACAAGCGTTAATGAACCTTGCTGAGCGTGAAAAAGGCACAGTGTTACCGGGTTATACCCATTTGCAAAGAGCCCAACCTGTGACTTTCGGCCATTGGTGTTTAGCTTATGTAGAAATGTTTAACCGCGATATTGGCCGCTTAAAAGACGCTTTGTACCGCGCCGACACTTCACCGCTTGGTTCAGGAGCGTTAGCGGGTACTGCTTACCCAATTGATCGCGACTTATTGGCGCAAAACTTGGGTTTTCGCAAAGCGACCTTAAATAGCTTAGATGCAGTGTCAGATCGTGACCACGTTATAGAGTTATTATCGGCAGCGAGCGTTAGCATGATGCACTTATCGCGCTTTGCTGAAGATTTGATTTTCTACAACTCAGGTGAAGCGGGTTTTGTTGAAATGAGCGACTTAGTAAGCTCAGGTTCATCATTAATGCCGCAAAAGAAAAATCCAGACGCTTGTGAACTTATTCGCGGCAAAGCAGGCCGAGTAACAGGCTCATTAACCGGTATGTTAATGACCATGAAAGCCTTGCCACTGGCCTACAACAAAGACATGCAGGAAGATAAAGAAGGGCTATTCGACGCTCTTGATACTTGGCATGAGTGCTTAGAAATGGCGGTGTTAGTGGCTGATGGCTTGAAAGTAAATCGCAATAGAACGCTGGCGGCGGCGCAACAAGGTTATGCAAATGCCACAGAACTTGCCGATTATTTAGTCAGTAAAGACATTCCATTTAGGGAAGCCCATCACATTGTCGGTGAAGTGGTACTTGCCGCCATTGATAAAGGCTGTCCATTGGAAGATTTAACCCTCACCCAACTTCAAGAGTTTAGCGATAAAATCGAGCAAGATGTTTATCAACACTTGTCGATTGAATCGACGTTAGATAAGCGTGAAGTGCTTGGTGGTACCTCGCGTGGCCAAGTGGAAAAAGCGATCGCGAGTATTCAGTCGGGCAACGACGAAATTCTTAACGAACAAGTGGTTGGTGCACCGGGTAAACAGCAAATTAAAGTAGCGTTAAAGCAAGTTAAGCAGCGCTTAGATGCTCAACGTGCGGCCGCTATTTCTGTGCGTCGCGCGCGTATGTCAGACGTTGATAAAATTTATCAACAAGTGGATTACTGGGCCGATAAAGGCGAAATTTTACCGCGCTCACGCGACAATATTATTCACGACATTCAAAATTTTGTTGTTGCTGAAATTGCCGGTGAAGTGGTTGGCTGTGCCTCGCTTTACATTTACCAAACTGGTCTTGCCGAGATACGTTCAATTGTTGTTGACGAAAAAGCTCATGGCCAAGGGCAAGGGCAGGCAATGGTCCAGTATTTATTAGATTTTGCTCACCAAATCGAGCTGCAAAAAATCATTGTGCTAACTTATGTACCTGATTTCTTTACCAAGCTTGGTTTCAACTTAATTGATAAGAATTCGTTGGCTGATAATATTATTGAAGACAGCGAGCCAAGCCCGCATAAGAATCCAGACGACGAGGTGGCAATGGAATATTTGGTCGGCGGCTACTAAGTTGCTCAACCACAAGGGGCGAAATGATTCGCCTCTTTTTCATTAAAACGACAAAATTAATCCGTTTAATAACGAATAGCTTCAACAAAAAGAGTTTAACAGCCTATGTATAAGAGTGGTCCAAGCGACATCAAGTGGTTTAGACATGCAGCCCCTTATATTAATGCCCACCGCGGCAAGACTTTTGTCTTGATGTTTGGCGGCGAAGCGGTGCAAGACGCCAACTTTGCCAACATTATTCACGATATCGCCTTGTTGCGCAGTCTTGGTGTGAAGCTGGTATTAGTACATGGCGCGCGTCCGCAAATTGACCAGCGCATGCAGTGGCAAAACGTCGCGCCCAATATGCAGGACAATGTTCGCATTACCGATAGCGATACTTTATCTGCGGTAAAAGACGCCACAGGTTCAATGCGCATTCATATTGAAGCATTGCTGACCATGGGCTTGATTAATTCGCCGATGCACGGCGCTGAAATTCGCGTCAGCACAGGTAATTTTGTCGTTGCTCGTCCAATTGGTGTTAAAGATGGTGTTGATTACAAATACACAGGCGTTGTTCGCCGCATCGACACCGTTGGTATCAACACCCAGCTCGATTACGGCTCTATTGTGTTGTTGTCACCGGTCGGTTATTCACCGACTGGTGAAGTGTTTAATTTGACCTTTGAAGACGTTGCCACACAAGCGGCAATTGCACTGAATGCTGATAAGTTGATTACCTTTAGCAAAAACGACGGTTTACTCGACAGCTCAGGTAAGTTGATTAAAAGTTGTGATGTTAGCCGCGTGAAAAAGCTACTCAATAGTAGTGATGATTACCAACAACAATTGTTGCTAAAAGCAATCGCTGAAAGTGCTGACGGCGGTGTTGAGCGTTGTCATTGCTTGAACTACCAAAGTGATACCGCCTTACTACAAGAGTTATTTACTCGCGACGGCGCTGGTACGCTAGTGGCAAAAGACTACAAAGAACAAATCTCAACCGCGTCTATTGATGATGTTGGCGGCATTTTAGAACTGCTTGAACCACTTGAAGCTGAAGGGGTACTAGTAAAACGCTCGCGTGAATTGCTAGAAATGGAAATTGACCGCTTCACTGTCATTCGCAAAGAAGATGTTACCATCGCCTGTGCCGCGCTTTATCCTTATTCAGAAGAAAACTCTGGTGAAGTTGCCTGCGTTGCTATTCATCCTGATTATCGCAAGGGCAATCGCGGTGTCCGTTTGCTACAAGCGCTTGAGCAACAGGCCAAAGACTTAGAACTGTCGAGTATTTTTGTGTTAACCACGGTCAGTGGCCACTGGTTTAGAGAGCAGGGTTTCATTGAGCAGCCAATAGACAAATTGCCAGAGGGCAAAAAGCAAATGTATAACTATCAACGCAAGTCTAAGGTGTTTGTGAAGGATATTTAGTTTTTTTGTACTAAGTAAACTAATTTAATCAACCGGATTAATAAGCGGGAATATAGTTTATGTTTCTTACAAAGTCCTTAGTTAAATATACTGTTTGGCTTTCCGTTGTGTTGATTTGCTTTTCTAATAAAACATTTGCGAATTGTGAGTTAAAGAATCTCTATCAAAAATACCTGCACTTTGATAAGAGCCATGAATCTCAAGAGGATTATTGGAAGCGCGTCAATTCTTTTATATTTATCGATAAAGAAAAGTTAACTGAACAATATGAAAAACTTAGCTCAAGTGATAAAGATTCTAGCTTTTTAAGTCAGTTTACAGACTTAAATGATTTTATATTGTATCACCGGTACCAAAAGTTTGAGTTGCTAACTATCTACAAAACACCTTCACATTTTTCTCAAAGATGTAAAAAAGAGAGGGGGCATTTAAAACTGTTAATGGATGTCCACTTTGTCTCAGAGCATTGGAAAGGTGTTAACATCTATTTCATAAAAATTAAGGGCGAATGGATGTTTGATTATACTTGGCCTGTTGTCAACAATGAGTTTGATAATTGGAAGCAGGATTCAAGCTTTAGAATCTACAATTAGTGTATTCTTGTCGCAATATGTCAGGCTTAGTTCAACCTGACATATTGCTTGATTAATGAAGTCACTACCAATTCAACTCGACAGCTATTGGACAGTGATCACTTAGCGCATTGCTTAGCTCCCGGCTGTACTCACCATCAAACACCAACTGGCTAAACGAATCAGCTTGGTACATTTGCTTAGCTCTTGGGTCGAAGACAATATGGTCGATGTAGTCTTTGTAGTAACCACCCCAACACTTAGATTCGGTAGTTAGGGTTGGCGACCACAATTTTTCTGCGTCGTGATCGTCAATGATTTGCCAAAGGCCTTGGTTTTCTGGGTATTGTTTGGCAATGTCTTGACTAAACCGGCGGTTAAAATCACCTAAAACAATAAAGGGTTTGTTTTCACTGGCGCGGGCATCAATCCAGCTTTCCAGTGGTGAGCGTTGTTTGGCTAAGCGCTGACAAGCATCTTTTCTGCGCAACTCGCGATCTGTGCTAGCAGGCATGGCAGCGACACTTTCGGGATCAAGCGGATTGTCAAAACAACCTGACTTTAAGTGCACGGCAAGTAAACGCAGTGATTTATCACCTTGAGTTAAGGTAATGTCGATACCATTGCGCACACGACCCACATCCAGTGCACGATATTCAGCTGATTTGATCTCTAGGTTCAGTGACTTTCGCACCGCAACACCGACTCGCTGAACCCAGTCTTTGGTAGAAAAGTAATAGTGATAATCATCGCCAAAGACCTTGCGGGCATAGTCAGCGTTTTCTACTTCTTGCAAGGCGATAACATCGGCGTCGAGTGCTTTCGCGTACTTAGCAAGCTGTTGATAGTCGTCGTTATCACGCTTGTTATATTCATGCGAGCCAAGCCATGCGATGTTCCAAGTGGCGACTTTTAAACTTGATACAGTAGTTTCTTGAGTTGCAGGCTCGTTGCCAGCAGTGGTATCAGTCGAGCAAGCGCTGACAAGACTTAGCGCGCTAATAATCGCCGACGCGGCAATGAGTTTTTTAAATCCTAGTTTATTAACTCGAGGTTTTTGTGAATTCATGATTTTGTCCAGTTGGTCTGGTTTTCCAATATTAAGGCTATTTTAATGGTTTGCCCCGCGATTGATAGCGCTTTTGCCGATATCAATCTTGTCGAGCCTGTTATTTACCGCATTTATCTTAGTTATGCTCATCAATAAGTTCGTCCATTTACTATAAGCCCTTGGCCTTACTAGCTTTTTGTTTTAGTCTGAAAACTCTGTTTAATTCAAAAGCGCGTGAATATGAAAATTGCAATTTTTGGTGCCGGTTCTATTGGTTGTTACCTTGGCGGGCGGCTGCTAGCGAGTGGTCAAGACGTCGTGTTTATTGGCCGCGATAGCATTAAAAAGACATTGGCTGACCACGGCCTTGTATCAGCTAATCTCGATGGCTCTGAAAAATTCTGTGTAGCAAACGCGATTAAATTTATTGAACCGAGCGATTTAGCAAATGTCGATGTTGTGTTACTGACGGTAAAATCAAAAGACACTGAAAGCGCTGCCCGAGACATTAAGCCTTATTTAGCCAAGCATTCAGCACTCGTGAGTTTGCAAAATGGTATCGGTAATGGCGAGTTGCTTACCAAGCTAATGCCTGAGCACAAAATTATTACCGGTATGGTGCCGTTTAATGTCGTTAACCAAGGTCAAGGGCGCTTTTTTTGTGGCACTGAGGGTGCACTTGCCTTTGAGAGTATTGAGCCAGCGAAAATGCTTAGTCAGTACTTTGTCAGTGCTGGTATTGATGCTATGGTCAGCGACGATATTGCCAGTATTCAGTGGGGCAAACTGCTGTTAAACCTAAATAATGCAATTAATGTGATCGCTGATTTACCGTTGAAACAACAACTGGAAAACCGCGACTACCGCCGAGTTTTAGCGCTATCAATGATTGAAGCACTTGGCGTATTGGCCAAAGCAGGTATTGCACCGGCAAAAGTAGCCAAGGTAGGGCCAAGTTTGCTGCCTCATTTACTTAAATTGCCAAACTGGCTGTTCACGCGAATTGCCGCCAGTATGCTCAAGATAGATGCTCAGGCGCGCTCGTCAATGTGGGAAGATTTACAGTTAGGTCGACCAACTGAAATTGCCTATCTCAATGGTGAAATTGTCAAATTGGCACATCAAATAGGTAGCTCAGCGCCAGTCAACGAGGCAATTATCAAGTTAATTGAGCAGATTTTTACTGAGGGTAAAGACAACCGCATGCAGATAACTGGTAGCCAGCTGTATCAGCAGCTCAGGTAGTTGAATTAGTGCTGGTACGGAAGGCATTTGATGAAACTAGTTTATAAAAGTGAGCAGCGCTTTAGTGTTAATCATCTGGAACTGCAGCTTAATCAATTAGGGATAAAAACACTGATTAAGAACGAGTTTGCCGGCGGTGCAGCCGGTGAGTTGTCACCGATTGATGTATGGCCTGAACTCTGGATTTTAGAAGATACCCATGAGCAGTTAGCACTAAAAATTGTTGCAGAGCACGAACAAAATCAACAAAAAGGTAACGATATTGATTGGTTTTGTCGCAGCTGTGGCGAAGCCAACGGCGCTCAGTTTGAACTTTGCTGGCAATGCCAAACAGTGCGCAATTAGCGAGCAAAAACTTAATTATTAAACATTACTCAACCACACCGTTTGATAGGGGCTTAAGGTCATAGTATCGGTTAACGCTGCTAGTTCAGTGTCGGTAATAAGTTCGCGCCAGCGCTCTGTTAGTACTAGGTTTAATTCACTGAGCGGCAATTGAACGCTTTGGTCACTAATATTACTGATACAAAAAATACTTTGCTTGCGGTCGATACTTTGGCGCCAAAAACCAAATAACTGTAAACCTAAGTGCAGAGTAAACTGAGTAGCGTTAGGGTGAAAAGCCGCTTGTTGCTTGCGTAAATCAATTAATGCTAAAAGTTGGTTCAGTACTTTGTGGTGATGACTGTTACCGTCAGCCAGCTTGTCTTTTAGTTCGGGGTATTGCCAACGGTGGCGGTTAATGGCGCGATTGTGATGGGTATTTTTGAGCTTTTCATAATCGTTCGTGGTGGCCAGTAAACTGTGAATATAAATACCGGGAATTCCCTCTAAGCCCAACATGATGGCATGAGCACAAATAAAACGCGCCATCCCCCATTTATCTGGGCCGTTAGTAGTACCCTGTAGTGCGTCGAATAGGGTAATATTCATTTCATAGGCTTTTTGTTCTCCACTTTCACTGGTGCGCCAAGAAATACGACCGCCAAATTGCTTCATGGTGTTGATCAAGGTGCTGATTTCTTGATCGGTCAGTAGGCCTTCGGCGGGGCGTAAGCCAATGCCGTCGTGAGAGGCAATAAAATTAAAATAAGTCGTGCCATTTTGTGCCGGTGGCATACTCATCAACCAGCGCTTTAGATACAGACAGTCTCCGGTAATCAAAGTGTTAATTAGCAGCGGCGGTAATGAAAAATTGTAAATACAATGGGCTTCGTTGGCATTGCCGAAGTAGGTTAAGTTTTGGGTGTTGGGAATATTGGTTTCGGTAATAATTATGGCATCGTTACGGGCGTGCTCCACCAAAGTTCTCAGCAGCCGAATCACTTCATGAGTTTGTACTAAGTTGATACTTTTACTACCGACTTCCTTCCACAAAAACGCGACTGCGTCGAGCCTAAAAATACTGATGCCAGCATCGAGATACTGCCGAATGATGCTAACAAATTGCAGCAGTACTTCAGGGTTGCGAAAATCTAAATCGACTTGGTCGTGGCTGAAGGTACACCACACGTGTTGTTCACCGTTGGCAGTTTGGACTGTGCGCAGCAGTGGCGATGTTCGCGGCCGAACTACCAGCGATAAGTCGTCTTCTGGGCTAGCGGTAAAAAAGTAATCGCAACCTTGGCCTTCACCTTTGATGAAGTTGTCAAACCACGCGCTGCGGCTTGAGCAGTGATTGATCACCAAATCTGCCATCACTTTTTTGCTCTCGGCAAGTTGACTAATGTCTTGCCAGTCGCCCAAGCTTTCGTTAACGCTGGAATAATCAATGACCGAAAAGCCGTCGTCTGAACTGTAGGGAAAAAACGGCAATACGTGAATGCTGTTGATTGTTTGCCCTAAGTAGCTGTCGATAAAGTGTTGCAGGTTTTCCAGCGGTTTGTACTGATGATCAATAATGCTGTCGCCGTATGTGATCATGACAACATCTTGCTCAGACCAATGATTGGCAAATGGCACCGGTGGTGTTGCGTTGTTATCAAGCGCCATAGTGGTGATCAAACGCTCGGCAAGCTCAGCATAGTCAGTGTTAAGCTCAACATCATTGTAAATAATCGCCAACTGCTGAGATAGTTTTTGCTTCAATTGTTCCAATATCGCCATCACACCATACTCTACGCTTGACTGAATTCTTGGTTGTCGAGTTCTACCGCTTGTTTAATTTGGGCCAAAATGTCTGGCTCGGCGCTAATCACTCGGTTCCACGCCGGAATAAACGGTGTCGCCATTGGGTTGTCGAGGAAGGTTTGACCGGCAGTCACGATATTTTGGGCAAACATTTCTACCGCTTTTTCTTCGTTGTGAATGTCGAGGCTGAGGCCATTCATCATGGCATCGTGGCGGTAGGTTTCGACATAGTCTAAAGCGATTCTAAAGTAGGTTGCTTTTAAGGTGCGGAAGGTTTCGGCGTTAAAGGTTTGACCCTGAGTGGCGAGCTTGCGAATAAAGGCTTTGGTGATGTCGATCGACATTTTCGACAAGCCCGCTTCTTTGTTGTCGAGGGATAAATCTTGGTGCTTGTGATCGTAAATATCAGCGATATCGGCCTGACAAATGCGGTTGTAGGCATAGTTGCGCTGCATTTCGCTGAGCACACCAATTTCTAAGCCCCAATCGCTGGGGATGCGCAGGTCAGTTAAGACATCACGGCGGAATGAAAACTCACCCGCCAGTGGATAGCGAAAGCTATCCATATAATCGAGGTATTCGTTACAACCGGCGACTTTTTTAAGTGCTTTGATCAGTGGCGTAACTAATAGTCGCGAAACCCGACCGTTGATTTTGCCATCGGCGACGCGCGCGTAAAAGCCTTTACAAAACTCATAGTTGAAGTGAGGGTTGGCGACAGGGTAGAGTAATCTTGCCAGTAAGTCTTTTTCGTAGGTGAGAATGTCACAATCGTGCAGTGCCACTGCCTCAGCTTTATTGGAGGCGAGAATATAGCCCATGCAATACCAAACATTGCGGCCCTTACCGAGCTCTTTTGGCGCTAGCCCCTTTGCTTGTAACTTGGCATCAAGAGCTTTTAGCCTAGGGCCATCGTTCCACAGCACTTTATGCTCTTGCCCAAGCTTACTGAAAAACTTGAGGGCGTGTTGATATTGCGCTTGGTCGGCGCGATCTAATCCTATGACGATTTGATTGAGGTAAGGCACTTCAGCGATTTGGTCGATGATCTTGGGTAGTGCTTTACCTTCAAGTTCTGAGAACAACGAGGGCAGAATTAAGCCCATTGGCCGACTTTTGCCAAACTCGACTAACTCTTGCTCCATACTTTGATAGCTGCGTTGCTTGAGGTTGTGCAGTGTTGTTACTATGCCGTTTTGATAAAAATCTGCCATTTTAGTGCTCCTGATTCGCCGTGTCGGCGCTAGAGAAAAGTAATTCGGTTAAACATTGCTGCCAGCCTTCTGGGCCGTATGCTTGGCTTTGATAAAACTGATGCGTGCGTTTGAGAATAGGGAAATCGTGTTTAGGTGAACGAATTTGAATGGCGATATCGGCACGTTCAAGCATGTCGTTGTCGTTGCCGCTGTCGCCTAAGGCATAACTAACAAAATTAAATTGCTTTTGCTGCCCTTGATAAATATCCACCAAGTATTGCATTGCGCAGCCTTTATCCCCTTTACCCGTAAGGTGAATAAAGCGACCACCGTGCAGAATATGGCCGCCAAGTTCGGTGATTTGGTCAATAAAATGTGCTTTATTTTCATCACTATCACGCCATAAAATCGGTTCGCCAAATTGTCGCTGTTGAGCGAGTTCTGCTTGGGTAAGCGTTAAACCGGTGCAGCTAGAAACTTGCTCCACGCTCATGTTGTCAAAGTGATCAAATTGATAGTGACTTGAAGCCTTTAATTGGTTCAGTAAATCGAGCCAGTGGTGCCTTGGTTTGTTAAAGCGCTTAACCCAAAAGTCGTCGATCGCATTCATGCCATTAGGTTTACAAGCAAAATAACCTTGAGGAACATAAACCGCGGCGCCATTTTCCACGATAAAAGGTTCGTTGAGATCCAGTTGAGTTTGCAGTTGGCGAATCTCAGCAAAGGTTTTACTGGAATTGATAATTACGGGGGTATTTTGACGTTTAAATTTTTCAATTAATGGTAATGCCGCATCAAAACGATAACTGTGATGATCGAGCAAGGTACCATCGAGATCGGTAAAAATAAGCGGCTGACTCAAGCTCGCGCTATGATCTTGACTCGCAATGATTTCTCGCTCTTTATTTAGAATAAAAACTTGTTGGCAGCGCTCGGGTAACTCGCTTAATGCAAGTTCCGTTAACCGCTGGAAGTGCTGAATAAATTGATCTATCTGAGCTTTGTTCATCAACCCAACACTGCTCGATGCTTGAGCCTGGTTTAAACTTTGGGTTAGTTTTTGCTCTTGTTGCCAACGCCAATCGGCAACGCAGGCAAAGCTGGGTGCTTGCAGCATCAACCAAGTATCAAAATATCGATACAAAGGTTGGTAATATTCAGTTAGCTGTTGATTGACATAGTCGCGCCACCTACCGTCTCCGTCGTGTTCCTGCTCTAGTTTATTACACGGATGTTTTAGCTGTTGCTCGCTTTGTGGCATTGCACCCCAGCACCAACCTTCTAGCAAAACAATATCCGCAGGTGCCTTAGATACTTGCCATTGCTCTTGATCAACAGGGTTGTCGCTGGCTTTGTCAAAACGCGGCAATAAACACGCTTGGCCCGCTGCTAGTTTCGACAAAGTTTCCCGTAACAAAACGGTGTCGTGGCTGCCAGGTACACCGCGCGTTTTTAACAGGGGGTGAATACTGTCGCTAAGCGCTTGTCGCTGTTTGCTCGACAAATAAAAATCATCGAGTGATAAGTCGATTACATTGAGTTGATAGCGCTCACTGAGGTAGTACTTGATGAACGCTACTAAAGTACTTTTACCTGAACCTTGGCAGCCGTTGATGGCAACCATTAGCGGGATTTTGTTGCCGTTGCCGTCTTGGTTTTGTTTCAAAAAATTTTGGTATAGGTGGTCGGCGTAGTCGGTGAAGTAATGCTCAGCACTGGCGATAAAGCTGTCGGCCAATTGATGTTGGCTGACAAAGTCTGTGATCAATTTTGTTTTGAGCATAATGAAATTGCTTAGTCCTTAAAATATTTACTTAAGGATAAACAACTAATATGCCATTAGTGTTTTAAATTTTTGTTTGGTGCTGATTTTAATAAACAATAACAAATGTTTAGGTGTTATGTGGTGCTCGTTTTTTGTTTAATTACCCAATCGAACAAACTGTAAACGCTGAACCAAAAAAGCCCTTTGCACTTTATTGGTGCAAAGGGCTCTGCTATTCATTATTATTTTGTCTATACGTTGTTAATAGTTTGCTGAGCGGTATCTAAACAACGCAAATCGCAGTATTAGTCAACGTAAACGACTGTTAAAAAATTTCTTCCTCAGGTTCAGGCTCTGACTCATTAGATGAGGTCAGCTCTTGTTCAAAGATAATATTGCTATCGTCTTGCTTAACAAACTCAGTGGGTGCGGTGCCTAACGCGAAATATTCAAATAGACTCGATTTGTCGGTTTTGTTGGTTAACTTACCGCTGGCTTTATCAATGCGTACCGAGACAATTTGTTCTGGTGGCTGAAATGGCTCTTCGGGGATTTCGGCAAGTGCAGATTTCATAAACGCAATCCACGCAGGTTGTGCTGACTTAGCGCCAAACTCTTTGCCGGTAATTTGGTCGCGCCCTAAATTTTTGTTGAAACGCGATTGACCCAAGTTGCGGGTGTGGTCGTCAAATCCAATCCACGAGGTGGTGACTAATCTGCGGCTATAACCAGAAAACCACGCGTCTTTTGATTCGTTAGTGGTACCTGTTTTGCCAGCGATATCTCGGCGTTTTAAGCTGCGAGCTCGCCATCCTGTTCCTTGCCAGCCGGGCTTTTTCGACCAGTCAGCGCCCCAAATTGCAGTATTCAATGCTTCGGTGATCAAAAAGGCATTTTCAGGGCTTATCGCGCGCTCGGCATAGCGCGGTAACATAACATTATCGCTTTGCGTTGATACTTGTTCAGAATTATCCAAGTTGTTCGTACTATCGACGCTCGCCTGATTGTTGGTTAATGTCTGATCTAATTGAAGCTCAGTTTGGGTGTTCAGCTCACTCGTTTCAAAAGCATCGACTAAATCTGATGGCGCGCAGCTATCACAAGCGAGAGCAGGGTTAGCTTGATATAAAACATTGCCAAAAGCATCTTCAATGCGCTCAATTAAATAGGGTTCGATTAAGTAACCGCCATTGGCAAAAGTGGCAAATCCGGTCGCCACTTCTAGCGGCGTTAGTGATGCCGAGCCAAGCGCCAGTGATTCATCTCGCGGTAATTCATCTGGCGCAAAACCAAACAGTGAAAGATGGTCGATAATTTTACTCAATCCTACTTTGCGCAATAGCCTTACTGCGATCACGTTTTTTGATTGCGCTAGGGCAAGTCGAACGCGCAACGGGCCATCGTAACGAGGGGGAGAGTTTTTCGGTCGCCAAACCACGCCTGAGCGTCTATCCCACTGATTAATTGGCGCATCGTTAACTAAACTCGCGAGCGTAGTATCATTTTCTAATGCTGCCGAATAAATGAATGGCTTGATATTAGAGCCGACTTGACGTTTTGCTTGAGTAACGCGATTGAATTGACTCTTTTTAAAACTAAAACCGCCGACAGCAGCTTGGATTGCACCGTTATCTGGAGAAATCGCCACTAACGCTGAACTTGCTTGAGGTAATTGACTCAAGGCGTAGTCGGTATTTTGAACATCATCGTTCAATGCCTCAACCCAAATGACATCGCCATAATTAACGATTTGATAGGCATTTTCGGGCTCTTTTCCTTGTTTAGTATCAGAGATATAAGGTCTAGCCCACGCCATATCTGGCCATTTGATATAGCCCTCTCGACCATCTTTTGCGCGTATGGTGATTTGTTGTGCTTTAACGTCTGTGACTACTGCCGCTTCAATGTTTTGATAGCTGGTGATGTTGGCAAGCGCTTGGCTAATTTCATCATCGGTCAATGGTTCAATACCGTAGTCAGTTAATGCTTGAACATCGATTTCGGTTTGTTCACTCAGTAGCGAGTTGAGTTGCTCTTGCCATCTATCTTCTGCGAGTGATGGTCTTAGCTGCGCAATAGCACCTCGGTAGCCGTGACGTTGGTCGTATTTTTTAAGGTTTTCTATTAAGGCGTTTTGTGCTGCCGACTGCATGGTTGATGGCGTTGTTAAGTAGACCTTGTAGCCGCCAGTGTATGCCTGTTCTCGACCGTAGCGTTCGAGCATTTCTTGGTGCGCCATTTCAGCAATGTAAGGAGCATCAAGTGCTATTTGGGCACCGTGACGTTTACCGGTAATCGGCGCATTGTTGGCTTGCTCGTATTGCGAGGTGTTAATGTAACCGCTGACTAACATCCGTTGTAATACCACTGAACGCCTTGCTTTTGCGCGACTTGGTGAACGAATCGGGTTAATGGTTGACGGTGCTTTGGGTAAACCCGCCAATACCGCGACCTGCGCTAACGTTAACTCTTTCGGCTCTTTGCCATAATAAACTTGCGCAGCTGCGCCAAAGCCGAAAGCTCGATGACCCAAAGGAATTTTATTCATGTAAAGAGCGAGAATTTCGTCTTTCGTCAACAGGCTTTCAATGTGAAAGGCCAAAAATACTTCGCGAATCTTACGGGTATAAGTTTGTTCTCTGGTGAGGAAAAAGTTACGAGCAACTTGCATGGTAATGGTACTGGCACCGCCTTTGTTTTGTCCCATCAGCTTACCGACAACCGCGCGCATAACCCCTATTGGGTCGACACCAAAATGGTGATAAAACCTATCATCTTCGGTGGCTAGAATTGCGTCGATTAATTGTTGCGGCATGTCTTCTAGTGCCATTGGTGTGCGCTTTTTCTCGCCAAATTGAGAAATGAGCTTGCCATCGAGGCTGTAAATTTTCATCGGCGTTTGCCATTGGACGTTTTTCAGCGACTCGACACTAGGTAGTTCGTCGCGCATACTCAAATAGAGGCCGACCAGTGCTAAGCAACCTAAAACAAAGAGAATAAATCCAATTTTTATAAATTTTTTCAGTAATTGCACAACAAAAGCTCAATTTTTTGCTAAAAAAGGTCCAATGGGGCTAGTATATCGTGTAAAAGCATGTAATAAATGTATTTATACATATAATGTTTGATTATTATTATAAAAACTATCAAGTAGGACGTTATGCTGAGTAGTCTATGGAAAAAGAAAACACCAGTTATGGTGGGCATAGATATTGGTACCCACTCGGTGAAGGCTGTTTTGTTAGGACAAAATGGTGATGGATACGTACTTGAAGCAGTTGCCATGGAACCTATGCCAAGAGGTGCCGTGATCGACAGGGAAATTCAGGATATCGAAGCGGTTGGCAATGTCATTGCAAAAGTCCGCAAAAAAATTAATGCTTCAGTGAAGCAAGCCTCGACAGCTGTTTCTGGTCAAACAGTGATCACCAAAGTTATTTATATGGACGTCAACCTCAGTGAAGACGAACTCGCTAGTCAAATTGAGATTGAAGCCGATAGCCTTATTCCTTACCCGCTTGACGAAGTTAGTCTTGATTTTGAATCGTTAGACGTTAACGAATCAGATCCAACTAAAGTTAATGTTTTGTTGAGCGCCGCTCGCACTGAGTCGGTTGAGGCACGAGTTTCCGCCCTTGAAACTGGCGGCTTTGAAACCAAAGTTGTCGATGTTGAAGGCTATGCCATGAGTAGGGCTTATGATTTAGTCTTGCCGATGTTACCTGACGACGCCGACAAAAAACTGGTCGCTATGATTGATATTGGTGCCAGTATGACTCTGTTTTCGGTAATGGACGCTGGCAAGCACATCTACAGTCGCGACCAAGCCTTTGGTGGTGAGCAATACACTCGCTCCATTGTTTCTTATTATAATCAGTCTTTCGAAGAGGCTGAATTGTCAAAAGTAAATCGCGATTTACCGCCAAATTATACCTTTGAAGTGTTGGCACCATTTCACACCGTGTTAGTGCAACAAATTCGACGTGCTATTCAAATGTTTCTGACCTCTAGCGGTAAAGAAAAGATTGATTACCTCGTGGTATCTGGCGGTACTGCGCATGTTGAGGGTATTGAAGAATTGCTCAATGAAGAGTTGGGTATTCACACTGTGATGGCTACGCCGTTTAGCAACATGGAAATTAGTGACAGTATCAATCAAGATGAGCTTGCGCAAATAAGTCATCAGCTGATGGTTGCATCTGGTCTGGCATTAAGGAGTTTTTCTTCATGGCATATATAAATTTATTGCCTTGGCGCGAAGAGGCTCAAAAGGCAAAACAAAAGCAATTTTTTACCATTCTTGCCGCTGTTGCTTTGTTTGTTATTGCCATTGGTCTGTTAGTTGGCCAATTTTATCAGATGCGTATCGACGGTCAAAACGCGCGCAATCAGTTTTTGACTAACGAGATTACTCTGCTCGATCAGCGCATCGCTGAAATAAAAACGTTGAATGATAGAAAATCTGATCTGCAAAAACGGATGGACGTTATTGAACAGTTGCAGCTTAGCCGCAATGTCGGTACCCAAGTACTCGACGAAATTGCCAAAGTAGTTCCGGTTGGTATTTACTTAACCAGAATGGAGAAGCAAGGCAATGTCCTACAATTGTTCGGCAAGAGTGAATCGAATAACCACTTAGCGAATATGATTCGCGCTATTGAAGGCTCTGATTTGTTCGACAATGCAGTGCTGGAATCGATTACCAACAAAGATGAAACCAATAAATTGCTTAGTGACTTTAAAATGAAAGTGACTATCAAAGGCTTATTGGCCACTACAACACCAACGGGAGGAAAATAAGTATGAATATTGATTTCTCCCAACTTAAAGACGCCGACTTAGACCTAAATAATATTGGTCAGTGGCCCGATGCGGCCAAGTTAGTTCTTGGTATTTTTACCGCCGTAATGCTGGCGTTTTTGTCTTATATCGGAATTGTTAAAGACAAAATAGAGACACTTGAGCGTGTGCAAGCCGAAGAGCAGACCCTTAAAGGGCAATATCAAGCCAAGTATCACGTTGCTGCGAATTTGGAACAGTTTCGCGAACAAATGGCGCAAGCGGAAGAGTTGTTTGCCCAGCAGCTGAAAAGCTTACCTGAAAGCCACGAAACGCCAGGTTTGTTAGATGATATTACTTTTGTTGGTACCACCAGCGGCTTAAATTTTGTCACCTTAAATTGGCAGCCGGAAATCGAACAAGAAATTTATATCGAACTGCCTATCGATATTGAAGTACTGGGTAGCTATCACGAGTTTGGTAGTTTTGTCAGTAAAATTGCCGGTTTACCTCGTATTGTTACTGTGCACGACTTTAATATTGATATGGAACAAGAATCGAATGAAGTGTTGCGCTTGAAGTTACAGGCTAAAACATATCGTTATCGGGAGGCTCCAGCACAATGAAGAAATTCTTGATTGCGGCAACTCTGCCGATTTTGTTGACGGGGTGTTTCAACGATACTAGTGATTTGAGAGAGCATATCGCTCAGGTACAAGCCAATACGTCAAATCGCATTGAGCCAATGCCTGAAGTGACTGAATTCGACCATGTTGATTATTCCGCGCAAACCTTGCGCAGTCCTTTTGTTATTCCCAAGCCTGAAGCCATTCAAGAAAAGCTTCAGCAAATGTCTGGTTGTCTTAGCCCTGACCCTCGTCGCCGTAAACAGCCGCTAGAAAAATTTGCCTTGAGCAATTTGACCATGCGAGGCACGCTTGGTGAGTTAGGTGTGACTTGGGCCTTGGTTGAAGCCTCGGACCAAACTTTACACAGGGTAACACTGGGAAGTTATTTGGGTTTGTTTAACGGCCGAATTTCAGAAGTAAGTGACCAAGCAATTAAAGTTATCGAATTAATCCCTGATGGTGCAGGTTGTTGGGTTGAACGTGAAACCGTAGTCGCCATCACTGATACGGCAGCAGCGGGGTAATGGATACAATGTTAGTTATAAATAGATTTATGAAAAATAATAAAATCATCTCGAATGCGATTAAGCTAATCACGTTTGTCGGTCTGTCTCTCTCAGCAACACTGAGCTACGGAGCAAGTCTCACTGGTATTAAATACAATACCTTACAAAACGACGAAATTGCGCTCGAATTTAGTTTGTCTGAAGCGATTAGCCAGTCGCCAAGTGTTCAAACATATATGGCGCCAGCTCGAATTGAGCTAACCTTTGCCGCTGACCAGTTTGATGCTCAGCTAGCGGAAACCCCTGTCGACCACGCTGGTGTAAATGGTATTAGCGTTCAACGTCTAGGTGGTCAAGTAGTTGCGACAGTTAGTTTGGATAAGTTAACTGTTTTTGATGTTAATCAAAGTGGCAACAAATTTACTTTGGTACTCAACCGCTCAGGCGCCGGCTCGCCAGTATCGCAAGTTAGCTCTGTTGGCGCTGACTTTATCAATCAGATTGCTGAAATTGATTTTCGCAAGGGCAGTAACAACGAAGCACAATTGTTAGTTAACCTAGAAGATAGCATGGTTGCCGTTGATGTTAGTGACCGCTTGGGTAAGCTCTACGTTGAATTTCACAATACCAATATCACTGAAGACCACCTTTATAAACTAGATGTTACCGACTTTGGTACCGTTGTCACTGGTGTTGAAACCTTTAAGGAAGGCCGCAACGCGCGCCTAGTGGTTGATATTGATGGCGCATTTACCTTTGAACACCAACAAGTTAATAACGTATTTTCATTAACCGTTAGCCAAGACGTTGAACAACCTGGTTACTTGGGGGATAGCGAAGACTTCACCGGCAAAGCAATCTCGTTAAATTTCCAAGACATTCCTGTGCGCACCGTGTTACAAATTATCGCCGATTATAACGGCTTTAACTTAGTGACTAGTGATACCGTTGCCGGCAATATTACCTTGCGTCTCGATGGTGTACCTTGGGACCAAGCGCTAGATATTATTTTGAAAGTAAAAGGCTTAGATAAGCGCACTGAAGGCAATATTTTATTAGTGGCGCCAAGCGATGAATTAGCAGCTCGTGAAGCACGTGACTTGCAGGCCAAGCAACAAGTCGCAGAATTGGCGCCTTTGTATTCTGAATATTTACAGGTCAACTATGCTAAAGCAGCTGACCTTGCCAATTTGATTCAAAACGATAGCACTAGCATTTTATCGGGGCGTGGCAGTGTTAGTGTTGATGAACGTACCAATACCTTATTGATTCGCGATACGGCTAAGAGTATTGAAGACATCAAACGCATGGTCAGCGTCTTAGATATTCCGGTTCGCCAAGTGGTGATTGAATCGCGAATGGTGACAGTGAATGACGATTTGCGTGAAGAACTCGGTATCCGTTGGGGAATTACCGACGCCGGCGACGATGGCTCTATCTCTGGTACTATCGCCGGTAATGATAGCGCTGCGGCTGGTAATTTACCGAGTATTAACGACAGATTAAATGTTAACTTACCGGTTAATAACGCCGGTGGTCGTTTAGCTTTACAAGTCGCTCGTTTAGGTGATGGCACTATCCTCGACTTAGAACTGACGGCGATGGAACGTGAAAACAAAGGTGAGATTATCGCCAGTCCGCGTATTACCACTGCCAATCAAAAAGAAGCCTATATTGAACAAGGTGTTGAAATTCCATATCAAGAGGCCGCTTCAAGTGGTGCCACAGCTGTTCAGTTTAAGAAAGCAGTATTGAGTTTGACGGTAACGCCGCAAATTACCCCGGATAACCGTATTATTCTTGACTTGCTTGTCACTCAAGATACCGTTTCTGAAATTACCAATGGCCAAGCGCCAGCGGTTGATACTCAGCGTATTTCAACGCAAGTATTGGCCAACAACGGCGAAACGATAGTCTTGGGTGGTATTTACCAGCAACAGATTATTAACAGTGTCAGTAAAGTGCCGGTTTTAGGTGATATTCCTTACTTTGGCTGGTTATTTAGAAATACTAACAATTTTAATGAGAAAACTGAGTTACTTATCTTTGTAACGCCGAGAATTGTTACCGACAATTTATAAAATTATCGCAAGTAAGTGAGATATTATCGCTCACTTACTTGCAATTATCCTCCAACAATTGCGATAATTACGCCCTTAAAATTTTTGAGGGGGTAACCTCTTAGTATCATTATCGAACAAATTTTGATTTTGATAACGCCTGTTAATCAAATTAATTAAACGAGTATTAAGTTAGTCTAATGGCAGAGAAACGTAATATTTTCCTTGTAGGCCCAATGGGTGCTGGTAAAAGTACTATTGGTAGAGAATTAGCAGATAAACTGCATTTAGAGTTTTTCGACTCGGATCAAGAAATTGAGCGTCGCACAGGTGCTGACATCGCTTGGGTTTTTGATTTGGAAGGTGAAGAAGGCTTCCGCAAAAGAGAAGAAGCAGTTATTGAAGATTTGAGTGAAAAGCAAGGCATTGTCTTGGCCACTGGTGGTGGTTCTGTTATCAGCAGCCATGTTCGCAATCGTCTTTCTGCTCGCGGTATTGTTGTTTATTTAGAAACGACTATCGACAAGCAAGTTGCTCGTACTCAACGCGATCGTCGTCGTCCTTTGCTGCAAACATCAGAAGAGCCACGCTCAGTATTAGAAAAGTTAGCGGTAGAACGCAACCCGTTATACGAAGATGTTGCTGACGTTATCGTTCAAACTGACGATCAAAGCGCAAAAGTTGTCGCAAACAAAATTATTGAGCGTTTAGACTTCTAATGACCACGTTAAACCTTGACCTAGGTGAGCGCAGTTATCCAATTTACATCGATAGCCAATTGCTATCTGACGATACACTGCTCACCAAACATATCAAAGGCAAACGAGTTTGCCTCGTTTCCAATGATGTTGTTTATCCGCTGTACGGTGAACAGGTTAAAGGTTTACTTGCTGGTTACGATGTTGACCAGATAGTGCTTCCCGATGGCGAAGCCGAAAAAAGCCTCGCCAATTTTGAAAAAATAATGTCACATTTATTGGCCAATGGTCATGGCCGAGATTCCACCTTGATTGCTCTAGGTGGTGGCGTTATTGGCGATATTACTGGTTTTGCTGCTGCTTGCTACCAACGCGGTATCGATTTTATTCAAGTGCCAACCACCTTACTCTCTCAAGTCGACTCTTCAGTTGGTGGTAAAACTGCGGTTAATCATCCGCTTGGCAAAAATATGATCGGTGCTTTCTATCAGCCCAAAGCAGTCGTCATCGATATTGATAGTTTGAAGACTTTGCTACCGCGAGAATTTGCTGCCGGCATGGCTGAAGTGATTAAGTACGGTATTCTAGGTGATGGCGAATTCTTTAATTGGCTAGAGCATAATCAAGCATTGATTCAAGCTGGTGACAAAACAATATTAGCAGAAATGATAGCGCGCTGCTGTCAATGTAAAGCCGATATTGTTGCTAGTGACGAGACTGAGGCTGGCGTTAGAGCATTACTCAATTTAGGCCATACGTTTGGTCATGCAATTGAAGCAGAACAAGGCTATGGCAAGTGGCTTCACGGTGAAGCAGTTGCTGCTGGTATGGTACTTGCTTCGAAGCTTGCAGTTAAGTTGAATTTGTTGTCTTCGTCAGATCTTTGTCGCGTTGAGAAGCTGTTGAGTTATTTCAATTTGCCGACAGAAGCGCCAGCAGATATGGGATTTGATGCGTTTATTAAACATATGCGCAGAGATAAGAAAAACCTCGGCGGTAAATTGAGGTTGATCATTCCAACGGCTATCGGCCGTAGCGAGATTCGTGACGATATTAGTGAGGACACGCTGCAACAAATTCTGTAGATAAGGGCAGGTTATTCTGTCGAGATACAGGTTAGGTGGAGCATGTCAGCGTTGCTAGAGCACGAGAACATACAAGCGAATAGAGATAGTGTGACCAACATTAGTCCAAGTGCGCGCGTTGATTATATTCTGCGTTTTTCTAAGCAAGCCGTTTACGTCGTCGACGAACTTGCTGAGCACTATGCGCCTGTTTCCAGCCAGTTTCTTTCTCAGCTAGACAATACCCGCAACGCGGCCTATTTAACGGTTGCTCGCAAACTGAATGATATTCAAATCCGCTGTCGACTTTTCGAACAACTCTTTTCTAATCAATTGTTTGATCCTGAGCAATCGCTCGCGGTTACTATTGTCAATGCCGTAAAACAAGAACCACAATCAATCAGTATTGTTGTTGAAGACTGTCAGCATTTATCACTGCAACTATTACACGAACTGTGTCAACTTGCTGAAATTGCCAATCGGGCAAATTTAGATATTCACGTATTGATGGTGGGATCACCTGATGCCGGTCAGGTAATGGCGAGCAACAAGATGTTGTTTGACAAAAAGGTAGCGATAGTCGCTGCCCAGAGTGCGCAGTTAGTACCGCTGACATCGCCAATGTTTAATCACAATTATGGCTTTAAGCTTTCTAAAACAGCTCAGCGTTACACACTTGGTTTCATCTTACTAGTCGCCATAGCAGCGGGTGTTGTTTGGTTTTTATATCAGCAAGACTCTTTGTCGTTTAGTGGTTTAACCGCCGACAGCCCAGTACCAGCGACTGAGCCTCTGAAACTGGTTACTGACAATGAGAATGGATTGGAGTCAGCCGTCACTCATTTGCCTGCCGATATAGCCAATACTCTTTCTGAATCACCCGAAGTAATTGAAAGTGCTGCGCCTCAGGACATTTTAAACGCAATTATACTGGGTGAACCAGAACCTGAAATTGTCGCACCGGCGAGTAATCAAGATATTATCGACGCTTTAGCGAGTACAGTGACTACTGACGATACTGAAACTAGTCAATTAGAGGTTACGCTAGAACCACAACCCGTTAGTGGTGTTAATGAAAATACCGATAAGTCTGCCAAGCCTCTTTCTGGATTTGAACAAGCTATTGCACCTTACCAGCAAGTATTGGTAACCAGTGTTTATCAGCCCGACTACTATTTACGCGATGATAATGGCGTTGTTATTCAGTTTGGCGCATTTGTCGTGCAAGATGCAGCGGTGTTTCAGCAATTTACTCGCCAGTATCCTGAGTTATCCCATTACGGTTACTTACGAACCTTAAATCAGAAGCTGATGTTTGTTATTACCTCTGGACGTTTTGCCAACCGCGCTAGTGCCAGTGCGGCAATGGCCGAACTTCCTGATAGCCTAAAATATAAAGGAGTTTGGATAAAATCAGTTCGCGCTATTCAAAACGAGATCAATCAAACCACACAGGGCTTTTAAGCCCTTTTGATATCTTTTAGGTACTTAGCAGGTAGAAGACAATGCAATGGCAGCCTCATTTAAACTGGCAACAAGCTCAGCAGCGCGCCCATTTAATTCGCCTTATTCGCGACTTTTTTCAACGGCGCAATGTCATTGAAGTAGAAACACCATTACTTTCACAAGGCACTATCACAGATGTCTATCTCGATGCTTTTAGTTGCCGTTATGACTTTCTAGCAGAGCAGCCAAATCTTAACTTCTACCTACAAACATCTCCCGAGTTTGCTATGAAGCGCCTACTGGCGAGTGGTTATCAGTCGATATTTCAGATTTGTAAGGCGTTTCGCGATGAACCTCATGGTAGTCATCACAACCCTGAGTTTACCATGCTTGAATGGTATCGCGTTGGTTTCAGCCAACACGATTTAATTGAAGAAGTGGGGGAGCTGCTCTGTTCAGTATTAGCTGTTGATGGTTGGCACTGTTACTCTTATCAAGAGGTATTTATTGAAGTACTGGATCTTGACCCGTTGACAGTTGAACTTGAGAAATTAAAACGCTTGTTAACCGAGCGAGAAATGCTCAGTGATTGGTTAGCGAACAGTGATGACTTAGATACCTTGTTACAATTTACCTTTACCGAGTTGATAGAGCCTAATATTGGCTTAGATAAACCGTGTTTTGTTTATAACTTTCCGGCGAGTCAGGCTTCATTAGCACAAATTAATAAAACAGATCCGCGTGTCGCTGAACGTTTTGAGTGTTATTACCGTGGGCTAGAGCTGGTTAATGGTTTTCACGAACTCACTGATGCTGACGAGCAGAGAGCGAGATTTGAAGCTGACAATTGCAAGCGCGAGCAGCAAGGCTTGCCAACACGACCACTTGATGAACGATTTCTTGCCGCGCTTGCTGACGGTTTACCTGATTGCTCTGGTGTCGCCTTGGGCGTTGATCGTTTGATTATGTTGGCTCTTGAGCAGAGCAAAATCTCTCAGGTACTAACCTTTGATATCGAGCGCGCATAAGGTCATTTGACATCTGTCAAAAAACTCGCATTTTTGATATGTTGTAATATATCTATTGTGATACAATATCATTCTTATTGCTGTCTTTTTCGACGGCATTGTTTGTTTCTAGCGAGAGGTATCGTTCAACATGTTAAGTAGGTTAGGTATTGCAGCAACATCACTATGTGCATTACATTGCATTATGCTGCCGATCTTGCTACCTGCTTTACCTTTGTTTGGCTTGAGCTTTCTTGCCGACCACAGCTGGGAACACGGCTTTTTACTTGCCACTGCGGTGTTAGGGGCGATTACCATCTTTTCTGGTTTTAAACGTTATCACAGAAAACTTTACCCTTTCTATTTGCTGTTCCTAGGTGTTGCTATTTACTGGCAAAACCATCAAGTTGCTGAACAACTAC
The DNA here is from genome assembly GCF_017744155.1 of Endozoicomonas sp. G2_1. GTDB lineage: Bacteria > Pseudomonadota > Gammaproteobacteria > Enterobacterales > Alteromonadaceae > JAGHQT01. The sequence goes on along the minus strand of NZ_JAGHQT010000014.1, from coordinate 34,710 downwards.
AACCCTTAGTGATTATTTTGGGGAGTGGTTTAATTGTTGCGGCTCACTTTATTAACTTGAAATTGTGTAACAGCTGCAAGCAGTGCGATGAACACGGCTGCAGCTCATAATTAACTTGTAAAACAAGCCCGTAAAACAAGCCCGTAAAACAAGTCCTTAAGATTCGATTTTAAAACCTCTAGTACTGATACGACTAGAGGTTGAGTTCTTTCAGTTTCCTAGTCAATGTGTTTCTACCCCAACCGAGTTTTTTCGCCGCTTCTTGTTTATGACCTTGGGTATGCGCGAGCGCTTTTCTTAGCATAATCCGTTCAAATTCAGGCTGTAGTTCGTCTAGAATTGCCGATTTACCACTTTTCAGTTCTTGATCTAACCATGTCTCCAACGCCGATTGCCAGCTTTGGTCACCAGTCTGAATTGATTTGGATGTTTCAGTAAGCTCGGCGGGCAAATCATCAATTAGGATTTCTTGGCCACTCGCCATTACCGTTAAAAAGCGACAAATGTTTTCTAGTTGTCGAACATTACCGGGCCATTCACAGTGTTTTAAAAAGTTAACTGCTGATTTGTCTAAGGTTTTAGGTTCGACACTGAGCTCTTTTGCCGCGAGTTTTAAAAAGTGATTGGCAAGTTGTGGAATATCTTCTTGTCGCTCTCTTAAGCTTGGTAATTGAATTCTGATCACATTGAGTCGGTGAAATAGATCCTCGCGAAAGTCACCAGCCTGTACGCGCTGTTCGAGATTTTGGTGAGTCGCCGCGATAATGCGAACATCGACCTTAATCGGCGAGTGCCCGCCAACCCGATAAAATTGGCCATCGGCCAAAACACGTAACAATCGCGTTTGAATATCAAGTGGCATATCGCCAATTTCATCTAAGAATAAGGTGCCATTGTGAGCCTGTTCAAAACGGCCTTGACGGACTGAGTTAGCGCCGGTAAACGCGCCTTTTTCGTGGCCGAACAACTCAGATTCGATTAAGTCTTTTGGGATAGCCGCCATATTAAGTGGAATAAAAGGTTGAGCAGCACGTGGACTATGGGAGTGCAGCGCGTGGGCAACTAACTCTTTACCTGTACCTGATTCGCCATTGATCAAAACACTGATACTCGAACGTGACAAGCGACCAATGGCGCGGAAAACTTCCTGCATTGCCGGAGCTTCGCCGATAATACCGACACTGGCTTGGCTGTCGTCTTTTTGCTGCTGTTGTGCGTTTTGTTCACGAGCATGGGTGAGTGCTCGTTTGGTTAAGGCGACGGCCTCATCGATATCAAATGGTTTGGGCAAGTATTCAAACGCACCACCTTGGTATGCGTTAACTGCGCTGTCTAAATCGGAGTGCGCGGTCATAATAATGACGGGTAATAACGGATATTGTTCGCTGATGCGATTTAACAAGGTCATGCCATCGATGTTCGGCATTCTAATGTCTGAAATAATCACTTCAGGCTGGTTGTGATCCAATGCGATTAAAAGGTTGTCGGCGCTATCGAAGGAGGCGGCGCTGATATTGGCATTGGCAAAGGCTTTTTCTAAAACCCAACGGATTGAGCTGTCATCGTCAACAATCCAAACTTGTTCTGTGATCATGCAAGGCTCGCTTCATTAATTGGTAGTAAAATAGTGAATTCGGTTTGACCAGGTCGGCTGCTACAAGACAATTTACCTTGGTGTTGGTGCACCAGTGTTTGAGAAATCGACAAGCCGATACCAGTGCCGTCAGAACGGCCAGACACCATAGGGTAAAACAGCGTATCTTGAATTTGTTCGGGAATCCCTGGGCCATTATCAACAATGCTGACTTTGACGCAGAGTTTGATGCGTTTACCATTAATTGTTTGGTTGCTGGCTACGCGGGTTTTCAGGGTTATTTTGCCTTGTCCTTTAAGTGCCTGAACGGCATTGTTAACAATGTTTAAAATCGCTTGTAGGATTTTATCTTGATCAAACTCGATATCGGGGATTGAAGGGTCGTAGTCACGGACAATTTCAATATTGTGCTCACTGCCTAAACTGACAAGTTGGTATACCTTTTCAATCACTTGGTGGACACTTTGAACGCTGAATTTTGGCAATTGGTTTGGCCCAAGCAATCGGTCAACTAAGTTGGTCAGTCGATCGGCTTGTTCAATAATCATCGCGGTGTATTCTTGTTGCTCAGGTGTAATTTCTCTATTGAGTAACTGAGCCGCACCACGCAAGCCACCGAGCGGATTCTTTATTTCATGCGCTAGTCCGCGAATAAGATCTCTGGCCGATTCCCATTGTTGTTGTTGGAAGGTTTCATTGCTGATTTGTTTTTGCTGGTCGATCTGTTTGCACTCTAATAGTACATGTGGCTCTTGATTGACATCAATTGACGATGCTGTGAGCTCAACCGTAATCGCATAGTTGTCGTAAAGTTGGAACAATACTTCGTTGTCGGTGAACTCTTGTCCCGATTCAATCAACTGTTGTAAGCGATGAATACCAATCGGTTCTTTGGTGAATATCTCGTTGAAATGTTTGCCGTGTAGTTTATCTAAGCTTTTGATTAGCAAAGCTTCTGCCGACGGGTTGGCATATTGAATAACCAGTGATTGGTCTAAAACTATCACTGCGGTGACTAACTGATTAGTGAGCTGTCTCTGGTATTCTAGCTTATGCTGTTGGCGTTCACGACGATCAAGCAAAATAAAATCCTAACGCACTAAATTGGTGCAAACTAAAGTTAAGTGTAAAAGAATAAACTTTAATATGCACCTAACTAGTGCTAATTTGCTCTAATTATCGAGGTTCTATGCATATAAAAGGTTATTGGCTTTGATGATGCAATAACCTTGCCTTGTGCATTGATTAGATCCATTTTTACTTGGTGTTCGCCGCGGTCAACGTTGCGCAGGACAAACATTGAGTTGGCTTGAGGTTTTTCGTACGGCTTGTCGTCTAAGTACAATTGTACTTTTAGCCCTTGTTTGAAGATTGGCTTGATACGCCCCGCGATATAGACAGAGCCGGTATTGTCGCGAATGGTAGCATTGTCTTCAGGTTGGCTAATTTCAACGTGGTATTGTTCTTGAATTTCCTTGGGCTTGATATCCAAGATAGAGGTATCAACTGATGGTAAAACATCGTTATCAGTTTTTACGTCAACTTCTTCTGCACCTGGCCTTGGACTGTCTGAAAAGACCAGTACTCCTTGTTCATTACGCCAGACATAAACTTTCGTCGACGTAGCGTAGACGGCAGTCGATGACAAGATAACTATAAGGACAATCAAATAGAATGCTCTCATACAGTTACTCAGCGTTCCTTTTTTAGTCAATCATATTTACTAATCTATCTAAAATTGACCGGTAGTGCTACAAAAAAAGCCCACCGAAGTGGGCTTTTTATTATCTCAGTTGTTTTTCAGCGCAAATTATACGCTGTAGTACATTTGGAACTCAACCGGGTGAGTTGTCATGTTAAGGGTTTCAACTTCTTCACGCTTAAGGCCGATGTATGCATCAATCATATCTTCGTCCATAACACCGCCAGCAGTTAAGAACTCTTTGTCAGCTTCTAGCGCATCTAGTGCTTCTTCAAAAGAAGACGCTACTTGAGGAATTGCTGCCGCTTCTTCTGCAGGTAGGTCGTATAAATCTTTGTCCATAGCATCGCCAGGGTGGATCTTGTTCTTAATGCCGTCAAGACCAGCCATTAACATTGCAGAGAATGCTAAGTATGGGTTAGCTGTTGGGTCAGGGAAACGTACTTCGATACGACGTGCCTTTGGTGAAGGTACTACAGGAATACGGATTGACGCACTGCGGTTACGCGCTGAGTAGGCAAGCATAACAGGTGCTTCAAAGCCAGGTACTAAACGCTTGTAAGAGTTAGTTGAAGCGTTAGTGAAGGCGTTAAGCGCTTTAGCGTGCTTGATGATACCACCAATGTAGTAAAGAGCAGTTTCAGACAAACCGCCGTACTTGTCACCAGCAAAAAGGTTAACACCGTCTTTCGCTAAAGATTGGTGACAGTGCATACCAGTACCGTTGTCGCCAACTAATGGCTTAGGCATGAAAGTCGCTGTTTTACCGTAAGCGTGAGCTACGTTGTGAACAACATACTTGTAAATTTGAACTTCGTCAGCTTTACTCACCATAGTGTTGAAGCGACAAGCGATTTCGTTTTGACCAGCTGTTGCAACTTCATGGTGATGCGCTTCAACCACTAAGCCCATTTCTTCCATTACTAAACACATTGCTGAACGCAAGTCTTGTGAAGAGTCAACTGGTGCAACTGGGAAGTAACCGCCTTTAACACCTGGACGATGACCTTTGTTGCCACCTTCGTAATCTGTGTCTGAGTTCCAAACCGCTTCTGGATCGTCAATTGAGTATGACGCGCCTGACATGTCAGCTTTGAATTTAACGTCTTCAAATACGAAGAACTCTGGCTCTGGACCAAATAAAACAGTGTCTGCAATACCCGTTGAACGCATGTATTCTTCAGCGCGCTTGGCTACTGAACGAGGGTCGCGGCTGTAACCTTGCATAGTTGCAGGTTCAACGATGTCACAACGGATGTTTAAAGTAACTTCTTCAGTGAACGGGTCTAAAACAGCAGTAGATGCGTCAGGCATTAATACCATGTCAGATTCATTAATACCTTTCCAACCAGCGATTGAAGAGCCGTCGAACATTTTACCTTCTTCGAAGAAGTCTTCGTCGATTTGGTGATGAGGAAGAGAAACGTGTTGCTCTTTACCTTTAGAGTCGGTGAAACGTAAATCAACGAATTTAACATCGTTTTCTTTGATTAAATCTAAAACTGCTTGTGACATCGAAAGTCTCCAGTACTTATTTTTGTGAAATCTAACGTAAACTTGTTAAGTGTGTACACTTGTGCCAGCACAAAAGCGAGTTTCGTGCCAAGGGTAAACTTCTTTGTTTTCAGTGTATTACGATCTGAAGGTGAATGTCTTTGCACTGCTTTGGTGCTTGTTGTGGATCTTTGTGGTGCATTTGGCTGTTTTTGCTCTATTGTTGAGCACTATAAGTCCAACTCTCGCTCGCTTTTAGCTTTGTGACAATTCGGTAAATAAAGCGGTTAACTGTTTTATTTGTTGACGTTAGTCCTGTATAATTCGCGCCCAATTATAGCCCTAAGAGCAAAAGCCTGTGTTAGATAAATTAAGAAATGTAGCGATTATCGCTCACGTTGACCACGGTAAAACCACGCTTGTTGATAAGTTGTTGGAACAATCGGGTACGCTTGATTCAAGAACTGAACTTGAAGATCGCGTAATGGATTCAAATGATATCGAGAAAGAGCGCGGTATCACTATTTTAGCGAAAAACACTGCTATTAACTGGAACGACTATCGTGTAAATATCGTAGATACTCCAGGTCACGCCGATTTTGGTGGTGAAGTTGAGCGTGTTATGTCGATGGTTGACTCTGTATTGTTGATTGTTGACGCGCAAGAAGGCCCGATGCCACAAACGCGTTTCGTTACGCAAAAAGCTTTTGCTCAAGGCTTAAAGCCAATCGTTGTTATTAACAAGATTGACAAGCCGGGCGCTCGTCCTGATTGGGTAATGGATCAAGTGTTTGACTTGTTCGACAACTTAGGCGCTAGCGATGAACAGTTAGACTTCCAAGTGGTATACGCATCAGCAATTAACGGTTGGGCATCTTTGGAAGAAGGTGAAACTGGCGCTGATATGACGCCGCTTTTCCAAACGATTATCGACCAAGTACCTGCACCAGACGCTGATCCTGAAGGCGCTTTCCAAATGCAAGTATCACAACTTGATTACAGCTCTTACTTGGGCGTTATCGGTGTTGGTCGTGTTACTCGTGGTAGTGTTAAGCCAAACCAACAAGTGACTATTCAAACTGCAGCGGGTCCAGTACACAACGGTAAAGTTGGTAAAGTATTTGGTTACTTAGGTCTTGAGCGTCACGAAGTTGAAGAAGCCAAAGCGGGCGACATTATCGCCATTACTGGTTTAGGCGAGCTTAAGATTTCTGACACTATTTGTTGTCCGTCAGAAGTTGAGCCATTACCAGCGCTTTCTGTTGATGAACCAACGGTGACCATGACCTTCCAGGTAAATACTTCTCCATTTGCTGGTCAAGAAGGTAAGTTTGTTACTTCGCGCAACATTCTTGAGCGTTTAGAAAAAGAGCTCGTTCACAACGTTGCTTTGCGTGTTGAAGAAACTGATGACCCTGACAAGTTCCGCGTTTCTGGTCGTGGTGAACTTCACTTAGGTATTTTGATTGAAAACATGCGTCGTGAAGGTTTTGAATTAGCCGTATCTCGCCCTGAAGTTATCATGCGTGACGTTGACGGTCAGATTGAAGAGCCTTACGAAACGGTAACCGTTGATGTTGAAGAAGAGCATCAAGGTTCAATCATGGAAAAAATGGGTCTGCGCAAAGCTGAATTGACCGATATGGCGCCAGATGGCAAAGGCCGTATTCGCATGGACTTCATTATGCCAAGTCGTGGTTTGATTGGTTTCCAAACTGAGTTCATGACCTTAACTTCAGGTTCAGGTTTGATTTACCACACATTCTTACAGTATGGCCCGCACAAAGGTGGCGAAATTGGTCAGCGTTTGAACGGTGTATTAATTGCCAATGCCCAAGGTAAAGCGTTAACTAACGCATTATTTAACTTACAAGACCGCGGTCGTTTGATGATTGGTCACGGTGTTGAAGTTTACGAAGGTATGGTGATCGGTATTCACAGCCGTGATAACGACTTAACCGTTAACGCCCTTAAAGGTAAGCAGTTAACTAACGTTCGTGCCGCAGGTACTGATGACGCGCAAGTATTAACGCCGCCAATTCAAATGACGCTTGAACAAGCACTTGAGTTTATTGATGACGATGAGCTTGTTGAAGTAACCCCTGAGAATATTCGCATTCGTAAGAAGTGGTTGAAAGAGTCTGATCGTAAACGTGAAAGCCGCAACGCTAAAAAAGCTTAGTTGCACGCTTGAGTGATTAACTAACTTGGCGTGCAATAGCGTGCTAAATTAGTGACTTGATAAGCCATTGCTGTTGCAGCAATGGCTTTTTTGTTTATCTTCAGCCACGTGTTAACTCAGTTGCCAAGCTATGATAACGTATCGGTTTTAAATTCAAATTGTAATACTGGAGTGTTTTCCATGAATGGCCAAGCGATCTTTTATCCCGTGTTAGCGCATTTGCTGTTAGTGATTAGTTTGTACTTTTTAATGGCAGCTCGAAAAAGCAAAGCGGTTAAGGCCAAAGAAGTCGATCGCAAGAAAGCCGCGTTAGACAATAAAGCTTGGCCTGACTATGTCTTGCTGGTATCGAATAATCTTGCCAATCAGTACGAAGCACCGATTTTATTTTACGTGGTTTGTTTAGTCAGCTATGTCACCAACAGTGTGACTGACTTAACAATTTGGTTAGCATGTGGCTTTTGTGCGCTGCGTTATCTGCATTCTTATGTTCAGATCAGCAGTAACTACGTGCCACATCGTATGGCGGTATTTAGTTTGTCACTATTGGTTTTGTTAGTGATGATGATCCAAACAGCGATAGCCATCATTTAATTGTCGGCTAGGTAATGATGCAAAAGAGTGTGAAAGAGGAAGAACGATGGCGATAGTCGTTAAAAGTGTCATGGAAAAAACAGGCATGTACAAAATCGATGAATTTGGCGTAGTTAACTACAGTGTTTTCGCCATTGCCTTATTTTCGATTTTAGCGATGACCGTTTTGGTTTGTAGCTTGGGTTATGTGACTTACCTTGCTGAGTTAGGCGCTGAAAATGCTAATATTGCCAATTACACCGATGCCTTGTGGTTGATGCTAATGAGTTCTAGTACTATCGGCTTTGGCGATCATTACCCTGTCACCTTGGTTGGTCGAGCTATGGTGCTACTAATGTTCGTACTTGGCGTAGGCATTCTCGGCGGCATAGGCGCCATTTTTGCGGGCAAAGTCTTTGGCTTTTCAGACACTAATGTCAAAAATCGTGAGCTTCGTAAGCAAAATGATCAAATTTTGAAGAAGCTGATAGAGCTTGAAGCACAGCTAGACAAATTAACGAAAAAAATAACTGAGTAAGTAGGAATAAAGTTACCAATGCAAGCAGTAAAACGCGTGGTATTTTTGGGCGCGCCCAGTACAGGTAAAACAACCATTGCCGAGTTAGTGGCAGAGCGTCTTGAAACTGAGTTTATCGCGGAATTCGGTCGAGAATATTGGCTCGAACATCAGTGTGATCGTTTGCTCAGTCAAGAACAGTTGCTCTACATTGCCGAACAACAAATTAGATTAGAAGATGAAGCAATAGCCAATGCCAACAAGTTTTTAATTGTTGATACCAACGCTTTGACCACTTGGCATTTTGCACAAGACTACTACGGCTGCGCCCATCCCAAATTAGACCAATTAGCTGATGAGAGTAAGGAGCGTTTTGACGTAGTGTTTCTGTGTAAAGATGACATTCCTTTTGAAGACACTTGGGAGCGCAGTGGCGACGTTAAACGCGACGAGTTTCAGCGTTTTATTACTGAGCAACTTCATTTGAGAAATATTGCCTATACAGAACTTTCAGGTAGTGTTGAAGAGCGTTTTCAGCAGGTTACCGAAGTCTTGCAAGCTTAGTTTGATGTAAAAAGGAACGCTCTTTTAGCACGCTTAATGCAGAGCGCTCCTCTGATTTATTTACTATTTTAACAGATTGGCTGGCGAGTATTGATCGGTCAGAATACGGGTATTTTCAGGCCAATCTTTGCGCTCTGAGATTTGTCTATTGACGTGCTCTAGGTCAACACCAAAAGGCGTTAACATAGCTTTTAATTGACTTGCTCTCGTGGTCATTGTTGCTCGAGCAGGACGCCCATTTTTACCGGCTAAAATAATCCTATTGCCACCGTTTTCATTACTAACATTGTAAAAATCACCAAAGACATCGTGATAAGTGGCTGATTCATAATCGTAAAGACGACTAATTGAGAAAGTGTTGGCCAAAACAATGCCTTGCTCGCTAAGTAGTGCTTTTACTTCTTGTAAAAACTCTCGGGTCATCAAGTGTTCTGGAATATAATCGCCGTTGAAAGCATCGAGAATAATCCAATCGTATTGTTGTTTTTTCACCAAAGCGCGCTTGACAAAAATACGACCATCTCGAGCAATGGTTTGAATCTTGTCGTTTTCTAGGTAGGCAAAATACTCTTTCGCTACTTTGACGACAGCAGGATCTATTTCAACATTATCAATCGTGATATCGGGAAATAACTGATGCAATGTATTTGAAATAGTACCGCCACCTAGGCCAATAATCAGTACTCGCTCTGGCTCAGGTTGGGCGAGTAAGCCCGCAAATAGTAGCTTAGTGTAAGAGAAAATCAGTTTTTGTGGATTGCTTTTCGACATGCAACTTTGGTTGCTGGTGTTGCGCTTAACAGTAAATTTTAAGCAGCGAATATCCTTTTTATCTTCAACAATGATATTTCTGTATAGCGAACGTTCACTGTGAATGACTTTTGCAGATACCGAACTTGCACAGGTGATTGTTAGCGCGATCGCTGCGCTAAACTGAACTGCTAGTGACGAAACTTTGTTAAGCATGAGCGCGCTCCAGTTGGTTTAAAGGTTTGGTGAGAAAAATAGCGCATAAGCCCAAAACAACCAATATGGTGCAGTAACTTAAAATAATGGCGTTGACTTCAAACCATAGAACAAAATAAAACGAGGTCATTATCGTGCCAAGCGCACTACCAAGTGTCGAGACAAAATAAAGCTTGCCCGCCACTTGTCCACTCTCTTCTTTACTGGTTACTAGCAGTCTTACTGAATAAGGCGAAATCATGCCAAGAATAATCGTTGGGATAAAAAACAGTGCCATAGAGGCGAGTAACGAGCCATAGCGACTGTCTTCAATCGCCGTAAAAATAAATTCCATAATCGGCTCGGCAAATAGCGCAACTGGCGTCACGGTAATTCCAGCGATAATAAAAATAGTGCCGTAGCGTGTTAGCGATGCGTTGTGTGTAGAGTATTTGCCACCGAGTAGGTAGCCAATCGACAAACTCAACATAAATACTGTGATTATACTGCCCCAAATATGAACACTACTGCCAAAGTAGGGTGCCAGTATACGACCGGCCAGAAGCTCTATTCCCATAATGGAAAAACCACTGGTAAAAGCCAATAAATATACGAGTAAATTGATAGCGCTAGCGGGCATCTGTAGTCCTGTGTAAAGATTATTATGGAATATTATGCCCACAGCCTATCGACTTTGCTTCGACAATTCTAGCGTTAAATAGTTGATCTACCCTGTAAATGAGTCGGCTGGCATCTTGATGTAACTGGCAGCTGGTTAAGGGAGATAACAGTGAACAGTGTTACTAGGCCTTACTAACTGAGATTGGTTGCTGGTTAGATAAGGCGATAACAACAATAACGCCACCGCCCATGACCAAACAGTAAACCGTACTTAGCAAAGTTCCTTGGTGTAGCACTGCAAGTAATAAAAATGCTGAGCTAGCTAGTGCATCTAAAATTAAATGCATTTTATAACTGAAAAATTTAAACAAACTCAATTTATAGCTTGTTAACAGGCTGTAGCTCATTAACCCGAGTCCAGCAGTAATTGAAAACCAATACACTAGTGCGGATTCTTGTTTTAGCGATAACAGCATAGGCAATAAGACTAGACCAAGAGCGGCGGTATAATCGAGCAAGCCGTGTAAGGTTGGTGAAATAACTTTTAAATTCATAATGACCTCGTTGACAATTGTTTTTATTCGAAACAAATGTTATTCGATCAAAATATGAACTGTCAATATGTTTTTATTCGAAACAAATAATCGTTGTCTAAGTATGTTGGCGGGTATAAGATAAAGCCATGATTACTAATAACGTTACCGACTACCTAGAAGCGCTCGTCAATATCTTGCGCAGCGAGCAAAAAAAGCTCGCCAATGAGCACGGCTTGCAACTGATTCATTTGCAAATAATTCACTATTTAGCGCGTTGTAACCGTTACAGTAATACCCTATTGGTGCTGTGCGAGTTTTTAGGGCAAACCAAAGGCACAGTCTCGACCTCGGTCAGCTTGCTTGAAAAAAAGCAGTTAGTCCGAAAAGAAGCTGATTTAATCGATAAACGCAAGCAGCATTTAAAATTGACTGCTGATGGTAAAAAATTGGCTAAACATCAGAGCAAAGCGTGGTCGATCGCCGAAAGTCAGTATCAAGATGGCGAACATCAGGCCTTGTTAGCAGCATTTGATAGCTTGTTGAGAAAACTACAACAGGGCAATAACTATAAAGTATTTGGCGTTTGCCATACTTGTAGGCACTTTAAACGCCAGCAGGGGCAGGTGATTTGTGGCTTGACTCAAGAAGTGTTACAAACTGATGAGCACCAGCAACTTTGCGTTCATCACAATAGCTAACAAAAAAGCCCGATAAACTGAAGTTTATCGGGCATTCAACCAGTGAGCTTATAGAAGAGGTTTTAAAAACCTCGCAGTGTGGGAGGCACAATGTTCGGCGACACTTTCTGGGGTTCCGGTAACCAATATTTGGCCGCCACCGGAGCCACCTTCAGGACCTAAGTCGACAATCCAGTCTGCCGTTTTAATCACGTCTAAGTTGTGTTCAATAACTACTATGGTATTGCCGTGATCGCGCAAGCGATGAATCACTTCCAACAGTTGCTTAATATCGTGGAAGTGTAAACCGGTTGTCGGTTCATCAAGAATGTATAAGGTTTTACCGGTATCGCGTTTTGACAACTCTTTTGACAGTTTCACCCGTTGTGCTTCACCGCCTGAAAGCGTGGTTGCCGACTGGCCGAGTTTGATATAGCTCAGGCCAACATCCATTAAAGTTTGCAACTTACGTTTAACTGCCGGAATCGGCGCGAAAAATTCAAAGGCATCTTCAATCGTCATATCCAATACTTCGTGAATATTTTTGCCTTTGTATTTTACTTCTAGGGTTTCGCGGTTGTAACGTTTGCCTTTACAAACATCACAAGGCACGTAAACGTCGGGCAAAAAGTGCATCTCAACCTTGATTACGCCGTCGCCTTGGCACGCTTCACAGCGGCCACCTTTAACGTTAAAACTAAAGCGACCGGGCTTGTAACCGCGCGAACGCGCTTCTTGGGTACCAGCAAAAATCTCGCGCACTGCGGTAAAAATACCAGTATACGTTGCTGGGTTTGAGCGTGGTGTTCTACCGATTGGGCTTTGGTCAATATCAATGACTTTATCGAGCTGGTCTAGACCGCTAATGCTTTTATGCGGCGCCGGCTCTTGGGTTGTTGCGCCATTGAGCTCGGTATGAGCAAGTTTGTATAAAGTGTCGTTGATTAAGGTTGATTTACCTGAACCCGATACACCTGTAATACAAGTCATCAAACCAACTGGAATGGTTAAATCAACATTTTTTAAGTTATTACCGCTAGCCCCTTTAAGCTCTACCAAGGCTTTGTCGTTAAACGGGGTTCTTCTGCTTGGTACTTCAATTTTTTCGACGCCGGATAAATACTTGCCGGTAAGTGACTCAGTGCTGGCTTTAATCGCTTCAACGTCGCCTTGAGCAATCACACTGCCGCCATGGACACCAGCGCCGGGGCCAATATCGATAACAAAATCGGCCGCGCGAATCGCGTCTTCGTCGTGTTCAACCACAATCACGGTATTACCGAGATCGCGCAGGTGAATCAAAGTGTTGAGTAAGCGTTCGTTATCGCGTTGGTGCAATCCTATTGATGGCTCGTCAAGTACGTACATAACGCCAACTAAGCCAGCGCCAATTTGACTGGCCAAGCGAATGCGCTGCGCTTCACCACCTGATAGCGTATCGGCGCTGCGCGATAGGTTGAGGTAGTTCAAGCCAACGTTAACCAAAAAGCCCAAGCGATCGTTGATTTCTTTTAGGATTTTTTCGGCGATTTTACCTCGTTGCCCAGTCAGGTTAAGGCTTTGAAAAAAGTCCAATGCTTCGGCAATTGAGTATTCGGTGATGGTTGGCAAAGGCGTGTCGTTGATAAAGACATTGCGCGCTTCTAAACGCAAACGACTACCGTAACAGTCGTGACAAGATTGGCTATTTAAGTACTTGGCCAGTTCTTCGCGTACCGCATTTGATTCAGTTTCGCGATAACGGCGGTCCATGTTGTTTAAGATACCCTCGAATGGGTGCTTGCGAACGATGATGTCGCCGCGATCATTCATGTACTTAAACTCGATTTCTTGTTTACCACTGCCGTAAAGCACGAGCTTTTGCGTTTTGTCGTCGAGTTCTTGAAAAGGCGTGTCAACGGCAAAGTCGTAGTGTTCGGCTAAGGCTTGCAACATCTGAAAATAATAAAAGTTGCGTTTGTCCCAGCCGCGAATAGCGCCGCCAGAAAGGCTTAATTCAGGGTTGGTGATCACACGGCTTGGGTCGAAAAACTGCTGATTACCCAAACCATCACAGGTTTGGCAAGCGCCAGCAGGGTTGTTAAACGAGAACAACCTCGGCTCCAACTCCTGCATACTATAGCCACATTGTGGACAGGCAAAGTTAGCTGAAAACAGCAACTCTTCGCGCTCGGGTTCGTCCATAAAAGCGACTTTGGCGGTACCGGCGGAAAGTTCGAGAGCATTCTCAAATGACTCGGCCAAGCGCAATTGAATATCTTTACGCACTTTTAAGCGGTCAACCACGACTTCAATGGTGTGCTTTTTGTGTAATTCTAATTTCGGTGGATCTGATAAATCACACACTTCACCGTCAATACGCGCGCGAATGTAGCCTTGAGCGGCGAGGTTGTCCAAAAGCTTAATATGTTCGCCTTTGCGATTTTGCAGCACTGGAGCTAGCACCATCACTTTTGTCCCTTCTTCAAGCGTTAGGACTTTGTCGACCATTTGCGAGACGGTTTGTGCTGCTAACGGCTCGTGATGGGTTGGGCAGCGAGGCTCGCCAACTCGCGCGTAAAGCAAACGCAAGTAGTCGTATATTTCGGTAATGGTACCAACGGTTGAGCGCGGGTTATGTGAAGTTGATTTCTGTTCAATTGAAATGGCCGGTGACAGCCCTTCAATATGATCGACATCGGGCTTTTCCATCAAGGATAAAAACTGACGGGCATAGGCAGAGAGCGATTCTACATAACGGCGTTGGCCTTCCGCATACAAGGTATCAAAGGCGAGAGATGATTTACCTGAACCAGAAAGGCCGGTAATAACAATGAGCTTGTCGCGAGGAATATCGAGATTGATGTTCTTTAAGTTGTGAGTGCGCGCGCCCCTGACTTCAATTTGCTGCATAAAATATCCGTAAACGAGAATTTGACCGAAAAGCGAAACAATCGCTTATTATCGCATAAAATTTGTTGGAATTTCAGTCATAATTGGCTTTTTTATCGTATGTCCATAGCGCTAGCTTCATGTTAAAATAGTGTGTTTTTTAGCTCACTTATTTTTGTTAGACCTAAGCTAATTAAAGTAGCCGTGATTTAGTTAAACGGCGTATAAAGCTGTCGGTGAGCTTGCTCGTCAATTACGACAAGCTTCTTCCATATTTAAGAGTTACAGAGATTTCGATGTCAGCATCAGGATTAAATAAAGTAGAGAAAAAAGCAGCGTTCTCCCTTGCTGCAGTATTTGGCTTACGCATGTTAGGCCTATTTATGATTTTACCGGTGTTTGCGCTCTACGGTCAGGAGCTTATTGGTTATAGCCCGCTTTGGTTGGGATTGGCAATTGGCGCTTATGGTTTAACCCAGGCGCTTTTACAAATTCCAATGGGGATTTTGTCAGATAAATTTGGTCGCAAACCGGTAATATTGGCGGGCTTGTTGGTATTTTTATTAGGTAGCGTTGTCGCCGCGATGTCAGACACTGTCTACGGTGTGGTCTTTGGTCGAGCCTTACAAGGTATGGGGGCAATTGCCAGCGCCGTATTGGCATTAGCTGCTGATTTGTCACGGGAAGAACAGCGCTCTAAAGTAATGGCCACCATTGGTATGTTTATCGGTTTGTCTTTTACCGCAGCCATGATCATCGGGCCAGTCGTTGCCGAAGGCTTCGGTTTATCTGGCCTATTTTGGTTTACCGCAATACTTACGGTACTGGCAATGGCAATGATTCAGTTTGTTGTGCCATTTTCAGTCAATAAGTCGCCGCGTGGTGATAATGTCGCGCTGCCAGAAAAGCTCGGTCAGCTGTTTAAAGCGCCACAACTCGCTCGATTAAATTTTGGCGTTTTTGTTTTGCATATGGTGTTAACTGCGTGTTTTGTCAGTTTACCTAAATTATTCGTTAGCGCCGGTTTACCATTAGCTAATCACTGGCAACTTTATCTACCTGTATTACTTGGTGCCTTTGTTTTAATGGTGCCTTTGATGATTTATGGCCTGAAAAAGCAGAAAGAAAAACAAGTCTTTATTCTGTCGATTAGTTTGATGATTATCGCCATGTTATTGCTTTTCACCGCTAGCCACAGTTTGACTATGTTAGTGGTTTGTTTACTGCTGTTTTTTGTTGCCTTCAATTATCTAGAAGCCAGTATGCCCTCAATATTATCGCGCTTAGCGCCAGCGGGAGTTAAGGGCAGTGCGATGGGGATTTATTCATCTAGTCAGTTCTTTGGTGCTTTCCTCGGTGGTGCTATTGGCGGTTTAATTGCCAGTATTTGGTCAGAGCAGGCGATTTATTTGGTCATGGCGAGCGTGTTAGCGGTGTGGCTGTTATGGAGTTTAACCATGGCACCGCTAGTGAAATCGAAAAGTTACAGTTTGGCGGTGAACACCAGCAATGAGCAGCAAACGCAAACTTTAGCCAGTCAAATCAGTGAACTGCCAGGCGTACTTGAAGCAACTTTAGTTCACGAAGAGGCTGTCGCTTATTTAAAAATTGATGAACAACAGGCTGATTTAGCGCAGATAAAAGCCTTGTTACAAGCTTGATAGTGAACTGATAACTAACCGATGAACAAGGGGAGACGATGACTTTAGTTAATAACTTTCAACATTTAGCGAAGTATAATCAACGCCTGAATCAGCAGTTATTGTTGGCTTGTCAGACAATGAGTCATGAAACACTAACCAAGGATTTAGGCGCGTTTTTCCCCAGCGTATTAGACCATTGGAATCACATTTTATTCGGCGACTTAATCTTGCTGAGACGCTTGTTGGCAAGTGACTGTTTCGATGTAGGAATAGAGCTTTTAGCTGAGTTGCCAATTGCAACTGAGCCGAGACAAATTTTTGCTAAAAACTTTGCAGAATTAAAAGCACTTAGAACACGCCTTGACCAAGATCTAGTGACATTTTTCCAGCAACTTACCGATGTTCAAAGCCAGCAAACGATTAGCTACCAAACCACTGAAGGCGTTCGCGTTAGCCAAAGTGTTGCGCTAGTCTGTCAGCATTTATTTAATCACCAAGCACATCATCGCGGCCAGCTTACCTGTTTACTGAGCCAACTTGGCATTGAATACGGTTGTACAGACTTACCTGTCATTATTGCATTGTAAATAGTCATGTGCTGAGATGGTTCAGATAAGAAAACTAAAGGATAGAACAGTGAAAGTTAAAGTTTTTAGCAAGGAATTAGACACTAACCTCGGGAAGCCACTCTTCTTTACCAAGGTAGCTCATGAAAATGCAGAGTTATTAGAAGTGGAAATTAACAAATGGTTAGAACAGAACCCGAATATAAGTATTAAAGAAATTAGACAAACTCAAAGCGGTGGCAGCTGGCTAACAGCCAAAGTTGTAGTTACCCTTTGGTATGAGTGATTGTCATCATTCGTTCAAAAACTCGTCATCGACCTGTAAGAAATTGTTTTGAAAATAGCCAGTGTGAATTTTTGAATCACATTGGCAGGTATAGCGATGACAACGGGTACTCATTACAAAACGGTATGGCTATCGGACATTCACTTGGGCTACAAAGACTGTAAGGCTGAATATTTACTCGACTTCTTGCAACACAACAGCTTTGATACCTTGTATCTGGTTGGCGATATTGTTGATATGTGGGCGATGAGTAAACGCTTTATGTGGCCTGAATCTCACAACCAGTTATTGCACACTTTGCTTCAATTGTCTCACCAAGGCACCAAAGTGATTTATTTACCGGGTAATCACGATGCTCCGGCGCAAAAATACGACGGTATGCACTTTGGCGAAGTAGAAATTCACCGCGAATACATACACACCACAGCTGACGGTAAAAAGCTCTTGTTATTACACGGTGACCAGTTTGACCCTGAAGTGTGTTTTGGTCCTATTCAAGCTTGGCTTGGTGATAAGGCCTATGACTTTTTGTTGTTTTTAAATCGTTGGTACAACAAAGCTCGTGCAGCTTGTGGCTTCCCTTACTGGTCATTAGCAGGCTATATCAAAGGCAAGATCAAAGGTGCTAATGTTGCGATTGAACGTTATAAAAACGCTTGTCGCAACCGAGCTAAAGAACTCGGTGTCGACGGCGTGGTTTGTGGCCATATCCATCACCCAGAAATTGATACCAAAGCCAGTGTTGATTATTGCAACACAGGTGATTGGATTGAAAATTGTTCGGCACTGATTGAGTCAGAAAATGGCCAATTAAGTTTGCTCTATTGGGCTAAAGTTAGTGCGCAAATTGAGCCAGTAACACCGATAACACTGACTAAAGCCGACACCGACAAAAAGGCGGCTTAAGGTACAAGAAAAGCTATTGAACGCGGTTATTGAACACGTTCAATTTCGTCAATAACCCGGTTGGCGAGTAATACTTCATCGTCGCAGTATAGACCAATAAGTGCTTTTGCCATCGGAGACTGCGGTGTAACTATTGTGATGCTGTTGTGCTCATCGCCGTCGGCTAATGCTATTTTATAACCGCCAGCAGCTGGGCCAATAAAAAACCATTGTCCTGATGCTTGGTCGCCGGCTAATTGGACTAAAGCACCCAACCCAATTGCTTGTTCAGGTAAATATTCTCTAATTGTCAGTTGGCGATAATTGGCGATAGCTTGTTTAATTTCTAGTGCTCTTTTGGCTTGTCCTTCAGCCAAATAACCAGCCTCGATGGCTAGGGTGTCGTACTGCGTTTCAGCGACTGACTGATCGTCGGTCGCCGCTAAATGGGCATTGTCTGCAGCCACTAAGCAATCTGCTAGTTCACATTCCAGTTGGTTAATAATTTGGGCAATTAATTCCGCTTTATCTAATGGCATCAGTTCAGTTTATTTTCTCATGTATATCAACAGTATAAATTGCTTTGATGAAAGTCGTTAGCGGTCGTGATAGCTTTTTAATCTGACAGGTGTCAAAATACTGCTTGCGTCAAAGCAAAAAGCCGATTATTTTACCATGACTGGTTAGACCATGTGTGCGGTCGATCAAACAATATTAGCTTGAGAGTGGGGACTCATCATGACAACAACGAATGCATATCCAAACCTGCTAGCGCCGCTAGATTTGGGTTTTACTCAATTATCTAATCGAGTGCTAATGGGCTCGATGCATACCGGTTTGGAAGAAGAGCCCAATGGCTTTGAAAAACTCGCGGCTTTTTATCAAGCGCGCGCCAAAGGCGGCGTTGGTTTGATTGTCACAGGTGGTATCAGTCCTAATTTAAATGGTCGCTTGTTCGCTCAAGGCGGAGAAATGAGCGATGACTCTCATATTGATGAGCACAAATTTGTCACCGATGCCGTGCATCAATACCCAACTAAAATATGCTTGCAGATGTTGCATGCTGGCCGCTATGGTTATCATAAACACAACCTTTCAGCCAGTGATACTCAATCGCCAATTACACCATTTGCCGCCAAAGCGATGTCTGAACAGCAAATTCACCAAACGATTGAAGATTTCGCAAAATCGGCACAATTGGCGGCAAAGGCCGGTTATGACGGTGTTGAAATTATGGGTTCTGAAGGTTATTTGATTAATCAGTTCAGTTGTAAACGCACTAACCAACGCACTGACCAATGGGGCGGTCCAATTGAAAACCGCATGCGCTTTGCCGTTGAAACCGTTAACGCAGTGCGAGCGGCAGTTGGCCAAGAATTTATTATTATTTTTAGATTATCAATGCTCGATTTTGTCGAAGGCGGTAATGAGTGGCATGAAGTTGTCACTATGGCCAAGGCGCTTGAGCAGGCTGGCGTTAGCATTATTAATACGGGGATTGGTTGGCACGAAGCAAGAGTGCCGACGATTGCGACCTCAGTGCCAAGAGCCGCCTTTACTTGGATTACCGAGCGAATGAAAAAAGAAGTATCGGTACCATTGGTGACCACTAACCGCATTAATACACCAGAAGTTGCCGAACAAGTGCTCGCCGATGGTCATGCTGACATGGTGTCGATGGCGCGTCCATTTTTGGCCGACCCAGATTTTGTTGCAAAAGCCGCTGAAAATCGCAGTCAAGACATCAACACGTGTATTGGCTGTAATCAGGCTTGCTTGGATCACGTGTTTAGCGAAAAACGCGCTTCGTGTTTAGTCAACCCAATGGCTTGTTACGAAACCGAGCTCAAGCTCGAACCTACTCATCAAAGCAAAAATATTGCCGTTGTTGGCGCAGGTCCTGCCGGCTTAGCATTTAGTGTTTACGCCAGCCAACGCGGCCACAAAGTCACCATTTTTGATCGCGCCAGTGAAATAGGTGGTCAGTTTAACGTTGCTAAACAAATTCCGGGCAAAGAGGAATTTTACGAAACGCTGCGTTATTTTTCTGAGCAGATTAAAAAACACCAAATTATTCTTGAACTGAATAGCGAACAAAGCGCTGAGCAATTATCGGCATCGGGTTTCGACGAAGTGGTATTGGCAACCGGTATTGTCCCTCGTCAGCTAGATATTGAAGGAATTACACATCCGAAAGTTAAAACCTATTTGCAAGTATTAAAAGACAAAGAGCCGATCGGTGAAAAAGTTGCGATTATCGGTGCCGGTGGTATTGGTTTTGATGTTGCGAGCTTTTTGGCTGAGCCAGAGTCATTAACCAATGACTTACCGGCGTGGTTGAATACTTGGGGCATTGATCGCAGCTATCAAAACGCTGGTGCCTTGATGCAAGCGACGATGGAAAAATCAGCGCGCGATATAGTTTTACTTCAGCGCAAATCGTCAAAAGTTGGCGCAGGCTTAGGTAAAAGCACGGGCTGGATTCACCGTACTAGTTTGCAGACCAAAGGCGTTAAGATGTTACCGGGCGTTAGCTACAAAGCGGTAACCGACCAAGGGCTAGTTATTGAAGTTAACGGCGAAGAGCAGCTGCTAGAAGTTGATAACGTCATTGTTTGTGCTGGCCAAGAACCTGAGCGAAGCTTATATCAAGCTTTACTCGATGCAAAACAGAGTGTTCATCTCATTGGTGGTGCCGATGTTGCTGCCGAACTCGATGCTAAACGAGCAATTCGCCAAGGCGCTGAATTAGCCGCTGCGTTGTAACTTTGAATTAAAAGGGGAATTCATTATGACAACCAATAGTTATCCAAATTTGTTAGCACCGTTAGATCTGGGCTTTACCCAGTTAGCTAACCGGGTATTAATGGGCTCAATGCACACCGGCCTAGAAGAAGAAAAAAACGGTTTTGCCAAGCTTGCTGCATTTTACGAAGCACGTGCAAAAGGCGGTGTTGGTCTGATTGTTACCGGCGGTATTAGTCCAAATACGCGCGGCCGACTAGCACCATTTGGTAGCGAAATGAGCAAATTCTGGCATGTTAATAAGCACAAGCAAGTGACCGACGCCGTCCACAAATACCCAACCAAAATTTGTTTGCAGTTATTGCACGCCGGTCGTTACGGTTATCACCCGTTTAGTGTTGCGCCGAGTAAGATCAAGTCACCGATTACACCATTTACGCCAAGTGAAATGTCATCAAGGCAGATTCAATCGACCATTAAAGACTTTGGTCATTCAGCTAAGTTGGCGGCTAAAGCCGGTTACGACGGTGTTGAGATCATGGGCTCTGAAGGTTACTTGATCAATCAATTTAGTTGTAAGCGCACTAACCACAGAACCGATGAGTGGGGTGGACCCATTGAAAACCGCATGCGTTTGGCACTTGAAATTGTTAAATCGGTGCGCGCTGCTGCTGGCGAAAAGTTCATTATTATCTTTCGTTTGTCGATGCTTGACTTAGTTGAGGGTGGCAACGAATGGCATGAAGTAGTGACTATGGCAAAAGCGCTTGAGCAAGCGGGCGTTACTATTATTAACACTGGTATTGGTTGGCATGAAGCGAGAGTACCAACCATTGCCACTTCGGTGCCTCGTGCCGCATTCACTTGGATTACCGAGCGAATGAAAAAAGAAGTGACAGTACCTTTGGTCACAACGAACCGCATTAATACCCCAGAGGTGGCCGAACAAGTCTTAGCTGATGGTCATGCTGACATGGTGTCGATGGCGCGTCCGTTTTTGGCGGATCCTGAGTTTGTTAACAAAGCGGCGCAAGATCGCAGCCAAGATATTAATACCTGTATTGGCTGTAACCAAGCCTGTTTGGATCATGTATTCAAACAAAAGCGCGCTTCTTGTTTGGTTAACCCAGTTGCGTGTTACGAAACTGAATTGACCTTTAAGCCGGTGACAGTGAAGAAGAAAATCGCCGTTGTTGGGGCAGGGCCAGCTGGCTTAGCGTTTAGTGTTTATGCCAGCCAACGCGGCCACGAGGTCACTATTTTTGATCGCGCCAGTGAAATTGGTGGTCAATTTAACTTTGCCAAGCAAGTGCCGGGTAAAGAAGAGTTTTATGAAACACTGCGCTATTTTGGCGAGCAGGTTAAAAAGCACAATGTTCAGCTAGAACTCAATAGTGAACAAACTGCTGAGCAATTAGCACAAGCGGGTTTTGATGAAGTGGTGTTGGCAACGGGCATCGTACCGAGAAAGCTTGGTATTGACGGTATTGATCACCCGAAAGTGAAGTCTTATTTGAACGTTTTAAGAGATAAAGAAGAGATTGGCGAAAAAGTCGCGATTATTGGTGCTGGCGGCATCGGTTTTGACGTCGCGAGTTTTCTTGCCGAGCCTAAGTCGGTCACCGAAGACTTGCCTGCATGGCTTAACACGTGGGGCGTCGACAAAACCTACCAACAAGGTGGTGCGTTAGCAACGCCAGACCATCATCAGTGTGCTCGCGAAATATATTTGCTCCAACGCAAAACCACGAAAGTTGGTGCTGGTTTAGGTAAAACAACTGGCTGGATTCATCGTTCAAGCTTGCAAAACAAAGGTGTGCGCATGCTGCCCGGGGTGAGCTACAAAGCCGTTAATGATGAAGGGCTAGTGATTGAAGTCGACGGGCAAGAGCAAGTATTAGCGGTTGATCACGTTATTGTGTGTGCCGGACAAGAACCAGAGCGCAGCCTGCAACAAGCGCTGCTAGATGCTGGCCAAAATGTTCACTTGATTGGTGGTGCTGACGTTGCCGCTGAGCTCGACGCCAAACGTGCGATTAGACAAGGGGCTGAGTTAGCAGCAGCGCTTTAAGTTCGCATCTTATTATTAATAAACTGAGATAATCGCACGAAAATCGGCTAAATGTCGACAAGTGTGCGGTTATCTGTGTTGAAACGCCTTGTGAAAGTATCGGTTTGCCGATAAGGTCATTGTTAACCTGTCCTTTTATCAAACCAGAAGCAAGGCTATGAACAGTTTATTGTCGTCGGTTGTTGCAAGCTCTAATAAATTAAGGTTTAAAACCAAGTTTTTATTGCTTGCTGTCGTCTTTTTTATTCCGCTACTGGCGAGTTTTTCATGGATTGTTAGCCAACAATTCGAGCGCCTCGATGTATTAAAGCAAGAACAACTCGGGCAAGCACTTATCGCTGAGATTACCCAGTTAGAACAAAAAGCTTATCAAGCGAATCAACAGTCACAAGCCAATCGTTCAATTAACCAAATAGCTGGACAAATCGATCAACAATACATGTTGATGCCAATGGCGACTAAGCTCAATACTCTGAAAAATAGCTGGCAACAACATCAAATTGAAGCAAACGATACTGAACTGGTGAGCTTTGACAGTTTATATCAACAAACCTTATCGCTACGCGAAGAGCTCTCGGCACTTACTGGTTTGGGCCGCGATAGCGAAGCAACAACCTTCTACCTAGCCGACCTATCAACCCAGCGTTTACCGGCACTGATTGAGTACCTAGCACGCAGTACACGATTGGCTGAAAATATTATTCGTCAGGGCGGTTTTAACGCGCAGTCATACACGCTATTGGTAGCGCTCAATCAGCGTATTGACGAAGTACAAGTACAGTTAAACAAATCTAGTCAGCAGCTGTTTCGCACCAGTGAACTAAAAGAGCAAGCGTTAAAGGCCCGCTTTCAGCAATTAAACCAACAACTCGACCAATTTCAAACAGGACTGAGCCAACAGGTGATTGAGCCTGACCAGATTGCTTGGTCAGCGACCACTCTAAATAGTGAGTTTGCCGAGCCATACCAGACGGCAACCGCATTGCTGCAAGAGTTGAATAGTGGCCTTGTTGAAAGCTTATCTGCAGCCCAGCAGCGCAGCTATCAAGCACTTACTTTGCTCACGGTTGTGCTAATAGGTGGCGTACTTGGTTTGTTGGCACTACTGGGCATTATCTACAAATCGATTGGCGACAGTGTTCAAGTTATTCAATCTGCTGCTTCTCGTATGGGACAGGGTGACTTCTCACAACCCGTGGTGCTAGACGCGAAAGATGAGCTTGGCGACATTGCTGGCAGCTTCCAACAAATGCAGGAAAAAGTGCACCAACTGCTCAAACTTGTCCAAGTTGATGTGATTAAATTGAAGGATGACACCTGTAATATTCACGAGTTGACCGATGATATGGAAGAGCAGCTTGCGGTTCAACAAAGCAATACTCACGAAGTGGCAACCGCAGTTGGCGTGTTGTCTAACTCAGTACAGTCGGTTTCCAACAATACTGTCGGTGCTCTTGAAATTACCGAATTGGCTAGTCAGCATGTAGCACAGGGGCAAACGGTTATTTCACAAACCGAGCAAGTGATTACCGATATTTCCGATGAAGTAAATAGTGCTGCTAATGTCATTAATTCTGTTGCTCAAAACAGTAATGACATTGCTCAGTTTGTTAATGTCATTCGCGAAATTGCCGACCAAACTAATTTGCTTGCCCTTAACGCGGCGATTGAGGCTGCTCGCGCTGGTGAACAAGGTCGAGGTTTTGCTGTAGTTGCCGATGAAGTGCGCACCCTAGCGAGTCGAACACAAGATACCACCGGTGAAATTCAGTTGATTATCGAGCGCTTGCAACAAGGTGCTGAACAGTCGGTACAAGTGATGGAACAAGGTGTGATTAAAGCCCAACAAGGTGTTGAACAGACTAAGCTGGTCGCAACCACCTTTACCGATGTCACCGAAGATGTTGGCAATATTGTGGTTGGTACCAATGAGATTTCCTCTGCGGTTACTGAACAGGGGCAAATGATCACCAGTATTGATACTAACACTGAGAGTATTGCCGAAGGCGCTGACTCTATCCTGCAAGCGGCACAACACGCAGCGCAAGCCAGTGAAAACCTGTTGGGTTTAGCCGATGATTTAACTAAACAGCTTAGCCAGTTTACCTTGATGGCGGAGTAACTTGGTTTAAAGCAATTAACCGATAACTTGCTGATTGCAATGTCATAAATCTTTCACAAATAACTTCTAGACTAACTGGTTCATGAGTGTGTCATAAATGGAGTTGTTTGTGGTAGGAGACTATCAAACGTTAAAAAATATCATTGAACAAAGTTTACTAACGGCTTTGTTTCAACCTATTTATGACACTGAGCAAGCTCAGCTTTACGGCTACGAAGCACTTATTCGCGGGCCATCAAATTCACCACTGCACTCACCTATTGCACTTTTTGACAGCGCTGTTGAACACGGTTTGTTATCTGAACTCGAACTGATTTGCCGACAGGTTTCTATTGAAACATTTGCCAAGTTAGGGCTACAAGGTAAGCTTTTTCTCAATGTTAGCCCGATGGTTTTCTTGCAAGACGACCACCCAAAAGGGGCGACGCTGTCTTTTCTCGAACAATACGGTGTCGCGCCGGAAAAAGTAGTGATTGAGCTCAGTGAGCGCTACGTTGTTAACGACCCCGAGTTGCTTGCCCAAGCACTGCTCTATTATCGCGAATTGGGCTTTAAAGTAGCGATTGATGATTTGGGATCGGGCTATGCTGGCCTTAAATTATGGTCGGAAATATTGCCTGATTTTGTCAAAGTAGATCGCCACTTTATCAGTAATATCGATAAAGACTCGGTCAAGCGAGAGTTTGTTAAAAGCATCTTGGCACTTGGTGCCAACATCAATTCTAAAGTCATTCTTGAAGGGATCGAAACCGAGCAAGAGTTCTATCAGCTCCAAGAACTCGGCGCGAGTTTAGGGCAGGGGTATTTACTCGGCCGACCTGAACTCTTGCCGGTTAAAATACTGCCGAGTGTGCTGACTACTCATCAGCGCAAGGTGAAATACGGCAATTATCTCGACAAGCTCGCCAGCTCTGTTTTTCAGCACGCAGTCAGCTTTGACTCGCAAACCAAAACTGGCGCAATTGTCGATTACTTTACCCAGCATAAGCACTTGCACTCATTGCCTATTGTTCGAGATCAAATACCTGTGGGTATGGCGCTTAGGGAAGAAGTGCTAGAGCTATTTGCTTCGCCTTATGGCCGAGCGCTACACGAAAAAAAGCCCATTATCGACATGCTGAGTTCTCAACCTGTGGTGGTAGAAGCGGACACTAAACTCGATGAAGTGGCTAAGTTAGTGACGTCAGTACACGATGAACAATTGCTTTGGCATTTTATTATTACTGAGCAGGGCCGTTATATCGGTATTGGCTCGGTTCGAGATTTGTTAAAACAGTTAACTGAACAGCAATTACAGCAAGCGAGCTATGCCAATCCATTAACCCAATTGCCGGGCAATGTTCCTATATATCAAAAAATAGATGACTTACTGACTAAACAGCAAGCTTTTCATTTTGCCTATTTCGACCTTAATAACTTTAAACCATTTAACGATGTTTATGGTTATGCCAAAGGCGACTCGGTAATTAGAGTGTTAGCTGATATTCTGCAAAGCTATTGCACTGCCGAAGACTTTATTGGTCACATTGGCGGTGATGATTTTATTGCGATTTTTGTCAGTGATAATTGGCAGCAAAAAGCAGATAGTATTTGTCAGCATTTCGACCAAGCGATCAGAAGCTACTATACCCAAGAAGACTTGAACCAAGGTGGTATTGTCAGTCCATCGCGCTCGGGTGAATTACAAAAGTATCCGATTTTGAGTGTCGCGGTTGCAGTTGTAGAGCCTGATGTTGAGCGCTGCCGATCACATCACGATATTGCTGAACTTGCCTCGTCAGCCAAAAAAGAGGCGAAAAAGCGTTGTAAAGAACTGGGCAAGTCAGCAGTTTATCTGTGCCAACGACGTGGGCCTGACGGTTTGTAAACTTAGTCGTGACGTATACTAGGCGTTGGTGTAAATATCTTTTGCTTGATTGAATAGTACCCAGGAAGTAAGCACATACTTATCATCAGAGATAGGAACATTGCCTCTATGGGTGTGAGTAAAACCACAAGGGGCAATCACCATAGAGCCCGCTTTCGGCTTAATACTTTTGTTTTGATAGAAAAAGTCGGTTTCTCCGCCTTCCTCAATATCGTTTAAGTAAATAAGAAATAGTAGCACTCGGTGCAGCGCGTCGTTGTCACCAGCTTGCGGGTAAATTTCTGAATGCCAGTAGCCGTAGTTGCCTTTGTTTTGTTGATACATTTGCATATTTACCGGCGCCATTCTGAACAGGTATTGCATCAAGTTATTGGCATTGGGTTTGCCAACTTCATCAAAGTTGTCAGCGGTTAGTTGCACGGGCTGTTTAGTCACAGGGTGAACAACGGTTAGCGAAATACCACTGATAATGCTGAAAAAATACTTGGTTAGATAAGCCTGAATATTTTCAGTACAGGCCTTAAATACCGCAGGTAAGCTAGATTGAAAAACTGCATCACTTTGTAAATAGATATCTTGGCTGAGCTTTTTTGAAGTATCGACACCACCGCCAGTACGACCGGGTTGCGTGAGCTTACTGTGGTTGAATTGTTGAATCAGTTGTTGGCAAACTTTAGGGCTAATAGCGTCGGGATAGACTTCAATGAAGTCGGTATGCTCTGTATTATTTGGTGCGATCATAATGCTGGCGTGATGAAAAGAATCTGTTAAATGAATGTAAATTAATAATGGTAGAGATTACACTATTTCATCTGATCTGATAACTAATACCAGCGAATTAACGCAATCAATTACTCAAGAGGTCGCAATGTTTACAGAAAAGTTTATGCCGAGGTTTAGTGATACTGATGCCTTAGGACATATTAACAACACTATGGTGCCAGTGTGGTTTGAAGGGGCACGAGAGCCTGTATTTAGATTGTTTACCCCAGATCTCGATGTCAATAACTGGCGCTTGATTATTGCTAAAATAGAGGTCGAATATTTAGGCCAAATGTACTTGGGGCAAGAAATTGAAATACGCACCTACTTTAGCCGTCTTGGCAAGTCGTCGTTCGATGTTTATCAGGAAGTTTGGCAGCACAACGAATTATGTGCCCGTGGTACTGCCGTATCTGTTCACTTCAATTATGACAACCAATGCTCACAGCCCATCCCTGAGGCAATTCGCAACACCATGTTAGAGCATATGTTTGAAAGCTAACGCCAACTAACAATTAGAAGGTATAGCTAACTTGAGCCGAAACATTGCGACCTGGTTGGCTAAACTGGCTTAAGTCTGCATCAGCTGCTTGGCCGGCAACACTAGTGTAAGGTGTGTAATCCTTATCAAAAGCGTTGGTTACCGCTAAGTCTAATTGCCAGTTATCAAGTTGATAGCGCACAAATAAGTCAACTAAACCGTAACCTGCCGTGGTCGCTAAATCATTGCCTTGGCGATCTGTTGGTAGGTCAGTCATGCGTTTTGCCAAGCGCCATGCTGCGGTAAATTGCCAGTCACTGATATCGTAATTTACCCGAATATTGCCGTTTAAAGGACTAATACTGGTGAGAGCTTGGTTAGTATCCTTGTTTTCACCGTCGGCATAGGCGGCACTGGCGGCAACAGATAAGTTGTCGTTAAACCAATATTCACCGTCGAGCTCTAAACCTTTAATCTCGGTTTTGTCGACGTTTTGATATTGGAAAATGCTTTTAGTAACGCCCGGGATAAAAGTTGCTTCTGTGCGTACTAACGCGGTTTCAATAAAGTTATCAAACTCACTGTAAAAAGCGTTTGCCGTCAGTCTAAAGTCGTCGTAATTAGCTCTAAAGCCAAGTTCAAACGAGTCACTTTCTTCCGCTTCTAGATCGTTGTTCGGTAAGATTTGGTAGAAAGGTTCAACGCCATGGCTTTGATAAGCTTGATCGTGTGGTGGAATCTTAAAACCAGACACATATTGGCCATAAACCGACAAGTTCTCTGTGATGTCGTAAATCGCAGCAAGTTTAGGTGATACCGCGGTTTCGTTGTAGTCTTCTAAATCGGCAGTGTTGAAAAAGTCATTGTTTTTGGCTTCTAGGCTGTAGTAATCGAAACGGGCTCCCGCAATTAATGACAAACCTGTGTCTTTGACTTCAATCGTATCTTGGACGAAAACACCTGCCAATGTGGTATTGGCGCCTGGGAAGGCTTTTTGTGGTTGATTGGTAAACTCAGTACTACCATCGGCGGCAATACGCGTTTTGTATCTCGGTCTTAGCGTGTCGTAGTAGTCGTAGTCTAAACCATAGACAAGCTGGTGTTGGTAGTCGCCATTGTCGAGCTTTTTACTGAACACGTTGCGCAAACCGATGATGTCCTGTTCAAAGCGATAATCGTTAAAATCCAGTGATGTGCTGCGGCGAACAGCTCTAATTTGGTCGCTGTCTTGCTCATAACGGCTAAAGTAAAGTTGGCTTTGCCAGCTGTCGTACCAAGTGGTTTGAGCGGTTGAGTGGTAGTCTGCACTGATTGCCCAGCTGGTGTCTTGATTTTCAGTACTGCTGCGCCCTGCGCTGATCACTTGCTCTAATTCTTGTTGATAGTAATCGAAGGTGAACTTCAAGCTACTTTCTTGATCAAGTTGTTTGTAGGTTTTTAACAAGGCGGAATGACTATCGCTGTCATAACCGGGCAGTGTTTCGGCAAAGTTTTGTACTTCATGTCCTTTTTGATAGCCCAATACCGCGCTAGTTGCCCATTCACCTATGTAAGTAGCACCGGTGACATTAAGCTCGGTCTGGTCACTTTGTCCTTGATAAGCTGTACTGAATGCCAAGTGTTGTTTGTCATCGTTTAAGTAGTCGAGCGGATCTTTTGTGCTGATCACGACAATACCACCCAAGCCGTCAGAGCCGTAAAGGGATGAAGCTGCACCTTTAGCGACTTCTACTTGTTTAATACTGTAGCTGTCGAAATAGCCTCGACCTACGAGTAACGAGCCGCCACCTGCGTAGCCGTCGTTTGTCCGACGTCCATCTTTAATGTAAACCAAGCGGTTCCCACCGACGCCGCGAACAGTGATGCCTTGTGCCTGTGCACCATTACCCTCAACGCTAATACTGGGATCATAGCGGAACATGGTATTTAGGTTAGTGATCAGTTGACGCTCAATTTGCTCTTCTGTGACTACGGTAACACTACCCGCAACATCTGCTAGGTTTTGCTCAATGCGAGCGCCAGAAATAACGACGTGCTCGATGTCGTTACCATCGTCTTCTGCGTATGAAAAAGGGCTAGTAAATACAGTAAGACTGGCTAATGCGAGTGTAAGAGGTGATAAAGTAAATTGAGTTTTGCGTGTTATCTGTTTCATTGTAATTGCTTAAAGTGTTGATACGCCCCGGTAGCACTTACGATGATTACTTTATTCACTTTGCTAAATTGGGCGTAATTTTAATATGGCAACATCCCTTGTTAAAAATAATTCTCATTTCCCTTAAATCTTTTTTAGCTTATCAATGAATAAAAATCAGATCAAATAAAAATAATTATCATTTGTATTTCTTTGTGTCGATTGTCATAATATTGCCATTGTTTTTATTTTAAGAGGTGTTTTGTGTTCTCACTCAAGCACAATCAATTACTATTTTGGGGCCTGTTATTACTGTCGATAACAGCCACTGAAACGTCGGCCAAGCGCTTGATAACCGCTGGTGGTACCATCACTGAAATTACCTATGCACTTGGCGCAGGTGAGCAAATTGTCGCGGTTGATCAATCCAGTACTTACCCGTTAGCGGCAACCAAATTGCCGATGATTGGCTATTATCGAGACTTAGCTGCTGAAGGTGTTTTGTCACAAAACGCTGACTTGCTATTAGCACTTGAGGGGGCAGGTCGTGCCAGCGTGCTTGAACAGATTAAGCGCGTTGGTGTTGATGTAAAAGTTTTTGATAAGCCACAATCGGTTGATGAGCTTTATCAATTGGTTGACGAAATAGCTGAGGTACTTGATAGACAGACTCAGGCAAAAGCGCTGAAGCAACAAATTGCCCAGTCATTACCTGAACAACAAAAGCTTGGTGGTAATGCCGTATTTTTACTTTCAGTTGGCAGTCGCGGTTTAGTGGCTGCAGGTCGAGAAACCGTTCCTAATTTATTGTTTGAGTACTTGGGTATTAACAATATTGCCAATGGTCAAAACGGTTACAAAACCTTAGGTAGAGAAGCACTACTAACCGCGGACCCTGATTTTATTGTTGCCGCTTCACACAGTGTTGCCAGTATTGGCGGCAAACAAGCTTTTTGTCAGCAGCCAGCATTAGCACTAGTGCCAGCGGCAAAAGAGTGTCGATTGTTAGTGATAGATGGTTTGAAAGTACTTGGTATGACTACTCGCTTAGCAGAGGCCATCGCCGAGCTTGACCAATATGCTCGTCTTGCTCGAACAGGTTCAACCAACTCAAATGAATAAAGTATTTTCGCTTAAGAACTTGGTGGAGTAGGAGATGAATTCTGTCGCCCAAGTTTTTGCCAAACAGCAGCAACACAGTACTGTTTGGCAACTCACTATTGTTGCTTTTGTATTAGTATTGGCGGTTGTTGCCTTGGGTTTTGGTCCTGCAGGTTGGGATTGGCGTTTGGCTTTTGCTTGGCCGTTTAGCCCTGAAACTTTTGGTTTTAGTGAACTGCAACTACAAGTGGTTACGCAGATTCGCTTCCCTAGATTATGCGTAGCAATTGTTATTGGCGCTGTGTTAGCACAGTCTGGCACTGCTACTCAAAGCTTGTGTCGTAACCCGTTAGCTGAGCCAAGTATTATTGGTATTAGTGCGGGCGCTGCGGTCTTTGCTGTTGCCGTGATTGCTTTTGCGCCGCGCTTTGGTTACTCGCCAGACTTAATTTTACCTTACGCGGCCTTTGCTGGTGCGCTACTGACCACCTGTTTGGTCTACTTTCTAGCGAACCGCAATGGCGATATGCAAGTTATCACTCTTATTCTTGTTGGTGTTGCGATTAATGCATTAGCGATGGCATTGATCGGTTTATTTAGCTTTTATGCCGATGATAATGCACTGCGGTTAATTAACTACTGGACTTTGGGGTCGTTAGCAGGCGCAACCTGGCCGACCATTCTTCAAGCTTTACCTTTATTGTTACTTAGCTTGGCTGGATTGTATTGGCGACAATCACAAATCAATATTTTGCTATTAGGTGAATCTGAAGCTAAATACCTTGGCATTGATACCCGAAAATTAAAGAGAGAAATTATTATTTGGGTTGCCTTAGGTATAGGTGCAGCAGTTGCGCTAAGTGGCATGATTGGTTTTGTTGGCTTAGTTATGCCTCATATTGCTCGCTTGATTGTCGGGCCTAATTTGAAGCAAATGTTGCCACTGGCCATGTTGCTCGGTGCCTTGATGCTACTGTTAGCAGATTGGCTAGCAAGAGTATTGGTTGCGCCAGCGGAACTGCCGATTGGTATTATTACCGCCATGATCGGTGCGCCACTGTTTGTTTATTTACTATTAGAACAGCAAAGGGGGCGTCGTGGTTAGTCAAATTGATTTATACAGTCATACCCAACGGCCAGTATTAGCGTTTCAAAATATCCAAATTTTTCGCGGTAAAAACCAAGTCGTTAGGCAAGCTGGCGGTGCTGTTCATCAAGGCGAGTTAGTTGCTTTAATTGGCGAGAACGGCGCGGGTAAATCAACCTTGTTACACGCCCTAGCAGGTCAGATGTCAGCTTCGGGCAATATTGAATTTTTAGGACAAGATATTGCCAGTTGGCCAGTCGATGTGCTGGCGACTAAACGGGCAGTATTGAATCAACACACGAGCTTGCCATTTGCATTTACTGTGCCTGAGTTAGTTGCGATGGGGCGTTATCAAATTGCAGAAACCAATCAGCAACGAGACGCAAAAGTTGAACAATATTTAGCGTGTGTTGGTTTAGCTGGGCATATGAGCCGAACCGTTAATCAACTCTCAGGTGGAGAACTTCAGCGCCTACAGTTTGCTCGGTGTTTGGCACAACTCGATGCGTTCGAACCCAACCATCAACACCGTGAAGACCAGAGCGCAAAGCTGATGTTGTTAGATGAACCAACTGCAGCACTTGACCTGCGTCATCAACACAGTTTACTGCAAGCAGTTAAAGCTTTTACGGAACAAGGTAATAGTGCAGTGATTGCTATTCACGATTTAAATTTAGCGGCACTGTACGCTGACAAAATCATGTTACTAAAAGATGGTGTTTTGGCCCATCAAGGTAGCCCGAGTAGCGTGCTAACTGCAGACATTTTAACGAACACTTATCAAACCCCAATTAATGTCATGCCTTATCCGAACGCGGATGCACCTATGGTGTATTCAGCTGTCGCTCAAGGAGCAAATCAATTATGGCAAATACAGAGTAAAAATTTAGGAGAACAAGATGCGCAAACAAGCATTGTATGAAGCCAAACAGTTATTGCGAAGCAATGGCGTTGGCGTTATTTCTACCCATTCAAATAACTTAAAAGGCTACCCGTTTGGCTCTGTTAGTCCTTACCTTTGCGATAGCGATGGCAGCTTGTATTTCTACATTAGTGATATTGCTCAACACGCAAAAAATTTGACGATTAATGAAAAAATGTCGATCACGATTTTTAACCAAGCGGATGCCGGAGACCAAAATACCGAAGGTAGAATTACCATTGTTGGTGATGCTGTACCAGTCACTTCAGAGCAACAAGACGCTATTATTGAAAAATACGTGCGTTTGTACCCCGCTGCAGAGAGCTATAAACAGGCGCACGACTTTAAAATGTGGCGCTTAACGGCTAAGCGCGTAAGATATATAGGCGGTTTTGGTAAAATCTTTTGGCTGGAAAAAGATGAATGGCAAGCGCCAACTAATCCTTGGGATGACGTCACTGAAACTAATATGGTTGAACACATGAACGAAGATCATCAAGACGCAATGTCACTGATGTTAAAGCAACATTTCAATATCGATGACGACAAACCAACCATGGGCGGTGTATTAACCGACGGCTGTTACATACAAAGCCAAGACAAAAATTATTGGATTGCATTTGAGCAGGTTTGCCAAAACCCAACTGATGTTCGCAAGGCGTTAGTAAGCCTAACTCAAGACGCCAGAGCAGCAGTTGCTTGATAACCTTGATGTTAATATAACACCTCGAATAAAGTGAAAAAAGTTAACGAAGATTTTTTTCACTTGGTATAGAATATCCGGTCTGAAAATTTTAATTTTGATCGCTCGAAATAATAGCGAGCAACAAGCCAGTAGTTTTAACTACTGCCGACAATAGTAGGGTGTTTTCATGGCCAGTCGTGGTATTAACAAAGTTATTTTAGTTGGTAATTTAGGACAAGATCCTGAAGTGCGTTTTATGCCAAGTGGTGGTGCAGTGGCAAACATTACTATTGCAACATCAGACAGCTGGCGCGATAAGCAAACGGGTGAGCAAAAAGAAAAAACTGAGTGGCACCGTGTTGTGTTATTTGGCAAGCTTGCCGAAGTTGCCGGTGAATACCTTAAAAAAGGCTCAAAAGTTTATATTGAAGGTCAATTACAAACCCGTAAATGGCAAAACCAGCAAGGCCAAGACCAATACACGACTGAAGTGGTTGTTCAAGGCTACAACGGTATTATGCAAATGCTAGACAGCCGTCAAGGTGGTGGTTTTGATCAACAAGGCGGTGGTTTTGGTGGTCAAAACAACATGCAGCAAGGTGGTTTCCAACAAAACCAACAGCGCAACCAAAACCAAGGTGGCTTCCAACAGCAAGGCGGTTTCAGCGGTCAAAATCAAGGCCAAAGTAATCAAAGCCAAGGTGGTTTCCAACAGCAGAACTCAGGTTTTAGCTCAAACCAAAACCAAGGTGGTTTCGGTGGTCAAAACAGTAATCAAAGCCAAAGTAACCAACAAGGTGGCGGCTTTCAGCAAAACCAACAGAGCCAGCCTCAGTCAGCTAAGGTAAACCCACAAGAGCCGACTATTGACTTCGATGATGACATTCCGTTCTAACCAAAGACAAAAATTAGAATGTTGAAAAATAATTTAGAAAGCCGCTATTAAGCGGCTTTTTTGTTTTCTTGACAGCTAAACCACCTACTTTAGTAGGTGGTCATTGTTAAAAAGGCTATGCCTGAAATATCTACTCATGTTACATCCCCGTTTGATTTTTAGCGAAGTCAAATAGGAGACTA
>NZ_JAGHQT010000013.1 GCF_017744155.1 Endozoicomonas sp. G2_1 | reverse complement strand
TGGTCGAGGAATCAGTTGTTATCTATAATCAACGAAGGCCACACATGGCCTTAAAATACAAAACGCCCGATGAAGTACATCGAGCGTTTTAGCGTAAATAGTGTCAACCTATACTAGGACAACACACCTCAATAACGTTTGAGTTTTGTAATATTTACAGCGTAAAACCAGAATGAGTTGTTCTTGTTAGTATGATTTTTAAGCGTTTAAACTTGCGGCTGAGACAATTGTTTAGCAAGGTCGAAATGGTTGGCAAAATAGCGCGTAATTTGGCCTCAAACTGTTTCTTTTTGCTATGCCTTCGGCTAGTATAGCCGGTCAAATATCAAGGTTTTACCTATTGTGGCAAACGAGCAAATAGACTTTGCACTGCCAAAATGAGGTAACAGATGGAAAGTACATCACTGTACATATTGAGAAGCAGTCGATAAAGAGAAAAAGATGTTAGAAAATATTCGTGAAAATTCACAGGGGGTAACGGCCAAGATTATTCTCGGCTTGATAATCTTAACCTTTGCTGTTGCTGGTGTTGGTAGTTATACCAGTACGGTAGATACCTCTGTAGCAGAAGTTAATGGCGACAAAATCTCTCAACAGGCATTTGAGCAAGCGTATCAAGCGCAGCGCAATCGATTGGCGCAACAGTTTGGCGAAATGTTTGAAACGTTAGCGTCAGACGGCACTTACTTAGCAAGCTTACGTCAAAACGTGTTAGATAACTTGATCAATGAAAAGTTACTAGATCAAAATGCTGATGCCTTGGCGATTCGCATTTCAGATGAGCGCATTAAGAAAACTATTCGCGAAATGCCAGAATTCCAAGTGGATGGTGTTTTCGACAAC
Organism: Endozoicomonas sp. G2_1; assembly: GCF_017744155.1. Lineage (GTDB taxonomy): Bacteria > Pseudomonadota > Gammaproteobacteria > Enterobacterales > Alteromonadaceae > JAGHQT01. Next base: position 100,357 of record NZ_JAGHQT010000013.1, on the reverse strand, counting down.
AATCGCTATATCGCTTTAATCAATCAAGCTGGTTTTTATCAATCGTCGAGTTTCCGCGACTACATGCGCGTTGAAATGGCTCGCCGTTTACTGACTCAAGCGATTGTCGGTAGTGAATTTAGCCTACCTTATCAAGCGAGTCAATTAGCGGCTTTGCGCAATCAAACCCGCGATATTCGCTTTGCCACGATTTCAGCTGAGCAGTTTAAAGCCGGTGTTGAACTAACCGATGAAGAAGTTAATCAGTACTACCAAGACAACGAAGCTCGTTACCAGAACCCTGAGCGTGTTAAGGTTGATTACGTAGCGCTAGACGTTGCTGATATTGCCAAAACAATTGATATTACTGAAGCAGACGCGCAAGCTTTTTATGAGCAAAACGAAGCGAGCTTTCGCACCGATGCTCAGCGTCGTGTAGCTCACATTTTACTTGAATTTAACGACGACGAAGCTGCAGCTGAACAACAAGCTCAAGATTTATTGAACCGCCTTAATCAAGGTGAAGACTTCGCTGAGTTAGCGGCTGAGTTTTCAGCTGATGTGGTCAGTGCCGAAAACGGTGGCGATTTAGATTGGTTGGAACTTGGTGTTATGGATCCAAGTTTTGAGCAAGCAGCTTTAGCATTGAATCAAGCAGGACAACTTAGTGACGTCGTTCGTTCTGACTTTGGCTTCCATATTATTAAGTTAACCGACTTTAAAGCAGAGCAAGTGCAATCATTTGAAGACGCTAAAGCTGAGTTAATGGTTCAATTAAGCCAAGACCAAGCCCGCGACAAATTCTTTGAATTACAGCAAGAACTTGCTCGCGTAAGCTTCGAGTTTCCTGATAGCCTTGAAGATGCTGCTGGTGTTGTTAATGGTCAAGTACAAACATCTGCATGGTTAACTCGTGGTGGTAATCTTGCCCCGTTTGATAACAATAGTTTAGTTGACGCAGCATTCTCAGATTTAGTCCTTAACGACAACGTTAATTCAGATATTATTGAAGTGAACGACGACCTTGTTATGGTTGTTCGCTTAAATGAATACAAAGCAGCAAACACTAAGCCATTAGCAGAAGTGGAAGCGGGTATTAAACAAGCGTTGACCGCTGACAAAGCTTCAGCGCAAGCACAAGCACTTGCAGACAAGCTACTGGCAACGCGCAAATCAGGTGGCGATATTACGAGTGAATTGGCAGCAAATAACGCTAGCTTTGTTGAAAAGACTGGTTTAACGCGCTTTGGTGGTGACGTAGACCGCAATATCAGTCAAGAAGCCTTCGTCTTGCCGCATCCGGTAGATGGCGCTGTCTCGGTCGCGACGGTGGCGCTAACCAATGGTGATATTGCTTTAGTTGAAGTTACCGCAGTAACTCAGGGCAGTGACCTAGCCGATCCTAATTTGAGTCAGCAACAAGCCTCTCAGTTGGCACAAGCGAGCTATGGCGCTTACATTGAGTCACTAAAAGCCGATGCCAAAATAACGCGTAAGAGTTTAATTGAACAGAGCACTAACACGCCGTTTTAAGGTTCGGTAACTGTTAATGTTAAACCCAAGTTAGTTCGAATAAAAAAGCTCGCAATAAGCGGGCTTTTTTAATTCCTAGTTTTGCGGAATCAGTTTTATTGAATTAGTTTTGCTGCTAGCTATTCAAGTGTTTTTCTTTACTTACTTTAAATGATTAGTTGCTCAGCGCTTTATCTTGGAAGCTTTGACTCAAAATCAGCTTTTGTGTGTACTTGTGTTTAGGTGCTTTTAAGATGGTTTGGGTGTCACCGTATTCAATGACTTGCCCGTGGTAAAGCACCATCATTTCGTCGCTGAAATGGCGTACGATGCCCAAATTATGGGAGATTAAGACAAAAGCCAACCCCATTTGCTCTTGTAAATCGAGTAATAGGTTAATCATTTGCGAGCGCAGTGATGGATCTAAGGCGGCAAGTGCTTCATCTAGAATCACCACCTGAGGTTCGAGAATTATAGCACGTGCTAATGAAACCCTTTGTTTTTGCCCCCCTGAAAGCATGTGGGGGTAAAAATTCATATGATCTGGCAATAGTCCGACTTTTTGTAATGTCGCTCTAATTAACTGGATACGCTCCATAGTATCTAAGTCGGTATTGAGTTTTACCGTTTCATCGAGAATTTGTTTGATGGTTAAGCTCGGGTTTAGTGTCGTGCCAGAGTCTTGAAATATCATTCTAATATGCTGACAGCGTTGGCCAAAGTTACCCGCTTCAAGGGTTTGACCATTTAGCTTGATTTTCCCTGTTGTCGGTTTTTCAGCACCGACTAACAGTTTCGCAAGCGTTGACTTGCCCGAGCCCATTTCGCCAACAACTGCTAGTGTCTTATAGGCTTGTAAATTGAATGACAAAGGCTCAAGGGCGTTGCAAATTTTGCGATTAAAAAAGTAACCTGGCAACTTGTAGGCTTTACTCAAATTACTAACTTCTAATAACTTTGCCATTTAGTAAAGATCCTTGAGCGAGAAGTGACAGCTAACTTGGTGGCCGTGATAGTTTTTAACCTTAGGCGCGTTAACGCATTGTTTTTGCGCTCTTGGGCAGCGTGGGCCTAAGCGACAACCAATTGGTAAGTGTTGCAAGATAGGAATACTACCGGGTAATGTCATCAAGCGCGCCTTTGCCGGCAAGTGCATATTAGCTTTCGGACTGCTGTCGAGCAGTGCTTGCGTATACGGGTGATACGGCTTAGTAAAAATCTGCTTGGTGGTGCCTGCTTCGACGAATTGACCGCTGTACATTACGGTAATTGTGTGCGTCCAGTGGGTGACATTTTCTAGGTCATGACTAATCAATAGTATCGACATGTTTTTCAGCTGATTTAAGCTGGCTAACAACCGAAATATTTGTCCTTGGTTAGTACTTTCCATGGCCGCAGTTGGCTCATCTGCAATCAGTAATATTGGTCTGCGTGCTAGTGCAATCGCGATCATCACCCGTTGACACAAAGCTTCGGTAAGCTGATGAGGATAGCTGTTAATACACATGGTGTGCTGTTTAATACCAACGCGGTGTAGCAACTTAATCACGGCTTTTTTGCGCTGCTGTCGCTTTTGCCAGAAAAAGCCATAAAGCATAGACTCTGGCACCGCTTCTTCTAGTTGCTCGCCAATTGTCGTTGTTGGATCAAGACAAGCAATAGGCTCTTGAAAAATCATGGCGACATCTTTTGAAATAATCGCCTTGCGCTCTTCAATTGGCAGGCGCAATAAGTCTTGACCACGCCAATGAAACCGATCGGCGTGGACGCGCCACCGGCTTTCGTCAAGTACACCGATAATGGCTTGAGCGAGCAGTGACTTACCCGAACCCGACTCGCCGACTAAGCCGCGCACTTCACCTTCTTTCATGGTCAAGCTAACCCGGTCAACAGCGAGAATATCGTGTTTTTGGCCAATTAACTCTATTGATAAGTTGCGAATATCAAGTAGGTTCATTGATACTCCTTACGGGCTCTAACAGCGTGACGCATACCTTCACCGACTAGATTAGTAGCGATGACAGAAAACAATATCGCCAGCCCCGGCAAATAAACTGTCCAAGGGGCAATGTAAAACAAGTCGATACCATTGGCGAGCATCGCACCCCACTCAGGTAGCGGAATAGGCGCTCCTAAGCCAAGAAAGCCCAAAGCGGCAATATCTAAAATGGCGGCCGATTGTGCTAATGTCGCTTGACGAATAATCTTGTCGATAATATTGGGAAAGATAGAGTAAATCAAAATGCGGTATTTACTGGCGCCGTCTAAACGCGATGCCAGTACATAGTCTTTATCAAATTCTTCACTAATGGCGTTGCGAGTAACGTGAACAAATTGCGGAATTAATACCACGGTAATGGCAAATAGGGTATTTTCAAGACCCGGGCCGAGAATCGCGACGATAACGATGGCAAAGAGCAGTGATGGAATCGATAAAACGACATCGAGAAAATGATTTAGAAAGCTCGATTTCAAGCCTTTGGTTAGTGCTGCCAGTGAACCGATAATGACGCCTAAAAACAGTGAAATAATAACCACGATAAAGCTGCTGCCAAAGGTCAGTGAAGCACCGTGAATAAGACGTGACAGCATGTCTCGTCCCAAGTTGTCGGTACCGAGTAAAAAGCTGACATTGCCCTTGTCGTCCCAGGCTGGAGGCACTAACAAGCTATCAAGGTGATTCTCAATTGAGGAGTAGGGTGTAATAATTGGCGAAAACAACGCCAGTGCAACCAGAAACACAAAACAACAAAACCCAACCATAACAACGGGGGTTTCTCTAAAGCTTTGCCATAGTTGCTGAATCGGCGATGGGAATTCTTCTTCCTGATAAATTTTATCACGAGCCATAAGAGCGCTCCCTAGCCAAAGGGTTCAGTCCCGCGTAAGTCAAATCGGTAATAATGTGGACGATAAAGATGAAAATTGACAATACCAGTAAGCCGTTTTGAATGGCGGTGTAGTCGCGTTGATAAATGCTGTCGATAAGCCAGCGGCCAATGCCTGGCCAGCTAAAAATAACCTCGGTAACCATGGCTAAGGTCATTAAGCTCGCAAACTGCAATCCAACATGCCTGACGACTTGTATCATGGCGTTGCGAACCGCGTGACGATAGATAATTTGCCTAAAGCTCAGGCCTTTAGCCTTGGCTGCTTTGATATAGCTAGTCTCTAATATCTCCAGCATAGTCGTACGCGCTAAGCGAATAAAAATGGTCGCCGGTGCCAGTGCGACTACACAAGCGGGTAAAATAATATGGGCAGTAGCGTCGGCAAATGCTTGCCATTTATAGGTGTTGTCACTGAGTAAAATATCAATAATCAAAAAGCCTGTGACGTGGTCAATCTCGTAAATTAAGCTGAGTTGACCAGCTGATGGCAACCATCCCAGTTCTATTGAAAAGATCAATACAGCTAGTAAACCGAGCCAAAAAATAGGGATAGAATAACCTATCATCGAAAACGTGAGAATCACGTCGTCAACTTTTCGCTTGTGATAGATTGCGGCAACAAAGCCTATCGGGACACCGGTTATCATGGCAATGGCTAAAGCGACAATACTGAGCTCAATGGTTGCTGGTAACAGGTTGGCTAATTCACTAGCAATAGGTAATTGGCTTGCCATTGAGAGCCCTAAGTCACCACTGATAATGTGCTCAAGGTAAGAAAAATATTGGAAAATCATGTGATCTTCGGTGTGATACTGCTGACCTAAGGCAATTAATTGCTCCGGGTTGGCATTGACTTGTCCGGTCAAGTTAATCAGTGGATCACCAGGAAATAAGTGAGCAAGGCTAAAAGCAAACCATGTTAATAACAACATGGTAAACAAAAACAGGCTAAGACGACGAACAAAAAATAACAGCATTAGTTTTTCGTTACCTTGGTAAAATCAATACCACCAAATGGATCTAGCACTAAACCTTGCACGCTACTCGAACGTGCTTGAAAGCGCTTAGAGTGAGCGATAGGAACAAGCGGCACTTCTTGGGCAATTAATTCAATCGCTTGCTGATAGTAAGCACGACGCTGCTCGCTGCTCGATGTTGCCAGAGCATCGGCGAGTAATTGATCAAATTCATCATTGCACCACAAGGCGCGGTTGGTACCAGTGCGCGCCGATGAGCAGCTTAGTAATGGGGTAAAAAAGTTATCTGGGTCAGCGTAATCGGCAGTCCAACCAATAAGTACTGATTGGTGTTCGCCGTTGGATAGCCGTTTTAAAAAAGTTGCCCATTCGTAACTAACAATATTGGAATTAATGCCAATATTTTGTAAGTCCGCTTGAATCAATTTTGCCATGGTAACCGCGTCTGGGTTGTAGGCTCGTTGCACGGGCATTGCCCAAATATCAATTGTAAGCGAACCCGGCTCAATGCCAGCTTCAGCTAATAATTCTTGTGCTTTGGCAATTGAATAATCAATTTGATTAACGCTTTGTTCGTAATCCCATGCCGATGGTGGCAATAGTGACTTGGCGCGTTCCGCCTGACCGTAGTACACGGCATCCATAATCGCGTCTTTGTTGATAGCATAGGCAACTGCTTGGCGCACTAATTTATTATCAAATGGCGGCTTCTGGGTGTTAAAACCAAAATAGGCAACGTTGTAGGCAGTGACTTGGTCGAGACTTAAAGCAGGGTGCTGATCAATTGTTTGATGGGCTATTGGGTAGGCGACAATGTCACATTCGCTAGCCAGCAGCTTTGTTAAACGACCGGTGTTATTGGGCGTAATATCAAATAATAGCTGTTGAATGAGGGCTGGCGATTGCCAGTAATCTTGATGACGATAATAACGAATAAAGGAGCCAGCTCGATACTCTTGAAATTTGAATGGCCCGGTACCTATTGGATAAATATCGATATTTTGTTCACTTGATTGCAGTGCTAGTTGGTCGGCGTACTCAGCCGAGAGTATCACGGCGTAATCTGTCGCCAAACTCGACAAAAAGCCTTTGTTAGGGCCTGTCAGGTGAAAGCGAATCGTGAAGTCGTTAATTTTTTCGATACGCTCAACGATTGACGCAAAGTTGTTGTTATTAAAAAACGGATATCGACCACCTGAAACTTCGTGGTAAGGGTGGTCTTGTTCTAAAATTCGTTCAAAACTAAAGATAACGTCATCGGCATTGAGTACCCGGGTTGGCGTAAAGTAATCTGTGTCGTGAAATTGAACGTCTTTGCGCAAATAAAAGGTAACTTTCGTGCCATCTCTGGTGATATGCCAGGATTTGGCTAATTCTGGAATCAGAGAGTTATCTTGGCTGTCAAAACTGAGCAGGCGATTGTAAAGTTGGTATGCTGTCGCATCGATGGTTGTACCGGACGTCACCGTTTGAGGGTTAAAACTCTCAGGCGAGCCTTCCGAGCAATAGATAATACTTTTTTCGGTTAATAGCGCAGTTTCACTGGTGTCACAGCCAGAGAGAAAAATTACCGCGAGCAAGCTGTAATTGATGATATGTCGTGATGAAAAACTAAATTTCACTGCGCTATCTCTGTTTTTGTTTACTCAATTTTATTTGCTGAGCGATGACGTGCTAGTTCAATTATACCTCATCGCTACTTGAGTCGAGTAAGTTATACTTCTTTAAGTAGCCTCTGAGCTGATGGTAAGTGAGCTCTAGCGCATCTGCTGTTTTCTTTTGGTTGTACTGACAAGCAGCCAGAGCAGACTTTAACAAGTCAATTTCATACTGCTGTGACAAGCCTTTTAATGATACTGGAAATTGTTGAGATTGAATATTACTTTGGACAATATTTTGTTGAGTTTGCTCAACTATATCAGCACCTTGTAGGCTGCTGTCAGTTTGCTGACTACTGGCCGATTTTGACTGCTGTACAGGTTCGATAATTCTATCTTGTGTTTTGACGCGAGCGCTTGGCCGATAAGGTGACTCAAACGGGTCCAGCACGAGTTCATGAACCGGTAAATGTGGGTTATTACAGCGATAGACACTGCGCTCTACGACGTTTTTTAGTTCGCGAATATTACCGGGCCAGTGGTATTCCATTAACGTGCGTTTGGCTTTTTCAGTGAAGCCACTAAACAGTTCAAACTCAAGCTCTCGCGCCATATTAATGGCGAAGTGTTCCGCCAACATAACAATGTCTTCAAGTCGTTCTCTAAGTGGCGGCAAGGTGATAACATCAAAGGCGAGTCGGTCGAGTAAATCTGCTCTAAACTCGCCGTTTTCAGCCATGCTCGGTAAGTCTTCATTGGTTGCGGCAATCAACCTAGCATCGGTTTTGATGGTGCGAGAACCACCAACGCGCTCGAATTCGCCGTATTCGACCACTCGCAGTAACTTTTCTTGAATTAATCCCGAAGTGTTAGCAATTTCATCGAGGAATAATGTCCCTTGGCTTGCCCGTTCAAAACGGCCCTCATGGCGTTTGTTGGCGCCGGTAAAAGCACCGCTCTCGTAGCCGAATAATTCACTTTCCAGTAAGTTTTCATTTAGCGCAGCGCAGTTTAATTTAAGGTAGTTTTGATCCCAACGCTTTGACAGATAGTGCAGTCGAGCAGCAACCAATTCTTTACCCGTTCCGCGTTCGCCAATAATTAATACTGGCTTTGACAGTGGAGCGATTTGAGATATTTGCTCAAGTACTTCTAAAAAACTATTTGATTGTCCAATTAAATTATCTTGCTGGTTAAATCTCGCCATGGTTAACCTAATAAGTGGTTTATTTCACTAATAACTAGTCTATTTTATTATTCGTCAAGAAAGAAGGTTTTTTATAAAAATAATTATTTTATTAAAATACAACAGGTTAAGTGTTTTTTGTAAGTTGGCGCAAATTGTGAATAGTGATTGTCAGCAAAAGTTCATTTATCACAAGAGGTAACTATTATGGGCGTTTTTTCTAGGTTTACCGATATTATCAATTCGAATATTAACAGCTTACTTGATAAGGCTGAAGATCCAGCAAAAATGGTGCGTTTGATCATTCAGGAAATGGAAGACACCTTAGTTGAAGTGCGTTCTTCATCAGCTAAAACCTTGGCAGATAAAAAGGATTTGGAGCGTCAAGTACGCCGACTAGAGCAGGATGCTAACCAATGGCAGGAAAAAGCAGAACTTGCGTTGAGCAAAGGACGCGAAGATTTAGCTAGAGCAGCATTACTTGAAAAGAAAAAGTGTGCTGAAAACGCTGAGTCTTTGCAGCAAGAGTTAGATAACGTTGAAGAGCACATTAGCAAGTTGCAAGACGAAATTGCGCAATTACAAGAAAAGCTAGCCGATGCTAAAGCGCGCCAAAAAGCGATTTTGATGCGTGAAAACACGGCGAGCTCTCGCTTAAAGGTTAAGCACAATATTCACAGCGAGAAAATTAACGATGCAATGAGCAAATTTGATCGCTATGAGCGCAAAATTGACGACATTGAAGCGCAAGTTGAGTCTTATGATTTGGGCAGCAAATCGCTCGCCGATGAAATTGCCGATTTAGAAGCCGATGAGCAAATCGATGATGAATTGGCACAATTAAAGGCTAAACTAGATAAAAAAGGCTCAGACGCAAAATAGCAATTTGTGTTTAAACACCGCTGAGTTCAATAACTATAAAATTTAAACGAGTGAGTTTGCAATTGCTGACCAGTTGCACCGAAGGAGTCATATTGTGGAAGAAATTATCGTCGCACCAGTAATCATCTTTATGGTACTAGTTGCCCCCATCTGGTTGATTTTACACTATCGCAGTAAACGCCAAGTGAGTCAGGGCTTAACCGAAGAAGAGTACATTCAGTTATCTGAATTATCGGAATTGGCAGATAAAATGTCTGAGCGCATTAAAACCTTGGAAGCAATTTTAGATGCCGAAGCACCAGAGTGGAGAAATCAGGCATGAAAAGTCGTCGCAATCGAGAATTATATCGCATCCCCAACAAGGGCAAGGTAGCCGGTGTTTGTGCCGGCGTCGCGGAGTATTTCGGCTGGGAAGCATGGTTAGTCCGCATTTTAGTTGTTTCGGGCGTATTGCTAGGGATGGCTTGGTTTATCGTGATTTATATTGCCGGTTGGTTTATTTTGGATAAGCAGCCAGTTAACGCGGCTCACAATGCAGTTCACGGACAAGCAAATGAAACTTCTGCGCAAGCGGTTAATACCGCGGCAGACGAGCCGATTAAAGTAAAAGCGCGCATTTGGCAAGCAGGTGAGCCACCTAGACAAGCTTTTCACGATATTCGCCGTAAGTTTCAGTCGTTGGAGAGTCAACTGCAAAGTATGGAGCGCTATGTGACATCGCCTGAGTTTACCGTTTCAAGGGAAATTAACCGACTGTAGCTAACAAAAGTCATTATTTTTAATGGACTCAGTTTTGCCAGTGATGGGCAATGATATAAAAGCGGCTTAGCCGCTTTTATTTTGTCTTAACTCTTATCAATGCATTATTTCGCTGGGATTGGTTTTATTATTTGCCGATGCTGAACACTACGGTATAAGATGGTTTTATTAACACAGGAATTGACTAACCTTTTGGATATTATGAAGTTCTCAAAAAAAAGCAGCCGTTCGAATGTCTTAACTGAGTCGTTGTCGAGCCTCAAGCAACAGGCTAACGGCCTACTGACCAAAGCACTCGATCAACACGTCACGTTGGCCGTTACGGGGTTGAGTCGCAGCGGCAAAACCGCTTTTATTACCTCCTTGGTCAATCAATTGGTCAATCACAACAAACAGTCGCAATTAGCTTTTTTTGAACCGGTATATCAGCAACGATTTATTGCCGCTAAGCGAGTGGCACAGCACGAGCTTCACATTCCAAGGTTTGACTATCAAGGGGCGTTATCATCATTTACCGAGCACCCACCTCAGTGGCCAACACCAACCAAGGGGATAAGTCAGATAAAGTTAGCTATTCGTTATCAGCCTCAGCAGTCACTGCTTAAGTATGCAGCGGATATGACGACCTTGTACCTCAACATTACCGATTATCCGGGGGAATGGTTATTGGATTTACCTATGCTTGAGCAAACCTATGAGGAGTGGTCAGGTCACATGCTGACACTGCTGGAAAAGGAACCAAGAGCGGAGCGAGCCAAGCCGTTTTTAGATAAAGTTAAATCCATTGAGCCATTTGCTGAAGCAGATGACAGCCTATTAGCTGAGCTAGCTGGCGAATACACTGAATTGCTGCACTATTATCGAGAACAGCTTGGCTTATCGGTTATTCAGCCGGGGCGCTTTATTTTACCGGGAGAACTCAGTGGTGCGCCGTTACTTCAGTTTTTTCCTTACCCTAGTTTTGAGCGTATAGATGGTAATGAATATCAAAATGCCGCCTCGACCACTAATATTGGCATGCTTAGGGCGAGGTTTATCGAATATAAAGAGCGCGTCGTCAAACGTTTCTATCAAGATTACTTTAAACATTTTGACCGACAAATAGTGCTTGCCGATTGTCTCACGCCACTAAACCAAGGTCAGCACAGTTTTGCTGATTTGCAAGATGCGACTAATTTGGTTCTGACAAGCTTTCGCTACGGCAAGTCGAATATTCTGTCTCGTTTGTTTGCGCCTAAAATCGATAAGCTGTTGTTTGCCGCAACCAAGGCTGATCACATTACCCCGGAGCAGCACCAACCGTTAACTCAGTTATTAGGGCAATTAGTTCATAGCACTAAGCAAGAGTTGCAATACCAAGGTATTGAGACAGAGACCATCGCGCTCGCTTCGGTGAACACCACTAAGGCGGGTAAAAGTCAGTATCAGGGCAAGCAAGTCCCGGTATTACAAGGACGAAGAATAACCGATGACAAGTTAATTACCTTATTTCCAGGCACAGTACCAGGACAGTTGCCAAGTGCTGAGCAGTGGCAAGATAATAGTTTTAACTATGTTAGCTTTGCACCACAAACCTCAATTTCACCGCAACAGACATTACCCCATATCAGGGTCGACCAAGCACTGCAGTTTTTGATTGGAGATAAGATGGCATGACTAAAAATAAAAAAAAGCAGCTAGACCCGGATAATCAACAGCTTCAACAATCAATTGAACAAGCAGAGCTAAAGCCTAGCGAGCAGCAAGCGGTTATTGCCGAACCTGAGTTGATTGACGATGGCTTTCAACAACAAATTTTGTTTGATGAGTTAACCACAGAAATACCTGAGCAAGACAATCAAGATAACGGGCAGGTGTTTTTTAGCAACCAAGACTATCAAGCGATTGAACTAAGCGATAGTAACCCGTCTGTTGATTTTAGTGAATTAAATAAAGGTCGTCCTAAGTCTTGGTTGTGGCGTTTGTGCTCTAGCTTAGTTGTTGTGATATTGGCGATAGAAATCGGCCAGTTTTTTATTGCCGGTTTCAGTGAATCGCCGATTATTGCAAGCTTGTATGCACTTTTATTAATTGTCGTGTTAAGTCTGACTGGTGCTAGTCTGTTGAGAGAGTATCTCGGTCTCAAACAATTGCGTAAGCAGCACGAAAAACACATCAACATTCAAGTGCTAACAAACAGTGATGATCGCCAAAGTGCGATTGATTTTTGTCAAACGATTAATGAGCAGCTAGCGTGTGATTTATCGGAGTCAACACTCGCGCATTGGCAAGGAGTTACTGAACAAAACTACAACAATCAAGAGTTACTCACCTTGTATTCTAGTCAGGTCTTGAGTCAAGTTGACCAAAAAGCGCTCGATGAAATTGCCAAGTCAGCCAGTGAGTCGGTGGTGTTAATCACCTTGAGTCCGCTAGCATTGTTGGATATGGCGTTAATTTGTTGGCGTAACCTCAAGTTAATCGACAAAATTGCGGGACTATACGGCCTTAAGCTTGGTTATTGGAGTCGAATCAAATTGTTGAAACAAGTGATAACCAATATTGTGTATGCCGGTGCCAGTGAGCTGGTCACCGACTTTGGTGCCGATATACTGGGTGCAGATTTACTCGGTAAATTATCTGGCCGACTGGCTCAAGGGATGGGAGCGGGCTTGTTGACCGCGCGGTTGGGCTTAAAAACCATTGCGCTATGTCGACCGATGCCATTTAACGATCAAGCCCCGAAGTTAAAAGACATTCGTCGCTCGATTATCAGCCAAGCAAAGCAACTTATTAGCAGTAAATAGATAAATAATCTTAGTGCATGGTAAAGACTATCGCTCAATATGTACGCGAAGTTTAATCAATATCAGTTTGATACATTTGATTGCTTAATGACCATCCATGAAAAGCGACAGTTTACAACTAGCTGTAATTTTAATTTTACAGTTATGGTTGTTGTTTGCTTTTTAAGCAGCCTGTTGAGGCTGCTTTTTTTTTCGCGCTTCACTTAATATGAAATCCAAAGGGGTCATTAGCGTCACTAGTACAATAAAAATTAAAATAGTGGTGACGCGTTAGCGAGAAGAGAATTGAATATGGCTAAATCAAGTCAGTACGTTTCTAAGCAACCAGATCAAAATGGTGTCATTGCTTGGAGTGATGAAGAAAACCAAATTTGGCATGAGCTGATTACGAGACAATTAAAGTGTATCGAAGGTAAAGCGTGTGATGAGTATTTTGAAGGCCTAGAAAAATTAAACTTACCAACCGATCGAGTGCCGCAACTACCAGAAGTGAGTGCAGTGCTAAAACGAGAAACCGGTTGGCAGTGTCATCCAGTGCCGGCGTTAATTGGTTTTGGTGAGTTTTTCCGTTTGTTGTCTGAAAAGAAGTTTCCAGTGGCAACTTTTATCAGAACTAGAGAAGAGTTTGATTATTTACAAGAGCCTGATATTTTTCACGAAATTTTTGGTCATTGCCCGTTGTTAACTAATACATCATTTGCCAATTACACTGAGGCTTACGGTAAGATGGGGCTAAACGCGAGTAAAGAACAACGGGTGTTTCTCGCGCGTTTGTATTGGTTTACCGTTGAATTTGGCTTACTTAATACTGCTGATGGTTTGCGTATATACGGCGGCGGCATTTTATCGTCACCGAAAGAGACAGAATACGCTCTCAATGACCAAGGTGTTGAACGTAAAACGTTACAACCCACTAATATTTTAGATGTGCTGAGAACACCTTATCGCATTGATATTATGCAGCCGGTTTACTACATGCTGGAAAAGGTCAGTGATTTAGACAAAATTCGTGAATTTGAAGTAGAAGAAATCATGGCGTTTGTTGACCAAGCAAAATCGCTTGGCCTTTTTGAAGCAAAGTTTCCGGCCAAAACTGCCAAATTAGCAAGTTAATAACAAAAATTAGAGGAATAACGACAATGACAAATGAAACAGCGTTAGCACAACAAGCCTGCGAAGCTTGCCAAGTGGGGGCTCCTCAAGTGAGTGAGCAGGAATTACCTGAGTTATTAGCTCAAATCCCCGATTGGGTGCCAGAAGTTCGCGATGGCGTTATGATGCTAGAGCGAGTCTATACCTTTAAAAACTATAAGCTTGCTTGGGCATTTGCTAACAAGGTATCTGAATTGGCGGAACAAGAATTTCACCATCCAGCGATTTTACTTGAGTGGGGCAAAGTGACCGTTACCTGGTGGACACATGCTATTAGAGGTTTACACCGCAACGATTTTATTTGCGCTGCTAAAACCGACCAACAGCTCGACGACTAATGAACTTACCCTGACTGTTTGAAACTGTTTGTTACAACTGTTAACAAGCCTCCTACTTAAGGGGGCTTTTTTATTGTAAAAATTATTTTACAATAGCACCATTAGTCCAATAACAAGAATAATGAATATGCGTTTAGAAATTGGTTGTGAAGACCGTGTGGGGGTTGCTGAAGCGGTACTTGGTGTATTTGTAGCACACCAGATTAACTTAAAGGGTATCGATACTGTTATCGAAAAGGGGCAAATTTTTGTCCATATTCCGGATATGGAGTTTTCTGAATTACAGAGTTTTATGCCACAGTTGCGATTAATAGAAGGGGTTATTGATGTAAAAACAACGCCTTTTATGCCATCGGAGCGCGAGCGCAACGAACTGTCGACTTTGATCAAAACCTTTCCAGATCCGTTTTTATCAATTGACCTAAAGGGCAATATCCGGATTGTTAATGATATTGCCGTCTCGCTAATGGGCGGACAAGAGGCCAATATTGTTGGTGAAAGTGTCAGTAACTGGCTCAAAGGGTTTAACTTTAATCGCTGGTTAGACAGCAAAGAAGTACTGGCACAAACCAGGCGTCTTAAATTTCACGACGAAGACTTCCTTGCCGATATTATTCCAATTCACGTCCCCGACGAAAGTGGTGAAAAACTGCTAGCTGGCGCGGTCTTGATCTTAAAATCAGAAGCGCGACTAGGCCAGCAAGTCAATGCTTTTAAGCGTTCTGCTAATAATAGCTTCGCAGGTATTCAAGCAACCAGCGGTACAATGCGTAAAGTGGTACGTGAAGCCAAGCGCATGGCGATTATCGACTCGGCAATTTTGATTGTTGGTGAAACTGGCACAGGTAAAGAGCTGCTCGCGCGCTCTTGTCATGATGCCAGTGAGCGTTCAGAAAAGCCGTTTTTAACACTTAATTGTGCTTCTTTACCGGACGACGCGGCAGAGACTGAATTGTTTGGTTTAGGTGGTCAGAATGATGAGTCAGCTAAACGAGGACTTTTTGAGCAAGCCGACGGCGGCACCTTATTTCTCGATGAAGTGGGTGAAATGTCGGCGAAACTGCAAACTAAATTGTTGCGCGTTATTCAAGACGGTAGTTTTAGACGAGTTGACAGCGAACAAGAAGTTAAAGTCAATGTTCGCATTATGTGCTCAACTAATAAAGACTTACTCAATATGGTTTCGCAGGGTGAGTTTCGCGAAGACTTGTATTACCGTCTCAATGTTTTAGGCCTAAATGTACCGTCATTGCGAGAACGTCGTTCAGATATTATTCCTCTTGCTGAGTATTTTATCGTCAAAGCAGCGCAAAAAATTGGTAAACACCATGTCAATCTGTCTGATGATTGTCGCGATTTTATTGAGCATTATCCTTGGCCGGGAAATGTCCGTCAGCTTGAAAATGTTTTGATTCGCGCGGTGTCGTTAATGGAAGGTGATTCTGTTGAAGTTGAGAATTTACAATTACCAGCTTATACAAGAGAATACGGTTACCTCGAGCAAGAATTTGAAGGGACGTTGGAGTCGGCGGTAAAAGGTTTTGAAGCCGACCTGTTGCGCAAACTTTATCCTGCTTATCCAAGCACACGCCAGTTGGCAAAAAAGCTCGGTCTGAGTCATACCGCAATAGCCAACAAACTTCGGGAATACAACATTAATAAAAAGACTGTAAAAATATAATTACATCCGTATTTGTCTCAATGCCACAGGTTATCAAAGCCGGTAGCCTGTGTGATGATTTATTAGTCAAATAATCAAGGCCAATAATGTAAACAAGAATAAACATTTTTGTGGTTTATAAATGATTAGCTGACAAGCGATTTTTTATTTTTGTCGAGTAAATTTGTTAATGTTGCGAGATTAATACATCAAATTTCTAGCTCTTAGTAACCGCGCTAAGCTTAGCGTCCATAATCTGGACGACTTTTTAGCGTCGACAATGAAAGAGCACAAGGGGAAGTCATGAAGTTAGCTACGCTAAAAAACAATACTCGAGATGGTCAGTTAGTTGTCGTCAGCAGAGACCTAAAAACAGCGGTTACCGTTGAAGACATTGCAACAACTTTGCAAAGTGCACTAGATAATTGGACAGCAGTTTTACCAGCGCTAACAGAAGTTTATGATGCTTTGAATAAAGGCGATGTGCCAGCCGCCATTGCGTTTTCGCAAACTCAATGTGAATCACCATTGCCTCGTGCATATCAGTGGGCAGATGGTAGTGCCTATGTTAACCATGTTGAACTTGTGCGCAAAGCTCGCAATGCCGAAATGCCCGAAAGCTTTTGGACTGATCCTTTGATGTATCAAGGCGGCTCAGACGCTTTTATTGGCCCTCGTGACGACATTCCTGTTGCAAGTGAAGACTTCGGCATTGATTTTGAGTCAGAAGTCGCGGTTATCACTGATGATGTGCCTATGGGTACTGATCCCGAACAAGCAGGTCAGCATATTAAACTGTTGATGCTGGTTAATGATGTCTCCCTGCGCAATTTGATACCGGGCGAGCTAGCAAAAGGCTTTGGCTTTTTCTCAAGTAAGCCATCGAGTGCATTTTCTCCAGTTGCAGTGACTCCTGACGAGCTTGGCGAAGCTTGGGATGGCAGTAAGCTTCATCTACCATTAACGACCCACTTAAACGACGAATTATTTGGCCAACCCAACTGTGGTGTCGACATGACCTTTGATTTTCCAACCATTGTTGCTCATGCCGCCAAAACCCGACCATTGAGTGCAGGATGTATTGTCGGTTCAGGGACAATTTCTAACTATGACCGCAGCGCGGGCTCAAGCTGCTTAGCGGAAAAGCGGATGTTAGAAATTATCGCTGACGGCAAACCTAGTACGCCATTTATGCGTTTTGGTGACAAGGTAACGATCGAAATGTTCGACCAACAAGGCAGCAGTATTTTTGGCCGAATCGATCAAACCGTTGTTGAATACAAAAAATAACTTTGGGTGACAAAGCAGGGGAGATTCTATGCTCAAGCTATACACTTATTGGCGCTCATCAGCGGCTTACCGCGTGCGCATTGCGCTCCATCACAAGGGCCTTGAGTTTGAATCAGTGCCGGTAAACTTGATCAAAGATGGCGGTCAGCAACGCTCAGACCAATATCGACAAATGAATCCGGCAGCGCTCGTACCTACTTTACTCGATGGTGATTTTGCGCTTAACCAATCGCTTGCCATTATTGACTACCTAGAGGCACTAGCACCAACACCATCGCTGTATCCTAAAAACTTGCAAGATAAAATGTTAGTTAAGGCTATGGCGATGGATATTGCATGTGAGGTTCATCCGATTAATAACCTTAGGGTGCAGCAATACTTAGCTCGAGAACTCGGCGCTGGCCAAGAGGCGAAGCAAGCTTGGTTTAAACACTGGATGTCCAATGGCTTTGAAGCATTGGAGCGTCAACTTGAAAAGTATTCTGGCCAATACTGCTTTGGTGATGATATTACGCTGGTTGATTTGTGTTTAGTGCCGCAAATATACAACGCCAATCGTTTTGGCGTTGAACTTGTTGATTTTCCATTAATTACTGATATTGTTGAACGTTGTAATAGCTTACCTGCATTCATTCAGGCGCAGCCTGAGCAGCAGCCTGACGCTGTTTAGTATCGCCAAGGATATTGCTATTGTTCGGCAATGAATCTTGAATTGGTTGCCTAGTTGCTCACGTTAATAGTTAATTTAAAACGTCCCTGTAGCGAACCGTTGGCGTTGACGGTCGATTTTCCATTGGTATTTGTCATCGCTGTTTGCTTCCTCGCTAAAGTCTTGTATCAAAGCGTAATATTTAGAAACTTTTCTTTCCTTTGACGGTCTGATGCAGTTAAATATACTCTGTAATTCAACGTTATTTTTTCAAATTATTTTTGGAGCATTATGAAGGCTGAAGGTAAAGCAACTCCTTGGATCGTAATTATTGTTATTGCTGTCACGTTATTTTCGCTAGGGCTGGCTTATTTGAGTTTGGAGCAAGAGTCTGATGTTGCCCCTGAGCCAGCACCAATAGTAAACGTTGAAGAACCCGAGGTTTTGCCACCCGAGCCAGAGATTATTGAGCCTATAGAAGAGGTTGTTGAGCCAGTTGAAGAGATTGAAACCGAGGCTGTTGAAGAAGTTGAACCGGAGCAACCAAGTTTACCAACCCTTGACGAAAGTGATGGTTGGTTTGAACTTCGCTTACCAGAGATGACTTGGCGTAAAGAACTCTTAAAATTAGTCATTACAGACGATATTATTCGCCGCTTTGTTGTGTTTACCGACAACTTTGCTCAAGGTAATTTGGCCTATCAGCACAGCCCATTTGTACAACCTAATACTCGTTTCAGCGCGACTGAATTGCCACCAGAACAAGGGCAAGTAAAGCCAACATGGCAGTGGGACGAAGGTGTCGCTCGTCGGTTCAGCTTATATGTTGACTTATTGCGTTCGATTGATAGCGAAGCACTAGTGCAATGGTATGTAGAAGCTAAACCATTAATTGATCAAGCATATGGCGAGTTGGGCTACCCCGACGAAGACTTTACTGAGGTTCTACAATTGGCGATTACCCGAGTATTGGACATGGAAATACCCAAAGCGCCACCTAAACTGACCCGGCCAAGCGTTATGTATCAGTATCAAGACCCTGCTCTTGAAGCTTTGACGGATGCCGACAAATTATTGCTTCGGATAGGTAAAGATAACCTGCTCGTGATTAAATCGGTATTGTTAGAAATTAATGACAAGTTAGCACGCAGAAACAGCGAGTTAAATTAATTTATTCTTGCTAAGCGAATAAAAAAACGGCAGTTAAACTAGCAAGTAAAACTATTACTTGCAACGTCTTCTCGTTTTAGTGATAATCCTGCTCGCTAAATGAGGAGGCTTTACGCCAAATTGATTAGCAGTTTTATTATGGTGACCCTTTTGGTCCCCTCGCAATGATACTCTGTAAACCCAGCCAGGTCCGGAAGGAAGCAACTGTAGCAGACGACTCATGTGCCGGGGTGTGGCTGATTGGGTTGCCACCCAATCAGTTCTTCATATTTTTTTCTTATTCTGCTTTACTCGTCATAAACTCTAGCGCTTTTGCAACGGCTTCTTGTACCTTGGTTTCCATTTCAAAACGTTCTGAAGCGGGTAAGTAAAATGCCATGTCTACTTCGTGACGAATGTAACGGGCTGGTAATTGATTTAACACTACACAAGTCAAATCAGCAATAAAATCGTTGTCATAACGGCTGTCGAGTTTGAGCTTGATAAAATGCTGCATCACTAATTTTTCATAGTAGTTATGAATATCATCAGATATTTTCATCAGGATTCCTTGTTTATTGGTAATGAAATGACAAGTTATCTAATAGAGTTTTCAATAATAGCGCTATCTTTGTTTTTCCGCTAACGCTATTTGTTGTTCTACTTGAGTAATTGCTTTTCGACAGCGGCCCAGTCTTTGATGTAGGGCGAGTATTTCTTGTGATAACTGCTCACTACTGATGCCTTGTTGTGCTCTTGCTTGTTCACGTTCTGCGATCATAACGGCGAGTCTTTGCTCGAAGCCGTGGTACTCAGAAAGCTTTTGATAAAGTGACTGAATTGGTTCTAAAACTGCTGACACTGCTTGCTGATGTTTGTTAGCTTGTTTGCTATTTTTGTTGTAGCGATGTTGCCGCTGTTTTTGCTCAAATGTTGCAGACTTTACCCGGATATTATTCGCACCAAAGGCGTTGAGGAGCGCGCTAATTTGCTGCTCTATGTTAGTGATAAGTTGGTGTGCAACAAGGTTGTTGTTATATGCTAAATGCTTTTGGATTTCTTTAACGCGTTTCAGTAGCTCTTGTGTGTAGCCCGACAGACGATCACCTTGAAAATAAAACAAATTACTTGAGAACAGAGCATTGTCACTGAGCTGCTTAAGGACTTTTTGCTGACTGTTTTGCTTATCCAGTTGTTTTGCTTGTTGATCAAGTTCGTGGATTATCGATGTTAGTCGTTCTAGAGAATTGGCGAGCATTAGCAATATAGGGGGATGACATTAAAACCAAGATTGATAGCCAAGATAGCAGGATAAAGCGATGACAACACTAATAAATATTGGTTTTATAAACTGGTTACCATATTTAATTGCTGAGTGCGCACCAAACCAGGCGCCTAACATAATGCAAAGCCCCATCGAGACACCGATCAACGGGTTGACATAGCCTAAGTAAGCAAAAGTCACTAGCGAACATAGATTACTAATGAAGTTATTGGACTTAGCTAAGCCGCTACTTAATAAAATGTTAATTTTGTATAAAAAATTTGAACTCGCTAACCAAAACGCTCCGGTTCCTGGTCCGGCGACGCCATCGTAAAAGCCAAGTATGATACCTTGGCTCACCTGTTTAGCCTTTAGAGAAACAGTGTTAGGTGGTAACTTGTTACATATACTCACTACTGTTTTCGACAGCAACGTATATACTGCAGTAACCAAGATTAATATGGGTAAGATTTTCTCTAGGAAGTCTGTTGATATATAACTAACAAGCAATGTCCCAGATACCGCACCTATTGCGGTGGCGATCAGTGAAAGATACCAAAACCTGGGATTAAAGAGTCGTTTCCGATAAAAAGTAACTGACGCAGTAAAGGAACCAAAAGATGCTGCGAGTTTGTTAGTACCGAGTGCAATATGGGGAGGGAGTCCTGCGGCCAGCAGAGCTGGTACAGTTAACATACCTCCACCACCGGCAATAGCATCGATAAATCCGGCAACAAAGCCTATTGTACAAAGCAACACCCAAACTGAGGGGTCTAACAACAATGGCTCCAAACTCGGTTATCTCTTAATCAAAAACAATATTCTATCACGTATAGCTCTCACATGAGCATGCGAATTATTTATAGAATATTCCAAATGTTATCCTAGTGTCTGATTTTTCGTCACTTATTGTTTACAAAATTGCAAAACGTTAAAAATGTTAAATATTTGTGTTCTTGTTGTTTATGTACTTGTTATAAAAGGTTTTTATTGTGCTTTCCTGTTTTGCGCTTGGTGAATGATAACTTCAGCATTGTTGTTGTGGTATGTCTTAAGTTTCTGTTTTTTATCGTTTTATTTTGATTTGGGGAAGGGATGTTTACTATTGGCTGAGTATTTCAAAATGTAACGGGTGTTTCAGTTTTGTCATAAATGCTATTGACCCTTGTGCGCCAAAGCGTTTAATATCAATGTCGACAGATTAGGTCTCAGACCAAATTGTATTAAAACAACGAGGCAATATAGCTTCGAATTTTAAAACTAGATTCACGAAAGTGATCCAGGGAGTATATATGTATCAAAATAATAAGCTTACAAGAGCTATACGCTTAGCAGTTGCTGCTGGTGTAACTGCTACAGCTTTTGCTTTACCGAGCACTGCAGCACTAGCTCAGGAAGCTGAGTCAGAAGAATCAGTAGAACGCATTGCGGTCACAGGTTCTCGTATCTTGAACCCTAATGTTGAGTCATCAAGTCCAGTAGTTACTGTTGAAGCGGAATTGTTCGACATTCGCGGTACAACTGACGCAGTTGACTTACTTAACACTTTACCATCGTTTTTTGCTGATCAAACAACAGCTTTTGCTAACGGTGCTACAGGTACATCAACAGCTAACTTGCGTGGCTTAGGTAGTACTCGTACTTTAGTTCTAGTTGACGGTAAGCGTCTACCGCCAGGTGGTCCTTTAGCAACTTTTGCTCAAGATTTGAACTTGGTTGCACCTCAAATGGTTGAACGTGTTGACGTTGTAACTGGTGGTGCTTCAGCCGTATATGGTTCTGATGCTATTTCTGGTGTTGTTAACTTTATTACTCGTAAAGACTTTGAAGGTGTTGAAGTTGACTTTCAATACGGCTTTAACCAGTCTGATAATAACTCAGCATTATTCCGTGACGCATTAGAAGCAGTAAACCAAACACCACAACGTGGTAGTGTTACTGACAATGATACATTCCAGTTGAACTTATTAATGGGTTCATCGACTGCTGATGGTCGTGGTAACGTAACTGCTTATTTGAACTACTCAAAGAGTAACGGTGTTCAACAAGGTGATCGTGACTTCTCTCAATGTGCGACCTTCCCAACTGGTGATGATCAACTAGTATGTTTAGGTTCAAACCAAGGTCCATTCCCTACTACATTCGTAGTTGACGGAACAGGTTATTCTCTTGGCCAAGATGACACTTTAACTGAAGGCTTTAATAATCCGTTCAACTTTAACCCATTTAACCCAATTAGACGTGCTGTTGAGCGTTTCAATATTGGTTTCTCAGGCTACTATGATTTAGCTGACGAAGTAACTAGTTATATGGATTTTGGTTTTACAACATCACAATCTCCTCAAGTAATTGCACCATCTGCAGCATTTGGTTCTACTATTAACCGCGTTAACTGTAACAACCCAGTGTTAACTCCAGAGACTCGTAATGTTATTTGTGGTACTCCAGATATCAATGGTCAATTCTCTGATCGTGTAGACGAAAATGGCTTTGCTCAAGCGCAAATTCGTCGTCGTTTCGTTGAAGGTGGTCCTCGTACGGATGATAGAACTCGTACTAACTTCCGTTCAGTAATGGGTGTTCGTGGTGTAATTGACGATACATTTGATTGGGACGTTTTCGCTCAGTATTCTGAAACTCGTTTACAACGTGTTCAATTTAACCAAGTAACTTTAGATAACTTGACACGTGCACTTGATATCGTAGCTGATCCAACTACTGGTAACCCTGTTTGTCGCTCAGTTGTTGACGGTACAGATCCAAACTGTATCCCATTTGTATCAGCTTATCAAAATGGTCTTACGTCTGATCCGGGCTTAGCAGCTTATGTCGATACTCCTACATTAACATCAGGTACAGGTAAGCAGACTATCGTTGGCGGTACCATCGGTGGTGATTTAACAGAGTTTAACGTGAAAAGCCCTCTAGCTGACGAAGGCATTAGCGTTATCGCTGGTTTTGAATGGCGCCGTGATGAGTTGTTCCAACAAGCTGATGGTATTGCCGCTGCAGGTAACTTAGTAGGTGCCGGTGGTGCTACTACTCCTGTAAATGCAGAAACACGCGTAACAGAATTCTTCTTTGAAGCTCAAGTTCCTTTAGTTTCAGGTGTTACAGGCGTAGAACAGTTGAACTTGACAACTGCATACCGTTACTCTGATTACGAGTCTACAAACAACCTTAACAGAACTGTTGGTGGTGAATTCGATACGGATACTTGGGCCTTTGGTTTAGCTTGGGTACCTTATGAAGATGTACGTGTTCGTGCTCAGTTCCAAAGAGCTGTTCGTGCACCTAACATCAACGAGTTATTTGCACCTCAAAACACTAACTTATCTAGCTTAAGCGATCCTTGTGCTGGTAGTACACCAAGTGCAACTCAAGCTCAGTGTGCTAATACTGGTCTATCGGCAGCTTTATTCGGTAATGTTCCGCCAGATTCAGGTCAGTTGAACTTACTAACTGGTGGTAACCCAAATCTTGAGCCTGAAGAATCAGATACTTACACTTTAGGTGTTGTTTATCAGCCTAGCTTTGTTGATAACTTATCAGTTTCAGTTGACTACTTCGATATCACATTAGAAAACGCTATCGATACTGTTCCTGCGGCTGTAACTCTAAACCAGTGTATTACAAATGGCAGCCCAGAGTTCTGTTCTTTAATTACTCGTGGTCCTGATGGTTCTTTAACGTTCTTCCCTCGTGAGCAAGCGTTTATTGAAGCAAGTAACCAGAATATTGCTGAATTTGCTACAACAGGTATCGATTTCCAAATCATCTACTCATTAGAAGGTGAATTTGGTGAGTTTACATTTAACTACAACTCAACATACTTGACGTCTATTGAAGAGACTTCTTTACCAGGTACTCCATCATTTGATTGTGCTGGTTTCTACGGTAACGGTTGTGGTGACGTTAACCCAGAGTACCGTCATAACTTCGTGACTACTTGGAATACTCCAATTGAAGACTTAAGTGCTTCATTAGTATGGCGTCACGTTGGTTCTACTAACCTTGCAGGTACTGTAAACAGTGGTTTTGGTCAAGATGGTAGCATTACTACAGCTGTTCAAGACGGTGACCGTTCAATTGATGAAAGTGTAGAATCTGAAAACTACTTAGATTTGACAGTATTCTATCAACTGACAGAGTCTGTTCAGTTACGTGCAGGTGTTAACAACGTTCTTGACAATGATCCACCGGTAGTTACTACTTTTGGTCCAGCATCAGGTGTTAACGTTGAAGCTAACACTGTAGCAGGTGTTTACGACGCAGCAGGTAGATTTATCTTCGTTGGTGCAACTGTAAACTTTTAATTGTCTTAGTTGACTGTTTTAGAAGCCACCTTTACGGTGGCTTTTTTATTTATAAAAAATTAAATAATTGAGTTTAGTGGCAATGGTAAAGAACCGTTTATTTGAGCAGGCGCTTAGTCATAGGAAGGTTGGTGATAACACTAGAGCGATAATTTTATTGCAAGAATTGTTGATGGAACAACCTCAGCACGTTTTTGCAATGCACAACTTAGCCGCAGCTTTAGGAGATGAAGGTGACTTTGAAGCGTCATTAGAGTTCGCTTCTAAAGCAATTGATATCGGGTTAGATTCAAAGCCTGAGCCTTGGCTGGTTTTGGCTAGAGCTGCGAGTCAACTAGCTTTTTTCGAGCGAGCTGAAAAGGCATATTTAAAAGTTCTATCATTGGACCCACTTAACACGGATGCACATAAAGAACTTGCTCAACAGATCTGGATGTTATCTAAAGATTTTAGTCAATCGGTTGCTAAACTTGAGCATTCGATAAAACAATATCCTAAAGAAGTCTCATTAGTTTTATTGCTCGCAGATATCTGTGGGCAAATGGGGCGCTTAGAAGAACAGTATCAAAGAATTAAGCATTGTTATGATTTCATTAGTAGTGAAATATTAGTTAAGTTTTATTTGAGCAAGGCGGCACTGTTGACTGGCCGTTTTGAAGAGGCCTTGTTGCATTCAAATGACTGCATTAAAAAAGTTTCAAATGATTTACAGTGCTTAATACACTACATCAATTGTTTATTGGCGCTAGGCCACGTTGAGGTTGCCATGCAGGTGGCCGACCACGCAGCTCATCGTTATCCAGATAACCAGCATTTAATTGCTCTAAGGGCAACGTGTTGGCGAATAACGGGCAATTCAAATTATCAAAAGTACTACGACTATAAGAATTTGGTCCATCAATTTCCTTTGGGGGTTCCAAAAGGCTGGAGTTCGCTGGAAAACTACATCGATGATCTCGAATGCGAGCTTGTTAAAAAACATAATTACAAGACTCACCCTTTTCATTTATCTGTTAGACATGGCAGCCAAGTACCTTCCATTCATCTATCTAGTTCTCAGATACTTAAAGCGTATAAAGAAGCAGTAACTGAGCCCATGAATCAGTTCATTTCAAAGTTAAAATTAACAGATGGCTACTTAAAATCAAAAAGCACAGGTACTGCTAAGCTCCATTCGGCGTGGTCTGTAAAGTTGTATAACTCAGGTTTTCACGTAAACCATGTTCATCAAGAAGGCTGGTTGTCTTCTGCATGCCACATAAAACTGCCGTCTAGTATTAAAAACAAAAATCACGGCGGATGGCTGCAGTTGGGACAGCCTGGCCCAGTTTGTAAGCCTAGTTTAGAGCCCGAGTATTTTGTCGAGCCAAAGAGAGGGCATATAGTTATTTTTCCTTCTTATATGTGGCATGGTACTGTTCCATTTACTGGTAATGATGAGAGGATAACGATAGCTGCTGACTTTGTTTCTTAGTAGTTGTTTTAGGTTGATTGCTCTAATAAAACTACAAATTTTTATCGATTAAATTTGACTTAGTACGAATGAATTAGTAAAAAGTCATTATCAATTCTTTTTATATAAAAGGAGAGGTGGTTTTATTACTTTTTGAGCAATATTCACGGAGTTAGATAAATATATCTCATAAAGGACGTACGCTTCGCAGTATAGTAATAAAGCGTTTTGTTTGTTTTTTCTTCAAAAAATAACGAAAAAGTTGTCATTTCATCGTTCTAGTTGACACCGTGCGTGTCGTCTGGGACTATTGTCTAGTCTTATTCTAGATACACTAAAACTTAAAATGGCAGATTATTAAATTTGCGTTAACAAATTTTTTGTTATCAAAATTTCAATAACAATTGGTTGGGAACTATGTCCAAATTAAGCAAAAAAAGCCTAATCGCTTCGACGATTATGGGTGCAATGGCATTATCAGCTAGCAATTTTGCTACTGCTGATGCACTAACAGATCTTCAGAAAGCTGAAGCACAAATCTTTAAGGCTTCAGTTAAGTCTCAAAACAAAATCAACAATATTTACGAGCAAACGCAAGAGCTTCTTGCTGAGTACCGCAATGTTGTTGACGAAGCTGAAGTATTACGCGGCTACAACGATCACGTTCAACGTATGGTTGACGATCAAAAAGCAAATATTGCTTCATTGGAAAGACAAATCGCTGGCATTGATAAAATCAAGCAGGGCGTTGTTCCATTAATGTACAAAATGATCGACACGTTAGAAACGTTCATCGATCTTGATGTTCCGGTTAACCTAGAATCTCGTAAAGAGCGTATTGCTGGTTTACGTAACATTATGGATGACTCTAACGTTACTACGTCTGAGCAGTTCCGTTTGGTCTTAGAAGCTTACGAAATTGAAGCAAACTACGGTACTATCTTTGATGCGTATCAAGGTGAGTTAGACCTAAACGGCAACAAGATCACTGTTGATTTTGTTCACATGGGCCGTGTAGCGCTTGTTGCTCAGTCTTTAGACTACAAAAACGCTTGGGTATGGAACAACCAAACTCGTTCTTGGGATGAGTTAGGCGAAGAGTACCAAAAGACTATTACTGATACCATCCGTATGGCGCGTAAACAGTTGCCAATGGATTTAACTAAGTTACCAGTATTCGCAGCGGGAGCAAAATAATGAAGAAAGTATTTAATTTTGTTTTACTTGCTGCTTCTATGACAGCAGGTGTGGCAGTTACTGCACAAGCAAACCAGTTAGATGACTTGTTGAAGCAAGTTAAAGCTGACCGTATTTCAGAAGCTAAATTAGACAAACAACGCGAAGCAGAATTTTTATCAGCTCGCGCTGACAAGCAAGCTCTATTGAACAAAGCGAAAGCTATGCTTAAATCAGAGCAAAACCGAAACACGCGTCTAACAAAGGAATACGCGGCTAACGAAATTACATTAGCGCAAAAAGAAGTTGAGCTAGACAACGCCAAAGGTACGTTAGGTGAAATGTTCGGTGTAAGTCGTGCAGCAGCTGCTGATGCTTACGGTCAAATTTCTACTTCAATTGTTAGTGCTCAGTACCCAGGTCGTGGTGAAGTTTTAGACCGTATTGCTAACTCTAAAGAAATCCCTTCTTTACCTGATTTAGAAGAATTGTGGTTTGCATTACAAACTGAAATGACTGAATCTGGTAAAGTTGCTAAATTCGACGTTGAAGTAACTAACTTAGATGGTACTCGTTCTACTGAAACTGTGACTCGTGTAGGTACCTTTAACCTTGTTTCTGACAATGGTTTCTTAACTTATAACGACGGTTTAGGTCAAGTTCAACCGCTTCCTAAGCAACCAGCTGGTTACATTTCTGGTACAGCGTCAAGCTTCTTTAACACCACTTCTGGTTACGCGCCTTTATATCTAGATCCATCTCGTGGTGCGATTCTAGCGTTAGAAACGCGTAAGCGTACTTTGATGGAATTCTACCATCAAGGTGAACAAGTTGGTTATGCAATCACTGTATTATTGATTGTTGGTTTATTGATCGCTATCGAGCGTATGATCGTTCTAGGTGCTACTGGTGCCAAGATCAAAGCTCAAGAGAAAAATCTATCTCAACCTAACGAAAACAACCCGCTTGGTCGCTTATTGAAAGTTTACCAAGAAAACAAAGACTCAGACGTTGAAACACTTGAACTTAAACTAGACGAAGCTATCCTTCGCGAAACACCAACAATTGACCGTGGTGTTAACTTAATCAAGATGTTTGCAGCAATCGCTCCGTTAATGGGTCTATTAGGTACCGTTATCGGTATGATCATGACTTTCCAAACAATTACATTATTCGGTACTGGTGACCCTAAACTAATGGCAGGTAACATTTCGTTAGCACTTGTTACTACTGCTCTAGGTCTAATCGCGGCACTTCCGTTAATCCTAGTTCACAGTATTGTTGCTGGTAAGAGTAAAGCTGTTCTTCACAAATTAGACGAGCAAAGTGCTGGTTTGATTGCTGCGATTGCAGAGAAGGAGTCTAAATAATGTTATTCCTGATAGAGCTTATTGATTCTGTCAGGAGTTTTATTGCGACTGGCGGGGATGTACTTTACTTCGTCGCCGTTGCTCTCTTATTGATGTGGATCTTGATGATCGAGAGATTCTGGTTTTTGTCAGCTAGCTACCCTAAACTTCGTGATAGTATCATCGCGAATTGGGATGCTAGAGCAGATACCACCTCTTGGTATGCACATCGAATTAGAGATACATGGATCTCCGAAGCGACAGAACTACTTGAGAAAAATATGATTACCATCAAAACCTTAGTAGCTATGTGTCCATTAATCGGCTTATTGGGAACAGTAACCGGTATGATTTCAGTATTTGAAACCATGGCACAGCAAGGTACGGGTAACCCTCGTTTGATGGCAGCTGGTATTTCTATGGCAACTATTCCGACAATGGCGGGCATGGTAGCGGCATTATCAGGTGTATTTTTTAGCTCAAGATTAGATGCGAAAGTTAAACTAGCAAAGGCTAAACTGGTTGACAGTTTACCTCATCACTAGAGAGATATTGTAATGGCACGTAAACGTATTCGTGAAGAAGAAGAAGCAGCAGTTGATATGACGCCAATGCTTGACATTGTATTCATCATGTTGATCTTCTTTATTGTAACCACTTCTTTTGTTAAAGAAGCAGGTATTGAAGTAAATAAACCAAACGCGGCTAACCAAACTAAGCAAAAGTCAGCTAACATTTTTGTTGCGGTAAAAGACACTGGTGAGATTTGGTTAGATAAGCGTAGAGTTGATGTAGAACGCGTTGCAGCTAACATTGAAAAGTTACTTGCAGAACAACCTACTGACGTGGTTATTATCCAAGCAGACAAAGACGCTAAACACGGTGTCGTTGTTAAAGTGATGGATGCAATCAAAGAAGCAGGTATCGAACGTATTTCAATCGCAGCAGCTAAGGGTTAATTTATGGTTCGCTTTTTAGTATCAATATTACTAGGGGCGGCAGTAACTTTTGGACTATTTTCTTTTATGGCATTCCTAGTTTCTAGCGGTGATAGAAACGATGAAGAAAAACAAGAAAATATTGTTGTCGAAGTAAATACTACGCCGCCTAAATCAGCAGCAGAGACGCGTCGCCGTGTACCGCCGCCGCCGCCTCCGCCGCCCAAGTCGCCACCTAAACCTCAGGCTCCAGAGCCAGAAGCTAGCAACGACACTGGAGGTTTAAACTTCAACATGCCTGGTGTTCAGCTAGCTGGCGCTAATACAGGTATTTCAGCACCAGGCGCGGGTTTTGGACGCGATGGTGAAGCAACACCTATTGTTCGTATTGAACCTAAGTATCCAATACAAGCAGCTCGAGATGGTAAAGAAGGTTGGGTTAGACTTTCATTTACAATCAATGAAATTGGTGGTGTCGAAGACGTTAAAGTTGTTGAAGCACAACCCAAGCGTATTTTCGATAAGGAAGCGCGTAGAGCACTTCGCAAATGGAAATACAAACCAAAAGTTGTTGACGGTAAAGCTGTTAAACAGCCTGGTCTAACAGTTCAACTAGACTTTAAAATGGATGGGAGCTAATAATGATGCGTAAATTATCTACATCGTTACTACTAGCTACTTCTGTCATTGCAATGCAAATTCCGCTGGCAACATCTGCTGTTGCCGCTGATGCACAGCAAGAAAAGAAAGAGCGTCCTACTCAATTAGTTGGGCCAGCTGTTGGTAAAAAAGTACAGAAAGCTTTTGAGGCATATTCTGCTGATGATATTGATGGAGCTCTAGTGGTTCTTGAAGATATCAATGCGAAAAAAGAGTACGACAAAGCTTATGTCGATCGCTTTATTGCGATTATGTACGCGACCAAAGGTAACAACGAGCAGAAAGCTATTGCTAAGTTGAAAGCTGCTATTGCGCCAGACATCTTAAACTTTAAAGATCACGGTGATTCAATTAAGTTGCTAGCAGACTTGCAAATGCAAACTAAAGACTATGCTAGTGCCATAAAAAACTACAATGCTTGGATGGCTTTTACTGGTAGTGAAGATGGCCCAACTTGGGTGAAGATTGCTCAAGCTAATTATGAACTTAAGAAGCTCGACAAGATTATCGCTCCTGCAGACAAAGCCATTGCAGCATTTGGAGATAAGCAGAATCAAAACCCGTATATCCTTAAGATTACTTCTTATTACGAACGAAAAATGTATAAAGAAGCAATTGAGGTATTGGAAACGGTTTTACAGCTTTTCCCAGACAATAAGCAGTGGTGGACTCAGTTAGGTCAGTTTTATGTATTAGTTGAAGATTATGATAGAGGTTTACAAACTCTTGATTTAGCTTATAAACAAGGTTTTCTAGCTAAAGAATCCGAGATTAAAATTCTAGCTAACTTGTATGCGTCAAACGATATGCCGTTTAAAGCGGCTAAAATTTGGGAGAAGCATATAGCGTCTGGTGATGTAAAACGCGATGACAAAAACTTGTTTTCGCTAGCAAACTCTTGGCATGCAGCTCAGCACATTGGTAAGGCTGCTAAAGTGTTCGGTGAGTTGGCTAAGATGACTAACGAAGAGAAGCATTACCGCAAGCAAGGTAACTTACTTAAACAAGATGAACAGTATAAGAAGGCTATCGTTGCTTTGAATAAAGCTCTTGAGTTAGGCGCGAAAAACAAAGGTCGAGTCTATATGAGTATTGCTGAGTCGCATTTCTATCTTGAGCAGTATAAGCAGGCTTATGCTGCTATTAAGAAAGCAATGGCAGACCCTAAATCTCGTAAGTTTGCGCGAGGTTGGGAAGGCTTCATCAAAGACACAGCTAAACGCAAAGGCGTTGCAATATAGCTATATATTGTCTTTAAAAAAAACCAGCCAAACGGCTGGTTTTTTTATACCTAAATCTTGGCAAGCATTTATAGCTTGTCTATCTGCTCGATGATTTCTTGTTTTCTAGTTAAGGTTTTGATTCGCTGAAAAAGTAACTCCGCTTCGTTAAATTGCAGCTTCAAATATCTTAGCCATTGCTTTAGGCGACTAGAAAAGTAGTAGCTTTTATCACCTTCTAGCTCTCGCTCACTATAAGTTATTAATAGATCCTTGAGGGACGCTTTTGACATTGGCGCCTCATTGTATCTGAGTACATTTGCTAGGTTTGGCATTGCCAATGCTCCTCGACCTAACATAATGCTGTTGGTTTTACTTTGTTCAATACAATTAAACATGTGTTGACGATGCCAAATTTCACCATTTGCAGTGACGCTCAATTGATGTTTATCTGCTATCTCACCTATTTTATGCCAGTAAGCCGGTGGTTTATATCCGTGTCTCTTGGTTCTAGCATGAATGGCAATTTCCTTAACGCCACTAGATTCGACCGCACTCACGATTTCCTCGAATAGTGAGTCTTCATCAAAGCCTAGTCTAATTTTCGCAGATAGTGTGTTATCGGTACCTATAGACTTCTTTATTGTCGACAGTATTTGGTAGATCTTCTCCGGCTCTTTCAAAAGTACCGCACCACCTTTACTTTTATTAACTGTTTTAGCTGGACAACCAAAGTTTACGTCGACGCCATGAGATCCCAGCTCTAAAGCTCTTTCAGCGTTTGCCGCCATTATTTCAGGCATTTGGCCTAGCAGCTGGACCCTAACTGGCGTGCCAGATGTTGTGTAACCTTTGTTGTGGAGCTCTGGGCAGATGCGATAAAAGACATGCTTTGGCATTTTCTTGTTTACAACGCGAACAAACTCAGTGACACATAAATCGTAGTCATTGATCGAAGTCAAAAGTTCGCGCATTAGTCTATCAACAACACCTTCCATGGGCGCTAATACGATTTTTTTTACTTGTGTATTCATTGGGATGTGGCTAACCTTGTAGATAGCTGATTTGTATCATTTATCTTCGCGTTCAATTACAGATTATCGCTAGGGATTGTTTGAAATTAAATTGACTAGATGATGGTCTTAATTAAAGCTATATAATTATAGAGTCTATATATTTAGATAAACAAAAGGAAAACATAATGAGTATTTTCAAAAAATCTTTATTTACGTTAATCATGTCAGCATTGGCGATGACACTAATGGTTAGTGTACCAGCTAAAGCAGAGTCAAATCCATTTGCCGATCAAACTTTTATGCAAGTTGATACTCCTGATGGTCACAAAAAAGGTAAGTGTGGCGAAGGCAAATGTGGTGAAGGCAAATGCGGCGAAGGCAAAGCCAAAGGTAAGTGTGGCGAAGGCAAATGCGGCGAAGGCAAAGCCAAAGGTAAGTGTGGCGAAGGCAAATGCGGTGAAGGCAAAGCCAAAGGTAAGTGTGGCGAAGGCAAATGCGGCGAAGGTAAAGCCAAAGGTAAGTGTGGCGAAGGCAAATGCGGCGAAGGCAAAGCCAAAGGTAAAGGTAAATGTGGCGAAGGTAAGTGCGGCGAGTAACTTTCACTATAATCTAACCACAAATAGCGAGCTAAATAGCTCGCTTTTTTATTGCTAACAATTAAGTAAGTCTATGATATTTTAAAAATATTAATATTGCTTTGAACTATGCTACATAGTAGTCTTGGGAACAGTTTTTATGTAATGGAGTTAACATACGCTTATGTCTAGTAAAAAGCTGAATACTGTAAAGGGTTTTACACTTATTGAATTGGTTGTTGTAATTGTTATTCTTGGTATTTTAGCAGCAGTAGCTGCCCCGAGATTTATTAATTTATCTGGAGATGCCAGCGAAGCAGTCATGGAAGGGTTAGCAGGTAACTTAGAGTCAACACTGAATATTTATAACGCAAAAGCTATTCTAGAAGGTGATGCTGGTTTGACTAACGGCTTTACTTTTAATGGCGTTTTGTTTGATCAAGGTTACCCTATCGGTGTGTCATTTGGCGATAGCGACAATATTCCTGAAATTCTTGAAGCTGCCGATATCAGTGATGATTTCGTTTTTGCTACTCAGTTTAACGACAATGTTAACGGTCAGACTGCGCGTGGTTTGTATATTACCAATACCAATCAAATAGGTACCAATACAGTAAATGTAGCAAATATCACAGCGACAAACTGCTATGTGTCGTTTAAAAGCTTAGTTACTGTTGCTCAACGTCCAGAAATTTTAACCGTTACTACGGGCTGTTAAGTTCTATATGCAGCATTTTCTTTTTCACAGGATTTGTAACGTATAAAAAAAGCCGCGTTTATCGCGGCTTTTTCGTCGATAGAGTTTATTACGCTCTTAACGTAGCAGCTTTCATCTCGCTGACAAAAGCACTTAACTCAGTGAGCATTTTTTCATGGTTATCGAGATTGTTCTCGATGATTTTCACTGTCGCTGAGCCACTAATTGCGCCAGCAGCACCTGCACTAATCGCTTCTTTGACTTGGCTTGGCTCTGAAATACCAAAACCGAGTACCGGTGGCGCGGCGTTGTATTCTCTTAACGTATCAATTAAATGATTAGCTGGCATATTAGCTTTAGTTTCAGTGCCGGTAACACCCGCTCGGCTTAATACGTAGGTATAGCCACGACCAAATGACGCAACTTCACGTAAAGTATCATCGTTTGCGTTTGGCGGCGCGATAAAGATCTGACTAATACCGTGCTTTTGAGCAATATCGCGGAATGGTCGACTCTCGCGAATTGGCAAGTCGGCAATGAGAATAGAATCAACGCCAGCTGCTTTCATATCGCGATAAAAGTTATCTAAACCGCGAGCAAAAACTAGGTTACCGTATAGCAATAAACCAATGGGTACCTGTGGAGCGTATTCTCTCACTTTGGTTAGAATCTCGATACAAGTATCTGTGGTCACACCCGCGTTCAGCGCTCGCAGACCCGCTTGTTGAATGGTAACACCGTCAGCACTTGGGTCTGAAAACGGGATACCAAGCTCAAGAGCATCGGCACCGGCATCAATCAAAGTTTTAATAATTGCCAGCGATTGTTCAGGTCCCGGGTCACCGATAGTGACAAAAGGAACAAATGCCCCTGCATTTTTTTGTGCAAGCTCAGTAAAAGTCGATTGATAGCGACAAGTTTGGTTGTTATCTGTCATGGTTGTTTCCTTATTCTATTACCGGCTTTTCTGGCTTTGACTGGCTTGTTGTTCGGCTAATACGGTGTGAACGTGGGCGAGATCTTTGTCACCACGACCTGATAAGTTCACCAAAATAACGGTTTCTTCGGTGGCAGCGTCTGCCATTTTCAACGCTTGTGCCAAAGCGTGTGACGATTCTAGTGCAGGGATAATACCCTCGTTTTTCGCCAGCGTTTGGAAAGCTGCGAGCGCTTCGTCATCGTTAATGGCTACGTATTCGGCGCGGCCTGTTTCTTTTAAAAATGCGTGCTGAGGACCGACACCTGGGTAGTCAAGACCTGCAGAAATCGAGTAAGACTCTTCAATTTGGCCAGCAGGATCTTGCATAATGTAGGTGTAGTTACCGTGTAGCATACCTTTACTACCAGCCGTTAAGGTCGCGCCGTGGTGATGGGTATTAACCCCTTTACCGCCAGGCTCTACGCCGACCAGCTTAACTTCGGTTTCTTTAATAAAGTCGCTAAACATACCAATAGCATTTGAACCACCACCAACACAGGCGACAACGTAATCGGGTAAACGGCCTTCTTCGGCGAGTAGCTGTTGTTTTGCTTCTTCACCGATCATCTTTTGGAATTCGCGAACAATGGTCGGGAATGGGTGAGGACCAGCGGCAGTACCTAGTAAGTAGTGGGCATCGTCATAGTTGGCTGACCAGTCGCGCAGGGCTTCGTTAACGGCATCCTTTAAGGTGCCGCTACCAGCGGTAACTGGAATCACTTCAGCGCCCATTAAACGCATTCTAAATACATTTGGCTGCTGGCGTTCGCAGTCTTTAGCGCCCATGTAAACACGGGCTTTTAAGCCCAGTAGTGAACAGGCAATTGCAGTAGCAACACCGTGCTGGCCAGCACCGGTTTCGGCGATAATTTCAGTTTTGCCCATGCGTTTAGCAAGTAGGGCTTGTCCCAATACTTGGTTGGTTTTATGGGCGCCGCCGTGTAGCAAGTCTTCGCGTTTTAAATAGATTTTTGCCAGTGGGTTTTTGACCAAGTTACGACACAATGTGAGTGGCGTTGGGCGGCCAGCATAGCTGGTCAGTAAGTTGTTAAACTCGTCTAAAAAGGCTTGATCGGTTTGCGACTCAATAAAGGCTTGCTCAAGCTGCTCAAGGGCAGGCACAAGCAATTCGCTGACGAACATGCCGCCAAACTCGCCAAAATATGGACTTAATGTTTGCTTTTGATTTTCTGTTGAATTCATTTTAGTAATTCCGTATCTGGTCAAAGACTTGGTTGATTTTGCTTTGACACTTTTGACCTGGGCTAGATTCAACACCTGAGTTGATATCTAAGCCGAATAACTTTTCACTATCTCGTTGTTCGAGCGCCTCAGTAATATTGGCTGGACTCAAACCACCGGCCAAGAAACAAGAAGATAAATCTTGTTTGGTGTCGGCTAACGCTTGCCAACGAAACGCACGTCCACTACCGGGTGATTTGCCATCGAGCAAATACAAATCGCTGCCTGCGGTTAGTTCGGGAACGTCTTGTTCAACTTTATAGGCGCGCCAAATTTGGCAAGATTCCGGCAGCATAGGTTTGAGGGTGTCGATGTAAGCATTGTCTTGCTCGCCATGAAGCTGCACGGCTGCTAAATTTAACTGCTTTGCAATGGCGGCTATATCAGCTGGGCTATGATTGACAAAAACACCGACATAATCGAGTGCAGGCTGCTCGTTTACTATGGTTTGTGCTTGCTCAATACTGACCAGACGTGGCGATTTTTCAGCAAAGATTAAACCGCCGTATACCGCACCGGCTTTGTAAGCAGCATCTGCTTGGCTGGCGTCGGTAAGGCCACAAATTTTGTTGTTGCCAAAAATCAAACGGCGACAGGCCAAGTCGATGTCATTTTCTGCCATTATCGAACTGCCAACCAAAAAGCCATCGACCGCTGGCGCTAGTTTTCGCACTTGTTGGTGGGTGTAAATACCTGACTCTGAAATCACTAACCTGTCGTCTGGAATATGTGGTGTGTAATCAAAGGTACGGTTGATGTCGGTTGATAGATCGCGCAAGTTGCGGTTGTTAATACCAACTAATTTGGCATTTAAGGCAATGGCACGCTCCATTTCTTCTGGCGTTGAAATTTCCGTTAAAATGGCTAAGTTGTATTTTTCGGCAACCTCAGCAAGTGTGCGATATTGCTCGTCGTTAAGTACACTGAGCATTAACAATATTGCATCAGCGCCATAGTATCGGGCGAGATACACTTGGTATGGGTCAACAAAAAAGTCTTTGTTTAATACCGGACAACTTACCGTTTTAGTCACGGTTTGTAAGTAGTCAAATGTCCCTTGGAAATATTTTTCATCGGTTAATACTGAAATAGCAGCGGCATACTTTTCATAGGTTGTTGCAATCGCTTTGACATCAAAATCAGAGCGAATAAGCCCTTTAGATGGCGATGCTTTTTTACACTCTAAAATAAAGCCAGCATTTGGCGCAGCTAACGCTGCGTACATATCTTTTTGAGTTGGCACTAGTTGCTCAATAAAGCTCTCTAGTGGCAGTTCGCGTTTGAGCTGTTCTACCGTGACAAACTTATCTTCGACAATTTTTTGCAGTACGTTGGGTAGTGCAGCAATTTCTGGCGACATCATGAGTGGCGTTTCTCCTGTGTCTCGCTATTCGATACTTGATTCGATACCTTAACCATAGCTTCTAGTGTTGCTAAGCCCTGACCGGATGCCAGCGCTTGCATTGCGATATCTGCGGCTGCTTGCAAGCTCTCTGCTTTGTCATGTAAATAAAGTAGTGCTGCGCAATTAATGGCGACCGCTGCGTTGTGGGCTGGTTGACCTTGACCCGCTAGAATTTGCTTAATAACGGCCGCGTTTTCTGCTGGTGTACCGCCTTTAATATCTTCAAGACTATAACTGGCTAAACCAAAATCAGCTGGGCTAATGGTTTTTTCGATAAGCTCGTCATTATTTACTTCAACCACTTGGGTTTGGCCGTGCAGGGCAATTTCATCTAAACCACTGCCGTGAACTACCCAAGCGCGTTTTACGCCGGTAAGTTGTAAACTTTTTGCCATTGTCATTAACAGCTCTGGGCTATAAACGCCAAGCAACATAGTTTCAGGTTTTGCCGGGTTGACCAATGGACCGAGAATATTAAACAAGGTGCGAATGCCCATGGCTTTGCGCACGGGCGCTGCGTGTCTAAATCCTGCGTGATAGGCTGGTGCAAACAAAAAACACAAGTTAGTTTGCGCTAAACACTCACTGGCAACCTCAGGTGACATTGTTAAGTTGACACCGAAAGATTCAAGTAAATCAGCGGAGCCCGACATTGACGAGACACTTCGGTTGCCGTGTTTTGCCATTTTTAACCCGCAACTAGCGGCTAAAATGGCGGCGGTGGTTGAGATATTGATGGTATTAGCACCATCGCCACCAGTTCCAACACAATCACTTACTGGCGTTGCTTGTACCGGAAATGGCGTGGCTGACTGACGAGCGGCAAGGGCGGCACCAGAGATTTCATCGGCGGTTTCACCCTTTACTTTTAACGCGGTTAACGCAGAGCCAAGCAAGGCAGGCTCGACATTACCTGCGATAACGTCGCTAAAAAAACTCTGGCTTTGCGCTTGGCTTAGGTGTTCACCGTCAACCAGCAGAGATAATGGATTAAATTGCTTGGCTTGATTGGTTTGCTTAGACATTATGCATCCTCCTGTGCTCGGTGACATTTATTTGATTGAAGCGCCAGTAAATAATCGATACTTTGTGCCAGCAAGTTGCTACCATAAGTAGTAAGTACCGATTCAGGATGAAACTGAAAACCCAGTGCGGCATCTTGGCTGTGTTCAACAGCCATTGGTAAGCCCTGATAATCGGCGATCATCGATAGGCTTTCGGGCATAGTTGTTGCGGCCAGCGAATGATAACGAGCAACAGGTAATGGTTGGCTAATGTTGGCAAACGCTCCCGTTCCTGTGTGGCTAACCAATGATGATTTACCGTGCATAATTTCAGGCGCACGGCCAACAATGCCGCCGTAGTGTTGCACCAATGCTTGATGGCCAAGGCAAATACCTAAAATGGGGTATTTACCCGCTGTTTTGGCAATCAAGTCCATTAAGCAACCGGCATCTGTCGGTGTGCCTGGGCCAGGTGATAAAACGACTAGTGCTGCGTTTTCTTCTTGTTGGCAGTGTTGTTCAATTTGTTCAACAATAAAGTCTGCTGACACCGTGTTGCGATAAATAACCAGCTCAAAACCCAATTGATAAAACTCGTCGACCAAGTTGTAGGTGAATGAATCAAGGTTGTCGAGCATAAAAATTTTCGTTTTTATGCGGGTGTCTTTGTGGTTTGCCGTATTGTTGCTTGAGCAGTTAGTTGAAGTCGACATTGTTAAACCTCCTCACTAGCTGGGTTATCGATAAAGGAGGCAGCTTGCTGAATCGCGCTAATCACCGCTTGCGCTTTTTGTCTAGTTTCGTCAGCTTCAGCTTGTGGATTAGAATCGTAAACCACACCTGCACCTGCTTGTACTTGAGCAATGCCATTGTTAACAAAGGCAGAGCGAATTACAATACAGGTGTCCATTTCACCTGTGCCGGTAAAGTAACCAACAGCGCCGCCGTAACTGCCACGGCGTTTACCTTCAAATTGGCGAATAAGCTCAGTGGCTCTAACCTTTGGCGCGCCTGAGAGCGTCCCCATATTCATACAAGCTTGATAGGCATGCAGGGCGTCGAGATCTTCCGATAAGGTACCGCAAACCCGCGATACTAAGTGCATCACATGAGAGTAGCGATCAACCTTTAATAAGTCAGCGACGTGACGAGTACCGGGCTGACTGACGCGGGCAATATCGTTACGGGCTAAATCAACCAACATAATGTGCTCTGAAAGCTCTTTTTTATCTAGGCGCAAGTCGAGCTCAATACGGCTGTCTAAGTCCGGCGAGAGTCTGCCGTTGGCGTCAAAGCCACGTGGGCGAGTGCCTGCGATCGGGTAAAGCTCAACTTGGCGATTGCTCACTTGATATTTAAGTGATGACTCAGGTGATGCGCCGAACATGCAAAAGTCATCGTCTTGCAAAAAGAACATATAAGGGCTTGGGTTACGCGCCTTCAACACTTGGTAAGCAGTGAGTGGATTATCACACGCTAGGCTAAATGTACGCGAAGGAACCACTTGGAAAATATCACCAGCACATACGTGTTCTTTAAGTTGTTCGACCATAGTACAGAACTCTTGGTCAGTAAAATCACATGTGACCTCAACGGGCTGTGCATTTTTGTCGACAACTTGCTGCGTAGCACTAAAGTTTTGATCGAGCGCTTTTTGCAACTGTGTTAGCTGCTGTTGAACATCGTTTTTGATTTGCTCACAGCGGCTAAATGCGTTACCGATGAGTTCTGTGGTTTGGCTTTCGTGATCTATCGCAATTAAGGTTTCAGCAAGGTAAAAAACATAGTCAGGGCAAGTGTTATCACTTTCATTCACGCTTGGTAAAGGTTCGCTAGTGGCGATCATATCAAACGCTAGTGCGCCACCGAGAAACACGGAAAAGGGATGTTGTTTAGCACCGTCAAGCTCAGTAAACAAGCGCAGGGCTTGAAAAGGGTTAGTAGCGAGCAGTCGAGATTTTTCGTCGAGCTCAGCAAGTGGCTGCGCAAAGTGAACAATGAGCTGATTATTTGTGGTCGTGAGCTCAGCAACACCGTCAGTTTGTTCGAGCGAGTGTTTAGCAAATGCTAATGCTGATTGGCCGTTGTCAGAGAGCGGGGTAAAAGTAACGCTTTGCCCGTGACAAACAATCTTTAGGGCGGCATCGACTAACAAGAGACTTTTTAATTGATGCTTTTGGTCGATTTCCGCCGACTCTAATAGCACTGTGTTGGTTTTATTGCTACAGAGCTTTTGGTAAACCGCTAGCGGATCTATTTGGTAGCGACCTTGTAAGGCGAAGGTACTAACCGCAGCATTTGCGGGGGGTGTAACTGTCATGTTTTTTATACCTAGTTGATTTATTTCGTAAAAAGGGCTTTATCCTGCGTAAAGTGGCTGAAGCCACCAAATAAACCAACTTTTAACTTTAGTGATTAACATATTGAAACCTAATTTATACCCAAGCTACCTCAAGATGCTTGTTCAGTTGGAATTAAAAGTAATTTAGGCAAGGCATTGATTGCAAATAATGGTCGTTCCCTTATTAAAATCAACAACGCAGTATAAATTGTCTTTTAAACCAACCCTTCGGGCGCTTCACAGGAACTTACTCTCATCGTTGCAGCTAATTGAAAGGGAGTGACCATTCCTGCTAGCTGCGCCTTGATATTAAGCTCCTGTGATAGCGCTGAATCACGTATCTTGAGGCAGCTTGGGTATCATTGAACTAATTTTACTGGTAATAACCATACAAAACAAAAGCATTTAAACGCGCGCTCTTTGCCATCCATGGCATTGCGCCATACCGTTCCTCCTGAACATAAAAAAACCCGCTTAATAGCGGGTTTTAAGAATTTTTTGCCTAGCAGCAAATATCACAACCCACTATTGAGAGTCGTGCCACCACCAAATTAATGAAATTGTTTGCTGTGCTAGTTTTAACATCACTTTTGTTTTGACCAGCTTTACTGGCTTTACCTCATGTTACTTTTTGGGGGCTGTGGTGGATTTAGTACTCTACTATTGCATCCCAAAAATATTAGCCATTAATTCTTTCGTAAACGTGTTAAAATTAATGAAAAAATAATCCTGTATAGAAGACATTAAATCGAGACATATGTCAACACTTAGCCCTGACAATTTTTACAGTCAACTCTTTGCCGCTAAAGCCGAAAAAAATGCGATACCACGTATAGACTTACACAGTCACACCACCTGTTCTGATGGTCAATTAACGCCACAAACCTTGGTAGACAGGGCGGTCAATTTTCAGCTTGACGTGTTAGCGATAACTGATCACGACTCAGTCGCAGGGCTTGATAGTGCTAAGCGTTATATTTTAGATAAAAAACTTCCACTGAAACTGGTCTCGGGAATTGAAATATCAACTTACTGGCACGGCTTCGATATTCATGTTGTCGGCTTAAATATTGATGAAACCAACCCAGTACTAAATGAGCTGATTGAACAGCAACAAGCGGCTCGAGAGCTACGTGCGCAAAAAATGGGGGAAAAACTTGAAAAGTGTGGCTTTATCGGGGTTTATGAGCAGGCCAAAAAACTCGCCGGTGATGGTTCGATTACCCGCAGCCATTTTGCTCAAATACTGCTGCAACAAGGCAAAGTTAACCACTTGCAAGCGGCCTTTGACAAATATATTGGCAAAGGCAAGCGCGCTTACGTTAAACCGTTGTGGTGCGATATTGCCGAAGCGGTTGACGTTATTCACTGTGCTGGCGGGAGCGCGGTATTAGCACACCCTATTCGCTACGACTTGTCGGGTAAATGGCGTAGAAAACTGATTGTTGAATTTAAAGCCGCAGGTGGCGATGGCTTAGAAATTGTCTTACCGCAAATGAACCCAGAACAACGGCGATTAATGCTCAGTTACTGTCATGAATATGACCTTTGTGCGTCACTTGGTTCCGATTTCCATTATCCGAGTAAGTGGAGCGATTTAGGGCGAAACTTATACTTGCCTGAGGACTGTCGACCAATTTGGCAATTGTGGTAACGTCATTGTTTTTTTATCAGCTTTTTTATGCTGTTTTTGTATTTTTGGTCGTAAACACCGTCATAGAGGGGACGACTTGGCAAACCAGAACTCTATCAGCCAATTCAATCTGACAACAAAGATTTTAGCCAGTTTTTGGCTGCTATATGCGGTTATTGCCATAGTGATTGTTGTCGCTCAATATCACAGTTCGATAACTGTGCTGTCGGTTGTGGCGTATTTAACTGTGTTCTTTGCCTTACCGGTTGGTGTTGCTTATGGTTGTTGGCACCGCAAAGTTTGGTCAATTGGCTTGGTTTTGATACTTGCGCTGACGCAGTCGATAAGGGCGATTCAGCTGGATACTTGGTTTAATACCTTGAGTAGTTTCGCTTTTAACCCACCAATATCATTAGCTTTTGCTATCGGTGATTTTTCCTCGGGCAATGGTTATTTAGTTGACTCACTGCCTGGTGCATTGTTTATGCTCTCTGTACTAGTAACAAGAAAACCTTAGCTGTTGCCAACGGGAACAGTTATTGGTTATCGATAATTTCTACTTTGAGCACCTGATTTGAATCCGAGTGCATCAAGATTTCGTTTAAACAGCGCTCTCGTTTTTTGCCTTCAAATTTGCGACATAATTGTTCTGGCGTTTGAGGCTTTTTGATAGCGCTTTTGGTTTTTTTTATCAACTGATTAATAATGTGAGCATCGGCTTTTAGCCCCAAAGAGGTAAATGGCGCGACATCGTCATCAATATTGTTGATTTCACCGTTTTGTTTTTGAGAATGCTTGTTTGCGTGATCATCGAGTTTTGCATCTAAAACCATTCCGACTGCAGTGCAGCCCTGAATGCTTAAATAAGCGATAGC
Source organism: Endozoicomonas sp. G2_1 (assembly GCF_017744155.1). Classification (GTDB taxonomy): domain Bacteria; phylum Pseudomonadota; class Gammaproteobacteria; order Enterobacterales; family Alteromonadaceae; genus JAGHQT01. The sequence goes on along the minus strand of NZ_JAGHQT010000013.1, from coordinate 57,406 downwards.
AATCGCTAGCGTTTTAAATTTCGGAATATAGAAATGCATACTACCGTCCAGTTGGTATTGAATAAAAACAAAAGGATGGTATCAAATACTCGAAAATAAGATGTTTAAAAAGTGTAGGCGCTTAATCACTTTTAATCAGTTGGACTATTGAAATAACTTGTTTAAGGCCTGCTTTAAGTGTTCAGCCATTTCAGCTCTGTGATTCGCTCTTACTTCAAAACTTTGTTCAACATGCAAAAACCGACGACTTGATGCTGTTGCCGCCACTGTGCAAGCATCAGGGGAGTTATTGGTAAATCTGCCAGCAACGTTAGTTGTTCCTCCCAAGCTCATGGCTTGATTGCCAAATAAACACGCATTTATGTTACCAGCGCGGTTAATTTCTTGGCGAAATAATTGCCTTAAATTAGCCTCGTTGAGGTCACTCTGATAGTCGATTCCTTCACTCAAATTCACTAAAAGCGGGCTGCTGGTATTACATTGGGTTTGTAAATTGCTCAAGGAGCTGGTACCAAAACCGTGAAATTCAACAAAAACCTTGTCGAGGTCAGTTTCAGATAACACCTTGTGTGCGACAAAAAACAGGGTGTCAGTATTGTGGGCAGTATCACTCGCGAAAAAGTCTCCCGAGCACCGAGTCGCCTGCAAACTGCTATCGCGTCGAGTTCCGGCTAACATCAGCACGTTACTGTTAGTAATGAAATAGTTTTCAATCGCTTGTAATTCGGTGTTGACGTCTGATCTTGGGTGCGGCGCTTGTAACACGGCGTTGATGCCATCGTGTCGAAATACATAAGTACCGCCGGCGAGCAATTGTTGGCTGTTTAAGCTAGGGTTTTCTTGTAATAGGAAATGTACGTTGTTAGCTAGGTTGTCGGTGTCAGTAAATTCAATGAGTTGATAACCCAGCCTAGCGGCGTAATCACTGGCATCAAGATAGTTTTGGTTAATGACTGCCTGAATGGCTCGGCTAAAATTTAATTGCTGTTGCGAGCTAGGCTGACGCCAGCGTTGATCTTGATTGCTGCCATAATCGATGGCTTTTAGTACTTGGCTTAAACTGCCACTTTGTTGTTCAAGCTCGCTGATAAATGTCAGAGTAACCGTATCAGTTGCGCTGCTTTGACCATCAGAAACGGTTACTGAAAGTTGATACTGACCGCGAAAATCGCCAGTAAAGCTCGCTGTAATGCTGTTGGCGTTATCTACGATTGCCTCACTTTGGCTCGGTGCACTTATGATACGCCATTGGTAACTTAGTCTGTCATTGTCGGGATCCGAACTAGCGCCGGCGTCTAAGGATATGGTTGTTGCTGTTGGCGCTGTTTGATCGGCACCCGCATTGGCAATTGGCGCTGCGTTTACCGCTGGCGTATTGGCTGGCGGTGTTGAATTGCTATTGCCGCCACCACCGCAAGCACTTAGGAAGAACAGTAAACTGATTAGCGCTAACCGGATGCTATTCATTTAACGTTTATCTCCCAAATTACCAGATTTGGCTTTAGTAAAGCTCGTGGTGTTTATGTCGGTACTTATGTTAACAACGGTTTTTATAGCACATTAATTTACAACCAGTCACCTACTACTTGAATTGGTTTGGGATCAAAACGGTCAGAAAGCCAGACCACAACTGCTTTTTGGTCAGAGTTAAACTTGTCACTGCTAGGCAGTGCTAGCTTTGCTGTCACTTGTTTGCCATTTACCTGGGTGCTGACTTGATCGTAACCGATCACAACAAAATCGTGGGGCAGATGGCGGCCGCGGTTTTCTCCTCTGGTGACCTTAGTCACTTGGTCAAACCCCAAAATAGCAACATGGGCTTGTACCAATGGTGGCAGTTTTTGTTCTGCGTCAAAACTAACCTCAATGTTGCCATCGTTTATCTTTGCGCTAAGCTCGCCAACAACATTACTGCTATCAATTGGAATAGGGCGTTTGTAAAACCAGCCATTCCAACCTTTGCCGTTGACAACAAAACCGGGCGTTGCGATGTTACGGGTATGACCCAAGCGTTTGTAATTTTGTTGACGCTTGGTAAATTCGCGCAAAGCATATGGGTCTTTCCAACCAATATAATCCCAGTAATCAACGTGTAAATTGATTGGGATAAATTGACTAAACAAACGTTCATCGGTTTTAAATTGGCTTAACCAGCGCTCGGCAGGAGGACAACTACTACAGCCTTGAGAGCTGTACACTTCAACTAAATTGACTTGCTGTGCTGGACTGGTAATGGTTTTAGCCTGAATTTGGCTGGTCATTAACAATAAACTGCTGGCGAGCAGGGTGGCAAAAATCTTCATGATGGCGCGACTACTTATTACATCGTGGATGTTATACAAGAAATAGCCAGTGCCAAGAAAATTTCACTATCTCGCTGCGCTAAATTGATTATCTTTATTTCGCTGTATCTAAGTCTTTGTTTCTAAATTTAATTACCTGTCTTTTACTGTGCTAGTTAGGCTGCAAGCAACTGCAACAAGAAAATATCATCTTATACCTTGGTCTAATATCGATACGAAATGAATCGATATAGTATTCCACTTGTTTTTATATTGATACGTTTTGTCTCATTATTGACTTGCGTAAGGTTTGGTTAACTATCGGACTAATGACTATGAATCAAGCAAACGAAGAAGAAGTAAAACCGGGTCCACTCGACGGAATTACTGTATTAGATTTTTCTAGAGTATTGGCAGGACCATACTGCACGATGATCTTGGCGGACTTAGGTGCGAGGGTGATTAAAATTGAACGGTTTGGCACTGGTGACGACACCCGTGCTTTTGGCCCGTTTGTCGGCGACGATTCGGCCTATTTTATGTGCTTTAATCGCGGTAAAGAGAGTATTTCTCTTGATATTAAGTCGCCGCGTGATCGCGAATTGTTAGAACGCTTGCTCGACAGTTGTGATGTCGTGGTAGAAAACTTTAGACCTGGCGTGATGGAGCGCCTTGGCTATGGTCCTGAGCGTTTAGCTAAAACCCACCCACACATTGTTTACTCGTCAATATCTGGCTTTGGTCACAGTGGTCCATTTAGCGATTTGCCGGGCTACGACATGGTCGTGCAAGCAATGGGCGGTGTCATGAGTTTAACCGGCTGGCCGGGCGGAGAGCCAGCACGTGTTGGCACTAGCTTTGGCGATTTAGGGGCAGCGCTATTCGGTGCCATCGGAATTTTATCGGCGCTTTATAGTCGCAGCCGTGATGCCCAGGGTTCTCGCATTGATATTGGCATGCTCGATTGCCAAGCGGCGCTAATGGAAACGGCACTGGCTCGGTACGATGTTGAAGACGTAGTGCCTAATCGTACTGGTGATTGCCACCCCTCGTTAGCGCCGTTTGAAACTTTTGCCGCAAAAGATGGCAAGTTTGTCATGTGTGCGGGTAACGACACCTTGTTCTTGCTAATGGCTGACGCGCTTGGTGCGCCAGAACTAGCGTTAGAACCGCTATTTTTAACCAATGATTTGCGAGTGCAAAACCGCAAGAAAATGGTTGAAGATATTGAGAAAGTCACTAAGACCCAGCCGATGCAACATTGGATTGATGCCCTCAATGAAGCCGGGGTGCCATGTTCGCCAATTAATACCATCGACAAGCTATTTGATCACCCTCAATTACTCGCTCGCAATATGATCGTCAAGGTTAAAGGGGAAAACGAACGCCCTGTGCGCACTGCCGGTAACCCCATCAAAATGAGTTCTCTAACCGAAGTCGATCCCGAAGAGCCGATTCAAGCACCTGGGTTAAATCAGCATCGCGAGGCGATTTTAGAAGAGTTGATGTCTGACAAAGGGGCTTATGCGCCAACAGTGACACCACCAGAACAGCTTGATGACGATGGCGAGTCCAACAATTGGGTTTAACTGCCGTGTAAGTAATAACAACCTAAATAACTAATTGATACAACAGAGAGTCGAATGATGAAAAGTAAAGCAAGTGTAAAAAAAGAACAAGTCAATGCTGAACCGACATCAGAAGTAACAACTGATGCCAACACTGAAACCAGCCAACCAACGCAGGCGCTAGAAACCATTTTAGTCGAGCGCCGCGAGCGCGTAGGTATGATCACCTTGCATCGCCCCAAGAGCTTAAATGCCTTGAGTCGTCAGCTGGCCAAAGAAGTGGTTGATACGTTAAAGGCGTTTGATGCCGACGATAATATCGGCGCTATTGTTATCACCGGTAGCGCCCGAGCGTTTGCCGCCGGTGCTGATATTGAAGAAATGGCGAACTTAAATTACGCTGAGTTTTACTGTGATGACATTTTCAAACCGTGGGATGAATTGCGCACCATCAATAAACCCATTATTGCTGCAGTAAGTGGATATGCCCTAGGCGGCGGTTGTGAACTGGCATTGATGTGTGACTTTATTATCGCTTCTGAGGACGCGCAATTTGGTCAACCGGAAATTAAGTTAGGTATTTTACCGGGCATTGGCGGTTCACAACGCTTAGCAAATGCTATTGGCAAGTCATTAGCGATGGATTTAGTACTCACTGGTCGCACTATTGATGTTCACGAAGCTAAAGCCGCTGGCCTAGTTGCCCGCGTTGTTCCGGGTAACGAATTACTACAAACAGCGTTAGAAGCAGCTCACACCATTGCCGGCTACAACGATCCAGCGGTAAGAATGGCGAAAGAAGCGGTTAATGTAGCCTTTGAAACCAGCCTTACCGAAGGTATTCGCCATGAGCGTCGCTTATTCCAAGCTGCTTTCGCGACAGAAGGGCAAAAAGAGGGCATGCACGCCTTTATTGCCAAACGCGCGCCAGTTTTTCGCCATCGCTAAATTGCGCTAGTAAGAGAGGAATTAACATGTCTACTCAAGTTATTTTACCGCGCATTATGCAGGTAGGAGAAAACGCTAGCTTAGAAATCCCAAATATCTTAGCGAGCTTAGGTTGCCAAAAACCACTGATTATTACCGACAAAATGATGGTGCAACTCGGTTACGCCAGCCGTATTCAAGAAACCTTAAGCGCTGAGCAAATTAGCGCCGATGTTTTTGACGATACCGTGCCAGAACCAACGGTTGCCTCAATTCAAGCGGGTGTCGAAAAAGCACGTACTGGCGACTACGACTGTATTATTGCCCTAGGTGGCGGTAGCCCAATTGACAGCGCGAAAGCGATTGCGATTTTGGCCAAGTTTGGCGGTGAAATGAAAGATTACCGTTTTCCGCGTATGGTTACCGAGCAAGGCTTGCCGTTAATTGCCATTCCAACCACTGCCGGTACGGGTTCAGAAGTGACGCGTTTTACCATTATTACCGATGAAACGAGCGACGAAAAAATGCTATGTGTCGGTATCGGTTTTATGCCTGTCGCGGCATTAGTTGATTACAAACTAACAACCAGTTTACCGGCGCGTGTAACAGCTGATACCGGTATTGATGCATTAACTCATGCGATTGAAGCTTACGTCAGCAAAAAAGCCAGCCCCTACAGTGACAGCCAAGCGCTAGCGGCAATCAAACTTATTGGCCCTAACTTGCGCAAGGCGTACCACAATGGTGAAGACAAAGACGCGCGCGAAGCGATGATGCTGGGCTCAACCTTAGCAGGTGTCGCTTTTTCTAATGCCTCCGTTGCCTTGGTGCACGGCATGAGTCGACCAATCGGTGCTTTTTTCCACGTACCGCACGGCTTGTCTAACGCGATGCTATTACCAAGTGTCACCGCTTATTCAATACCTGCCGCATCAGCTCGCTATGCAGATTGCGCCAGAGCAATGGGTGTCGCGGCCGAGCAAGATAGTGATGATGTTGCTAATCAAAAGCTACTGACTGAACTTAAAGCGCTTAATGAAGAGTTATCGGTACCAACGCCGGAGCAATTTGGTATTAACCGCGAGCAGTTTTTTGATGTTTGCCAAACCATGGCTGAGCAGGCATTGGCGTCTGGCTCACCGGGTAACAACCCTGTGGTTCCGTCGATTGACGATATGGTGTCAATTTATCAAGGGCTATGGGACTAATCATCTCGCCAAATAACACAGCATAAGCTGAAACAAATTTATTTAGGAATTTATTATGAACACTATCGGACATTTTATTAACGGCGAGATCAGCACCGCAGCGGCTCGCACCCAAGATGTTTTTAACCCAGCAACGGGTCAAGCAGAAAAACAAGTAGCGATTGCACCCGTTGAAACGGTTGAACAGGCGATTGCGTGTGCGCAAGCAGCATTTCCCGCGTGGCGTAATACACCACCGATTAAGCGCGCTCGCGTGATGTTTCGCTTTAAAGAATTACTGGAACAAAACGCCGATAAAATTTGCCAGTTAATTGGTGAAGAGCACGGCAAAATTTCTCATGATGCTGCTGGTGAACTACAACGCGGTATTGAAAACGTTGAATACGCTTGTGGTGTGCCTGAGCTGTTAAAAGGCGAACACAGCAAAAATGTTGGTCCTAATATCGACTCGTGGAGTGAGTTTCAACCACTAGGTGTTGTCGCCGGTATTACCCCGTTTAACTTCCCAGCGATGGTACCACTTTGGATGTTCCCAATGGCAATCGCCTGTGGTAACTGTTTTGTTTTAAAACCGTCTGAGCGCGATCCAAGTTCAACCTTGTTTTTAGCTCAATTGCTAAAAGAGGCTGGCTTGCCTGATGGCGTGTTAAACGTAGTAAACGGCGATAAGAGTGCGGTTGATGTATTGTTAACTCATCAAGACGTTAAAGCAGTCAGTTTTGTCGGTTCAACGCCAATTGCTGAATATGTTTACCAAACCGCAAATGCTCACGGTAAGCGTTGTCAGGCATTAGGTGGTGCGAAAAACCACGCTATCGTGATGCCTGATGCCGATATGGATAACGCCGTTAGTCAGTTACTTGGTGCCGCTTTTGGTTCATCAGGTGAGCGCTGTATGGCGCTTTCTGTTGCCGTTGCGGTTGGCGATGCCGCTGGTGATGCGCTTGTTGTTAAAATGAAAGAAGCAATGAAAGACTTAAAAGTTGGTGCTTACACAGACAGCAACAACGACTTTGGTCCAGTGATCACCGGTCAACACCGCGATAAAGTGGTTGGCTACATCAATCACGCTCAAGAGCAAGGCGCAAGCATTGTTGTTGATGGTCGCAACCCTGAAATAGAAGGTTACAGCGACGGCTTCTTTGTTGGTGGCACACTGATTGATAACGTTACGCCAGACATGGTCAGCTACAAAGAAGAAATCTTTGGCCCAGTGTTACAAGTTGTTCGCGTACAAACCATGCAAGAAGCAATGGATTTAATTGACGCTCATGAATACGGCAACGGTACCTGTATCTTTACGCGTGACGGTGAAGCAGCTCGTTACTTCTCCGATCACATTCAAGTCGGTATGGTGGGGATTAACGTGCCGTTACCAGTACCTGTTGCCTACCACAGCTTTGGCGGTTGGAAGCGCTCATTGTTTGGTGACTTACACGCTTACGGTCCAGACTCAGTGCGTTTTTACACTAAGCGTAAAACCATCACACAACGTTGGCCGTCTGCTGGTATCCGTGAAGGTGCTCAGTTCTCTATGCCAACTATGAAGTAATCCCCATTACTGATGGCGTTTTGCGGTGTTTTAAGTGTTAAAACACCGCTTTTTTTTGATAATACAATGAAAAATTTAGCTCTGATGCTGTCGCAGGTCGATATTGTTTCGGTATGATAGAGCTAACGAATAGTGAAGATAGTTTGCTCTACCAGCTTGAGAAGTAAAAGGCGGAAAATGACAGTTCAACGAAGAGAAAAAGGTTCATCAATTACTCGCGTGCTTGCCATTATAGAGGCTGTCTCTCGAGCAGAAAGGCCAATGTCACCGGCTGAACTAGCGTATTCACTCGATATTCCCAAGCCGAGCATTCATCGGCTTTTGCAACAACTGGAAGCTGACAACTACATTCAAATTAATATGCGCGGTTTACTGATACCAGGGGATCGCATGCATAGTATTGCGCTTGGTGTATTACACAGCAGTCGATTTAGTGCTTTGCGCCAAGCTATTTTGCAAAATTTGGCGGAAACTATCGGTGAAACGTGCGGTATCGCCATTCCCAATGGCACCGACATGATTTACTACGATCGCATTCAAACTAATTGGCCGTTGAGAATTCATTTACCTGTCGGCAGTCGCACGCCTGTTTGGTGTACAGCAAGTGGTAAGCTCTATTTAAGCTCTTTGCCAATTGAACGCCGTCAGCGAATTATTGAAAAACTGCCGCTCGATAAGCTAGCGCGCAATACCATCACCGAAGTGGACCGATTGCAAACAGAACTGACTAATGTAGAGCAAAGCCAATTGGGCACAGATAACGAAGAATTTGTCGATGGTATGGTGGCTTGTTCAGTGCCGATTAGAGATCCTGACGGCAAGTTATTTGCCTGTTTGTTTACCCATGCACCGGTTATTCGCAAAAGTTTAGCGGAATTAATCGCCTTTGAGCCTGAGCTTAGACAGGCGGCATTGGAGTTGGCTGAACTGCTAAAAGAGCATTAGAACAACTCAGTATGTTATATCGATAAGTGATTGGTAAGCTCATTATTTCCTCACAATCTCGGGGTATAATGCTGATTAATTGATGTTGTTGGTAACCTTATGCGACTTGTTATTGTTTTTATTTGTTTGACAGTTCTATCGGGCTATGTCGCTAATGCTGACGAGCAGTTGTCTCGTCAAAGTAAGCAAAGCGCACTCGAAGCTGACTTAGAGCGCCTGGCCAATACTGATGTTAGCAAGCTTGCCGTTTATACCGAATTGGTAAAGTTAATTCGACGGACAGATCCACAACAAGCGTTAAAGTATGGCGAGCAGGGGGTTGCGCTACATTTTCAGCACAATGCTGCTGGTGAACATGCAAAGTTAATTGGCTACTTAACTAAAATTTATCTCGAACGTGGCCAGCTTGACGTTGCTGCTGAGATGATTGAGCGCGGACTTGAACTGGCAAATAAGAGTGGTGATACGCTTGCTTTGAGCGTTAATTTGTTCAATCAAGCACTGCGCTACCAGCTTAGCAATCAACTAATACTCGCAATTAGCAGCTATCAAGCACTAGAAACGGTTTACCAAGATTTAGCTGACAACGCGCGACTTGCTTCTACTTACAACAATCTCGGCATTATTTATTTTAAACTCGGTAACTTTGATCAAGCATTACGCGCTTATCAAAAAGCACTGCCGCTTTACTCGGAGCAAACAAATTCAAGTCATTATGCCAATACTTTAATGAATATTGGTGAGGTCTTTTATTGGCTCAACGACTACCGCCAAGCCGAACAAAACTACTTACTTGGGCTTGAACAAATTGATCCGCAATCTGCGCCTTTGAGCCACTTAGAAGGTAAACAGCGCTTGGGTATGTTGTATTTGGCGCAAAAACGCTTTGTAATTGCCAGGGAGCACTTTGAGCGAGCACTTGAGTTAGCCTTAATCCATGAGTTAACGAGTACTCAAATTACCCTGTATTTTGAATTGATAAAACTTGCCGCTGAAACTAATGATACTTTATTGATGCAATCATCTCTGGTCAGTGCGGAACAGTTAATGCCATTGCAGACCAAGTCAGAGCTGTTGACGAGTATCGACTACTTTCGCGCTTTTGTCGCAAGCTACAATGGCGATTGGCAACGCGCTGAGCAAAGTATCGATCGGCTGTTCAACAACAAATTATTCAAACCAAGGTACTTTGTTTTACAGGACGCTTTTTCATTAGCATTCAAAATAAAAGCTAGATTAGGTAAGGCTGAGCAGGCTAATGAACTGATTTTAAAATCTTTTAACCATTATCAGCAGCATCAGGAAGACAATCGAGATATCCAGTTTTCGCAATACGCACAGCTTTACAAAACAGACCAAAAAGAACACCAGCTCGCCGTACTAAAACAGCAAGCGACATTACAAGAAAATGAGCGGTTAAAAGCGCAACAGACAGCAACGGTTAAAACCTTTGTTTTTGTGCTTATTAGTTTGATTTTATTGATGTTAGTACTGGTCTTCTCGATGAAAACCAGAAGTTTACGCCGAGAAAATCAATTGAGTAATCAACTGATGTCGGAAAAAAAACAATTCTTTGCTGATATCTCCCATGAACTTAGAACCCCGTTAACGGTTTTCAAGCTAAAAATGGAAGAGTTGGAATATGACATCGCCGACGATCCAAAAACGGTATACAAGTTATTGCACGAGCGCATTGATAGTTTTAATTGTTTGATTAACGATATTTCTCTATTGGCGTTAAATGACCGGGGCGAACTCGAACTCGATCGCGAAACGTTTGCCCTACAACACTTTTTTGAGCGCAGAGCGGCAGAACTGCAAGTGTTAGCCGAGCGACATAGTTTATCGGTTCAAATCAATATAAGGCTGTCTGCTTGGCACAACGCAACCCTAGATGGCGCTAGAATTAGGCAAGTATTAACCAATTTGTTTAGTAATGCCTGTCGCTATACCAATAGCCCAGGAAATATTGTCTTTACCGTTGAGGTAAATAATGATGAATTGCTGTGGTCGATAGAAGACAGTTCACCAGCTCTAGAGCCAGAGCAATACCAAAAAATATTTAATCGCTTATATCGAGCCGACAAATCGAGAAGTCGCAAACTCGGTGGCAGTGGTTTGGGCTTGGCAATTTGTCGCGATTTAATTTGCGCACATCACGGTTCAATTAGCGCCGAGCCAAGTTCGTTGGGCGGTGTCAAAGTGTCCGTTAATATTCCTTTAAATCAGTAACTAAAAAATGAAAAAGCACATTTTAATCGTTGAAGATGAAATTGAAGTAGCAAACAGCGTAGCCAACTTTTTGAATAAATCAGGTTACAGTGTTTCGCATTTGGAACGCGGTGATTTGGTTGTCGACTTTATCGCTAAATGTCCAGTCGATCTGGTTTTGTTAGATGTTATGCTGCCGGGTATGGATGGCATGCAAGTTTGTCAGCAGCTTAGAGCAAGCTCTGATATTCCGATTTTTATGCTTACCGCATGCACGGAAGACGCGCAAAGGTTACAAGGTTTAGAGCTCGGTGCTGATGATTATATTTGCAAACCCTTTAGTGCACCTGAGTTGGTTCTGAGGATTAAAAACTTTCTCAACCGCTTTGGACAATCTCAGAGCTCACCGGAGCTGGCGCTTAATTTGAACGAATACAAAGTGAGCTACGACGGCGAAACCATTGAGCTAACGCGCTCTGAATTTGAGTTGATTACCATGTTACAAAAATCGCCTAATCAGGCGTTTAGCCGCGAGCAAATCATTGACGGTATTTATCGGGATTATCGCATTGTTGGTGATCGCACGGTCGATACCCACATCAAAAATCTTCGCAAAAAGCTTAAAACCCTGTCACCAGAGCACGAATTTATTCAGGCGGTATATGGCGTAGGTTATCGCTACGTTGCCATCAGCGAATAAAGGGAAATAGTTAGCGTGTTGCGCAGTGCTTTTATCTTTGATGTGGTAATAAAAGCACGCGAGTTTGGTTAGGCCCACTTTTTTTGAACATGGCTAACATCGCTAATGCGAGTGCGAATATCGACCATGAAGCAGGGCTAGGAACATCGGTTGCAGGAGCGGTAAATTGCAGGGCATCAATACCGAATACTGCATTTGCATTCGACGCTGTACTCGTACCTGTGAGGGTAAAAGAGCGCAAGCCAACATCACTGGTTAGGGCAAAAAACGTGCTCGCGTTCCAGACCTCGGTAATGGCAAATGCGTCGCGTATTTCGTGGCCAGCGCTATCGGTATAGCTGAGGCTGGTTGAGTTAAGCTCGTTGAGATAGAAACTCAAGGCAAAAATATCGTGGTCAAAGTGAAATGTGACTGAATTTCGCTCGCGCAAGACCAGTGCCTTTTCACCTTCAGAAACCAAGCTACTATTGGTGCGAAAACGAATATAACCAGACTCTACGCTGACAAAATCTAGCTGATTATCGTTAAACCCTTCAAAAGCCAATGGTGAATTTACTTCAGAGGTAAAGGTATCTTGGTTGTCGTGGCGCATTAAGCCAGCTTTAGCCGAGCCGACAAACAGTAATGCCATGACCATGATTAAATATTTTATTGCCGACAATACAAACCTCCTGAACGATTAACGATAACTAAATGTGCTTGGCGAAGTAACTTAGCAATAAAATGTGAGGAAAAGATGAGGTTTGCTCGATTTTTGAATGCGTTTATTAAATGATAATTAAGTTGGCAGAAGTCGTGAGCAAAAAATTGCCCACCAACCATTTTACGGGTGACAGGCAATAACTTGCATCGAGAGAATTTATCGTTAACCGCTATTGTTTAAGTGCGTACATTAAAGCGAAGCGGGTGACTTGTTTTTGATCTTTTTCCAGTTTTTATCCGCTTGATTGATTTTACCCGGTACATCCTTTAACCACATGTCTTGAATGCCGGCGTCTAGGTTTAGGTAAACTTTACCGTCGACTAAGCGAAATACCTCTGGGTCACCAATAAACTTTTTACCGACAGATACGCCAAAGGCACAGTAGCCGCCATAGGCAGGCACGTATTTTTCAGGGTTAGCAGAAAACTTTTCTTGATTGGCTTTATTGGCGAAGATATATGTCGCGCCTTTGTGTGTTGCGACAAAATTGCCATTGCCTTTAATTGGCCGCTTGCCGGTATGGTAAGAAACAACATCGTAACCTTGAACGGCTGGTGTGCTGTTTTGATATTCGCCGGCGTTTGCCGTAGCTGTAAATGCTAGCATTGCAGCTAGGCTTAAAAACATCTTTTTAATATTCATTTTGCTTTCTCCGTTGTGTTTCAAGTTCAGTATTTATCCTGTGTAAGCAGCGCTAAATACTGGGTGAAGTTAACCTTCGAGATCATCATTACAGGGATAAAAAGCGTTTAATATCTTTAAAAAGCGCGAAATTATACTAAATCGTACAGAGTACTTGCGCCGAGCAAATCATAGCCTCTAATATCAAGTTACGGTTTTTAGTTAAGTGATAGTGATGGATGCGTTAACTGATATTCTCAATACTTTAAAACTCAAAAGCAGTTTGTATTTTCGCACTGAGTTGACCGCGCCTTGGGGAGTTGCGGTGCCCGCTCATGGCCGCGTTGCCCGGTTTCACATTGTTATTCGCGGTCAATGTTGGCTCAACATAGAGGGACAAGCAGAGCCGATGTTGATGTCAAATGGCGATCTGGTGGTGATTCCCCATGGTGCCGGTCATGTCATTACCGACGCTGAAGGCAGTGAAGTGAAACCGCTTGCAGAGGTGTTAAACGAGGTTAGTTACAGTGGCACGGGACCACTGGTTTACGGCGGTGGCGGCGCTGGTTGTTGTTTAGTCTGCGGCGAGTTTGCCTTTGATGAAGTCAACAGTCATCCGCTGTTAGATAACTTACCGGCAAGGTTATTTGTTAAAGGCGACGAGAGTTACAATACGACATGGCTAGATAGTGCGATTGGCTTTATTGCTCATGAAGCAGCAAGTTCTAAGGCCGGTGCTAACGCGATAATTGACCGCCTGTCAGAAATCATCTTGATTCAGGTGATTCGCGCAACACTGGCACAAGCAACCGAGCAAATCCCATTTTTATCGGCATTTCACGACGATAAAATTAATAGCGTTTTATCCCATATTCACCAAGATCCTGCCGCTGACTGGAATGTCGAACGACTCGGGCAGTTAGTGAACATGTCGCGCACGGCATTTTCAAATCGCTTCGCGTCACTGACGAAAATGACGCCGTTGCAATACGTGATTTTTGTCCGCTTACAAAAAGCGAGTCAATTGTTGCTGACGACACCGCAATCGCTATTTAGTATTGCTGATTCTGTGGGCTATCAATCGGAAGCGGCATTCAGTCTGGCGTTTAAGCGACAGTTTGGTATTCGCCCGGGAGAGTATCGCAAGCAGCAAGGTCAAGTCGCGGCTTAAACGGTTAGAATAAGGCAAATTGCATTTAAGCAATTTGCCCAAGGATATTAGATTAATTATGGGCTTCAGTTTGCCCGCGTTGACAAAGGTAAATCACCACTAAGTTGGCAATATACCAAAGATCTTTAATTAAAAACTGTCCTGTACCGGTAATGACGGTTTCGGCGCTAAATGCACCTGGAGTAGTAAACAAAAAGGTTTGAGTTACCACAAATACTGCGCCAGACATTAACATGCCAGGTATGAGCAGAGTAGGGTATCTCAGTCCTAAACCGAGCAGCAATAGCGCAATGATGTCGTAAATGCCAATGAGATTAGAGGTCGTTTGAACATCGAACAATAAATATAACCAAGACATCAGTGGCGAGTTAGCAACCAAGCCTTCAATGCCTTTGGCTTCGAGTTCGGTAAACTTCATGCCTCCAATCCACGCCAAGACGAGAAATACTGGCAGATAGTTAATGAACATGACAGATTTAGATGTTTTGCCTTGTAAAAAGTAGTAAGCAAGAGCCAATAGCGCGAAATACTTAATAACCCCTTGTCCTGAACCAATCGCGGGAAAGCCTCCTAAATTGGCAATCCATCGCGAGTCCGACAACAGTGAAATAATTGGCAAGGTTGCCACTGCTATCAACGCGTAGGCTAGGTGTGTTTTATACTTTGGCTCTTTGATACTCAGCGCTGCAAAAAATGCTGGAATGGCGAAAAGTATTGCGGTTAATAGCGAAAAAACGTTAGCGTCGGCTAAACTGTCAAGGGCAAAGAAACTGGTGACATTGGTAATTGCTCTGGTATTTGCTCCAAGACCAAAAGAAATTGCTAGTAACGACAGTGAACTGACGATAAGTAGCAAGATTAGTTTATCACTTTGTTTAAACATAAAATAACTCGTGTAAATAATTGGCTTGATGAGACCATGGTTCAATTAAATTAATTGCACAGCAATGTCAAAATCAGAGGTTGGTCTTTAACTTGACTGTCAATACAGCTGTCCACTTGGGTTGTTAAGGTCACTGAATCTCGGAGCTTTTAATCAAAGGTTGGTAGATGGCTCTTGATGTTTTGATGGATGACTAATAGGCAGCAGCCAAATAACAGCGGCATTAAGGTTGTGCCGGAAAGCTCAATTGCCATGCTCGTATTGGTGCTGTACCTGGCTAAGCTAAAGTGTACGCCAATATCGCTTGCCAGTGTCAAAAAAGGGTGGTTGATCAAGCAAGTAGCTGCCCACTTTAAATTTGTTTCACTGTTATCCTTTGCAACGTAGCGAAGTATAAAAGCGAGGCTGGCAGCAAATACTGCATTGGCGAGCCATAGCCAAGCCGATGCCTGTTTTATTGCACTTATTGGCGCCTGTTCAATGCCGGCAAAGTCCTCCAATAGTTCAGCGCGATAACTTTCTGGCCAGATAATTCCCCACAGCGGGTAGAGTGCAACCGCAAGCGCACTCACGGCGATAATTATCCTCAGCATTAACAGCATCATTTAACTCCTTCTATTTCACCGCGTTTACTGCCTTCATTATTGACCGATTGACTCGGGTTAAGTTCATTTGAGCAAAACAGTTGTATTTTCTTGGTGTGTAAATGATAATGGTTTTTATTTTTATTTGTGTGTTTGGTGAATGAATGCAAATTGAAAGTACTGAAGCCTTGTCCATCGAGCAGTTGGCCAAAATAGTCAGCCAAGGCCAATATCCCGATGCTTGTCATTTGGTTGGAGAGCTGCTTAGCCGAGTAGTGAGCCGAGCGGCGACGTTAACCCTTATTCAGCAATACCGACTTTACTATTTTGCTTATGGCGTATTGATGGACGCTATTTGTGATGACTTAATTGCTCGCCACTGGCGCGAACATTGTTTAAATCAACTATATTTGCCATTGTCACAAATGCGGGGCATCGCAAAGCGCATCGATCAAACCGAACACTTTAAGGCTGTAGAGCTTGAGGCAAACAAGCTCAGCCACTTTTTTTTACGTTAATATTCTGGAGATATTATGACCAAAACTCGACTTGTTGCCGATAGTATGGGCGAAATGGAAATACCTGAGCATGCTTTGTACGGTGCCCAAACTCAACGAGCGATTAACAATTTTCCGGTCAGCGGACAAACCATGCCTGAAGCATTTATCCGCGCCTTAATTACGGTTAAGCAAAGTGCGGCCAAAGCCAACGCTAAGCTCGACTTATTGACTAATGATATGGCGGCGGCAATTGTTAAGGCCGGTGATGAGCTGTTAACTGACAGCAACCTAATGCAGCATTTTCCGGTTGATGTATATCAAACTGGCTCTGGTACCAGTTCAAATATGAATGCCAATGAGGTTATTGCAACACTTGCTAGCAAACACCTCAACGACACTGTTGGCGCTAATGATCACGTTAACTACGGTCAAAGCAGCAACGATGTGATTCCGACCACTATTCACGTTAGTAGCGCTATTGCTTTGCATGAACAACTGTTGCCGGGGCTGCGTTATTTGGTTGAAGTGATTGAACAAAAAGCTCAGTCAGTGGACCACTTCGTCAAAACCGGTCGTACTCACTTGATGGATGCAATGCCAGTGCGTATGAGCCAAAGTTTACTGGCATGGGCTAACCAATTGAAAGCACATATTGCGCAATTAGAAGCAATGCAAGCAAGTGTTCAAACACTGGCTCAGGGCGGCACAGCGGTTGGTACTGGTATTAACGCGCATCCTGAATTTGCTGATGAATTTGCCAATCAGCTTAGTGATATGACTCAGATAACATTTACAAAAGCGGATGACTTTTTCCCGCTCATTGGTTCGCAAGATACCATTGTTAGCTTATCTGGGCAGTTAAAAGCCGTTGCTGTTAGCATCATGAAAATTGCTAATGACTTGCGTTGGATGAACTCTGGTCCGTTAGCGGGCTTAGGTGAAATTGAGTTGGAAGCGCTGCAACCGGGCTCATCGATTATGCCGGGTAAAGTGAATCCAGTGATTCCTGAAGCGGCAACCATGGTGGCGGCACAAGTTATCGGTAACGATACTGCGATTACCGTTGGTGGCCAAGCGGGTAACTTTGAACTCAATGTAATGCTGCCGATGATCGCTAACAATGTCTTGGCGAGCATTGAAAGCTTGGCAAATATTTCATACTTATTGGCAGACAAGGCGATTGCAACCTTTGTCGTTAAAGAAGATAAAATAAAACAAGCACTGGCGAAAAACCCGATTTTAGTCACTGCGCTTAACCCCATTATTGGTTACTTAAAAGCGGCAGAAATCGCTAAGCTGGCTTACAAGGAAGGTCGAGCAATTATTGACGTTGCTGCCCAGCACACAGACTTATCGGTAGAGCAATTAACTGAACTGCTCGAACCAGCAAAACTAACGGAAGGCGGTATTAACTAAGCGTTTTTATTTTCTTGACAGCTAAACCACCTACTTTAGTAGTTGGTCATTGTTAAAAAGGCTATGCCTGAAATATCTACTCATGTTACATCCTCGTTTGATTTTTAGCGAAGTCAAATAGGAGACTAACATGAGTAGATATGAGCAAGCATCGCACGTATTTTGGCGGTGTCAATATCATATAGTTTGGACACCGAAGTATCGGTTTAGAATATTGAAGAATAATATTGGTAAGGATGTTTACCGATTTATTCATATTTATTGCGATAAGCTTGGTGTAAAAGTGATGGAGTTAAATGTACAAATAGACCATGTACATATAGTCGTTAAAGTCCCACCGAAGTTATCAATTTCTCAATTGATGGGATGTTTAAAGGGAAGGTTAGCCTTAAAGCTATTCAATAAATATCCGCACTTACGTAAGAATAAAGCATGGGGTGGTCGTTTTTGGCAACGAGGCTATTTCGTTGACTCTGTAGGTATTAACGAAGAAATCATCAGGCGTTATGTACGGCATCAAGACAAGATGGAGAAACAAGAAGAGAAACGTCAATTACATTTACTAGGATAACTCAGCCCCCTTGTTTAGGGGGCTTACGCAAAGCCACCTTCTTTAGAAGGTGGATTCTTTACTTTATTGTATTTGTTGTCTATCACTGTTTGTTTGCTACCCGCATAGGTGCCGGTTTTTATTGGCTTGGCACCGTAAAGTTGGCAACTACTGGTAAGTGGTCAGAAATAGCACGGGCGCTACCGTGGATAACAAAATGTTCACCTAGCTTTAGTTTCGGTGAATAAAAAATGTAGTCGATGGTGCGATCTGGCGTCCGCTGAGGATCGTCTGCGGGCATATAAGTTCGCCAGTTGGCTTGGTCTGCGCCGGTAATTTGCTGGCGAGAAGGAATCGACGGATACTTTGCTAGCATAGGCGTCAGTTCACTGCCTAAGCTGTTGTAATAAGCTTGATGTTGCGGAGCTAAGTGGTTAAAAGCACTTTTACTAGCCAACAAGTTTAAATCGCCAGCCAGTAACCAAGCGCTATTTTGCTGATCCAACCGCTCAGTTAATGTGAGTAGTTTAGCCACCTGCCTGACCATGGTATCACTGCCTTGGGCAAAGGCACTGAGGTGAGTGTGAAGCACGTGTAAGTTGTTGCCGTTGGCAATAGGTAAAATCAGCTCTTGCACGGCACGCTTTAGGTTGAACTGACGAGTAATAATATCATCACTGGTGATTTCAGGGAGCTTGTGCCTTATTGCTCGGTCAATGGGGTACTTTGAAAATGCCACTAATTTCATGCCCGCTCGCCCCATCACTTTTGGGTGTGGAACAAAACTCGCGCGCCAATAAAAACTGTCTGTTTGATAGGGATAGTGCTCTGCTAGCCATTGGTTAAGCATGGCTTGTTGGTCGGTATGGTGGGTGCGAGCTGCGTTGTCATCAATCTCTTGCAGCAAAACAATATCGGGGTTTTGCTCAAGAATGACATTGGCTACTTTTGATGTTATTTCCTGAACCCGTGTTAAAGATGGCCATTGGTCATCACCATCATCGTAAAAAAAGTGGTTATCACTATTGCCGGCCATAAATTGAACATTCCAGCTTAACACTTTTATATTTTGTCCGGGCTTTAATACTGGTGATGTCTGTGAATGACCTTTGCTAACAACGGCTTCGTCTTGCTGTTCACTCGGATGGAAGGTTGAGAAGTAGACCCAAGCGAGAAACCCCAAGATCAGTGCGATTAACGCTAGAGTAATGTTTTTGAATATTGTTTTTATGGTGGTTGTTGTATTAGTCACGTGTTTATCTGACTTATCTAATATTGCGCGTTAGCGAAAAAACTGTGCTGGTAAGCCTAAACTAATTAAATGACAAATATAAGAAAATTATGTACTGACATAGTAAGCGATTTGTCGTGCGACAAATCGCTTTAAAGGTTGTAGTATTATTAGCTGTAAGGGCAAGTCATCGGCTTATTGGTGTGCTGCTTTTGTAATATGCCATTAAATGTTTCCTCTATGCTTTCTATTGCATAGCTAAACTGAGTTTCTAGTGTATATTTAAATACCCACATTTCTCTAGCATGATTTAACGTACAGTGATCTGCAAATGCTCCAGAATACAAAACTTCCAAAACTTCGGTTCTCATATTTTCATGTTTAAGCAGCTTAATAAACCCTACTCTTTGCTCCGCTTTAACAATAAAAATGAGTTGCATTAAATTTAGTGCCACAACTAAAAATATTGAGGTAATAAAAACTAAGCTTGAGACAAACACAATAGTCATATTTTTTTTAGTCATCTTAATTCCTTAAAGAGTAACAATAAACTGAATGAGCTGAGTTAGAGTCTGCACAATAGTAGCGTCACTTCATGAGTTAAATACTCAGTATAGTGATTATAGTATTTTTTCGTTATTTAAATAGGTTATCTGATAAGAGTATTCTTTCATTCTACCTTAAAGAACTTTGTACATCCTTGCATCAAAAAATCAGCAATGATGAAGGTCTCCCTTTATATATAAGATTTTTCACTCGATGGTGATCAAATAAGCTTGCTTAAAAAATTGCCAAAATAAAATAGTATTAATCGCGGTTACTCAAAAAATTAACAGCTTAACCTTCCCTGTTTTAGAGGTAGCGGTTAATCAAAACTACGGTCAATATAATCGGGCTTTTGCTCTGGTGATTTAGCTTGCGCGCGTTTTATGGCGATCGATTGATTTTTACCAAGGATGACTTTTATTTGATAATAAAACTCTCGAAATAACGCCGAACCGGCACTTGACCACCAAGATTGGTTATAGAGCTTTTTAGCGGCGGCGAGAGCATCTGGAGAAGACTGTAAAAGCTGCTCGGCAAGCTGGTATGCGCGCTCAAGCGGTTGTTGGTGAATTTCGGTGACTAGACCAAGTTTTAGCGCTTCATCGGCGTAGACCATGCGCCCAGTCATAGCCAATTCTTTTAATTGATCCGCTCTCAGTAGTTCTTTGAAGGCTAATGTACCGCCCATATCGGGAATTAGTCCCCAACGAGCTTCTAAAATCGACATATCAATATCTGGTCCGGCAATGCGAAAATCGCCGCCCATCGCGATTTGTAAACCGCCACCCCAGCATTTGCCGTGCAGGGCAAAAATAACAGGCACCGACACATCACGCCATGCGGTTGATACCCGCTGAGCCAAATTAGCGCGGCTTGGCCACCACTTAAACAAGAGCTTTAAAAAGTTGGTTTTGTCTTGAAAAACAGACTTAACATCAAGACCTGTGCAAAAGTTTTTGCCATGACCACGGACGATTACTACTCTAACTTGCTTATTTTTCGACAAATTTTTAGCAGTATTAGCAATCGCGTGAAACATTGCCATATCGAGGGCGTTGTATTTATCAGCGCGATTGAGACTAACAAGAGCAATTTGGTTTTCGTCAATTTCAACGGTTACCCGCGGAGCAGGCAAGTTGGTTGACTGGCTCTCTTGGGGGGCCTTGTCGGTCTCCATATCGGTTTTGAGTTTTGAATCCATTTGAGTTTCTGCATTGCTCTTGTGTGGTCATACCAGATACCTTAATGCAAAATCGCAAAAATTAAAAGCGTGGTTTAGCGCCGGCTTTTGACATACAATTATCAATAACAATAATTAAAAAACAAAGTCAGTATGGCTGCTTGGGATAAATATGAGTCAATTCTTTTACGTTCATCCAGATAACCCACAGGGGCGCTTAATCAAACAAGCGGTCGATATGATTCACCAAGGGGCTGTTATCGTTTATCCCACTGACTCGGGTTATGCGCTGGGTTGCCACATGGGCGATAAAAAAGCACTTGAACGCATTTGCCAAATTCGCAATATCGACATGGATCACGACTTTGCATTGGTTTGTCGCGATGTTTCAGAGCTTTCAGAGTATGCCAAAGTAGATAACACCGCCTTCCGCTTGATGAAAAATAACACCCCGGGCGCTTACACTTTTATCTTTAAGGCGACCAAGGAAGTACCGCGTCGACTAATGAATCCAAAGAAGAAGACCATAGGTATTCGCATCCCGGACAACGCCATCGCCCAAGCCTTGCTTGAAGAGCTAAACGAGCCATTAATTTCAACCACTTTAATTATGCCGGGCGCCGATATGGCAGAATACGATCCTGAGCACATTCGAGATATTTTGGAGCGCCGTGTTGATTTAATTCTCAACGGTGGCTACCTAGGTGAAAAGCCAACCACTGTGATTGATTTTTCCGAAGGTGATGTCGACATTATTCGCGTTGGTGAAGGCGACTCTGCGCCGTTTGAATAGCGGCTCGGAGGTTTTATCTTTCGCTTTATTGTTGGTAAGAGAAATAAGCGCTAAATGCCATGACGGAAAAAAGTAGCACTAAAGCAAATAAGGCTGCTCCAACTAAGTCTGAGCCAAACAAATCTGAGTCAAATAAGGCTGATTCAAAAAAGCATGAGATGGTGCAGCAAGAGTTGCCGCTCGCTTTTATCCGTGGTGAAGCTTATATCGAAAAACCGCAAGACTTATTTATTCCCCCAGATGCCCTTGAGATTATTTTAGAAGCTTTTGAAGGGCCACTCGACTTACTGCTATATCTTATCCGCAAGCAAAAATTCGATATTATTGATTTACCGATCGCGCCAATTACTGAGCAATATATGCAATATGTTGAGGTGATGAAGTCGTTAAAGCTAGAGTTAGCCGCAGAATACCTGGTGATGGCGGCGATTTTAGCTGAAATAAAATCACGACTACTGTTGCCCAAACAAGCCGTTGACGACGATGAAGTAGATCCGAGAGCAGAGTTAGTGCGGCGTTTACAAGAGTACGAAGTGATTAAAGATGCCGCCGAACAGCTAGACCAGTTGCCAAGAGCAGAGCGCGACTTTTTTCCTGCTCACGCTGGTTTGCCGACTAACTTTGCCGTGAATAGCCCAGAGCCTGAAGTTGCATTGCAAGACTTAGTGGCAGCACTGCAAGATGTGCTAAAACGCAGCGAAGCATTTGAACATCACCATATTCATCGCGAAAGTTTATCGACTCGGGCGCGAATGAGTGATATTTTAGCGCGCCTCAACCAAGCACAGGTATCGCAGCAGGGGCCAGAAGACCATCAGTCGCCTTCAAATCAGGGCAATTTTATTGAATTTAGTCAGCTGTTCACCGTGACCGAAGGCCGTCAAGGTGTGGTAGTGACTTTTCTTGCCATATTAGAGTTGGTTAAAGAGTCTTTGATTGAATGTGTGCAAGCGTTGCCGTTTGGTGCTATTCAAGTCAGGCTTAAACAAATTCAACAGGCATCATCAGTACTTGAATTGGGAGCAGCAGGTTGAGTGACAGCGATTTAATTGGCAGCACTATTAATGAAAACACTGGCACTAAGAATAGTGGCACTGTCAGTGACAAGGCCAAGCGAATAACTGCGCCTAAGCTGAAAAAATTGCTAGAAGCTGCGCTTTTTGTCGCGAATAAAGCGATGTCTAAGCAGCAACTTAGGCAAACGGTGTTAGTTGATTATCAGGTCAGCCAGCAGGCGCTAAACAAAGCGCTAAAGGCACTGCAAGACGACTATCAAGATCGCGGTATCGAATTGGTTGAAACCGCCTCTGGTTATCGCTTTCAGGCTGTTGTTGAACACTCTGCCGAACTTGGTAATTTGTTTCAAGAACGAGCACCTAAGTACTCAAGAGCTCTGCTCGAAACCTTGGCATTAATTGCCTATAAGCAACCGATTACTCGCGGTGAAATTGAAGAAATTCGCGGAGTTGCCGTAAGTAGCTATATAATAAAGACGTTGCAAGAGCGCCAGTGGATTAAAGTGGTTGGTCACAAAGAAGTACCGGGGCGACCGTCGCTTTACGGCACAACCAAGGCATTTTTAGATTATTTTGCCTTAAAGTCATTAGCTCAATTGCCTGAGTTAATGCCGATAAACGAGATATCGTTAGTCGATATCGACTCATTAGCCCAAGACAGTTAAACAGAAGTCAGAGAGCATTGTGCTCTCTTAACCAGCGTTCAAGTAAACGAACAAAGAGTGACAAACCAATGTCAGAAAAATTACAGAAAGTGCTTGCCCGTGCGGGTAAAGGTTCTCGTCGAGAAATGGAAACGGTGATTAGTGCCGGACGAGTCAGTGTTGACGGCAAGGTTGCCTATTTAGGTGATCGCGTTGAAGGCACTGAGCAAATTCGCCTCGACGGTCATTTGGTTAAACTCAAAACAGAAGAAGAGCAAGTTTGTCGGGTGTTGATGTACAACAAGCCTGAAGGTGAAATGTGTACGCGAAAAGATCCAGAAGGTCGACCAACCGTATTTGACCGTTTGCCGCCACTTGAAAGCGGCCGCTGGATTGCCGTTGGCCGTTTGGATATCAATACCCAGGGCATGTTATTGTTCACCACTGACGGTGAATTGGCCAACCGCTTAATGCATCCATCGCGCAAGGTTGAACGGGAATACGCGGTTCGGGTATTTGGCGAGGTTGATGAAGCCATGCTGCAACGTTTGCGCAAAGGGGTCAAACTCGAAGATGGCCCAGCCAAGTTCAATAAAATTGTCTATCGCGGTGGTGAAGGCCGTAACCACTGGTTCCACGTTGTTTTAACCGAAGGGCGCAACCGAGAAGTTCGACGCTTGTGGGAAAGCCAAGACGTGCAAGTGAGTCGTCTTATTCGTGTCCGTTATGGCGATTTAGATATGCAACGTCAGTTGCCGCTCGGTGGTTGGACTGAGCTAGGATTAAAAGATGTCAATTACTATCGCAAGTTGGTCGAACTAACTCCTGAAACTCAGTCTAAAGTTAAGGTTGATGACAAAGCGATTGATAATGCCAAAAGCCGACGAATTCGTCGGTCGGTTAAAAAACATCACATGCGTCATCAGCAATCTATGCGTCGTCGCCGTAACTAGCAGACATTGTTTATTGTTGAGCACAAGTTTGTAGCGTGGGTATGATGTTTATACCCATAGATAAATTCAGTTGGTAGGTGGCTACCGACTTGAGTTACGAATCAATCACTAGATCACAGAGTAGTAATGGATCATATTTATATCACCGAACAAGGCCAGCTAGTTGAGTTGTGTCAACAGTATCAACGCGCTGAGGTTTTAGTTATTGATACCGAGTTTGTCAGAACTCGAACCTTGTACCCTAGATTAGGGCTGTTACAAGCATACGACGGCAACACGCTCGCACTGATTGATCCGGTTGCTCTCGACGACTTAATCCCTTTTTGGCAATTGTTAGAAAATAGTGAGGTTCGCAAAGTACTACACGCGTGCTCTGAAGATCTCGAAGTTTTTTTACATACGGGCAAGGTTAAGCCGAGCAACCTGATTGACAGTCAAATTATGATGGCCTTTTTGGGGCATGGCATTTCAGTTGGCTATGCGGCAATGGTTAAGCACTTTTTGGCGATAGAATTGGATAAATCAGAGTCGCGTACCGATTGGACCAAAAGGCCTTTGTCAGACAAACAGTTGCGCTACGCCGCCGCCGATGTTGAGCACTTGTTTACCTTGTACCCGAAATTGTTGGCTCAGTTATCCGACGCCGGTTGGTTAGCAGCAGCTGAACAAGAGAGCGAGGCGTTAGTTAATCGCAAATTTACGCCAACCGATGAAAGTCAGCTATATCAAACGGTGAAAATGGCGTGGCGTTTGCGCCCTGAGCAGTTAAATCGACTACAACATCTGGCATTATGGCGATACCAACAAGCGCAAAAACGCGACTTGCCGCTGGGCTTTGTCGCTAAAGATCACACCTTGTTGGCATTGGCACAGTATAATCCCAAAAGTGTTGGTGCAATGGCGGGATTAGAAGGTGCTGAAGTACAGGATATTCGCCATAAAGGCAAAGCCATGTTAACTGTGTTAAAAGCAGCGAATCAGGCGCCAGCTGACACTTATCCGCCGAGAATTGTTCGTTTAGACCAATATCCGGGTTATAAGCAAACTTACAAACGCTTGAAAGAGTTTTTGCAACAAATTGCTCAAGAGCACCAGTTGGCGATGGAAAATTTGTCCTCGAAAAAACAAATGAATCAGTTTTTATCGTGGCACTACAAAATTAATAATGCCGATAAAGCGCCTGAGCAGGTTGATTTAATTCAAGGTTGGCGCGCCCAATTACTCGCCGAGCGACTGACTGATTTTGCCAATAACAAGTTTATCGGCTAAGGGTAAATTGTCGCTATGGTGTGTTATAGTGGCGACGTTTAATCTGTTATTAAAAAGAGTGATTAAAGAGTTTTATGTTAACTGCTGTTTATCGAAGCCCTAAAAAAGAGCAAACCTATTTATTTGTCGAAAAGCGCGATGATTTTTCGCGAGTTCCAGATGCCTTATTAGCGAAGTTTGGCACACCGCAATTGGTGACTATGGTCAATTTAGCCAATCGCGATAAATTAGCACTGGCAGATATTGATAAAGTGAAAACAAACCTTACTGAACAAGGTTTTTACTTGCAGTTGCCACCGCCAAAAGAAGATTTGTTAGCCGATCACAAAAAACAGCTAGGCATTGAACAAGACTAGTGTTTTCGGTTTAACTCATACTTATACAAAATAGTTAGTTATTCGATATTTTCCCTGAACTAGAAGAGAGTTCTCAATGAAAAAATTTGTTCGTTCATGTCTACACCTAGTTGCTTGTTTAAGTGTATTTTCGATGACTTCGGTACAAGCAGCGCAGGAAAATTCTGATAAACCGAGCTTTGAGCAATATATTGAACAAATTAAACAAGAAGCGTTAAGCAAAGGTTTTAGTCAACAGTTACTCGATAGCAGTTTTGCGAAAGTGAAATACCACAAGCGAGCGGTAGTTGCCGATCGCAATCAGCCAGAGAAAGTTGAAACTCTCGATACTTACTTACCCAAGCGCGTACCTAAGTGGAAAGTTAACCGAGCTCGTAAGCTCTACAAGCAACACCGTCAGTTATTGACTGAAGTAGGCGAAAAATATGGCGTTCAACCAAGATTTATTGTCGCACTTTGGGGACTAGAGACTAACTTTGGCAAGATTATGGGCAATTACAATGTTGTTTCGGCGTTGTCGACACTTGCCTATGAAGGCCGCCGTGAAGCCTTTTTCAAAAAGCAACTTTTTGCCGCGTTAACTATTCTTGACCAAGGCCATATTCAAATTGACCAAATGAAGGGCTCTTGGGCCGGCGCTATGGGTCAAAACCAATTTATGCCAACCTCGTTTTTAAGCTACGCGGTTGACGGTGATGGCGATGGCAAAAAAGACATTTGGGGCAATCAAGCCGATGTCTTTGCGTCAATGGCTAACTATTTAAAATCAGAAGGTTGGAACGACGACTTAACGTGGGGACGACAAGTTAAATTACCTGCTGACTTTGACACTGATTTAGCGATTCCTAAAAATACCGGTAGTCGTAAAAACTGGCTAAAAGCGTGGGCTAATACCGAGAAAACCCTTGCCCAATGGCAAGCGTTGGGCGTTCGCCGCACCGATGGTAGCAATTTGCCGCAAGTGGATATTAAAGCTGCCTTGGTTTTCCCTGATGACGCAAATGGTCGTGCGTATTTAGCTTATGACAACTACAAAAGCTTGATGCACTGGAATTTGTCGTACTATTTTGTCAGTTCGGTTGGTCACTTGTCTGATCAAATCAAGTATCCGCCAGTGCGCTAATTGATAGCTATGACCAATTCTGAAAATAGCCAACCATTTTGGCAACGTAAAACCCTCGCTGAGATGACTCGCACAGAGTGGGAGTCATTGTGTGATGGCTGTGCTAAGTGTTGTTTGCACAAGTTTATTGATGATGATGCAATTGATGAAAGCAATGATTTAGCGCCGACAGATTACATTGAAGATAACGAGCACATGGTCTATTCAAGTATTGCTTGCTATTTGCTCAACGATAAAACCTGCAGTTGCAGCAAGTATCAAGAGCGAACAGTCTTAGTACCTGATTGTGTTCGTTTGACTCAAGACAACCTCGACGACGTCTTTTTTATGCCACCGAGTTGCACCTACCGCCGTATACAAGAAGGGCGTGGCTTGCCATCGTGGCATCCGTTATTACACAAAGGAAAAAAATCCGCCATGCACAAAGCCGGAATGTCAGTGCGTGGTAAAATCGTTAAGGATGATCAAGTGTCACTTGACGATTTTGAAGACTATATTGTCACTTGGCCACTGAACGACCTCGATTAGTCTTTTATCTATGTAACTCAATAGGCCAATCAGTTGACCTGTTAGGCCACTTAATTTCCTACCTCAATGCTCAAATTGCTCTCGCTAACTTCGAAGTCATCGAGGTTGTAGCCGCTTAGCTAATGATATCATTAGCTTTTATTGTTTAATATCGCAGTATTTTTAGCGTGAATAGTAAATAAAAGCTTATTTTATCTTCTTTATCCTCTCGTTTTTGTTAATTTAGTCTTTGTTATATAAGCACTTTTCATTCTATATTCGATAAAGCATTTAGACATAACTGAATACCTCTTTCTAATTAATGGGGTTAGTGATAGAAGTATAAGTGTTGAAAAACAACGCAATAACAATGCAATAAAAATATAACAGCAATAATAAAACGTGATGATGAGGTTGATATGATCATAGGTATTCCAAAGGAATCGCTGGCGGGGGAGAATCGCGTCGCGGCTTCGCCAAGTTCCGTTAAAGCCTTGATAAAATTAGGCTTTGAAGTGCAAGTCCAATCTGCCGCAGGTAATAAGGCAAGCTTTGCTAATCAAGATTACCTCGATGCTGGCGCTAGTATTGTCAAAGAGGCTGATGTTTGGCAGTCGGACGTTATTTACAAAGTAAATGCGCCGTCTGATGAAGAGTGTGATGCTATTAAAGATGGCGCAACCTTGGTGAGCTTTCTCGCTCCTGCGCAAAGCCCAGAACTGTTAGAAAAATTAAAAGCTAAACAAGTAAACAGTTTAGCCATGGAAATGGTGCCTAGAATGACCCGCTCGCAGTCATTAGATGCACTCAGTTCAATGGCTAATATTGCTGGTTACCGAGCGGTTATAGAAGCAACGCACCATTTTGGCCGCTTTTTAACAGGTCAAATTACTGCAGCGGGTAACTTACCGCCAGCTAAAGTGATGATTATTGGTGCTGGTGTTGCAGGTCTTGCTGCAATTGGTACCGCCGGTAGTTTGGGTGCAATTGTGCGCGCGTTTGACACCCGTCCAGAAGTAAAAGAACAAATCGAGAGTATGGGGGCAGAATTCCTCGAACTCGACTTTGAAGAGGAAGATACAGGTTCAGGTGATGGTTACGCCAAAGAAATGAGCCAAGCCTTTATTGATGCTGAAATGGCCTTGTTTGCTGAACAAGCTAAAGACGTTGATATTATCATCACCACGGCGATGATTCCGGGTAAGCCGGCGCCTAAGCTGATCACCGAAGAAATGGTCAAGTCAATGAAACCGGGTAGTGTTATCGTTGATTTAGCGGCTGCTGGTGGCGGTAACTGTGAATTGACTAAACCGGGCAAAGTGAGCAAAGTTGAAGGCGTGACTATTATTGGTTACACCGACTTAGTATCGAGACTGCCAAATCAGTCATCTCAGCTTTACGCCAACAACCTCGTCAACTTAACCAAATTGTTATCACCAAACAAAGATGGCGATATCAATATCGATTTTGACGATCAAGTATTGCGCAACATGACAGTGGTTAAAGATGGCGAAATTACTTTCCCACCACCACCAATTCAAGTCAGCGCAGCACCGGCTAAACCTGCACCAAAACCTGAAGTTAAAGCAGAGCCTGAACCAGAACAGCCAGCTTCTAGCACTAAAAAACACGTCGCTATGGCGGTTGCTGGTGGTTTATTTGCGTGGATTGCTAACGTTGCACCAGCAGATTTCCTCTCGCATTTCACTGTATTTGTTTTGGCGTGTGTTGCCGGTTATCACTTAGTTTGGAACGTTACTCATGCCTTGCACACACCGTTAATGAGTGTCACCAATGCTATTTCGGGCATTATCGTTGTGGGTGCGTTATTGCAAATCGGCAACGATAGTTTGTTGATTCAAGTATTGGCCGGTATCGCGGTCTTGATCGCAACCATTAATATTGTCGGTGGCTTTACCGTTACTAATCGCATGTTAAAAATGTTCCAGAAGAAGTAGGAGAGCAGCATGGAATTTTCTCAAGGTTTAATCAGTGCTGCTTACATCATTGCGGCGTTATTATTTATCATGAGTTTGGGTGGTTTAAGTAAACAAGAGTCTGCTCAAAACGGTAACTGGTATGGCATTGTTGGTATGTCGATCGCACTAATTGCGACCATTGCTGACCCGCGTGTGAGTAATGTTGGCGTAATCATCGTGGCTGTCGCCATTGGTGGCGCTATTGGTTTTCGCTTAGCGAAAAAAGTTGAAATGACAGAGATGCCTGAGCTGGTCGCTATTTTACACAGCTTTGTTGGCTTAGCGGCGGTGTTAGTTGGCTTTAACAGTTATTTTGAAGCCCACGCTCACGTTTTACCTGTGTTAACCGATGAACAGCGAATCGCTCAAAACATCCATTTAACGGAAGTGTTTTTAGGCGTATTTATTGGCGCCGTAACGTTTACCGGTTCAATTGTCGCCTTTGGTAAGTTGCGCGGTTTGATTAACTCAGCAGCGTTAATGTTACCGAACCGCCACAAAATGAACTTAGCGGCGGGAGTGGTCAGTTTCTTATTGATGATCAACTTTGTTAGCAATGGCGGTGGTAATTTTGAACTGTTCTTAATGACGGCAATTGCTTTAGTGTTCGGTTGGCACTTAGTGGCTTCAATCGGTGGTGCTGATATGCCCGTAGTGGTTTCAATGCTTAACTCTTACTCAGGTTGGGCAGCAGCAGCAGCGGGCTTTATGCTGAGCAATGACTTGTTAATTGTCACTGGTGCCCTAGTTGGTTCTTCAGGTGCTATTTTGTCATACATCATGTGTAAGGCGATGAACCGTTCGTTTATCAGTGTAATCGCGGGTGGTTTCGGTACCGACGTAACAGTTGATACTGATGTTGACTACGGTGAGCACGTTGAAATTCAAGCTGATGGCGTTGCTGATATGTTAGCCAATGCTAAGTCAGTGATTATCACCCCAGGTTACGGTATGGCGGTGGCACAAGCACAGTACCCAGTGTACGAGCTAACCCAAAAGCTTAAAGCAAAGGGCGTTGAAGTGCGCTTTGGTATTCACCCTGTAGCGGGTCGCTTACCTGGTCACATGAACGTATTACTTGCCGAAGCGAAAGTGCCTTACGATATCGTATTGGGTATGGAAGAAATCAACGAAGACTTTGGCGAAACTGACGTAGTACTTGTCATTGGTGCTAACGATACTGTGAACCCGGCAGCATCTGAAGACCCAGGTAGCCCAATCGCCGGTATGCCAGTACTTGAAGTGTGGAACGCTAAAAACGTGATTGTCTTTAAACGTTCAATGAGCACAGGTTATGCGGGTGTCCAAAACCCATTATTCTTTAAGGACAACAGCCAAATGTTGTTTGGTGATGCTAAAGAAAGTGTTGAGAAAATTAGTCAGCACTTGAGTTAAATCACTAGCAGGCATTTAAGCCTAAAAAACTAACTCTCAAAAGCCAAGCCGAGTTGTTATGACTCGGCTTTTTTATTTCTATCAACTTGTCATCAATTTCTCGTACTAGTGTGTATTTGCGCGTAACTTTCTTGGCGTAACGCTGATTTGTAATTAGATATATTGAGTTAAATTATTCATTACTCGGCAATTTTGTTAGCATTGCGGTTTTATTGTATTTAGCGATTATTCAAGGCGGCGTGTTTCATGGGTTCCCTAATCGAAACTTGGGTTGGTACCATCAATGGTTATTTGTGGGGCAGTGTTTTAGTTTACTTACTGTCTGCTTGCGGGATTTGGTTTACCTTGAGGCTTAAAGGACTTCAGTTTCGACATTTTGGTCACATGTTTGGTCTGCTCAAGGGGAGTCGAGCGAGCTCTAGTGAGGGCATCTCTTCATTTCAAGCCTTGTGTACAACCGTAGCGGCACGAGTGGGCACAGGTAATTTAATGGGCGTTGCAGTTGCGATCACTCTTGGCGGTGCAGGTGCGGTGTTTTGGATGTGGTTAATTGCCTTACTCGGAATGGCGACCGCTTATGCCGAAAGCACACTCGGTCAGCTCTACAAAGAAAAAGACGAGTTTGGCAACTTTCGCGGTGGCCCTGCTTATTACATGCGCAAAGGGCTTAACAGTAAATTTCTAGCAGTTGGTTTTTCGCTGTGTTTGTTTTTTGGCTATGGTTTTGTGTTTAGTTCAGTGCAAGCAAATTCAATTACTGACGCGTTTAATGGTTCATATGGCATTGAACCGCTCACAACCGGTATTGTGATTACCATACTTGCGGGGTTAGTTATTTTTGGTGGCTTGCGCAATATTGCTCGCTTTGCTGAATTAGCTGTGCCGTTTATGGGCGTTGCCTATATTTTAGTGGTCAGTTATGTCTTGCTACTCAATGCCAGTGCCTTACCCGATATTTTTATGCAGATAGTGCGCTCTGCCATTGGTTTACAGGAAGCTGGTGGTGGCTTAGTCGGTGCCGCCATTGTTCACGGTGTGAAACGCGGTTTGTATTCCAATGAAGCAGGTATGGGCAGTGCGCCTAATGCGGCGGCGGCAGCGGTGCCGTTTCCCAATCATCCGGCTTCTCAAGGCTATGTACAAATGTTTGCCGTGTTTTTCGACACTATCGTGATTTGTTCTTGTACGGCGTTTTTAATTTTGTTGGCTGACGATACTAGCGCACAGGGTATTCAATTAACCCAACAAGCGCTAGTTCAGCAAGTGGGGGCGTGGGGCAGTGACTTTGTTACCTTTGCCATTATGTTATTTGCTTTCACGTCGATTGTTGCGAACTATGCGTATGCCGATAACAACTTGAAATACTTAGGCTTAGATCACAAGTGGGGCCATTTACTGTTGAAAGTAGGCTTTTTGGCCATGTTAATTTTTGGCTCGCAGGCGTCATTAGGCCAAGTTATCGCATTGGCGGACATGTCGACCGGGCTTATGACTTTGTTCAATGTCACCGCACTGTTTTTACTTTCTAAAGTGCTTATTGCAATCAGTAAAAACTATCACGAGCAATTAAAGCAAGGGCGCTTGCCACAATACCAAGCCAGCGAACAAGAAGAGCAAAGCTTTAACTTGACCAAAAATATTTGGCGTTAACTAAGCGCAGTATCTATTGTTCGCATTTTTAGCAAATCGGCGTATAATCACGCGCCCCATCGATAATGGTTGTTAATTTGAGGTGGGATGCGTGAGATAACTGGCTTAACGAATAAATAGGTTGAATAAAGATGAGTGTTGATACGATTGGTTTACATGCGGATTTGCTGACGGCAGTTAAGCAATGTGGCTATAAAAATTTAACACCGATTCAGCAAAAGGCGATTCCGCTTATTCGCAAAGGCCACGATATTCTAGCAAGTGCGCAAACAGGCACAGGTAAAACTGCTGCTTTTGCCTTGCCGATTATTGATCAAATTATCCGTCAGGAGCCACAAACGGCTAATGCTCCGAAAGCACTTGTACTTGCGCCAACCCGCGAGTTAGCTCAGCAAGTTGCCGATAATATCGTTGAATATTGCCAGTTCTCATCGTTAAAAGTTGCCGTAGTTTACGGTGGTGTTGGTATGGCAAGTCAAAGCCAGCAGCTAAAAGCCGGTGTCGATATCTTGGTAGCAACGCCGGGCCGTTTACTCGAACACTTGGAGCTGCGCAATGTTCAACTCAGCCAAGTAAAATATTGGGTCTTGGACGAAGCTGATCGCATGCTTGATATGGGTTTTTTAACCGATATTGAACGTTTGGCTAGTCATATTAAACACAGTAAGCAAATGCTCATGTTTTCAGCGACCTTTTCCAACAAGGTTAAAACATTAGCTAAGCAATTGCTCAATACGCCAAAAACCATTGAAGTGGCGAAGCAAAACACCACCGCAGGTAAAGTTAAACAGCAAGTGTATTGGGTGTTGGAAGCGCGCAAGCGCGAGTTGTTATCTGAAATTATTGGCGTTAACAACTGGCAGCAAGTGTTAGTGTTTGCGGGAACACGGGAAAGTGCCAATCAACTGGCAAAAGAGCTCAAGCTCGACGGTATTAAAACGGCGCTTTGTCACGGAGATGTTTCCCAAGGTGGTCGCAATAAAGCACTACAGCAATTTGCTGAGGGCAGTATTCGAGTTTTGGTGGCAACGGATGTTGCAGCACGTGGTTTAGATATTGCCGATTTACCTTATGTAGTTAATTATCACTTGCCGTTTTTAGCTGAGGATTATGTCCACCGAGTAGGCCGCACCGGTCGTGCTGGTAAATCTGGTGTTGCTATTTCGCTGGTAAGCCCGAAAGATGAAAAATTCCTCGGTAACATTGAACGTTTGATTGGTCGCAGGTTTGAGCGCATTGTCATGCCGGGTTATGAATTTAGCCAAGAGCAGGCAGTTGACGAAGCCAAAGCTCATAGCAAAGAAGCACAAAGTAAAAACCGCTATCGCGCTACCCAAGATAAGAATCGAGCGATAGCTAAAAAGCAAAGCTTAAAACAAGCAGCGACCAAAAAGGGTAAGAAAAAAGCCTCGGGTAAGCCTGCTAAAAGCAAAAAAGCAAAGCGCTAATTGTCGAAATAGGTCTGCACAAATTGGCTAAATACGTGTAGACGCTTTGATTGACTGAGTAACTGAGGGTGAAGTAGATAAATACTGCGCTGCTCAGTTTTACACTCGGGTAATACTTTGATCAATGTGCCAGCGTCGATCTCATTGGCAATAGTGTAGTCTGGCTGCTTGATAATGCCTTGTCCTTGAAGTGCATGTGCAACCAATTGACGATTATCGTTGGTTGCCAACCAACCGTTTACGTCAACTTCTCGATCATCTAACCACCACAGGGTACGACTGTTCCACGACAAGCATTGATGTTCACTTAACTCTGCAACGGAAGTTGGAGCGCCATACTGATTGATATAACTTGGCGCAGCGCAGCAAATATGTTGATAATCAAATAGTTTTTTCGCAACCATATTCTGCGGTGGTTGATTTGTCGCCCGAAAAGCAAGGTCAAAATCACTTCGATGCAAATCAAAGTTGGTGTAACTAATGTCGATGGCAAATTCAATATTAGGATAACGGTTTTTAAATTGCTGACAAATGTCGAACAAATAGCATTGGGCAAATTGTTGAGGCGCAGTAATTTTAATCTGGCCGCTAATTTGAGTGATGTCTTCGCGGGTTTTTCTGTTTAGTGTCAGTAGCACTTGTTTAATTTCGGCCATACTTGCTAAGACATTTTGTCCCGCCTGAGTGAGTTTGACACTTCTGGTAGACCGCACTAACAACACTGTACCGAGTTCTTGCTCGAGCACTTTTATTTGATGAGACAAATGGCCGCGCGAAATATTGAGAAAATCTGCCGCTTTGGTAAAGCTTAGCTGTTTTGCGACTTCACTAAACAGCATTAATCGTTCGAGCTTTTTGTGCTCTTGTTGTTTGAGCATATGATTGTTTGTTTTATATAACGAACAATCATTTTGTTATTGTTGTATTAAAATTGCAAAAAAATTGCGAGATAATTTTTTGATATAACTAATTTGAGCACAAGCAATGACTTATCCGATTGAAAATTATTTTGAACAGACTAGCCCACTTATTTTTG
Source organism: Endozoicomonas sp. G2_1 (assembly GCF_017744155.1). GTDB lineage: Bacteria > Pseudomonadota > Gammaproteobacteria > Enterobacterales > Alteromonadaceae > JAGHQT01. Next base: position 22,459 of record NZ_JAGHQT010000013.1, on the reverse strand, counting down.
GCTGCATGGGGCTTGGTGGCGATTGGCAAACCAAAGATTATGGCTCCGCTGAAATTGCACAAGCCCATCAAGCAATCGACAGTGCTGTTGACGGTGGGATTAAGATTTTTGATCACGCCGATATTTACCGGATGGGAAAATCTGAACGAGTTTTTGCTGAGGTTTTAAAACAGCGACCAGAGCTGCGCGAGCAAATATCAATTCAGTCGAAATGCGGTATTCGCGTCGACGACCAACATGGTCCTAAACGCTATGATTTTTCGCCTACTTGGATCAAGCAATCGGTTGAAAATATCCTAACGCGATTGGGAGTAGAACAGCTCGATGCGCTTTTATTGCATCGCCCAGACCCTCTGATGGAGCCTGAACAGGTGGCGCAGGTATTCAACCAACTAACACAAGGAGGCAAGGTGAAACACTTTGGTGTTTCTAACATGACCGCGAGCCAAATGACGTTGCTGCAAGCTGAATTGGACGCGCCGTTAATCGCTAATCAGCTTGAGCTCAGTTTAAGTCATTTAACTTGGCTAGAAGAAGGGATTACCGCAGGCTGTGCTGGCTTACCAGTTGATAACTACAGTACTGGTATTGTTGAGTACTGTCGATTACACAAGGTACAGTTACAGGCATGGGGCAGTCTTTCTCAAGGAATATTTACGGGTGCAAGTACTGACGGGCAGGCAGAACATGTTAAACAAACCGCAGAGCTAGTTGCTAAGTTAGCCTCTGAATACGGCACCAGCCCAGAGGCGATTGTATTAGCTTGGCTTATGCGTCATCCAGCTAAAATCCAACCGATAATTGGCACGGTTAATCCCACGCGTATTGCAGCTTGTTGTCAGGCGACGACAGTCGAGTTAACCAGAGAACATTGGTACGCGATTTATGTTAGTGCGCGGGGCCAGCGCTTACCTTAATTGAGCTTACCAATGGGGAATATTGCGCTTTGTTATTTGTGACGGTGGCAAACACTATATATTCCGCATAAAAAAACGGCAGTCGAAGCTGCCGTTTTGCATTTTAATCTGTTTAACACTTTGCTAGGCGTTGTAACCGTATCAAGCGCTATAACTTTGGAATGTGAATTTTCTTTTCTTCAGACTGACGGTAGATAATCAAGGTTTTACCGATAACTTGTACTTTGGTTGCGCCAGTTTCACGACAAATAGCGTCGACAATTAAGCCTTTTACTTCGCGATCTTCCGTTGGAATTTTTACTTTAATTAACTCGTGGTGGTTTAGCGCGTAATCAATCTCCGCGACAACCGCCTCAGTTAAACCGTTACTACCCAATAGCACGACTGGTTTTAGCGAATGTGCCAAGCCTTTTAAGTGCTGAATTTGTTTCTTATTTAAGCTCATAAATAAATTTCGTGTTTTGTTAACTTGAATTAATGATATTTTACCCTTATCTAGCAATTAATACTATTAGATAGTCGTACTATCGATTACTCATTAAAGTAAAGGTTAAGCGCTTGAGTAAGAAAAAACACAGTGCCAGCAGTACGCGCTGGTTAAACGAGCACTTTGAAGACGAATACGTAAAAAAAGCGCAAAAGCTCGGTTTGCGTTCGCGAGCCGTGTTCAAAATTGAAGAGATCAATAACAAAGACAAATTGATCAAAGCCGGCATGAAAGTCGTAGATTTAGGTGCAGCACCAGGCGGTTGGTCTGAATACGCCGCCAAAGTTGTTGGCGACAGCGGCCAAGTGGTTGCTTGTGATATTTTGCCAATGGACCCATTGGCTGGCGTTGATTTTTTGCAAGGCGATTTTCGCGAAGAAGCGGTGTTAGACGCATTACTTGAAAAAATTGACGGTCAAAACATCGATGTTGTGATGTCTGATATGGCGGCGAATATGACCGGTAATGAAACTGCAGACTCTGCCCGTAGCATGTACTTAGTCGAATTAGCGCTCGATATGTGTCATCAAGTCTTGAAAAAGAACGGCGCCTTTGTCGTTAAAGTTTTCCAAGGTGACGGTTTTGACCAATTTATGCGCGATGTTAAAGCGGCATTTAAAGTGGTTAAAGTGCGCAAACCCGACTCTTCAAGAGCAAGGTCACGGGAAGTTTATTTAGTGGCAACGGGTTTTAAATAAACAACAAGAATTTTATTGGATAGTAAAGTTAATGCTTTGTTACCTTTTAAGTGTGAAATAACTACCAAGCGCAAGCCAAATAGTTATAATGACAATAGATTTATTTTGAATACACCATTTATGTTAAGTCGCCATTTTCCGGCGGCAAGAGGTTGTTAAGTTGAGCGATATGGCAAAAAATCTGATTTTATGGTTGGTCATTGCAGTGATATTAATGTCTGTTTTTCAGGGCTTTAATACATCTGGCGGCAGTGATCAGGAAGTGAGCTACACCCAATTTGTCACTGATTTGCGTCAAACGCAAATTAGAGAGGCAAGTGTTGATCGCAACGGTGTTATCAAAGGTGTTAAGCGCAACGGTGAATCTTTTGTCACCGTTATTCCAGGTGGTTATGATCGCGACTTAATCAACGACTTAGTTAAAAATGGTGTAAAGGCAACGGGTGAGTTACCAGAAGAAACGAGCTTTTTAACCACGGTTTTCGTTTCTTGGTTCCCAATGATTTTGCTAATCGGCGTCTGGATTTTCTTCATGCGTCAAATGCAAGGCGGTGGCGGCAAAGGCGCGATGTCTTTTGGTAAAAGTAAAGCGCGCCTGTTGAGTGAAGATCAAATTAAAACGACTTTTGCCGATGTTGCCGGTTGTGATGAAGCGAAAGAAGAAGTTGCAGAACTCGTTGATTACCTTCGCGACCCAAGCCGCTTCCAAAAGTTAGGTGGCCGCATCCCAAGTGGTGTCTTAATGGTCGGTCAGCCTGGTACTGGTAAAACGTTACTGGCAAAAGCGATTGCTGGTGAAGCTAAAGTACCATTTTTCAGTATTTCTGGTTCGGACTTTGTTGAAATGTTTGTTGGTGTTGGTGCGTCACGTGTTCGCGATATGTTCGACCAAGCGAAAAAGTCTGCCCCATGTATTATCTTTATCGATGAGATCGATGCCGTAGGTCGCCAACGTGGCGCTGGTTTAGGTGGTGGTCACGATGAGCGCGAGCAAACCTTGAACCAAATGCTCGTTGAAATGGACGGTTTTGAAGGCAACGAAGGCGTGATTGTTATTGCGGCGACTAACCGCCCAGACGTGTTAGATCCGGCCTTGTTACGTCCTGGTCGTTTTGACCGTCAAGTAACCGTTGGTTTACCTGATATTCGCGGCCGTGAGCAAATTCTTAAAGTTCACATGCGCAAAGTACCACTAGGTGACGATGTAGTGGCTTCAGTAATTGCGCGCGGTACGCCAGGTTTCTCTGGTGCCGATTTAGCAAATTTGGTTAATGAAGCAGCATTATTTGCTGCCCGTGGTGCCCGCCGTTTGGTGTCGATGGCCGAATTTGAAAAAGCGAAAGACAAAATTTTGATGGGCGCTGAGCGTAAATCAATGGTGATGGGCGAGGAAGAAAAAGAGATGACCGCTTATCACGAAGCTGGTCACGCTATTGTTGGCCGTTTAGTACCAGATCACGATCCAGTTTATAAGGTCAGTATTATTCCTCGCGGCCGTGCGCTAGGTGTTACTATGTACTTGCCTGAGCAAGACAGATTCAGCCATAGCAAACAGCATTTAGAAAGCAATATTTCATCGCTATACGGTGGTCGTATTGCCGAAGAAATTATCTACGGCGCTGACAAAGTTTCAACCGGTGCGTCAAATGATATCGAGCGCGCAACTAACATCGCTCGTAAAATGGTTACGCAGTGGGGCTTATCTGAAAAAATGGGTCCTATGTTGTACGCTGAAGAAGAAGGTGAAGTATTCTTAGGCCGCACATCTTCAAAGTCATTACATATGTCGGATGAAACTGCTCAGTTAATTGACGAAGAAATCAAAGACGTTGTTAACCGCAACTACCAGCGCGCAGAGCAAATCCTAAAAGATAACATGGATATCTTGCATGCGATGAAAGATGCCTTGATGGAGTATGAAACCATTGATGCTGGTCAAATTGACGACCTGATGGAGCGCAAAGAAAAAATTCGTCCACCAGCTGAATTTGGCAGTGGTTTTGGCAGCGGTGATTCAAATGACCAACCGCCGTCGGGCAGTGCGACTAAAGACGAGCAAAAGAGCGAGTCAAAAGACGCAGGTGAGCCGGACTTAAACAGCCCAGATGACGTTCCTGCTAAATAAGCTAGCATATGAGTAAAAAATAGAGCCCCGTAAGGGGCTTTATTGTATGTGTGCCGGTATCTTTTATTTCAACAAATTTGCGATTGTGATAACGGTAATATCATTGCGCATAACTATTACCACTGACAAAAAAATAAATGACAACAATAACAGTTAATAATAAAACCTTAGATTTATCGGTGCCGCAAGTGATGGGCATTTTGAATGTCACTCCAGACTCTTTCTCTGATGGCGGTCACTATACCCATATTGATGCGGCTTTAGCACAAGCTCAGCAAATGTTGGCTGACGGAGCCACTATTTTAGATATTGGTGGTGAGTCGACTAGGCCGGGTGCTGAAGCGGTATCTGAAGAAGTTGAACTCGAACGCGTTATTCCATTAATTCAAGCAATTCGTCAGCATTCTGATTGTTGGATATCTGTTGATACCTCAAAAGCTGCGGTGATGACCGCGGCAATAGCCGCTGGTGCTGATTTGATTAATGACGTTTGTGCCTTGCAAAATCAAGGATGCCTAGAAGCAGTTGCAGCGAGTCATTTACCGGTTTGTTTAATGCATATGCAAGGTTCACCGCGCACTATGCAACTCAACCCAGAATATGGTGATGTGGTGGTGGATGTTAAAGCGTTTTTCCAGTCGCGTATTGAGGCCTGCATCAGTGCGGGTATCGAACGAGACAGAATAATACTTGACCCTGGCTTTGGTTTTGGTAAAACTCTCGAGCAAAATTATCAAATGCTAGCGCGTATGACTGAGTTCGCTGATTTGGAACTACCGATTTTATCTGGCACATCGCGCAAATCGATGATCGGCAACTTGCTCAATCGCAATATTGATGAAAGATTGGCTGGTAGCTTAGCGACGGCGATTATTGCGGCACAAAACGGTGCCAGTATTATTCGCGTTCACGATGTTAAAGAAACCGTTGACGCGCTAGCGGTATTAGCTGCTGCTCAATAGTTATGTTGTGACTGTTTTATATACGACTACATTAAACAAGATTAAGGTGTTAGATAAATCTAGCGCTAGGAAATAGATAGGATAGGAAATGTCTTCAAGAAAATATTTTGGTACTGATGGTGTCCGCGGTTTAGTTGGCAAAACGCCAATTTGTCCTGAGTTTGTTATGCGATTAGGTTACGCTGCTGGTACTGTGTTAGCCGCGCAAGGAACCCGTAAGGTACTGATTGGTAAAGATACTCGCATTTCAGGTTACATGCTTGAGTCTGCCTTAGAAGCGGGCTTTTCAGCAGCAGGTGTCGATATCGGTTTGCTTGGACCTATGCCTACGCCGGGTATTGCTTATTTGACCAAAACTTTTCGCGCTGAAGCGGGCATCGTCATCAGTGCTTCCCATAACCCATACTACGACAATGGTATTAAGTTTTTTTCTCAAACTGGTGAAAAGCTGCCAGATGAGGTAGAACTCGCCATTGAAGCTGAACTTGATAAGCCAATGGGATGTGTTGAGTCAAAGTACTTGGGTAAAGCCACGCGCATTGAAGATGCAGCAGGACGCTACATCGAGTTTTGTAAGAGTAACTTCCCGAGCCAGTATTCATTAAGTGGTTTGCGCATTGTTGTTGATTGCGCTAATGGCGCGACTTATCACATTGCACCCAATGTATTTCGCGAGTTAGGCGCAGAAGTGATTGAAATTGCAGCTAGCCCTAATGGCACTAACATTAACGATGGCTGCGGTGCAACCTCGATGGATACCATTGCCAGCGCAGTTGTTGAACACAAAGCTGATTTAGGTATTGCGCTTGACGGTGATGGCGACCGTTTGATGATGGTTGATCACACCGGTTACGTGCTCGACGGTGATGAAATTGTCTTTATCATCGCCAATAGCGACCTAAGTGCTGGTACTATGCGTGGTGGTGTCGTTGGTACGCTAATGAGTAATATGGGGCTTGAACTTGCGCTTGCTGATATGGGTGTGCCATTTGCTCGCAGTAAAGTTGGTGACCGTTACGTGATGGAAATGCTTGGCCAAAATGGTTGGCATTTAGGTGCTGAAAATTCAGGACATATTATTAACTTAAATCACACCTCGACCGGTGATGGTATTATTGCCGCGCTAAACGTGTTAACGGCGGTTTGTCGTTCAGGCAACGACTTGTATGATTTACGTCAAGGCATGAAAAAACTTCCGCAAGTGTTAGTTAATGTTCGCTTTGCTGGTGATAGCGACCCTATTACACATGACAGCGTAGTTGGCGCCGTTCACAAAGTTAATGAAAAACTCACGGGACGCGGTCGAGTATTGCTGAGAAAATCAGGAACAGAGCCTTTAATTCGCGTGATGGTAGAAGGCCCAGATCTAGTTGAAGTCACAGATTATGCCAACGAAATTGCCGATGCGGTAAAAAAAGCGTGTAATTAGGTGATTTCTTGACCGAACAAATCAAGTTTTTTGATAAATACTTGTAACTTGTTTGTAGGTTAGTTAATATCTCGCGGCTTTCAAATAGGAATGGTTGATGACTAGAACAACAATTATTGCAGCAAACTGGAAAATGAATGGTGATTTAACTTTGGTTGACCAAATGTCAACAGCGTTAAATAATATTGAAGTTGCTGAAAATGTTAAAGTTGTTGTTTGCCCGAGTTTTCCATTTCTAGCTGCATTGACAGAAAAAATCGCGCACGATCAAGTTTACACTGGTGCGCAAAACATGAGTGAGCATGAAAAAGGTGCTTACACTGGCGAAGTCGCCAGTCAAATGTTAACTAATTTGTCAGTGCAATATGTTATTTTAGGACACTCTGAGCGCCGCAGTTATTACGGTGAAACCAGTGACCTAGTTGCTGATAAGGTTAAAGTTGCCTTAAGCGCGGGATTAACGCCTATTTTGTGTATAGGTGAGAGCGAGCAAGAAAGAACATCTGGGCAAACTGAACAAGTATTAGTGAGTCAGTTACAACCCGTTATTGATGCTATTGGTATTGATGCTTTTAAAGATGTTGTGGTCGCATACGAGCCAGTTTGGGCAATAGGTACTGGTAAAACAGCATCACCTGAAATGGCACAAGAAACCCATGCGTTTATTCGTGATTATTTTGCTCAGCATAATGAATCAGTTGCTCAGCAGTTACCGCTTTTATACGGTGGCAGCATGAATGGCGCAAATTGTGAAAATTTATTAGCGCAAGCGGATATTGACGGTGGTCTTATCGGCGGTGCAAGTTTGAAAGTTGACGAATTCCCAGTGATTTGTTCAACTGCGAAAGGAATATAACACTATGTTGTATCAAGTTTTAATTGTAATTTATTTACTTGTTGCTATTGCCTTAATTGGCTTTGTATTGATTCAGCAAGGTAAAGGTGCTGATATGGGTGCATCTTTCGGCGCTGGTTCTTCAGCAACAATTTTCGGTTCTAGTGGTTCTGGTAATTTTATGACCAAAGTAACTACTATGTTAGCGATTGCATTCTTCGTCATCAGCTTAATTTTAGGTAACTTAACCGCCAATAAAGTGAAAGCAACTGACGAGTGGAATGATTTATCATCGCCAGCAGCACAAACTGAATCAGTACCAGCTGCAAGTGCAGAGCCTGGAACAGCAAATGAAGATGTACCTGCATCTTCAGACAAAGCAGAAGATAATAACGACGTTCCAAACTAAGTTATTGACCAAATACGCGGAAGTGGTGGAATTGGTAGACACGCCATCTTGAGGGGGTGGTGGCCTTAGGCCGTGGGGGTTCAAGTCCCCCCTTCCGCACCAAATAAATTTAATGATAAACAAGAAGCCAGCTCATTCAGTGAGCTGGCTTTTTTCCTTTCTGAGCCATAACAATCCGATGGCTCAATTTTGCTCAAAGTATAAAAGTATTTTGGCTCTTAGTTGATAATCGAAGTCCTGCTATTTTTATCTAGTCAGATAATAGCGTCAACCGTTCTCCATTGTTGTTTATTATCGATCAAGTAACTACTAATAGTGTTTCCTGCCAACTTGTGACGATAAACGTTAACCAGTTCTAAGTTTTTGAATTTATTAAAAAGCCTTAAATAGCCCCAAATTTTACTAGTAAATCATTATCAATAAATTATACTGTATTTATATACAGGTGTTGGTGATGAATGATTTATTAGAACGGCTTCAACAGCAAAATTTAGTTTGGCATGCGACTGCCTCTGTGGGTAAGCCAGCGCAAGGTGTTTTCAGCAGTGGTTTTATCGAGTTGGATAAACGCCTTGACGGTGGCTTTCCACAAGGGGTTAACGAAATACAGAGTGTTTGTGGTATTGGTGAGCTAAGATTGTTGCTACCCGTATTTCAGCAGGCGATGACAGAACAGCGCTTAGTAGTCTTGATTAACCCTTTAGCCATGCTCTGCTCAGAAGCGTTAACTACTAGTGGTTTAGAGCTTGATAAGTTTTTGTTGGTTAGCCCTGAAACCGACTCAGATGCTTTATGGGCTGCAGAGCAATGTTTGCGCAGTGGTGCTTGCTATAGTTTAGTTATGTGGTCTCAGCAACCACTTGCCGTTCATCAAATTAAACGCTTACAACTGGCCTGCGAAGCTGGTAATAGTTTGCTGTTTATTTTACGAGAAAGTAAGGCTGAATCTATCGCGCTACCGCTTGATTTAAGTTTGTCGTTATCTGCCCATGAACAAGGTTTATCGGCTCGTATCAATAAACGCAAACGCGGTTGGCCGTCATCATCTTTTACCATCAATATGTCAAGTGATTGGCCGACACTAACCATCGCTAGAGCGCCTGATAATGTTATTGAATTTCCACAGATTAAGGCGGGTTAGTTGCCATGAGCCTGTGGTTATATTTACATTTTCCCACCTTGCAACTTTGCAGTATCTATCAGCGAGCTGATAACCAAGCTCAGCCATTGATTATTCTGGATAAAAAAAGTAATGAAGTTGTTCAGCTTAATCAAGCTGCGCGAGCACAGGGAATTACTCATGGTATGGGATTAGGCACCGCAGCTTCTCTTTGTCATAGTGTTAGCGTTAAAGAATACGACGAGCAAATTGAAGCGCGCTTATTAAAGCGAATCGCTCATTGGTTATACAGTAAAACTGCCGATATCTCGTTGTATTCTCCCAATGGTTTATTACTTCTAATCAGTAATATGCTGGCCTTGTATCAAGACTTAACGGAATACTGGCAAGCATTGTCACATCATTTAGATATACTCGGTGTCGATTATGATTACGCTTGCGCTTATTCTCCTTATGGCGCGAGACTTTTGGCTAGACAGAAACTTAATCAAATCAGCGATGATAAAGCTTGGCTATTCGAGCAAATTAAGCAGCAAGTGTTACAGCATGGTGATTTAAATACCAAGGTGGTTAGTCGGCTACAAAAAGTGGGGGTCACTCACTTTGCCGATTTGCTTGGCTTGCCGTTAACAGAGCTGTCAAAGCGCTTTGATGTTGAGGTAGTCAATTATATCGGTCGGATAACTGGGCAGCTTCAACACCCGATTAATTTTTATATCCCACCTGAGCGTTTTGAGGACTATCTTGAACTTTATTTTGAAATTGCCAACCAGCAGTATTTAGCTAAACCTTTGTTGAAGCAGCTACAGCTATTAGAAAAATACTTGCGATTAAAAGACAAGTTAGCAACTGAGCTCGTTTTACATTTACATCAGCGCGATTGCGATGATGTAGTGTTAACCATTAGTGCCCTACAAGGCGAATACAGGGCAGATAAATGGTTGGCGTTAATTGAGCTTAATTTAGCATCGCAAACACTTGCCGCGCCAATTATTGGTTTAACCTTAAAAGCGAAGCGCTTAGTTGATAAAAACAACCAATGCCGAGATTTTTTTTTAGGCGCTCAAGGTCAAGTGTCAGAGCAGGAATTAACGGCAACGTTAATCGCCAAATTAGGGCAAGATCGCGTTAAAGGTTTATCCCTTAAACAAGATCCTAGGCCAGAAGTTGCCAATGCTTTATGTCAGCCGTTTTCAAGTTTCTCTAATACTCAACATATTGATATATCGTCAAAAAAATTAAGGCCGACGTTGTTGTTACCCAAGCCTTTGCCATTGCAAGAATCAGTCAAAGTCATGTCGCCACCAGAGCGCATTGTCGCCGGTTGGTGGGATGATTATCAGGTGGTGCGCGACTATTTTATCGCCCGTAGTGACGATGGTCGTTGGCTGTGGCTATTTCGCGATCACAACCAGCAGTGGTTTGTTCATGGGCTTTTTAGTTAAGTCTTGATTACTCATGTATAGCGAACTTTTTTGCCAGAGTAACTTTTCTTTTTTACAGGGAGCATCACACCCAGAAGAGCTAGTGATTCAAGCCAGCTTTTTGGGTTATCGAGCAATAGCTATCACCGATGAATGCTCAGTGGCTGGAGTGGTGCGCGCGCATACGGCAATTAAGGAGCATCAGCTATCGATTAAACTGATTACTGGCAGTATGTTCTGGCTCAATAATCAGCTTCAGTTGGTATTACTATGTCCTACTCGACAAGCCTATGCTGAGCTGTGTCGAGTCATCACTAATGCTCGTCGGCGCAGTGAAAAAGGCGACTATGATCTGCAAGAGTGGGATTTAATGTCGTTAAAGCACTGTTTCATTATTTGGCTGCCAACGGGTAAAGATAGTGACGGTTATTGGGGGCACTGGTTACTTAAACATCATCAGCCTCGTCTTTGGCTTGGCGTCCAAAGACGTTTATTGAATAACGATGGCGATTATTTACAGCATTGTTTAGTGTTGGCGAAACAATTCCGTATACCCGTGACGGCTTGCGGTGGGGTTTTGCTTCACAACTCAAGCCGCTTAGTTTTGCAGCATACTTTAACGGCGATTAAACTGGGTATCCCGGTAAGTGAGCTTGGTGAACAGCGCTTACCTAATGCTGAGCGCTGTTTACGACCTTTAAATAAATTAGCCAAGCTCTTTAAACCCGGCTGGCTTAAAGAGTCATTGCGTATTGCTGAGCTGTGCCAGTTCAATTTAAATGAATTGAAATACGAATACCCTGCAGAGTTAGTGCCCAAGGGCAAAACGGCAATTGCTTACTTGCGAGAACTAGTGGCTCTGGGAGCTAAACAGCGCTTTGCTGATGGTGTAGAGCCAGATATTCAGTGCACGATTGACAAAGAACTCGATTTAATTGAAGAGCTCGATTATCCCTATTTTTTCCTGACTATTCACGATGTTGTCATGTTTGCCAAAGAGCAGGGGATTTTGTACCAAGGGCGAGGCTCTGCTGCCAACTCTATTGTTTGTTATTGCCTTGAAATTACCGCAGTTGATCCGAGAAAGATTCAAGTATTGTTTGAGCGCTTTATCAGTAAAGAGCGCGATGAACCACCCGATATCGATGTTGATTTTGAGCACGAACGCCGTGAACAAGTCATTCAATATATTTATCAAAAATATGGCCGAGAGCGCACGGCAATAGCGGCTACGGTGATTAGTTATCGACTCAAAAGTGCAATTCGCGAAGTCGGCAAAGCCTTGGGGTTAAACCTAACTCAACTTGAGTTTTTCATCAAAAACATCAATCGCCGAGACAAGGGCCTAGATTGGCAAACGCAAATTGTTGAGCTGGGGTTAGAGCCACAGTCGAGCAAAGGTCAGCAATTTATAACCTTAGTTAATGATATTAGGGGCTTTCCTCGCCATCTGTCGCAACATGTTGGCGGCTTCGTTATTTCTTCTGGCCCATTATATGAACTAGTGCCAGTAGAGAACGCCAGTATGGCTGAGCGCACAGTCATTCAGTGGGACAAAGACGACTTAGAGTCATTGGGTTTACTAAAAGTAGATGTTTTAGCTCTGGGAATGTTAAGTGCCATTCGCAAGTGTTTTACTTTGGTTGAGCAGCACTACCAGCAAACTTTGACTATTGCTGGCATTACAGCCTTGCCGGAAGATCAGCATGTTTACGGTATGATCCAAAAAGCCGATACAGTTGGCTTATTTCAAATTGAGTCGCGCGCGCAAATGAGCATGTTGCCTCGGCTTAAACCCAAAAATTATTACGATCTAGTGATTCAAATTGCCATTGTCCGACCTGGGCCTATTCAAGGTGATATGGTTCATCCGTTTTTAAAACGTCGAGACGGATTAGAAGCCATTGACTATCCCTCAGACGAAGTCAAAGAGGTCTTGTCTCGTACCTTAGGTGTTCCTATTTTTCAGGAGCAGGTAATTAAACTCGCTATGGTGGCTGCAGGTTTTACCGGTGGCGAAGCAGACCAATTACGCCGTGCCATGGCGAGTTGGAAGAAAACCGGCAAGTTACTGCAATTTAAAAATAAATTAATTAATGGTATGCAAGAGCGAGGCTACAGTGTCGCATTTGCTGAGCAAATTTTTAATCAAATTTTGGGCTTTGGCGAATATGGTTTTCCCGAAAGCCATTCTGCCTCGTTTGCGGTATTAGCGTATGTGTCGGCATGGTTAAAATATTATTATCCAGCAATTTTTTATACCTCGTTACTCAACAGTTTACCAATGGGCTTTTATTCGCCATCACAATTAATCCAAGATGCTAAACGCCACCATATAACCGTATTACCCGTTTGCATTAATCACTCAGCGTATTTACATCAAGTTGTTGATGAGCAAGGGCGTAAAGTAATTCGCTTGGGCTTTTGTTTGGTTAAAGGGGTTTCTGAACAGGCAGCAGCGACACTACTTGAACATCGACCGAAGAGTGGTTTTATCAGTGTCGAGCAAGTAAAACAGTTGCCGGTGAGTCGATATGCCATTGAGCAGCTCGCTAGCGCTAACGCCTTTGAGGTTATTGCCGGTAATCGTTATCAAACCCGTTGGCAGTTGATGAATCAAGAACATGATATTCCTCTCTTTAGAGGTAAAGCGCTTAGCGATGATACAACACCGGATCAAGCGAGCTTTAACTTTGCCCCAAACGAGTTTGAGAGCTTAGTTGAAGATTATGCCGCAACGGGGTTAAGTTTAGGTAAACACCCGATTCGCTTACTCACTGAGGCTGGCAAGCTCAGCCAGTTTACACGCATGGTAGAGCTAGTGAATAAACCGCATAAATCATTGGTTACTGTGGTAGGGGTAGTGACGGGTAAACAAGCGCCAGGTACCGCGGGTGGCGTGACTTTTATTACCTTAGAAGATGATAGCGGCAATATTAATGTCGTGGTCTGGGCAGCAACATCAAGAGCACAAAAGCAACCTTATATGACGGCAAAAATACTAAAAGTTATCGGCATACTAGAGCGAGAAGAGGAAGTCACCCATGTTATTGCGGGTAGGCTGATTGATTTGACAGACGAACTTAGCTATTTGAAAACTAAATCACGAGACTTTCACTAATGTTTAATCGCACTCGACCTAATCGGCGCAATAAACCTTATTCAATCAAAAAAGCAGGTATTAAAGACGAAAATATCGACCGACAGATTATCGCGATTCATCGCGCTATCGCCGTTAAATTATTAGCCAATCCAGATCTAGTTGAACAAATAAAAAACCGCTTAGAACAACAACGAGACGATAAAAAAATTGGTTATGGTCAATTTATTAATTGGTACAGCATTTTGGAGTTAGTTGACCAGCCTGAGGTGTTTATTAATGCGATGACTGAAGATAGTCCACAAATGAGACGACTTAGACGCAAAACACCATTTGTTGGTATTTTAAATGAACAAGAACGAGAAGCCGCGATTAACCAAGACGCAGCAGGTACTGCCGGTTCAGTGGGTGTTTTGTTTTGATCTTTTTTCTAGTGATAAGCTCGCTTTCGTGAGATTAGTTAGGCAAAAGTAATTGGTGATATCAAATTTATCGTTAACTAAGTATAATACGCGCCTTTAAATTTTCATTAGCAGAAGCTTGGGGGCTATGTGGCTGTTGAACAATTTGATCCAAATGATCAGGTAAAAAAATCACAATCTAAACAAACACTAACACAGACAACGACGCTTGATACGCCAAGCAAGGTATTGGCTGAGCAACAAGCCAGTGGCGCAGACGAGCAAGCGGGAAATTCTCGCATTGGTTTTGTCAGCCTTGGTTGCCCGTATTCGTAGAATATAATGTTTCAACCACATACTTCGTTTTCGATTAAACCTTTCCAATCTGCTTCAAACTAACAAATTTATCTAGGCCAATCACAATGTGATCTAGCACTTCTATTGCTAGTGACTCAGCTACTTCTTTAACTTTTCGCGTAATATTAATATCAGCATCACTTGGTTCAGGGTCACCCGATGGATGGTTGTGAACGAGTATTATTGCCGGTGCATTAAGAGCAATTGCTGAACGTAATATTTCAGCTGGTCTTATTGCTATGTGATTAACCATTCCTTTCGCAACCATTTCATAATTCATAACGCGATATTTGTTGGTAAAATTTACTACAATAAATTGCTCTTTTGCTTCGTATTGTAAAAATTTGAATAGGTCATATACCTTATCTGGTGCATCTAAAAGGCTGTCAGTTATAGTGCAATTCGTTTTTGAAAATCGGTATCGAATTTCGATTTCTCTAAGAATACTCACTATGTAAGATCCTTCTTTTGACCTCGGCATACTGGGCACATATGAGCCCCTAAGCAGCTAGCTCTAACGCAGCTTACTACTCCACACCTAACACAACGTCGAAGTGTTGCCCATTGGCCACAGAGCTGACATGAACCTAACCTAGCCATGATTACTTCTTCCGTTTGTTGACTATGTCTGTGATAGCTTCATCTAATTCACCAGACGAAACAGCCTGAATAACAGTATCGATGACTTCTAGGAGTTTGCTTTTATCCTCAACTGCGATTGCGTATTTCTTTCGTTGAAGCTCTATGGGTACCGAGCCATACCTGATTTCAAGATATAGTTGCCCTTTAATTTTGTTAAACCAAGGTTTAACTTTTCGGGGAATACGAGCTTTTTTCTTTTCTCCAGTTTTAGGATCATCAACCCATTTCTCACGGTAAGCAGTAAACACCTCATTTTCAATATAGCAACGAGCGACTTCTCTTTGCTCTTCAAGGCGTTCAAGTAACTTGCGTTGTCTTTGTTGGATTGGATCGTGACGATCAAATATTGGACGTTCTGTAATATTAAGTTTGCTTAAAAGTGATGGCATATATTTACTCCAATGTTCAACTTTTAAGCAAACTTTATAGTCGGCTGGACGATGAGGACAACCGATTTAGGTTGATTCTTTTTTCACCTTATATCTACTTTCTAAGGTTACGAAAACAGAGTTCGATAGCGTTATTAACTCTTTACTTCGGGACTCTAAACAAGGGATAGATGGATCCCTAATAGCTTCAGAACGTTCACGTAAAGCAAAGTACAGATTCAACAATACTTGGGTACTAGCTTGACGTTTTTTAGCTTTTAGTACGCTGAAATAATTAGGTGCACGGCCTAGGTACTGCTGTGAGAATTCATACGCATTTAGGCATAAGTCTCGCGTTTTGAGTCTTTTATAAATATCAATCAGTTCCATTGTAAATTTTCCTTCTGGGGTTAGTCTCCCCAGCAAATTAATAACTAACTGTTATTTATCGAATAAGCGGACTTTTTATGTTTGTTTTATGAAAAAGCTATATGGAGAAATAGCCTCTTGTCACTTAAGTAAAAATAGTTATTTTTTGGAACTGGATAAAACCCTATAAGACAGCTCTTTTTCAATAATTCTGATAAATAAAAATATCGCTTGTTTGGACAATGGAGGTTAGATGATAACTAAAGAGTTAAAGGCTATTAAACGCCTAGAAATCGTTTCTACTGAAACATACTGTATGAATCCGTTGAGAGAAAAGTTAATAGGTTATTTTCTGAGTTATGATATCCCTTGGACTCATGCGTTTACTGGCACATTCAAGCGAAAGATATACAGTAAATCAAAAGCTGAAAGGCCATGCTTAACTTTTGCTAATAACATCAATCAATGTTTCGGCTACGAAACAAAAAGGCGAGTTTATAAAAAGCATAAACATACAAGGTTACCTAATATTTCTGTAATAGAAGGCGATGGAACTGATACACATATCCACTGTCATTTTTTGCTTTGCTTACCACCAGATATACCATTTCTATATTTATTCTGGCTAGTAACAAGAGCGTGGTTAAAAACAGGAAATGCAACAATTCAACACAATCATTTCGAGCCTATTTATAATCTGCATGGTTGGGTAGATTACATAACGAAGGAAGTCTCTAGTAAGCAGTGTGATGCTATAGACTTTCGTTCCACTCATCTATGGTAAATCGATGCAAAGACGAATGATGCAGTAGCTTCAATCACTACTGTAGACCGAACGCTGGCATTGAATATTTGAGTTAACAGGTAGTAATCTCACTACTTGTTGTCGGAGACGTGGCTTTTAATCAGTCAAATCAATATGTAATCGAATAAGAACGAAGCAAGTTAATAAGTCTTCAAAGACTGTAAGGCGATGCTTGAGAGCCGTTACAGTCTTTACAAGACACTCGACTGACAGCGTATGCTGTTAGACGAGCCATAGTAAGTTAATTATCGTCTTTAAGGCTATCCCAGTAATCGCTATCTAGTTTTTTAATTTCAATTACTTGTTCAACTTGCATTCCAAGATTGTAATCATATATGTACTTGGCTAGTTCTAAACCATCGATGAGCACTAGTGTAGTAGCACCGTTTAAGTTACTTGCATACTCATGAGCGCCTTTAGTATACGATGATGTGGTGATGAATATGCCTTTATTAGATTGAGCAACAGCTAACGCACCGACAAAATTTTGAATTGCTTCTCGACCGACAGTATTGTCTTTTTTATAGCGTTTAGCTTGAATATGGATTCTGCCTAAGCCCAAAACATCTTCTTTAATGATTCCATCTATACCACCATCATTAGAAGCACTTGTGACAGTACCAGCATCTCTAACTTGACCGCCATACCCCATTTTTTCTAAAAGTTTGACGACTAAGTGCTCAAACTCATAAGGCGACTTGCTAATTATGGTATCGAGAATGTCATCATAAACCTTACGGCGAATATCTGAATAAGACTGATATAGTTGCTCTTGTGGAGTTAACTCATTTTCGTTATCTGTGACTTGTTCGCCTTTTATCGCAGTGTTCTTTTTCTTGCTCGCTTCTTTTAATTTCGTTTTTACAAACTCTTCAAATGCTTCTGGCTCAGAAATAGCCTTTAGTCCATCATCGTTGATTTTGTAATAACCACGTTTCGGTTTATCAACTAACCCAGCTGCGTTTACCTCACTAAGAGCCCACGACAGGCGATCATAGAAAACATAACCATTGCCAGATTCATACATCAGAGATATTTCTTCTTCTGATAGACTGAAATGTTTAGCTAATGGACGTTCGAAGTCTTTCAAACGAACCACATCCTGCTTCGCAAGGTATTGCAAAGCAGGCAATCTAATTTCGTCATACTTAGGGATTGTCATTAACTTAATCACTCCTAAGACATCACAGCCCAGAGAATACGGTAACAATATTTGACTACTTCATGTTCATCCTTATCAGGATTTAATTTTCCATGGACGAGCATATTTCTAACTTGATAGATTATTTCAAAAATACCCGCAAAAAGGTTTTGATGGTTGCTCGTGACATATATTTGATCTAGTTTTGTAACAGTATCAATATCATTAGCGTGCACACTCCCATCTTGATTGATTCGGGGGTTTTCTATAAGTTTTGTCGTATTTTCTTTATCTGAATAATTAACAACAGCATTTAACATCGAGCACTTATTTATTCTTTCAGGTTTAAGCTCTGCACGTTCTAAAGCGTAATGTAATAGTTCAAGATCTGTCCTGAACGAGATTCCATCTTTACCTGAATTACTTAAATAAGTTATAAATTTTCCATAAAGATGGTTGCGGCCTGATGTATCTTCTTTTAGTTTGTTTATGAAGTCACGATCAGATGCTTTAGCATCTCCTGCATGATTATCATGTAGATCTGAATAGTGAGACATATACCAAGAATTGCATGCTAACCAAAGGGATATGAAAGGTGAAAAGTAATCTATTGCAGATCTCTCCATCCATTCTTTCTTATAATCAGGCATTAAGCTCTCCTTGCTTATTCTCTATATAGTTTAGTGAGTTTGACTCCGATTCGCTTACTAATATTTCAATACTCTTAAGTGTCAAACTAATAAGTTCTTTGGCTTTATTTCTGCTAGAAATACAGTCTTGAATTAGCTTTTTAATTTTATTTTGAATTGCATTATCAATAATAGGAATTTTTATTTTTTCTAATTCATCTTTGTTGATTGCTGTAAGGATGGTCCCACTGCATCCTTTTTTTAATTGCATTTGTCCGGGTAAAGACTTAAAAAACACAAGTAATGTTTCGCTATTAATTATCGACGAATCAATAACATAAAAACCAGTTGAGCAGACAGAGTTACTGTATTTAGAATCAACAATAGCTATGCTTTCTAATGAGCCCTCTACTGACGATAAAATTACATTACCTTTTTTAATCTTCCGTCTTGCACGAGAAGGTAAATTCTCCCCGATAGTTTGAGTTGAGGATTCAATTAGTCCGCTTTCATTTATATTAGATAACTCAATGTAGTTATAATTTGTTTGATCTTCAGGGGTATAGTTGCTGTCATAGATGTTTATAACTGTTTTAGCTGTTTTGCAGCCGTTAGTATAACTTTCCAGTTCTTTTATCAACTCTTTGTATTTAGGTTGATAATAATCAGCATCAATTCTTCCGCTTTCAGCTAATCCATTAAAGCTGCCTATAAACGTTAAATCATGTTTGGGTTTATAAGAATACAGATTAAGCTCTTTTAATAAAGTTTCTTGAGCTTCGTTAAACAAAGAGTTTGCATCTTTACTTAATGCAAATGAAATCTCTATTAAATCTTGTATTTTCTGTTGGAAAGTTCGAGAGGGGGTTAATACTTTAATATCTTTCAAGTCAGATAGGTTTAAGCCCTCTTGAATAGCACCTCTTTTACCTCTCAATGAAAAAAGTTTACCTGTTGGACTATTCAAATAGGCCAAAAGGTAGAAAGGGTTTAGTTCTTTACATCTTAAGAGGGTACTTTTACAGCTAAAAATTGACTTTGTATCATCCTCCAAAAATATCGCTGCCTTTCCCAGTGTGCCGACTACAGTAAGCAGTAAATCCTTTGGTTTGAGATGAAATGTAGTTAAAGACTCATAGAGCTCTTCAGGTATTAATGCTGGCTCATAATCTTTGACTCTAAACTGCGTTATATCTTTATTTCTTATGTAACGATAGTTAGATTCATCGACATACATATCTGTAGTTACAGTCGAGCCAAATGGCCCTACTACAAAATCTACTAAGTTTTCTAGTTTGTCATGTGGCTTTTGATTCAATACTTCAATCTTATTAAGAATTTCTTCTCGATAATATTCAGCATCAATTCTAAACTCTTTGTTAAGTTCACTAAATTTTATACTAGATATTTGCATTATTACTCTCCACTCCAAAAAGAGAGTTTTTGTTCTTTCGCCCAAGTAACAAATGCTTCAGCTATACCATCTGATAATTCACCATCATGATTGTGAAGATCATGGTTAACTATCAGGTGTCCATTTTTGTCTAGCTTCAATTTGCCATTGCTATCTTGAGAATAAATATACGAACCTGAATTATCTTTACCTGACTTTTCTGATACACCAAAAAATATCGGATAATCATCGACTTTAGGACAAAGCTCATCATGCCACTTTTGTATAAACAATACGCTTGTTTTGGTACCTGTATGGGGTTTGAATGTGTTTACGTGAAGACCTACAACCCCAAGAATTCTTCCATGTTCAGCTATAAATTCTCTTAGAGCTTTATCTTGAAGGTTATTAAATCGACCTTGAGGTAAAACAATAGCTAATCTTCCCCCAGGTTTAACAAAATCTAAGTTTCTTTCAATAAAAAGAATATCCCTACCAACTTTAGATTGAGCTTTACCATTAGCCTTAAAACCTAATTCGTATTGATGCAGAATTCGGCTTTCCTTAATATCGCCAGCAAAAGGAGGGTTAGCCATTAATAAATCAAAGTTGAATTGTTTGTTTTCTTCATCAACGGCAAGTTTATTAAGTCTCTCATAGCCTTTGCCGTATGTTTGAATCCACTTCTTGTCATGCTCTGTTTTATCCGACCAACGATCGAAATCTAAGGTATTAAGATGAAGAACATTAGTTTCGCCATCGCCAGCAATTAAGTTCAATGTTCGAGCAACACGCACTGTTTTTTCGTCAAAGTCGATACCAAATATTTTAAGTACGTTTTCTTTTTCTTCTTCTGGTATATCAACATTGGAAAATAAACGTCCTGTCAGCTTAAATATGGTATGCACTGGAAAGCCACAGCTACCCGAGGCAGTATCAATCATATATTCACCGCGCTTCGGGTTTAGCATTTGTACACACATGTCGATTACGTGGCGGGGAGTAAAGTATTGACCTTTTTCACCTTTAGAAGATTTGTTAACAAGGTATTCAAATGCTTCATCAACTACTAGTAAGTTAGAATTAAATAATTTGACATCTTGTAATGAAGATACGCAAACAGAAAGGTGGCTATCCGATAATTCAAAAGTTGCTCCATCTGGAAAAACACCAGTCCATTGCTCTTTTGCTTTATCGAACAACTTTTGAATTTTAGTTTTTAGCTCAGACTCTGTTTGACCTGTATTTCTAAACTCCATCAGTCTAAACTTTTTGTCGTTCAAATTACCTAAGCACTTTTTCAGTTCTTCATAGTCTGCTCTTTCTTCGTCATCTAAGTTTTGATCGATATGGTATTCAATAATGCTTTTATCTTTTTTGCTACCAAACTCATCAAATAGCTTTGTAAAAATTAGCTTGAAAACTTCTTCGAAAACATCAACACCTGCGTTTGCTAGTACTTCGTCTTCCATTTCAAGAATAATATCTTTGAGTGACTTTCGTTCATTGGCAATCTTGTCTCGAACGATTAAATCTCTTAGTGTAAAACGTTCGCTAAGTACATCTTTTAGGGTTTGATCAGCATTTGGTATGTGGGTGATATCTTCAAAGTAATTCGGATCTTTACGATTGTATTGAGATATTTTTTCACCATTAGTCCAAACACCTATTGGAGCACCTGTAGCGTTACAGTATGAACGAAGCTGGTTCTTACCATCTTTTAATTTGGGTTTTTTAAGCTCGACAACAATATATGGAGCTTCTACTCTGTCTTTGTCGAAAACAACTATATCAGCACTTTTCTTTTCTCGACCGAAGCTAACCTGATATTCGAAGTTAATTCTCTTCTTTGAGTACCCGTAGTCTTTAATGAGTTGTTTTGCATAAAGCTGCCTTACAACTTCTTCAGGCTTTAGCTGAATATCTTTATCTCTAACAATGCATTTGATAAAAACAGCCTTTTTGCCTCTGACTTCTTTTTCAAAAGCATTTTCACGAAGCTCATTAATATATTCTTCAGGAAATAATGAAAGGTTGTAATTTGAATCTTTTAGTATTCTTTGTAAGATGTCTTCGGTCATAATTGTTTCCATTTTGGCACGTTATTCTAGTTGGCTAATCGCCAGACTTGCCTTGTGATTGCTTCTCTATCCATATATCAATTTCATGCTGTCTAAATCTCCATGAACTACCAACACGAAAAGCTGGTAGTTCACCGCTTGATGCTAGCCGATAAATTGTTCTCTCATTAACTTTGAGATACTCGGCGACTTCTTTGACTGTCAAGATATCATTTGTCATGATTGATATGTCGAAATTTTACATTGCTGTACATTCTTGCGCATTAGAGTGCTACAAGCAACGGGTTATTTAGAGGTAGTAGTGATTTCATTAAAAAATGCTCTAGACTGGACAAAATCCGATCGTATAAAGGTAAAAAGAGATAGGTCAAAACACTTCAACGGCTTTGTCTGGCCCTTCCTATGTTTTAGAGCGTTGCAGATGAGCAATTTTTATGCTCAGTATTCATATTTTAGGCATCAGTTCGACGACTCAGAAAAAGTTATCGATAGAAAACAAACAAAGTATGAACTGAAAAAATTAGACAAGCTCTATCCCAAGCTGTCTGATGTTTATGATTTCTGGGATTTTATTCATATTCACAGGTCAGAAAAGCATTTAACACAAGCTGAAATGTTTAATACTTGGTTGTATGTGCACCTGTAGTGGCATAGTGAATTTGGCCACCTAATTAGAGATGTTATTATTCATCTCAGAACTATTTAGGTGAGACAAATGGCAAAGAAGAAAAAACCGAATTACGCCCCTGAGTTTAAATTAGAAACTG
>NZ_JAGHQT010000012.1 GCF_017744155.1 Endozoicomonas sp. G2_1 | reverse complement strand
ATGGTCGAGGAATCAGTTGTTATCTATAATCAACGAAGGCCACACATGGCCTTAAAATACAAAACGCCCGATGAAGTACATCGAGCGTTTTAGCGTAAATAGTGTCAACCTATACTAGGACAACACACAAACATTAATGTATTTTGGGACGCTAGTGCGTCCCAATTTATCGATTAAAAGACCTTATTTAGGATCTCATCGTCATAAACGGTTGGACACACTTCGTTATCAATACTTGATGACTGGAATTGCGAGCGCATTGCCGAAACCCAATTTTTCGCACGTGGCGTTAGTTTGTCACTCGGGCTTTGCATGTGGCCGCGAACCAATAAAACCCCCATATCAGCACCTTTGTAGATGTATTCGCCTGGTCCTAAAATACGCAGGAAGAAGGCCTCATCCATACTTGATACGTTACTCCAGTCAGCCGTGCGTCTGACCAGCTCTACGTCGTTATTCTCATTCGTGCGCCAGATACCTGAGCGTGGCACTTGGTTAAGAATGCGAACATCATCGCCTGTGTGCTTGAAGATCACTTGGCTCCAAGTATCGAAGTCGCGCCAGCGTTTTTGAATATCGCGAACATTGATCTCGTAATCAATCCCCATGTGCTCAAGTAAGTGGAACATTAACAGTGGTACACCGCCGTATTTTTGCGTCATCAGGTTAGTGATTGGCGACGCGCCACTAATGCGTGGGTTTAATTCGCCGAGGTACATACGACCGTCATTTTTGTCAATGAGGTAATCGATACAGAAGGTGCCTTTGTAGCCTTCTTTGTACAAGCGCTCACCAAACTTGCGCACCATGCGTTCTAATTTTGTGCGTTGTGCAGGCTCTAAGATGTTGATAAAGCCTTCGTTACCACTCCAACCGCCTTTAAATGGCGTCAGTTCTTTATGACCAACAAGTTCGCTTAGGATAGGACCAACAATGGTGCCGTGCTTGGTTGCAACAGCTTCAACCGTACCACAGCGCGGGTCGATGCGCTTCATCACTTTAAGTTCTTGGTCAACCATGTTCTTAGCGTTGGCGTCCCAGTCTTTTTCAGAAGCGATAAAGAAGGTGGTTTTACCTGAGTCGCCGTATGGTGTTTGAACAACGAGATCTTTACCCAATTTGCCCGACTTAGCTAGTGTCATGAGCTCTTCGTAACTTTCGGCGCGACCTAGTACATTTGGCACACTGGCAACGCCAGCCTCATTAGCGATTTGGGTCGTGACAATTTTAGAGTCTAAGTGGTTGCGCAGTGAATGTGGCGGCATCGCGATCTTGATGCCTTTTTCTTTCGCAAGTTTCTCGGTTTTTTCATCGAACATTACCGCCAGCATATGGCCGCCTTTACCTTGCTTGTCCATGAAACTATTGGTTTCAGGGTGTTCAATCAGGTAGTTAACTACGTCTTCTAAACTGGTGAATTCTGGGCTACCGCGATCTTTTGGCGTGAATACGCGGTGGTGAACGCCATCAAAACAATCAAAGTAATTGATATAGCGCAGAGTAGGGACAAGCTGGCCTAAACCAAGAATGTTAAAAGGCGAAGCAGAAACAAAATAAATTGGCTTATTGTAGGTCCGGAAGAATTTGTAAATTTCGGTTAATCCGTTTAGTTTTTTCATAACATGTTCTCTTGTCGATCGCTGTTTTTGTATTGTTATTCGTTATTTTGCATCGTTACAGTATCGTGACGGTGTGCAAGGTTAAATAACCGCTATTGCATTCCTGCAGCGGTCCACTTTATTTACTTTTAGTTTTTGTCTTGGTGTTCGTTTTACTGTCCTTGTTAACTGTTTGAGTATCCTCAGTAACTGTTTTTTGCACAGTTGCTGTGGTTTGTTGCTCAGGCATAACTGACGCCAACGCATCTTCAGTAAAAACACTGAGTCCTAGCTCTGGGTTGTAGCCGTGAATTTCTTTAACGTCGAGCGCTTTCATGTAGGCTAGGATTTCTTCACTGATCACTTGGCCAGGTACCAAAATAGGGAAGCCCGGCGGATAAGGAATAATAAAGCTGCTCGAGACAAATTCTCGGCCAGCTTTCATTGCGCGCTCAAGTTCACCATTGTCTAAATTAACGTACTCGTAGTTGTCGTACTCGTAAGACAAAAAGTAGGCCTTGCGAATATCACCTTCGTCGCTGCCATTGGCTTTGCCCGGTAAAAAAGCGTCGTGAAAGTAGCTAAAGTCCGGTAGCGGTGGTAACTCTTTGGTTAGTGACTTAACTCGGTTTAAGTGAATCTTCTTCTCTGTTGGCCCCATTTCGGCGTCGCGTAACTCGAGCTCATTGACCGTTTTGTACAAACAGTCAAGCAAGTACATAATTGAACTGCGCGAAGTACCAATGTTGACCATAAACAAAATGGTATTGCGGGAAGTCTTGTTAATTTGAATCCCGTGTTTGTCCATTAAGTATTTGTCTTTGAACGTATTACCATCAATACCTGTTTTACCAATATGAACCGTGATTCGGGTTGGGTCAACGACAAATTCGTCATCGGCCCAAGCTTCTTCCATTTGGCTAAAACCAGTTTCTATATTGAAATAAGACTCAACCCCAGATTCGCGAAAATCGTCTGGCACTAAGTGTTTATTGACTAAAACATCAAAATACTTGCGCAAGCGTTCACTTTGATAAGCCGATTGACGCAAGGTCATCGCCAATTCAAGTTGTTTGTTTACCAGCTCATAACCTTCAAGTTCCACTTGGCGACGACCAATATCAAGTGATGCCAAAATTTGGTAGTTTGGCGACGTTGACGTATGGGTCATATAAGCTTCGTTGAATATTGCTTCTACTTTTTGCCTAAAGTCTTGGTCGTGGACGTGGATCATCGAGCCTTGGCGCAATGAGGTTAATGTTTTGTGGGTTGAGTGTGTGGTATAGGTTCTAATTCTGACCTTATCTGGATCTGGGATCAGACGATTTTCCAGCATCCATTCGTGTTGCTGCTCTGGGCTTAGCTTATCCAATTCAGCTTTGTATTCTTGGTATTGCTTGCGGTACTTAGTACGGCTGTAACGTCTGGTTAGTGATCCCGCTGCGAACATTGCCGTGCGAGTTCGATAAATCGGATTAAAGGTGGCAAAGGCAAACCACGCTTCGTCCCACAAGAACACTAAATCTGGTTTTATTGCTAAACACTCTTCCATAACCCGGCGAACGTTATAAACAACGCCGTCGAAGGTACAGTTGGTCAACAATAGCATTTTTACGCGATCGAGCTGACCAATGGATTTGTAGTGTAATAGCGTTCTTTTAATTTCTTTAATAGGTACGCCGCCGTATATCGACAAATCGTTGATTGGATATGAGTCGAGATACTTAACGTGAGCGCCCGCCAATACCATGCCGTAGTGGTGAGATTTGTGACAGTCGCGGTCAACCAAAATAATATCACCCGGTTTCACTAAGGCTTGCACCACAATTTTGTTGGCGGTAGATGTCCCGTTGGTGACAAAATAAGTGCGTTTTGCGCCATAAGCTCTGGCCGCGTATTCTTGCGCCTGTTTTAATGGCCCTTTAGGCTGCAGTAATGAGTCTAGGCCGCCACTAGTCGTCGACGTTTCCGCTAAAAAGATATTGGCACCGTAAAAGTCGAGCATATCGCCAATCCAGTTTGACTTCTCGATTGATTTGGCACGAGATATTGGCAGTGCATGGAAGGTACCAGTTGGCTTACGGCTGTATTTTTTCAAGGCCGAGAAAAACGGCGTGTCGTAACGCGAAGCAATGCCGGCCAAAATACTGTGATGCATGTCTAGGTTCGAGTTTTCACTGTAAAAAACTCGTCTAAAATAATCATCGCTGGTTTGATTGTTGGTCGCTTCCATCGCCATATCTGACACCAAATACAGATCGAGCTCAGGACGTAAGTACTTCATCAAACGACCGAGTTCACTACCTTGGCTTTTGCTGTTATAGACATAGCGGCGCAGTTTTTCATCAATACCCGAAATGATATGTGAGACCAAGCCGCTATTGCGCTTAGAACTCATCGGGAAACTTGGCCGGATTATACAAGCTTGAATATTGGGATTGATTAGAATAGCAATAATCGCATCTTCAAAGGTTGGTGCGACAATCGGGCTGTAAATAAAGCCATCGTCGTGATGGCGCATTGCTCGCATCGAGCTTAGTAATTGGTTTTCAGCATCAATGAGTAAGTCGTCGACAATCAACACTTCAAAGTAAGGCCGAGCGCGAGAATTGGTGGCGCTGTTTGAGTTACTGGCGTTTTCTTCTTCGAGCTCGAGGTTGACTTTAGAGTCTTTGGTCGAAAGCGATAAATCGACGTCTTTGCGTCGGTAGGTGCCGTTTTCTAAGAAGTAGTGAATTTGAGAAACTGAATGGGCAAGGCCGACATAGTCTTTTTGCTGAAATTGAATCCAAAGGTATCGAAAATCTTCTTTAGACGGGAAGGCGGTGTAATCTTCGATAGTTTCTAATGATGTTAGTGAAAGTTTGACGGCTTTTTTTAAGCGCTTAAAACCAGCGTCGCCAGGGGTGCTTGAAGAGAGGTGAAAAGTGTATTTTTTTAGTTTTACCCAGGTGTCTTGGCGTTTGTTATTGAGTTGATGATAAAAACCTATCATCTCTTGAGCTTTTAGACTGCCGGCATTGGTCATAAATCTAGCCTTCTTGGTGCTTAATTATTGTTGTCATTTTTATTTTTAAAAATAGCTTTCTAAACTGCTTTCTAAACATAGTTATTCACTAGAAATTGACAGTTGAACAGCGCTAGTAACAAGCAAATACTTTGCAAGCTAACTACAAGAAGTCGTCTATGAACGTGCGTACATCTATACGTCGAATTAAAAAACCTTAATCGAACATTCTCAGTACACCCACTCAGTGGCTCAGCTGCTTAGCTTACTCGTCACGCTAGTCAATGTGGTCGATTATCTGGTTTTTTTTAATGTCAAGAATATTTATAATCAATCGAAAATCGCTTGTAAATAGCAATTTTGGTGTTTCGCAAGTGAACACGCTAGTTAATCTATTCCAATATTTTAGTGTTGGATGTATTAAGGTTATATGTTGGTTTTGTGACGTTTTGTTGTTGAGCCGAGATAATGCCGCTGTCATCAATTAGTCAAACAATCTTGGGTATATTAAAAGCCTAGGCTAAATAAGCATCTGTACTAATGCTATAACCAGTTAGTCGTTGCTCAATTAGCTTTGGGCTATATACTAGCGAACAAATGTTTGCGGCAGCATTGTTTATTTTTTCTCTGTATTTGCTAAATTTCTAAGCCAATAATTAGAGACGAAGAACAATCGTTCGCGCTTTAGTTGATAAAAACAAAAGTCGATAAACAACAAATCAGGATAAAAATTACTATGACACCATTTGGTATTGCTGGTATTCAAATGCAATTGCAACACGGCAACAATGTAGACGCGATCGAAGAGCGCATTGATGTCCTTATGAGTCTATACCCTTGGGTTGAAATGGTGGTGTTAAGTGAATTGGCGGCGCATGGCCCTTTGCACAGTTACGCTGAACCAATGCCGGGTGTTACAGAAGAGCGTTTTTGTGAGATGGCGCGCAAACACAATATTTGGCTGATTCCTGGTTCGTTTTTCGAATTGCGCGACGAAAAGGTTTACAACACTGCACCGGTAATTAATCCTCAAGGTGAAGTTATTGCTCGCCACAGCAAGCTATTTCCGTTTTGTCCATTTGAAGAAGGCGTTGAAGCGGGCGATCAATTTGTTGTTTTTGATGTGCCGGGCGCCGGGCGTTTTGGTGTCTGTATCTGTTACGACATGTGGTTTCCAGAAGTTTTGCGTACCCTAACAGCAATGGGCGCAGAAGCGATTATTCACCCGGTATTAACCGGTACTAATGATCGCAGCATTGAATTGAACCTCGCTCGCAGCAGTGGCGCTTTATTCCAAAGCTATATTATTGATATTAACGGTTTAGGTGTTGGTGGCGTTGGTAAGTCGTGTTTGATTGACCCGTCGGGTCGAGTGATTCATCAAGCCGGCGAAACTAACGAGTACTTAGTTACCGAGCTAGATTTTGACCAAGTGCGTCGTCAGCGCGAGACTGGTTTGCGTAGCTTAGGTCAAACCTTGAAAAGTTTCCGCGACAGCAAGATCGATTTTGACGTTTACCAGAAAAAGCCGGG
The DNA here is from genome assembly GCF_017744155.1 of Endozoicomonas sp. G2_1. Taxonomy (GTDB): domain Bacteria; phylum Pseudomonadota; class Gammaproteobacteria; order Enterobacterales; family Alteromonadaceae; genus JAGHQT01. Next base: position 100,858 of record NZ_JAGHQT010000012.1, on the reverse strand, counting down.
CAGCTACGGTTATTTAGATGGCTTAGGGCCAATGCAAAAGCCAAGCAGAGACGCCAAAACGAGAATGGCGCCAGCGCCTGTTGCATACGAACATGCAGCAGCTGAAAAAGCATTAGCCGAGAAAAAAGTTGCGATGGCCGCCGAGATTGACGCAGAAATGAAAATTACTGACGTCAACGGTGAAGAGATAGATCACGACACCAATATTGCATGTAGTTTTGAGATTAATTACAGCGTCACTGATAGCCAAGAGCCAACCCCAGGTAATGAGGCTAGTGATACCGACGCGCAGCCAGTAAAAGCATCAGAAAATGATCGTGAAGAGTTGTCTTGTGAATCAGAACTTGAATTGGAACCTGAACTAGAGTTAGCGGTAGCCAATGAGCTTGATGATGAGACGATTGCAACAAACGATGCCGATGAGCAGCCGGAAGCTGAATTAAAATTAGTTAAAGGAGCTGCAGAGCAGCAGGTTGATAACGCTCAATCATGAGTTCATCGCCAACGACTCAACAAGTTAAAACGCTTGGTTTTTCCGCCAAAGTAGAGCACTTTCTCGGTGAAAAACTGGCGTTAACTTATGCTCAAAGCTGGCCAGCGTATCATCGCTGGCTTAGCCGTGCACCAGAAAAAATAACGGCTGCCCAAGGCCGCGCGGCACTTGAACAGCATATGCCGGAACTACTGCCAACCTATGATACCCTTTGGCATGCGTTTGGTGGTGATGAACAAACCGGCGCGTTTTTGAGTTTGTACAAACCGCCGGTATTTCGCTCGGGCTGTTCACAAGCTTGTCAAGTTGACAATGCCATTGAGCTCGTCCGTAACTATGATTTTCCGTCACAGCTTTGCGACCGACTATTGCTACATACAAACTGGAATGGCACACGCGTTATCGCGATGACCGATTGTTTGTGGGGCGTCATTGACGGTATGAATGAACACGGTTTGGCGGTATCACTGGCCTACGGTGGTCAATACAAACACGGTGATGGTTTTGCTATTACCATTGTCCTGCGTTACATCCTTGAGTTTTGTCAAACCACCGAGCAAGCGGTTGCCGTACTTGAACGTGTACCTGTACACATGTCTTACAATATTACGTTAGTTGATTTTCACGGTAATTATAAAACTGTCGTGATTTGTCCTGGTGAAGAAGTGCAAGTACTCAATGTTGCCTTTGCCACCAATCACCAACAAGGCGGTGTCATTGAAGATTTAGACGCTATTGCCGATAGTTATTCGCGAGAACAGTTTTTAGCTGCCAGTGTCAGCCAATTCAACAGCAAACCGAAAAATGACAGCGCACAGCAACGCTCGTTAGTTGAATTGTTTACGCAAGCGCCGTTGTTGCGCAAAGCCAGCGAGTGGCAAGGTTGGGGCACTTTGTATACTGCTCGTTATCAGCCGACCCTTGGTGTTGTTGAACTACACTGGCCTAATGGTCAAGTAATTAGCCAAAGTTTTAGCCACTTTGTCGAACAAGATCTTACCGTTAGTTCACCTGCTTATTTGTAAATCTTTTGTTGATAAGAAAATAGACAAATAAATTGAGTGGTCTGTTATCAGTACTTTGGTATGTCAATAAACTCAAATGTCGAAACACATGCTAAGATTACCCAATTTGATCAAGCTATTGGAAATTAACAGTGACACAAAAACACCATTACCCTTACCCAGATCAACGTATTTGGGAAAAATCTAATAGTCGATATAATAATTTATGGAAGATAATATTTCCCGAGCAATATATTAAGAAAAAAGGTGCTGCAGGTAGAATACTTTCAGATAGTGAAAAATTTATAGAAACCTTTGCTGCCGCTCATCTTGCAGAACAAGACAAAACAACTTGTTTACATTATTTAAACTTGGCCAATCAGTTTTACCAAGCACACTTTCGCTTGGCGCTTAACCCAGATGTTGATTTAAATTTGGAACTTGATGGCCATATTATTCCAGCTAAGGGCAAGCATACTGCAGTATTTATGAGCGCTATTGAGTTTCATACCGCTTTTTGCCTTGCTGTTATACTGCGAGATAGTGAGCACCTCATTGGTAGCTTATCTCGTTATAAAGCGGAAAATCATATCGACCCTGGCGCTGAAGACTTACCTGTTGACTACCCCTATTACAAGTTTTTACAGGGCCTATTTGAACCAGAAGCTGACTTACAAGCGCTTTTGCAAGAAATTGCCACCTTGTCAGCCCCTGAATATATGCCAGAACGTCGACAATCTTATATTTATAATATTTGGCTGCCATTTATCGAAATTATTATTGCCGCACTGGCTGGCAATAAAGCAGAATATGAGAAATCGATCATTAAAGCACTAGATGCTCATATCAAGCATTATGCTAATAAAAAACGAGAACATCTGGCCGAGGGCTGGGTGCCTCTGCATATTTGTGCTGGCGCAGTAATAGCCTATGACCAGTGCGGCTTTAAACTACCAATAACAAGCTCATACATACCAGAATGGTTAATTTATCGAGACGTCGAACTTTAAATGGGCAATGCTTCATTTAACGATTATTCAAAAACTTGGCTGAAGGCTTCGATCAGTAACTCGACTTTTTTCACTTCTCGTGGCGACTTTTTGTAAACCAGCGACAGTTCAAACGGGTAGGTGAGGCTACTCGGTTGAATTAGCCTGATTTCACCCTGATTGAGTTCTTTTTGAATATAGCTTTGTGGCATGTAACCGAGATAGCGGCCAGACAATATCATCGCTTTTCGCGTGTCGAAGTGATAAGCCTTGGCGGCAAGGTTGAGTTTTTGCAATTGGTCGCGGCCGAGGGCGTCGAGTTCAATGCCAGGGTGAATGGCCGGCATTTCAGCGAGCTTTTCTGGGGTGATTTCGGTATCCATTAAGTCGAAAAACGGGTGGGATTTACTACAACACAAAAATACGGGCTCTTGGTAAATGGTTTGATAGCTCAAGCCTTCAATTTTTTGATAGGCGGGATATAAACCAATATGCGCTTTTTCTTTAAGCAGTGCGGTTTCAATATTGTGTATCGACTCGCCGTCGAGCATCAGGTGCAGATTAGGTGAGGCGTCGTGAATTTTGCCAATCACTTTGGCGAGCTTTTGCTGTTTAACAATATTGAGCTGGTCGGCACATAAAATTACCAGTTCGCCGCTGAGTTCTTTACCCAGAGACCCCACCAGCAAGGAAAAGTCGTTCAAAGAATCGAATAGGGTGATGGCGGCGTGATAAACCGCTTGGCCGTCTTCGGTTAAAGCAAAACCACCGCGACCACGACTGCAAAGCTTGAGCTTCATTCGCGCTTCTAAATTAGACATATGAATACTAATGGTTGAGCGGGTAATACCCAGCACCGATTCAGCCGCTGAAAAGCCACCATTTTCGGCGACCGCTTTAAAAATTCTCAGCAGTTTTAAGTCGTATTCGGCAACGGGTTTTGGGATAATTGACGATTTGGCCAAAAGTTATAAACCTATCAAACTTTGAGTTGAATGTTTTATATTTAACAGCAAAAGCTTTTGTTATTCAATAAGACTAATTGTTAATTAGACTGCGCTTGTTGGGTATGCACACCTCAATAGCAGTATTTATATTAATTGTTCTTAGATAACTGTCATAAGGTGACAACATGCATAATCTTAATGATAGCAACTTGCTGAAAAACTTCTCATACATCAACGGTAGCTGGCACTCAAGTGCGTCTGATATCGACGTAACTAACCCGGCCAACGGTGAACTAGTTGCTAAAGTAAGCAACGCAGGTATTGCAGAAACAGAACTTGCTGTGAAAGCGGCAAAAGACGCACTGGCGGCTTGGTCAGCAAAATCTGCTAATGAGCGTGCTGGTTTAATGCGCAAGTGGTTTGATTTGATGATGGCGCACCAAGAAGACTTGGGCCGCATCTTAACCTTAGAGCAAGGTAAACCACTTGCCGAAGCGAAGGGCGAAATTGCCTACGGTGCTGCTTTTATTGAGTGGTTTGCTGAAGAAGGCAAGCGCGTATACGGCGACACTATTCCTGCGCCATCAGGCGATAAGCGCATTGTTGTTATCAAACAACCTGTTGGTGTTGTGGCCGCGATTACGCCGTGGAACTTCCCGAATGCCATGATTGCTCGCAAAGCCGCTGCCGCGTTAGCTGCTGGTTGTACTTTTGTTGTTCGTCCTGCGACACAAACGCCACTTTCTGCTTTAGCAATGGCTGAACTTGCTGAGCGCGCTGGTATCCCTGCTGGTGTTTTCAACGTTGTTGTTGGTGACGACGCTCGCGGTATGGGTCGCGTGTTAACTGAGCATGAAGACATTGCTAAGTTCACTTTCACCGGTTCTACTGGTGTTGGTAAAGCCCTTATTGCCCAGTGTGCCAGCACTATTAAGAAAGTGTCAATGGAACTTGGCGGTAATGCCCCGTTTATCGTTTTTGATGATGCTGATATTGATGCCGCTGTTGCTGGTGCACTCGTGTCTAAGTACCGCAATGCCGGTCAAACCTGTGTTTGTACTAATCGTATTTTCGTGCAAGAAGGTGTATTGGCTGAGTTTACTGAAAAGTTTGTTGCTGCGGTTAAAGCCTTACCAGTTGGTAATGGTTTAACAGACGGTGTTGCTATTGGCCCAATGATCAATCCACAAGCTTGTGGCGATGTTGATCAGCTTGTTAAAGACTCAGTTGCCGCTGGTGCTCAAGTTGCTTTAGGTGGTGCACACGGTGACCAAGGTGAAAGCTTCTACCAGCCAACTATTCTAACGGGTGTCACTAACGATATGCCCATTGCTGCTAATGAGATTTTTGGTCCAGTTTCGCCAATTATTTCGTTTACTGATGAAAGTGAAGTAATCGCGCAAGCTAACGACACTGAATTTGGTTTAGCGGCGTACTTCTACTCTCGCGATATTGGCCGCATTTGGCGAGTCGCTGAAGGCCTTGAATATGGTATGGTCGGTATCAACGAAGGCTTAATTTCAAATGCTGCCGCACCATTTGGTGGCGTTAAACAATCTGGTAACGGCCGTGAAGGTTCTAAGTACGGCTTAGATGATTATATGGAAATTAAATACTTATGTATGGGCGGTATCGACAAGTAACTGTCGCCCTCAATAAGTTGTAATTAATTAATTTCTAAGAAAATAGGTAAAGAAAATGTCAAATAATGCAGATTTACAAGCACGCAAGAGTGCAGTGATTGCTCGCGGTCAAGGTAATGTTTACTCATCTTACATCGAGCGCGGCGAAAACGCAGAGCTTTGGGACGTAGAAGGTAACCGTTTTATCGATTTTGGTACTGGTATCGCCGTTTGTAATACTGGTCATAGCCACCCTAAAGTGGTTGCAGCTGTTAAAGAGCAAATTGAAAAATTCAGCCACACTTGTGTTATGGTTAACCCATACGAAGTTGCTGTTGAATTAGCTGAAAAATTAACGAAAGCGGCGCCTGGCGATTCTGAAAAGAAAGCTATCTTTGTTTCAACGGGTGCTGAAGCCGTTGAAAACTGTGTTAAAATCGCTCGCGCCCACACTGGTCGTCGCGGTGTTATCGCATTTAACGGTGGCTTCCACGGTCGTACTAACTTAACTATGGGCTTAACGGGTAAAATCACGCCTTATAAGAACCTTTTTGGTCCGTTCCCTGGTGATATTTTTCACGCACCGTTCCCGATTGATGTTCACGGTATTTCAGTAAAAGATTCACTAAAAGCAGTTGAAAATCTATTTAAAGTAGACATCGCGCCAAGTGATGTTGCGGCGATTATTCTTGAGCCAGTGCAAGGTGAAGGTGGTTTCTACCAAGCGCCAGCTGAGTTCTTACAAGCACTGCGCAAATTATGTGATGACCACGGTATTGTGTTGATCTGTGACGAAATCCAAACTGGCTTTGCTCGTACAGGTAAAATGTTCAGCACTGAATACGCAGGCATCGAACCAGATCTAATGACAATGGCTAAAGGTATTGCTGGTGGTTTCCCAATTGCTGCTGTTGTTGGTAAGAGCGAAATCATGGACGCGCCCAACCCAGGTGGTTTAGGTGGTACTTACGGTGGTTCTCCGGTAGCTTGTGCTGCAGCACTTGCCGTACTAGACGTTATTGAAGAAGAAAAGCTCATTGACCGCGCTAACCACTTAGGTGCGTTATTCAATGAGCGTTTATCTGCACTTAAAGCTGAATTTCCACAGTTGATTGGTGATGTTCGCAACCAAGGTTGTATGATTGCCTTAGAATTAGTCAAAGAAGGTAGCTTTGAGCAACCAAATGCTGAGTTAACGCAAGCGATTATCGGTAAAGCACAAGAATACGGTTTAGTATTACTTGCTTGTGGTTTCTACGGTAACGTTATCCGTTTCTTACCAGCATTAACTATGTCTGACGAGATCGCCAACGAAGGTTTAGACAAGTTTGCTGAGCTATTTGCTTCTTTAGCAAAGTAACACGCGATTGCGGTTAGTTATTTACGGGGCAATTAACTCGTTAATAACTAAAGAAATCATTAAAAGCGGCGCTAGGTATAGCGCCGCTTTTCTTTTGCTGCTATTTTTTGTAATCTGACGCTGCACTTCTTAATTTTTACTGGGCAGTATCATTAAATGTTACCCTTAAATAACATTTCTAAATTAAAGCTTTTGGAAATTGTCGCGCGCATTCCGTTTTTTAAACTATTCACTATTGAGCAGCGCGAATTGCTACTTCACCACACCAAAGCGTATCAATGTAAAGCGGGCCACATCGTGCAATCTGAGCTCGATCACAACAGCCATTTCTACATTGTTTTGTCTGGCACGATAGAAATTATTAAGCAAGGTGATACTCAAGCACTTGGTGTGATTAAAGCAGGTCAGTTTATTGGAGAAGGCAGCTTTATTAAAAAGCGACCTAAGAGTGCAACGGCGAGAGCGTTAGATAACGCGATTGTTTTGTGTATGGACCAAGACACACTGCACGGTTTGCCCCATGTCATTAAAGACAAATTCAAAGATGCGGTGATCGAAGGCATGGCCGAGCGCATAGTCTACTTAACAGAGCAAATTCAGCAGGCAAACGATATTTAATCTATTCTCAAGCCAGAGCGATTTTTAATACCAAGGTTAGGATGTATATGATAGAAGTAGAAGGATTGCACTTTAGCCGCAGCGATGGCAGTGTTCAAACGCCGATATTACAAAATCTCAATTTATCGGTGGCATCGGGCGTCAATCTAGCCTTGCTCGGTGATAGTGGTTCAGGGAAAACCACGCTGTTACATATTTTGGCAGGTTTACTGTCACCTGAGTGTGGTTCGGTAGTGATTAACGGCCAGCAATTAACTCAGTTAAACGATGCAGAACTGGCTTTGTATCGCCGTAAAATTGGCTTGATTTTCCAACATTATCAGTTGCTTGAATGCTTAACCGTAAAGCAAAATATATTGTTTCAACAGCAGCTGAATTTCCCCGGCCAAACACCCGAGAATTTCGAACAATTGGTCGAACAGCTGGGGTTGGCAAATAAGCTGAATGCACTCCCTACGCGCCTTTCTGGTGGTGAACAGCAAAGAGTTGGCATTGCTCGAGCATTAATCAATAAACCTCAAATTATTCTTGCCGATGAACCAACCGGCAATTTAGATCAAGCGCGTTCTCATCAAGTGGTGCAGCTGCTAATAGATTTATGCAAAGAGCAGGGCATTAACTTAGTCATGGTGACCCATAGCCAGCAATTAACTGAGTATTTTGATCAAGTAAAAGTATTGGCTAATGGTTGCTTTGAGTAGGCTTGCTTTGATTAAGGTTGTTTTAAATAAAACCGTTTTGACTGAAATTAGCCGAGTATTAGCGACGCATCTTGCCTTTTATCGTCGTCATCCTTGGTTAATGGCCTTATTCCTACTCGGCTTTAGTTTGGGCAGTGCTTTGTTAACGGCAATTACGGGTTTAAATCAAGAAGCAAAAAACCGTTACCAACATTCATCTGCGCTAATCAGCAACCCCGTTAGCCACATAGTCAAACCGTTAGTCGGTCAGCAATACCTGAGTGGTGACCTTTGGTTAAAGCTGAGATCACAGGGCTTTATCAATAGTCAGCCTGTGCTGCGCGGACGGTTAACCACGCAATCTGGCCAGGCGCTTTCGATTCAAGGCGTTGATAGCTTGTTGTGGCTAAATAATCAGGCCAGTAAATCACTTAGAGAAGCGCAAAGTGGAAACAACGCAACCAAGCAGCTAGCCCGGCCCGCCCAATCGGCATCAACGTCGTTTAATTTGGCTCATATTTTTGTTGATCAACAATTTTCTAAACGCTTGCAAGTTAAATCAGCTGATGCCGCCAGTGATTCAGAACAGTCAGACTCGCTTGGAGCAGTATTTCGGTTTGATTCAGCTAAAGTTGTACCGCAGATAACCTTTGTTGAGAACTTGGGCTTATGGGCAATAACCGATTTAGCCTATGCCGACTATTTGCTGGACGCTAAAGGCCAGCTCAGTTTTATTGAATTAACCAATGTCAGCGCTGAGCAGTTAGAGCGACTGGCAATATTACTCGCGGGTAAAGCGCAATTGGTCGATGCCGAGCAGCAGGAATTCGATGTTTTGTCAGGTGCATTCTTTTTCAATTTAACGGCACTGGCAATGTTAGGGTATATCGTCGCGGCTTTTCTCAGTTTCAATGCGATAAAACTGACCTTAGCGGGACGCAAAAAATTACTTTATCAAATGCACCTGCTCGGCTGTCGCCGGTCGAGTATTCAAGTTGCGTTAGCAATTGAATTAGCAATAGTGAGCTTGCTGACCGCACTTATCGGCAGTTTTGGCGGCTACCTTATTGCTAACGGCTTAGTACTTGATGTTAATCGAACCTTGATTGGTCTTTACGAGCTCGACAAAGCCTTGGTCGTGCATTGGCGATGGTACAACGTGCTGCTTGGCTTAGTATTGAATATCGCGGCACTGCTGTTTATTTTACTTGCCCAGTTTAAACACACTAAGCGTTACCGAAATTTGGCTTTTGCTTTGGTATTAGTGAGCAACTTTGCTGCTATGCTGTGGTTGTTGTGCTTTGCTCAAAACCCGTTTCAGGCGTTGCTGCTTTGTTTTACCTTATTGGTTGGCTTTATTCTAATTGTGCCCAAGTTGTTGACTGGCCTTGCGAGTTTGTCATTTAGCTTTTGTTCGCCGTTGTCACAGTGGCTGTTCGCAGATATGCGCAGCCATTTAAAAGAGCTAAACATTGCCGTGATCGCGATTTTAGTAGCGCTTGGCAGTGCCATTGGTATGCAGATTATGGTGACTAGTTTTGGTCAAACCTTAACTAATCACCTTGAAAAACAGTTGAGTGCCGATATTTATTTACGCACCCATTCGCTAGATCAAGAGTTAAGACGTCAACTGTCAGACCAAACCGAAGTTAAAAAGCTCAGCGTTTATCTACAAAGTGATGGCCACGTCGAATTGTTAGACTCCACAAACGCAGTAATCCCGGCAAACTTGGCGAGTTTTGGCCAAGATGCTAGTCATTATCAGCATATCTCGATGGTTTCTGGCGATGCGGTGACTCAGCAACACTTCGACAATCAGGGCTGTTTGGCCAATGAGCAAACACAGATAAAATATGGCGTTATGCTCGAAGACAACATTGATTTTATCCAAAACGACCAAGTGTTTAGCTGTCGGATTAGTGGCTTTTTCTACGACTACGGCAACCCTAAAGTGTCTTTGTTGACATTGGAGCCTCGTCAGTATCAAGCTAATCTACACTGGAAAAATTTTGGCTATGCTATTCGGCTCCATCAAGGTGTCAGCTTAGCAGAATTTTCTGAACGTTTAGTCGATGAGTTTGCTCAAGATAGTACCGCAGTGCTGCCAAATAAGCGCTTTAAGCAATATGCGAACAAATTGTTTGATGATACTTTTGTCGTTACCAAAGCACTGAATGGCTTTATTCTTGCCATTACCTTGGTTAGCCTTGCTACGAGTTTATTGAGTATTAGTGCCAACCAAATCAAGCAGTTAACAATATTGCGAAACTTAGGCGTTAATCAGCGACAATTACTGACAATTAAACTCACTCAAACAACATTGATTGTCGTATTTACGGTTATTTGTGCCTTACCGCTAGGTCTTGCCTTGGGACTTTCATTGCTCAAATTTGTTATGCCAATAGCTTTTGGCTGGACCATTCATTTTAGCTTAGCGCTTGGTGAAATGTTGCAAATGTCGTTGATACTCATCGCGGTTTCAATACTTTGTGCCTATTGGCCTGTGCGCAGACTGACAAGTAACTAACAGGATAAAGGTAATGAAAATAAATAGTTGGTTAGCCAGTTGTTTTCGAGAAAATTTTAATGCCTGTTGTTTGATAAGTTTGTTTTGCATACTCGTTTGTGCTTGTAAGCCAATGCCAACCGATTTAGCTGAAGGCAGTACTAGCAATGAAAACACTAATAAAGAAAATGCCAACGGTCTGCAAGTGACTAGCGGTCAGCCAGTGCGTCGAGAGACATCAATTCGTTTGCCAGAGGATCACGGCGCTCATTTAGAACAAGGCATCGAGTGGTGGTACGTTACCGCTAATTTAACTAACGACAGTGGCGAAACCTTTGGCGTTCAATGGACCTTATTTCGCACCTTAATGCCGTCAGTCTCAAGGCAGTCTCAAGTAATACAATCTCAAGAAATTGATGTTCATAATAACGCTCAAGCTAAAATTGACTCACCGTGGTGGGACGAGAACCTCTATTTTAGCCATTTTGCCATTCAGCACCAGCAGCGACATTTTGCTTTTGAACGTTTCGCAAGAGCTAAGCAAGCTGAAATTATCAGCGAGCCTTTTGTCGCAAAAATTGACGATTGGCAATTAGCTAGCACTAACACTAGTTTTTTACCGTTAGCGTTAACTGCTAACGCAAAGCAAGACGGTGAACAATACCAAGTGCGGTTAACACTGGCTAATAGCCCGATAACTTTGCACGGTGATAAGGGCTATAGTCAGAAAACCGAAAGCGGTCACGCGTCGATGTACTTTAGTTACCCGTTTTTAGAGGTCAGTGGTGAGTTAGTATTTGCTGGTATAAAACACCAAGTGACCGGCAATGCTTGGTACGATAGAGAATGGTCAGCGAGCTTGATTGACCGTAATCAGCTTGGTTGGGATTGGTTTAGCTTAGTTACTGATAAGAATGTCGCTGAAGATTCAGGCGAGAAGCAAAATAGCCAAGATAATCGAGGGCTGATGGTATTTTGTATTCGTGGCAATGGCAAAAAATCCCGTCAAGTTGATCACCAAAAAGGGCATCCAAAAGAACAACAGATAGACAACTCAGGATATGACTATTGCAGTGGTAGTCAAATAGCGGCCAATGGCGATAACCAACAAATTGCAGGTCGTGATATTGATATTAGAGCACTGGCATCGGTTGAACTAGGAGGAAAGCAATACCCCAGTAAATGGCGTCTAACCATTGCCGATCAAGCGCCAATCATTATTGAAACCGTCACTAAAGACGCTCGCAATCGATTGTCGATTCCATACTGGGAAGGACGAGTAACAGCCTCTGGTGGTTTTAGCGGCAAAGGCTATGCTGAGCTGACAGGTTACTGATATTTGACGTTTTTAAATTGGTCAAACATTTTTATTAGCCCTTTTTGAGAACAGTCTTTGATTACTGTGTGCGTTTTACAGAAGCTCGTCATAAGTTTTAGTTGTTGTTCAAACTCTGATGCAGTTGAGGTTCTAGCATAAAACATCATCATGACTAGAAAGGTATTTTCTTTGGTGGCGACACTTTGTACTGTCATATCTGTTAATAATAGCGCAGACGCTAGCATGACTTGCGCAGTAATACGCTCACTATCGTCAAATTTTCTCGACATAACGCGTTGCACATAGTTGTTGTTACTGTTGATTATTTTGAGCGCTTTGTCACTATAAATATTTTTATAATAATTGAGTTGGTTATTCACGACTAATGAATTTACCTCGGCAGCAGAGCGCAAAAGCTCGTTGTAATACATAAAACTTGTGATGGCGGAAATAATAAGACCGCAGATAAAGGCGAGGGTATATTTGAACATTTGATCTCCTTATCATTTATGACGATTAGTTTTGCTAATTCTTACTGTGGCTTTTTATAGACTCGAATATCAAAATCCGCTTGGCAGCTGAAACTCGGTAACGCTTTGAGCTTGGCTAAGCCCTCGTTACTGGCTTTAAAGGCAAACGGCGTCATTGCTAATAAATCGAGTACTTGTTGACTATTGGCAAAATCCATCTGGTAGTTCAAGCGCTCTTGAGCGATCAGTTCAAGCGACGAAATAGGTGATTTCTCCATATCGTGCTGCTGAGCTTGTTGGTAAATTACCGCTTTGAGTTCGTGCAAGTGGTTTTCAGCTGGTGTTACTGTTATCAAATAGCCACCAGAGCTGAGTACGCGGTTAAATTCAGCGTCTAAAATGGGCGCGTAAATAGACACCACCCAACTAAAAAAATCATTAGCGAACGGCAGCTGTGATAAGGTGCCAACGCTAAAGTGACAATTTCGATACTTTTTCGCGGCAATTTTTACTGCTTCTTTGGCAATGTCGACACCGTAAACGTGATTATTCTCAGTTTTGTGTTGATGGGTGTAATAACCTTCGCCGCAACCGGCATCGAGTAAGTTGTATGCTTGGTTTACTGGCAAATAGTGTCGTTGTAATGCTGTCAGTTTATCGATCAGTGGTTGATAAAAACCTTGCTCTAAAAACTCGCGGCGGGCACGTACCATCGCCTTGTTATCACCCGGTTGCTTTGACTTTTTGTGCTGTACAGGTAGCAAGTTGACATAGCCTTCTTTGGCCAAATCAAAGCAGTGATTATTGACGCAGCGAAAGGTTTTATCAGACTGGTTAAGCGGTGTTTGGCAAAGTGGGCAAAGGTATTGTGGCATAGTTTTTTGGCGTAGTGTTGAGGTGTATTTGTTTAGTAATGATGGCTTAGTATTGATGGTCTAAGGTGAAAGTTAACAATGTCTAGCGTTTAACGCGGGTTTGAACATAAATTTCGAATGTCGATAATCTAATTGGCAGCAGAACCAAATTTTAACACGAGATTCTGCTGCTCAAATTTATGTCACGCTTTTTTGCTCGTTTAACTAAAACAAGCCCAAATAGGGGCGTGATCTGATGGCTTTTCAATACCGCGCAGTTCGTAATCGACTTCTGATTCTGTGCAACGGTTAGCAAGTGCTGGCGTTGCCAAAATAACATCAATGCGCAGGCCACGGTTGTCATCAAAACCACGTGAGCGATAGTCAAACCAAGAATAGCGCTCAGTGCGATCTGGTGTTAACTCTCTAAAAGTATCTTTAAAGCCCCAATCCATCAGCGTTTTTAACCATTGACGCTCTTCTGGTTGGAAGCTGCATTTACCCGTTTTTAACCAGCGTTTGCGATTGACTTCGCCTATGCCGATGTCTAAATCAACTGGCGAAATATTAATATCACCCATGACTACGATATTTTCATCATTGTTGTGATGATCGTTTAAATAAGTCATTAAATCGCGATAAAACTGGCGTTTGTACGGAAACTTAGTCTCATGGTTGATATTGTCACCTTGTGGGAAATAACCATTGAGTACGGTAACTTTGTCACCATTTTCGTCTGTCGTGGTCACCATGATCATGCGTTTTTGCATGTCATCGTCATCAGTAGGAAAGCCTTTTTGAACAATATCGGCTGGCTTTTTACATAGCATAGCGACGCCGTAATGGGCTTTTTGACCATGAAAATAGACGTGATAACCCATGGCTTCAACATCGGCTAACGGAAATGCTTCATCGTGAACTTTGATTTCTTGCAAACCGATAATATCGGGTTGGTGTTTGTCGATTAGCGCTTGTAATTGATGCAAGCGGGCTCGCAAGCCATTGATGTTAAAAGAGACTATTTTCATTTTTAAATGCTTTCGATAAAAGGGAAAAACTAATTATTAATGCTAACAAACAATTGCTGACCTCACCAAATAATAATGTCATTAATCAGTGCAGTTTAAAAAGCGTACTTATCTTGACGCTGTTGTTGCGTTTGTTTGTGGTACACGGCTGTAAAGGTAAAACCAAAGGGCAGCGCAGCTCACTAAAACACCGCCAAAGACAATAGACCAAGTCGCACCAGCGAGGGCAATGATACTGCCGATTATTGCCATAAAAATATTTGCCAGTGAAAAGCAAGTGGTCAGTAAACCCATCAGTTGCCCTTGGTTTACTTTGTTAAATCGGTCAGAGATATAAACCGGTAGTAAACCGCTAAACAGCGCAATTACTGCGCCAGTTACGGCGTAGACCGGCGATAATACCTGGTCATTTAACCATGGGTGCGACAACAAAATGGTTGCTAAACAGGTCAAACCGAGCAGACTACCATTCACTAAGCCGATTGAGCGCTTTACTTTGCCGACTAGAACTAAACTGCTCAGTATCATAAATGCTGTGAGTACTGCGGTCATAATGCCAATGTCAGGTGCAGAGTATTGGTAATTCTCGACCAACCAAACCGGATAAAACTCGTAAAAGGCGTTTAACCCCAAAGTGGCCAAAAAATAAATAAAAAATATCGTGCGAATATCCGGACTTTTTATCAAAGCAAATGAGTTTTGTTGTTTTAGTAGTGCTGACCAGTGAACATTTGCCGACTGATTTGAACTCACCGCATTAGGCAGTAATGTTGCTACAGCCAATAGCGATGTTGTTAAGGCAAGGGTGGCGACGTAAAACACAATTTCGGTACCCAGTGGTTGCAGTAAGCCGCCCGCTAATGGGCCGAGCAACCAGCCAGCGTAGCTTGTCGCATTAATACGGGTAAAGGTTTTGGTTTTCTCCAATACTGGAGATAAATCGCTGGCAATTGCCTTTGCGATGCTGATATTACCGCCACAAAGGCCATTTAAGAATCGGGTTAAGACAAAGGCAGGGTAGTTTTGATAAACAATTGCCAGTGCTGACAGCAGATAACCGAAGACGTTAATGGTAAGGCTGATCAATAGAACTTTTTTACGACCGTATTGATCAGATGCTGCACCAACAATAGAGCTGCCAATAAGCAAACCGATTGGATAGGCCGCGAGTATGATACCTAGCAGAATTTTAGCCGGTAAATTGGCAAAGTTGGTAAAAGGTGACCCTTGCTCCAAAAACAATGGCGCCATTACTGGGTAAGGCAAAGCGATGCCTGCTGAGCTAAACAAGACCACTAACATCATGGCAAATAAAATATAGTTAGCTTGTTTTTCCGTATATTGTTCGGTGTTCGATTGTTCCATCGCTTTCTTACTTAACTCGTTAATCGTATTGCTTTTGTCTTAACCAACAAATATCAGCATCATGGGCCAAAATGTTGCTATTAATGAATGCTTTTTGATTAAATTTTTATATAAAGTTATTGGTTTGTATAATTGTTAGCATCTTAATATTTATTGAGCAAAATTGATACTGCTTTACGCCTATTTAAGCTTCATCATGAAATTTTTAGTATTTTTGAACAATTAATCAACGAACAAACCACTGAACTTAAAAAAGCCCTAAAGCTTAGCTTGAGGCTGTCGATACTGAGATTAATAGCACATCACTATCTGGATAATTGTTGTTCCTGTGGTAAAAACCGAACTTTCTTCTCAACTATTGACACACGAGTTACAGTTAGGCGAGCAGCTTAACCATTGTGTGCATAGCGATCGTCGAGCAGACTTTGCCTTAATGTTGGCAATGCTTGCTGATGACGCGCGTGAGTACAGTCAGTTTCATTTGCCTAAAAAAGCACAAGACGCACGTGAACAACCTGATTATCGCGCTTTGTTCCAATTACCTGCCGAGCAACCACTAGCGTTAGAAAGCTTAGATCAAATAGAACAATACTATCACGCCGATGCCGTTGCCGAACAAAGATTCGCTGACATCAAACTCAAGCAAGCATTAGCGCCTGAGCCACTGGCATTTAGGGATGACAAAACCCATATTCCCCATCAGGTCAAAACTAATACTTCATTGTTTTGTCGGCAAAAGCTGCAGCAACAAGACAAGTATAAAGCGTTAACCCAAGACGCTGGATTTAACGCCAAGAAGTGGTTGGACTCAATTAATACTGCGATTGTAAAACAAGACATTATTAGTCCTGCTCAGGGTGTTTTTGTCTAATCTTATTAGCTGATGAATTTTTAATACCAATCCGGCTTTAGTAAACACAGGTTAAAGTTTATTTAAACAGCACTGCTTAAATTTTTTACCGCTACCACAAACACAAGCTTGGTTGCGTTTTGGTGTTTTAATCAGTTGATGACTACTAATATCGCCATCTAAGTAGCGCCACAAACCTTGCTCTTGAATGAACCGCGAGTTCTCACGCATCGCGAAAATTTGCTTATCTTGAATGTAAGTCGCGGTAAATTCGACATAAGCGAAGCCATTTGCGTCGGGCATTTGGCTTTGGTGAATTTGTAATCCTAGCCATTGGCACTGCTTTGCCCAGTCGGAGATTTCTTCAAGTGTTTGCTGCTTTCTGGGCTGCTGAGCATAGGTTTGCAAAATATAGTCTGCGTTTTGAGTCGCATAAGCACTATATCGTGAACGCATTAACTGCTCAGCGTTTTGTGCTGGCTTTCGCTGCTCAATAATTGGCTGACAGCAATCGGAAAAGGTTATCGATTGAACGTTATTTTGATCATTACTCTTAGCACGACAAGGGCACAGCATAGGGCTAATTTTTCACGGCAAACTCACAAGAGGTGTGATTATACCTGTTAGTCGCCTCTTGTGTTAACGTTTGGTTTAATGGATGGCTAAATTACCTTCAATGACAAATAGTTTTGTCTGGCTTTGTCCTGCACTGGCGCGAAGTTGCTTTACTTGTTCCGGTTTAAATTTAGGATCGTTAAGCACTATTGCTGCACAGTTTTCTTTCTGAAATGCCGTTTCAATGTTACTGACGTCGACATTCACTTTGTTGCTATTAACACACAGAATTTGATTCATTTTAATATCGCTTTGCGCCGACAATTGATTGAGGGTTTGCTCGGCTGAATTGATGACTAAAATCCACTTTTTTTGGTTCTGGTGCTGTCGACAGATATTAGCCACTTGTTGACTAAAGTCTTGCTTGTGTTGAGCTGTTTCTTGAACAGTACTGTCACTTTTATAATCGGTTAGTTGAATAACATTATGAGTATTTTTAGCTTTTTTCATGGTGTTTACTGACAACATAATTTACCTACCTAATGATTTTACTGACTTAATATGACTACTTAAGCACCCTCAAAAAACAGTACTCATTGGCTTTCTGTTACAACAACACTCGGTGTTGGCAACAGCGTAATTATTGAAAACTAACGTAATTACTGAATTCAAATGGTGATACTGTATAAATAAACAGTAGCTGTTTATTTATACATTTTCAAGTGTTTTATGGGGATTTTTTCGCCATTGCTGCTTAGCCTTTGAAGCTGGTTATTTGTCCAATTATTGTTTGCGAGTTTTTTCCTCTGCGTTACAATCATTTAGGAAATACTCAGGCTTTATCACTACGGAATGAAAAACATGATAAAAATTAATGCTAGGAAATCTTTATTGGCACTGTCGTTGTCTTTAGCTGTTAGCCATACAGTATCAGCTGACGAGCACGCAGAGCAGTTGGTTGGTAAGTATTACGGCGGTCTCCATGGAATGTTTATGGAAACTGATAACGATAGACTAACCGCTAATGGCCGAACGACCTCTGACGACGGTGACGGCTTTGGTGGTGAAATTGGCTATCGCATCTCACCAGCCTCAGAATTTCGTTTTTCTTACACTGAATTAGATATCGATAACACACTACCGGGTTTTGCTAAGCCTGATAGTTCATCGATAGCATTGGACTATTTGTATTTTCTCGATAAAAAAAGCGTTTATTTGGTCGGTGGCTTAAACCGTTTAAAAATCGATGAAACTGAGCTATCAGCAGATCTTGGTGTTGGTTACCGTCATTATTTTAATGAGCGCTTTGCCTTGTATCTCGAAGGTAAAGGTCATTACCAATGGGCTGAAGACTACATGGATTTTAGTAGTCGACTAGGTCTCATTTATTATTTCGGTGACTTTAAAAAGTCGTTACCAAAACCAGCTCAAGCGTCGCCAGTTGCCGTACAACCTTCAGCACCAAAACCAGCTGAGCCGAAAAAAGTGGTCGCTTCTGCTGTAGATTCAGATAAAGACGGTGTCGTTGATAGTTTAGATAAATGTGTCAAAACGCCTATGTCTGATAAAGTTGATAGCCAAGGCTGCACTATTTTTACCGATAAAACAGCGAGCTTAACCTTGCTGGTTAACTTTGATAATAACAAAGCAGAGGTTAAACCCGAGTATGTTGGCGAAGTAGCCAAAGCGGCTGATTTCATGAAAACCTATCCGCACGTTAATCTTGTTGTTGAAGGTCATACTTCAGTATTAGGCGCCGCTGAACACAACAAGCGCTTGTCTCAAAAACGCGCCGAAGCGATTGTTGCTATGTTAGTTGAGCAGTTTGATATTCGTGCTGACCGATTAACTGCAGTTGGTTATGGTGAAGAGCGACTATTGAGTGCTGAAAACAGCGCGCAAGCGCATGCGTTAAACCGTCGCATTGAAGCAAAGGTGGCCGTCAAAGAAAAAGTAGCGGCTCAGCGCTAAGTTCATCGCAACAACTGTTTGTAACAAAAATATGCTAAATCAAGCCCGACAATAGTGCTATTGTCGGGCTTTTTAGTGTTTTCGTAAGAGGTAGTTATGTTTAGAAAGCTCACGGCAGTATTGATATTTGCAACGATAGCACAATGTAGTGTTGGCACTGAGGCATCAGCCCAAGAGGGGATTACGGTGTCGGGCAAGGCCTCGGTTGAACAGCCAGTAACGCGCTTTTCATTATCGTTAGAAATTACCGAGTTTGGTTTTAGTGCCAGTAAGACGAAAGCGCTGGTTGATCAAAAGTCAGGGCAAGTGACTCGTGTTTTGCAATTATACGGCGTTGCTAACCAAGATATTAATTCCGCTCAGCTGCGCTTAACCACGGTTAACAATAAGCGGGAAATTGAGCGCTTGTACGTTGAGCGCGAATTGGCAGCAACTGAATCATCTAGTGATCGAGCATTTGTTGCGCTCAATAAAAGTCGCGACAGTAAAACTAGCAATAAGCAAATTCTTTTTCGCGTTAGTCGGACAATTAGCTTTAGCTTTAACGACATTGATGTTTATGATCGCTTGTTAGATGGATTAGTTAAATCGGGGGTGACTCAGTTATCTCCTTTGGTGTCTGGGGTCGAAAATGCCGAGCAGCTTTATCAACAAGCATTGGCACTAGCGATTGATAAAGCACGAGCAAAAGCCGAGTTTATCGCCAAGCAAGCGGGTGTATCGCTAGGAGACGTAATTTCACTGCAAGAGCTTGGTTATCACGCCCCAAGGGCTAAAGCTTTTGCAATGGCTGAATCCGCTGGTTTTCAAAGTCAACACGGTAATAGTGCGGTAAATGCCGAAGTTAGCGTCGTATTTGCGATAAAATAAGGGCTTGTGGCAAGTTTTTTTGCTTTTTTTTAACTGGATACAGCCGATAAAGCTTTAATTTGTCAGCTTATCAAGGTATCTTTAGCGCTTTTTAGCAGGCTTGTTTATTATTTATGAGTAAAGAAGAGTTTTATCAGCAGTTGCACGCACAAGTGGAGGCAATTATTGCTGGTGAAAATGATGCGATTGCCAATATGGCAAATATTAGCGCATTGTTGTTTGAAGCGTTAGACCAAGTGAATTGGGCTGGCTTTTATCGACTAGTTGACAATGAGCTGATTCTCGGGCCGTTCCAAGGTAAAGTGGCTTGTATCCGCATCCCTGTTGGCAAAGGTGTTTGCGGTACTGCGGTTGCACAGGCAAGCACCCAGCGCATTGCTGATGTCCATCAATTTAGTGGTCACATAGCCTGTGACGCTGCCAGTAACTCTGAGATTGTTATTCCTCTAGTTGTCAATGATCAAATCATTGCGGTATTGGACATTGATAGTGTTGCTTTTGATCGCTTTGACGAACAAGACCAAGCTGGCTTAGAGGCAATTGTTAGCACATTAGCCAATCAGTTGTCGCAATGAAAGAATTAGTGGTAATACACGATTTCTTAGTCTCTGAACAAGTTGTTGGAGATTGGGAAGGCCAAGAAGAGTTAGTTGCTGAAAAGCTCAACGAAATCTATCATACGTTATACGATTTAGCTGAGCCCGATATTGACGTTGAAACCCTTAGCCAGCTCTTAGAGTTAGTCTGGGAGAACTGGATTGGTCAAGAGGTTTTACCGGAATTAGAAACTGATGATATTTATGATTGGTGTCGGCATTTGCTAGATAATCGCTCACAATATCTCGAACAATAGATTATATATTTAGTAAGTTGTATTTATGGAAAACAAACCTAGTAGCAGTAAAGAAATTATCGCTTACCTCGCAGAGAAATTTCCAAGCTGTTTTTCTGTTAGCGGTCCAGCTAAACCTCTTAAAGTCGGTATTTTTCAAGACTTAGCTGAACAGTTAAGTGAAGACGAAGCCGTCAGCAAAACCCGTTTACGTCAAGCGCTTAGGCACTATACAAGTAGCTGGCGCTACTTAAAGTCAGTTAAGCTTGGCGCAGGCCGTGTTGATTTAGCTGGCGAACAAGTTGCCGAAATCGACCAAGAGCAAGCTGATTACGCCGCTAAAACCTTAAAAGAAAGCCAAGAAAAATTTGGTAACAAAAAAGGTCAAGACAACGCGGGCAAGAAACCGTATAAAGGTGACAAGCCTGCCAACAAGCACCAGTCTGACAGCAAGCGTAAATCAGATGCCAAGTCTAAAAGTGATAAGTTTAAAGCAGTTAAGGGTGCTAAACGTGCACAACCTGCAGCAAAAGCTACACTTAAACCTATTGAGAGCAATGCCATTAGTGTCGGTGCTAAAGTAAATGTCAAAGTTGGCAATTCGCCAATGGCGGCAACCATTACTGAAGTTTCTGGTAATGATATTAGCGTTCAACTGGTCTCAGGTATGGTAGTAAAAACGCAAATTGAGAATATTTTCGCAGAATAATTTGGAGATAGGTATGGATAAATTTTGCCGTATTGCCCTAGCTATATCAATAGCCGTTAACAGCTCTCTTGTTATCGCTTCGACTAATACCGAAGCCAACGTAGACGAAGCAGTTAAGGTGCTTGCACCAGAAACTCAACACGCTATTTCAAGTAAACGCATTACCGCAAGATTTACCCGAGACCACTACAAAAAGTTCGATATTGATGATCAATTGTCATCGCAGATATTCGACCGCTATATCAAGTCACTCGACTATTCTCGCAACGTCTTTTTAAAGTCTGATGTCGATAGCTTTGAGCAGTACCGCGACGATTTCGATACCGTTGTATCTCGCGGTAAACTACAAGTTGCTTACGATATTTACAATATCAATATGCAACGTCGTCTCGAACGTTACCAATATGCCATTAGTTTGTTGGAAAAACCGTTTGATTTTGACAAAGACGAAGTGTACGCATACGACCGCGAAGAAGCGGCGTGGCCAACATCAGTGGCTGAGCTCAATGAGTTATGGCGCTTAAAAGTCAAATACGATGCCTTGAATTTAACGCTGGCCGGTAAAGAGTGGCCAAAAGTTAAAGAAGTGCTGACTAAGCGCTACAACTACGCAATTAAGCGTTTAAAGCAAAATGAAAGCGAAGATGTTTTCCAAATTGTGATGAATAGCTTTGCTCGCGTTGTTGAGCCGCACACCTCGTATTTATCGCCGCGCAATGCTGAGCGTTTCCAAATGGAAATGAATTTAGAGCTTGAAGGTATTGGCGCTGTGCTGCGCGCTGAAGATGACTACACGGTTATTCAAAGTGTTGTTAACGGCGGACCAGCAGATAAGTCTAATGATTTAAAACCTAAAGATCGCATCGTTGGTGTGTCGCAAGACGACGGTGACTTTGAAGATGTCATTGGCTGGCGATTGGATGATGTTGTCGATCTCATTAAAGGGCCAAAGGGCAGTAAAGTTCGCTTGCAAGTATTGCCTGCTGATGCCGATGATGATGCCAGTATTAAAATTGTCTCTATTGTCAGGGATAAAATCAAACTGGAAGATCGCGCAGCCAAGTCTGAGGTCTACTACGAGAATGAAGGTACTGCCGACAGCCGCAAGCTCGGTGTTATTGAAATTCCAGGCTTTTACAACAACTTGTCACGCGATGTTAAGAAAGAAATCGATAAGTTAAAAGAAGAGCACGTTGACGGTATTATCGTTGATTTGCGCGGTAATGGCGGCGGTTCGTTAAATGAAGCGATATTGTTAACCGGCTTATTTATCGATAAAGGACCAGTTGTTCAAGTTCGCGATACGGCGCAGCGTGTGCGCCAGCAGGCAGACCGCGATGGTATTGTCTACTACGACGGTCCGCTTACGGTAATGGTTGATCGTTACAGCGCTTCTGCGTCAGAGATTTTTTCTGCGGCGATTCAAGATTACGGTCGCGGCGTGATTATTGGTGAACATACCTTTGGTAAAGGTACTGTTCAGCAGCACAGACCGCTTAAGCGCGTTTACGACTTGTACGAAAACGATTTAGGCAGCATTCAATACACCATTGCTAAGTTTTATCGCATTAACGGCGGTAGTACGCAGCACAAAGGTGTGTTGCCGGATATTGAATTCCCGTCAGCAATTGACCCAGAAGAGTGGGGCGAAAGTAAAGAAGAGAATGCCTTACCTTGGGATCAAGTGAGAAAGGCAAATTATCGCGAGTTAGGCGATTTATCGAAAGATATTGAGTACTTAACGGGGCTTTATCAAGAACGCATTAAAAACAATACTGAATTTGGCTACTTGCTTGAAGATATTGCCGAATATCAAGCTGAAAAAGACGATAAAACTATTTCGTTAAACTTAGCCGAGCGCAAGAAAAAACAAGAGTCTCGCAAAGCCAAGCGACTGGCTCGCGCTAATCAACGTTTAGTTGCTATGGGCAAAGAAAAAGTTGAATCTTTAGAAGACTTACCAGAGGAACTTGATGAGTTGGACCCGTTTTTGGACGAGGGCGCACGCATCACCTTTGATTTAGTCTCTTTGGGTAAGTTAGCGAAAAAATAACGTTTTGCGTAGTCGATTAATGATTCGACAAAAAATGCTAGTTGGGTAACCAACTAGCATTTTTTATGTCTGCGATGTCTCACTATAGGGAGTGGTTTACTCGTTTTGATTCAGCTAGTGTGGCACAAACTGAACACCCAACTGCTTTCTAAAAGGTATTAATCAAGATAAATCACTTGCACTTTTACCCGATAAACGGCATTTTGATGCGAGTTCTCTCAAATCACATCAGATTCACAGATAAAAATAATAAAATCTTAAGGTTAAATTTAACATGTCAGAACAAGACACATTTAAAGCTCCTAGTATGCTAGATGCCGCAATTCCGTTGTTAGCACTGGTGACTATGTTGACTGCCGCGGTTGCCTTTTTTGGTGACAGTTCATCATCGGGCCCTAACCAAATCGCGTTGCTTTTAGCCATGGGCGTGGCAATTGTTATTGGTTTGAAAAACGGTGCTAAATGGCCAAGTATTGAAGAGGCGATTATTAAAGGCATTTCACTGTCTATGGGCGCTATTTTAATCTTGCTCGCGGTAGGTGCTCTGATTGGTACTTGGTTGCTTTCTGGTACCGTACCCACCATGATTTACTACGGCCTAAAAATTTTAGATCCAAGTTGGTTTTACGCTGCGGCGTGTGTCATTTGTGGTATTGTTGCCATGAGTATCGGTAGCTCGTGGACAACAGCAGCAACGATAGGTGTTGCTATGTTAGGTATTGCCGAAGGGCTTGAATTGTCAGCGGCGATTACTGCTGGTGCTGTTATCTCGGGTGCCTACTTTGGCGATAAATTATCTCCGCTATCTGAAACCACTAACTTAGCACCAGCGGTTGCTGGTAGTGAATTATTTGAACACATTCGCTATATGCTTTGGACCACAGTGCCGTCAATTACTACGGCACTAGTGTTATTTTTAATTTTAGGTTTTACCGAAACCAATACTAGTTCTGCGACGGCAATTGGCACACTAAACCAGCAACTTGAGCAGCAATTTAATATTAGCGTGATCAACTTAGTGCCTTTAGTTGTACTACTGGTTTTGGCGATTAGAAAAATGCCTGCGTTCCCAGCGGTTGCTTTAGGTGCATTAGTAGGCGGCTTATGGGCAGCGATGTTTCAACAAGAGCTAATTGCTAAGTTAGCCGCTGAGGGCTTTAGTGGCGGTGTTGCTATTTTAACTGTGGTGTGGTCGGCATTGTTTGACGGTGTTGCCATTGAAACAGGTAACGCTAAGCTCAATGACTTACTCAGTGGCGGCGGTATGTCAAATATGCTTAATACCGTTTGGTTGATTATGTGTGCCTTGAGCTTTGGTGCTGTACTCGAATACTTAGGTATTTTGAAAAAGCTTGTCGACAGCATTTTGGCGGCGGCTAAGTCAACGGGTAGTTTAATTGCCAGTACAGTAGCGACCTGTATCGGTACCAATTCATTAACTGCAGATCAATACATCGCGATTGTCATGCCGGGTCGAATGTATAAGGAAGAATATCAACGCCGCGGTTTACACCCTGTTGTTTTGAGTCGTACCTTGGAAGACTCAGCAACCATTACTTCGCCGTTAATGCCTTGGAATACCTGTGGTGCATACATGTACGGTGTATTAGGTTTGGCCTCTTTCGAGTACCTCGCTTATTGTTTCTTTAATATCATTAATCCAATACTTGCTGTTATTTACGGTTTTATTGGTTATAACATTAAACAGCTAGCCAATAATGCTGTTGGTGACAAAGCCAACGCTTAAGCTGTTTGAATTTTAATTGTTAGCGAAAAGCCTGATTTATCAGGCTTTTTCATTTATCTATGATAAAGGTTTCTCATGTCTGAATTTACTACTCGCTATTTAGCTGACTACCAAGCTCCTACATTTACCATCAAAACTGTCGATCTTACATTTGAACTTGATGATAACAATACTATTGTCACCAGCGAACTTGCGATTGAGCGTTTAACCGATAGCACCGAATTAGTGCTTGACGGTGAGCACCTAACCTTACTTTCGGTAATAGTTGATGGTGTCGCATTAAGTGCAGAGCATTACCAGCTAACAGATAACAGCCTAACCCTTACTATTTCAACGCCAAAAGCTAAGGTCGTGATTGTCACCGAAATATCGCCTATTGATAATACCGCACTTGAAGGGTTGTTTAAGTCAGGCGATGCTTATTGCACTCAGTGTGAAGCCGAAGGCTTCAGGCGCATTACTTACTACTTAGACAGACCTGATGTAATGGCGGTGTTTAGCGCCAAGGTGATTGCAGACAAAGTAAGTTATCCTTACTTGCTGTCCAACGGTAATAAAGTTGAGCAAGGTGATTTGGATGGCGGTAAACACTTCGTTAAATGGCACGACCCATTTCCGAAACCGAGTTATTTATTTGCTTTAGTTGCGGGTAATTTTGACTTACTAGCAGACACCTTTGTCACTCGTTCAGGCCGTGAAGTGGCGTTAGAGATTTTCGTTGACCAAGGTAATCTCGCCAAAGCTGAACACGCGATGAGCTCGTTGAAAAAATCTATGTCTTGGGATGAGCAAACCTTTGATTTGGAATACGATCTCGATATCTACATGATTGTCGCAGTCGACTTCTTTAATATGGGCGCGATGGAAAATAAGGGACTCAATGTCTTTAATAGCAAATACGTACTTGCCGATAAAGAAAGTGCCACAGATACCGACTATTTTAATATCGAAGCTGTTATTGCTCATGAGTATTTTCACAATTGGACCGGCAATAGGGTCACCTGTCGAGATTGGTTCCAACTGAGTTTAAAAGAAGGCTTAACCGTTTTTCGCGATCAGCAATTTAGCGCTGACTTAAACAGCAGTGCCGTCACTCGTATTCAAAATGTCCGGTTGCTACGGGCACATCAATTTGCCGAAGATGCTGGACCAATGGCTCACCCGATTCGGCCTGAAAAAGTTATGGAGATGAATAATTTCTACACCCTAACCGTATATGAGAAGGGCGCAGAGGTCATTCGTATGCTGCACACTTTACTCGGTCAAGAGCGATTTAAGCAAGGTATTGATCTGTATTTTGAACGTTTCGATGGCATGGCGGTGACTTGTGACGACTTTGTTAACGCGATGGCTGATGCCGGTGGTGTTGATTTAAGCCAATTTAAGCGTTGGTACAGTCAAGCAGGCACGCCACTATTAAAGGTTGAACAGCACTACTGTCAGCAAGATGGCAAATTAACGCTAACCCTTGAACAAGTTCACCAGCCAAGCGCCAATCAAGAAAATAAAGACAATTTACATATCCCAGTGAAAATTGAGTTAATTGACCAAGGTCAGGTTAAGCAACATTTGCTCGAGCTAAAAGAGGCTAAGCAGACTTGGTCTTTTGATGTTGACTCCGACACAGTAGTTGCGCCTTTGGCAGGCTTTTCTGCGCCAGTAAAGGTGGCTTTTGAACAATCTGATCAAGCGCTTTACCAAATCATTAATCATGGTCAAGATGCATTTTGTCGTTGGGATGCAGGCCAAAAGCTATACGCTCGTTATATTCTAGCCTTGACGGCCGAGCCAACGAGTGAGTTACCTGAACGCTTGTTTAGCAGCTTGGCGAATATTTTATCGTCAGATCTTGATGATGAACTTAAAGCGGAGCAATTAACGCTGCCGAGCTTCGATGAATTAGCAGATAATCAACAGGAGTTGGACCCAACTCAGTTACTCGCCGCGATTAAGCAATTTAAGCAGGCCATTGCCAGCCAGCTTGGCGAGCAATTTAGCCAAGTATATAAAAATCTATCTAAAGAGCTCGAGTCGGTTGAAGACTTAGCTGCAGGCAAGGCGCAAAGGGCATTACGCAATTGCTGCCTTGGCTATTTGGTGTTACTGCCTGAGTACCAAGCGGTAGTTGTTGAGCAATATCACAGCAGTGATAATATGACCGATAGCCTTGCCAGCTTGAGCGCCGCAACCAAACAGAACTTACCAGCAGCGGCTGAATTGCTTAAACACTTCGAGCAAAAATGGCAGGATACGACGTTGGTGATGGACAAGTGGTTTAGCATTAATGCCATGTATTCTGGGGCAGATATTTTTGAACATTTAGCGCGCTTACTTGAGCATCAGCTCTTTAGTTTGAAGAATCCTAACCGCGCACGCTCGTTAATTGGCAGCTTCGCAATGAGTAACCCTGAGCACTTTCACTGTCAAAGTGGCCGTGGTTATCAATTTTTAGCCGAGCAAATAGCACAGTTAAATGAGATTAATCCGCAGGTTGCCGCACGTTTAATTACACCGCTTATTCAAAGTAAAAACCTTGAGTCTAAGCGTCGTGCTATTATTAAATCAGCGCTGCAAAAGTTACTCAAATTACCCAACTTGTCGCGCGACTTAAAAGAGAAATTAGACGCTGCCTTGTCGTAATTCAAACGAGACTCTGAAATAATATGGTACAAAAGTACTACTTTCAGTTGGCGTTGCCATACCAAGAATGCCTTGCTTATTATCACGGGCAAGTCAAAGCTGTGATGGTGACGTCTTCAACTGGTCAACGAGTACAATTCCCCGCCAGCCACATTCGCCCGTACATGACACGGGTGGGTGTCTATGGCTCATTTTGTTTATATACTGAAAATAACAAATTTTTATCTTTGGAAAAACTAGATAAATAGAGTATGTACTTTAAACGGTGGTTTAAATTTGTTCAGAGCTAAATTTCCCCAAAATCTGCTCTGCAGAGCCGATAAATCGTCAACATGTCGACCACTTGGCGATTTCATTTTTATTTCGTTTCAAACAATTGTTTTAAACGTAGTTTAAATTGACTGTTTTTTTTCTAGGCAAGTCATTGTCTTACTAAGCATTGTTATTGATTTTTAACGCTTGCCTCCACATTCAAATGATGCAATTATTGTTTTATCCACAAGCAGGCGTGGATTAGGATGATAATAAATTTAATAACAATAGTTTTGACTATGGGGAAAAATCATGAAACACAGTCCTCGTGTGAAGTTCTATAAGAAGCCTCTAGTAGCCAGTGTTGCAGCTGCGCTTCTTAGTTTGTCGGCAAGCAATGCTTCAGCGGCAACTTTTGAATTAGGTGACTTTGAAATAACTTTTGACTCGACTTTTAGTGCTGGTGCGAGCTGGCGCGTAGAAAACCGTGATACTGATGGTTTAATTGGTATTTCAAATAACCCGAACAACGGCTTTGACTTCTCAAATTACAGTTTCCTATCTCCGCCGTTACAACAAGATATCTGGCAAGGTGCTGGTGGTTATTCAACTAACGTTGATAACGGCAACCTAAATTTTGAGCCAGGCGAAACCTTCTCAAAAATTGTCAAAGGCTCTCACGATATTGATATTCGCTACGGTGATTTTGGTTTCTTCACACGTGTTTTCTACTTTTATGATTTTGAAATTGCTGACGAATCTCGCGCCTGGGTTAATCCGCTAACAGGACAACGTGCTGATCTTTGTGAAGAGCGTTATTCTGATGAACAAGTTTGTAAAGACTTTCGTACTTTAGATGCATTTTTCTACGGTGACTTTGATATTGGTGAAATGCCGTTATCAGTTCGCGTAGGTGAGCAGGTTATCAGTTGGGGTGAAAGTACCCTTATCGCCCACGGTATCAGTGAATTAAACCCGGTTGATATTTCACGTTTAAGAGCTCCTGGTGCAGAACTTAAAGAAGCATTTATTCCATTTGGTGCAGTTTGGGCGTCTTTAGGTGTCACAGAAACTTTCGATATTGAAGCGTTTTATCAATACGGTTGGGCAAAAACAATCATTCCAGCCGCCGGTAGCTACTTTTCTACTAATGACTTTGCCGGTGACGGTGGTCATCTGAATAACATTCAAACTGGTTTTGCTTCTCGCCCTGATATTAGCTTAGACGCGTTAATTAACGGCTTAAACCAATTTGGTGACTTAGTTCGTTCAGGCGCGTTGCCAGCTTCGGCAGTTGGTCAAGCTTACCTAGCGCACCCAACGGTTGTTGCATTACGCCCACAAGGTCGAGATGGTGAAATTCGCCCAGAAAATGGCGGTCAGTACGGTCTTCGTTTGTCGTGGTACTTACAATCGCTTAACGATACTGAGTTGAGTTTGTATCACATGAACTACCACAGTCGTCGTCCAGTTATTTCGGGTCGAGTTGCTGACTACACGACAGAAGCAATTTTGAATGATGTTGGCTTTATCAGCCAAAATCAAATTAACCGTGACAATGTTTTTGATTTACGCGCGTTCCCACAAGTTCGCCTACAATACACTGAAGACATTAAACTATACGGTTTAAGCTTTAATACGACTGTTGGTACAACTTCAGTAGCGGGTGAAGTATCTTATCGTCAAGACGAGCCGTTACAAATCGATGACGTTGAAATCTTATTTGCAGCGATTCCACAACAAATTGCAAACGTTGGTATTAATACCTCACTAGATGGTATTTCTCAGATTGATACTGTTCAGCCAGGTGAATTTGCTGATGGTTTCATTTTGTCTGACACTACTCAAGCACAATTAACATTGACTCATTTGTTCGGTCCAACTTTTGGTGCAACTCAGTTCACAGGTTTGATTGAAATTGGTGGTGTTTACATCAACGACTTCCCTGATCCAAGCGAGTTAAGATTAAATGCTCCAGGTACTGGCAGAAATGGTGGTATTGATATTCCAGGTGGTCGTTCGTTTGAAATCGCTATTCAAAACGGTGTTGAAACGAATCCTTTTGCTAGTCAATCGGCATGGGGCTACCGCGTGTTAGCAAGACTTGAATACAACGATGCTTTTGCCGGTGTTAACGTAACTCCTCGTGTTGTATTTTCTCATGATGTTAACGGTACAACACCAGACCCGCTATTCTTATTCAGTGAAGAGCGCAAGTCAGCTTCGTTTGGCGTAACTTTTGATTATCAAAACCGCTGGTCAGCGGAAATTGGCTACAACGTATTCTTCGATGGCGTAGGTACTTCAAACCAATTTGAAGATCGCGATTTCGTGTCGCTTAGCGTTACATATAATATCTAAAGGCAGAGATTTATGAAAAAAATAACATTATTATCACTTGCTGTTTCTTGCGCCTTATTTGGCGGCGCTGCGGTTGCTAAAGTGAGCTCAGCAGAGGCGAGCAAGTTAGGTAAAGAATTAACGCCAATTGGTGCAGAGCGCGCAGGTAATGCTGATGGTTCAATTCCAGCGTGGACAGGTGGTATTGCTAAGCCGATAGACGGCTACAAAAAAGGTGACCATCACCCAAATCCATTTCCCAATGACAAAGTGCTGTACACGGTAACTAAGCAAAATCTAGATAAGTACAAAGAATTGTTATCGCCGGGTCAAATTAAATTATTTGAAACCTACCCTGATAGTTTCAAAATGAATGTATACCCAACTCAGCGCTCTGCGGCATTTCCTGAATTTGTTTACGACGCGACCAAAAAGTATGCGACAACAGCTGAACTAGTTGAAGGTGGTAACGGTGTTGTCAACACTGCTGTTGGTGTGCCGTTCCCAATCCCTGCTAATGGTTTAGAAGTTATTTGGAACCACATCTTGCGCTATCGCGGTGAAACCGTTAGCCGTAACAGTGGGGTTGTTTCACCGACTGCTGGTGGTGACTACAACTATATCGCCATCGATGAAAGAATTATCTTCCATTACTCTCGTCCGGATGCTACACCGCAAGAGCTAGAAGAAAAGAACATGGTATTCAAATTTAAGCAAAAAGTTACTGCGCCAGCACGTTTAGCGGGTACTGCTTTACTTGTGCACGAAACCATGGACCAAATAAAAACGCCTCGCCAAGCGTGGACATACAACACAGGTCAACGTCGTGTTCGCCGTGCACCTAATGTTGCTTATGATGCACCAAGTACAGCTTCGGATGGCTTGAGAACAACTGATGACGTCGATATGTACAATGGCGCACCAGATCGTTACAACTGGACTTTGGTTGGTAAAAAAGAATTGTTGATTCCATACAACGATTACAAACTGCACAGTGACCAAGTTCAATATGACGATCTAATTCAACCAGGTCACATCAACCCAGAATTTGTTCGTTACGAGAAGCACCGTGTTTGGGTAGTAGAAGCGAACTTAAAAGATGGTACTCGCCATATTTATAAAAAACGTACTTTCTTTATTGACGAAGATAGTTGGCAAATTGCTGTTGTTGACATCTACGACAACCGTGACGAGCTATACCGCGTTGGTTTAGCGCACTCGGTAAACTACTACGAAGTGCCAACTCAATGGTTAACACTAGAAGTGTTCCACGACTTGCAGTCGCGCCGTTACATTGCCAGTGGTTTAGACAACCAGAGCAGTATGTATGACTTTGACGCGAAAGTCACTGAACGAGAGTTCACACCTTCAGCACTAAGACGTGAAGGTCGTCGTTAATCAACTAACATGACTTAAACGGCTGACAATTGTCAGCCGTTTTCATTTGGTGAAAGGTAATATTTTTTACGTGTATATGAAGTATTGAGAGGATTAATGAGACAGTTATTCGTTACCGTTATTAGTTTAGTGATGCTGTTGCCCACAGTGGCGGCTGAGCCAAAACAAGCGTGGCAAGCGCCATTGGCGAGTAAGTCATTGTTATTGGATATTGCTTTAACGCCGGCAGGCAAATTAGTTGCAGTCGGTGATCGAGGGCATATTTTACTGTCGACAGATGGACAAAACTGGCAACAAGCACAAGTGCCGGTAACATCAATGCTGACGTCTGTTTTCTTTATTGATGCCAATACAGGTTGGGCAGTGGGTCACGATGCCACTATTTTAAAAACTGAGGATGCGGGGCAGAGCTG
Organism: Endozoicomonas sp. G2_1; assembly: GCF_017744155.1. Lineage (GTDB taxonomy): Bacteria > Pseudomonadota > Gammaproteobacteria > Enterobacterales > Alteromonadaceae > JAGHQT01. The sequence continues at coordinate 68,974 of NZ_JAGHQT010000012.1, read as the reverse complement.
GCAAGTGCAGCAATACCTTCCCGAGGTTGAAAAGCCGCTGTTAGACGTTGTATTTAAAAATGCTGACCAAGGCATGGCTGTTGGCGCTTATGGCCAAGTTTACCGCACTGAAGACGGCGGCCAAAATTGGCAATACGAATTTCACGGTGAACTACTACCGGTAGAAGATGTTGAATACTTGGAAGAATTAAAGCTCGAAGATGAGGCTTTATACTTAGATGAACGCGGTAGCATTTTACCTCACTTTAACCGCATTGAAACGGATGGCCGCACTTTGTACTTAGCTGGCGAGCTAGGTTTGATGGCTAAAAGCAATGATTTTGGTAAAACTTGGCAAGCATTCGATGAAATTTATCAAGGCTCGTTTTTCGATATTGTTAGAACACAAGCGGGTAATTTAGTTGTGGTTGGCTTACGCGGCCACGTTTTCCGTAGCTTGCGCAATGGCACGCCTTGGCAAATGTCTAAAACTGATACCACCGCTTTGCTCAATGACGTGGTGTTAGTGGACGATAATCGCCTTTTAGTCTTGGGTAACAGTGGTACTTTGTTGGTTAGTGATGACGATGGTCAGAGCTTTGTTGAACACCGACAAGCAGATGGTAAGTCACTCGTTGCTGGCGTTTGGTTTCAAAACAAGCTTATTGCTGTTTCGGATGTTGGTATTAAAACAATTACAATAGACAAGTAAAATTATGACAGTTAATTCTTTAATCAATCGAATAGAAATTACCATATTTCGACATCGTATCGCAGTTTTACTGCTGTTTTTGTTGACCACCATTGGTTTGGCATATCAAGCAACCAACATTAAGCTTGACGCTTCATTTACCAAAAACATTCCGCTTAATCACAGTTACATGAAAACGTATTTAAAGCACGCTGAGAACTTTGGCGGTGCCAATAATATTTTGATTTCGGTATGTAACAGCGAAGGCGATATTTTTAACGAGAAGTTCTTTACTTCACTTAAAGGTGTTCACGACAAATTATTTTTTATCCCTGGTGTCGCTCGTACTCAGGTTAAATCACTTTATTCGCCTAGCACTCGCTTTACCGAAGTTGTTGAAGATGGCTTTGCCGGTGGCCCTGTGATTCCGGCCGACTTTAAAGCGGACGAACGCGGTTTGGCAACTGTTCGCAGTAATATCGACAAAGCCGGTATTGTCGGCCGCATCGTTTCTGACGATTACACTTGTGCGATGGTAACGGCCTCGTTGATGGACATTGATCCTCAAACTAACGAAAAGTTGAACACCATCGCTTTTGCTGAGCAACTTGAAACAGAAGTTCGCGGCGAATATGAGAAAGACGGTATTACTGTTCACGTCATCGGCTTTGCCAAAATGATTGGCGATGTTGCCAACGGCGCTAAAGAAGTTGTTTTATTCTTTGGCGTTGCCATCCTAATTACCGCCTTTATGGTGTACTTCTTCTGTCATTCATTAAAACTGACTATTTTACCAATTGTTTGTTCACTGATTGCTGTGGTTTGGCAAATTGGTATGTTATCTAGTTTAGGCTTTGGCCTTGACCCAATGTCAATTTTAGTGCCGTTCTTAGTCTTTGCGATTGGTGTAAGCCACGCGGTTCAGATGATCAACTCTATTGGCAAAAAAGTGGCGCAAGGTTACAACAGCAAAGAAGCGGCTCAGTTCAGCTTCCGAGCGTTATTGGTTCCAGGCGGCGTTGCTTTGCTTTCAGATACCGTTGGCTTCTTGACCTTATTGGCTATCGATATCGGTATTATTCGCGAACTTGCGATTACTGCGTCTTTGGGTGTCGCGGTTATTATTTTAACCAACTTAGTGTTATTGCCGTTGTTGGTGTCTTACGTGACTATTAACCGTAAAGAGGGCGATGATCAGGAAAAAGAATCACCAGTTTGGAAAACGTTAGCGTTAGTCGCCAATCGTCGTTTGGCTACTTTCATTCTGGTTTTCACGGCAGTGCTATTTGCCTTTGGCTTGCACTTTTCACAAGACATGAAAATTGGTGAGTTGCACGCCGGGGCACCAGCGCTGCACGAACACTCTCGCTATAACCAAGATACCTTCTTAATTACCGACAAATACGCTATCAGCGTTGATTACATGTCAGTGATTGTTGAGACCACCGAAAGCGCTTGTACCTACCACGACTACGTCAGCGTGATTGACGAGTTCCAATGGCGTATGGAGAACGTAGAAGGGGTTCAGTCTGCTGCTAGTTTGGCGTCAATAGCCAAGATTGTTAACTCAGGCTACAACGAAGCTAATCCAAAGTGGCGCGTATTACCGCGTAATCAACAAAGCTTAGTGCAGTCGATTGCTCGTGTGCCGACGTCAAGTGGCTTATTAAATAGTGATTGTAGTGTTATGCCAGTGATCTTGTTCTTAGAAGATCACAAAGCTGAAACAATTAATCGTATTGTTAAGCAAGTTAAACTTCTGTCTGAAGAAATGAACACTGAAGATTTGCAGTTTAAATTAGCATCGGGTCCTGTTGGTGTAATGGCCGCAACCAATGAAGCGGTAGAGGCAGCTCAAATCCCCATGATGATTTACGTATATGCTGCGGTAATCGTATTGTGCTTATTGAGCTTTAGAAGCGTGCGTGCAACAATTTCTGTGGTACTGCCATTATTCGTGGTATCGACATTGGCACAATGGTTAATGACCGTGCTTGAAATTGGCTTAACCGTATCAACCTTGCCGGTTATCGCGTTAGGTGTTGGTATTGGCGTTGACTACGGTATTTATATCTTGTCGACGATGAGCCAGCGTTTAAGTGATGGTGAAACCGTTGCTGAAGCGTATTTAGCTGCACTTAAAGAGCGCGGTAGTGCTGTGTTAATCACGGGTATTACGTTGGCGATAGGTGTTTCAACTTGGTTCTTCTCTGATTTGAAATTCCAAGTTGATATGGGCATCTTGTTAACTTTCATGTTCTTAGTCAACATGTTAGCAGCGGTCATCGTACTGCCAGCACTAGCGAGTTTCTTATGGCCAGACGCCAAGCAAATTAAGAAAAATAATTAGTGTATTTGCTTTACTCAAAAGCTGCATAATTAATCAAGAAAATGGCCGTAAGGCCATTTTCTATTCAAGCAACTCATATAAACAATTACCTAGGTTATAACCTTCCTCAAATATTGCATATCCCAGTGGCCCTACCTTGTAAAAAAACGCTCGCAATCCCTTAACATTATTAATAAAATCCCGATAATGATCTATGCTATAACCTGTTGGCATAGGCCAGCTGGTCGGGCTTGTTGAGCAATTCAACATAAAGACAAACAAGATAATAATTAATTTCGTTTTATCCAAAAGGAAAACGGCATGGCGTTAGTAGACGGCTTACCTTCAGTCATTCTGAAAAATGTAGCACAGTTAATACAGCAAAAAGTTCCTAATGAAACAGCACCGCTTGTAGAGCAATTTACCCAATTACTATATGGCAACATCTCTAGTCACGATTTAAATAATCGCAATGACAGCGATGTGTATGGTGCCACGTTGAGTTTGTGGAACTCATTAAATGGTCACAAAGATCAGACCCCAGTAATTAAAGTTTTTAACCCAGAAGTATCGAAGCACGGTTGGAAATCAAGCCATACGATTGTTGAAGTTATCGTTAGCGATATGCCATTTTTAGTTGATTCGTTGCGCATTGCTTTGAACCGCCAAGGTTTGTCACCGCACTTAATGCTAAACAGCCCAATTAAAATTGTTCGCGATGACAACAATCAAATCGTGCAGTTGGCAGCAGCGACTGATGAATCGTTAAATACAGCTCTAGTTGAAACTGTTTTCTTCATTGAAATCGATCGTTTAGCTGACCAAGCGCAATTAGACGAGTTGGCCAAAGAACTCGCATCAGTAGTTAGCGATATTTCGTTAACCGTAACTGATTGGCAGCCAATGCTTGAGCGCTTAAATCAAGTTATTGCTGAGATGAAATCGGCAAAACTGCCTTGTTCAGCACAAGAAAAGAAAGATGCCTTAGAATTTTTAACTTGGCTTGCCAATAACAACTTCACCTTAATGGGCTATCGCGGCTACGACGTTAAAGCGCTCAAAGGCGATGTTGCTTTACAACCAGTTGCTGATTCAAGCTTAGGTTTAATGAAAAACTCAAAAGCGAGCAAAGAGCGTTTGCTTTCAGGTTTAGGTGAATCAGCACGCGATGCCGCGTTTGGTTCAAGCCCGTTGATTTTGACTAAGTCAAACTCTCGTTCACGCGTTCATCGTCCAGCCTTGATTGACTACATTGGTGTTAAGCGCTTTGACGAAAAAGGCAATGTTATTGGTGAAGAGCGCTTTATCGGTTTATTCGGTTCTGCTTATTACACCAACAGCGCCTTAGATTTACCATTAATTAAGTCAAAAGTAGCGTCGGTTTGTGATTCATCTGGCTTTGCCAAAGGCAGCCACGCATACAAGTCATTGATCAACATTCTTGAAACTTATCCGCGCGATGAAATTTTACAGTCGACGGTACCTGAGCTGCTGCAAAACGTACTTGGCGTATTGCAAATGCAAGAGCGCGATTACTCTGGCTTATTCGTTCGTCGCGATACCTTTAATCGCTTCTACTCTTGTATGGTTTACGTGCCGCGTGAGCGTTATAACACGAAACTGAGAATTGAAACTCAAAAGCTGTTACAAGAAGCCTTTGGCAGTAAACAAGAAGTTGAATTTACCACTTACTTCTCTGAGTCAGTACAAGCGCGTACCCATTACATCGTGCGAGTTGACTCAACTAAAGCAGATATCAATGTGAAAGAAATTGAAAAGAATTTGAACGAAGCAGCGCGTAGCTGGGATGACAAATTAACCGACGCATTAAAGGCGAACAAAGGTGAAGCACAAGCAAAAGCCTTAAGCTCAAAATACGCTCGTTTCCCGCAATCGTACAAAGACGAAGTCTTACCGGGCTCAGCGATTGTCGATATTGAAAAGCTTGAAGCGCTTTCTGATGACAACAAGCTTGAAATGTTGTTCTATCAACCGCAAGAAGAAAAAGCGGGCAGTCGTTTTGTTAAATTAAAACTGTTCCACACAGGTGAGCCACTGCATCTTTCTGATGTCTTGCCTATGTTAGAGAACTTCGGTCTGCGCGTCATTGGTGAGAGCCCATACGCTGTGATGACTGCTGACGGCGAAGCTAATTGGATTTTAGACTTCTCAATGTTGCTGACAGGTGACGGCGAGTTTGACTTAGCCAAGATGCAAACCTTATTCCAAGACGCGTTTGCCAAGGTGTGGCAGGGCGATTTAGAAGATGACGGCTTTAACCGCTTGATTTTAGGCGCTGGTTTAGCTGGCCGTGAAGTGTCTATTTTACGTGCATTTGCCAAGTACGAGCGTCAAATTGGCGGTACTTTTAGCCAAAGCTATATTGAAGATACGTTTGCCCGTTACCCTAATCTTGCCGAATTGCTAATTAAGTACTTTAACTTGCGCTTTGACCCTAGCACTAAGCTTAAGCCAAAAGCGATTGAAAAAGTACTGGCCGATGTTGAAGCGTCGTTAGAACACGTTGCTAACCTTGATGATGACCGCATTATTCGTCGTTTTGTTGAAATGATGAGTGCGACTATTCGTACTAACTATTTCCAAACCAACAACGAAAATCAGCTTAAATCATACATCTCATTTAAGATTTTACCTGAGCAAATTAGTGAGATCCCACAACCGATTCCCAAGTTTGAAATTTTTGTTTACTCGCCGCAAATTGAAGGTGTTCATTTGCGCGGTGGTAAAGTTGCTCGTGGTGGTTTGCGTTGGTCAGATCGCCGAGAAGATTTCCGTACCGAAGTACTGGGTCTAGTTAAAGCACAGCAAGTTAAAAACACGGTAATTGTACCTGTTGGTGCAAAAGGTGGTTTTGTTTGTAAGCAGTTGCCTAACGGTACTCGTGAAGAAGTATTTGAAGCAGGTAAAGAGTGCTACCGCACCTTTATTCGCGGTTTACTCGATATCACTGACAACATTGTTGCTGGTGAAGTGGTTTACCCAGAAAACGTGGTTCGTCACGATGAAGATGACCCGTACTTAGTTGTTGCTGCCGATAAAGGTACAGCAACTTTCTCTGATATCGCTAATGGCATCTCTGAAGAATACAACTTCTGGATGGGCGATGCCTTTGCCTCTGGTGGTAGTGTTGGCTATGACCACAAAGGCATGGGTATTACTGCTCGCGGTGCATGGGAGTCGGTTAAGCGTCACTTCCGCGAGATGGATATTGACTGTCAAACCACAGACTTCACCGCGATTGGTGTTGGTGATATGGCCGGTGATGTATTTGGTAACGGTATGCTGCTATCTAAGCACATTCGCTTACAAGCGGCATTTAACCATTTGCATATTTTCATCGACCCGAACCCAGATGCGGCGAGCTCTTATGTAGAACGTGAGCGTTTGTTTAATACCCCAGGTTGCTCTTGGACAGACTACAACCAGAAATTAATTTCTGAGGGTGGCGGCATTTTCAATCGTTCAGCGAAGTCAATTAAATTGACCCCTGAAATTAAGAAAATGGTGGGTACTCAAAAGCAATCAATGGCACCTAACGAGTTGATTCAAGCGATTTTGAAAATGAAGGTCGACTTGTTGTGGAACGGTGGTATTGGTACTTATGTCAAGGGTGCGACTGAAAGCCACTTGGAAGTAGGTGACCGTGCTAACGATAGCTTGCGTATCAACGGCAATGAGTTACAAGCGAAAATCGTTGGTGAAGGTGGTAACTTAGGTTTAACTCAGTTGGGCCGTATTGAGTACGCTGCTAATGGCGGTCGTATGAACACCGACTCGGTTGATAACGTTGGTGGTGTCGACTGTTCAGATAACGAAGTTAACATCAAGATCTTACTCAACGGCTTAGTCCAAAGCGGTGATTTAACCGTTAAGCAACGCAACAAGTTACTTTACGATATGACCGATGATGTTGCTGATATCGTACTCACTAACTGTTATCGCCAAACGCATTCGTTGTCGATCACTAATTTGCGCGGCGCTGATCAGCTCAAAGAGCAAATTCGCTTTATTCACGAATTAGAGCGCACTGGTAAGCTTGACCGCGGTTTGGAATTTATCCCAAGTGATGACGAAATCGCTGAGCGTTTAGCACAAGGTAAAGGCTTAACCCGTCCAGAGTTATCGGTATTGCTTGCATACAGTAAAATGGTGTTAAAAGAAGACTTGGTTTGTCCTGAAATTACCGACAACCCTTATCACAATCGTTTATTGTTAAATGCTTTCCCGCAGCAGTTACAGAAAAAATACAGTGATCAAATGCAAGATCACCCACTTCGCGCAGAAATCATTGCGACTCGATTAGCGAATGATATCGGCAACGATATGGGCTTCAACTTTGTTCACCGCATGCAAGAAGAAACTGGTGCTAGTGTTGCTGAAATTGCTAACTGTTACACGATTGCCAGTGAAGTATTCGGGTTATCTGATGCATGGCAAGTGATTGAAGATCTAGACAACAAGATTTCGACAGCAGTACAAACTGAAATGTTGTTCCAATTGCGTCGCAATGTTCGTCGTGCAACTCGTTGGTTCTTGCGTCATCGCAATCACAGCTTGAGCATTGAACAAACAATTGAGTTCTACAAGCCGTCGTTTAAAGTGCTCAACGAAAAACTAGAAAGCTACTTAGACAAAGAAGAAGCCGCACAGTTAACGCATGTCGAAAAAGACTTAGTTAAAGCGGGCGTTGATAAGGCTATTGCTAAGTTGATTGCTCAATTGAGCTCAGTGTTCTCTGTATTGGATATCGCCGAACTTGCACAAAACCACAACAAGCCGCTTGAGCTGGTTGCTGAGTTGTACTTCAAGTTAGGTGTGCGCCTAGAGTTGCACTGGTTCTTGGATCAAATTACCCGTCAACCGGTTGCAAACCACTGGCAAGCACTAGCGCGTGCGTCATTTAGAGAAGACCTCGATTGGCAGCAGCGCTTGTTGACCGCAGCGGTATTAACTATCTGTCCAGAAAGTGAAAATACTGATGCTATGCTTGACGTATGGTTCGAAGAATGTGCTCAACCGCTGGCCCGCTGGCAGCACATTTTAGCTGACTTTAGAACCAGTCAAACTTATGAGTTTGCACAGTTCTCAGTTGCACTGCGCGAGCTTGCTTTACTTAGCATGCACTACGAAGCGAGCAAATAAGTTTGCTGTAAATAAACCTACTAGGACATGTTCTTAGACAGGTAACAATGATAAAATCCTCGCAACTGCGGGGATTTTTTATTTTTGGTACTTAAAACTCATTTTTTAAATAGAAAGGGTTACTTAGCCGAATTTATTTAGCCGGAAAAAGCAGAACCAATCGTTTTTAAGACATTAACAGAATTTACTAGGGGCAAGGTCTTGTACTCATTAATACGCAAAGCACTTTTTTCATTAGATGCCGAGGTCGCTCATGATCTCACGATTAAGTCATTAAAAAACTTGGGTGCTGGACCACTTAAACTATTTTTCCCCAATAAACCTGCCGACAAACCTGTTGATGTTATGGGTATTCACTTTCCAAACCCGGTAGGCTTAGCTGCCGGTTTAGATAAAAACGGCGAGTGTATTAATGCATTTGGTGCCTTGGGTTTTGGTTTTGTTGAAATTGGCACAATCACGCCAAGGCCTCAACCGGGTAATGACAAACCTCGAATTTTCCGCTTACCTGCCGCCAACGCTGTTATTAATCGCATGGGCTTTAATAACAAGGGTGTTGATTACTTAGTGCAGCAAGTGCGTAAGGCTAACTTTAAAGGTGTGCTTGGTATCAATATTGGCAAAAATAAAGATACCCCTGAAGAAAACGCCAAAGACGACTACTTACACTGTATGCGCAAGGTTTATAACTTTGCTAGCTACATTACCATTAACATTTCATCGCCAAACACGCCAGGCCTGCGCTCACTGCAATACGGCGAAGCGCTAAACGAGTTGTTATCTGCACTAAAAACAGAACAAAAGAGTTTGGCAGAGCAATACGACAAGTATGTGCCACTAGCGGTAAAAATTGCCCCTGATTTGACTCAAGAAGAAATTGAAGGAATCGCTCAGTGCCTGCTTGATAACAATATTGACGGTGTTATTGCCACCAATACAACCTTAGCCCGCGATAAAGTTGAGCACCTAGAGTTTGGCAATGAGCAGGGTGGTTTAAGTGGTGCGCCAGTGACTGACCAAAGCACTAAAGTGATCGGTTTGTTGTCGCAAGCACTGGATAAGAAAATTCCCATTATCGGTGTTGGTGGCATTATGTCGGCGCAAGATGCACAAGAAAAACTCGATGCTGGTGCTTCGTTAGTGCAAATTTATACTGGTTTTATCTATCAAGGCCCAGAATTGGTTAACGACATTGTTGATTCACTGTAAAAACAGCAACATTGATATTGTTACAGCTAATCGTTCAAATTCAATGAGACGATAGGCTGAGTATGCGTCGTAGTAATTACCCTGAACGCCCCGTCGATAGTATTAATTGGCGGGTTGTTAAACTCATCATTCCCTACCTACTCGAATTTAAACTGCGCATTAGTATTGCGATTGCCTGTTTAGTGTTAACTAAAGTGGCGAGCGTTTACATGCCGTTTATTCTCAAAGATTTGGTTGATACCCTCGACGCCAACCAAAACACTACCAATGCCGATAGCTGGTTAATTGCGCCACTTGGTCTAGTTGCAGCGTATGGCTTAGTGAGGTTTTGCAGCGTTATTTTTGCTGAAATACGCGACACGTTGTTTGGCCGGGTAACCGAGCGCGCGATTCGGCGTATTGGTTTAAACGTATTTCGCCATTTACACGATTTAGACTTAGCGTTTCACCTTGATAGGCAAACGGGTGGATTATCTCGAGATATTGATCGCGGTAACGCTGGCATTAGTTTTCTAATGCGTTTTATGGTTTTTAATATTTTGCCGACCTTGCTTGAAATTACCATGGTTGTTGGTATTTTGTTGTTTAACTACGGACCTTGGTTCGCTTTGATAACTTTGTTGTCTATTGTCACTTATATTGGTTACTCAGTAGTGGCGACTGAATGGCGCACTGGCTATATTCGCGAGGCCAATAAAGCAGACTCTTCCAGTAATACCCGCGCTATCGATAGTTTAATCAACTACGAAACCGTCAAGTACTTTACTAATGAAGAGTACGAAGCCAATGCCTATGATCAACAATTAGCGCATTGGGAACGGGCCAAAATTAAGAACCGTTTATCGCTTTTCGCCCTCAACGGTGGTCAAGCCTTAATTATCTCGGTGGCAATGACCACTATGCTTGGCTTGGCGGCTTTACAAGTGACTGCTGGAGTGCTAACACTCGGTGATTTCGTCTTGATTAACGCGTTTATGATGCAGTTGTTCTTACCACTTAACTTCCTCGGCTTTGTCTATCGAGAGATTAAAGGCTCATTGGCAAACATCGAACATATGTTTGGTTTATTATTGAAAACGCCCAAAGTGACCGATGTTGAAGGTGCTAAATCGCTGGACATTAAAGAGGGTCGTGTTAGTTTTGACAAAGTTTCGTTTAACTATCAAGCGCAGAGACCGATTATCAAAAAGTTGTCTTTTGAGCTGGCCGCAGGTAAGAAATTAGCAATTGTTGGTGCTAGTGGTTCAGGAAAATCAACCTTGGTTAAGTTGTTGTTCCGCTTCTACGACGTTAGTTCTGGCGCAATTGAGATAGATGGTCAAAACATCAGTCAAATTACCCAGCACTCACTGAGAAGTGCTATCGGTATTGTCCCGCAAGACACTGTGCTGTTTAACGATAGCCTTTATGAAAATATTCGCTATGGCAATCCTAACGCCAGCGAGCAAGATGTTAACCACGCGATAGAGTTAGCTCATTTATCAGAGTTTATTGCCGGCTTGCCCGATGGTGTTAACACGCAAGTCGGTGAGCGCGGCTTAAAGCTTTCCGGCGGTGAAAAACAGCGGGTTGCGATTGCGCGCACCTTGTTAAAGCGCCCGGCAATATTGGTCTTTGACGAGGCGACGTCGTCACTAGATAGCCATAGTGAACAAGCTATTTTGTCGGCAATTAACGAAATTAGTGCAGAGCGAACATCCATTGTTATCGCTCATCGTTTATCAACAATTGTCGATGCCGACACCATTTTAGTGATGTCTGAAGGTGAAATTATCGAGCAGGGCAGCCACAGCGATTTGATTTTAGCAGATGGCCACTATGCTAAAATGTGGCAGTTGCAACAAAATCAAGCCTAAACATAACTGGTGTATTTCTTATCAAATGAATGTATCTAATCCTTCTTTACCAAACTCTTTAGCACAGTCTCACAAGGACAATAACGTTAACGCCGTTGCCGATACCACTGCTATTTTGCAAACCAAAGCTTGGCTTGAGCAAATCGTGATTGGCTTGAACTTCTGTCCATTTGCCAAAAAAGAATTCGTTAATAATACAATTCACTATGTCGATAGCCAGCAAATCAAAATAACCAGTGCTATTGATGAACTTGCCAGCCAGTTTGAACACCTTGCCAACAATCCTCAATTGGAAACTAGCTTGGTCATTTACAGCCAGGGCTTTACTGATTTTGAACACTATTTGGAACTGCTTGATTACAGTCAGGACTTACTCGAAGATATGGGCTTTGAAGGTGAGTTTCAGCTCGCAAGTTTTCACCCTGATTACTGTTTTGCCGATCAAAGCGTTGATGATGTCACTAATTTTACCAATAAGTCACCTTGGCCGACTCTACACATTATTCGCGAACAGAGTATGAGTAAGGTGCTAGCAACCTACAAGCAACCGGAGCAAATTCCGCTCAATAATATGTCGTTAGCTCGCGACAAAGGTTATCAGTTCTTTGCTCATTGCTTGGCCTCGATTAAGCAGAAAACTGCGAACGGCAGCAGTGATGGGCAAAGTAGAGACCAAAAGTAGCGAGCAAAAGTAGTAAACGAACTTTATGACCACATGGATAATATCAAAGACTCATATAGCTCAAACAAGCAGACAGGAAGCGCCAAATGGCCTATTTAGATGAATTTTTATTGATTGCCGCTGTTCACTTTCTTGCCGTGGCAAGCCCTGGGCCAGATTTTGCCGTGATTGTCCGCAATAGTGTTTGTTACGGCCGTAAAACCGCCCTGTATACAAGCGTTGGCATTGGCACTGGTATTTTGTTACACGTGACTTATTCCTTAGTTGGCATTGGCTTGTTGATTGCCAGCAAACCAAGTTTACTGTTGGCGTTAAAATGGGTAGCTGCTGGTTATTTTGCTTATATCGCTTATTTTGGTTTGACCGCTAAAGCGCCAGCACCAGAACAAATAGATAACGAAAACTTTAATGCTGAACAAAAACCACCATCAGCGCGTAAAGCCTTTATTAATGGCTTTTTAGTCAATGGTTTAAACATTAAAGCAACGCTGTTCTTCGTCAGTTTATTTGCCATGGTGATTAGCCCAGACACACCTTTAATGGTAAAGTCCGCCTACGGTTTGTATATGGCAATTGCAACCACGATTTGGTTTGCTAGCTTGTCTTATATGCTTAGTCACCAGCGTATTAGGCAAAACTTGCAGCGCAAAGGCTACTGGTTAGATCGCGTGATGGGTGCTGTATTGCTTATTTTAGCCCTTGAAATTGTTTGGTCGACGTTGTCGAATGCCGGATAACGCACACTCTTAAACTCTCCAATGAAAAATAAAAGGTCATTTGTGGAAAAAGATTCATTAGTGAATATTGGCGGCAACGTTGAAAATGCGTTGGCAGGAAATTACAAAATTGATGTCCAAGCAGTTTTGCGTGAGGCATGGCTGCACACGCAACAAAGCCGCAAGCCGATAAATTTAGGTATTGCGTTTTGCTTTTTTCTCACTGGTTTTATTATGTATGCTGGTGCGAGTTATTTAGGAATTAATTTGGTTAGTAGTGCAGAGCAAGATTTAGCACCGCTTAGTTTAATTAATTTAGTGGCAACCGTTTTAGTGGCACCATTTATCGCCGGTGTTGAAATGATGGGCATTTTAAAAGTTATTGGTGTTCAAACTGAACCGAGGTTAGTTTTTGCCTTTTTGCGCCGCAGTAGTTGGGTTGCGCTAGTAACGCTGATTTCGTCCTTGTTAATTAGCTTGGGGCAAATATTGATTTTGCCGGCAATTTTCTTCTTTGTCTCGTTATCCTTAGTGGTACCACTAGTCATCGAAAAACGCGTATCACCTATGCAGGCAATCGTATTATCAATTAAGGCGCTTAGGTTTCAATGGTTTAAAATTTTTGCTTTGTACTTGGTATTATCTATTACCTTGTTACTGCTGTCATTGCCGACAATCGTATTAACCAATGCCGGCTTAGGTATTGTTGGTTTGGCGGTTTTTGCTTTGGGGTTAAGTTACCTAATTCCAATGTATTACTATGTTAAGGGGATTCTTTATCGCGAGATTTTCGGTATGAAAATTCAGCAAGTGAATGCCGATGCACTTAACTCTCATGGACGCGATGATATTTTTTCGGCATAGTAATAATTGGAATAACGTTGAGTTCAGCTGTTTTTGGGTGTAGTAAAAACTAATTAAAGGAAAGTAAATGCGCAATATCAGTGTGTTGGTTAAATTGATATTAGCTTTGATAGCAATCGTGGCTATTATTGCGCCTTTTACTTTTTTAAAACCAGTTTATACACCCGTTAAACCGCCTGAACCCAAAGTCGTCGAAGTTGTTAAACCGAAACCCGTTGAGCAGCCGTTACACAGTGTCCAACTTCCTGATTTTGGCTCAATCCCTGATGTAAAAGAGAAGAAACGCCAGTTTTTTGCATTTATTCGCCCATCGATTGAAGACGAAAATGCTCGGTTGCGAGGCTTGAGAGCAAAGCTGTTAGAGATTCAAGCTCAGATAATGCTAGAAGAGGAATTGTCTGATCAAGACTTATTGTGGCTTGGTGATTTGGCCAAGCAATATCGTTTAGCAAAGAATCTGACACCATTTCAGCAAATGGACCAATTAGTGGCGAGAGTTGATGAGATTCCAACCGCGTTAGTCTTGGTGCAAGCGGCTAATGAATCTGCTTGGGGAACATCGCGTTTTGCCCGAATTGGTCTCAATTTCTTTGGTATTTGGTGCTACCGAAAGGGCTGTGGCATGGTACCAAGAGCGCGTAATAGCGGCGCAAACCACGAGGTTGAAGCGTTCAAGTCAGTTGATGCCGCGGTTAAGCGCTACTTACACAATATCAATACCAATAATGCCTATATTTTATTTCGCTCAATTCGCCGTCAGCTGCGTGAGCAAGATCAAGCTTTATTGCCTGAAATATTAGCCACGGGTTTAGTGCCTTATTCAGAACGTGGCGCCGACTATGTCTTAGAACTCACCGATATGCTAAGACACAATCGCGCGTACTTTTGATTCAAAGTAAGTAATGCAAAGTGAGCCATTTAAAGTAATTAGCTCAAACCAACTCGTTTTGATTAAGTGGCTAAACTCAATTAGCTCAAATCAATGATTTGAACGGGGTTTGCGCCACGGTCAAACTTCGCTTTTTGAGTGTTAGCGCTATCTGAACTTGTTACGCTTTCTTGGTCGAAAGCAATGTCACCACCGTTAACAACGCCAGTGGTTAAATCAACATTTTTAAAGTCGAAAAGCTCGCTGTCGCACAAGTGCGAAGGCACCACGTTGCGAATGGCGGTAAACATAGACTCTATTCGGCCAGGAAACAGCTCTTGCCATTGATTTAGCATTTGTTTGATGTTTTGGCGCTGTAAATTAGGCTGTGAGCCACACAGGTTACAGGGAATAATCGGGAACTGTTTTAGTTTAGCGTAAAGCGCTAAATCAGACTCTTTACAAAACGCTAATGGGCGAATCACGACGTGTTCGCCATTATCAGAAACTAATTTAGCAGGCATGGCTTTCATCTTGCCGCCGTAAAACATGTTTAGCATTAGTGTTTCGATTATGTCATCACGGTGATGTCCCAAAGCGACTTTTGTTGCTCCTAGCTCTTTTGCCGCTTTGTAAAGTACAGCGCGTCGCAGACGCGAACACAGGCTACAAGTGGTTTTACCTTCAGGAATCTTGTCTTTAACAATGGAATAGGTGTCTTCTTCGACAATGTGGTAATCAACGCCCAAACTGTCGAGGTAGTTTGGCAATACGTGTTCAGGAAACCCCGGCTGTTTTTGGTCGAGATTAACCGCAACAATACTAAAATTAATTGGTGCTAGTTGCTTTAAAATCATCAAAATCGACAGCAGCGCATAGCTGTCTTTACCACCTGATAGACAGACCATGATTTTGTCGCCATCTTGAATCATATTGTATTCGGCGATAGCTTGTCCGACATTTCTACGCAGCTTTTTTTCAAGCTTGATCAACTGAGTTTTCTCAGTGGCACTTAACTCGTTAAGGTCAGTGGCGACAGGTGTTTCGGTTGATAAATTTGATGGTGAAAGTTCAGACATAATAAATTCCTAGCGATAATCGCGCGTATTATACTGAATCCATCAAGAGATGCGAGTATGTCTTGTTACTGGCGAGATTGATAGAATAAAAAACGCGAATAACGCTTAGTTGGGGAGCGTTATTCGCGTTAGAAGTGCAAGTGCTTTGTCGATTTATAAAATGTCGCTTTAGTACTAGCAAAAAACGAGTATAAGCACAGTGGGTAAAAATCTACGACAATGGACTGACAAATTCATCGGGTTTTAGTGCTAAAACATCGCAATTTAAGCGGTCAATCACATGTTCAGCGGTGTTACCAATTAACGCAGCCGACAAACCTGTGCGACCAACGGTCCCTAAAATGACGAGCTCGGCATCGAGTTTGTGGGATAGGGTATCGATAACATCTTCAGGTAAACCTTCTTCAATGTGCAAGGCTTCTGATGCTATACCAAATGTTGATGCGTGCTTAGTAATGGCATCAACGTGGTGTTGGCGCATATTATCATTGTATTCACTTGCGTTAAATTCGGGAATTTCAATCGCGATATTCACTGGCGTGCCCGGGTAAGAATTCACCAAGTGAACATTGGCGTCGATTAGATTAGCTAAGTTAAGCGCTTCTTCGGTGATCTTGTGGTTAAGTGACGCGTGCTCTTCGTCTTCACTACCGACATTGATTGCCGCTAAAATATTGCCGTCTTTAGGCCAACTGTGGTCTTTAACTAATAACACTGGCAAAGGGCATTTACGCAAAATATGCCAATCAGTTGGGGTAAAAATGACTGATTTGAGTTTGTCGTGCTCATGAGTGCCCTTGATCACTAAATCACAACCCTCGGCGAGCGCTTGTTCTATGATCGATTCAAAAGGACGATTGTGCCAAACGACTTTTACAGTAATATTGAGGTGTTCAACGCCAAGTTTAGCAATGATGTCGTTAATCCACTGTTCTTGGCTTTTTATTACCGATTGACGCATGGCCTCGCGCTCGTCACTCGATAACATCGTGGTCATTTCGTAGGAAAAGTCGAAAATAGTAAGGAAAGCGGTAATCTTGGCATTGGTTTTTGCTGCAAGATCAATGGCTCTTTTTAGCGCTTTTTGATCCTCAGTTTTTGGATCGATCACTACGAGTAAATTCTGATACTTTTCCATGTTTACCTCACGTTAGTACTTAGTTTTATAAACTTATCATGCCCGATAGATGAGACATTTTATTTGTTTTAAATCAAGTTCTTGTTATTAAGCATAGTGGAAGCAATTGAGCTTGCCAAGTGCGGGGTAAACGAAAAAGGACAATCGCGAGAAAGGTTGATTAGCGCTTGTTATGGGTTAAATTAATGCCCAGCTTTAAAGGCGATAAATAGTGAGATAGCGTGTAATGATTATTCGTGTGATGGTTATTCGTATCACCATCACACGATCGTTATGTGCAGATTATAACTCTGCGATTTGTTTCAGCTGGTTTAGGTCTAAGATTGAAATGGACTTGCCACTAACCTTTAGTAACGATTGTTTGTCGAAACGATTCAGTAAGCGGCTGATAGTTTCTACGGTTAGCCCTAGGTAATTGCCAATATCACTGCGAGTCATCGACAATCTAAAATCTGTACTTGATAAGCCACGCGCTTCATAGCGGTTACTTAACATCGTTAAGAAGGTTGCAAGCCGCTGTTCGGCATTTTTTCGATTGAGCAAGGTTAACATTTCTTGATCGGTGCGAATTTCGTCGCTCATTAAACGCAAAATTTGCTTTTTGAGCTTAGGCATTGAGTTAGAGAGAGAATCAAGCGTGTTATATGGGATTTCACAAACCATTGAGGTATCTAATGCCTGAGCAAAGCTCGGGTGTTTGCTGTCAGCAATAGCGTCAAAGCCCAACAAGTCGCCGGCTAGGTGGAAACCTGTGATTTGCTCTTCACCATTGGCATTAATGGTGTAAGTTTTAAAGGTACCTGTTCTTATAGCGTAAAGTGATTGCATGCTGTCGCCATCTTTAAACAAGCGATCACCTTTGTGTACTGGACGTTTCCTGTCAATAATATTGTCAAGTAGATCCAGTTCTTGATCGTTCAAAGAAAAGGGTAAGCATAGCTCACTAATACTACAGTTTTGGCAATGAATATATTGGCTGTTAGCACAGCTTGGCTTTGCTGACGACATAGGTAATACCAAAATTTAATAGTTAGGCGTATGGTATTAAAACAATAGTTGATATGCAATCACTAAGCTGTAAATACCGTAAATTATTAGTAACACAGCAGTTACTTGCCTAAACCAGAAATTTTTTAGGAGGCTCTTTAGCGATATTATACCTAACGACATTGTCAGTAGCGCTGGCAAAGTACCAAGACCGAAAAACAGCATAATTAGCGCGCCATTACGCGCGCTGCCGCTAGCGATTGACCAAGTTAGGGTTGAATATACTAAACCACATGGCAACCAGCCCCACAAAGCGCCTAAACCCAGGGCTTTACTGGTGCTGTTAACAGGAATGAGTTGTTTGTTTAACGGTGCGAGTTTTTGCCATAGGCCTTTGCCTAAACGTTCTACGTGGCTTAACCACATTAACCATTGGCCAATATACAGCCCCAAGAAAATTAAAAATATTGCGGCAACTAGGCGCAGGCCCGCGATTGGTAGGCCAATATTTTTAGCGGCAATTGACCCGGTAAAGCCAACAATTGCGCCCATTAGGGTATATGAACCGATGCGACCTAGGTTATATGCTAGTACTAAGCGCGCGCGCTGAGTCGATTTTTGCTGCTGGCCTAGTGCCGAGGTTAGCATACCCGTAACCCCACCACACATGCCAAGGCAGTGGCCGGCGCCGAGTAAACCTATCAGTAGGGCAGAGAAATAGTCTAAGCTCATGAAAAACGATATTCGCCGGTGTTAGTCTTGATATTACTGAGAGGATTTGTCGTCGCTGTCAGTCGCTATTTTGGTTTGCTCAACTGCCGAGTCATCTTGTTTATCCGTGCCATTCGGTTCTGACTCTGATTTTTTATCGTCAAATAAAATACTCATCCCTTCTTTTTCTAGGTCGTTAAACTGCTCGGTTTTAACCGCCCAGAAAAACGCATAGATACCGACGATGGTAAGGATGATAGCGACTGGAATTAAGACATAGATGATCGACATTACTTTAATAACCGCAGCGAGTTGGTAATAACTAAAATTGAACTGGCAGACATACCGATAACCGCCATGTAAGGCGTTATCATGCCAGCAACCGCCAGTGGTAATATAATAGCATTATAACCAAAGGCCCACAGGTAATTTTGCCAGATAATCTTTTGGGTCTTTTTCGCGACCTGTTGCAGCTTAGTTAAAGATGACAATTGATTGTTCAATAAAATCACGTCGGCACCAGTTTTAGCAACGTCAGTACCGCTGCCCATGGCTATAGCAATATGGGCGGCACTAAATACTGGCGTATCGTTAATGCCGTCGCCAATCATGGCGACTGTGTGTTGTCCTTGTTCGGCTTTGACAAACGTCATCTTATCTTCAGCAGTCAAACTCGCTTTGACATTGTTATCATCAATGCCAACAACATTGGCTACTTGCTGACAACCGTGACTGTTATCACCAGAGAGCATCAGTGGCTTAATTTGTTGCTGTTTTAAGTCGTCAATTACTTGCGTGGCATCGTCGCGAATGGTGTCTGCTAAATCAAAGCGGGCAACAAGTTGCTGGTCGACAATCAATACACATTGCGCCTGTTGATGCTCGGTTAAATCAGCACCTGTTAACAACCAGCTTGGTTTACCTATTTGCCAAGTTTTATCTGCTAATACACCGGTAACACCTGAACCAGCTGTGACTTCTGCCTGCTCAATACCAATGCTAAAGTCGCGATACTGGCTGAAAGCTTTTGCCAACGGATGTTCAGAATAAGCCTCAAGTGCCGCAGCAATGGCAAGCAACTGTTCTTCGCTGTAGTTATTGTCAAAAATTGATACCTTTTTAAGGGTAAATTGGCCCGCAGTTAGAGTCCCAGTTTTATCAAACGCAATGCAGTCGACTTTTGGCATGGTTTCAATCACGTGACCAGATTTGATCATAATGCCATTTTTATTGAGCTTAGTGGTACCACAGGTTAACGCTGTTGGCGTTGCCAACGATAAAGCACAAGGGCAGGTCGCAACTAATACCGATAAGGTTATCCAAAATGCTTCTGCAGGCAGGTGTTGGTGCCAATAAAGCGCGGTACCTATGGCAGTAAACAAAATGATTGCAACAAAGTACTGGGCAATTTTATCTGACAACTGAGCGATTTTAGGCTTGTACGCTTGAGATGATTCACTGAGGCGAATCAGTTGACTCAAAAAGCTCATTTGCGGACTTTTTTTCACTTCCACCGTGAGGTTGCCGTCGCCGTTAATAGTACCGGCAAAAACCGTATCACCTTGTGTTTTATTAACCGGCAACTGTTCACCTGAAAGCATAGCTTCATTGAGCTGACTTTTGCCCGATAAGATCACGCCATCTGCGGGCACAACTTCACCGGGTTTAATTAACACTGTGTCGGCAACGTTTAATTTGCGCGCGGCAATAAAGACTTCTTCGTTGTCCTCTAGCTTGGTTGCGGTCATCGGCATCATTTTAAGTAGGTTTGCCGACATTTGTGCCGCTCTCGAGCGAGCCCTAAATTCGAGAAATTTTCCTATTAAGAGCAAGAAAGTAAACATTGAAATCGATTCAAAGTAGACTTCACCTTGTTGACTAACGGTTGCCCAGGCACTGGCACTAAACGCCAGTAATATTGCAATGGAAACAGGGACATCCATCGACAGTCGCTTTGACTTTAAGGCGTTTATCGCACCGATGTAAAACGGGTAGGCGCCGTAAAAAATAATCGGAATAGACAAGAAAAAACTGGTCCAACGCAAATACACTTCAGTGTGCTCTGACATGCCAGAAAATGCGCCAAAATAAAGCCCAACCGCGATCATCATCACTTGCATCATCAAGATGCCAGAAATACCAAGTCGTTTAATAAAATTTTTACTTTGCGTTTGATTGAGCTGCTCTGCGGTACTTGCTTTAAACGGCAGGGCTTGGTAACCGATGTGTTCAATGGCAATGAGAATATCGCTGAGCTGAATGGTTTGCTCTTGCCAACGCACCGTTGCCCGCTGGCTAGTCGCATTGACGTTAATGTTAACGACGCCTTTGAGTTTGCTTATTTGCATCTCAATCAACCAAGCACAGGCGGCACAGCTAATGCCGTCAATGGTTAAGATGGTTTCTTTGTAATCATCACCACTGTAGGTGAATTCATCCTGCAAGTGATCGTCGTCGAGCAATTGATGACGTTTGAGCTGTTCAGGTACCAGTTCGGCACCTTTTTGCGCGGGTTCGGTGCGAAATTGATAATATTCGGTTAAGTTGTTATCAACAATGGTTTGGGCGACCGCTTGGCAACCAATGCAGCACATTGGTTGAACAACGTTGTTGATTGTGACCGTTAAATCAATTCCCTTTGGAACTACCTCGTCACAATGGAAGCAATTTTCAGACATCTAGTTATTACATCTATAGGGGCAGGCGAAACTTAAATAGCTTTGGTTGGATCTGGCAGAAAATCAACAAAGTCTGACTGTGGCAAGCTCAACGTGTTTTGCACTTTCCAGTGATTTTCAAACGGTGTAATAGTAATGCGCCACTTGCCGTTAACTGACTGTTCAACGTGATGTCTAAATAAACCGTTACCGTCGGCGGTTAAGGCTAAATAAAAGTCTTTATCAGCTTGAGTAGGGTGGTAGAAGTTGACATTTAATACCGGAAATTCTTTCTCTATGCCGGTTGGTTTAACCACTAGCTGGTTATTATCGAATTTGATGGCAAATTTAATCCCGAGCTTTTGCGCTTGTTTAACTTTTGACAGCTCTAAGTTAATCGCTTTACCTTTTTTGTAATAGTCGCCAACAACCAGTGCATCGGGTTCGTGGTTGGCGATAAATACGGTGGCAATGCCAGCGACAACGGCAGTGAATGGAAGAATAAATACTAACCAAGCCCAAGGCTCTTTATACCAAGCTGTTTTCATGGAAATGACAAAAATTGTAAAAGTAAATTTGGCAAGCATTATATCCTGTTTCTTAAATGCTCACCAATAAAAGCGCTAAATCTTTGTGCTAGCGCAAGTTTTATTTTTCGCACCGTTTTTATTATCGGCCAATAAAAAAGCCCCGTTATTACTAACAGGGCTTTTGCGATTAAACAGTGGTTATTTCTTATTTATCTTGCGATAAGCTGTAAACATACGCACTGACTAAGTGAATTTTCTCTTCACCTAAGATATCTAACCATGCTGGCATCACACCGGCGCGGCCGTTGCGGATTGATTCTTGAACAGCGCGCTCTGATGGACCATACAACCAGATATCATCAGTTAGGTTAGGTGCGCCAAGAGGAATACCCATTGCTAAACTGCCTTGACCTTGTGGGCCGTGACACGCCATACACATAGCAAATTGGGTTTGACCTTTAGCTGCATCACCTTCTTTAGCTTCGCGACCGCTTAAGCTTAGAACGTAAGCTGCTACGTCTTTCACGCCTTGCTCACCGCCTAGTGCTGTTGACCAAGCCATCATACCGTTGGCTTTGCGGCCGTATAGTAATGAATGTTTGATATCAGCAGGTGTGCCGCCGTATAACCAGTCTTTGTCAGTTAGGTTAGGGAAGCCTGTGGTACCACGAGCATCAGAACCGTGACACTGTGAACAGTTTTGTAAAAATAGGCGTTGACCTACTTTTAACGCTTCTTCATCAGTGGCTAGGTCTTCAATGCTGCGCTCTGCGTATGCTTGGAAAATAGGACCAAACTTCTCGTCAGCACGCGCTACTTCGCGGTCGTACTCAACAAGTAAGCCATTTTCTTTAGCGGCAGCAGTTGCTGCTTTTGACTCTTCTAAGCTAGTAATACCTTGGTTAGACGATTTCCAACCTAAAAGGCCTTGCCAGTTACCTAAACCTGGGTATAGCGCTAAGTATAAAAAGCCCCAGATAATGGTTAATAAGAAGAAGGTACTCCACCATTTTGGTAGTGGATTGTTTAACTCTTCGATACCGTCGAATTCGTGTCCCATTGACTCGCCTTCGCCAACACCTGCAAAGTTCTTTAAACACCAGCGCAGTAGCAAGAAGCAACCGACCAAGGTGCCTAGGGTAAGAACCGAAACCCATATACTCCAGAAACTAGACATTATTATTAGTCTCCTGTTTGTTAGTTACCTTGTGGTTTGGCGCGTTATCTTTGTTTTCATCTTCTTCAAAGATAGACGTTGCTGCTTCATCAAAAGACGACTTTTGTCTTTTGCTGTAGGCCCAAACCACAATGATGATAAAAAGTGCCAATATAAGTAGGGCAAAAAAGCCTCTAAGTGTACCGTAATCCATGGTCTTTACTTCAACGCGTGACCAAGCGATTGCAAGTAGGCAATAATGGCATCCATTTCGGTTTTACCTTTAACTGCGGTTTTAGCAGCTTTAATATCATCTTCAGAATATAAAGGAATAGGTTGACCATTCTCGTCTTTATGGCTGCGGTTACGGGTTAAGAAGTTGAACGTTTCCATCTTCTTTGCCGTAAGTTGACCATCAAGCTCAGCTTCTTGTAACCATTTGAACGATGGCATGTTTGACTCAGGCACTACAGAGCGTGGGTCAATTAAGTGAGCGCGATGCCAGTCATCACTGTAACGGCCGCCAACACGAGCTAGATCAGGACCTGTACGCTTAGAGCCCCATAGGAACGGATGTTCCCAAACGTGCTCACCAGCAACAGAGTAGTGACCGTAACGCTCAGTTTCTGCGCGGAATGGTCTGATCATTTGACTGTGACAAACGTTACAACCTTCGCGAATGTATACGTCGCGGCCTTCAAGCTCTAACGCTGTGTATGGACGCAAGTTATCTACCGGCTGAGTGGTTTCTTTTTGGAAGAATAGTGGGGTAATTTCCACTAAGCCACCAATACTGATTGCCATAATAGTAAAGATGAAGAACCAACCAACACTTTTTTCTAAAATTTCATGTTTATTTTGCATTGTGGCGCTCCTATGCTACTTCAACTTTCTTCAAGCTGTTGTTTTCAGCACTGATAGTTTTCAGCATGTTGTAAATCATTAAACCAAAGCCTGCTACTACTAATACACCACCTAAGAAACGCATGAAGTAGAATGGGTATGAAGCGGTTAAACTTTCAACGAAGCTGTAAGTTAAGGTACCGTCAGTGTTAACTGCACGCCACATTAAGCCTTGCATAACACCTGAAATCCACATAGCAACGATGTATAAAACAATACCGGCAGTGTGCATCCAGAAGTGAGTGTTGATTAAACGAATGCTGTACATGCGCTCTTGGTTAAACAATACAGGGATTAAGTGGTACATAGCACCAATTGATACCATAGCAACCCAACCTAAAGCACCTGAATGTACGTGACCAACAGTCCAGTCAGTGTAGTGAGACAATGCGTTAACCGATTTAATTGCCATCATCGGACCTTCAAAAGTAGACATACCGTAGAAAGACAATGAAACAATTAAAAAGCGTAAAATTGGGTCGTGGCGAAGTTTGTGCCAAGCGCCTGATAAGGTCATGATACCGTTGATCATACCACCCCAAGATGGCAAGAATAGAACAACTGACATTACCATACCAACTGATTGAGCCCAATCAGGTAAAGCGGTGTAGTGCAAGTGGTGAGGACCCGCCCAAATGTATAGAGAAACTAGTGCCCAGAAGTGAACGATTGATAAGCGGTAAGAATATACCGGGCGTTCAGCTTGTTTAGGAACAAAGTAATACATCATACCTAGGAAACCAGCAGTTAGTAGGAAACCTACCGCGTTATGGCCGTACCACCATTGCATCATCGCATCGATAGCACCTGAGTATAATGAGTAAGACTTCATCATAGAAACTGGGATCGCCATACTGTTACCAATGTGTAAAACGGCAACGGTAATAATGAAACCACCAAAGAACCAGTTTGCTACGTAAATATGCGATGTTGTTCTCTTAACGACCGTGCCAAAGAATACAATGGCGTATGAGACCCAAACAACGGCAATGGCAATATCAATTGGCCATTCCAATTCAGCATATTCTTTACTTGATGTAAAACCTAGCGGTAAGGTGATTACAGCGGCAACAATAATTGCTTGCCAGCCCCAGAAGGTAAAAGATGCTAACTTGCCGCCAAATAGCGCGGTTTTACACGTACGTTGAACAACGTAGTATGAAGTAGCAAATAAAGCACTAGTACCAAATGCGAAGATTACCGCATTGGTATGAAGTGGACGAAGACGGGAGTAGGTTAGCCAGGGGGTTTCAAAGTTTAAAGCTGGCCAAATTAATTGCGCAGCAATAAGAACACCGACTAGCGTACCGACGAATCCCCAGATGACAGTCATTACAGTGAACTGACGTACAACGGTCATATTGTAGTCAACTGCTGACGTATTACTTTGACTCATGTTTTGGTTTCCGCAGTTATAATTTTAATCGAAATTAATGGATTTTACAGTTTTTTACACTAAGCAAGATTGTAACATCTATTGCTAGATAAAACACAAACCTAATGCTAACTTTTAAACCCGAGCGCATGATAATGATTTAACTAGTCAAAGTCATTACAAGAACGAGTAAAACCTGTTCTAAATCAAAAAAAAAGTCAGAATCCACCAAGGCCTTGTAAAAATTGGGTAAAATTGATTTTTATCAATAAAAAGTTGTACGTTAAATGACCGTTAAAACACCTTTGTCAGTCGCTATACAGCTCGTGCTTTTGGCACTGTTATTTGCTTGTCAGCCAAAGCAAACTGAGCAAGTAAACTATCAAGCTCCGCAATGCATTGAAGGACAGAGTGAATGTCAGGTGGTATTGCCTATAGGCCATGCTGCGGTGAGCTTTAACCTCGCGCGAATCACCGCCGAAACCCCTTTTGATATTGTTGTTACAATTGAAAGTGCTGCTGACATCACAAAGGTTTCTGGTTACTTGGAAGGGGTCAATATGTATATGGGGAAAATTCCATTATTTAGCGATGAAATGATGAAAAGTGATGATGAAGATAGCCTAAATGTCGTCTTTAACACCCAATTAGGCAGCTGTTCAGCACCGCAAATGAGGTGGCAAGCATGGCTTATTGTCGAATATCTCGATGATTCAAATAAAGCCCAAGAAACCCGTTTTTCGATTGAGTTTCCCAGTTATCAATACTGATTATTTGGCGTTAGTTAAGTGCTAGTGAGTAGAACTTAGCAACAACCAACATGCAATTACCATCATCAGTAATGCGGAACCACGATATAACCAAATGACTTTATCGCCTCGCTTGAGTATTTTCGCCAAGGACTTACCACCTGTGGCATATAGCATCATGCAGATAAATTCAGAACTTAAAATAAGTGTAACTAAAATAATGAGTTGGGGCGTTAACGCCTGTTGATAATTAATAAAGGGCGGCAATAAAGAAACCATAAACGCCCAGCCTTTTGGATTGGCTAAAGCAGTGATTAACCCTTGGGTAAATAGCTGTTTTTTTGATTTGATATCAATGGTTTGCTCAGTTGAGTTGTGCTTGGCATTTCGCCACATATTGACGGCGATATAACCCAAGTACAGTGCACCGACGACTTTAAGAGCGGTAAATAGCGCCGGAAAGTTAAGCATAATTGCTGCGATACCTAAGACCGCAGCACTGGCAACAATACCAACGCCAAGCAACTCCCCCAGCATCATCCACAGCGTTTTGCGCACACCTATGGTCATACCCAGCGTCATTGCTAAGGTCATACACATACCAGGTGTAATGCTAATAAGTAGGATAGTGGGGATAAATAGGGCGATTAAGGTCAGGTCTAACATCTAGTTATTTAGTGCTGACTAGCAAGTTACTAGTCAGCTTGAGTGATTGAAATTGACAAGATTAAACAGGCGTTTTTGCCAATTTTCAACCACTAATTGATGAATGACCCACTTGTTCGTCTGTGGTTTTTTGGTTGCCGTGTTCAATCAATTTAAAGGTTGTATTGTTATCACCATAAACAAATAACTGACATTTTTGCCAAGACTTAGGAATTTTCCACGTACTTTGGTCATTAATTGTGTAGACATGGCGCTTGTTATTGCAGCGGATATCGAGTTTGTGAAGCTGGCCATTAATTTGATCAAATGAGAAATTGTTTCGCACAAGTCGATATTGCCAGAAATCTCTTGTCTCGATTGACGCGTCAGTAACTAAAACCTTGTTGCTTTCGATAAAATCAATAATTTTTTGACGTTGTTGTTGGTAGCGTATATGAATTTCGTCATCATGGTCTAACAATAATAGGTTGTCTGTTGATAGCAGCGCTTGATTGATTTTATTTTGTGTTAACTCAATTACAAGCTTTCTGCCCAGTATAGAACTGTATAATTTTTCACTCTTAGGATCTCTGATAACTGTTTTGTGTTCTGCGTCATTCAGTTTTCGTCGGTAATTATAAAAATCACTAAACTTCAATATGTTAGTTAAAGACTTGTATTCTAAATCTAGGTTGTTTGTCGCTCTAGCTAAGTCAAGTTTTATGTAGTTTAAGAAGCGGTGCTCAGCGTGAGTAACCAATGATCGTTCACCTAGTTCACTAAGAGCAGCTTTCACATCATCTAGTTTATTGTCTTCGAGATCTTTTTTGGCTTTTTGATAAAAGCGCATAAAACGTTTGCTGACATCATTATTTGTAGATAAACCCATTTTAAAGTCTATTTGTACAGAATTTTGGCATTGCTGAATCGCTTGGCCGTCTTCTGTTGCCGGAGTATAGCGCCACTTTCTAATTGCTTTTAGTGCTTCTCGTTCAAAGCCCTTGCCACCAGAAGATGCTTCTATGATGGCATTGCTGGTTTTGCCATCCGGTTCTATAACATAACTAACGACCACCCAGCCTTCATGACCATTTTTTGCTGAGCTCATCGGATATTTTGGTTCCACACGCTTAATAACATTTGCTTCAATGAATGTGGTTACGTGCTGAGCGGGTTTGATTTCACTTTTATCGGCTAATTGAGCTTGAGCCGCTAAAACTACTAGTACGCTAAGTGCGAATGAAGATAAAATCCTGAACATTAATCATTCCTTTGCTGCAGATGAATGTTAAATTTAACATTTATTTTACACAAAGAGTAGTTTGAGACGAGAAGAAAGAAGGTTAATTTTTTCTAAAACGAAAAAACCTGCAAATGCAGGCTTTTTAAAGTGGCTCCCCTGGTCTGATTTGAACAGACGACACATGGATTAACAGTCCACCGCTCTAACCAACTGAGCTACAGGGGAATAATTAGTTATTGTTTTACGCTGAAAGACAAGGATTAACAGTGCTTTCGACAACCCAATGCTCTAATAAACTGAGCTACAGGGTAATAATTTTTTGATAACCGCAATTGAGCCATTATCTGAAAGTGGCTCCCCTGGTCTGATTTGAACAGACGACACATGGATTAACAGTCCACCGCTCTAACCAACTGAGCTACAGGGGAATAATTTATTTTTAATCTAAAACTTAATAGTAATTTTAGATTTTTGATAACCGCAATTAAGCCATTATCTGAAAGTGGCTCCCCTGGTCTGATTTGAACAGACGACACATGGATTAACAGTCCACCGCTCTAACCAACTGAGCTACAGGGGAATAATTCATTTTGTTTTACGCTGAAAGACAAGGATTAACAGTGCTTTCGACAACCCAATGCTCTAATAAACTGAGCTACAGGGGAATGATTTTTTGATAACTGCGATTAAGCCATTATCTGAAAGTGGCTCCCCTGGTCTGATTTGAACAGACGACACATGGATTAACAGTCCACCGCTCTAACCAACTGAGCTACAGGGGAATAATTCTTTCTCGTTAATAACCGTGTTTAATATGCACTAGTTGTTAACGGAGGCGAATGTTAAAGGCCACTTGCTTAGCTGTCAACACAAAAAATTAAAAAAAACATCGTTTGCTTATTTTAGCGACATTTATTGCGCTTTAATCTGGCTATTCAACTTTAAGGTCAACAATTTAGCTACTATTCGTTCAATTGACTTAAGAACTTGCAACTATACACAAAAGCTGTGGATAACTATGTGAGTTAACAGGGTGTAAATGTTTCAACAATGGAAAACAGTGCGCCGCAAAGATTTTGTTAGTTTTTTGAACAAAATTGGTCGACCACTTTTGTTTATGCGTAATAACACTTAACGCAAAAACAACTCGGTTCATCGTTTGGAATAATATCGTGACAATTTTTAGCGTATGATTTGAGTTATATAAAGAAAGATAATATTTAGATAGCACCTCTTTTAGGTATCTTTTACAATAATTCACTTTGCCGCATGGCAGACATTATCCAAAGTTAATTGCAGTTTTCATGACAAAATCATCTTCAGGCCGTAACGTTGATTTATTAACCGATCCGGTAGCACCAACATTAAAGCGTATTACTATTCCAATGATCTACGGAATGGTGTTACTGATGACATTTAATTTAGTCGACACATTCTTTGTTGGTCTACTCGGCACTCAACCCTTGGCAGCGATTAGTTTTACCTTTCCAATTACTTTCACTGTTATTAGTCTGACCATAGGGCTTGGCATTGGCACCTCTGCAGTTGTCGCTCGAGCGGTTGGCACGGGTGATCACGAAAAAGCAAAAGCGTCGGGTACGGCTGCTTTTTATGTCACAGCGGTGGTCATTATTGTGTTGGCTAGCTTGGGCTACTTGTTTACTGAGCCGGTGTTTTATTTGCTTGGTGCCAGTCAAGAGCTGATGCCATTGATTAGACAATACATGGACATATGGTTTCTCGGCAGTATTGGCTTGATGGGGCCGATGATTGGTAACGCAATATTACGCGCGGCTGGCGATACCAAAACGCCAAGTATGGTCATGGGCAGCTCCGGCTTGGTTAACGCCGTTTTAGATCCCGTTTTTATTTTTGGTTTTGGGCCCATTCCAGCAATGGGCATTCAAGGCGCTGCCATTGCTACGTTAATTTCTTGGGTCTTTGGTTTTGGCTTAGTGTTATACATTTTGATCAAACGCGATTTAATCCACCGACAACTGTTATCTATCAAAGAAATTTTAAAATCGGGTTCGAGTATATTACACATCGGTTTACCTGCGGCTGGCGCGAATATGTTGACGCCAATTGCAGCTGCCGTTTTAACAGCAATTGTTGCTAAATATGGAGAGTCAGCAGTTGCTGCCTTTGGTGTTGGTTCAAGAATTGAATCGATAGCCTGTCTAATCGTGTTAACGTTATCAATGACGTTGCCTCCGTTTATCAGCCAAAATTTTGGTGCTGGCAAAATGGAGCGAGTCGAAGCAGGTTATAAAACATCTATTAAGTTTGTCATGATCTGGCAAGTCCTGGTCTACTTGTTACTTGTGGCGACAGCGCCTTGGATTGCTGATGCCTTTGCAAAAGAACAAGCCGTGGCAGATGTTATTCAACTCTTTATCTGGATTTTGCCGCTGGGCTACGGTTTACAAGGGATCATTATCCTGACTAATTCGTCGTTTAATGCCCTGCACAAACCTATGGTTGCCTTAGTGTTAAGTGTTATTCGTTTGTTTGTCTGTTATGTACCACTGGCTTACATTGGCAGTTTAATTTATGGCTTAGAAGGCTTCTTTGTCGGTGCCTTGCTGGGCAATTTAGTGATGGCGTGTTTGTCTTATTATTATTTTGATAAACAATTTAAAGCATCTTTGTCAGGAAATGAGGTAGTTTCGTAGTGAAAAACATGGAATTGGTGTCTGACTACACACCAAGCGGCGACCAACCGACAGCAATTGCGCAACTTCTCGAGGGTGTTGATGCTGGCTTAGCCCATCAAACTCTGCTTGGCGTAACTGGCTCAGGTAAAACCTTTACCATGGCGAATGTTATCGCAAAACTCAATCGACCAACGATGTTGTTGGCGCCCAATAAAACCCTTGCCGCTCAACTTTATGGCGAGATGAAAGAGTTTTTTCCAAATAATGCCGTTGAATACTTTGTTTCTTACTACGATTACTATCAACCAGAAGCTTACGTACCGACAACAGATACTTTTATCGAAAAAGACGCCTCGATAAACGATCACATTGAGCAAATGCGCTTGTCAGCAACAAAGGCGTTGCTTGAACGTCGCGATGTGGTGATTGTCGCCTCGGTATCGGCGATATACGGCTTAGGTGATCCCGATTCTTACTTAAAGATGATGTTGCACTTGCGCCAAGGCGACATTATTAATCAGCGCGATATTTTAAGGCGTTTAGCTGAGCTGCAATATACTCGCAACGACGCTGCGTTTCAGCGGGCAACTTATCGCGTTCGCGGCGATGTCATTGACATCTTCCCGGCTGAATCTGATCGTTTAGCACTGCGGGTTGAATTATTCGATGAAGAAATTGAACGAATCAATGAATTTGACCCATTAACCGGCCAGGTTGAGCGAACCTTGGCAAGAGTAACGGTTTACCCTAAAACTCACTATGCGACGCCACGCGATAGAGTATTATCGGCGGTAGAGAGCATTAAAATAGAGCTTAAAGATCGCGCTAAGCAGCTCAAAGATAACAATCAATTGATTGAAGAGCAGCGCATTGTCCAGCGCACTCAGTTCGATATTGAAATGATGACCGAGCTTGGCTATTGCTCTGGTATTGAAAATTACTCGCGCTATTTGTCTGGCCGAGCCGACGGCGAAGCGCCACCAACCTTGTTTGATTATTTACCCGACGACGGTTTATTGGTCATTGACGAGTCTCACGTTACGGTGCCGCAAATCGGTGCCATGTACAAAGGCGATCGCTCTCGTAAAGAAAACTTAGTGCAGTACGGTTTTCGTTTGCCATCGGCGCTAGATAATCGTCCGCTTAAATTTGACGAATTTGAAGCACTTGCACCACAAACTATTTACGTATCGGCTACGCCAAGTGACTATGAGCTTGAAAAGTCTTCAGGTGAAGTGGCGGAGCAGGTAGTTCGCCCAACCGGGTTGCTTGACCCTGTTATTGAAATTCGCCCGGTAGACACACAAGTCGATGATTTACTCTCTGAAATTAGACAACGTGTGGCGCAGGGGGATCGCGTATTGGCGACGACACTGACCAAGCGCATGGCGGAAGATTTAAGTGAATACTTAGACGAGCACGAAGTTAAAGCACGCTATTTACACTCTGATGTAGATACCGTTGAGCGCATGGAAATCATCCGCGATTTGCGCTTGGGTAAGTTTGATGTCTTGATTGGCATTAACTTATTGCGAGAAGGCTTAGATATGCCGGAAGTATCGCTAGTGGCGGTACTTGACGCCGATAAAGAAGGCTTTTTGCGCTCAGAGCGTTCGCTTATTCAAACCATGGGACGAGCGGCGCGTAACGTCAATGGTAAAGCGATTTTATACGCTGATCGCATCACCGGCTCAATGCGCAGAGCAATTGACGAAACTGAACGACGCCGAGCCAAACAAGAGCAACACAATTTAGCCAATGGTATTACGCCAAAAGGCGTTATTCGCAAGATTACCGATGTCATGGATGTCGGCGTTGATAGTGAGCAGTCTAATCAGCTGGCAAAAGTGGCAGAGCCAAAAGCTAATTATCAAAGCTTAACGGTTGAACAAATTGATGAGCAAGTGAAGCAGCTTGAAAACACTATGCTTGCGCACGCGCAGAATTTAGAGTTTGAACAAGCTGCTAAGTTAAGGGATGAAATCGCCGCACTGAGACAACAGCAGTTGTCGCGTTAAGCGAATTCGCGCAGTTTTCGTCGTTATTGTATTTCCATCATAGAATAATGAGTGATGATTCGGGCAATATCTTCGCCACTACACTGAACCAAGTGACTGATTTCTTCGATAATTTTGTCCTGAATATCAACAGGGAACAGCATCAATTGTTCAAGGTACATGTGTGCTTGAGTTTCGTTGTTATTATCGAGAAATTGCGCTAAGTCGTTGGCGTGATTTGTCCAAACTGAGCTCATAGTAAACCCCCTTTATGTCAGTAGACACGTTTTCAGTGTAGTTCAACAAGCTTGATTGCTTAGATAAAATTGCACTATAAATGTGCATTTTTAGTTGCCTTTTCCCAATAAACCAAGTATCTAATTGATCTTTAGTACAAAGTTCATTTTGTTATCTTTCTATATGTCATCGTTAAAACGGGAGTTTTTTCATGTCTGGAGCATTGTCGGATGTCGTTGTCGTCGATTTAACCCGAATTCTTGCCGGCCCTTGGGCAACCCAAGTGTTGGCGGATTACGGTGCGACTGTCTGGAAAATCGAGCGACCCGAACTTGGCGATGATACTCGTCGCTGGGGGCCACCTTTTGTGACCACTAAGGCAAAGCAGGGCGGTTTACGTGATGATACAGTCCAGCAACAATCGGCATATTTTTTAGCGGCAAATCGCGGTAAACGTTCAGTGACACTTGATATTCAAGACCATGAGCAGCGCGCACGATTGATTGAGTTAATCGCGCAGGCCGATATCTTGGTTGAAAATTACAAAGTAGGTAATTTAGCCAAATATGGACTTGATTATCAAAGTTTGGTTAAGGTCAATCCAAGACTTATTTACTGCTCAATTACTGGCTTTGGTCAAACCGGGCCAAATGCTGAAAAGCCGGGTTACGATGCTATGATTCAGGCCATGGGTGGTTTAATGAGTATTACTGGTGAAGCTGAACAAAGCGGCGGCCAGCCGCAAAAAGTCGGTATTGCTGTCACAGATATTATGACAGGCATGTATGCGGTAAGTGCAATATTGGCGGCATTGCATTATCGCCACCAGTCGGGCGTTGGCCAGCATATCGATTTGTCACTGTTTGATACTCAAGTTGCCATGTTGGCCAATCAAGCGAGCAGTTACTTAGTGTCAAAACAGGTGCCCGAGCGCTTGGGAACCGCGCACCCGAGTATTGTTCCTTATCAAGCATTTGCTACCGCTGATGATTATTTGTACCTTGCGGTGGGTAACGATCAACAGTTCGCCCGTTGTTGTCAGGTGCTGGAACTAAGTGAACTAACAGCTGATTCGCGCTATGCAACTAACGCCATGCGGGTTAAATTTCGAAACCAGTTAGTTGAACAGTTAGCCAAGCGCTTTATCCAGCAACCTCGTGATTATTGGCTTGCTCGTTTGGAAGAGGTCGGTGTACCAGTCGCGCCAATTAACAATCTTGAACATGTTTTTGAACTTGAGCAAGTGGCCGCGCGCGAGTTGCGACTGACCATGGCAGATCGAGATTTTGGCACCCTTGACTTAGTGGCAAACCCGGTCAAATTCTCATTAACACCGAATCAATATCAGCAAACGCCACCTAAATTAGGTGAACATAATCACCAGTTTGCACAGTGGTTGGAAATACGCGATGATAAATTGTCTACCTAAACACTAGGTGACTCAATGACCTTCAAATAATAACAATAACAGAAGTGCCTTATGTCTAGAGAATCCGTTGTCCTCATTACCTTAGTTAGCTACAAATTACTGTTGATACTCGTTGGTTTTTGGGCGAGTAGAAGAACCCATAGTAGCGAAGATTTTTTTATTGGCGGTAAAAAACTCGGCCCTTGGGTCGCGGCCATTAGCTCGTCGGCAAGTGCATCTTCTGCGTGGAGCTTGCTCGGCGTCAGTGGTGCCGCATATACCCTAGGTTACTCGGCGCTTTGGCTATTTCCTTCGGTAATCTCAGGTTATTTGTTTAACTGGTTGTGGTTAGCACCAAGAATTAGAACCTTAGCTAACAAAACAAACGCGATTACCGTCCCTGAACTCGTTGCAGGCAAAGACTCGTTTAGTAGGTACATTAGTTATCTCACTAGCTTTATTATTGTTTTTTCTTTTGCATTTTATATCGCGGCACAGTTTCAAGCCGCGAGTAGCACTTTTTCAGCAACATTTGATATTTCAAGCACCAAAGCAATCGTGCTAGGAACGGCGATTATTTTACTCTATACCCTAATGGGCGGTTTTTGGGCAGTTAGCGTTACCGACACTATTCAAGGACTATTGATGGCGCTTGCTGCGATTATCTTGCCTGTATTTGCTGTTATCGAACTTGGCGGCATTGGCGCCCTTGTAGAACAATTAGGTAACCATTACACGGGGCACCAGTTGAGTTTTACCGGCGAGTTTGGTGGTTGGTCAGCGATTGCCTTTATTTTGGGGATGATGGGCGTCGGCTTCGGTTATCCGGGACAACCTCATGTGGTCAACCGGTTTATGGCGATAAAAGATGAGAAATCACTAAATCAAGGTAAATATATTGGTATCGGCTGGCCGATTATCGTATTCGCCGGCATGCTAATTCTCGGTATGTCGGCACGCATTTTATTGCCGGTTGCAAATGACAATGAACAAGTGCTATTTGGTGTGACAGAATTACTGTTTCATCCAGTTGTTGCCGGTATTATTATTGCTGCGGTGCTATCGGCAATTATGTCAACGGCAGACAGCCAGCTGTTAGTGGCGGCGTCTTCAGTATCATACGATTTAAAATGGGGCGCATCTAACAAAGCACAGTTGCTTATTTCACGCTTGAGCGTTGCTGCTTTATCTATACTTGCGTTGCTACTTGCGCTCTATGCGCCCGAGGCAATATTCTCTCGCGTATTATTTGCTTGGGCAGCCCTTGGTGCTGCTTTTGGCCCCTTGTTAATCATACTGGTGATGGGCTTTCAAGTGGCGGGTAAATATCGTCTGCTAGCCATTTTATCGGGTTTTGTCTTAACGGTTTATTTTAACAGTTTAGCCAACAGCCCAGGTGATGTTTTGGAAAGGGTTGTACCGTTTGTTGTCGCATTTTTATTTGCTTGGTTCGGTCGCGAGCAACGCACCAGTTAGCTAGTAACTGCGCGGAGGACACAAAAAAGCTGTTGCCGCTTTGAAATAACGGCAACAGCTTATTTTTTCTAGAAAGAGGGGTTATTCGTAGGTCAATGGGTCGGTGGTATTATTGTCGCGAAATGCTTCTAAACGCTCAACGCAGGCACCGCATTTACCACAGGCGTGTTCTCGGCCGTTGTAACAAGTCCAAGTGTTACTGTAGTCCAAGCCCATTGCTAAACCGTCGGTTAAAATCGCTGTTTTGCTAACTTCTAAGTAAGGGCTAAAAATTTCAACGGCGTCGTAGTTAGCAATTTTACAAACATCATTCATTTTCAAGACAAATTCAGGACGGCAATCAGGGTAAATAGCGTGATCACCTGAGTGTGCACCGTAATAAACTTGGCTTGCTTCAACAGATACCGCGT
Organism: Endozoicomonas sp. G2_1; assembly: GCF_017744155.1. GTDB lineage: Bacteria > Pseudomonadota > Gammaproteobacteria > Enterobacterales > Alteromonadaceae > JAGHQT01. The sequence continues at coordinate 33,259 of NZ_JAGHQT010000012.1, read as the reverse complement.
AGCCAACCGCCAGTGACAATAAGATCATGTTGCGGTTAGGGACTACGGTAGATTTCATACTTTCTTCTTCGTAGTGACCTTCTGGTATCTCGATATCGTCAGTTAGCGAAGAACCAGCAAGTAATTGATTAATAGCAGAAATATCAACAACTTTGTGTGGTACATTTAATTCTTCACAAACCTTAGCGGCGCACGCTAATTCTTTTACGTGGCGCTGACCATAGTCGAAAGATAGCGCATAAACTTGTTTACCGTCTTTTAGTGCGCGATTAAGTACAGTAAAAGAGTCCATGCCGCCAGAATAAATGACGACAACTTTTTCATTCATATTTTTGCTTGCTCAAGGATTAGTTAGGGTATAATGGCGCGCATTTTACTTTATTAACGCCGTGGGCTAAAGCAGAAAAGTGACGATAAGCTTGTATAAAATTAACGAATTGTTTGAGACCATTCAGGGTGAAGGCTCATTTACTGGTCAACCTTCTATTTTTATTCGCCTTCAGGGCTGTCCTGTTGGCTGCTCTTGGTGTGACACTAAGCACACTTGGGAAGTGAAGCCCGAATTGTCGATTAGTGTTCAACAAGTACAAGCTAAAACTGAAGAGACCGAACATTGGGCCGGTCAAACCGCCGAGCAATTGTTAGATGTGGTAAATACCAACCAATGGCGCGCTAAACACATTGTTATTACAGGCGGCGAACCGTGTATGTACGATTTGGTGCCACTTTGTCAGGTTTTCGAACAAGCTGGCTACACCACTCAAGTTGAAACCTCTGGCACTTTTGAGGTGATTGTTAGCGATCAGTGTTGGGTAACCGTATCGCCGAAAGTGAATATGCGCGGTGGTTATAAAATTTTAACGTCTGCACTTGCGCGAGCTAATGAAATCAAACACCCCGTAGCTACCGAGCAACACGTTGATGATTTAAAATCATTGCTTAACGAACATCAGGTTGCTGACAAACCGGTTTATTTACAACCGATTAGTCAAAAGAAGCGAGCCACCGAGCTGGCGATAAAAGCCTGTATTGAAAACAACTGGCGATTATCGATTCAAGTACACAAATATATTGGGATTGAATAGCGTTTATTGTGTTCTGAATGATTTATGCACACTAAAGCTCGTTTCTTACTAAATAGTTAACGTGTTACTTTTTCGTCGATGCGTAAAGTGCTAATCCGAGTAATCCCCAGCCTAGAAAAATAAGCCATTCCCAAGGCCATATTAAAGCTGATGGGCTGCCAGGCAGATACAGGGCAATTAATGCCACTGCGGCAAGTAATGCCAAATAGCCTATAAGTTTACCTTGTTTTAAGCGATAAGGGCGTTCTAATGTCGGTTCTCGATACCTTAATACTAAAAATGACAGGGTAACAAAGGCATAGGCGATAACAATGCCTAAGCCGCCAGCATTAACAAACCACACTAATGCTTTACGACCTAACAGTGGCGCTAATGCCGATAACACGCCAATTAAGATAATCGCATTAACTGGCGTGTTGTATTTGGGGTGTAAATAGGCGAGAAAGCTTGGTAGCTGCTTTGCTCGCGCCATTGCGAAGATTGCTCTACTGCCACCAACCATAAAGGCGTTCCAACTGGTTAAGATGCCGCCAATACCAGCAATGATTAAAAAAGTACCAGCGAACTCTGATTGCCAACCGGCTTGGCTAGCAGCTGCGGTTACAAGCTCAGCGCTTGCTCGCTGCTCGGCGGGTAGCGCTAAACTAACGCTTAAGATAATTAAAATGTACCAAAGCACAGCCAGTAATAGCGATGCCATGAGTACTTTACCGATTTTGTTAAATGGTAAGTTAATTTCCTCGGCTGCCTGTGGGATAACATCAAAACCCACCAACATAAACGGCACCATAATGATAACCGCGCTGATGCCTGCAAAGCCGTTGACGAATAGTGGTTCGATATGCGAGATATTACCACCAATGCCAGCGCCGCTGATCAACAGCAAACCACCAATGATCAACAAACCTACTAGCACAGTTTGTAAAAACGCGGCTGGCTTAACGCCAAAAATGTTGACTAAAGTAACTAATATTGCGCCAACACTGCCGATTAATGCCCATGTTGCATAGACATCCCAGCCAGCTATTTGCCACAGCAAACCTTGATGTTCAATGGTAAATAATTGATCTAACACGGTCGGCAAAGCGACTGCTTCAAACGCCGATACTGAGACATAACCAAGAATAATCGTCCATGTGCAAATAAAAGAGCCAAAATTGCCAAGTGCGCGATGACTATAAACATGCTCACCACCAGCTTGCGGCATTGCCGTTGCAAGCTCAGCATAGGTACAGGCAATTAAGCTGACCAATGCGCCGCCAATGATAAACGCGACAATAGCACCTAACGAACCGGCAGTCGTCACCCAATCGCCGGCTAACACTACCCAGCCCCAGCCAATCATGGCGCCAAATGCTAAGGTAAGAGTATCTCGGCCGTTGAGAACGCGGGAAAATTTATCAGCCATAGTAAGCTCGTTAAAAATCAAAGTTGATTTATTTATAAGCGATTACTGTGACGATTTGAAGAATAATTGCCCAGTCTGCTGTTTTCGAAATAAACAAGCCAGCTAAATCGCTAGCTGGCCAGTGGGATTTTTACCGATATGCTAACACCATTAGGGTTTTGGTGGTTACTCGCCGTTATTTTGCCCAAATGGAATTGGCAAATGAGTTTGGCAATATAGAGTCCTAAGCCAAGGTGCGGTGCCTGTTCAATATTGGCGGTAATATCTGTATCGTGTTTTGGTCTTAGTGAAATCATTGAATCAAACACTTGGCCTTGCATATCTTGTGGCAACAGCTGTCCGTTATTGCTAATGGTTAAGCAAACTGAATCTTTTTGCTGCTTTAGTTCGATATTAATTTTTTTGTCAACGCTGAAATCAACTGCATTATTAATAATTTTATCAAACAGTTGTGCGATATGCTCTGGTGAGCCATTGATGTCAAAATCGTCATCAGGGCGGTTAAAACTAAAGCTGAACTCAGGGTAAATCTGCTGATACCCTTGGCTACATGAGCTAACAACCTTGGTCAGTGAAAAACGTTGTTTTTCGGTGTTTTGTAGCATCTGTTCAACTCGCGTTGCCTCACTCATTTGACTGATCATATGGCTCAAACGGGTAATGCCAGCCTGCGCTCGCTCGATGTAAGGCGACGCGTTATCTGGCATGGTCAAAAACTGTAAGTTTTCCAGCGACGTTTTTACCACTGCGATTGGCGTTCTAAGCTCATGTGACAATCGCGATGACATGTTTTCCAAATAATGGTTGTACTGACTCAACTTGTTAATAGCGCTCTCGAAGCTGCGGGACAAATCGCCAATTTCATCGTTGACGCGTGATGCCTTGATACTGCCGGTAATTCGGCCTTGTTCGTCTATGGCGCTGTCGGCTTGGTTGCGCAGGTGAACAATGCGACCTGAGATTCGAGAGGCAAACAAGACAAACGCACTGCTGCCAATCAATAAAATTGCCAACAGGGCGGTAAACAGCTTTTCTAGAGCTAAGTTACGCAGTGTTCGGATGCCATTGGTGGTTTCCTCAACGACAACAGCGCCATACACTTGTTTATCGATATAAATCGGGTACGCCGCTGACAGTATTACAGCCTGTTGATCTTGTGTTAGCCGCCATTGAGATTGGGCGTTGCCCAAGAGTGCGCTGGTAATGTGCTCACCGGTGAGGTTGCTGTTGTCGTATAAGGTATCAATAAAGTCGCTAGGGGGCTTAGTCAGTACTTTGTAGTAAAGTGGTTGCAAGTAGTCTTGGTAAAAACTCAGCCAAATACCGCCAATATTTTCACCAAAAACGTCACTTAACCAGCTTGAACCCACCCGCCTTTGACCGTTGCGCCAAACACCCGAGGCTGATTTGATGTCACCCGCTTTGGCCAATACCCTATGGTGTTGATCAACCACCCAGATCGCTGAGTTGGTGTAACTCATACCCAAAACTATGCGTTCAATCTCAGGTGAGGGCACCAAAATAGTACCAAGTGTTTCAGCGCTACTTGGGTCGGCAGAACCTAAACTAGTGACAACATCACCGAGCTCTTGATCAACGTCGTGAAGGGCAAAGGCTATCTTGTCGCCAACTAGGCTTAGCGGCAGCCTTAGCTCAATATTGTAACCTTGCTCAGTTTCCAACCATTGGCCTTGAATCAGTGGCGCTGGGCTTGGCTTGTTATCAGGCGTGTTGGTAATTTGGTAAGCGTCGAGCCAGCCATCAGCCTTGTTGCTAATAATATAGCGATTGAAATTACCGTCATTGTCGACCAGTGCAAGTTCAAGATGATCATTGCGATAGATACTCAGAGTATTAGCACCGCGGTAAATAAGGTGGTCGTCGACGGTGTTTATCTGTAGATAAAGATATTTGTCGTACTTGGCAACACCGGCGGTAAAGTGCAGGCTAAGGCTATCTAAACTCAGCGGCTGGGCAATAAGTTGGTGTTCAACACCGTAAAAGTGCGCTTTGTTTTTGAAATCTGGCCAATCTTGATGCAAACCATCCAGCTGAATCGCGTTGTTGATTTGAAAGCCGTATAAGTCTCGACCTTTTTTGACGCTGGGCAAGAAACTCGCTTGGTTATTGAATAGATTATCGCGCTCGTGCAGGGCCGTTGCCAAGGCGCGGGCGGTACCAACTAGCGTTTGCTCTTGACCAAAGCGCAAATACTTTTCCATTTCCCAGACGTACTGATAACCCAGCCACGGAATAGTCAGCAAAATACTGGCAAGTAGCAGTAGTTTTGATCTAAGACCGAGGCGAAGTGATAAACCAAACATTGGGTTTACCTTAATCTAGCGCACTTGATTGGGTAAGCTCTGGCTGATTCCAGCGATAGCCCATGCCGTAAACCGTTTCAATACAGTCGAATTCGTTATCAAATTTGGCGAATTTTTTTCTAATTCGTTTGATGTGTGAGGTAATGGTTGAATCATCAACGTAGATATTTGAGTCTTGCATCAACTGCTGGCGATTTTTAACGTGTCCAGGATGTTTGGCAAGGGCATAAACCATCCAAAACTCGGTAACAGTTAAATCAATGGCTTGTTGTTGCCAGCTAATGGTCATGCGCTGGCTGTCGATGATTAAGTCGCCTAGAGTCAGTAAATGCTGCTCTTGCTGCGGTTGATCAAGCGCTTCTTGGCGACGAAATAGCGCTGCAATACGGGCACTCAAGTGAGGCAAGCTAATATCTTTTGTTAGGTAATCATCGGCACCAATTCGCAAACCCGAAATTGTGTCAACATCGTTATCGCGTGCAGTTAGAAAAATAATTGGCAAGGTTTTGGATTGTGAACGAAGCCATTGACACAAGGTAAAGCCGGCGTCGTATTCCTGTTCTAAGCCAATGTCTAAAATCACTAAGTTAGGTAAACGCAGGGCAAATGCTTGGGTTGCCGTTTCCCGGTTGGCATAAGTTTGTACTTGGTAGCCCTGTTGACGCAAAACATCGGCATAGTTTTCTCTAATTGCCGCTTCATCTTCTACTATTGCAATACGCTTACTCATTTATCGATATTCTCGGGTATTTGAAATATGGGCTTAGGTTATCTGCGAGCTGGCAGTTTATGGCTTGACTATATCCGATAATTTGCGTTTGTGAAGTAAAAAACAGCAAATCGGCACAATTGCCATATTGTTGCCATATTTGCTCAGTAGCTTGCCTTCTTTACGACCATAAGTAACCGATTTTTAAGTGTTTAATATCTTTCGTCAACGACATCAAGGGTAACAAAGACCCGAGTGTAAAGTTATCTAATATACAGAAATGGGAATTAACACTATGAAAAAAAATCTTATTCACTTAATGGTTAGCTCAGCATTAATTTTAGCGCCAGTGACAATTAATATTGCCAAGGCAGAAACTGAGTTTTCCTCCGCGGGCCCCAAATTAACCTCTAAACAGGAAAAAGACCGCCGACAAGAAATTGCCTTTGGTTCAGGAGCGGTTGTTGGCGCGATTGTCGCAGGCCCAATTGGCGCTTTTGTTACTGGTGTCGCCAGTACCTTTTTTGCCAAGCATTACAACGCCAATGAAGATATTGAGATTATGTCAGCCCATATCGAACAGCAGCACCAGCACCAAAATACGATGGCTGCAAACTATCGCCGCCAATTGAAACAAGCAGAGCTCGATTATCAGCAAGAGTTATTAGCACTATCGCAAAAGCAGAAAAACACTAGTCAATTACAAGCGGAAAATTTGTTAATGAGCCTACAGTTTTCAACTGGTTCAAGCGATATCGCACCTCATTATCACGCGCAGGTGGTTGCACTTGCGCGTATTTTACAAGTTAATCCAGAGCTGAGTATTGATCTGTCTGGCTATACCGATTTACAAGGCGATGAAACGCGAAATCACAACCTATCACTGGCACGAGTGAACTCAGTGAAGAACGCTCTAATCAAGCAAGGTGTCGCCGCCGACAAAATCAATATTTTTGCCTTTGGCGAGTCAGCACCAATTGTTGCAAACGCTCAGCAAGAGGCCAGTTTTTACGACCGCCGTGTCGTAGTAAAAATTCATAGTGATTTAAACCAAATGGCTAAAAATTAAGGAGGTGAGTGTTAGTTGAGCTGAGATTATATTCTCAGCTCAAAACCTTTTGTTCAAAAAATGGCTTTTGCTAGGTAGACGATGGTTGATTGGCTGATATAGGCGGACAGTACATAAATCGATACTACAGGGAGCGCTCGATAACAATTGAGCAATTTAATTTTTGCTTTTCTGTTCATGATAATACCATGGCCTTTTGTTTGTTAAGTCATGGCATTATTGATCAGCTATTGGCAAAAAACTGTTGGCGAAATGTTGTTCTAATGTAGTGCTATTATTATTCTTAATAATAGAAGTTAGAACATTCGCCATACATTAGGTTAACAGCAAGACAAGCGCTTAGTATGTTTCTTGCTGTTGGTGAACAATGTCTTCTGGCGTTAAGTCACCTTGCTTTTGGTGTTTTTGATCGATTTCAAGCAAGTGAGTGATGTACTCGTTGTGACAGCTAAAACGACCGCTGGCAACTTGGTCGTCAATCCATTGCTTCATTTCTTCTGAAATGTTTAACATGATCATAATTACGCACCTTTGTTATTAGAATGTTGTCAGTTTGATATTAGCAAACTGACGATAGTATGCAATTTATTTGTTTAATCATTCGTTTTGGTTATGTTGGTACTTGACTGATTCTTATTGCAACGACAAATTATTAGTCTTGACGGCTAATATCACGGCTAAACGGTGGTAGCGAATTGAGTAGTTCACTGCCGTAGCGTTTAGTGACCAAGCGTTTATCGAGCAGTGTAATGGTGCCAACGTCTTTTTCATTCCTGAGTAATCGGCCGCATGACTGTACTAGCTTCTTTGAGGTTTCGGGAATGGTCAGTGACATAAATGGATTACCCCCCTTAGCGGTGACGTACTCAGCTTGCGCTTCCTCAACAGGTGAGGTTGGCACCGCAAAGGGGAGTTTAGTAATAATTAAATTAGTCAACAAATCGCCGGGTAAATCTAACCCTTCAGAAAAACTTTGGGTACCAAATAAAATACTACCTTTGCCCTTGGCAATACGGTTTTTGTGAAGATCAAGAATAAACTGCCTAGAGTGCTCGCCTTGAACGCTAATTGGCCATTTGTGTTTTTCACGTAGTGCCTTGGCAACCCGTTCCATTTGCCAATATGAGGCAAATAGCACCAAGCAGGCATCATCCAGACTCACTAACTTAGGTAAGGTGTCAATAAGCTCTTGGGTAAAGTTGTCATGGCTCGGCTCATAGCGCATTTTGGGAATAACGAGCTTGGCGTTGTTTTGATAATCAAACGGGGAGTCGACCGCTTGGTACTGGCTGCCATCGTTTTTACCTAAACCGGCTTGATGGCAAAAGTGATCAAACGAGTTTAGCGCGCGAATGGTCGCGGAGCACAGTACCACACCTTCAGCTTTCGACCACAACATATCTTCTAAAGTAAAGCCAACTTCAATTGGTGAGGCACTGAGCAGAAAATCTTGCCGTTTGCCGTCGAGCTTTTCGAGCCAGCGGGCGAGTGGCGCACCTTTTTCACTGTCGGTTTTGGCGTACATAAACCAAAGTGCATTGAAGTTTTCTAAACGCTGAATTAAAAATCCTGCCTCAGCCAATAGTGGTTCGGCTAAATATAGCTTTACTTCGCCTTCTTTGACTGCTTCCATCAATAAGTTGTAGAGTTTATTGAGGTGGCTGAGGCATTTTTTACTGGCATCAGTCAGGTCTTCCGCCCAGTTTTTTATGCTTTTTGGCAAAATGCCGTTTTCAAAACGGTACTGTTGGCTGTCGTTATTTGCGTTTTTACTGGCTTGTTCAGCAAAATAGACTGGCGCATTGGCCGTTAAAAATTGCTCGACTTTATTAAGCTCAGTAATAATGTCTTGGCAATCATCGCCAAGTTGCAAGGCAGGATTAATCGCACTGCGGGTTTTGATCTGAGACGAGATTCGATCGCCAATATCTTTCAACTTAGCGAGCCAGTCAGCTGCGCCTTTTACCGTGACACTGGCACTGGAAAAGTCTCTCGTTACTTTAGGTAGGTGGTGAGCTTCGTCGATCACGTAATAGCAATCGGCGGGTTCAGGCAAAATCCTACCACCACCCAGTTCGAGGTCGGCGAGCAATAAACTGTGATTTATCACCAATACATCTGCCGCTTCAATGGTTTCTCGGGCTTTGTGGAAGGGGCATTGAGTGTGCTCGTCAATGTGCTTGAGGCAACTGTGTTTATCTGATTGTATCTGCTGCCATAAATAGTGGGGTACAGGTTGATGCCAAGAATCAAGATCCCCTTGCCAGCTGCCATCGCTAAGTGCTTTGTGCATCTCGGCTAAAGTGCGAATGTCGCTGGCATTGGGCTTTTCAGCGAAAGTAAAACCAATTTGCTCGTCATCGCTGCTGACTGCGAGCGCCAACTTTTGTCGACAAACATAGCGCTGACGACCTTTTACCAAGGTAAAATTAAAATCTAAATCGGCATTTTTGTTCAAAAAGGGCAAATCTTTGCTGACCAATTGCTCTTGCAAGGCAACAGTCGCGGTTGATATGCAGACCTTTTTATTGCGCTTGAGTGCCAGTGGAATTGCGCCTAAGCTGTAGGCCAGTGATTTACCAGTACCTGTGCCAGCTTCAATGGTGATGATTTTGCGCGTTTTGTCGTATTCACCGGCGAGAGTTTTAGCAATTTCAGCGATCAGAAAGGTTTGCTGTTTGCGCGGGCTAAAGTTAGGTAAGTTGGTGCCTATCTTTTTATAAGCCTGTCTAATTTGTTGTTTGATTTTGTCACTGAGCATGCTGATAGAGTGGCAATTGCCATTTGATGAAAGTGGTAAAGGCCGGAAAAAACCTTTAAACTGCTGTATACATAATCAGTATCATACCAGTTATCCTCTGCTTAATGAACCTTATCCGTAACAAAGGCTTTATTTTATCTCGACAAACCATCGACCGAGGCACTGGTATGGTCGTTATTTTGTGGCTCAGAACTGCGCAAGGTCCGGTAAAGCTCGAAATAGAGCAAGAGCAGGCGGTATTTTTTATCAGCCAACACCAACAAGCCCAAGCGCAAGCATTGTTAATTGAGCAGAAGATTAAGCTTGATAAAGTCACGCCATTGACGTTAAAGAATTTTTCGCAGCAGCCAGTGTCTGGCATTTATTTTAATCAACTCAATCAATTTTACGCCGCCAGAGAACTACTAACTGGTGCGGGTATCAAGTGCTTTGAAGATGACTTTCGCCCTGATGAACGCTTTTTAATGGAGCGCTACATTACTGCTGGAATTGAATTTCAAGGGCTTGAAACAAACCCTAAACATCAATCGTCAGTGTCATACCCACCACCGCGCTTTCAGCGCATTACCCAAGCTAAGTGTCGCGCGGCTGACTTTCATCAATTCAACTTTGAATTATCAATGCTGTCCATTGATCTTGAATGTTCAATTAAAGGTCAGCTTTATTCCATCGGTTTATACAGTGATGATATTGAACAGGTGATTATGGTCGGCCATCCAGAGCCAGATAGCCCAGATTACATTTTATGGGTTGAGGATGAAAAGGCTTTGTTAACCGCGTTTATCGAGTCGGTACACCAATGTGATCCCGATATTTTTATCGGTTGGAACGTGGTTAATTTCGATTTCGACTTACTGCAGAAGCGCTGCGACTTGCATCAAATTGTTTTTGCGATTGGCCGAGATCAAAGTGCGCCGTATTGGCGCGGTAATCGCGCCAATTCAAGTGGCACTAATTCAAATGGTCAAAGATATATCAACATCGCTGGTCGAGTGGTACTCGATGGCATTGATATGATGAAAAACGCAACCTACAACTTTCCCAGTTTTGCCCTCGATAGTGTCGCCAACGAAATCTTAGGGATTGGTAAACACATTGACGATGTCGATAACCGCGTTCAAGAAATTACCGAGAAATTTCACCACAACAAGCAAGCCTTAGCGGATTATAACTTACAAGACTGTCGTTTGGTTTGGCAGATTTTCGAGCAAACCGACTTACTCGCCTTTGCTAAATTAAGAGCCCATTTGACTGGTCTCGCCATTGATCGCGCCGGTGGTTCAGTCGCTTCCTTTATCAATTTGTATGTCCCCAAACTCCATCGCGCGGGCTATGTCGCGCCGAACATGGGCGATGGCATTAGTGATTTGGTATCGCCCGGTGGCTATGTCATGGACTCGATTCCCGGCTTGTACAAAAACGTGCTAGTGCTCGATTTTAAAAGCCTGTACCCGAGCATTATTCGCACGTTTAAAATTGACCCTATGGGATTAATCGAAGGTTTAAAAGCGCCAGAACAAGCGATTGAAGGTTTTGACGGTGCTTATTTCTCCCGCGACCAACACTTTCTTCCAGATATTATCACCGAGCTATGGCGCGAGCGCGATAAAGCTAAAGCACAGAATAATGCGGTTTTATCACAAGCGATAAAAATTATTATGAACTCGTTTTACGGTATTTTGGGTTCCACCGGTTGTCGCTTTTTCGACCCACGCTTGTCAGGCTCCATTACCAAACGTAGCCACGCCTTGCTAAAAACTACACAAAGCTGGCTTGAAGCCAAGGGGTATCAGGTTATCTATGGCGATACCGACTCTATTTTTGTCGCCATTGGCGATGACTATGACCAAGGGCAAAGCAGGGCCATTGGTAAAGAGCTAGAAACTTATATCAATGATAAGTGGCGTCGAACCATTGAAGATGAATTCTCGTTAACCAGTTATCTCGAAATAGAGTTTGAGACGCATTTTCAGCGCTTTTTGATGCCAACGGTCAGGGGGTTAGATATTGGCACCAAAAAGCGTTACGCCGGATTAATAGTCGAGCAGCAAGGTGAGAGTGAAGCCACAGAACAACCAGCGACCGCAAAACAACGTATGGTGTTTAAAGGCTTAGAAAGTGTGCGCAGTGATTGGACCGAGCTGGCAAAAGTGTTTCAACATCAGCTTTATCACTTAGTGTTTAACGACAAACCACTCAGTGAGATTAGCGAGTATGTTGAAACTATGGTTAATAAAACCCTAGCGGGTGAGCACGATCACTTGCTCATTTATCGCAAGCGCATTCGGCGCAAACTCGCTGATTATGTTAAAAATGTGCCTCCACACGTTAAAGCAGCGCGCTTAGCCGATGAACTCAACAAAAAACAAGGCAAGCCGCTAAAGTATCAGTACCGCGGCAACATAGCTTATTGTTTAACAACACAAGGTCCGCAAACGGTTGAATACTTGTCGGCGCCACTCGATTATCAGTTGTACATTGAACGTCAGCTTAAAGCGGTAGCAGATGCTATTTTACCCTTTGTCGGTACCAGCTTTGACCAAATCACCGATCAACAATTGGCTTTGTTCTAGTTTGGTGTGTAAGTGCTAGCCTTGTAAGACTTTAAATTGCTTGAGCTTTTTACCCTTGAGCTGCTAACGTTATCTTTCTAATCAATATACAGGGTGAGTTCATGACAGCAAAAATGACACAAGGTCAATGCCAATGTGGTCAAAATCAAATCAGTATTATCGGTAAACCACTGTTCCGCTGTTTTTGTCATTGCACCATTTGTCAGCAGTATAACCAAGCAGCTTATGGCGACGTTAGCGTTTTTCGAGCCAATGCTGTCCAGCTGAGCGATAACAGCCAAGTTAACTTTCGCGCGTATCGCTCCCCAAAAATATTGCAAAGAGGGCTCTGTCAAACCTGCAATACGCCGGTTATCGAAAAGCTAAACGTGCCCTTAATGCCAAAGTTGATCATTGTACCCAGTGCTAATATTCGTCAGTTCGAGCAATTGCCTGCGGCGTCTTGCCATATCTTCTATCATCGCCGCGTTGCCGATATTGACGACCAACTCCCTAAGCACTCGGGTTATTTGCCAAGCGAAGTCGCATTCACTTACCACTTGTTTAAAGGGCTTTAGGCTTGGTGTAAATTGACGACAGCTCGTTCTAAATTACTTTTTAACAGCGAGCTGGTTAACAAAGACATTAAAAGTAAAATTGTAGTCATTTACTTGTTGGCCTTTGTGGCAAGCAAAACAAGGTGTGTAATCTAAGTCTTGTTTTTTAACGCCGTTACCGTCAAAAAATGCGTAGTCCCAATCGCCATTGCGCAGCACCTCTGGCTGCTTATCACCCCAATTTTTTTGTTTTTCTTGAATAATGATCGCGAGCTTTTCATCGCTAGGGATGTAGCGGCCGTGTTTATCGGTTAGTGGCTGGTTATTGTCGTCGAGCGCCGCTTTGCGGTCTTCCATTAACAAAACTGTACCGTAGGGCGCGGCTTGATTAGCGCGCGCTGCCACTAGTGCTTCGGGGTTAACATAAAGAAAGCGAATTTTTGCCGGTTTGTCGCCGTCTGCGGGTTTATCAACACTGTGATATTGAATAAAACGGCTTTGGTAATTCTCTGGAATGGCAATCTTTTGCTCAGTTGTTTTTTGATTGGCAAACACGCTTGTGTTTATTAGCAAGGCCAATGAAGTGATCAGTGTTACTGGTGCTACTTTATTATTCGCCATTTTTATCCCCCAATTATTTTGTCTGCACAAAAAAAAGCAGACCCCGGCCACTAGGTTCTGCTTTCATTGTATTGGCATATTTAGCGGTACCCTTGTTAAAGCTAATTACCTGCTTCAACAATCACATCAACTTGGCGTAAACGATTTTGCTGCGAAATCACCACTCGAATGGCTTGCTGTTGAGCGCTGAAATTCAGTGTTAAACGACCGCGCTTGCGCTCTTGGCTAATTATTTCACCGTAATTGTTTTGATAAAAGGCAATTACTTCTTGTTCAGATGCTTTGGTGAAATAGTTGAGTACTGCCGGTAATTTTTCAGTAAAATCGGCGAAAACACGCGCATCACTGAGTTTAGCGATACTGATAGGTGTTTGAGTTTGGTCTTGCGCCAAGGCTGAAAATGATAGCGCGAGACTTACTCCACTGAGCACGAGCGATTTTTTAAATATCGCTGCTACTTTGTTAGTATTTAACATCGAGCTTTTATTAGCCATAGTCTGCCATCCGTCTTGATCACAATGAGAATATCACTTATACCCAAGCTATCTCAAGATGCTTGGGGATATCTAAACTTCATCTTAACCTTAACGTTATGATGGTCAAGAAAATTATTGTTTAGCTACCGAGGTTTTGTGCTCGGTAATGGTCAACCCACAGTGCTGTTGCACCACAAATTGCGACTGGCATGACAATTAAATTGACGATTGGCACCATGGCGAAAATCGCAACCGTTATACCAAAGCTAAAACTCAACGACTTTTTATCGCGCAGCTGATCTTTCATCAAATCAAAATTAATCTTGTGATTATCAAACGGATAATCTTTGTATTGTACCGCCATCATCCACGCAACAAATAAAAACCAGATGATTTGGCCGATGACTGGAATCAGCCAAGACAACAATAAAAAGCCTATGGCTCGCGGCAAGTAATAGCGAAACTTGCACCACTCGCGCGATAGTGTTCTAGGTGTGTCTTTCACTATGTCGGCAAATGAACCGTCACTAGACACTTGTCCAGTGAGTTTTTCTTCAACTTTTTCCGACAATAAACCATTAAAAGGGGCGGCGAGCCAATTGGCGACTGAACTGAAAATAAAGGAGAAAAACACCAACATAAACGCGACCGCAAGTGGCCATAACAAATAGCTTAACCAACTGAGAAAGTCGGGGATAAAAGCGTCCAGTTTCGCCATGTAAACATCAAGTTGGCCAAATAAGTAGTAAAAAGCAATGCTAAATAAAACGAGATTGACAGTTAGGGGAATAAAGACAAAGCGCTTTAATCCTTTTTGCCTGATCAGTTCAAAGCCTTTAAAGAAATAGCTGACACCGCTTTGTTGAGAAGTTACCTGTGGTTGTTGCATATTGCTGTCGTTTTAATAACCTGTTGAATTACCCTAGCTAATGAGTATACCCATTTGTAAATTTGCGGAACAGCACCGAGTTGTTACAAAAGGCAACATTTTCTGATACAGTGTTGATAACTCGATAATATTCTGACGTTTATCTCATTTTTGCACTATGCGCCTCAAGCAAATTAAATTGGCTGGTTTTAAGTCGTTTGTCGATAGCACTAAGGTGCCATTTACCGAACAAATGACCGCAATTGTCGGCCCAAATGGTTGCGGCAAATCAAATATTATTGATGCGGTGCGTTGGGTACTAGGGGAAAGTTCGGCGAAAAACTTGCGTGGCGATGCCATGACCGACGTTATTTTCAACGGTGCTACTAGCCGTAAACCGGTTGGACAAGCCAGTGTTGAGTTGGTTTTTGAGAACGTCGCGGGTCATTTGCAAGGGACGATGGCCGGTGAAATCGCTGAGCGTAACGAAGTCGCAGTGAGGCGTTTGGTCACTCGCGATGGCAACAATAGTTACTTCCTCAATGGCAGCAAATGCCGACGCAAAGACATTACCGATATTTTCCTCGGTACTGGCCTTGGCCCGCGCAGTTACGCAATTATCGAGCAGGGCACCGTCTCTCGTTTAATTGAGTCTAAGCCCCAAGAACTTCGAGTGTTTATCGAAGAAGCTGCGGGCATTTCTAAATACAAAGAACGTCGCCGTGACACCGAAAATCGCATTCGCCATACCCGAGAAAACCTTGAGCGCTTAACCGATATTAGGCTCGAACTAGGCGCGCAAATAGAAAAACTGCACAAACAATCAGAGGCAGCAAAACGCTTTAAAACTCTTAAACAAAGTGAACGCAAGTACAAGGCAGAACTATCGGTGCTGAGGTGGCAGCAATTTAACCAAAAGAGCCAAGCCCAGCAGGACAAAATGTCTGCACTGCAGCAGCAAGTGCAAGACTTAGTACTGGCGCAAAATACGCTTGACGCTAAATTGTTTGAAGCAAAACAAACGTTAGAAGTGGGCGGCGAAAGTATTGGTGATTTGCAACAGCAAAAAATAGTCCTAACTAACGATATCGCTCGCCTTGAACAGAGCATTAAGCACAACAAACAACAGCAAATTATTACCAGTCAAACCCTTGCTAAAGCTGAGCAAACACTGAAGCGAAGTGCTGATCAGCAGCAGCTCGATCAGCAGGCATTGGTCGAGGTTGAACTGCTGGCAGCTGAACAAGCTGAAGCGTTATTGATTGTTGAGCAACAATTGGTTGAACAACAAGCGTTATTAGTTGATGCGCAAAATCGTCAGCAAAGCGCCCAGCAGCAACTAAATCAGGCCAATAAAAGCGCAGCAACAGATGCGGAGCACAAGGCCAATTTAAGCCAAAAAATTAACTACAACCAAAAAACTGTCACCGAGTTAGCTGGTCAGCTTGAGCAGCTAAAAGTGCAATTAGACCACGACAGCAATAGCCAACAAGCTCAGCAAGAGCAGCAACAAGACTTGGCGATTGCGCTAGAAGATAATCTTAAACAGCAGGCACAATTAGCTGAACAAGTGGAATTGGTTAGCGCTGAGCATCAACAAATACAAGAGTTAGTTGAGCAAGTAAAGCAACAACGGCAGCAAGTGTTGGCGCAGCAGCAGGCAGAACAAGCGTTGCTAGCACAGCTACAAAGTCTATTAGCACCGAAGCAAGATTGGCTTTGCCAGCAGCAAGATGCTTTATCTGGCAATGATCAAAATAGTGATTGTCGTCAGCTCTACCAAATTCTCACCGTTGAACCCGGGTGGGAAGCATGTGTCGAATTGGTCTTGGCGCAGTGGTTACAAGCTCAGTTGGTTGATGATTTATCACCGCTTGAATTTGAGCAACAGTTGATGTTAATTGCTCCAGAGCAAAGTGAATCTGTCTCTGGGCTAATAGCTGAGCCAATACCTGGCAGTTTGGCTGAGAAAGTCTCAGGTCACTCAGCCCTTAATCAGTGGTTAAATCAAATTATTGTTGCTGATGATCTCAGTCACGCGCAGCAACTTGTCGCTGAGCTTGACTTGGAGCAGTCGGTGATTTGCCGAGAAGGTTATTGGCTGAGTCAACGCTTTATCCGCCGTGGCCGAATAGGCAGCAGTGATAGCAGTGACAATGTATTGCAGCACCAACAACAGCAACAAGCGTTACAACAGAGTTTAGAACGCTTGGCCGAAAACGTCTTGAAAGGCAATCAGCAGTTGACGGAGTTAACCGCTCAAGAAGAGCGAGTCAGTCAACAATTGGCGCAAATAACGGGGCAACAGCGTGATATTGCTCAACAAGGCCAGCAGCTCAAACAACAACTTGCACTTGTTACTCAATCGGCCGACATTGCCCAACGTCGCCAACAAGAGCTGCAACAAAATTATCGAGATCTTGAGCAAAGCTATCAAGAGCAACAAGAGTTACAGGCTGTTTATCAACTTGAGTTGGAAGAATTTGAACAAGGCTATCAAGCCGTTGACTTGTCTGAGTTAGAACGTACGTCTGCTAGTGCCAATGAGCAGAGTCGACAGCTACAACAGCAAATAGAGCAACTTCATCAAAGTCGTCACCAGCAATCTTTGGCACTTGAATACAGTAAAAGTAAGCAGCAAAGCTTGCAGCAATCTTTGGCACGTATTGCGTTAGATTGCCAGACCAGCGCTGAAAATATCGCTGAGTTAACCGAACGACTAGAAGCCTTGGTAATGCCGATTGACGATGATGAGCAACAATTACAAGTGTGGCTCAAGCAGATGGCTGAAGTTGATGACAAACTGAGCTTTATTCAACAAAACCTCGCTGGTGATCAACAACGAATAAAACAATTAGAGCAGGAAAAGCAAGCAGCAGAACAGTCGGTCAATCAGCTTAAAGAGCAGATAAATCAGCACCACCTCGATGCAGAGAGTTTTCGTGTTCGCGCTAATGCTGCACTCGAATCGCTTGCTGAAATGCAACAAAATGTAAATCAAGTATTGGCTCAAATGCCTGAAAACGCGCAAGAAAATATCTGGCAAGGGCACCTGGTTAAACTTGCTAAAGAGATTAGCCGCCTTGGGCCTATTAACTTGGCAGCGATAGATGAATACGATACTCAGCTTGAACGAAAAAACTTTTTAGACCAACAAGATCAAGACCTTAGCGAAGCGATTTCAACATTGGAAGCCGCCATTGCCAAGATAGATCGGGAAACTAAACACAAGTTTAAGCTGACCTTTGACCAAATTAACCAAGATTTACAGCAGTTATTTCCCAAGGTTTTTGGTGGCGGTCAAGCCTACTTAGCCTTAACTGGGGATGATATGCTCGATACCGGTGTTACGATTATGGCTCGCCCTCCGGGCAAAAAAAATAGTACAATTCACTTATTATCGGGTGGAGAAAAAGCACTGACCGCATTATCATTGGTTTTTGCTATTTTTCGCCTTAACCCAGCGCCGTTTTGTATGCTGGACGAAGTTGACGCGCCGCTCGACGATGCTAACGTTGGTCGCTTTTGCAATTTAGTACGCGAAATGTCGCAAACTGTGCAATTTATTTACATCAGTCACAATAAAATTGCGATGGAAATGGCCAGTCACTTAACTGGCGTAACCATGTTTGAACCGGGGGTATCCCGTATGGTTGCCGTAGACATTGACGAAGCGATGGCAATGGCTGAACTGGGCTAACAACAAGCTGTTAAAGCAATTTCAAAAAATAGCTCGTTAACAATAAATAAAGAACAATTAGAGAAAAATTAGGCTAGATGATGGAAGATACGTTTAGAAATGCATTAATTATTATCAGTGCTATCGTCATTGGAGCAATTTTTGTTCACGGCTTGTGGACTATTCGCAAAAATAAAAATCCATACAAATTAAAAGCAAAACACGATGGTGATTTTGAACCTGCTGAGCGCACCACAGATGGTGCTGGTTTTGATCAAGATGGTATCGGCCAAGTAAAAGTCGTTGGTAAAAACCAAGGTGCTGAACAAGAGCAGTCATTGAATCATGGTCAAGAACCCTTGATGGCCGCAAGTGGTCACGATAATGCCCAGGCAAATGAGCAAACCGCGACAGAGCAACAAGCTGCGCCTGAACTACACGTTGAAACAATGCCAGAGACACCAACGACAGAATCAGTGTCACTAGAACAAGTTTCGGTAGATGAAGCCAGTCATATTGACCGCAATGAACCAGAAATTGGTGATTTAACTCAACTTGGCGCAGCGCCTGAGCAGGACACTGTCTATCAAACGCCTGTTACTCAGCCAAAACCTGAACGCAAAATTGCCAAAACCAGCGCCACTACAAAAAAAGCGGCCTTAAAGCGCAATCAAATGGAAATCGATTTTGACGATGACTTGAGCTTTGATGAGCCAACCACTAACGAAGCGAAACAAAGCGCCGCGGTGAACACTGAAACGAAAGAACAGGTTGAGCTAGAACAAGAAGTCTTGGTGTTATCGGTTGTGATGCCAGAGAATCAAGTGATTAGCGGTGCGGCCTTGTTGCCGAGCTTATTGACCTTAGGTATGCGCTTTGGCGAAATGAATATTTTTCATCGCCATGAAGATAATGCAGGCAATGGTAAAGTCACCTTTAGCTTGGCCAATATGATGAACCCGGGAACGTTTGACCTCGACGAAATGGAAAGCTTTGCAACCCAAGGCGTGAGCTTGTTTATGACCTTGCCAAACGCTGGCGACCCGTTTGAAGTTTTTCAGCATATGCTAGGTGCAGCGAAACAGTTAGCACAAGAATATCACGGCCAAGTGTTAGACGATAAGCGCAGTGTTATGACCAAGCAAACAGAGCAACACTACATTAGTAAAATTCGCGAGTTTGAACGTAAAAAGCGTATAGCAGGCGCTTAAGTCGTTATTAACACAAACAAGGTATAACGTAAGCGGACTGGTCAATGCCAGTCCGTTTATTTTTCAAGAGAATAAATTAAGCCAATATGACCCAATTAACTAGCCAAGAGCGCGTTGCTCAGTTACATCAGCAGATTAATCAATACAATCACGAATACTACGTACTTGATCAGCCAACGGTACCCGATGTTGAGTACGATCGATTAATGCGTGAGCTAATCGAACTTGAGCAACAACATCCGGCGTTAAAAACACTTGATTCACCTAGCCAAAAAGTGGGTGGTGAGGCGTTAAAAGCCTTTACCCAAGTCACCCATCAGTTGCCCATGTTATCTCTTGATAACGTCTTTTCAGAAGACGAATGGCAAGCCTTTATCAAGCGCATTCAAGAACGCTTGGGATCGAGTAAAGCACTGGCGTTTTGCGCTGAGCCAAAACTCGATGGCTTAGCGGTGAGTTTGCGTTATGAACATGGCGTATTGGTGCAAGCAGCAACCCGCGGCGACGGAAGTGTCGGCGAAAATATTACTGAAAACATTCGCACGATTAAATCTATTCCACTTAAGTTGCGTGATAGCCAAGTACCAGAAGTGCTGGAAGTACGCGGCGAAGTCTTTATGCCAAAAGCGAGTTTTGAAACGTTAAACCAACAAGCCAAACAAAAGGGCGATAAGCCGTTTGCTAATCCTCGTAATGCCGCTGCCGGCAGTCTGCGCCAGTTAGACTCAAAAATTACCGCTAAACGCAATTTGGCGTTTTACGCATACAGTGTTGGTTTTGTTGGTGATTTAGCTGGAAATCAACAAGATCAATGGTTAGCTAATTCCCATTACCAGCGCCTAGAACAATTAAAAACACTGGGCTTGCCAATGTGTCCTGAA
Source organism: Endozoicomonas sp. G2_1 (assembly GCF_017744155.1). Taxonomy (GTDB): domain Bacteria; phylum Pseudomonadota; class Gammaproteobacteria; order Enterobacterales; family Alteromonadaceae; genus JAGHQT01. Next base: position 13,058 of record NZ_JAGHQT010000012.1, on the reverse strand, counting down.
GTTAAGTTACTGGCCGATCAAAATCAATGTCAGCGCTTTTATCAAGACATTCTCAATAGACGTGATGATCTCAGTTACGAAATAGACGGCACGGTGCTAAAAGTCGATGATATTGCCGCACAGCAGCAGCTCGGATTTGTTGCCCGAGCACCGCGCTGGGCAATGGCATATAAATTTCCGGCGCAGGAAGAACTAACGGTGTTAGAAGATGTTGAGTTTCAGGTTGGTCGTACTGGTGCTATCACACCAGTGGCCCGTTTGAAGCCCGTGTTTGTTGGTGGCGTTACCGTGAGTAATGCGACTTTACACAACCAAGATGAAATAGCCCGTTTGGCGATCAAAATTGGCGACACTGTCATTATTCGACGTGCAGGTGACGTAATACCACAAGTTGTTAGCGTCGTTGCTGATCGCCGACCAGTCTCTGCTCAAGAGGTGGTTTTTCCAACTGAATGTCCGGTTTGTCAATCGCCAGTTAAAAAACGTGAAGACGAAGCCGTTGTTCGTTGTACCGGAGGTTTAGTTTGTCAGGCGCAGCGCAAAGAAGCGATTAAACACTTTGCCTCAAGGAAAGCGTTAGATGTTGACGGACTTGGTGACAAGTTAGTTGAACAGCTCGTTGATGAAAACATGATTGGCACCCCAGCTGATTTATTTAAGTTAACGGCGACCGAACTTAGTACATTAGAGCGAATGGGACAAAAATCAGCAGATAAACTGGTCAATGCACTGGTCGCTGCCAAGCAAACCACGCTAGCCAAGTTTATTTACGCGCTTGGCATTAGGGAAGTTGGCGAGGCAACAGCCAGTAATTTAGCACAACACTTTTTAGCGTTAGATAAGATCCAAGCCGCTACTATTGAACAATTGCAAAAAGTGGACGATGTCGGTGAAGTGGTTGCAAAAAATATCGTTGATTTTTTCAATGCGCAGAACAATGTTGAAGTTGTCACCGATTTACTGGCTCAAGGCATTCACTGGCCAGAGATTGAAGTTAAATCAGCGGATCAGCAGCCACTGACCGATTTAACTTATGTTTTAACGGGAACCTTAAGCCAATTATCGCGCAACGATGCGAAAGCGCGTTTGCAAGCATTAGGAGCAAAAGTGTCGGGCAGCGTTTCAGCTAAAACTCATTATTTAGTCGCAGGTGAAAAAGCTGGCTCTAAACTGGCTAAAGCGCAAGACCTCGGCGTTGCCGTGCTGACAGAAGATGACTTGATTGCTCTGTTGGCGGAGCATGAATAAGCTGTTGAACTGATTAGTATTTAGTACTTGCTATTTGTTGATTAAAACGACAAGATAACCGAGTAACTAAACTTATTCAGTGATATTTATGAAATCGCAAACATTAACCACAGAACTCAAGCTGCAAACCAAAAGTGTTTGTTGGCAGGGTATTGTGGTCAAACAAGATAATCCAGTGGTCTGGTGTCATCGGTTTGCGGCTTGTAAAGATATTCGTTAGTTTAGTCTTATCAGCCGCTTCAGTCAGATAGCGGCGTTATTACCTTCTACTAAGATTGATTCCGACACCGCTCTCTTTAGCGATATTGTTAACTGACAACCTGCATTGAGGATAAAGCCGTGAGCGTACCAGCGTCATATTTAGCTGTTGTATTGATTTGGTCAACCACTCCGTTGGCGATCGTTTGGAGTACACAAAGCATGCATCCGAGTTTGGCGGTGCTGCTACGTATGTTAGTTGCGGTCGTGATCTGTCTGCTGATTATCGGTTTGTCGAATATTCGCTTACCTTGGCGTGCACAAGCTCAACGTCTTTACTGCTATTCAAGTTTAGGCGTTTTTGGCGGTATGAGCTTTGGCTACTTTTCTGCACAATACCTAGACTCAGGCTTTATGTCACTGGTCTTTGGCTTGTCGCCAATAGTCTCTGGGTTGTTTGAACAAAAATTACTGAAAGGGCCGGCGTTTTCTGCTTCTAAAAAATTCGCATTTGCCCTGGCAATTGCAGGCTTAGCTATGGTTTGCTCAAATAACTTAGCATCAGGGCAACTGGCGTGGCAGGGCGTGGTCTTAATTATCGCGGGTATGCTGTGTTTTAGTTTGAGTGGCGTATTGGTGAAAAGCGTCAATATCAGCATTCATCCCGTCGCAACAACAACCGGGACACTGATTTATTCAACGCCACTGTTTGCCCTCGTTTGGTGGCTAACCGACGGCAGTTTACCGGTGGATACCTGGAGTACTAAGACCGTGGCGGCGGTTGTCTATTTGGCGGTTTTTGGCTCCTTGATTGGCTTTATTGCGTATTTTTATATTTTACAAAAGCTGCCAGCAACCACAGTAGCGCTAGTCACTTTGTTAACGCCAGTATTGGCAATAAGTTTGGGCGCGATACTCAACGGTGAGCAAGTGTCAATGATCATGGTCATTGGCGCTATCATGATTATTGCCGGGCTTGCAGTTTATCAGTTTGCCGACAAGTACTGGTTTAAGCTCGCTAAACATACTTAACGCTGGTAGAGGTAAAATTTTAAAGAGGAGACAGGTCTATGTCTCCTCAACTATCATTCTTGAGCATTGCGCAACTTGTGATTAGTTGCCACTACGTTGTGCAAATTTCGATTATCAACCACCATTCGTGGTACCCGGCATGCTTTTGCTAAACTCAGCATTGCCTCGGCTAAATCAGCGGCGAGAATCGGTCGGTATTTTCTTAAAGCACCACGCCAAATCCAAGCGCAATATTTGTTAAAAGTAATGCCCAAACCTTCAGCAAACCTGTGCTCTGAGCGCTCACCCAACAACAAACTCGGTTGGCAAATGATTAATTGGCATTCGCTATTGTCAAACAACACACTGAGCTTATATTCAATCTCGGCTTTACAGCGACTGTAGAAAAATTTTGACTGGGGGCTAGCTCCTTGGCTGCTGATCACGACAAACTGTTTGGCCCCTGCCTGTTTAGCTACTCGCGCAACGCGTTCAACAAGGTCGATATCTATCGCGCGAAACGCTGCTTTGCTGCCCGCCTTTTTTAGCGTGGTGCCCAGGCAACAAAACACTGTATCTACCGCAAGTGCGGATTGAAATTGTTCTAATTGTGAAAAATCCACTTGGTGCTGATTGAGCTTAGCATCTGTTTCGGCGATTGCTCGACGAGTGAAAGTCGTGACTTTTTCAATGTTCGGATCATTTAAGGCATACTTTAATAAGTAACTACCAGTAAGGCCTGTGGCACCAAAAATTGCGATATGAGACATAAGTTATTAGGGCTTAACGTTTAGAAAAATTATAACCAGGCTTGATATAAAGCGTAAACAAAAGTTAAAGCTGGCAGCGGTAACAAAAAGGTAAAGAGCAGGGTTTCGCACCATTCAACACTGCGATAAAAAGTAAACCAGAAACGACTGTTAGCTTGTGTTGATGGCAATTTTCGAAAGAAAAAGACAAATGAGCCAAGTACCAAGGCCTGCAATGCACTGAATAAGATAAATAAGGTTAACCATACTAACGCATCGGGTGTTTTTGTACTGACTTGGCTACTGAGCAACAAATACAAGGTAAAGCAAAGTGCACTCCACATCAGTAGGCGCCATCGCCACTCGCTGAATTGTTCGGCGCGCTGGTGGAAAGACTCTGGGGTAAACCAATAACTCGAAAAATCACTTTTCATCGGTCTTAATACTCATGGTATTATGTTAGCTAATACTATCAGTCTAACAGCTTTTGGGTTTGTAGTGACTAGCATTAATATCAGTTCGAGTGTGTAATGGTGAAAAATTTTAACTTACTGCTTATTTTATCAACTTTGTTTGTTTCTGGCGCTCAAGCGAACCAATCAGATGCTGATAGTGAGCAACAACGTTTGATTGAAAAACGAAAGCGAGTATTGGCTGCGGTAATTAAAGAGCGAGAAGGACAGCCTCATTTTCGAGAAATAACCGCTCAGCCATTAGAACTAACAGACAAGACTGGACTTGTCTATCTTGGCTTGTCGATTAGTCGCGCGGATCTTGCTCCGTTTTTACACCAATTAAGAGCACAACTTAGTGATCGCTTTGACCGCTTTCGCAATAATCAAATAAAACGCGACGGCAACAACTTTCATTTAACCTTAGTTAATCCGTTTGAATATCAAACCATTGATAAACAAAAACTCAATTTAAACCAGAAAATAAAGGTGAGCTTACACGGTCTCGGCAATGCCAGTAATGATAAAAGTACTGCGTACTACGTCGTGGCAAGTACAGCTCAGGGACAGTTTATCCGTCAACAACTGCTGTTAAAGTCGAAAGACTTTCACGTCACTCTTGGCTTTGAACCAAGCGATGTTTACGACAAGCCAAAAGGATTAGAAACGTTAATTAAGTAAAATCTTTCAAAAATTTATCTCATTTTTCTGCCAATTTATTGTGATACTTTTGTGATAAATTCGTGACTAATCTGCGATGTTTTCTTTGCATACTGAAATAGATTTCATTTTTGCTATCAAGAATATACAAGGAAAACATATGACTATTAAAAAATTAGCTGCTGTCGCCACATTGGTGGGAAGCAGCTCATTAGTTTCCGCCCAAGAGTTAGAAATTACTATTACCAACCTAACTCACGGTATTTACTACACACCATTTATTGTTGCAGCGCACGATGGCACTACCTCATTTTTTAGAAGTGGTACACCTGCGTCACCTGAACTTCAACAAATGGCCGAAGGCGGCAATATCGCCGGTTTAGAAACTATTTTTACAGCGGCAAATGCCAATATCACAAGTAACCCTGCTGGTGGTTTATTAGCACCAGCGCGTTCAACAACATTTACCATGAGTACCGATGATGGCAATAACTATTTGTCAGTAGGTGCAATGTTACTCCCTACAAATGATGGTTTTGCTGGCTTGAACAACTGGCGTATTCCTTCAGAGCCGGGCACATATCGTGTCAACGTTAATGCCTATGATGCAGGCACTGAAGCCAACGACGAAATCGTTGGTAGTGGTGCACCGGGTGAGCCGGGCTTTCCTAATCCACCACCAGTAGGCGTAGTGGCAACAGGTGGTACCGGTGTTACGACCATTGAAACTAACACCAATGTCCATATTCACCGTGGTAACTTAGGTGATGACGATCCAACAGGTGGTAAAAGTGATATTACCAACTATGTTCACCGTTGGTTAAATCCGGTTGTTAGAGTCACAGTAAAAGTGATGTAGGAGAGTATTATGCTTAATACTAAATCTATATTAACCACTGCGATTGCCTCGTCATTGTTATTGTTATCTGCCTGTTCTGACAACGACGACGGTTTTCCAGAAACACCTGCGCCAACACCACCTGCGCCAGCGCCAGTAACGTTTCAATTTGAAGTGACTGTGACCAATTTGACCAATGCACAGCCGATGTCGCCAGTGGCGGTATTGTTGCACAATGAAGGTCGTATCTGGACAACTGGTGAACCCGCAAGTGTTGCACTCGAAACTATTGCTGAAGGTGGTGATAACAGCCAAATTCTTGCACTTGATGTCGCCTTAGCGGCTAAAGGTGGCGAAAGTCCTCTTGCGCCAGGTGCTAGTCAAACCATGACGATTAGCAACTTAGAAACCGCTCCAGAGCGCTTGTCAATTGTTACTATGTTGGTTAATACCAACGACGCATTCACGGGCTTAAATGCTTATGACGTGTCAAATATGGCGGTTGATGAAAGCATTTCGCTGCGAGTTGGTTCTTATGATTCTGGAACCGAGCGAAATAGTGAACGAGCCAACACTATTCCGGGGCCAGTATCAGGTGGAGCAGGTGAAGGCTTTAATGCCGAGCGTGATGACATTGATATTGTGACTCGTCACCCGGGTATTGTCAGTCAAGACGATGGTTTTAGAACCTCTGAATTGACGCAAGCCCACCGTTGGGACGATCCAACAATGAACATTACCATCAGGCGTCTTCAGTAATTGAAAGCCTCACAACCAGCTAGTCATTTACTAGCTGGTTGCAGTTGTTTTAGCGTTTTTTCGTGATAAACAACTGATTGTTCCCCTCAACGCTGCAGTACTAACGAGGGTGACATGGTAGACAAGGTTTTAGTTGTAGAAGATGAACAAGACATTTCAGAGCTAATAGCGATTAATCTTATTGAGTTAGGTCTTAAGGTTGAGAAAGTTGCCACTGGCGAATTGGCTGTCGACTTAGTGAAAAAAAATAGCTACGGGCTCGTTATTTTAGATGTTATGTTGCCTGGTATCTCAGGATTAGACGTTTGCCGTAAAGTACGAGAGCTCAAACCAGAGCAAGCGATTATGATGCTAACCTCAAGAGATTCAGAAACCGATCGCGTGGTTGGCTTGGAACTTGGTGCTGACGACTACATGACCAAACCTTTTAGCGTGCGAGAGCTACAAGCTCGGGTCAGAAGTTTGTTGCGCCGCGTCAATATGTTCAGCGAGTTACAACAGCAGTGTAAAAATGACAACGTTGAGCATTATATTAATATTGGCAACCTCAGTATTGATAATATCAGCCACCGTATAACTATGGCTGGTCAAGCCCTCGACTTAACGTCCACCGAGTATGATTTATTGCACTATTTAGCATCTCACCCCGACCAAGTATTTTCTCGCGCTCAGTTATTGAGCTCAGTGTGGGGCTACCATCACAGCGGCTATGAGCACACGGTGAACTCTCATATCAATCGACTGCGCAACAAGTTAGAACGCGACGCCACTAAGCCCGAAATAGTTCAAACAGTTTGGGGTGTTGGTTATAAGTTTAACCCTCAAGGGGTTGCTGCATGAAGCTGTCTCTCTACCAGAGATTATCTTTTGCCTTACTGACTGTTTTTATTGCTATTGCCGCTATGTTTTATGTGTGGTGGCACCATCTAGAACAAAAAACTCGATTCGAGTCCGAACAAAAATTACACCTATCATTAGCTGCCAACTTAGCTCGCGACAACCCGTTATTGCAACAAGGGGTTTACGACTACGAGGCGCTGAAAAACTTATTTCATACCTTGATGGTCATGGGGCCTGCCTTTGAGTTTTATTACCTCGATCCTGAAGGCAATATTCTGACGTATTCCGCTGACAAAGATCTGGTTAAACGAGATCGGGTCGAGCTTAAACCGGTTATCGACCTCATTAAAAATCGTGCCTCTTTGCCGATTTATGGTGATGATCCTCGTCATCATCAAAGACAAAAAATATTTTCGGCTGCGCCTGTCTTTAACGGAACTGAGCTCCAAGGTTACTTGTACGTTATCGTCACTGGTGAGCGTTATGATCACATTCTTGATGGCGTCAGAGGCGATAATCGATTTGAAATGTCGATTGTTATCGTTTGTGCCGCAATTTTATTTTTGTTTTTTGTCATGCTTTGGCTTTTTCGCTATATCACCCAGCCTCTGCGTCGATTAAGCCGAGATATTCACGTGTTTAAGCAATCTGGGTTTAATCCTGAGACCATTGCGCTTAGCGAATGGCAATGCAATAGCGACAATGAAGTTAATCAGCTCGGCTGTGTGTTTAAAGAGATGGCGGCGCAAATTAATTTACAACTCGAACAGCTGACGCAAGTTGATAACAAGCGCCGAGAATTATTGGCTGATATTTCACATGACTTGCGCACGCCATTAGCTTCATTGCAAGGCTATATTGAAATGATGGCATTGAAGGATGAAAAATTATCGAGTGAGCAACGCCATGATTATTTAGTGACGGTATTGAAAAATACAGAACAGTTGAAATCATTAATTGATCAACTCTTTGAATTGGCTCACCTTGAAGGTGGGCAGGTCTCGTTGAATATGGAAGCATTTAACTTAGCTGAGCTAGTTTACGATGTCATGGCAAAGTTCAGCCTACAAGCACAAAAGAAGCAAATTGACCTGACCATCACCCCGGAATTTAGCGAGATTCAGGTGTATAGTGATATCAGTAAAATAGAACGGGTATTAAGCAATTTAATTGAAAATGCGATTCGGCATACCGCCGAAGGTGGCGCTATTAATATTTCGTTGACCGAAACCAATGACAGCCAATGTCAGGTCGTGGTATCTGATAACGGCACAGGTATTCACGCCGATGAAATTGGCTATATTTTTGATGCTCGTTATCGTGCCAGTAATGCGACCGAAGGCAAACACACTGGGCTGGGGTTGGCGATTACTAAAAAGCTGTTGGAGTTACTCAGCACAGAAATTCATGTCAGCAGTGCACTGGGTAAAGGCTCTGACTTTTCTTTTGTGCTCAGAACAGTCACACACTAGTCAACATTTTAATGAGTTTTATTACGTGAGTTTGTGTACCGTTAGGTAAAAAACGTTTTAATGTCTTCGTTATTTTCTTAAACTATGCGTCATACAAAAAGTTAAGGAAATACCACAATATGTCTAAGAAATGGCTTTTAGCAGCGCTTGCGTTAACAACAGTGAGCGCATGCAGTACCTCGTCGACTGGGCGCAGTAAAATCACCTTGTTTTCCGCGGATCGAATGAATCAAATGGGCGCGACCTCGTTTGCCGAACTTAAGAAAACCGAAAAAATCAGCCGTAACCCTAAACTCAATAGTTATGTACAGTGTGTTTCAAGTGCAATAACTAAAAACGTGCCGAAAAGTGCGCATCAAGGCGATTGGGAAGTAGTGGTGTTTGATTCTGAACAAGTCAACGCTTTTGCTTTACCGGGCGGTAAAATTGGCGTTTATACTGAAATCTTAAAAGTTGCACAAACCCCTGATCAACTGGCGGCAATTATTGGACACGAAGTTGCCCATGTGATTGAGCAGCATTCAAATGAACGTTTGTCGTCAAGCCAAATTACTCAGTCGGGTTTAGCAATTGTTGGCAGTGTTTTAGAGAGTCAGAACATTACTCAACGCAATGCGATTATGGCCGGACTTGGCTTAGGTGTTCAGTACGGCGTAGTGTTGCCGTATGGCCGCGCCCATGAAAGTGAAGCAGATATTATTGGTCAAGATTTGATGGCGCGCTCGGGCTTTAACCCTAATGCAAGCATTGAGCTATGGCACAATATGGCTAAACGCAGTGGTCAGCAGCCGCCTGAATTTATGTCCACTCATCCGTCGCATCAAACACGTATTAACCAATTGACTGATCATTTGTCGGTTTCTGCGCCACTGTATCAAGCTGCTTCTACTAAGCCGCAATGTTCAAAAAGTTAGTTGAGTTGTTGCTAGATGCTTAAAACAATCGCAGGGATTTGGTATAGCGCAATAGTGATTGCTGTGATCATTAGCGTTGCTTTATATGGTCCAAACCTTTACTTAGACTACATCAGCTGGGCACAAGCAACGACCTATCAGCGGATTGCTATACCACTAATATTTATCACCTTTGTCAGCTTTTGGTTGATGATATTGGAAGACTTTTTTGAGCATTACCAAGGCGGCAAAAAATGGCTTGTTGGTATTAGCTTATTTTTACTGCATTGGCTCGCCATTCTAGCGTACTTTTGGCTGGTGGTGTGGCCCAGAAAAACGCCAAACCCTGAGCTTAGTTAAAATAATCTGACAGAAATAAAAAAATCGGTAGCAATATCAACGCTTAATTTGCTACCGATTAATGTTATTTAGCCTGTCGGGCAAACTTTTGGGTTATGCTTGACTAGACAACACGTCCAATACGACTTCGTGATGATTTTTGGTTTTGAACTTGTTGAATACATGGCTCACTTTACCGTCTAGGCCAATCAGAAAGCTAAGGCGGTGAATACCGTCGTACTCTCTACCCATGAACTTCTTTAAACCCCATACACCAAAGTCATCAGCGACTTTGTGATCTTCATCGGAAAGCAGCGTAAAGTTCAGTTCATCTCGTTCTGTGAATTTAGCCAAGCGCTTTGGCGCGTCGGGACTAATACCAAATACTACTGTGTTGTGATCTGCTAGTTCATTTTTTATGTCGCGCAGCCCCTGAGCTTGTACTGTACAGCCTGGTGTCATCGCCTTTGGGTAAAAATATACAAGTACTTGTTGTTTACCAATGTAGTCGGCAAGCGAGACTGATTGTTCATTGCCATCAAGTAACGTAAATAACGGCGCGTTGTCGCCAACTTGTAGAGTGTTCATAGCTTTCCTTTTATAAGCAAGTGGTACTATTAACTTTTTGGATACGGCCTTGGATATCGATTTGATCACAGAGTTGAATAAATTCTGTTTCTAACACGTCGATACAATTTTCATCACTAGGGGCGAACAAGATTCTCGCACTAATTAAGTTAGTGTCAGGGTCGACATTTGACGTTAGTGATGAAATATCAATATCGCGACTGGCGAAAAAAGCGGTTACAGACTTTAATACGCCTGGTTGGGCAATACCCGTGTATTCAGCTTGGTAGTGCTCAGTTAAATCGAGTTTTTGATAGCCAGACGTGCGTTTCATCATAGTAATGAGTTCTAATTCAAGTGCTACTGCTGGCAATTTACTTTCAATGGTTGTTATCGCTGGCGCATCGCCTTTAATCAACATGATAAAGGTGAATTCCTGTCCAAAAATAGCCATCCTGCTGTCCATAATGCTACAACCGCACTTGCTGACAAGTTTAGTTAATTCACTGACACAGCCGCGGCGATCTGAACCCATCGCGGTTAAAACAAGGTATTGTGACATTTATAGCGCCTAAAAAATTCAAAGTAGCTATTTTAACCTATCTTGAGGTTAAAAATTAAGTGATCTTGCGGTTATTTATTGTTTAAATCGCCAAATTGTCGATAAAACGCAGGCAGGGCTTGAGTTTGCTTAGTCAGGTCAGTACCATGACGGCAATTGTCACATTACTGATTTGATTGTTTTTTACTCTGTTTTGGTCGGTTTGTTCAATAGATAGGCAATGTTTTTGTCGCTTTATCTATATTGCCAAGGTAAGCGTAGCGTTTTTTCGCTTTTTGTCATTTAAAGTGAACTTACTGTCAACCGAGGGTTCCAATAATATTGCTTTGTTTAGCAAACTTGTTAACAATAGCGCCAGTAATTGTTTTAGCACTTAATCACGCTCATAGAATAGCGTGGTGAATATAAAAATCAGGGGTATCCCTGCGGAGTATAAATGAGTCGTCACGTAATTTACTTATCGTTGATAAGTATCGCTATTGCAGGGTGTAGTAGTAATAATAAGAAACAAGCGATTGGTGATTTTGATTATGCTGATCAGCAAGAAAGTAAAGCTATTGTTATCCCAAGCGATTTAGATAAGCCACAAAACGATAGTGAATATAGTATTCCGAGCAATATCAACAAAAATGGCCCCATTGGTGCAAATGTCGATGTTAGGGCGCCATCGCTAGTGTTACCGGTTGCTGCTTCTTCACGAGTAGAGCCGACCTCAGATAAAGCGGAAATTTGGTTTGACCAAGTATTAGATGATACCGAATTACAGCTATTTATTTATCAAGCGATTCAAGATCAACTGGCCGAAGATGGTGTTGCTTTATTAAAACAAGATGCTAAAAACAAGATTTTTGAATCTGATTGGTATCACAAAGAAACAGAAGCCGGTTGGATTTTCACTCATATCGAATCGACAGAAAGCATGCGCTTTCAATATCAAATTACCGCTAAGCCTCACGGTAGAAGCGTCTCACTAGCAGTAGACTTAGCCGAATATATGTTTACCGACCAAAACGGCAGTACTAAGACGCTAGGGCCTATCGATAAACATCGCGCGGAAATTGCGATGTTAAACAAAATTGTTTCGCAAGTAGATTATAAATATCGCCTTAAAAGTCGCGAAAATCGCATTTTGAGAGCAAACCAAAAGCTAGTGTCGATTAGTGATGACAAAGCTTCATTAATTGTCGAAATGAATAAAGATGACCTTTGGTCAAACTTACCACTGTTTTTTGAAGACAATGGTTTTACCATCAGTGATTTAAATGAAACTAAACAAATCTACTTTGTTGACTATGTTAAACCTGAAGTTAGTTGGTGGGACAGCTTATGGGGTGACGACAAACCATTGTTGAACCTTGCTAACGGCAAATACCAATTCAAACTAGCTGAAAGCGGCGAGGGCAGTGAGCTAACCATTCTCGATGAGCAAGGTAACGCGCTTGACCGAAGTCTATTAGTTGATAACTTTGCACTGTTAGAAGCGGCATTATCTTTTAGAAATACCTTCTAATTGATAATCGAGGTTGTTAACTAATACCCAAACCACCTCAAGATGCATGATTCAGCGCTATCACAGGGACTTAATATCAAGGCGCAGCTAGCAGGAATGGTCACTCCCTTTCAATTAGCTGCAACGCAGAGGGTAAGTTCCTGTGAAGCGCCCTCTCTATAAACAAAAAGTGGGTTGGTTTAAAAGACGATTTATGCTGCGTTATTGATTTTAACAAGGGAACAACCATTCTTTACAATCAATGCCTTGCCTAAATCGTTTTTAATTCCAACTGAACAAGTACCTTGAAGTGGCTTGGGTATTTATATGCCTAAGCCCCCGCATTATTTCTGATAGTACAGGGGCTTTTTCATTATTCGTTTTAAGCCTCTGTATCACTATGAGCCGTTTTAATACACAAGGCATTTTAGACATTAAATCACGGTATTGTGCAGTTTTTTCTGTACGACAGGTTGGCTTTTAGTCAAAGCGTTGAAAAATCAGTCAAACGCGCAAAATAACTGAAAAAATTGCAAAAAAATCACTTTTGAATAGTTGACAGCGTATTCGTTCCCCCTATAATACGCCCCCACAGAGACGGACGATTAGCTCAGTTGGGAGAGCACCGCCCTTACAAGGCGGGGGTCACTGGTTCAAGCCCAGTATCGTCCACCATCTTATTTATATAAGATTATTAATAATTCTGTTTCTGGACGATTAGCTCAGTTGGGAGAGCACCGCCCTTACAAGGCGGGGGTCACTGGTTCAAGCCCAGTATCGTCCACCATCTTATTTATGTAAGATTATTAATAATTTTGTTTCTGGACGATTAGCTCAGTTGGGAGAGCACCGCCCTTACAAGGCGGGGGTCACTGGTTCAAGCCCAGTATCGTCCACCATTATTTTATTGTTAATAATCAATATCTTAGATGGCAAAGTGTTTAAAAACCTTGCTTATTTCTCTGTGCTTTTATTACTCAA
>NZ_JAGHQT010000011.1 GCF_017744155.1 Endozoicomonas sp. G2_1 | reverse complement strand
CAACTTGCTCGACAACCGACAATTTAAAAGCGAGTGAGTAATCCTTTTGAGTTCGTTTAGTGGTTGATTTCATGATGCTCTCCAATTCATTGATTGAAAAGTGTCAACCTTATTTAGGACGGGTCAGCGCTATAGAATAGCGCTTTTTTATTGCCTGATTTTCATCAAGAGTTAATCAGCACTTGGTTCAATTTCTTTGATATGGCGACGGACAGAAAGATAGCTGCCAAACAAGCCCAACACCACAGCAAAGCCAATCAACAACAAATGTTCAGCGGCCGATAACAAAGCGAGGTTAAACTGGGTTTGATAAAGTTCAGTGACCGCAGATATTGCTCCCGATAAATAGTAAGCCAAACCACTAATCGCCAAAATTGCGAAACAGCCGCCTAGAATACCGTACCAAATACCGGCATAGAGAAATGGCCGTTGAATAAAGCCATCTGTGGCACCAACGAGCTTCATCACAGCGATGGCGTCTTTTTGATTGAGTATCGACAAGCGAATCGTATTACCAATAATCAACACCACCGACAAGCACAACAACAACGCGACCGACCAAACAATTTCTTTTAACAGATCGGTGATGGCTTCAAGCCGAGTCAACCACTCTAAATCGAGCTTACCTTGAGCGACACCTCGCTCTTGCTTGAGTTTTTCCAGCAGGTCTTGTGCTGCTGATGCTTGGCTTGCACGTTTAGTCGGGGTGACTAAAATTGTTGCTGGTAGCGGATTGTCTGACAAGTAATCAAGTGCTTCGCCGAAGCCTGAGCTAATTCGAAAACCTTTTAACGCGTCGTCTGCCGAAATATATACAACATTGGCAACCTCTGGATAAAGGCTAATTCGTTTAACCAAGGCCTGATTGGTTTTATCACTGCCGTTGAGCTCTAAAAACAAGGTGATTTCGGCGGCAGAGTCCCAGTGTTGGGATATCTGTTCAGCGTTTTTTACAAACAAGTGCAAAATTGCTGGTAAGGTCAAACTAATACCCAGTACTAATACCGTCATAACCGACGTAAACGGTGTTCGCCAAAGTTCTCCTAAACTGCCAACCGCCTGTTGAGCATGCCTAACCGGTAGCGCCAATAATCGCGTCATTAAACTAGCCATGAAGTCCCTCAGTCACTGTTGATTCAGTCGCTAAACCATCAACCAAACCGTCGGTAATCATAGTACCTTGCTTCAGCGTTAAGGTGCGGTACTTCATACGTGCGATCAGCCCCAAGTCGTGAGTCGCAATCAAAACAGTGACACCAACGGCATTAAACTCTTCAAATAATCGAATAATGTCTAACGACAATTTGGGATCTAAGTTACCGGTTGGTTCATCGGCAAGTAGAATAGGGGGTTTGTTAACAATTGCCCGGGCAATACCAACGCGTTGCTGCTCACCACCAGAAAGCATATAAGGCAAGCAGCGCAGTTTATTGCTTAAATGGACTTTATCGAGGGCAGCATCAACCCGCTTTTTAATTTCTTTGTGACTACAACCTTCAATAATTAATGGCAGGGCGACATTGTCAAACACTGTCCTATCCATTAATAGGTTGTGGTGCTGGAAAATCATGCCAATACCGCGGCGAACATAAGGTACTTGGCGATAACTAACACTAGCTAAATCGGTATTGTTAATAATTACGCGACCAGTTGATGGTTTTTCCATCGCGCTAATCAGCTTGAGTAAGGTACTTTTACCAGCGCCTGAATGGCCGGTTAAAAACGCCATTTCCCCCGGCTCAAGCTTAAAACTCACTTGCTTTAAAGCAAGAAAACCACCGGGGTACGTTTTGCTGACATCGCTAAATTGAATCATAACCGACTGCGTTATTATTTATTTTATTTGTTTATCAACACTATGCGTCAACCTAGTAGGCAAAGGCAAGTCCTTTGCCATTGGTTAGTCGTCTTTAGCAAACAACGCATCGACAAAATCTTCACCGTTAAACGGACGTAAATCATCAATACCTTCGCCTACCCCTAAGTAACGAATAGGAATTTGATACTTGTCGGCAATAGCAAATACAACACCACCTTTAGCGGTACCATCGAGTTTAGTTAAACTAATGCCGGTTAAATTAACCGCTTGATCAAAGAGTTGGGCTTGGCTCAAAGCATTCTGCCCAGTACCAGCATCAAGTGTTAACATCACTTCATGAGGCGCGTTTTGATCAATTTTCTTCATCACTCGAACAACTTTTTTCAGTTCTTCCATTAAGTGACCTTTATTTTGCAAACGACCTGCGGTATCGGCAATTAAGACATCAACGCCTCTCGCTTTAGCAGCACTAATTGCATCAAAAATAACAGAAGCACTGTCAGCCCCTGTGTGCTGAGCAACTACTGGGATATCGTTGCGCTCGCCCCAAACTTGTAGCTGTTCAACCGCTGCGGCTCTAAAGGTATCACCAGCGGCTAACATCACCGACTTACCCTGAGCCTGAAACTGTTTGGCCATCTTACCTATGGTCGTTGTTTTACCAACGCCATTAACACCGACCATCAAAATAACATATGGACCTTGGCTGTTTTCAATAACTAATGGCTGATTGACCGGGCTAAGAATTTGGTTGAGTTCTTGTTTTAGTAAATCGTAAAGTGCGTCAGCGTCTTTTAATTGGCTGCGACTAGCTGATTCAGTTAATGAATCGATAATCTTAGTGGTGGTATCAACGCCGATATCGGCGAGTAATAATTGAGTTTCGAGCTCTTCAAACAGTTCGTCATCAATTTTTTTACCGCGAAATAAATCGCGCAAACCACCACCTAAATTTTGGCGTGTTTTGCTTAACCCTTGTTTCAAACGGGCGAAGAAGCCTTTCTTTTCTGGCTCTGGCTCTGGCTCTGGCTCTGGCTCTGGCTCTGGCTCTGGCTCTGGCTCTGGCTCTGGCTCTGGCTCTGGCTCTGGCTCTGGCTCTGGCTCTGGCTCTGGCTCTGGCTCTGGCTCTGGCTCTGGCAGGACATCATTAGCTTGCTGAGAGCCTGCGACAAGCTCTTCTGCTAAATCTTCTGCCTGTGCCGTTGCTGTAAGTTGGCTATTGGTTGAAGACTCTTGGTTTGTTGAGAACTCTTTATCTATTGAGGACTCTTGCTCTGTTGAAGACTCTTTATCGCTTATTTGTTCAACTGGCGTTGACTGAGTGACTTCTTGAGTAGATTCAGGCTCTTGTTGTGTCTGTTCTTGCGGTATTGACTCAGCAGACTTTGAAAAGCCTTGGGTAAAGCGAGAAAAAAATCCGCCTTCTTGCTGAGTAGCTTCAGGTGTCTGATTTTGTTCAGGCTGTTCAACGCTGTTATCTGATGACTGCTCAGGGCTAATTTCTACTTGCTCAGGGCTGTTTTCTGGCTGTTCAAGACTGCTTTGGACGTTTTCTTCAACATCAACTTGCGCCGCTTTTTTACGGCCAAAACCAAGCTTGGCAAATAAGTTTTTCTTCTTTGACATAAAACTCAATAGTTCGCATTAGATCTACTCAACGCTGATTTTGACAGCCGCTTGAGTAAACGGAGTAAACAGGGATAAAATTAGCGCTATCTTAACACCTTAATTGCCTTGGCAAAACCAACTCAATCCCAATATGAACAGAATAAATTCACGCAAGCCAAGTAAAGCGATTAAACCATCAAAAGAAACCGGTCAAATCCGCATTATTGCTGGCAAGCACCGCGGTCGGAAACTGCCGGTATTAATGGCTGATGGTTTGCGACCGACGACTGACCGAGTTAAAGAAACGGTGTTTAACTGGCTGATGCCGTATTTATATCAAAGCCGCTGCTTAGATTGCTTTGCTGGCTCTGGCAGCCTTGGTTTTGAGGCGTTATCACGAGGTGCTGAGGAAGTTGCATTAATTGAACTCAACAAGGACGCTGCGAAACAGCTCAAGCAAAATGCAACAACATTAAAGGCTGACAATATTGCGGTTTATCATCAAGATATCCTGAGCTACCTGCAACAAACGTCCACTAGTTTCGACCTTGTATTTGTCGACCCGCCATTTCGCAAAGGTTTAGTTAAACCAACCCTTGAGCAATTAGAAAAAGGTTGGTTGGCTGACGATGCCGTTGTCTATGTTGAAATGGAAGCGGAGACATCGGCGCCTGCGTTAGGTGACAACTGGCAACTTTTAAAGGAAAAAATTGCTGGGCAGGTTGCCTATCGGCTTTATCAATATAGCCGCTAGATCTCAATGCCGAGGTTTGACAGACCTTCTTCCAATACCATGGCTTTGGCACGCTGCAAGGTTTGCTTGTTTTCGGCACTGTTTTGCAAAAAGTCAAACAACTCATTTTGGGTCTCTCGTTCCCATACCATCAAGGGGTGAGCATTGATTTGTAATTGATCAATTTCTTGTTCAGGGCCGAGCTCATCAATTAAAATAAGTTCAACGTAATAATTTACGCTATTGGCTGATAATCGGCTAACACTCTCAACGTATTCAAGCTCACGCTCTGATATCGCTTGCAATAAAGCCGTGACTGCCATCGATGCATCAATTGCTGGATAAACGCCAAACGAGTCAAAAGCTTCAGGATCGGGAATCACTTGCGCTAACTTTTCTAGCTGAGCCGTTGTATTGACTTTGATCTTTTGGCTTTTGTCCAACCATTGCCAAACTAAGTTAAGCTGATTGCGCAACAACTTAGCGTCACCAAAATCAAAAGCATCAGCAAACATTTGATAATTGGGTAACATGCGCTCTAACAAGGCAGCTGCAAACGTAATTTGTTGCCAGTGGGACAGTTTTTTCAACGGCAGGCGAATGGTCACAAGTAATTCTCATCTCTTTTAGGTGACGATATTATATACTCGTTCTACTTCAAGATGCGAGATTTCAGCGCTATCGCAGGGACTTAATATCAAAGCTGTTGTTATGATCGACAACTGTTCCTGCGAAACGCCCTAAGGGTTGGTTTAAAAACGATTTATACGGCGTTATTGATTTTAACAAGGTTCCTACATGGATGTAGGACATTAGGGCAACGCAGGAGCAGTTGCCGAGAACAACCATTCTTTGCACAAAAATGTCTGGAACATTTTTGAACAGCCGGGGGCTGGCTTCAGCGAAGGACAGGATGTCCGGAGTAATCAATGCCTTGTCTAAATACGTTTTTAATTCCAACTGAAACACGCACTTTGCAGCAGAACGAGTATCACGCTAGTAGTTGATGAATTGCTAATCACGCCAATTGCGCTAAATTTATCCTGTAGTACCCATTACCTGCGAGAAATTGGTTGTTTGTAGGATAGACAAATCAATATAAGGAATTGAATATGTCAAAATTAATTCTCAGCTTAGACGGTGGTGGTATTCGCGGTGCCGCGACCACCCAGTTTTTAGCTCATGTCGAGCAGCAACTTCAAGCACAACACCAAAAATCGATTCGCGATTGCGTCGATTTTTACGCTGGTACCAGTACTGGCAGTATCATCGCGTTAGCACTTGCCACGACAAATATGACAATGGCGGCGATTAATGAATTGTATAATGTTAACAACGCCAAGCGAATATTTACAGAAAACAAAGGGCTATTTGAGATCGATGGTATCAACGCCCCAAAATACGAAGCCAAAGGCAAGCAACAAGTACTCAAAGACAATTTGCAAACAGCGACCATTGGCGATGTCCCAAAGAATAAACATGTATTAGCGGTAACTTATGGCATTGAGCAGCGCCACCCGGTTGTGATCAAATCAACCAAAGCGGCTCATTGCAGCTTGCAATCATACCAAGTCGCTGACGCCTCCAGTGCAGCCCCCACTTATTTTCCGACTAAAGAACTGATGATGCCACCAGAAGATGATGAATTTTGGTTGGTTGACGGTGGTGTGATTGCCAACAATCCAACTATGTGTGCAATTGCTGAAGCGCGCAAAGCTTGGCAAGTCGCATTGAGTGAACTCAGGGTGTTATCAGTTGGCACCGGTTTTATGACTCGTAAAATAAATGGGGCAGCATCGAAAGGTTGGGGTGCAATGCAATGGATGACCAAAGGACATATTCTCGATATTTTGAGTGATGAACGAGTAGTGGCCTACCAGGCGATGACTATTTTAGATCCCGGTCACTACATTCGTATCAATAGTGAGATGCGCCAAAGTAGTTTTTTACCGACCCCACCAGATGACGCCATGGATGACGTTAGCCGCACCAATATTAAACGGCTGAAATTAATGGGTGATTTTTGGTTTGAGCAATACGGTGACGCGACCGTGGAATTATTGGCAGGCGGCTATAAAGGACCGTCACTCGACAGAATAGATCCCAAGACTGGCAAACCAATTGTTAGCTAGCGCCATTTACTGAGCGCAAGACTGTGCTATTGCTCTTGCGTTCAGCCGCTAGGCTATTGCTTGGCAAGTTGCTTCTGCGCATATTCAAAACGCAGGCGATATTCAGTAAGTTTTTCTTCTAAATCTGCAACCTGCTGCTCTAACTTACTATTGAGTTCAAAGTTTTCATCGCGTAAATATTTAATGGTTTCTCGCGCCTTGTCGTAGTCTTGTTCTTGTTTATCTTGCTTATCTAGCCAATGCTGACGATTATTGTTGAGTTTGGTTTGCGTGACCTCAAGATCTTTGCTTAGTTTAGTTGCTAATTG
The DNA here is from genome assembly GCF_017744155.1 of Endozoicomonas sp. G2_1. Lineage (GTDB taxonomy): Bacteria > Pseudomonadota > Gammaproteobacteria > Enterobacterales > Alteromonadaceae > JAGHQT01. The sequence goes on along the minus strand of NZ_JAGHQT010000011.1, from coordinate 100,815 downwards.
TTGTTGCTCTTGTTCACTCTGCTCTAAGGCAACCAACTGCTGACTGAGCGTTTGCTTTTCTTCAAGCCAACCTTGCTCTTGTTCACGTAACTGCTGTTCTAAAGCTTGTTGCGTTTGCTCGTGCTGTTGATTACTTTGCTGAGCACGACTAAGCTGAGCTTCCAGTTGTGTAATTCGTTGTTTACTTTGCTGTTGTAACTCTTGGTGTTGCTTAGATAAATTAACTAACTGTTGCTCTGCATTTTTGATATTTTGCTGACTTTGTTCGAGTTGCTGCTGTAAGGCTTTTACATGCTCGGCGTGTTCACCAATAGTAACAGCCTGAACTTTATTGCTTTCTTGCTCTCTGGCAATAGCGTCGCGCAACTTCACCTCGACTTGTTTGTGCTCATCACGCTGTTGTTGATTTTGTTGTTGTTGCTGGGCAATACTTTGTTCAAGTCCTGTCACTTTACCATTGTACTCAGCTATCGCATTTTGCTGTTTAGAAATGGTTTGCTCTAGAGTTTCCAATTGAGCTTGCTGCTTTGTTACGTCTTGTTTTGCCTCGCTTACTTCCTGCTCGGCTTGCTGCAAGACGCTTTGTTGATTGAGCACTTGTTCGACTTTTTTATCATGGCTCGTTTGTAATTGCTCAAATGCTTCAACTAACTGTTGATGGTCTTTCGCAACTTGATCGAGCTTTTGCTGGGTTTCACGATGACGCTCTTGCTCTGAAGATAACCCCTGCTCAATCAATACGCGACTTTCTTGGCTTGCCAGTAACTCTTGCTCAACAATGCCAAATTGCTTTTCAATATTTCGCAATTTTTGCTGTTCTTGCAACGACAGCGTTTTACTCTGTTTAGCTTGCTCAGCACTTTGTTCTTGCTGCGATTGCAACAATTCAAATTCGGCTTCTCGTTCTAACGCTGTTTTTTGTTGCTGACTAATTTGTTGATTTTGCGCATCGATAATCGCTTGTTGTGCTTGTTGAGCCTTTTCGAGCTGTTGATTTTTATCAACGAGGTTTGTCAGCTCACTAGTGACCTGGGCAGTAGCATCACGCTGAGCGGCAAGCTGCTCGGTCAGCGCTTTATTCTCGCCTTGTTGTTGCTTAAGTTGGCTGGTCAGTTGGCTAATATCTTCGAGTTGTTGTTCTAGGGCTTGCTGATGGTCATGTTGTTCGAGCTTGGTCAGCTTATTGAGTTCTGAAATTTTGCTATCGCGTTCATCTAAGATTTGTTGATGGCTTACTTGTGTTTGTTCAAGCGCTTGTTCAGATGCTGCCAACTGTTGTTTGCTGGTTTCGAGTGCTTCTTGGTGTTTAGCTAAATCAGCAACTAAGTCCCGGTACTTAGCATGGTTGAGCACTTGCTCTTCAGGGACTTGGTATTCAGTCAATACTGAACTGACCATAGCCGAGAGTTTATCTTCAACTTGTAGATAAACCTCGCCAGCAAGTGTCTGAATTTGTTCTTCAATTTCAGCAGAAACAGGATTCTTAGCGACCATTGAGTTTGCTCCCTACCACCAGATTGTGCTACTCAATAATAACCTATCACAGGAATTGTGCCTTGTTAATTTTTAATCAATTATTTATCGCAATTCAATTAAATAGCTGCACCGTTTGCCATCATCTAAGAGGTATTCATCCCTAGTAACCGTGACGTCTTGTCCGAGAATTTGTTTAAATATTTCGAGTTCTGAGCGGCAAAAATTTTGACATTTAGTGGCCGCGCTACATATTGGACAATGAGCTTCTACTAAGCGATAGCATTTGTCGCTGATAACATCAACCGTTGCCATGTAACCTTCTTCTGTTCGCAAAACAGCGAGCTTGGCAACTTTGTCATGTAAATTTTGACAATTCGACAAAGCATTTTGATAGACGGTTAGCATTTGTTGCTCTCGGTCGCTTATCAGCTTTTCCAAACCTTGTTCACCAAACAGTCGGGTGACAGAATCAATAAAGTGGATGGTCAATTCCGCGTGTCGATCAGGAAACTGATTGTGACCTTGCTGGGTTAACTGCCACATCTGCTTAGGACGACCGAGCTTAGCTTTTAGCATATATGAATTAACCAGCTTTTTTTGCTCTAGTCTAAGCAAATGCTGACGCGCGCCCATGCTAGTCATGTTTAGTTTTTCAGCAAGCTGACCTGAAGTCATCGCACCGTTAACTTTTAGCTCTTGAACGATGGCATCAGCATTTTTTTCCATTGATCTTCCAACTTACTTTCTAAAGTGTTTTATATAGTTTTGTATTTATATACAAAGTCTACACAATAAAAAAGGGGCCAAAGCCCCTTTTCAATATAATTACCAGTAATACTACTGTTCGTTAGCTGCTTGCTCAGCTTCTACTGGCTTCACTTGAATGCCTTGAAGTTTTACTTCACCGTATTCATTGCGAAGTTGAACTAAACGATTTACCTGACCTAAAGATGTAAGCATTGCGTAAATAGGGATAAACAAACCGCGTTTTTGGAAATCTAACACTTTCTCATCAGGAAGATCTAGCATGGCTTTTTCGTTAATACCGTAGATACCAACAAGTTTCTTTTGCGCGCCATCAGCATGAACAACAATTAACTCGAGCTCTTGTAGCAAGTTATTTTCGTCAAGTTCTTTAATGAATTTGCCAGTTAGAATCTCTCCGTCGTATAGGCGGCCTAAAGAGTCTTGTATTGACTTCAAAAACTCTGTCTCATTGCCTTCTTCGTCAAAAAGTGCAAGTTCTTTGTCTTCGCCAACAAACTCGCTGTCAATATCAACACAAGTAGTTAAAGTTTTTTCTTTTTCAGGATCTAAGCCTAAACCAAATGGGATCATACTCGCATTTTGCGGTACATAAGGAGACAACCACTTGTCACCTTGCAAATACAAATTTTCACCTGTTTCTAATCCCATCATAGCAACACTGCGAATAGCATTAGATGTGTCATCTTTTACAAAGAACAAAGGAAAACTTGTTGCTAACTGAGCAAATTCACCGGCACCTGCACCTGCAATATGCTGGTCAGCTAGGTGCTCAAGATTGCGATGCGCTGAAATTTTTAAATTTTGATGTTGCTCTTTTTTTACTGGAACTAAGTTTGCCATAAAAAACTACTCTTTAAATTTTAATGCCTGTCGTCGGCTAAATTGTATTCTCGCTTAATACGCCCAAGGAAGCTTGGTGCTAAGCCCTTTAATCATTAACGATTGTTATGGTGCCAATAAACTAGTGTTTCAACAGCTAAAAGTAAATTAATTTTTAAAAAATTGTTTTATTGTCGACAAACTGACAAATCGGCATGGTTTTGATACCTTAACGGCTAAACGCACGTTAACTGCATTTTTATGGCTGCATTACTTTTTGTATCAATACTTTGGGCATTTTCGTTTGGCTTAATTAAGGGCCAACTGACTGGCTTAGATCCAGCCATGGTCGCTCATTTAAGACTAATATTGTGTTTCCTTACTTTTTTACCTATTAGTTTGTATCTCGGCCGCTTTAAACCCAATGCTAAGTTGATGGCCATTGGCGCAGTCCAGTTTGGTGTTATGTACCTGGCCTATATCGAGTCGTATCAATACTTACCCGGATATTTAGTCGCAGTATTTACTATATTCACACCAATTTACGTCTTATTGATTGACAGTATTATCAGCAAACGTCTGACATTTGCTTGGCTATTACCCATTTTATTGTCGATTGGTGCCAGCTCGATAATGGTATTCAAAATGCCGAACCAAGACGATTTGTTGATTGGCTTTGCAATACTGCAAGTTGCCAACATTGCCTTTGCTATCGGCCAAGTCAGTTATAAGTATGTCGGTAGCTTATCGCTTAAAAACCATACTGCTAATATGGTTTCACTGTATTTGGGCGCCAGTTTACTCACGGGTATTTTTGCATGGCCAGCATTAGCCGCTAATATAACAGCAATAAGTCAGCAACAATGGTCAGTGATACTGTATCTCGGCGTTATTGCTTCAGGAGTCGGCTTTTATTTGTGGAATTGGGGCAGCCAACAGGTCAGCAGCCCATTGCTAGCGATTATGAATAACGGGTATTTGTCCTTTGCACTTCTATTTTCTTTAACCATATTTAATGAAGGCGCAGATATTACAAAGCTGCTTTTAGGATCGAGCTTAATGGCCATTAGTTTGTGGTGGGCTCATTGGTTAACAAAGTCAGGTGTAGATAAGTCGGCAACTAAGTCATCAATATGAATAGAACTCTTTTGCAAATAATTATCAGCTTATGTTTACTAATACCCATGTTGTGTGACGCAAAACCACGCACGCGCAATGAATACGATGTCAACAATGAAAACTTTGCTCGTGTAAAAGTGTTTAACGAAACGCGTGAAGCATTACTCTGCTACGTCTCAATCGATGGCTACAAAATACGTTTTCGATTATCACCACGGGGCCAATCAATTTGGTACAAGGCTACTGATACTCGCTTCAATTACACCGATTTCCACACTTGGTGTGACTACCTGAGCAACTATCCCCAATTTCAAGATAACTAATTCGACACCTATTATTGAGATAGAACGACAAAAAGTGACGATATAATGTAACAAAAATAGCTTTTCAGCTTATGTGTGATGTTATATCATCTTGGGCTCTATATAACTACATTCAACTAAGTTAGCTCAATGAAACCTCTTAACCTTATTTCTCAAGCGTTGTTAATCAGCTCTGCTGTTTTTAGCCAAACTAGCTTGGCTGCCCAAATTTTTGGTCAAGTGACAAACGAACAAGGCCAACCAGTATCCGGCGCAGTTATTACGTTAGATGAAAACAAAAAGCAAACGACTACTGATGATCAAGGTCGTTATACTATTTCGGTTAATGACGTAAAACATTTACACTTGCACGTATACTCAAGTGATTATATTCATGCAGATCTCGAACTAACGGTTGCCAATGAAAAGCAAGAACAAAACTTTGTTTTAACGCCGTCAATCATTGAAAACATTGTTGTTACTGCCAATGCTTTAGAAAGCTCAGTGCTAGAGTCAACAACGCCTGTTTCGGTGCTGTCAGGTGAACAACTTCGCCGAAACTTAGCACCAACATTAGGTGAAACACTAAAAACTACACCAGGTGTTCACTCAAACTATTTCGGTCCTGTTGCTAGCAGCCCAATTATCCGTGGTACCGATGGCCCACGCGTTAAGATTGTTCAAAACGGTTTAGATGCCTCAGACGCTTCTCGCGTAGGCCCTGACCACAATGTTGCAACTGACGCCAATACCGCTCAACAAATTGAAGTGCTTAGAGGCCCAGCAACGCTCCAATACGGTAGTGGTGCTATTGGTGGCGTTGTCAACGTTGTTGACAACCGCATCCCAACAGAAATTTACGACAGCGCAACCGGCGAAGCTGAGTTGAGATACGACTCGGTTTCTGACGAACGCTTCGCGAAAATTGATGCCAACGCTAGCGCTGGTCAATTTTCTTTCCACTTTGACGGTTTTACTCGTGAAACCAATGACTACGACATTCCAGGCTTTGCTGAAACAACACCTGATGAAGGCGAAGCACCGGGCACCTTGGAAAGCACCGCAATTGATACAGATTCAGCAACAGCTGGTATTTCTTATGTTGGTGACAGTGGCTACATCGGTTTCTCCGTTCAACGTTTAGACAACCTATACGGTATTCCGGGCCACGGACACGGTGAAGAAGAGGAAGAAGGTGAACACGAAGAAGGCGAAGAGGAAGAAGAGGAAAGCGTAAGTCTTGACGTTGATATGACTCGTTATCAAGTAGCGGGTGAATGGTTAGCACCAACTGATTACTTAACTAAAGTGAAGTTCACCACAGGTTACACTGACTACGAACACCAAGAATTAGAAGGCGAAGAGTTAGGTACTCGTTTCACTAATGAAACTTGGGAAACTCGCCTTACTGCTGAGCACATTGCAGTAAATGGTTGGCACGGTATTGTTGGTTTACACCAATCAACCGTTGACTATGCGGCAATTGGTGAAGAAGCATTTACACCGCCAAGTGAAACTGACAGCCTAGCGCTATTTGTCATTGAAGAGAAGAAATTCGGCAATGTTACGGTTGAACTAGGTGCCCGTATTGAGCACACAGATATCGACCCAGAAGATACATTAACCGTCACCTTCCACGAAGATGAAGAGCAAACCTTCAACCTAAGTGAGCAAAGCTTTACCAGTGTATCACTATCTGCTGGCGCTAACTGGCAGTACCAACCAGGCCGCGCTTTTGCCGTATCACTTTCTCGCTCAGAGCGTGCGCCAAGCCACCAGGAACTGTTTTCTGCTGGTGCTCACTTGGCAACACAAACCTTTGATGTCGGTTCAGTATTCAGCTTAGACGCTGACAACGAATTGATTTTGAATCCGCAAGCACCAGAAGAAGAAGTATCGACTAACTTAGACATTACTTTGCGCAAGTTTGACGGTGACTTTGGCTATACCGTTTCATTTTTCTACAACCAGGTTGACGATTACCTAGTGCAAAACAACACAGGTTTATTTGCCGCTGGTGAAGACGAGCACGGTCACGGTGAAGAAGAAGAGGAAGATGGCCACGAAGAAGAGGGTGGTCATGAGGAAGAAGAAGGCTTGCCGGTCTTTTTATTCCAACAACAAGACGTTGAATTTTACGGCTTTGAATCTGAAGTTCACGCTCGCTTAAACGATAACTTACAATTGCAAGTTTATGCTGATTACATTCGTGGCAAGTTAGACCAAGGTGGTGATTTACCGCGTATTCCACCATTGAGACTTGGTACTAAATTGAGCTTTGATTGGCAGCAATGGTATGGTGATGTTGAGTACAGCTGGTATGCCAAACAAGACAACATTAGCAGCTTTGAAACCGAAACCGGTAGCTATGGTTTACTAAGCGCTAGCATTAACTATGTTCACCAATTGAACAACGCTGATTTAGTCTTGTTCTTACGCGGTTCGAACTTAACAGATGAAGAAGCCCGAGTGCATACTTCATTCTTAAAAGATCAAGCGCCATTACCTGGTCGTAGCCTAACCATTGGTATGCGCGTTGAGTTTTAATTACGCTCGCTATATGTCGTAATGATAAAGCCGTTACATCCCTTGGTGTAACGGCTTTTTTATTTATCCTGTCCAGTTACTGTTGCCGACTCACAGTCTTGCGCAACTGACCGGGTGACCGACCAAACCAACGCCGACAAGCGCGATTCATCGCTGACTGCTCGGAGTAACCCAAAATACTTGCTACTTGTAACAAAGGTAGCTGACTCTCGGTTAAGTAATGCTGCATTGCTTGTTTAATGGTTTCAGCTTTGATCTGCTCAAAACTCGTGCTCTCGCAATTCAAACGACGCTGTAAAGTACGCGGGTGAACAGCCAACAGCTGACAAATACTCTCCTTGTTGCACTTGTTGGTGCCAAGCGTGCTTTCAACCAGGCTAGAGACCACTTCACGCGATGAATAGTGAGGTAAACCGTATTGCTCTATCAAATAGGTTTCAGCGATTTTTTGATAGTGAGGGTTGGCAGTAGCAATAGCTTTGTTAAGTAATTTAGGTTCAATGTGTAAGCCTGCGTGCGGTTGCTCAAATATAACAGGGCAACCAAAGTACTTGCGATAAACCGATTCAGAGCATTGAGGTTTATAGGGCAAACTGACCGCTAATAACGGAACCTTCTCACCGACTAAATTAACTAAAAAAAAGTAAAGATCAGCCATACACAAATCGATGAACTGACGGTAGCGTTGTGGCCATTCTATATTTAAATTAAACACTAATTCAGCGCCATCAGCCACCAAGGTACTCTCGCGGTTAACACCCAAACTGAGCCCAGAGCTGTGAACAAATAAGTAATCAATGGCAAAGCGCAGACCGGCACCCACGGTTTCGGCACTTTCCATCAAAAGTGCCAGCGGCCCCATAATTGACAAGTCGTGTTTGTGAGCTAACTGTAAGCCTAAATCACCACAATTGACTTGCTCAGAGCTGAGTTCTAACAGCCTCGCAACGCTAGCTAATGGCAGTAAATTGTGCTCGTATTTTAACTGCCGACGAGACAACACAACCCGGTCAAGTAGCTGGTTGGTGTCGAGGTTAAATTGTTTCATTAGGTCAAAATAACCGCGCAAGGCACTGGCGCGAATAAGTTTGTTCATGTCCGATTAAGTCAAAAAAATGTCTAGCAATGTCAATTTTATAGCCTAGCATTGTTTTAGCATTGAGCAAAATTAAGACAATAATCGGGTAATAATAGTGAATAATAAATACGATGTAATAATTATTGGCGCAGGCATATCAGGTGTCGGTATGGCATGCCAACTCAAAAGGCAACACCCGAACAAGTCGTTTTTAGTACTAGAACGCCGAGCCAATATCGGGGGGACTTGGGATTTGTTTCGCTACCCGGGCATCCGCTCAGATTCTGATATGCTGACCTTTGGCTACAAGTTTAGACCTTGGCTTGGCGACACTATTCTCGCTGAAGGTGGTGATATTAAAAACTATATCGCTGACACGGTTGAAGACTTCAAATTAACTAAAAATATTTGTTTTAACACCAAAGTAAAAGCTGCTGATTGGTCGAGTACTGAAAATCAATGGACTATTACCATACAAGAAGAAGGTAGTGAACAAACCAATATTATCAAATGTCAGTACCTCGTTTCTGCTGCTGGTTATTACAACCACGATCAAGGTCATTTACCCGAATTTGCCGGCAGAGATAACTTTAAGGGGGACCTTGTTCATCCGCAAAAATGGCCTCAAGATTTAGATTACTCAAATAAAAAAGTGGTAGTTATTGGCAGTGGTGCCACTGCGATCACCTTGATTCCGGCAATGGCTGAAGACGTTGAGCATATCACTATGTTACAACGCTCACCGACTTATATTTTCTCAGTGCCTGGCAAAGACAAAGTAGGTATTGTCTTGAGAAAATTTCTTCCCGACAGTTGGGTATACCGACTATCCCGTTTTCGCAATATCAAATTGCAAAGCTCCATCTTTAGAGCCTGTCGCCGCTTTCCCGATTTTATGAAGCGATTTTTTATTGGCCGAGTTGAAAAAAGTTTGGCGGGCAGTACTGATATCGGTAACTTTACGCCAAGTTACGCACCTTGGGACCAACGTTTAGCAGCAGTACCTGATGACAATCTGTTCAATGCCATTCGCTCTGGAAAAGCCTCAGTTGTTACCGATCACATAGAGACACTGACCGAAAAAGGCATTCAACTAAAATCTGGGCAACACCTAGACGCTGACATTATTGTTTCGGCAACAGGATTAAAGCTACAAATATTAGGTGGTATGTCGGTCACAATTGATGGCAAAGCACAGAGCTTTAGTGACAAGCTCGCTTATAAAGGCGTATTGATTGAGGGAGTGCCAAATTTCGCCTACTTATTTGGCTACACCAACGCCTCTTGGACATTAAAAATAGATATGGCTGCCGACTACGTATGCCGGTTACTCACCGAAATGGATAAACACCAACACCAAGTGGTAACACCGGTCGCCAATGATGGTGAACATCAACAAGACAGTATCTTATGCTCGTTAACCGCAAGCTATGTAAAGCGCGACAAAGCCGTGTTTTTGCGCCAAGGGAAAAGCAACAATTGGCATGTCCATCACAGTTTTGAAAAAGACAAAAAAATGTATCAACAACCACTTGCTGATCCGGCACTAAAATACCAATAAAAACACACCATGAATAAACCTGACATCATATTTATTCACGGTATGTTCTCAACCGGCAGTGTTTGGCAAGCTTGGCAGCAGTATTTTACTGATGCTGGTTATACTTGTCATAACCCAACGCTGCCTGGCCACAACGTGGATACAAGTAGCCAAGAGATCAATGGCAAGTCATTCGACGATTACAGCCAGTTTTTAAGTGAGTACATTAGCCGCTTTACCAAACCAATATTGATTGGCCATTCAATGGGCGGCCTACTGGCTCAAAAGTTAGCGCAACACCACTCACTGAGCGCGGCGATATTAATTAACAGTGCGGCACCGGGACATATTTTTCCAATAAGGTTACAAATGTTACCCGGACTAATTAGGCACTTTTTCAGGTGGCGCTTATGGCGCAGTCGCTTTAGCTTGTCAGAAGGTGAAGCCAACTACTTGCTGTTTAACAAACTTAGTCCTACTGACAAACTAACGTTGTTTAATAAATTAGTGCCAGAGTCAGGCAGAATACTGTTTGAACTCGGCTTAGGTAAACTCAATGTCAGTAAAAACAACCGCATCGACAAGACGCTTATCAATTGTCCAGTAATGTTCTACGCCAGTGTTGAAGATAACATTATTCCAATTAGCGTGAGTCGAAAAATGGCTAAATGGTATGGTGGTAAGCTCGATTATCTAGAGTGGCCCATCAACGGGCATTGGCTTTTGGGTGAGCAAAACTGGCAACAAGTTATTGAGGGCGTAGAGCTGTGGCTCGAGACAAAACAGCTACGATCATAAAAAGGGCTCATAGGCCCTTTTTATTTGGATAACATCAAAGTTAAATTTATCAACCTAAGTAAAGTTCGTTATAGTCATCTAGTAAGTCGCCATAGTCTTCCTCGGATATTCCTAAAGTATCGAGAACCTTGTCACCAAACTCAGGCCAGTCGGCTGAATCGCGATAACGCTTGGCATTTTCAGTTAGGTTTTCCGCTGCTTTTAATACACACAACGCTAGCTCATCTTGAATATCGTTGGTTTTCGAACCGATGAAGGATAAGTCGTGGTGGCGTAGGATAATCTGACAAATATTCTTTGGTAAGTGCCACGAGCTAGCAACAAAATAGCCTAATGTCGCATGATTAGTGCCATAAGCCTTTTCTTCTAATGCGATTGAATTGACGTTATCGGTATTGGCTGTCATCAAAACTTCTTTATAGTTTTGATACTTCAGCGCCAACATTGGAATGCCACAATCGTGAAATAGACCAATGGTGAATAACATATCAACAGGTACTTCGTTTTTAACACGGCCGCCGATGAATTGCATTGCGTTAGCGGTATCAAGAGCATCATCCCAAAAGCGCTCTAGTGAGATACTGGCTTTACCGGCAAAGCTTTGTTTGAGTAACAAAGCGGTCACTAAACTTTTTATCGTGTTCAAACCAAGCATCATCGATGCTTGTTTAATTTCTGAAATACGGCGATTCATGCCGTAAAGCGGCGAGTTGATAACCTTTAAAATCGCCGAAGACAAAGCAACGTCTTTACTAATCACATTCGAAATTTTGTTTAAATCTGGATATTCCTCATCCATCAATCGCTCGATTTCCTGCAATGCTTGAGGCTTAATTGGGATCTGAAAGCTCGACATTACCGATTGAATTTGTTTTTCATCAAGATTCAACACCTTTACAAATACTCCTAAATTTGTGATTTACGTAAAAACTATAGTTAAAATAACAAGATCATATTTTTTGGGGGAACTAAGCACTGATTGACAGATTAGCTACTCTGCCATTGATTTCGACCTTGCTCCTTGGCGCGATACAAGGCGTCATCAGCTCGTTTAACGAGTTCCCGATAATGACTAACATTACTGTCGCTAACGGCAATACCAATTGACGCAGTTAAATAGCCCGTTGAGACATTGTTGTGCTCGATCTTTTCTTGATTAATTGCAGTAATAATTCTATCTGCTTTAATTTGTGCTTCGGCTAACGACGCGCCGGGAGCAACAACAACGAATTCCTCACCACCATAACGGGCAATAATATCGAGATCTCGGCTGACATTTTGCTTTAATAATAGTGCAAAACGCTTTAAACATTGGTCTCCGGCTGGGTGGCCGTAGTCATCGTTGTAACGCTTGAAGTGATCTATATCTATCATTAACAAGCTAAACGTTTGTTCGTCGTCTTTATAACTTTGCCAAGCTTGCTTTAGTTTATCTTCTAAGGCGCGTCGATTGAGCACTTTAGTTAAGACATCTTGGTTACTTAACTTTTGTAGTTTTCGGTTGAGCTCGTCTAGATGATTTTGCATGGCGGCAATTCTCGCCATTGCGGAGATTTTGGCATTTAGAATAATTTGGCTGACCGGTTTGGTTAGGTAGTCATCACCTCCCGCTTCAATACCTTTTTCTAACGCTTTATCACTGGTGTTACCGCTAAGAAAAATAATGGGAATCCATTTAGTATATTGAGCGCGAATGAGCCGGGTAAGTTCGTAACCGTCCATATGCGGCATCTCGATATCCATTAAGATAAGATCTATCGATTCTTGCTCGAGAAAACTAAGCGCTTGCTGATGACCGTCAGCCAGTAAAACTTGATGACCACTGTCCGCCAACAACTCGTTGATCACCGCGCGCATATGAGAATTATCGTCAATAATAAGAATTGTTAACTTCACACTAGCTAACATAACACCGAGACCTCTACCAAACTTCCTTCCTCGTAATAATGCAAGGTATCACTGAGTTGTAAAACCAACTCAATACCACGCCCACTGAGCTTAATTGACGTCCCATTGTCTTCGCTAGCTTTGGCAAAAAAGCGCTTAATGTCAAAGCCTTCACCACTGTCCTTGATGCGAATAACTAATTTTGCACCTTGGTTGAGTGCATAGTATTTTAGTTCAATATCGATATACCCAGATGCCAATTGATTCAATCTCAATTGGCGCTCTTTAAAGTATTCGGCAAACCCTTCTGGTGAACTTTTTAACTCCGAGCTTAAGCCTAGCACACCGTGGTCTAAGGCGTTAACGTAAAGCTCAGTTAAAATAGTATAAATCGACTGCCAACGGTCTCGCTCACCCTCTATTTCTTGGATTTGGTTCATTACCATCGGAATGGGATTAACGCTCGCTAAGCGCGTGCCTGTTAGCTTCATTTGCCATTGCCAAGCAGGGTCGACATTGTCATGTTCAAGCAAGCAGTAATTAGTGTTGTTTAAATTGATCGCTTGCTTTGATACTTCAACACTAGTCGCCCCCCAACCGCCACAAGGTACTTCAATAATTGAAATATCATCTTCTTGTGGCAAACCATGACAAAAAGCATTGACCTCTTCAATAATAGTGCTGGCCGCTTGTTGACTAACTACACCAGCTTTCATGCACTTTTCTAGTCGCTTGATACCAAACATTTTATCGGATGGCGCTCGCGCTTCGATAACACCATCACTAAACATGACTAAAGTGTCTGTTTGTTTGACTGTATGTACCGAAATAGCAGTATCAGAAAGCAAGTTTTCCATGATACCAAGCGGGGGATGAACAGAGTTTACTTTTCGCTTAATACGGCCACTTTCTGACAGTAAATAAACGTCGGGCAGTCCAGCATTAAAAATATAAACTGATTGGTCGTGACTTGAGACTGTTGCCACTGCAGCGGCTAAAAACAAATCTGTTGGTAACAACTGATAGAGCTGACGATTAACCTCAGCGATGATTTTATCGAGCGAAAAGCCCTTTTTTGTCATCGCTCGAAATGTTTCGGCTAGTGGAATTGCCCCAATTGATGAGCGTAAACCATGGCCAGTAAAGTCACCGAGCAAAACGTTAACATCACCATTGGGACAAAGCGCCGTTAAGTGAATATCTCCACTAAATAATTCAGCAGCTTGCGCAACAATATTGATTTTGTCGGTGCCGTAATTACGCGCTTCAATCACGCCAGCCATCAGTTGTTCGGCGAGCTCAGCATCTTGTTGTTGGCTTTGCTGAAGGGCCTGCAGCTGATTGTACAAAATACCAATGCGCTCAACAGACTTAACTTTAGAGTGAAAATACTGGGGCGAAAACGGCCAAACCACAACACCGTCACCGCCGGCATCAAAACAGTTAATATAAATATCTTCACTGTCTTGCTTAACAAAGAAAATTAGCGGTAAAAATCGCCCACTTGCTAGTTTTTTAATTTCTCTTGCCGCTTGATAACCATCCATAACCGGCATATCAATGTCCATCAAGACAATATCAGGCATACACTCGCTATAGAGTTCGATTCCTCGGCGGCCATTTTCAGCAATAAAAACTTGGTAACCCAGTTGGCCGAGCAGTTTGTGCAATAAGCGTTGATGAATAACATCAGCTTCAACAACTAAGGCGACTTTATCTTCTTTGTTTGCTAAGTCTGTAACCATTTAGATCACTCAATTGTCATCATTTTTTGAAACTGGGCGATTTCTAGAATTTGTAAAACAGCTGGATTAGGGCCAGTAATCACAATTTTGCTAGCTAACTTATCGGCGTGTTCTTTTAACAACAAAATCATTCCCAGTGCGGAACTGTCCATGTATGAAGTCTTGTGCAAGTCGAGCACAATTTGGCCGTTCGGTGAATCAAAGTCGCTATATGAGTCGCGAAAGCTCTGATACAGGGAAAAGTCGAATTTATCCTGAATTGTAATTGTCAGTTTTTTGTTGTTGTCTGATATTAACCTTGTCACTGTCATAACTTGTACCTTGTTAAAATAACTCTACTTCACCCTCGTCCATAGACGTTTGGGTGACACTGCGGGTTTGATCAGAACGAGCAGATTGTTGCAGCATTTGCTGACACTTAGTTTTAAAATGAGTCAATGCAGCTTGGTCGTCTTGATTGTGTTCAAGGGCATATAAGTCATCTTTGATTTCGCCTAAATTGGCCAAATTCTCTTTTAACGAATCGAGTGTTTGGTAGGTGAGATCTTCAAACTGTAAAGTGCGAACACCAGTGGCAACAGCGTTGTCGATACGCGGCATCATGTCATTCAAGAAGGTCAATTTTCGATTAGTTAAATCGTTGAGCTTACTAACGTAATTCATCATAACACCAACTTGTTCTTTCTCTTTCAAGGTCGATGTTAAGTCAGCAGAGGCGATACTTTTTACCGAGCTGCGCAGCTTCTCAATGACTTCTTTTGAAGAGCGAATTTCTTGGCGAATATCTTCATTGAGGTCGGTCGAGCTAAGTGATAACGATCTCACTTCGTTGGCAACAACAGCAAAGCCTCGACCGGCATCACCAGCGCGTGCTGCTTCGATAGCCGCGTTTAAGGCAAGTAAATTGGTTTGGTCTGCTAAGCTTTCCACTTGCGAGAGCAAGTTAAAAATTTTGTCGAATTGTGTCACCATTTCATCGGTAAAAGACATGGTCTCTAATGATTTTTTCGAGGTATTAACAATAACGTTAACAAACTCGTCTAGCGTATTATTTGAGTTTTCGACAAATGATTGCAGAGAAGTATCATTGTCGTCACCAATACTGCGCGTATTAGTGATCAATTCTTCAAACATACTGTGCTGTTCAGAACTAAATCCTTGAAGCTCTTTAAACGAGGAAGAAATTCCACCAACGGCCTCACGTACTAGGTCACAAGTCCGATTAATTTCATTTTCAAAAATAATCAACTCGTGCTCCATAAGGCGACGGATGTCACCAATCAACTCGGCATCTTGATTAATACTGATGGTTTCGCTAGGTGTATCATAGGCCAAGCTAGTATCAGAGCTCGTTTCTTGAGAAGCTTGCCAAGCAAGCCAAACGGTTAGTACCAGAGCGAAAATCAGAAGTACTGTCGTCACTATGGCTGCGCTAATAAACAGCTCATTGATCAGAACGAGACCAATTAAGACAGCGGCGACCGCTAACAATTTACTCTTTATTTGCATCACTTAAATCCCTCTTTAACGAACAGCTAAGTTAGCATGTTTTAACACCGACTCTGCAATTTTAGCTAAATCAATTTCATCGGTATGAGCGTCAATTTTAGCGGCACTACCTGGCATCCCCCAAATTAAACTCGAGTTTTTACTTTGAATAATTGTCCGTGCACCGGCTTTTTTCAGTGCTAACAACCCCTCTGCACCATCATCTCCCATTCCAGTGAGCAACAATGCTTGAGTATTGACGGCAGTGTTTACCAATGACTGAAACAACACATCAACCGATGGCCGATGTCGTTTCACTTCTGGACCATCATCTAACTGACAAAAATAACTGCTGCCCTTTTTAGCGATGCGCAAATGCATACCCCCGGGTGCAATATAGGCATTGCCAACCATTAGTTTTTGCCCGTGCTTGGCTTCTTGAACCGTAATCTGACATTTATTGTTTAAACGGTTGGCAAAGCGCTCACTAAACGTCGGTGGAATGTGCTGAGTAATAACAACCGGCGGAGTATTGGTTGGTAAGGCTTGTAACACGGTTTGAATCGCTTCAGTACCACCAGTAGAAGCGCCTATCGCAATCAATTGGTCAACTTGTTGGCCGCCATTGTAAGACAAGCTCGCTTGGCTCGACTTTCCAGTGACCAGCTGGTGGCGCTTAACACTGTTTTGATCAACGCCAGCCGCCTGTTTCACTTTGGTGATTAAGCGCTCGCTAAAACTGTCCTGCTTCGCAAGTAGAACATCGGCCGAAGGCTTCGCAATAAAATCTACTGCGCCAATAGCTAGAGCATCGAGCGTAATATCTGCACCTTGTGTTGTTAATGTCGACAACATAATCACTGGCATTGGACGTAAACGCATTAAATTGCGCAAAAACGTAATACCATCCATTTTGGGCATTTCAACATCTAAGGTTAAAACGTCTGGATTGAGTTTTTTAATCAATTCTCGTGCGACAAATGGATCTTCGGCTTCACCAACGACCTCAATATCAGGATCAAGTGATAATAATCGAGTGACTAGACTCCGAATTAACGCGGAATCATCAACCACTAGCACTCTAATCTTCGCCATAATGTTTCCTAAAATAGTTCAATATCGCCTTCAACGGCTTCTTGTTTAATGTGGCGTTGGTAATCGTTTTCACGCTGAAAAATAGTATCGTTGTGAACATTGGCTAAACGCTTCACAAAAGCGCGACCAGTATGGGGTTCAAACATAACTTTGCGCGGGCAAGTTAAACCGACATCGGCTTTGACAATTTCAATGCGCTCGTTCGCCAGGTAATCAACAACAAAATCAATATTGCGTTCACCAACATTAGACACTTGCTGGGCAAGTACTTTACCACCGCCAAAAATCTTGGCTTTCAAATTAATTCTTCGCGCACCGTATTTCAAAATGGTATTAATCAGGTGCTCCATGGCAAAGTTGCCATAACGGGTAGCATCAGAAACTAAACCTCGGCTCGCCCAGTTAACCTGATGCGCTTCTTTTTCGGTGATCGGTAACATAAAGTGATTCATGCCACCAATACCAATTCGGGTATCCCAAATACAAGCAGAGACACATGAGCCAAGCGTAGTCGCAATAACAACAGGCTCTCTGCTCATGTAAAATTCACCGGGCAAGATCTTCGCCACCATAGTTTGACGGCTTTTGTCCCAATAGTGATTAATATGATCAAATTCAGGTAAACAACTGAATTGGTCTGCTTGCTCTTTTCCTATAACTATCACACTTATATTCTCTGTCCCTGTTTATCCGTGTTCAGGCTTTCTAAAAATAGTCCGGCCAATGGTCTCAAAATACTGCTGATAACTACCCAAACTTTCACTGTGCCCTAAGATCAATAAACCGCCAGGTTTGAGCAATTGATAATAGCGACTAAACAATTCTTCTTGGGTGGGTTTATCGAAGTAAATGATGACATTGCGGCAAAAAATAACATCAAATGGCCCTTTCATCGGCCACGAATGCAATAGGTTAAGCTGCTTAAAGGTGATCAACTCTTGTACTTGTGGTTGAATGCGAACTTTGTTGGCATTGCCATCGCGGCCCTTTTGGAAATAACCTCGCTTGTAGACCTCTGGCACTAGATCAGGCTTATCTTTATAAATACCAGCTTTTGCCGTCGCCAACACGTTACTGTCAATATCTGTTGCCAGTATTTTCACGTCCCAATTGCGGATTCGAGTCGACATCGCTTTTAATGTCGTAATCGCAATACTGTAGGGCTCTTCTCCCGTAGAACACGCTGAACTCCAAATCCGAATACGGCGATCTTTGTTGTTGTTCAGCAAACGGGGAAATTCGTGATCTCTCAAATATTCGAAATGATGATTTTCACGAAAAAAACTGGTTAAGTTAGTGGTGATAGCGTTAATAAAGTAATCTTGCTCGGCTTCGGGGTTAGTCTTCAATATTTGGCAGTATTCAGCAAAAGACTTTAGTTTTCTATCGCGCACAACTCGCGTTAAGCGCCGATACAACATCTCTTTTTTGCTTTCATTTAAGACAATTCCCGAGCGTTGATAAACAAACTGACAGATAAAGGCAAAGTCTTTATCTGTCAGTTGTTCTTCTCGTTGTTGAGCCGCTACCACAGTCACGAGTTAAAACTCTTCCCACTCTTGATCATTTGACAATGCCGGACGGCGTGGACTCATCACTGGTGCGCTTCGCGATGCTGTTCTAGCGGCTGCCGGTTGCTGATTGCTGTAAACTGGCTGTTCATCACCTTGGTCGAAAAATGCAACTTGTTCGAGTAGCGATTGCGCTTGTTCTTCCATCGACTTGCTCGATGCACTCGCTTGTTCAACCAACGCAGCATTTTGCTGGGTCATTTCATCCATCTGACTAACCGCCGCGCTTACTTCACCAATACCTGCAGATTGCTCACGACCAGCGCTATCGATATCCGTTAGCATTTTGCTCACTTCTTCAATTGCTGTCACAAGGTCATTGAAGGTTTGACCAGTTTCATCAACGAGCTTAGTACCGTGACCAACCGCTTCAACACTGTCGTTGATCAACCCTTTAATTTCTTTGGCGGCGCCTGCAGAGCGTTGTGCTAAGTTGCGCACTTCAGCAGCAACAACCGCGAAACCGCGACCTTGCTCACCAGCACGCGCTGCTTCAACCGCCGCGTTTAGTGCTAATAGGTTGGTTTGGAAGGCAATCTCGTCAATAACACTAATAATATCGGCAATTTTCTTACTCGACTTGTTAATGTCACTCATTGCAGTAATGGCGCTTTTAACCACTTCGCCGCCATTGCTCGCTTTAGTCATTACTGAGCCAGAAAGCTTACTTGCTTCAGTGGCATTTTCAGAGTTTTGCTGAACAGTACTCGTCAACTCTTCCATTGCCGAAGCAGTTTCTTCTAGACTTGAAGCTTGTGATTCTGTGCGATGGCTCAATTCGTTGTTACCAGCGGCAATTTCACGAGCAGCGTCGAAAACACTGGTTGAGGCCGCGCGAATTTCGCTGACCATCGAGCTCAAATTGTTAATTGAACCATTCATAGATTCTGCCAAGACCAAAAACTCACCTTTGTAGTCTTCGCTCATATTATGAGTCAACTGACCTTTAGCAAGTGCTTGCGATGTCTTAATCGCATCGTTTAACGGCTGAATAATGGTATCTAACAAGGTATTGATATTATTACCTAGTTCGCGCATAAAGCCTTCATAAGTCGCGGTATCGATGCGCTCTTCAAGCTGACCAGCAATAGCTGCACTAATAATATTATCAATTTGTTTTTGGGCGTCTTTTTGCTCTGTAATATCAAGCCACTGAACGCCGGTACCAACGTGCTTACCTGAGCTGTCTCGCAATGCCATTGCAATTAACTGGAACTCTAAGCCGGCAACCGAAATTTCTGCGGTGTACGGCAGATTTTCAGGATTACCCAATAAATTTTGCTGGTGAGCTGGATTGCGATGGAAGCTGTCAAAGTTGGTACCAACAATGGTATCAACGTTAAACGATGGCAATACTGACTTAAGTTGTGCTTCACGCTTGCGCAACATGTTTATCACCGCAGTGTTAGCGTAAACAATGTTACCTTTAGTGTCGGCCATCATTAAGTTGGTTGTCATACCGTCAACGGCAGATGTTAAGCGACCAACCTCTAATTCTTTAGTTCTCAAATCAGTAACGTCTTGCCACTCAAGCGAGTTGCCAATGTAATTACCTTTAACGTCAATGACCGCAGTTACGTTTAACTCAAAGGTTAAATCTTGAATATGAATGTCTGTGGTGTAAGGCAAGTTATTTACATCGGCTAATAACTTGCGCTGATGACTTGGGTTTTTGTGAAAACCATCAATATTGCTGCCAATCACCAATCGCTCGTCGGCAACAAAGCTTGGCCACTTTTGCTGAAAGGTTGCTTCGTGCTTTTTCAATAACGCAATTGTCGCATTGTTGGCGTAAGTAATATTAAAGTCGCGATCGATCATCATAATTGGCGTACCAGATTGATCAATTGCACCTTGTAATTGCACCGCTTTATTTTCTTGAATACGAGCTTGAGTAACGTCATGCCACTCGAGAGAGTTACCAATATACTCACCTTGAGCATTAATCACTGCCGTAACATTAAGTTCAAAGGTTAAATCTTCAATGTGAATATCGGTTTTATAAGGTAAGTTGTTAACGTCGGCTAGCAACTTGCGTTGATGACTAGGGTTTTGATGAAAATCATCAATATTAGTCTTCATTAAAATATCTTTGTCGGCGACAAACCCAGGCCATTTCTTTTGAAACGTTGCCTCGTGCTTTTTCAGCAGGGCAAGTGTGGCATTGTTGGCATAAATAATATTAAACTCTCTATCGATCATCATCGTAGGAGTTCCCGATTGGTCAACTGCACACTGTAAATACATCGAAAAGTCTATATTTTTATCATTATCCATAAGTAGGCCATCGTCTTGTTTTAATTGGGTTTCTAGGGTTGAAGTATTGACCTTGTCAAACACTTCAAGTGCATGGGCTGTCAACTCTCTAAAAATGGCTAACCAAGCTCGCTTAGTCGCTAAATTAAAGTCTTCAGCAATATGACTAGACAATGTCTCCATCATTGCCTTGCCAACGGTTTTCTCATGTTTTAACAACACCGAATACTCAGGTAGGGTATTTAGTACTGATAAATTTATCTCGCCTTGTTGCCATACAGTTAAATATTGAATGACATCGTCAACCAACTGCACTAGTTGTCCTGGCGTTGCTTGAACTGCATGGTTAAGTTGTGATTTTAATTCAGGCTTAGCCGCAAACAACTGATTAAAAAATTGTTGTTCTAGTTCAATACTCGATAACTGAACTTTTTGCCAACTTGCCTGTATTAGGCTAATTTGTCTTGGCGTCACTGGTCTTTCCTTGTCTTAATTCAGCTCGCTAGCTCGCCTTGAATATATAGTTTCTGTTGGTCTAGCAGGTTGTTCATATCGAGCAATAAAATTAACTTTTCTTCGACTTTTGCTAAACCAGCTAAGAAGCTGTTATCAATGGCACTGCCAAATGATGGAGCCGCGCTAACACTGTCTCGATTAACTTTGTAGACTTCAGCAACGCGGTCAACCACTAAACCAACCACCATGTTATCGGCTGGGTTTGGACTTTTTAAAATAATAATCACAGTTTGCTCATCGTAACTAAGTCCTTGTTTACCAAAGCGCTCTCTTAAATCAACAATAGGAATAATGACACCGCGAAGGTTGATAACACCCTTTAGATAATGAGGTTTATTGGGCAGTTCAGTAACCGCTGTTAATACGCGGATTTCTTGCACACATAAAATATCAACACCAAACTCTTCACCGTCGAGCATAAATGTTAGGTATTCTTGTTCTTCCACCTATTTGCTCCTTATCCCTTTTTACGAGAAGCGTGGGCTTCTATTTTTTGCAGTTCAACAACATTGAGTAAGGTCACCAAGTCGTTTTCTAAGTTGACTAAACCATCGACATAACACGGCGGTATACGGCCACCAAAAGCAGGTGCCGGTTTAATGTCGCTCTCTTCAGCGTCAAGCACGTCTGAAACGGCATCAACGACAAACCCTATGGTGCGACTGTGCTCGTCAGTTTCTATGGTTAAGACAACGACAACCGTAGTTTCGGTATACGTAGCCGTGCCAATACCAAACTTGAGACGTAAATCGATGATTGGCACGATAACGCCGCGCATATTAATCACTCCAACCACATAAGTCGGTGAATTTGGGATTTTAGTCGGTTTTTCCCAACTGCGAATTTCTTCAACTGAGAGAATATCAACACCGTATTGCTCTTGATCGAGCTCAAAGGTTAAGTATTGGTCACCATTAGTGATAAAGTCGATACCCTCTAATGAGTATTCGCCTTGAACAGGAACGGTTGAGGCAAGTGCTTGCATGTCCATTTACACGTGCTCCTGAGTCATACTTTGATAAAATTGATCTTGCTTGTCGCGCGCATGTGACAACGCCATATCAATAATCCCCGGAATATCAATAATCATGGCGACTGAGCCGTCACCTAAAATAGTGGCACCTGAAATACCGTCTACTTGCTGGTAATTGTCTTCTAAGCTCTTTATCACCACTTGTTGTTGCGCAAGTAAATCGTCAACCATTAAGCCGACTTTTTGTCCATCGGCTTCAACAACAACCAACAAGCAGCCTTCAACATCTTTATTATCGGCAGGCAAATTAAAAAGCTGATAAACAGGTAGTACCGGTACGTTATCTTCACGCAATCGGTAGAGAACTAAATCACCAGATACGGTGTTGATCAATTCAGCTTTAGCCTGCAATGATTCAACAATCGAAATAAGCGGAATCACGTAAACTTGGTCGCCAACTTTGACTAATTGACCGTCTAAAATAGCGAGTGTAAGTGGCAGGTAAACGCGAAAAGTGCTGCCTTGTCCTTGTTCTGATTCAACTTGGATGCGACCGCCCAATGCTTGAATGTTGCGCTTAACCACGTCCATGCCAACGCCACGGCCAGAAATATCACTGACTTGCTTAGCGGTAGAAAAGCCAGGTTCAAATAACAAATCAAAGACCTGACTGTCGGTGAGTGTAACTCCAGGCTCAACTACACCTTTTTCAATCGCTTTATTGAGTACGGCATCGCGATTAATGCCGCCGCCATCATCGCTAATTTCAATAACAATGTTGCCGCCTTGGTGGTATGCATCTAACGTTATTGTGCCTTGTGCTGGTTTGCCATTGGCAATGCGCTGCTCACCAGCTTCAATACCGTGATCAACCGCGTTGCGCACCAAGTGAACGAGTGGGTCACCGATTTGCTCCATGACAGTTTTATCAAGCTCAGTTTGTTCACCGTTGATCACTAAATCAACTTGCTTACCCGTTTTTAATGACAGATCGTGAACCAAACGAGGAAAGCGGTTAAAAGCAAAACTAATCGGTAACATCCGAATTCGCATCACGCTTTCTTGTAATTCTTTGGTATTCTGCAACAGCTGCTCAAGGCCTGCGTTTAAACGCTCAACTTTAGTCAAATCAAAGTTATTACCCAATTCAGATAACATTGATTGCGTAATAACAAGCTCTCCAACGAGGTTAATTAAGCTATCAACCTTATCAACACCAACGCGAATAGAACCAGCGTCGGGTTTAGCTTTCACTGTTGCTTTCGCGGCGGGTTTATTTGCTTTGTCATTAGTCGCTGGCGTACTCGCAGCAGGTGCGCTGGTTGGTGCAATTGAGGCTTCTGGAGCTGTGACGGGTTCAGGCTCTATTTGAGGTACTGGTGCTTCAGTGTTCTCAGAAGCAATATGCTCAGGTTCAGCGAGAACTTGTTCAACCGTTTCAACCTTAGTGATGTTTAACTGGCACTCGTCTTCAACCCATTCAAATATTTCTCGAATCTCGTCTTCATCAACATCGGCGATTAATTCTATCTGCCACGTTAAAAAAAGTTCTTCAGGGTCTAATTCGTCAAAGGCTGGTAACTGAGATTGGCAACGAATACTCACTTCACCTAAATCAGCGAGGGCATTCAATAAAAAGATTGGATCATTACCGGTCTGAACAAGATGATGTTCAGGAATAAACTCTATCTGCCAACTAGTTTGGCTCGAACCACCAACATTAGTACTTTCTACAGAGGCTTGCTCGTTGCTTTCTTCGTTAGACGAATCCGATAGCGCTAAGGTTTGATTGAGTAAATCTGTCGTATGGCCTATGCGGCTATCTTCACAAGTTTCACCAACTTTTTCTGCTTCAATTAACAAGCGAATACAGTCAACTGACTTAAGCAAAATCTCAATGTCAGCACCAACAATTTCACGGCGTCCATCGCGCATTTCGTCGAGTAAGGTCTCAACTAAATGTGTAAAGTCAGTGACTTGATTAAAACCGAAGGTGCCTGCGCCGCCTTTGATTGAGTGTGCAGCACGAAAGATAGCATTTATAGATTCGTCATCACCGGGTTCAAGGTCAAGTAACCCTGACTCCATTAGCGCTAATCCTTCATCGCTTTCTTCTAAAAAAGAAGGTAAAAATTGTGACAAATCTATGCTCATAGCAAATTACCTTATTACGCGTTTGATGGTCGCTAGTAACTTCTCTGGATTAAATGGCTTAACTAACCATCCGGTTGCGCCTGCTGATTTACCTTTCATTTTCATATCTGTTGAGCTTTCAGTCGTTAGCATCAAAATAGGCGTAAATCTAAAGTTTGGTAACTTGCGCAATTCCTGACATAAGGTGATGCCATCCATATTTGGCATGTTCACATCAGTAATTACTAAATCGAAGCTCGAGCGCTTAGCAGCATTTAAGCCTTCTAAACCATCTTTAGCTTCAACAGTGTTGTAGCTTGCGCTTTTTAACGTAAAGCTGACCATATCCCTGATAGAGTTTGAATCATCAACTATCAAAATATTCGCCATTGTTTAACCCTTGTGTAATTTAGTGTTCGAATAAGTAGTGTTTAAAGTCTGAATCTGCCAAACCCAATTGACGGACAGTTTCTTTTAGTAAATCTGAATCGGCTTGCCACGTTAACTGCTTTTTTTCACTGAGAATAAGATCAATTAAAGCCAATAATAATTGAACGCCCAACGTATCAATTTTATCGAGGGAACGATCAGAAATAACGACATGTTGCACATCGCTAATAAAGTTTTGCGCATCTTGCTTGAATGTTTGGACGTGAGAGATTGTTAAATCAGTAGGTAACTCTAGTAATGTCTGCTCCATCAAGCCATTCCTCTAGCGAATTAACGAAATTCAATTTTTGTAAAAAAAGGTGACAGATTTAAGCTATATGGTAACTCAAAAATAATCAAGCCACTAATGAAAATAGTTAATAACCGTAAAAAAGTAAGGTTATTATTAATCAAAAATAAATATTGTTCATCAAATATTTAATTTGGCTAGGTGAGCTGATAAAGTTAGTTCAGTTAGAACTTTAGCGAGCTGTGATCAATGTCGAATAACAACTTAAGTTTAGCAAACCAGTTGTTACGTTGGTTTGAAAAAATGAAGACCAACTACGAGAATAATATCAAGCAGGTTCTTAACCAATTTGAAGCTAACCAAGAGAAGCAACAAACAAGGCTAGACAAAAGCCACGACGCTCATATTGCCAGTCTCACGCAAAGTTATCAGCAACAAATTGCCGACAAAAATAAGCACATTGCTCAGTTAGAAAGTCAAATACAGTTTTATCAGCAGCAGTTGATACAACAACAAAAAAACGCCGAACAACTCAATACTCGTTACGACACTGTGGTCACTTGCATGCTGACTGAAAAAAGGCGTGATTTTAATATCCGTGATATTTTTGACGATGATGAATTCACCGTTTTTGAACCGACAACGAGCAAACTTTCGGTAGCTGAGCCGACTTTGCAACCGACACAGCAAACGCCATCAAATCAAGAGCAAGAAGCTGACGAACAGCTCAGTATTGAGCAGATATATCAACAAGGTGTTGAACTGCGCCAACAAGGTCAGTATTCAGCGGCATTCGAGCTGTTTCAACAAGCGGCTGAGACACAACTTCCGCAAGCGATGGGGGCACTCGGACGAGCCTACTTTTTAAGTGAAGGGGTTGAAGAAAACTATCCACTTGGTCTCGCTTGGTTAATCAATGCAGCTAATTTAGCCTTCTCACCAGCTCAAACCAAAGTTGATCAGTTTAAGGAAAATGATCCTGAACTTTATCAACAAGCGCTCGAATTAGCCGAGCAGTTATTGTAAAGCACTAATCGTCGTTATTTGCGCTGTTTTTGCGGTATTGCTTAGGTGTATCGCCAAGGTACTTACCAAATGTTTTAGCAAAAGAGCGCTCTGAGTCATATCCTACTTTAAGCGCAATTTCATCAACCGGTAACTGAGTATTTTTCAAAAGTTCTTTGGCTTTTTCCATTCTCAGTTGAGATAAGTAGGCAAACATTGGTTCGCCAATCAAATCAGTAAAACGCTTGGCGAATGCCGCTCGCGACATGCCAATTTCACTGGCTAGTAGCTCGATGGTCCACGCTTTTTCCGGTGACTGGTGCAATAAATTTAGCGCTGCAGATATCCGTTTGTCTTGAAGCGCTTTTAGAAAACCATTTTGCTCTCGGCGACCAAAATTAATCCGTATTAATTCAACCAAAACCACCTCTGTGAGCTTATCAACGATTATTTCGCTGCCGGGTGATTGCGCCATATACTCAGCGCTCAATTGTTCAAAAGTACTCTTTAGCCAGGGGTGCTGCTGAAGCTCTTGTGCGCGGACAATCGTAGTATCGGGAAAAATATCTTTTAACGGCGTTAATGTGTCTGTCGCAAAATCACAGTTACCACAAAGTAACAATGAGCTGTCACTTGATTCACCACGAGCCTGATGTGGCGATTGACTCGCCAACTGATGATTAATGCCTGCGCCGATAAAAATCAAATCACCGGGAAATAATTGCTCAACCCGATCACCAATAGTCGCCCAACAAAGGCCATCTCGGACCAAGTGAAAAGCAGCCGCGTTAGTACCTTGATAATCTTTTTGCCAAGGTGAGATCAAGTGATCACAAAAATACACACTACCGCTGACTTTTAACGACTTTAACAACTCACTCAGTATTTCCATGCAACTCTCTCAAAATACCAACAGTGTTAGCTATCAACTGCCAAAGAATAGACGATCGGTGTAAACATTCAAGACTATTATGCATTGTTAGTATTTTCTATCAGCGCATAATAGTGATTGTGAATAGTTTTCAACCCAAAAATATTTAGGAGTCACACTATGGTTAAAGTAGAAATTTACAGTAAAGGGTATTGCCCTTATTGCAAAAACTCAAAGGCAACATTGAACCATTTAGGGGTCAAATTTGAAGAATACGACATTACCTATAACAAAGAAAAAGCACTGGAGATGCGCACCCGCAGTAACCGTCAAACGGTGCCACAAATATTCATCGACGACTATCACGTAGGAGGCAATGACGACCTACACTTAGCATTGCAAAGTGGTCAATTACACAAGCTATTAAAGATCAACTCAGCAAACGCATAATCACTTGCTCGACTTAACCGGGAAACAAACTCATGAAAACACAGCGCTTAGAATTTTTAGGACACGATGGTTCGACATTAGCAGCAAGACTCGACTTACCAGTCGGCAAACCTGCAGCCTACGCATTATTTGCTCATTGCTTTACTTGCTCTAAAGATATTCCAGCCGCGAGAAGAATTGCCCAGCGTCTTGCCGCTTTGGGCATTGCTGTACTGAGGTTTGATTTTACCGGTTTAGGTCACTCAAGCGGTGAATTTGCCAACACTAGCTTTAGCTCTAATATTGAAGATCTGCTACTCGCCGCTAACTACCTGCGAGACAATTATCAGGCTCCTGAGCTATCAATTGGCCACTCTCTAGGTGGCGCAGCCATTTTAGCGGCAGCAGGGCAAGTGCCTGAAGCAAAGGCGGTGATATCTATTGGTGCGCCAGCTGATCCGCAGCACGTCGCTCACAATTTTGGTCAGCACCTAGATTCAATAGAAAGCCATGGTCAGGCCGATGTCCAACTAGGCGGCCGCACTTTTACCATTAAACGACAGTTTATCGATGATATTTCTCAGGTTTCACTTGAGCAACATATTGCATCACTAAAAAAAGCATTATTGGTATTACATGCGCCATTAGATGAAACCGTAGAAATTGATAATGCCGCGCGTATCTTCCAAATGGCTAAACACCCGAAAAGTTTTATCACGCTAGACAATGCCGATCACTTACTGACCGAAGCAAGAGACGCTGAATATGCGGCTGATTTAATCGCGGCGTGGGTACAGCGCTATATCGACGTTAGTTTGCTACCAAAAACCATGAGCGCACCGGAAGGCGTAGTTAGAGTCAGTGAAACCGACCCCAATAGCTTTATACAAGATGTTAGCGCGGCTGGCCATCACCTGATTGCCGATGAACCAGTAAGTTACGGGGGGGACTTTTTAGGGCCGACGCCTTATCAATTGGTAAGCGCCGGCTTAGGTGCCTGTACATCAATGACCATTCGCATGTATGCGAAACGCAAAAACATTCCGCTAGATCACGTAGAAGTAGACATCATCCACAATAAAATTCATGCACAAGACTGCGACAGCTGCGAGCAAGTTGACGGCAAAGTTGATCAGTTTGAGCGAAAAATCACACTAACAGGGCCGTTGACCGACGATGAACGCCAAAAGTTATTGGTGATTGCCGACAAATGTCCAGTACATCGTTCACTCGAAAGCGAGATTAACATAGTGACTAACATCGCTTAACGAAGCAGCAGAGGAGTTTACTTGTTATGCTTGAATCAGTACCTACGTGGCTGTTTATTACTATTGAATTTGCCGCATTTTTATTTATTTTTTGCATTGGCTTAGCACTGCTCAGCATAGTCGTTTTATACATTGTCGACGTCACACAGACCAAGCAAACCATTCGCAGAAATTACCCTGTGATTGGCCGCTTTCGCTATGTTTTTGAGCACATGGGCGAGTTTTTCCGCCAATACTTCTTTGCCATGGACCGAGAAGAATTGCCGTTTAACCGAGCCGAACGCTCATGGGCCTATCGCGCAGCCAAAGATGAAGTAAACACCATCGCTTTTGGTTCTACTCGCGACTTAAAACCAACGGGTTCGATTTTATTCGTTAATTGTCCTTACCCAACTTTAGGTGAAGATGCCTGTTCGAACAAAGAGGTATTGATTGGTCAATATTGTCAGCAGCCATATTCAGCACAATCTGTGATCAATATTTCAGGAATGAGCTATGGTGCACTATCGATTCCAGCGGTCAATGCTCTGTCATTAGGCGCGAAACAAGCTGGCTGTTGGATGAATACCGGAGAAGGGGGCTTGTCACCCTATCATCTTGAAGGTGGGGCTGATTTAGTATTCCAAATTGGTACTGCAAAGTTTGGCGTCCGCGATTTAGCTGGTAATTTATCCGACGAGAAATTAAAGGAAATTGCTGCTCACGAACAAGTTAAAATGTTCGAAATTAAGCTTAGCCAGGGCGCTAAACCGGGCAAGGGCGGAATTTTACCTGGCGCGAAAGTAACAGCGGAAATTGCCGCAATTCGCGGTATTGAACTGGGCAGTGATGCCATTAGCCCAAATAGACATCCAGACATCAATAATACTAAAGACTTGCTTGATATAATAGATCGAGTGCGAAAAGTCACAGGTAAACCGGTTGGTTTTAAAGCGGTTATCGGTTCGTATCATTGGTTAGACGAACTGTTTGCCGCGATACAAGCGCGTGGCATCGAGTCCGCGCCTGACTTTATCACCATTGACAGTGCCGATGGCGGTACCGGTGCCGCCCCAATGCCATTAATGGATTATGTTGGTTTACCAATTAGTGAAAGCTTGCCCGTGGTTATTGATATGCTCAATCAGTATCAACTTAAAGAGCGCATCAAGGTTGTCGCTTCTGGAAAACTGATAACACCATCAGGCGTTGCGTGGGCGTTAGCCGTAGGTGCCGACTTTGTTACTTCGGCGCGAGGCTTTATGTTTGCCCTTGGTTGTATTCAAGCGCTACAGTGTAATAAAAATACCTGCCCAACAGGTATCACCACCCACAACAAGCGCCTGCAACGAGGATTAGTAGCAACAGAAAAATCGCAACGAGTAGCGAACTTTGTTAAAAATATGAATTATGAAGTTGGCGTGTTGGCGCACTCTTGTGGTGTTAAAGAACCGAGGCAATTAAAGCGGCACCACGCTCGCATGGTCACAGAAAATGGCAAATCAATACCTTTAGACGAGCTATACCCCGGGGTTGAGCCCAAAAGCCAAGGCGATCAAGTCACTTAACTAGCTAACCAACAAAAAAGCGACTTACTCAGTAAGTCGCTTTTATCATTGTTTAATCTCTAGAGTTAGCAATGACAACCATAGTTCTTAGTTCTTAGTTCTTAGTTCTTAGTTCTTAGTTCTTAGTTCTTAGTTCTTAGTTCTTAGTGATTACTCTACCGTTACTGATTTGGCAAGATTGCGAGGTTGGTCAACATCAGTGCCCTTAATGATAGCAACATAATAAGACAGCAGTTGTAGAGGTAAGGTGTAGACAATCGGCGCAATTAAGTCGTCACAATGTGGCACATTGATCACTTTCATGGTCTCGTCGCTGTCAAACTTGGCATCAACATCCGCAAAGACATACATCAAACCACCACGCGCACGCACTTCTTCAACATTTGATTTAAGCTTTTCAATCAAATCGTTTTTAGGTGCAACAACAATTACCGGCATTTCCGCATCAATAAGAGCAAGTGGGCCGTGCTTGAGCTCACCAGCAGCATATGCTTCAGCGTGAATGTATGAGATTTCTTTTAATTTAAGCGCACCTTCCATTGCAATTGGGTACTGGTCGCCACGCCCCAAAAATAATGAGTGATGTTTATCAGCAAAGTCTTCAGCAAGCGCTTCAATTGGTGCAGCTAGCGACAACACTTCTTCTACCTTGTTTGGCAAAGTGGTTAAAGCGTGAGTCATTTCAGCTTGTGCTTGCTCAGACATACCGTGATGTTTACCCAAAGCAAGTGTTAGCATCATTAGCCCAACTAACTGGGTAGTGAAGGCTTTAGTTGAAGCAACGCCAATTTCAGCGCCAGCTTTGGTCATAAAGGCTAAGTCTGATTCGCGTACAAGCGATGAACCCGGAACATTACAAATGGTTAAACTGGCCTTATAACCAAGCTCTTTTGCCAAGCGCAGTGCGGCGAGTGTATCAGCAGTTTCTCCAGACTGAGAGATAGTCACGAGCAAAGCGTTTTTCGGCACATGTGATTGGCGGTATCTAAACTCACTGGCAATTTCAATGTTACACGAGACACCTGCATGAGCTTCTAACCAATAACGGGCAACCATGCCCGAATGATAACTAGTGCCACAAGCAATAATTTGTACATGTTCGATATCTTTGAAGATGGCATCGGCAGCAGGGCCAAACGTCTCAGTGTTGATTGTGCCATCAACGAGTCGACCTTCTAGGGTATTGCGAATAGCAGTTGGTTGCTCGTAAATTTCTTTCATCATGTAGTGACGGTATTCACCTTTATCACCGGCGTCGTGACTTACTTCAGATTCTTTTGCTTCACGCTCAACTGGCTCGCCATTAACATCAAAAATACTCACATCAAAGCGAGTCACTTCAGCAACATCCCCTTCTTCTAAAAAGGCAAATTTACGAGTTACAGGTAACAATGCCATCATGTCTGAGGCAATAAAGTTTTCACCTAAACCATAGCCAATAACAAGAGGACTACCAGAACGAGCAACAACTACGCGCTCAGTATCTCGTACATCCATGATCACGGTACCATAAGCACCTTCAAGTTTTTTCACCGCAGTTTGCACGGCTGACAGTAGTGACTCGGCCTGCTTTAGTTCATGATGGACAAGGTGAGCAATAACTTCAGTGTCGGTCTCTGAAACAAACTCATAACCTAAGCTTTTTAATTCAGTTCGAAGTTCTTCGTGATTTTCAATAATACCGTTGTGAACAACAGCAATTGTTTCACATGAAACATGAGGGTGAGCATTCACTTCGCTTGGAACACCATGAGTAGCCCAACGAGTATGAGCAATACCTGTACCACCAGTAACAGGATTCGCAGCAACAGCATCAGCAAGCTCTTGCACCTTACCTAAACGGCGAAGGCGTTGTAACTGATTGTTTTGGTCAACCACGGCAACACCTGCAGAATCATAACCGCGGTATTCTAGGCGTTTAAGACCTTCAACCAAAATATCTACAACATCGCGTTGCGCTACTGCACCAACAATACCACACATAAGTATTTATCCTTTTTTCTATGTTAAAACGCGGCGCAAATAACGTTCACACCGCGCTCTATTAATGCTTTTTCTGTTTCTTTCGCTAACGCCTGATCCGTCACTAAGGTTGTGACTTTTGACCAAGCGAGTTCTAAATTAGGTATTTTGCGACCGATCTTCTCAGACTCAACCATCACAACAACTTCACGAGCAACATCTGCCATCACTTGGCTCAAACCAATAAGCTCGTTAAACGTTGTCGTCCCTCGGTCTATATCAATACCATCAGCCCCAATAAAAAGCTGATCAAAATCGTAACTTCTGAGCACTTGCTCGGCGATTTGCCCTTGAAAAGATTCCGAATGAGGATCCCAAGTACCGCCAGTCATCAGTATTGTTGGTTCATTTTCTAGACTTTGAAGTAAATTAGCAACACTGAGTGCATTAGTCATAACAACTAAGCCTTTTTTTTCTGCTATTTGTTCAACGAGTGCAGATGTCGTGCGACCGCTATCAATAATAATGCGATAGTGATCTCGAATTAACTCAGCAGCAGCTCTGGCAATCGCCAGCTTTCGTTTCGATAGATTATTATTATTCGTTTGTGTTATTTCTTGCGGTAAGGCAACCGCGCCGCCGTAACGTCGCAATAACAAACCACTGTTCTCAAGGGCAGTAAGATCTTTGCGAATAGTCACTTCTGACGTTTCAAAGCGCTTAGCCAAGTCATCAACACTCACTTGGCCGCTAGCTTCTAGCTCAGTGATAATGGTGTGTCGTCTTTGTTGAGTATTGCGCTTAGACATAATAATCGTAATTCAAAATTCCAATACGTGTGTTATGTCGGCTCGAGGAGGTTTTAACACAACACAAAACGAAAGTAAAAGTTTCGATTTGAAAGTTGCGCTATTTAAACAAAAGCCAAAGTTGTATGCAAGCCATTCGAATAAATAATCGACAAATTATGCCAACGGCGAACAACGAGACGAGATTTTGGTGGCGACAAAGCCTATTTTTGCTGATCTAGTGTTGTTATTCACCTCACTAAAAACAAAAAAGCACCAATAAAGGTGCTTTTAACTAACAACGAACTAAAGAGTTACTTTTTCTCTTTCACGGGCCTTTGCCAGCCGGTCATGTTGCGCTGCTTAGCGCGAGAAACTGCAAGCTCGCTTGGTTCAACGTCTTTGTTAATGACTGAACCAGCGCCAACAGTAGCCTCTTTACCAACAAATACTGGCGCAACTAGCGAGCTATTTGAACCAATAAAAGCACCATCATCAATAATAGTATTGAACTTGTTGGCACCGTCGTAGTTACAAGTAATGGTACCAGCACCAATATTGGCATTTTGACCAACGGTAGTGTCACCAAGGTAAGTTAAATGACCTGCTTTACTGCCAGAGCCTAGTGTAGTTTTCTTCATTTCAACGAAATTACCGACATGTGAGTCAGAGTTCATGATTGAATCAGGGCGAATACGGGCAAAAGGCCCAACCGAACAGTTGTCGCCAATCACCGCCCCTTCAATAATTGTATTTGGTTTGATAATCGCATTCTGACCAATAGTGCAATCTTTTAAAATACAGTTTGCGCCAATTCTTGCACCATGTGACAACACCACTTCGCCTTCAAAAATACAGTTGATATCAATATGAACTTCTTGGCCAACCATAATAGTACCGCGAACATCTATGCGATTAGGGTCCCTTAAACTTGCGCCGGCAATCATTAACATTTCAGCTTTGCGCAATTGAAAGGCGCGCTCCAACGCCGCCAGTTGCACGCGATTGTTAGCGCCTTCAACTTCAATAGCCGTTTCGGGATGTGCAGTGGCTATTTCTTTACCTTCACCATGGGCCATAGCGATTACGTCTGTTAAGTAGTATTCGCCTTGAGCGTTGTCGTTAGACAAATTGCTCAACCAACGTTTTAAGTCACCGCCATTGGCGAGCAAAATACCGGTGTTACACTCATTAATAGCGAGCTGCTCTGGGTTGGCATCTTTCTGTTCGACAATGCCAACGACATTGCCATTATCTTGAGGTGAAGAGTCACGAATAATGCGACCATAGCCGGTAGGATTGTCCAAGTGAACAGTTAATAGTGCCATGCCATTTTCGGGCTTAGCCGCAACTAAACTTTCTAAGGTTGATACTTGCGTCAACGGTACATCGCCATATAGCACCAATACGTCTTCGTCGTCTTTAATATGAGATGACGCCATATCAACCGCGTGGCCCGTGCCCAGTTGCTCAGCTTGCTCAACAAAGGTCAGATCATCGCCTTGGCCGTCTTGTGTCAGTGTCGCTTTTAATACCTCACCACCGAAACCATAAACCAAATAGATATTTTCAGCATCAAGTTCTCGAGCTGAGTCAATGACATGACCCACCATAGGTTTTTCGGCAACCGGGTGTAATACTTTTGGCAAGCTTGAACGCATGCGAGTACCTTTACCCGCAGCTAAAATGACAACTGAAAGACTCATAATAATTCCATTAAATATAATAACTAATGAGCTAAATAGGATTGCTTATTATTGTACCTAGATTTATTGAAAAGTCTTGAATAAAGTCGCTTAAGAATGGTGTTAAAAAGCCGCTGATAACGATGGTGCAACGGTTAATAAAGACCAATGTCAAAATACTTGAGTATTTATAATCAATAGAAAACAAAAAAGCGATGCTAACTAATGTTAAGCATCGCTTTTTAATCACTAAAAATTACCGTTTGGTATTAAAGCTTCTTTTTAGTCGCCTGAATTACGCGTAATTGGGCAACAGCACGGGCTAATTCCGCCGCAGCTTCAGCGTAGTCAACATCACTACCTTGAGCATTTAAGTGCTCTTCCGCGCGTTGTTTCGCTGCTTCTGCTGCTTGCTCGTCTAGGTCGCTACCACGAGTAGCAACGTCAGCAAGCACGATAACATTGTTAGGCTGAACTTCTAGCATACCGCCAGAAAGATAAAGAACTTCTTCTTCACCGCCTTTTTTAACAATGCGAGCCATACCAGGTTTTAGTGAGGTCAGCAAAGGTGCGTGACCAGGCATAATACCTAATTCACCTTCGCTACCTGTGATTTGTAATGCTTCAATGCTGCCAGAGAACAAGCTCTCTTCAGCACTTACTACATTCAAATTAACAGTCATAGCCATTTCGACCTCCTAAATTGCTGACCAATACCCAGTATTAGTCAGCACAGTAATTACATTGATTTAGCTTTTTCAGCAGCTTCTTCGATTGAACCAACCATATAGAAAGCTTGCTCTGGTAAATCGTCGTACTCACCAGCAAGAATACCTTTAAAGCCAGCAATAGTGTCTTTAAGAGATACGTACTTACCAGGAGAACCAGTGAATACCTCAGCAACGAAGAACGGCTGTGATAAGAAACGCTGGATCTTACGAGCGCGGTCAACGGTTTGCTTATCTTCTTCAGAAAGCTCATCCATACCTAAGATAGCAATGATATCTTTAAGCTCTTTGTAGCGTTGTAATACTGACTGTACGCCACGCGCTACTTCGTAGTGCTCTTGACCAACAACTAATGGGTCAAGTTGACGAGAAGTAGAATCTAACGGGTCAATCGCAGGGTAAATACCCAATTCAGCGATTGAACGCGAAAGTACAACTGTTGCATCTAAGTGAGCAAAGGTTGTTGCTGGAGAAGGGTCAGTCAAGTCATCCGCAGGTACGTATACCGCTTGGATTGAAGTGATTGAACCAGTCTTAGTTGACGTAATACGCTCTTGAAGGATACCCATTTCTTCAGCAAGTGTAGGTTGGTAACCTACCGCTGATGGCATACGACCTAGAAGTGCAGATACCTCAGTACCAGCAAGCGTGTAACGGTAGATGTTATCAACGAAGAAAAGTACGTCGCGACCTTCGTCACGGAACTTCTCAGCCATTGTCAAACCAGTCATCGCAACACGTAAACGGTTGCCCGGTGGCTCGTTCATCTGACCGTAAACAAGCGCTACTTTATCAAGTACGTTTGAATCGTTCATTTCGTGATAGAAATCGTTACCCTCACGAGTACGCTCACCAACACCAGCGAATACTGAGTAACCACTGTGCTCGATCGCGATGTTACGGATAAGTTCCATCATGTTAACGGTTTTACCAACACCAGCACCACCGAATAAACCAACTTTACCACCCTTAGCGAATGGACATACTAAGTCGATTACTTTGATACCAGTTTCTAGCAATTCATTAGAAGCTGCTTGGTCAGCATATGCTGGCGCTTCACGGTGAATTGACCATCTTTCTTGTTCGCCGATTGGGCCAGCTTCATCAATTGGCTCACCCAAAACGTTCATAATACGACCCAAAGTTTCAGTACCTACTGGAACTTGGATGTTATTACCTGTATTTACTACGTTCAGACCACGACGCAAACCGTCTGATGAACCCATAGCGATAGCGCGAACAACGCCACCACCTAACTGCTGCTGTACTTCTAGTACTAAGCCGTTAAGGTCACCTTCAGTTACATTTAACGCGTCATATACCTGAGGTACAGCATCTTGTGGAAATTCAACATCCACAACTGCGCCAATGATTTGGACGACTTTACCTGTACTCATGTTTAATCCTCTATATTCTGCTCTATTTGCCTACACCGCTGCTGCACCAGCACAAATCTCACTCAGCTCTTGAGTAATACTTGCTTGACGCGCTTTGTTGTATACCAATTGTAAATCATCAATTAAGTCACCCGCGTTGTCGGTTGCCGCTTTCATGGCAATCATACGAGCAGCTTGCTCACATGCGAGGTTTTCAACCACGCCTTGATATACCTGAGATTCAATATAACGAACAAGTAACTGCTCTAATAACGCAGTGGCATCTGGTTCGTAAATATAATCCCAGCGATGTTGAATTTCGTCATCATCAGACTTAGGCAAAGGTAAAAGTTGATCGATGGTTGGCTGTTGCGTCATCGTGTTAACAAACTTGTTGTAAACGACGAATAACTTGTCAATCTCACCATTGTCATAGGCGTTCAGCATTACCTTAACACTACCGATAAGGTCTGTTACTGAAGGGCTATCACCTAAACCAGAAACCTGTGAGGTTACTTTAGCGCCCATGTTGTTGAAAAAGGCAGTCGCTTTTGAGCCAACAATACCAAATTCAACTTCTGCGCCTTGACCCTGCCATTTAGCAGCGTCAGCAAGTACTGACTTAAACAAGTTAATGTTTAAGCCACCACACAAGCCGCGGTCTGTAGAGACGACGATATAGCCTACGCGCTTAACTTCACGTTCTTCCATATACGGATGACGTACTTCTAAGTTACCAAGCGCGATGTGACCGATCACATTTCGCATATTTTCAGCGTATGGACGAGAGGCAGCCATATTATCTTGCGCTCTACGCATTTTACTGGCTGCAACCATTTCCATCGCGCTGGTGATCTTCTGTGTATTTTGTACACTTCCAATCTTCGATTTTATCTCTTTAGCGCCGGACATGACTATTCTCTCCGAAAAGGTTAACTAATTACCAAGTTTGGGTAGACTTGAACGCGTCAAGTGCTGCCGCTAAACCTGCTTCGATATCTTTATCGTAGTTACCGCTTTCGTTGATCTTAGCCATCAACTCAGCACACTCATTGTTTACATAGGTATGTAACGTCGCTTCAAAATCAACGATTTTGTTTAATTCAACGTCGTTTAAGTAACCTTTTTCAGCAGCAAATAGAGAAACCGCAGTTTCTGCTACTGACAATGGGCTGAATTGCTTTTGCTTCATCAGTTCAGTAACGCGCTGACCGTGCTCTAATTGAGCGCGAGTTGCGTCGTCAAGGTCAGAAGCAAACTGAGCAAACGCTGCAAGTTCACGGTATTGAGCAAGTGCTAAACGGATACCACCACCAAGTTTCTTGATGATTTTCGTTTGCGCAGCACCACCAACACGAGATACCGATAAACCAGCGTTAACCGCAGGACGAATACCTGAGTTGAATAAATCAGTCTCAAGGAAGATTTGACCATCGGTAATTGAAATTACGTTAGTCGGTACGAACGCCGAAACGTCACCCGCTTGAGTTTCAATAATTGGTAGGGCAGTTAATGAACCTGTTTGGCCTTTAACTTCACCGTTAGTGAAACGCTCAACGTAGTCTTCGTTTACACGAGCAGCACGCTCTAGTAGACGTGAGTGAAGATAGAAAACGTCACCTGGGTATGCTTCACGACCTGGCGGACGACGTAATAGCAATGAAATTTGACGGTAAGCAACAGCTTGCTTAGACAAATCATCATATACGATTAGGGCATCTTCACCGCGGTCACGGAAGTATTCACCCATAGCACAACCTGAGTATGGTGCTAAGTACTGGAGTGCAGCAGCTTCTGACGCTGACGCAACAACAACGATAGTGTTTTCTAACGCGCCGTGCTCTTCTAAGTTGCGCACTACGTTAGCAACGGTAGAAGCTTTCTGACCGATAGCTACGTATACACACTTAATACCAGTGTTTTTCTGGTTGATAATTGCATCTAAAGCGATCGCAGATTTACCAATTTGACGGTCACCGATGATAAGCTCACGCTGACCACGACCGATTGGAATCATAGAGTCAATTGACTTGATACCAGTTTGTACTGGTTGGTCAACTGATTTACGATCGATAACACCTGGAGCTACTACTTCAACAGGAGAGAAACCATCGTTGTCGATAGGACCTTTACCGTCGATTGGCTCACCAAGAGTGTTAACTACGCGGCCTAAAAGACCACGACCTACTGGTACTTCCAAAATACGGCCAGTACCTTTAACTTTTACGCCTTCTGCTAAATCAGCATAAGGACCCATTACAACCGCACCGACCGAGTCACGGTCAAGGTTTAACGCGATAGCGTAGCGGTTGCCAGGAAGTTCGATCATCTCACCTTGCATTACATCAGCAAGACCGTGGATGCGAATAATACCGTCAGTTACAGAAACGATGGTACCTTCGTTACGAGCTTCACTAACTACGTCGAACTTCTCAATACGTTTTTTGATCAGTTCAGCGATTTCAGTGGAATTCAGTTGCATGCTCTGTTCCCTTATAAATAAGTGCTAGGATTGCATTGTAGTGGCTAAGCGATCGAGTTTGCCTCGAACACTGCCGTCGATAACCATGTCGCCCGCTTTGATTACTAAGCCGGAAACTAAGGTATCGTCAACAACACAATTGAGCTTTACTTTACGAGCCAAACGCTTTTCAAGCGCGGCGCTTAATGTTTTTTGTTGCTCTGCGTCGAGTTCGACAGCAGATCTAACATCCACAGTCACTTCTTTTTCATATTCGGCTTTTAATTCACCAAATTGTTCAGCGACTTGTGGTAGCACCAACAAACGTTCGTTCTCAGCCATCACTTTAATAAAGTTTTGGCCATTGCTGTTAAGCTGTTCATCACAAACCTTCAAGAATAATTCTTGGGCTTGCTCAACCGAAGCACCACCTGAAAGGTAAGTAGCAATGGTTTCGTTATTAGCAACTTCAGCAGCAAATACTAGCATTTCAAACCAGTTATCCACTGCATTTGCTTCAACAGCAAAGTCGAACGCTGCTTTAGCATAAGGACGAGCAACTGTAGTCAATTCAGACATAGTGCTTATCCTTCTTAAAGCTCAGCGACAAGTTTATCTAAGATGTCGCTGTGAGCAGCGGCATCAATTGAACGCTCAAGAATTTTCTCGGCGCCAGCAACAGCTAGTACAGCAACTTGCTGACGTAACTCTTCTTTGGCACGGTTGCGCTCAGATTCAATTTCTGCGTGACCAGCAGCTAAGATTTTTTCTTTCTCAGCTTGTGCTTTCTCAGCCGCTTCTTCGATCATTTGATTTTCGCGCTTTTTAGCAGCTTCAACGATCTCTGCAGCTTGAGCTTTGGCTTCTTTTAACTGTGCAGTTGCTTTTTCTTGAGCAAGCTCAAGGTCTTTCGCAGCACGGTCTGAAGCAGCAAGGCCATCAGCAATAGTTTTCTGACGATCTTCGATAGCCGCCATAATTGGTGGCCATACGTATTTCATACAGAAAATTACAAATACGACAAATGCGATTAATTCACCGATTAGGGTAGAGTTAATATCCATCTGTGTACCTCCTATAAATGTTTATTCGCGTATCTAAAAAATGTCGATTAAAGAGCGAATAACATGTATAAGCCAATACCTACACCGATCATAGCGATCGCATCGATAAGACCAGCAACGATGAACATTTTAACTTGAAGTTGAGGAGCAAGCTCAGGTTGACGAGCAGCAGACTCAAGGAATTTACCACCTAAAAGACCAAAACCAATCGCAGTACCTAGGGCACCTAAACCGATAATGATAGCAACAGCGATGTATAACATAGTTATCTCCGATTATTTAAAGTAAAGTTTAAAATTAAAAAATTGTTTCTAGCATCCATGCTATTTCCCCTTCGGGCTTCGACTTACCTATTAACAGCAGCCGTCTAACTCATTCCCGAAGAGTTAGTGATCTTCGTGCGCCAAGCTCAAGTACACGATGGTTAACATCATGAAAATGAAAGCTTGAAGCGGAATAACTAATAAGTGGAATGCCGCCCAGATAAAGTGCACTGGCAATTGGAATAAACCAATAGTGGCAATCAAAATAAAGATCAATTCACCGGCGTATAAGTTACCGAACAAACGCAGTGCTAATGACACAGGGCGCGCAAGTAAGGTTACTGATTCCAAGATAAAGTTCACTGGAATAAATACCGGGTGATTGAACGGCTGTAGCGTAAGTTCTTTAGTAAAGCCGCCAATGCCTTTCACTTTAATTGAGTAGTAAATAATTAAGAAGAATACGCCAATACTTAAGGCGAACGTCATGTTCATATCTGTGGTAGGTACCGATTTGATATAAACGTCGTGTGGATCCATGCCCATAAATGTTGAACCAATCCAACCGGCAATCGTTGGAATTAAGTCAACTGGTACCCAGTCCATCGCGTTCATCAGCAAAACCCAAACAAAAATGGTTAATGACAATGGTGCAATTAACGCATTTTTACCGTGAAAGGTTTCCTTGACGCTTTTATCGACAAATTCAACAATCATTTCGACAGCACATTGAAGCTTGCCCGGAACACCTGTTGTAGCCTTTTTAGCGACTGAACGGAAAGTTAAAAGAAAGATCAAACCAAGAACAATTGACCATAGCAGCGTATCGATATGAAGCGTCCAAAAACCTGCGTCGGCACATGCTTTGTTAAAAGCAATACCGCCATCGGCGCTACACATTTTCGCGTTGGTCAAATGGTGTTTGATATAAGAGCCTGTATCTGCAGCCATCTTCTATCCCATATGTTGATTAAAATGAAACTTGTTTGCTATTGCCAGCACAAACGGTGCTAACAAGGCGATAAAATAGGTGATAAAAAAAGGTAACGGTTCAGGTTGAAAAAACTTAAAACACAAGGCAAACAGAATCGCCGTTAACACTAATTTTATTCTTACGCCACTGTAAAAAGCATCAACTACCTTTTTTGAGGCGCTTGCACCAGCATACTGAAACGCTTTAAGTGCAAAAACAATTTGCGGGATTACCGCGACTAAACCGCCGAAAACCGATGATTTAGCATGATCAAATCCAGCAACAAAATAACTAACCAGCACTGTTAACAATATCAAAAAAATGGCGATAACCATTTGTTTTATCGCAAGTTTACGGCCAGGTTTAACAAGTTGATTCAAGTGTTAAAACTCCACGCGAAAACTTTCATATCAGCTAACAGTTTTTTTAAGCGGCATTACCACTTTAAAAAAGCATGCGCAAGTATACTGGTTTATGCCTATTTTGCAACAAAATAGGGCAATCTATAGCGTGTATTTATTAAAATGATTTAGGCGATTTTTGACAGGCGCCACAAGCCTTCTTAGAACGAACGAAAACGAGCAACAATCCCGTCTAATTCATCGAGGCTAGTGTAAGAAATTACCATCTTACCTTTGCCTTTTTTATTGTGGCTAATGGTGATTTGTGAGCCGAGCTTTTCCGAGAGGTTTTGCTCGAGGGCTTTGGTATCGGGATCTTTAACTTTTTCGACTTTTTCAGTGGCTGGCTCAAGCGCTTTTTTAACCAGTGTTTCAGTCTCGCGAACGGTTAATTCTTTGGCGACAACAATGCGAGCGGTATTGGTCTGCAAGTCATTTTCTAAGGTCAATAACGCACGGGCGTGGCCCATTTCCAAGTCGCCGTGCTCAAGTAGTGTTTTAACTTCTGGGTTTAAATTGTTTAAGCGCAACAAGTTAGTGACGGTAGTACGAGACTTGCCAACCGCATCGGCAACTTCTTGATGAGTCAATTCAAATTCATTTTGCAAACGCTCCAATGCAATGGCTTCTTCCATCGCATTAAGATCTTCACGCTGAATGTTTTCAATCAAGGCAATAGCAACAGCAGCTTCGTCAGGTACATTCTTGACTAAACACGGAACGCTATCCAACTCAGCTAATTGTGCCGCGCGCCAGCGGCGCTCACCGGCAATAATTTCGTATTGCTGGCTTGCGATTTCGCGAACCACGATTGGTTGAATAATGCCTTGAGAGCGAATTGACGAAGACAACTCTTCCAATGCTTCAGCCGACATATCCTTGCGCGGTTGATATTTACCCGGCGCTAATTGCTCAATGGGCAACGTTTGCAACTCGCCTTTTTGCGCCAGTAATTCAGAATCAGATGTTGAAGGAGCCTCATCAGTAGCTTGAACAGCCTTGCTTGGTGCTGTGGTTAGTAAGGCATCTAGACCTCGGCCTAAACCTCTGCGTTTTGATGGACTCATAGATTTCCCTGGTGTTTTCTAATTTGAATTAACGGTTCTAATTAACTAACGGCTTGCTTAGCTTCAGTTTGCGCTTGTTCACTGCGGCGTAACACTTCACCAGCGAGGGCCAAATAAGCTTTCGCGCCAGTAGACGATTTGTCGTAATACATCGCTGGAGCACCAAAACTCGGCGCTTCAGCTAAGCGAACATTGCGTGGAATAACGGTGCGATACACTTTGTCACCAAAGTGATTTTTCAACTGTTCAGATACGTCGTTGGCCAAGCGATTACGCGGATCGTACATGGTTCGCAGAATACCTTCAATATGTAAGTTTTCGTTGACCACCGCAGTAAGCTTAGAAATGGTATCCATCAAGGCAGTCAAACCTTCAAGGGCATAGTACTCACACTGCATCGGCACCAATACAGAGTCAGCCGCCGCCATCGCATTAACCGTTAGCATATTCAATGACGGCGGACAGTCGATGATAATAAAATCGTAGTAGTCTTTCACCGGAGCCAGTGCGTTACGCAGTCTTAATTCGCGGGCAAATACTTCCATTAATTTGATTTCAGCCGCTGTTACGTCGGTATTAGCGGCAATTAAGTCGTAGTGACCTTCGGTTTCTTTTACCACGACTTTTTCAAGCGGTTGTTCTTCGATCAAAAGCTCGTATGACGTTGCGTGAACGTCGTATTTATCAACGCCACTGCCCATCGTCGCGTTGCCTTGAGGATCGAGATCGATCAAAAGCACTTTGCGTTTGGTGGCTGCTAGCGATGCAGCTAAATTAACCGATGTAGTGGTTTTACCAACACCACCTTTTTGATTGGCAACTGCAATTATTTTACCCACAGTATCCTCGAACTCGTTAGTTAAGCTTGATCAATTCTATTAAATGGCGTTCGCCATCTAACTGCGGCACCTGTAATTGGTGACTAGCAGATACCTGAATGTTGTCAGGTAACTCAGAAAACTCTTGTTCAGGGAGTAACCCTTTGAGCGCATAAAATCGACCGTTTGTGTCGATTAAATGCTGACACCAGTTAACCATATCTTGCAGTGAAGCAAAAGCTCTACTTAACACGCCGTCAAACGGTTGCTCTGGTTGAAACTCTTCAACCCGCGACAGCATTGGCGTTACATTGGTTAATTTCAGTTGGAAAACAACTTGTCTTAAAAAGGTAATTCTTTTCCCTAGGCTATCTAATAAAACAAAATTTCTTTCCGGATACAAGATTGCCAAA
Organism: Endozoicomonas sp. G2_1; assembly: GCF_017744155.1. Taxonomy (GTDB): domain Bacteria; phylum Pseudomonadota; class Gammaproteobacteria; order Enterobacterales; family Alteromonadaceae; genus JAGHQT01. Next base: position 56,906 of record NZ_JAGHQT010000011.1, on the reverse strand, counting down.
GGAATTCCAGGTAAACCAGGACCAGTACCAACATCAATAAAGTGTTGCCCAGCTAACTTAGGGCCAACCACTAAACTGTCTAAAATATGTTTTACCAACATATCTTCTGGGTTGCGTACCGAGGTTAAGTTATAAGCCTTGTTCCATTTGTTTAATAACTCGACGTAGGCAACTAATTGCTGACGTTGAGCAGGGCTTACTTGTAATGGCGTTTGATCAAGTAAGCTATCAAGCTGATGAGCTAATGTCATGTGATATAAATGAATTTTTTATTAAGGATATGGTATCGCAAGTCTTATGCAGACTTGCGTAATAAACCGTGTTTTTTTAGATAAACTAATAATAGCGAAATTGCGGCGGGGGTGATACCAGAAATTCTTGAGGCCTGACCAATGGTTTCAGGACGAGCATCGCTTAACTTAGCGACGACTTCATTCGACAAACCAGAAATTTGACCGTAATCGAAATCAATTGGAATCAGGGTATTTTCGTGACGCTTTTTCTTAGCGATTTCATCCAATTGACGGTCGATGTAACCGGCGTACTTAATTTGGATCTCAACCTGCTCAGCAGCTTGTGTATCGGCTAAGCCAGGCCCTAAACTTTCAATCGCCATCACCTCTTGATAACGAGTTTCAGGGCGGCGAAGAATATCTTCTAAGCTATTTTCACGGCTGATCGGCGTTTTCAATTGCGGATTGAGCTCGCCAACGGCAACGTGATCTTTGGTGATCCAAGTTGACTTTAAGCGCTGACGCTCAAGTTCGATATTTTCCATTTTCTCATTAAAGCGCGCCCAGCGTTTATCGCATACTAAACCGAGCTCTCGGCCTTTTTCCGTCAAGCGGATATCGGCATTGTCTTCGCGCAATAACAAACGGTACTCCGCACGCGAAGTAAACATGCGGTAAGGTTCTTTCGTTCCAAGCGTCGCGAGATCGTCGATAAGTACGCCCATGTATGCTTGATCACGACCAAGGATCCATTCGTCTTTTTCTTGAACGCGTAAACCAGCATTAGTGGCAGCCACCAAACCTTGTGCACCGGCTTCTTCATAACCGGTAGTACCATTGATCTGGCCAGCAAAATATAAATTTTTAATAAATTTGCTTTCAAGACTTTGTTTGAGATCGCGTGGATCAAAATAATCGTATTCAATTGCATAACCCGGGCGAGTAATATGGGCGTTTTCAAAACCTTTAATTGAACGAACTAGCTCCATTTGGATGTCAAATGGCAGACTAGTTGAAATGCCATTTGGATAAATTTCGTGGGTGGTTAAACCTTCTGGCTCAACAAAGATTTGATGGCTTTGCTTATCGGCAAAGCGCATTATTTTATCTTCGATTGACGGACAATATCTCGGCCCAATACCTTCGATTACCCCTGTGTACATAGGGGAGCGGTCTAAACCTTGGCGAATAATATCATGGGTTTTTTCGTTAGTATGGGTGATATAACAAGGAACCTGCTCAGGATGCTGTGAACGATCACCAATAAAGGAGAATACCGGTCGCGGTGTATCGCCCGGTTGTTCTTCCATAACTGAGAAATCTAATGTTCTGGCATCTAAACGCGGTGGTGTACCGGTTTTTAAGCGATCAATCCTAAACGGCAAATCTCTGAGTTGACTGGCTAAATTTACACTGGCAGGATCACCTGCTCGACCACCTTGATAGTTATTTAAGCCAATGTGAATTTGGCCTGCAAGGAAAGTTCCAACTGTTAAAACAACCGTTTTTCCTTTAAATTTAAGGCCCATTTGCGTTGAAACACCAACCACTTGATCGTCTTCAATAATCAGATCGTCACAAGGTTGTTGGAATATTGTCAGGTTTTCTTGGTTTTCTAGGTAGCTACGAACAAAAGCGCGGTATAAGGCGCGATCTGCCTGCGCTCTGGTTGCTCGAACGGCTGGGCCTTTACTCGCGTTTAAGGTGCGGAATTGGATCGCAGCGTGATCGATAGCCGTTGCCATTAAGCCGCCTAAGGCGTCGATCTCTTTAACTAAATGTCCTTTGCCAATACCACCAATCGCAGGATTACATGACATTTGACCTAAAGTATCAATATTGTGAGTAAGCAATAAAGTTTTACAGCCCATGCGAGCTGCTGCTAAACAAGCTTCTGTGCCAGCATGACCACCGCCGACAACAATTACGTCATAACTTTCTTGATACCACATACTTATAGGTTACCTGCAAAAAATAGGGCGGTTATTTTACTCTCTTTTTCTAATGAAGAAAACGATCTGATGTAAAAAAGATCTTGTTCTGATCTATGTGTGATCAGTAAATAATATATAAAGATCTATATAAAGATCTTATTGTTGTTTTTATTAAGATCGTGCTTTTCTGTTAGTAAGTTGATTTTTTTTAACAATATTAAGTTGTTAGTTTAGATCGGATCCTGTGATCAAGGCTTGATCAAGTAGCAAATAAACTCTGATCAAATAGCTGTTTTATCCACAGCAAAATTAAATATTTATTTAGTACACGGGATAATCATAAGTTTTTAATAATTAGATCACAGAGTTATCCACACATCGATCTAAAATTATGTATTTTTGTGAATAACCTATTTATAAGATCATGATAACTGATCTTGGTTTTTAATAATCCAATCTTGTGATGCTTGTTCTGGATCGATATCACAACTGATATCGAGTGTTAATAATTCAATTAATTCCTTTGAACCTTTTGATATCATTAGTTTTTTAATGTTTTTTGCGGCGTAGCAAAAAGTGTCGTAGTTACTATCACCAAGACCAATAACAAAAAATTGGTTGTGATCAAAGTTCAGTTTTGATGCTGTGAGTTGATCGACAAACGGCTGAATATTGTCTGGATAGTCTCCGGCGCCGTGAGTTGATGTACAAATTAACCATGTGCGGTTTTTCTGCTCAATGTCAGTTAAATTGGGTGAAAAATGCAGCTCAACTTGATGACCAAGCTCAACTAAGGTTTGCTCGCAGGCTTCTGCAACGTACTCAGCGTTACCTAACATACTGCCTACTATGATTGAAATGTTTGCCATTTTGGATCCTATCTTATTTATTGATGTCGCCAGTGTAGCATTGATAACGCATTAGGTTTAACTCGTTGTTGTTTGTCGATCAATGTTGTGTTTTGTTGGTTTTTTGTATGTTTTTAATACAAAGCTGGTCTATTGATATACAGTTAATGATGAATTATTTAACTACAGGTGGTTGAGTTATGAATAAAACGAGTGTGGTATCTTGTTTGTTGTTGTTGATATCTGGACAAAGCTATGGTCAAGAAGAATTGGCTAGTAATGCGTGGACGCCTTTTAGTTCAAGTAAAATTGAGCGCGCGGCAAATGATAAACAGCATCACAGAATATATGCGAAAAAAGAGTTTACCGCTGAACTTGCAATAGAACAGTTAGCCGTTTTGTCTGGTAGGGCAAATCAGCTAATGGTTAGTGTGCCGTTACCAACAGGTAAAATGGTCACCTACCAACTTAAGGCTAATACTGCACTAGCTCAAGGTCTGACAGCAAAATATCCCGAGTTGAAGACATATGATGGTTATCAAGTTGATGATCCTACTAATGTTGGTAAATTCGAGCTAACGCCCGCTGGTCTTCGCGGTATGTTTTACGACCAAGGGCGCTTGATTTATTTAGATCCCAAGTATTTGAATAACGATCGTATTTACACTAGCTATTATAAGTCGGACGCTGTTAGTCAAGCTGACCAACGCATTACTTTAAAAGCTCCGATAAATAATTCTCCAGCCTTAAGTAGTAAAACTCAGGAAACAGCAAATACTGAAAAGCTCGCTCGGACACCTGTAGCGCTTAGAGAATATCGTTTAGCTATTACGACAACCGGTGAATATACGCAATTTCACGGCAGCGTTAGTAATGTCATGACTGAACTCGCAACACTCGTAAATCGCATGAATATGATTTACGAACAAGAGTTGGCTGTTCGAATGAGCTTAGTTGCCAACAATGAACAATTAATTTTTACTGATGCAGCTACCGATCCTTTTCAAAATGAATTGGATAATGATAGCAGTGAGGCAACGCAGGTAATTTCTGAGCGCATTGGTGCTGCCAGTTATGACGTTGGCCATGTCTTGACTACTGATGGTGGTGGCTTGGCGTTTTTAGGTGCTGTTTGTCGCGATAGTATTAAAGGTGGTGGTGCCAGCGGCTCATCACGTCCTGTTGGCGATTCGTTTCACGTTGATCTTGTCGCCCATGAGTTGGGTCATCAATTTGGCGCAAATCACACTTTTAATGGTTTAACTGGTGCTTGTAATGGTAATCGCTCGGCCAGCAGTAGCTATGAAGTTGGTAGTGGTTCTACAATCATGGCTTATGCGGGGATTTGTGGTAGTCAGAACCTACAACGCAATGCAGATCCTGTTTTTCACGGTCATTCTATGGATGAGATAAACAGCCATTTGGGGCGGTTTACTAGTTGTGGTAGTAGTACCGAGCAGAGTAATAGAACACCAGTAGCTGAGGCCGGCAACAATTTCACTATTCCAGCAAATACGCCATTTACTTTAACGGGATCTGGTTCAGACCAAGATAACGACACGTTAACTTATGATTGGCAGCAGTTTGATTTAGGACCAGGCAGTAACGGTACTGCAGAGCAAATTGATGATGGCCAACGTCCGTTGTTTAGGGCATTTGCGCCAAAAGACACGGCGAGTAGAACCTTTCCACAAATTAGCGATGTATTATCGGGATCCTTAACCTTAGGGGAAACTTACGCGACAACGAATCGCGATCTTAATTTTCGTTTGATTGTTCGCGATAATAAAGGAGGTGTCGCCAGTGATAACACTGTGGTTACGGTTGTTGATACAGGCGAGGCTTTCTCTGTAGCAGAGCCGAGCGCTGGATCTAGCTGGACAGTGCCACAACAAACCATTAGATGGAATGTTGCGCAAACCGATCAAACGCCAATTTCATGTCCAAACGTAGCGATCGATTTATCACTTGATGGCGGTGCCAATTACACAATAAGTCTCGCACAAAGCACGCCTAATGACGGCAGCTTTGACGTTGAGTTGCCAGCGGCTACCAGTACTGATGCCAGACTGAGAATCTCATGTATTAACAATGTCTTTTTCGCTGTAAATTCGGGAAATTTTTCAGTGAATAGTCAAGGACTAGCTTTTGCTATTACTGGTTTGATTACGCCATTGTCAGTTAATGAAGATGAAAGTTTATCGTTATCTGTTGCTAATTTTATTGTTCAAGGCCGGGTAGCAAATAGTATTACCGTAGCTGCAGGAGATAACTACACAGTTAGCAATAATCAGGTGACACCATCGGCGAATTTTAATGGCCAACTTCAAGTTAATGTAACTGCTAACGCCGGTGCAGAGCAAACACCGACATTTGTTGCCCAAGTTACGGTTAATCCGGTTAATGATGCACCTGTTGCTAACAATGATACTTTGACTATTAATCAAGACGCTGGTCAGCAAACTATTGATGTTGTTGGCAACGACACTGATATTGACGCTAATGATACTTTGACGCTAAGTACAATAAACTATAGTGGTACTGGGCAAGCCAGTATTGTTAACAATCAAATTAGCTATACACCAGCGTCGGGTTTTAATGGTACGGAAACGATTAACTATACGATTAGCGATAGTGCTAATAGTAATGCTAGTGCAACACTTACTATAACAGTTAATGCTCCGGCGCCTGCGCCAGCCCCAACACCTAATCCAACACCCGCTCCTGCTGCAAGCTCAGACTCTGGCGGCGGTGCTGCTTTTTGGTTGGCTCTGTTGGTGATGTTTGGTTTAAGGTACTCTAAGCGCAAGTACTGAATAGGAGCTGTTAATGAAATCGACAATAACACTTAGTTTGATCTCATTGGTTTTTGTGGCTGGTTGTCAACATCAGCCTCAATTAACCGAGTCGCCTGATGCCGATGCGAATATCAACTTGCAGCAAGATATTACCGATGCCGTCGATAAAAAAGATTTTCGTTTATTGTCAACGTCAACGCGGTTGCCACAGTTTCCAGGCCTTGATCACAGCTTGTATCAAGAACACAAAGCCTTATGTGGTGCTAATTATATTTCTGGCACTGGCGATCTAAAGCGCAGAACTGACGATCCTCGTATTAGAGAACAGCTAATGCGTTATATGAAGCAGTACAATGTCCAGATGTTAGCAAAATGTGTTGAACAAAAACGTTAGTTTGTTTGGTCAAAGGTTAAGATTTTCTTAATAAAAAAGGCATAGTTAATACTATGCCTTTTATATGTGAAACTTACGAAATCATCACTGCTAGTTACTTTTTGATAACGCTTATTTACCAATACAGAACGACGAGAAGATTTTTCCTAGCAAGTCATCACTAGTAAATTCACCAGTAATTTCGTTGAGCGCTTGTTGGCAAATGCGCAATTCTTCCGCCAAGATTTCACCGGCAACATAGCTTTGCAACTGATCCATTCCGGTTAATAAGTGCTGGTGGGCGGTTTCTAGCGCAACTAAATGGCGTCTGCGCGCCATAAAACCGCCTTCGGTGTTTCCTTGGTAACCCATAATGTCTTTTAAGTGCTGTTTTAGCTCTGCTAAACCCGCACCAGTTTTTGCTGAGAGCGTTACCGTTGGGTGTTTACTGCTGCTTGCAGAGCCGTTGTCAAAGCCTGTTGCTACCCCGCTTAGATCTGCTTTGTTTCGCACTAAGGTTAAACCAATATTTTCGGGTAACTGTTCAAAGAACTCAGGCCAAAAAGTCGTAATATCTTCAGGCTGTGCTTGATTTGAATCTAGCATGAGTAGCACGCGATCGGCCTGTTTTATTTCTTGCCAGGCTCGCTCAATACCTATTTGTTCAACTTTATCTGGGCTTTCTCTAAGGCCTGCGGTGTCAATGATGTGTAGGGGCATGCCGTCAATGTGAATTTGTTCACTCAATACATCACGAGTCGTACCTTCAATATCAGTAACGATTGCGCTCTCTCTGCCGCTTAGCGCGTTGAGCAGGCTTGATTTCCCCGCGTTTGGTCGACCGGCAATCACCACTCGCATGCCTTCGCGAACAATAGCGCCTTGCTGTGCCTGTTGCTTAACTGATTCCACTCGTTCGATAAGGCCGTTTAAATCGTTAACCACTTTTTCATCGGCGAGAAAGTCGATTTCTTCTTCGGGAAAGTCAATGGCTGCTTCAACATACATCCGCAAGTGAATAACTTCTTCAACGAGTTGATGAACGAGCTTTGAAAAGTCCCCTTGTAGTGAATGTAAGGCACATCGAGCCGCTTGTTCTGAACTAGAGTTAATCAAGTCGGCAATAGCTTCTGCTTGAGTTAAATCGAGCTTGTCGTTCAAAAATGCTTGTTCGCTGAATTCACCGGGTTTTGCCATTCGAACATTACTCGCGTTGACAATCTCTTTGAGCAACATATCGAGAATAACTGGCCCGCCGTGACCTTGTAATTCGAGCACGTCTTCACCGGTGAATGAATTGGGTGCTTTGAAAAATAAAGCGATACCTTGATCTAAGGTTTGTCCCTGACTGTCGTTAAATGGTAAATATTCCGCGTATCGAACCTTGGGCACTTTACCTAGAATTTTTTCGGCAACTTGGCTGGCTGCAGGCCCTGATACGCGAATAATGCCAACACCACCTCGACCCGGTGGCGTCGCTTGTGCGGCGATGGTTTCTTGATTACTGGGTAATTGTGCTTGGCTCATAGTTGTTTTGGCTTAATGTTGTCGGTGTTTTTGAACTAACCTGAATTCAATTAATTATACAGATAAAAGAAAGGCGGCTAAATAGCCGCCTTGCTCAATATTTTAGCGATTGCTGATTACTTATTTTGCTTGGCTTTTGCCATGCCTGAGAAAATTATCTTCATTTGAACAATAGAGATAATATTACTAACCAACCAGTATAGAACTAGGCCTGAAGGGAAGAAGAAAAAGAATACGGTGAACATGACAGGCATGTACTGCATAATTTTCTGCTGCATCGGATCTTGAATAGTCATCGGTTGCATTTTTTGCATAATGAACATACTTACACCCATTAAGATAGGTAAGATAAAGTATGGATCTTGTGACGATAAATCTTGTAACCACAGGCCAAATGAAGCGTGACGCAATTCAACACTCTCTAAGAACACCCAGTAAAGCGCTAAGAAAATAGGCATCTGAATAAGGATAGGCAAACAACCACCTGCTGGGTTCACTTTCTCTTTGCGATAAAGCTCCATCATCGCTTGAGACATTTTTTGTCTGTCGTCGCCATAGCGGTCTTTAAGCGCGGTAACTTTTGGCTGTAGATCACGCATTTTTGCCATTGAAGTGTACTGAGCTTTAGTTAGCGGGTACATAACACCTTTAACAATAATGGTGATAATAATGATGGCAATACCCCAGTTAGCGACTAATGCTTGAATCTGAAGTAATAGCCAGTGAAGTGGCTTACTGATCATAAACAAGAAGCCGAAGTCTACCGTTAGGTCTAAGCCGTCAGCGAGTTGCTCCAGGTCATCTTGAATTTTTGGACCAACATATAACACCGCTGATGTTGTTGCTTCACCATGGGCTGGTACGATAACCGCAGGCGCTTTAAAACCAATAACTGATTTTTGCCCACTATTAACAGACTTTGTATACAGTTGGTTGATTTCACTGGCATTTGGTACCCATGCGGCAACAAAGTAATGTTGCAACATGGCAACCCAACCACCTTGAGTAGACTTCTCTAAGTTTGCATCAGCGATATCATCAAAGTCGTACTTTTCATAGCGCTCATCAGCTGTTGAGTACGCTGCACCGCGATAGGTTGGAATCAGTGCATTAGAACCAGTATCGACATAAGTTGATTGCTTTAATTGCGCGTATAGTTGCACGCTAGCGTTATTGGCTGTGCTATTAATTACTTGGTAATCAAGCTTGATGTCGTAACTATCGCGGGTAAAGGTGTAGCTTTTTACTACGGTTAAGCCGTTAGCGTCGACATAGTTAAGTTTTACCACTAAGTTGTCGGCGTTATCGCTTAGTTGATAGCTGGTGGCGTCAGATTGATAAATAGGACGACCTTTAACTAAGCGATCTGGGCCATTTGCACCCGTTAAGCCACTTTGCGCAACGTACTGACTATTGTTGTCGTGCATAATCGTTAGTGGTGTGCCACTGCCTTGCTCAGTTTCATAATTTAGCAAGGTTACTTCGACAATATCACCGCCTTGGCTATTGATTTTGGCGGTAAAAACATCAGTAGTCACTTCAATTAACTGTGCTTTGGTGTTTTTGCTTACTTGCGGTAAAGCGGTTTGCTCTGATGATGCTGGCACAAATTCTTCAGCATCAGCTTCGCTTTGCTCTGCTGAATTAACTGAAGATGTTTGCTGTGCAACAACAGGGGCATTTTCTTGTTGCCACTCTTGATAGAGGAAAAAGCTAACAACTAATAGTGCAATAACCAGTAGATTGCGTTGAGATTCCATAAGCTATTTGTTCTCTTGTTTTTTGGGTGGAACGGGATCATTGCCGCCCGCATGTAAAGGATGGCATTTTAGTATACGTTTGCTCGCTAACCAACCACCTTTTAACACACCAAAGCGATTTATTGCTTCAATGGCATAAAATGAGCAAGTTGGATGGAAACGACACTTGTTTACACCAAGTAGGGGGCTAATAAATTTTTGATAAAACTTTATTACACCAATGGCTATTTTTTGTGACGCTGAATGATTTTTCGCCATATGCCATTTAACTGGTGATTAATGTCTTTGTTTTCAAGTTCATCAATACCTGATTTTACCATTACCACAAGATCAATAGCAGGCAGACGATGTTGATTTAGGCGAAAGCTTTCTCGAGTTAATCGCTTAATTCGGTTTCTTTGCACGGCCAGTTTGACGCGTTTTTTGGCTATTGCTAAGCCCAAACGGTTTTGCTGCTGTGGATTAGCAGTAATCAGAACAGTAAAGTGTTTTGAAGAAAAACGAGTAGGATGAGTAAAAACTTGTTTGAAGTGACCGGGAGTCAAAAGACGAGACTCCCGGTTAAATTTTCTAGTAACCATAGAGGCTACTGTCTCCTAAAAATAATTAAGAGATTAAGCGCTTAAACGTGCGCGGCCTTTAGCACGACGACGTGCTAATACTGCACGACCGTTCTTAGTAGCCATACGAGCACGGAAGCCGTGATTACGTTTACGCTTTAATACGCTAGGTTGAAATGTTCTTTTCATTACGCTATTTCCGTCGGTTGTTGTTGCCCTGGCAAACCGCCGTATTGAGCACACTGATGTCTAAAAAATGAGGCGTGATTCTATAGCCGCGCTTAACTTTTGTCAACGGGAAATAAGAAAAAATTGATTAAGGATCCAACAAAGTTGATCGATCCGACAATACCTCTAGCTAATACGCTAAATCTATCCACAGGTGGATCGGTACCTTTTAGTAAGCTGTGGATCTTTACAGGTGTTTATTAACAATAATTGCTTGCTATTTTAAAGATTATAAGATCTTATTTGGCTCGCAGGGTAGATATAACAAGCCTGTGAAAAAATTAGTGGGAAATCGCTAAATTAATAAAAGTCAATATTGAACTTGTGGATAACTAAAGTGATAATAGATCACAGATCGTTTGCCAAGCTCGTTCAAGATCCCTTTAGGATCGCCAAATTATATGATCGCTAGCGCAAATGCTGAGACAAAACAAAATAATAATTTTCATTTTCGATCCTTTCCTATGCCCTTTACAGATATTTAGTCGTGGGCACAGTAGTCTTTAAATTGTTGGTTTGCACAATAATTGGTAGATACTTGTTTATATAAGGTGACAAATTTTTAGGAGTCAAAGAGTGGAACACTCACTCTGGCAGAGTTGCCTGTCTGTATTAGAAGAAGAATTACCCGCTCAGCAATTTAGTATGTGGATTAGACCACTGCAGTGCGTTGTTGACGACAATATACTTACTTTATATGCCCCTAATCGATTTGTTCTTGATTGGGTTCGTGAAAAATATGTAAATCGAATCAACGAACTCGTTGCGATGCAGGATCCTAGTAATCCGCCACTATTGCGATTTGATGTCGGTAGCATACCTGCGCAAAATAAGCCGGCTCAGCCAAGTCAGGCAAGCCCTATCAGTGCGCCGACAAGTAACAATAGCGCAGCACAACCAGAAGCTAATTTACCTAAAACGACAAACGTTTTTGTTAAGTATACGTTTGATAATTTTGTTGAAGGTAAGTCAAACCAACTAGCGCGCGCAGCGGCTTCACAAGTAGCCGACAATCCCGGCTCTGCATACAACCCGCTGTTTATATATGGTGATACCGGCTTAGGTAAAACTCACTTATTGCACGCGGTCGGTAACGGTATTTTAATGAACAACCCGAAAGCTAAGATTGCTTATATGCACTCGGAGCGCTTTGTTCAAGATATGGTTAAAGCATTACAAAATAATGCTATCGAGCAGTTCAAACAATACTATCGCTCAGTTGACGCGTTACTCATTGATGATATTCAGTTTTTTGCCAACAAAGAGCGAACTCAAGAAGAGTTTTTCCACACCTTTAACGCGCTGCTTGAAGGCAACCAGCAAATTATTTTGACCAGTGATCGTTACCCAAAAGAGATCGACGGGGTAGAGGATCGTTTGAAGTCTCGCTTTGGTTGGGGCTTAACGATTGCTATCGAGCCACCTGAACTTGAAACCCGGGTAGCTATTTTGAAAAAGAAAGCTTTTGAGCGTCAGATCAACCTTGCCGATGAAGTTGCGTTTTTTATCGCTAAGCGTATTCGCGCCAATGTTCGCGACTTAGAAGGTGCGTTAAACCGGGTGATTGCCAATGCTAACTTTACTGGTCGAGCGATTACAATAGATTTTGTTCGCGAAGCATTGCGAGATTTACTGGCACTTCAAGATAAGCTTGTTACTATAGACAATATTCAACGTACCGTTGCTGAATATTACAAAATTAAAGTTGCTGATTTATTGTCTAAACGACGCAGCCGTTCTGTCGCTAGGCCGAGACAAATTGCCATGGCACTCTCGAAAGAGCTTACCAGCCATAGTTTGCCTGAAATAGGCGATGCTTTTGGCGGTAGAGATCACACGACAGTGCTTCACGCATGCCGCAAGGTTAAGGCACTTAGAGAAGAGAGCCATGATATTAAAGAAGATTACTCTAATTTAAGCAGAACCTTGTCCTCGTAATATCAGTAACAAGTAAGCTCAATAATTAAGGGTTAAAAATGAAGTTTTCAGTAAATAGGGAAGCACTACTTAAACCGCTTTTATTAGTATCTGGCGCAGTTGAGCGCAAGAGCACTTTACCTATTTTAAGCAATATATTGTTCGATATAAGTGAGCAATTACTTACGTTGACTGCCACTGATTTAGAACTTGAAATGGTTTCTCAGTGTCAGGTCGACAATCAGGGTCAAGGTGGTCAGGTCACTATTCCTGCGCGAAAACTTCTCGATATTTGTAAAAGTCTGCCTGAAGACTCAATGCTGACATTTGCCAGTGAAAATGACAATGTCACGATTAGTTCAGGTCGAAGTAAATATTCATTAGCTTGCTTACCCGCGACTGATTTTCCAAACATAGAACAATGGCAAGGCGACACTGAGTTTAAGTTGCTTAAATCTGAATTGTTGCGACTTATTGAAAGCACGCATTTCTCGATGGCTAACCAAGACGTTCGTTATTACTTGAACGGTATGTCTATTGAAACAGAAGGTAGTGATATTCGCTCAGTCGCTACTGATGGTCACCGTTTAGCTATTTGTAAAATTACGAATGACAGCTTGTCACTGCCATCTCGACAGGTGATTGTGCCGAGAAAAGGTATTCTAGAAATTATTCGTTTACTTGATCCTGTCGACGATGAAATTCAAGTTTATCTTGGTGCAAACCACATTCGTATTATTGATAGTGAATTCTCTTTTACCAGTAAGCTTGTTGATGGCCGTTTCCCTGACTATCGCCGAGTATTACCTCGCAATGGTGATAAAGAGCTTAGAACTAATAAAGACCAGTTAAAGCAGGTGCTGTCTCGTGCTTCAATTTTGTCGAATGAAAAGTTTAAAGGCGTTCGCTTAAACTTTGAAAATCAAGAACTAAAGATTACGGCTAACAACCCTGAGCAAGAACAAGCAGAAGAAGTTATTGAAATTGATTTTCCGTTTGAAGCGTTAGAAATCGGTTTTAATGTGAGTTACGTACTTGATGTACTCAATGCTGTTAAAGATAACGATGTTAAATTCACATTGTCTGATGCTAGTAGCAGTGTCGTCATAGAAGGTAATGATTCATCAGAAGCCTTGTACGTTGTTATGCCAATGCGCTTGTAGTTTGAGTTGCCGCCAATTTATATGAGTGTAACTAAACTTACGCCATATCACTTTCGAAATTTAGCCTCCAATACTTTAGAGTTTCATCCGGATGTAAATTTTGTTCTAGGGGATAATGGTAGTGGTAAAAGCAGCCTTTTAGAGGCTGTTTTTTTCTTGGGGCATGGCAAGTCATTTCGAACCACTAAGTTAGACAGTTTGTGTCATCATGAACAAAGTGAATTTGTGCTAAGCGCATTTAGCCGCGACAACCAGTTTGGTTTAAAGAAGAATTTTACTAGCGGACAAACTGAACTCAAGTTAAACGGCGAGCGACTTTCTCGACTGTCTGAATTAGCGGTTAACATCGCAGTCCAAATCATCACGCCGGAAAGTTTTAAACTTTTTTTTGGTGGACCAAAAGAACGCCGACGTTTTGTTGATTTGGGGATGTTTCACGTGAAACATCAATTTTCACATTTATGGCGAGACTTCAGCAAAGTTTTAAAACAAAGAAATGCGTGTTTAAGATCGATTGCTCAGCACAATATGTTAGAATATTGGACTCAGCAATTTTGTCATTTGTCCGAGCTAATCGCCGAACAACGACAACATTATATCGACGATTTAACGACTGAAGTAGGTAAGTGGTTGGCGATATTATTGCCTGAGCTAAAGCAGGATATTAAAATTCAATATCTTCAAGGCTGGAATCAAAAGAAGACGTTAAAAGACATACTGACAGCCAGTCAACAAAAAGAAATCGAACTTGGCCACACAACAAGTGGGGCACATAAGTATGATATTCGCTTTGTCATTGGACGAGCTGCCCTAGAGCACACCTTGTCTCGTGGTCAACAAAAGTTGTTTTTACTCGCGTTAACTTTCGCACAGGCGAAGTTGATAGAAAAAGTTAAGCGAGTAAAACCAATTTTGCTTATTGATGATATAGGTGCTGAACTTGATATTCATTCAAGAACCGCCTTAGCTAAAGCGATTGATGCCATAGATTGTCAGGTGATAATCACGGCAATTGAAGAAATTGTGCTAGAACCTTTGGTTCCACAAGATAAAAACTATAAGATGTTTCACGTGAAACATGGTGAAATAGTAGAAATAGATAAATAGGCTAAATGCTATGACAGAAGAAAATAATTATGACTCATCGAGTATTAAGGTCTTAAAGGGCCTTGATGCTGTCCGTAAGCGACCAGGGATGTATATCGGTGATACTGATGATGGCACCGGCCTACACCACATGGTATTTGAAGTACTAGATAACTCTATCGATGAGGCACTTGCCGGTCATTGTAGTGATATTATTGTAACTATTCACCTTGATGGTTCTGTTTCTGTAAAAGATGATGGACGTGGTATTCCAACGGCGATTCACCCGGAAGAAGGTGTGTCAGCGGCAGAAGTTATTATGACAGTACTTCATGCTGGTGGTAAATTTGGTGGTGAAGACTCTGGTTATAAAGTTTCTGGTGGTCTGCATGGCGTAGGTATCTCGGTAGTAAATGCCTTAAGTGACAAGCTAAAACTGACTATCCGACGCGATGGTAAACTTCACGAGCAAGAATATCACTTGGGTGAGCCAAAAGAGCCACTAACGGTTATTGGAGAAAGTGACCAAACTGGTACTGAAGTTCGCTTTTGGCCAAGTGCAGAAATCTTCTCTGATATTGAATTTCACTACGATATCCTTGTTAAGCGTATCCGTGAATTATCATTCTTAAACTCTGGCGTTTCTATTCGATTAATCGACGAGCGTGAAGAAGGTAAAGAAGAGCACTTCCACTATGAAGGTGGTATTCAAGCTTTTGTTGACTACTTAAATACCAACAAAACCGCAGTCAATGAAGAAGTGTTTTACTTCGACTTAGCAAAAGATGACGGTATTATTGTTGAAGTGGCGATGCAATGGAACGATGGCTTCCAAGAAAATATTTTCTGTTTCACCAATAATATTCCACAACGCGATGGTGGTACTCACCTTAGTGGTTTTAGAACAGCCTTAACGCGTACCTTAAATAGCTACATGGTTAAAGAAGGTTTAAACAAGAGTAAGAAAGGTGAAACGAGTGCGACCGGCGATGATGCCCGTGAAGGTTTGACTGCTGTTATTTCGGTAAAAGTACCTGATCCTAAGTTCTCTTCTCAAACCAAAGATAAGCTCGTATCTTCCGAAGTTAAAACAGCAGTAGAACAAGCCATGGGTGAAAAGTTAGGTGAATATCTATTAGAAAACCCTAACGTTGCTAAGACAATCATTATGAAGATTATCGATGCAGCCAGAGCTCGTGAAGCGGCGCGAAAAGCTCGTGAAATGACACGTCGTAAAGGTGCTTTAGATATCGCAGGTTTACCAGGTAAATTAGCTGATTGTCAGGAAAAAGACCCTGCGTTATCTGAATTATATATAGTGGAGGGTGACTCTGCGGGTGGTTCAGCGAAACAAGGTCGTAATCGTAAAAACCAAGCAATTTTGCCTTTGAAAGGTAAAATTCTTAACGTTGAAAAAGCGCGTTTCGACAAGATGATATCATCTGCTGAAGTGGGCACGCTAATTACCGCATTGGGCTGTGGTATTGGTCGAGATGAATATGACCCAGAGAAGTTGCGCTACCATAGCATCATCATTATGACCGATGCTGACGTTGACGGCTCTCACATTCGTACCTTGTTGCTGACTTTTTTCTATCGTCAAATGCCCGAAATTATGGAACGTGGTTATGTTTATATCGCGCAGCCACCACTTTATAAAGTGAAAAAAGGCAAACAAGAGCGCTATATTAAAGACGACGAAGCCTTAACAGAATACCTAACAACCTTAGCACTTGAAAACGCTGAGCTTCATGTCAATGAATCTGCTCCTGCGATTTCAGGTGTTGCTTTAGAGCAAATCGTTAACCAGTATCGCCAAACGTTTGAAACGATTAAACGTGTTTCACGCCAAGTGCCAAGTGAAATTTTAGAGCGCATGGTGTACTCAACAGCGGTAGAGCAAAGTGACTTAACTGACCAAGCAAAAGTTGAAGCATGGGCGAAAGATATTCTTGAGCAACTTGAAAGCCAAGAAGGTAATGGTTCTATTTACTCTGTCTCAGTTGAGCAAGACCTAGAACGCAAAATTTTCTACCCGAAATTTAATGTGCGTCAACACGGTATCGACAAGCAATACAACTGTGGCTATGAGTTTTTAACCTCAAAAGAGTTTGAGTCGATTATCAGTTTAAACAAGGCGATAAGCGGATTAATTGAAGAGGGTGGCTACATTAAGCGTGGCGAAAAAATTAAGCCTGTAGCCAGTTTTGAAGAAGCGTTAAATTGGTTGATGGCTGAATCAAAACGCGGACAATACATACAGCGTTACAAAGGTCTAGGTGAAATGAACCCAGACCAACTTTGGGAAACCACCATGGATCCAGAAACGCGCCGTATGCTTCGTGTAACTATTGAAGATGCCATTGCTGCTGACCAGTTGTTTAATACATTGATGGGTGACCATGTTGAGCCGCGTCGTAACTTCATTGAAGACAACGCACTTAAAGTGTCGAACTTAGATGTGTAGTTTGCGTCTGTAGTTACAGCGATCACAGAAATAAGTCATATTGAAAGAGCTGCTAATTTAGTAGCTCTTTTTTTTGTGCACAATAAAAGCTTGGTTTTAGATGAAAACCTGATGAATCTTAGCCCTTAGCCCTAGGCGAAATAAACGCCATTGGGTATACTAGGCGACTATTTTTTTATTCACTAAGGTTTAGCGGCAAGCACATAGCTAACCGTTAAATAACAACTAAGAGCTTTTGCTCTAGATTGGAACAACATGAGTAGCTTTGATATTAAAACTTTTCAGGGCCTAATCTTACAATTACAAGATTATTGGGCGCGCCAGGGCTGTGTAATTATTCAGCCATTAGACTTAGAAGTAGGAGCTGGTACATTTCACCCTATGACATTCTTACGGGCGATTGGACCGGAGCCAATGAGCAGCGCTTATGTACAACCGTGCCGTCGTCCTACCGACGGTCGCTACGGTGAAAATCCAAACCGCCTTCAGCACTACTACCAATTCCAAGTAATGCTTAAGCCGAACCCTAAAAACATTCAAGAGCTTTACTTAAACTCATTAAAAGAGTTAGGCATAGATCCATTAGTTCACGATATTCGCTTTGTTGAAGACAACTGGGAATCACCAACACTTGGCGCTTGGGGCCTAGGTTGGGAAGTATGGCTAAACGGCATGGAAATCACCCAGTTTACTTACTTCCAACAAGTGGGCGGCTTAGAGTGTTCTCCAGTAACCGGCGAGATCACCTACGGTTTAGAGCGCCTTGCGATGTATATTCAAAACGTGGACAGCATTTACGATCTAGTTTGGACTGACGGCCCTATGGGCAAAGTGCTTTACGGTGACGTTTTCCATCAAAACGAAGTTGAGCAATCCGCTTACAACTTTGAACACGCTGATGTTAGCGATTTATTCCATCAATTCGATCAGTGTGAAAAAGTATCACAAAACCTGATTGAAAAGGGATTGCCGTTACCAGCATACGAGCAAGTGATGAAAGCATCGCACGCATTTAACTTATTAGATGCACGTCACGCCATTTCTGTGACTGAACGACAGCGTTATATTTTAAGAGTTAGAACCTTGGCAAAAGCTTGTGCCGAAGCTTACTACAATGCGCGTGAAGCATTGGGTTTCCCATTAGCTGCAGGCAACGAAAAATCAGCTGAGGAAAAGGCATAATGACTACTGAAACACTATTAATTGAATTAGGTACAGAAGAGCTACCACCAAAAGCACTGAGCACACTTGCTGAGACTTTTTTCACGCAAATTAAAACTCAGCTTGAAAGTGCCGACTTGAGCTTTAGCGATATTAAATGGTTTGCCTCACCTCGTCGCATGGCAATACAGGTAAAAGAACTACAAGTCAAACAAGCTGATAAAGTTGTTGAAAAGCGCGGCCCTGCGGTCAATGTTGCTTTTGATGACCAAGGTCAGCCAAGTAAAGCGGCACAAGGTTGGGCCCGTTCAAATGGCATTACTGTTGAGCAAGCTGAACGTTTAGTCACAGATAAAGGCGAATGGCTTTTGCACAAAGCAACTCAAGCTGGCCAATCAGTTGCTGAGCTTATCCCAACTATGGTGGTTAATGCGCTAAACAAATTGCCTATACCTAAGCCTATGCGCTGGGGCAGTGAGCGCATTCAATTTATTCGTCCTGCGCATACGTTAACCATGCTTTACGGCAGCGAGGTCATCGCCGGTGAAGCTTTGGGAATTCAGTCTTCAAATCAACTGCAAGGTCATCGTTTCCATCACCAAGGGTTAGTAACGTTAGACCACGCCGACAACTACGAAGCTGCGTTAGAGCAAGCTTATGTGATTGCCGACTACGACAAGCGCAAAGCGTTAATCGTTGACCAAGTGGCAAAAGCTGCTCAGCAAATTAACGGTGAAGCAATTGTTGACCCAGACTTACTTGAAGAAGTTACTAGTATCAATGAGTGGCCAGTCACTTTAGTGGGCAGCTTTGATCAAGAATTTTTAGCGGTACCGCCAGAGCCTTTAATTTACTCGATGCAGGACCACCAAAAATATTTTCCGGTTAAAGACAGCGAAGGCAATCTGAAAAACCAGTTTATCTTCGTCGCTAACATCGACAGTAAAGAGCCTAATCAAGTTATCTTTGGTAACGAAAAAGTTATTCGTCCGCGTTTGGCTGATGCTGAGTTTTTCTTTAAAACCGATAAAAAACAATCGCTTGAATCTCGTTTGGCAAGTCTGGAATCAGTTTTATTCCAAAAACAGTTGGGTACTTTGAAAGACAAGTCTGAGCGTATTGGCCAGTTGAGCAAAGCCATTGCTGAAGCGTTAAATGAAGATGCTGAGCAAGCCTACCGCGCGGGTCTGTTAAGTAAAACCGATTTGATGACCGAGATGGTATTAGAATTCCCGCAAGTACAAGGTACTATGGGTAAGTACTACGCTCGTCACGACGGCGAAGCCGAAGCGATCGCACAAGCGCTAGAAGACCAATATCGTCCTCGCTTTGCTGGCGATGCTTTGCCAAAAGGCAATATTGGTAGCGCCGTTGCCATTGCTGATAAAGTTGATACCTTGGTTGGTATTTTCGGCATTAACCAAGCACCAAAAGGCGATAAAGACCCGTTTGCATTGCGCCGTGCCGCTATCGGTTTAATTCGCATTATTATTGAAAAACAACTGCCATTGGACATTGCCGATTTAGTTAAACAAAGTATTGCTAACTACGGTGACAAGCTCGTTAATGACAACACTTTAACTGACGTTATTGACTTTGTCATGGGACGCTTCAGAGCGTTTTATCAAGAGCAAGGCATTGCAGTTGACGTAATTCAGGCGGTACTAGCGAAAGCGCCAACGGCTCCATTAGACTTTGAACAGCGCATTAAAGCCGTGAGCTACTTCCAAAGCTTAACTGAAGCGGCAGCGCTAGCGGCAGCCAATAAGCGCGTCGGTAATATTCTCGCTAAATTTGACGGCGAACTGTTTGCTGAGTTCAACCAAGCGCTTGTTGAAGAAAGTGCAGAGCGAGAACTTGCAGAGAGCTTTAACGCGATTCAAGCGAAAGTAGCGCCTTTGATGGCAGCAAAAGACTATCAAGCGTCGTTAACTGAGTTGGCTCAGCTAAAACAACCGATTGATAACTTTTTTGACAACGTAATGGTGATGGCTGACGACTTGCAAGTTAAAACCAATCGCTTAACGTTACTCAATAAAGTACGCAATACTTTCTTTGATATTGCCGATATCTCGTTACTACAGTCGTAGTTATTTTACTCTAATTCAAAATCGGAATTATGCCGCTTGGTATGAATACTATGCGGCTGATTTGAACGTTAAAAAGGAAAATTCAAATTGACTAATACAACTAATCCAGCTGGAAGATTAATTAATATTCTTGAGAAGTTTTCGTCTCAAAGTGATCCTCTAAAAATTATTCCAGCTCGAGATGCGTGGAAAGATATATTAGAAATAGAATCAGATGATGATAGTGATTTATTTCATGCAATATTAGCTGTCAATGAGTTAGTTCGTGATACAAAAGAGGTGATTGGTAGAGTTGCTACTAATGGAGAGCTTTATTTACGAAATTTTGATGCAATAGAGAAAGCTGTTTTTCCTGGCGATCTTGATAGCGACTTTGCATATACTGCTAAGCTAGTTAATGAAACTGTCCTACAGTCGCTTCATTTTTGCAGTGATTTACTTTCAACATATTATGATGAAGGTGAGTTAACTAAAGAAGAGTTATCTCATATTTCTAATATGGTTGATGAGCTATTTGAAACAACATTTAATACCGATTTAGAACCTAATGTTAAAACCTTTATACTAGAATCATTAGAGGCTATACGTCGTTCAATAAATTATTATAAAATTTATGGAGCTAAAGGGTTAAGAAGTGCGTTTCAGTTAAGTTTGGGGGGAATTGTCGCGAACCAAGAACAACTATCTTCTACAAAGGAAAAGAACCCTGCCTTCATGAAAAGTATCGCATCATTACTTTCTAAGGTAGATAGTGCGACAGCTATGGCATTTAAAGCACAAAAAGTATTGTCTAAAGCTCTTCCTTTACTCGGTTTAGACGAGGATAAGTAGTTTATACTAGTTTTTTTGACCTTTCATAAATAATATATTCTTGTTAAGTGCTGGTAAATTCTACAGCACTTTTAAACCAAGAGGTTCAAAAAACGCTAAAAGCAGTTCATTTTAATTCAGTACTATTAAATAAGGTCTGTATTAAGTTCACCGATTTCAAACAACACTTTAAGATAACAAGATAACAGAACTTTTTCTAAAGACCTTTTTTAATTAAATACTGAAAAGGCTTTTCGTCGGTTTGGCTGGCAACTAATTGGTGGTCCATAAAGCGGCAAAAGCTTGGAATATCTCGAGCCGTTGATGGATCGTCAGCTGTTACCAATAGTGTTTCACCATCATTTATTTTGCGAATGTTTAAGCGCACCATCATTACGGGCTCTGGACAGCGCAGGCCTATGGCGTCAAGTTGGTGATCGGCTTGGTTGAATATATCTTGAGTCATTACTATCGGTTTACGTTGAAACGACGAGGTCGCTTTTATGGTGAATCTTTTCAATTTTAAAACGCTAAGCGCATAGTCTAACCTTTGCCAGCCAAATCACAAAATCCACGTTTGAAATAAACTTTTTTTAGTAAGAAATTGTCTACTGATAAGGTCGCATATTTAATGGCATTTATGCTAGTTTAAAACAAAGAGGGCAATCGGCTCTCGTCGGCATTTATCTCGATTTGCAAAGGACTTTTTCTCATATGTTAAAGCAAGCCGTGTTAATGATTTCAGCTGGTTTGTCGCTTTGGGCCTCTCAAGGTCAGGCTGAAAATATTGAACAACGCAAAACTTACGTTGAAGCGGAAAAACACATTTGGCGCTCCGATTCTGCTAAATACCAAAGTTTGTATCGCCAACTACATTATTATCCGTTGCAGCCTTATCTCGATCAGCAAAGGTTGATGCATAAATTAACCTTGTCTAAAGCTGCTGAAATAGACGCATTTTTAGAACGCTACCAAGGCACGCCACTAGATTGGCCATTGCGCAAAAAATGGTTGAATTACTTGGCTAAACGCAACCGACAAGCGCTCTTTTTAAAATTTTACCAACCGACCTCAGACCCTAAATTGCGCTGCCAACATGCCTTGTTTCAATTGAATGCTGGTGTAAGTGAACAGCGAGTTTTACCAAAAGTAAATCAGCTTTGGTTAGTGGGCAAATCACAACCTAAAGTGTGTGACCCTTTGTTTAAGCGTTGGCAACAAGCCGGTTATCGCACTGAAAATATGGTGTGGCAGCGCTTGGCACTTGCTGCGGATGGCGGTAAGCATACCTTAATCCCGTATTTAACCAGCCTGTTACCGGAAAACCAGCAATACCTCGGTCGTTTGTTTCACAAGGTGAGAAAAGACCCGAGCTACATTCGCAAACTATCTCGCTTTCCAAAAAAATCAGATCGCGAAGCACAAATAGTTGCTTACGGTTTGAAGCGTTATATTTGGCGTGATCAAAATAGGGCACTGAAAACCTATCAACAAGCCGTTAAGCAGTTTGCTTTTACCGAACAACAATTAGGTAAAGTAAAGCAACGATTTGCTTTAGCGCTGGCGAGTAAAAAGCATCCAGACGCGCAAAGCTGGTTGCGCGATGTGCCTGAGAACATGATGACCGATCACGTTATTCAATGGCGCATTGCTGATAGTTTACTGCAACAAGACTGGCAAGCTATCGAGCGAGAATTATTAACCTTTCCCGAAAAAACACAGCAAAGTTTACAGTGGCGTTATTGGTATGCACGGGCATTGCTTGAAAGAGGGCAAACCCAACAAGCCAAGCAGTTGTTAATTGCGCTTGCTGACGAACGTCATTACTACGGCTTTTTGGCCGCGGGGCATTTAGACCAGGGCTTTAACCTTAAAGATCAGCCTTTGAAGGTATCATTGACAGAGAAAAATGCAGTATTACAAAACTTGCCACTCAAACGAGCTTTTGAATTTTTTCATCTAGGTCGTTATAAACAAGCTCGCAGTGAGTGGAATTATTGGAATCGCAAGGCGAGTGAACGAGACCGTTTAGTGGCCTCTAAACTGGCTTATGAACTGGGTTGGTACGACAGAGCGATATTTACCTTGGCAAATGTCGGTTACTTAAATGATGTTGAGCTGCGTTTCCCGCTTGCTTTTGATACTGCAATAAAACAGCAAGCAGGCAAACAAAATATTAACCCGGCATGGGCCTTTGCTATTACTCGACGTGAAAGCTCGTTTATGTCTGACGCCAATTCATCTGCTGGTGCCAAAGGCTTGATGCAAGTATTACCTGCAACCGCAAAGCAGGTTGATCGTCGCATTACCAGCAAAAAACTGCTCAATGCTGACGACAATATCAAAATAGGGACTAAGTATTTAAAGCGCTTGCTCGACCGTCATCAAGGTAACCCGATTTTGGCTACGGCGGCATACAATGCAGGTCCACATCGAGTAAAACAATGGTTGCAAAACACGCCGAGTTTGCCGGCGGATATGTGGATTGAAACTATCCCGTTTAAAGAAACCCGAGACTATGTCAAAAGTGTTATGGCATATCAGCAGATTTATCAACTAAAGGTCGGTCAAACCGAATCTTTGTTTGCCAAAATCGTCGCAATGAAAATTTAATTGTTTATTTATCGATTTGTTTGTATTGAATATTGCATAGATAGCGCAAGACACTATACCCTTGTGCTATTATCGAATTAATTGAACTCTGTGGATAATAATAATGACACTCGCAAACTTATATCCAGCTCATGTTAGTGAGCTACAACAGCGCGCTCAAAATGTATTGGCGCGAGAAAATCTAGACGCTTTAGTGATTCACTCAGGTAAAGAACTAAAAGTATTCTTAGACGATATGAGTTATCCGTTTAAGGTTAATCCTCACTTTAAGCACTGGTTACCTTTGGTTGAAGCAACCAACTCTTGGTTAATCATTAATGGTTCGGATAAACCTAAGCTCGTTTATTATCAACCGGTTGATTTTTGGCACAAGGTTATCGCCTTGCCAGATAGCTACTGGAACGCGTTTTTTGATATTACGGTGATCACTAAAGCAACGGATATTGAACAGGTATTGCCATACGACAAAAAGGGCTATGCCTACTTAGGTGAGCATATTGAAGTAGCACAAGCACTAGGTTTTGACAGCATTAACCCTGAACCCGTGTTGAGTTATTTGCATTACCATCGCGCTTATAAAACCGCTTACGAGCAAGAGTGCATGCGCAAATCTAACGCTATTGCAGTAAAAGGTCATATCGCCGCTAAGCAAGCGTTTTTAGCAGGTGAAACAGAGTTTGCTATTCAACAAGCGTACTTGAAAGCCACTGAGCACACTGATAATCAAACACCGTACGGTAATATCGTGGCGCTAAACGAAAACAGCGCTATTTTGCACTACACGGCACTTGAACGGACAGCACCTGCGGCCCACAAGTCTTTCTTGATTGACGCTGGCGCTAATTTCCACGGCTACGCATCAGATATCACCCGCACTTATGCCTTTGAGCAAAACAAGTTTGCCGATTTGATCAAACGCATGGACCAATTGATGCTCAATGCTGTTGCTGGCTTAAAGCCGGGAGCGAGTTATGTTGATTTGCACATCGCGACTTACTTAGATATTGGCCGAGTATTACAAGAGTTTGGCTTTTTGACCGTTGACGCTGACACAGCGTATGAAGCAGGTATTATCTCAACCTTCTTCCCGCATGGTTTGGGTCATCACTTAGGGCTTCAAACTCATGACGTTGGTGGCTTTATGGCTGATGAGCGCGGCACTCACGTCAATACGCCAGAGCAACATCCATTCTTAAGAACATCGCGTGTTGTCGAAACAAATCAGGTATTTACTATTGAGCCTGGCTTGTATTTTATTGACTCATTACTGGCTGACCTCAAAGCATCTGCACATGCTGATATGGTTAATTGGCAAAGTGTCGACGAAATGCGCCCTTACGGTGGTATTCGCATTGAGGACAATATTATTGTCCACCAGTCACACAATGAAAATATGACCAGAGACGCTAAACTCGACTAGTTTTTTCGGTTAGATGAGTAAAAGTTATCTGATAGCGGCGAGTGAGGTTGAACATGAAATTATTGTTAACCGTAGCCGCTTTATTTGTTTTTTAGCGCCCTGTACGAGCACGGATCAAGCTAAAACTATCGTTAAAGCGCTGCAACAGCAACACCCCAATGCTTCTCACCATTGTTATGCTTATTTGTCGGCAGCCGCTGACGATAGTCGTCACTACGGATTTTCTGATGACGGTGAACCCAGTGGTACCGCGGGTAAACCTATGTTAGCGAGCTTACAAGGTGGTGGTATTGGCGAAGTATGTGCGGTCGTTGTTCGCTACTTTGGCGGTACCAAACTCGGTACTGGCGGTTTACAGCGGGCATATGGCGCTAGTGTCCGCGAAGCGCTCGCTTTTTTGTCCAGCGAAACTAAAATACCTATGGTACATAGAGGCTTAGCGTGTCAATATAATCAAGTTGATAGCGTGTTACACTTGTTAGGGCAAGCAGGTGGTGAAGTTATTGAGCAAGACTATGGTGAGCATATAGCCATGACTTTGTCACTGCCAAGTGCGAACCTTGAGCAGTTTAGCGCTGCGCTTAAAACCGCATCAGCAGGGCAATTAGCATTAGTTAAATTGTAAACTACCGCTAATAAATAATCCGCTATAGTTAGTAAGTGTTTGCTAACTTTGCTGTTTATTAAAGAAAAACGTAGATAAGCATAACAGTACAGTGCAATAACAGTGCAATACAAAAATATTATTCGGATCTTAGGTCTGTTGGTAATGCTCCTCAGTGTTACCATGCTGCCTCCTGCAATTATTTCTCTTGTTTACCGCGATGGCGGTGGTGTGCCTTTTTTAACATCATTTCTGTTTTGCTTGTTTATGGGGTTGCTCGCTTGGTATCCACAGCGAGATGAAAAAGGGGACTTGCGCGCGCGCGAAGGCTTTTTAATTGTCGTGTTATTCTGGACGGTATTGGCAAGTTTCTCTGCGGTGCCTTTGTTGTTATTGGAACAACCCAATTTATCTACTGCCGACGCTTTTTTTGAGTCATTTTCTGGATTGACGACAACCGGTGCGACGGTGCTTACTCAAATTGATGGCTTGCCACATGCACTGTTATGGTATCGTCAGCAATTGCAATGGTTGGGCGGTATGGGGATCATCGTACTCGCTGTTGCGGTACTGCCAATGCTTGGTATTGGTGGTATGCAGTTATATCGCGCCGAGACGCCAGGGCCGGTTAAAGACTCGAAAATGACCCCGCGCATTGCCGATACTGCGAAGCACCTTTGGTACATTTATCTGTCGTTAACCATCTTCTGTTCATTGGCTTACTGGTTAGCGGGGATGTCGGTGTTTGACGCCGTTTGTCATGCCTTCTCGACGATTGCTATCGGCGGCTTTTCTACCCATGACGCCAGCATGGGTTACTTCAACAGCCCGGTCATCAATTTAGTTTGTGTTTTCTTCTTGATTATCGCCGGTGTTAACTTTGCTCTGCACTACGCTGTGGTGCAAAGTCGATCGTTGAAAAGCTATTTTTACGACCCAGAGTTTAAAGTGTTTATCGCGATTCAAGTACTACTCACGTTAATTTGTTTTGCTGTCTTAATGTGGCACGGCACCTATAACAGTGCTGGTATCGCCCTTGATCAGGCGTTATTTCAATCGGTCTCGATAAGTACAACCGCAGGTTTTGCGACAACATCCTTTGCCGACTGGCCAACCTTGTTGCCAATATTGCTAATATTCTCAAGCTTTATTGGTGGCTGTGCCGGTAGTACGGGTGGCGGTATGAAAGTTGTACGAGTCATTCTACTGTATTTACAAGGTATTCGGGAACTCAATAAACTGGTTCATCCGAAGGCGATTTTCACGATAAAACTCGGTCGTAAAGCACTACCTAATCGCGTTGTTGAAGCTGTTTGGGGTTTTTTCTCCGCTTATGCCGCTGTTTTTGTTGTTTGTATGTTATTGCTACTAGCCGCGGGCATGGATGATATCACCGCGTTTACCGCGGTTGCTGCTTGTTTAAATAACTTAGGCCCAGGTTTAGGTGAAGTTGCGGCGAATTTTGCGAGTATTAGTGACTTTAGTAAATGGGTCTTAATCGTTGCTATGCTATTTGGCCGTTTGGAAATATTTACCCTCTTAGTGCTATTTACGCCAGCGTTTTGGCGTTCTTAAGTAGCTAAACTCGGGCTGCGATTAACTGGCTTTAGTCGATTCGCTCTTGTGGGCTTTTAAATAAGTTTGTAGTTGCAGTGGAGCTAACGGCTTGGCAAAGTAGTAACCTTGAAATGCGGTACAACCATGGTCAATTAGCCAGTCTATTGTTTGCTGCTGTTCAATCCCCTCTGCAACAACCGCCATATCTAGTGCTTTTGCCATTGAAATAATCGCTTTAACCAAGCCTTGTGCTGCCTTTGTTGGCTGGTCTAACGCTGAGATAAATGATCGATCAATTTTCACGACATCGATTGGGAAGTCTTGCAACATCGACAGTGATGAATAGCCAGTGCCAAAGTCATCCAAATAGAGCTTTACACCGAGTTGGTTAAGTCTGGTTAGTTGGGCCTTTACTTTACTTTTGCTGTCGATAAGGGCGCTTTCGGTTAGCTCGACCACTAACAAATGTGGTGATAGTTGATAATGTCCAAGCTCTTGTTCAATTAGGTCAATGATATCATCGTTAATCAATTGTCTTGCTGAAACATTAATACTGATGTAAGGGCAATGCTCAACGCTAAATCGGCGTCGCCACATCGCTAGTTGAGCAATGGCTAATTTGGCAATGGTTTTACCCAGTGGCTGAATTAAACCACTTGATTCAGCCAAGTGAATAAAGTCAAACGGCATCACTAAGCCACGGGTAGGGTGTTGCCACCTGACCAATGCCTCAAAACCAACCAGTTGATAATGATGATTGACGATAGGTTGATAGTGCAGTTCAAATTCTTGAGCTTTTATCGCGCGCTCTAAATCAAACACCAAGTTGTATTCAGCAACTATCTGTTCATGCATGTGCTTATGTAAAAAGGTCACTTGCCCACGACCAGCATCTTTGGCTTGGTACATGGCGATATCGGCGTTGCGGACAATTTCCTCTGGCGTACTATTTGGTGTGTTTATCACAGAAGCGCCAATGCTGGCATTGATTCGGTATGAATATCCTTCAATTTCAAAAGGTTGTTGTAGTGCTTTTAGGTAGCGCTGGGCAATATGGTTAATTTTTTCTTGGTGCGCGAGCTTTTGTAAAATAATCACGAATTCATCACCACCAAATCTGAACAAATCATCACCAGAGCGGCTGTTGTTAATTAGGGTATCTGCTACTTGTTGTAATAGTTGATCGCCAATGACATGGCCCATGCTGTCGTTGATTCGTTTGAAATGGTCGAGGTCGATAAACAATAAGCCAAACGCTTCGAACGTTTTGTCTTGATGTTTAGTGAGTAAGTCTAGTTGATTAAACAGGGTACTCTTATTAAGGAGACCCGTTAATTGGTCGTGACTCGCTTGATGTTGTAAAGATACAGTGCGCTCCTCTACTAATTGATTTGCCCAAGCAATGCGATTGATTGAGGTATACAGATAGTAAGCTAAACCTGAAGTGATGGTCAGCAGTAAAAAAGCGGCAATATAGGCGTAATAGTTATTGCTGAGCTGTAGTTCAGTTTGGGTAAATTCAATTGTCCACAGTTGGTTGGTAAAAGGAATTTGAGTTTGCTTAGTAAATATTGCTGGTGCTGGTGGACAGTCATCAGATAGACAATTTGCCAACCATGACGAGTTGTATAAGGCCGTTTGGCTATTGTCTTTTATGGTCAACTGGTAGTGCTCAGAGCGCCTTAAGTCAGCCCATAGGTTATCGATGAGGTGATTGATCATCACATGGCCAACAATAAAGCCCTGCAGTGATTGCTCAGGCTTAACCGGTAAAAACAAACGGACACCAGCTTCTTGTTGTTGATTGACAAAATTAAGCGAGCTTATTTTATTGGTTTGATCGGCTAGGGCCATGGTCTGTGACAAGTCACAATAACTGCTCAGTACTATACCTAGTTGATCGCCTAAGCGTTCTGCCGGTTCTGCGTAAGCAACAGGAAATAGGGTGTTATCAAATAAATGACAATTCGATGGCTGTTTATTAAAGCGCAAACGATAGTCAAAAATGCCGCTTGCTTGCATATTTTGGCGAAACTGTGATTGCTCTGCTGTAGCTACTTTAGGAGCCCACTCTATACCTTGAATACTGGTATTAGCGAGCAGATCACTATCAACCAGTTGGCTAAACTGCTGGCGGGTTAAGTCTGGGCTGATGGTAATTAAATGTTGGCTTGCGATCAGCACCTTTTCAATTGCGATAATTGCTTTGCGCAAGCCTGTGACTTTGTCGGAAAATGTGGCGGTGAACTGCTGCTCAATTTGCTTGTGTTGGTAAAAATTGATGGTGCTAAAAGCTGCGCACGACAGCGCAATGCCTACGATAAAAGTAAACACTAAACTCTTATAGCGAGATAAAATTGCTGGCATATGTCGGGATAACTTAACTAATAAATGCGAGCAAAAGCAGGGCAGATCATTTCAGCTCCTTGATTGCGATAACCATTGCATCTTAGAAGAAAATAGGTATATTGTAAATAAGAATTATTATCAATTAAGTGTTGTATTTCTTTCTGCTTAAGTTTTAATCTAATAGAGTGTTGTTGATATGCCGTTTAAGTGGTTTTTTGCACTATTTACTTCAGTTTTTCTGCTCGCTACCCCTGTGTTTGCCAAGCCAGAAGTCGTTAATGTTTATTCTTTTCGAGAAGCCAAGCTGATTCAACCATTAATCGATGAGTTTTATCAACAAACTGGCATTAAGGTGAATGTGGTCAGTGGCAAAGCTGATAAGCTGCTAGCGCGCTTGATTGAAGATGGCCAAGATAGTTTTGCCGACTTACTGTTAACTTCAAATGTCGCTCGTTTAGAAAAGGCCAAACAACTTGGTTTGATTCAGCCTATTCAGTCCGACTATCTCAATCGTCAGATACCAAGCACACTGCGTGACTCTGATGGTTATTGGTATGGTATTTCGGTGCGTGCTCGCGCTATTTTTTATGCCAAAGACCGAGTTGAACACACTGATATTAAGCGCTATCAGGATTTAACTGACGCAAAGTGGCGAGGCAAGATATGTGTGCGCAAGGGCAGTCATGTCTATAACACCTCAATGTTAGCCAGCTTTATTAGCTTGTATGGCGAACAGTGGGCTGCGGGTTGGGCGCAAAAGCTCGCGGGCAACTTGGCAATGAGGCCACAGGGTGGTGATCGCGATCAACTCAGAAATATCAATAATGGCGTTTGTGATTTAGCCATCGCCAACAGTTATTACTACGGCATGATGTCGGCAAGCGATAAACAGGCCGATCGAGCTGTCTATCAAAATGTTGGTATTATTTGGCCAGAGCAAAAAAGCGTTGGCGCACATGTTAATATTAGTGGTGCTGCGCTCACCAGTGCTGCTAAAAACAAAGCTAATGCAATTGCCTTTATCGAATTTTTATTGATGCCCAAGGCGCAAAAAATTTACGCCGAAATTAATTTTGAGTCACCGGTTCGCAACGATATTAAACAGAGTGCGCTGGTTGAATCATGGGGACCATTTGTTGCCGATTACCAATCAATCGGGAAATTATCACGTTATTTGGATAAAGCCGAAGCGATTGTCAAGCGCACACCTTGGTAGCGCAGGCCTATGGCTGAATTTGTTGGAAAATATCACTAATTTTAGTCTTGATAAACGAAAGTCTATCGCTGTTCGTTATTTGTTACACACTAGTAACCGTATTTCTCGCTTTATTTGTTAAGAATAGGTGAAAAACCTTGTTATTTTGCCTACCATAGCAACAACTGCAATGTTAATAATAAGGTTCATTAACGTGAAAATAACGTATTTA
Source organism: Endozoicomonas sp. G2_1 (assembly GCF_017744155.1). Lineage (GTDB taxonomy): Bacteria > Pseudomonadota > Gammaproteobacteria > Enterobacterales > Alteromonadaceae > JAGHQT01. The sequence continues at coordinate 25,981 of NZ_JAGHQT010000011.1, read as the reverse complement.
GCAGCGGCTATTTCCGCAAGTTTGGCGCTTTCTGCCTGTGTTTCTACCAACGAAGAAATCACCCCTGATTCAGTGATTGAAGATAACTACCAAAGTTCTTCCGTCGCTAGTCGCTCAAATAACAAAGTTTTCGCGCAAGATTACCTTTTAGAAGAGTTCGATAATGGTTTACGCGTATTAGTTGTTAAAACAGATTACCCTGATTTAGTCTCAGTACAAATTCCAGTGTCTGTTGGTTCGCGCAATGAAGCTGAAGCAGGTAAAACCGGCTTTGCTCACTTTTTTGAACACATGATGTTCAAAGGCTCTGAAAAATTTCCTCAAGACGTTTACGCAGATATTTTTAAAAATGCCGGTGTTGATAACGGCGCATATACCACCAACGATTACACCAACTATCACTTAGATTTTGCCAAAGAGCATTTGGAAAAAGTACTTGAGATTCAGGCAGATCACTTTCAAAACTTAAAGTACTCTGAAGCGCAATTTAGAACAGAAGCGTTAACCGTAAAAGGTGAATACTTAAAAAACAACGCCAACCCTATTCGCAAACTACTCGCCAATGTGCGCGATACCGCCTTTGACAATCACACCTATAAACACACAACCATGGGCTTCTTAAAAGACATTGAAGCCATGCCAGAGCAAATGGCCTATGGGCAACAATTTTTTGAGCGATTCTACAAGCCGGAATACGTTTCAATTGTGATTGTGGGTGACGTCGATCCGAGCGAGACCATGAATTTGGTGAGAAAATACTGGGGCAATTGGCAGAAGGGCAGCTACGTTAGTGATATCACGCCTGAACCGAAACAAACAGCGCCGCGCTATAACCACGAGCAGTTTGACGGTTTACCTGGACATTGGTTATTAGTTTCATACAAAGGTACTGACTTTCAACCAAAAGCTAAAGACAGAGCGGCACTTGATTTAATTTCTGAACTTTATTTCTCTGAAAACTCAGCGCTGTACCAAGATCTTGTCGTTGAAAAACAATTGGCCAGTCAGATGTTTGTTTACAACCCGGCAACTAAAGATGCGGGCTTGCGTCACGTCTTTGTCAAAGTAAACGATGCAAAAGATTTGGTTAAAGTGCGTGACGCAATCAATCAAACTTACGCCAAAGTACTGACTGAAAAAGTATCATCTGAAAAGCTGGCGCAGTTAAAAGCAAACTTAAAATACAGCTTTGCCAACAGTCTCGATTCATCGCAAGCAATTGCTGAAACACTGGCTGAGTACATGCATTTTGACCGCGATCCAGAAACGATTAACTACTTGTACAACAGTTTTGATGGCATTTCGAGTGATGACATTGTCGAGGTTGCCAACAAGTACTTTGTAGATAACAACCGCACTACAGTTACCTTATCAGCATTAGAAAGTATTGATGGTTTTGATCGTGAAGTAAGCTTAACTAACGCTGTTGCTCAGGCTAAATCGACAGCTAAAGCAAAAAATAAAGCGAACAAATTAGCTAAAAGCAGCGGTTCGTCAAAGCCTAACTTTACCGTTTTAGACAATACTAACGACTCGCCGTTAATCGACGTTAACTTTTTATTCTACACGGGTGCAGCCGCTGATCCGCAAGGTAAAAAGGGTGTTGCAGCGCTCACTGCAAGCATGCTCACTCAAGGTGGCTCAGCAACGCGAAGCTATCAAGACATTCAACAGGGCTTGTATCCGATTGCCGGCCAGTTTGAAGCGCAAATTGATAAAGAAATGATGTCGTTTACCGGTCGCGTTCACAAAGATAACGTCGAAGCTTGGTACGAGTTGGTTAGCGACCAATTGCTCAACCCGGGCTGGCGCCAAGATGATTTTGCCCGTTTGAAGAAAGAACTAATCGATAGTATTAAAGCGGGCTTAAAGTCGTCAAACGATGAAGAGTTAGGTAAAGAGGTACTTTACAGTGAGCTTTACCAAGGCCACCCATACCAGAGCTATAACTATGGTGATTTATCAGATTTAGAAGCATTGACGCTTGACGATGTTAAAGCTTTCTACAACTCCCAGTTAACCCAAGCTAAGTTAAACTTGGGCTTAACCGGCGCCATGCCAAAGAAAATCAAAAAGCGTTTAATGGCTGATTTAGCTGGGTTACCGGCTGGTGATGAGCCGCGTTTGGTTTTACCAAAAGCACCATCGTTAAGTGGTCATCACGCGACTATTGTTGAGAAAAATGCCCAGTCGACAGCCGTGTCTTTCGGTTTTCCAATCGATACGGTGCGCAGTGATAAAGACTGGGCGGCATTGTGGTTAGTACGTTCTTACTTTGGTGAGCACAGAAGTTCAAACAGCTACTTGTATCAACAAATTCGCCAAGCGCGCGGCATGAACTACGGTGATTATGCTTATATTGAGTACTTTCCTCGCGGTATGTTCCAAACTAAGCCAGACGCTAACTTAGGGCGCTCAAGTCAAATTTTCCAAGTGTGGTTGCGTCCATTGAGAAGCAATAACGATGCGCACTTTGCTACTCGTGCTGCTTTGTACGAATTGGATCAGTTAATTGCCAAGGGCATGACCGAAAAAGACTTTGAAGCTACGCGTAATTTCTTGCTTAACTACGCGCCACAACTAGTTGCTAGTCAAGATAAGCAGTTGGGTTATGCATTAGACAGCAAGTTTTATCAAACTGATGACTTTGTTAACTATGTTCGCAAGCAGTTAAAACAGCTAACACTTGCCGATGTAAACCGGGTTATTAAAGACAATTTGCAAACTGACGATATTCACTATGTCTTTATTTCAGGTGATGCCGATGATATGAAAAAGCGCTTACTGTCAGAACAAACCTCACCGCTTAAGTACAACAGTGACAAGCCAGCTGAATTATTAGCTACCGACAAAATCATTCAAGATTACAAGCTAACGATTCCTGCGGCTCAGCTTAAAACAGTTGCGATTGAGGATGTGTTCAAATAAACGCTAACCTTTAATCACAACAGATACTAGAAAACAAAAAACCGCCATTCGGCGGTTTTTTTATGGTTTGAATATTTACGATTAGACTCGTTGGAACGGATAAACCGAGCCCAAGTTCAATATTTGGGTGAGTTCATCTAAAGCGGTGCGCGATTCAACTAAGAATGCTGGGTCGCTCAAATCGGCAATAGACAAGCGGTCGCGGTAATGCTGATCAACCCAAGCGTTTAAACGGTCAATTTGACCTTGGTTAATCCAAGTATTTGGGTTAACTGCTGCAACTTCGCGTTCGTTTAACGCCACTCGCAAGCGCAAACAGGCTGGGCCGCCGCCGTTTTGCATGCTTTGTTTAACGTCGAAAAAATGCACTTTTTTGATTGGTGTACCTAAGGTCACCAACTCCGCTAAGTAAGCAGACACCGCTGGATTTTCCTGACACTCGGTCGGGGCGATAATCGCCATTTCACCGCTCGGCATGTTAATGATTTGAGTATTGAACAAGTATGTTTTTACCGCGTCATTAATCGATACTTTCGCCGTTGGCACTTCAATAAAGTGCAGTTGCTCGTTGCTGTTAATGGCAGCAAACTTTTGTTCAATTTCACTGAGTACTGATTGGGTGTCTAAAAACGCTTGCTCGTGATAAAACAAAACATTGCGATTGCCGACGGCAATAACATCGTTGTGAAAAACCCCTTGGTCAATCACGGCGGGGTTTTGCTGCATAAAGACAGTGTTTTGCTCATTCAAGCCGTGCAACCGAGCAATCGCCTGTGATGCTTCAATGGTTTGCCTAGCCGGAAACTTAGTTGGCGCCGGTTTACTGCTGTTAAAGGCATAACGACCATAAGTAAACAGTTCTAGTCCTGGTTCGCCATAACCCGCGCATAAACGAGTGTGGTTAGCGGCCCCTTCATCACCAAAATGGTCGTTTTCAGGTAAGTGTAGGTGATGCTCAAAGAAGTCACTGTTGTTAAAGGTCGCTGCCAAAATCCGGCCAGTAACCTCGGGCTCTAACGAACGGTGAAATTTGTTGGTTAAGTTAGCTGGCGTAAAGTGAATTTTACCGTTACAGGTATCGGCACTTGGCGAGACTGTCGCCGCATTGGCTGTCCACATACTCGATGCTGAGCAGCAATTCAAAAACACTTCCGGTGCTTGTTTGGCTGCACTTTCCAGTACTTGGCTGTCAGAACCGGTAAAACCTAAACGACGCAAGGCGTTAACATCAGGTCGCTCTTGTGGTGCCAATACACCTTGTAACATGCCCATGTCGGCGAGCGCTTTCATTTTGGCCAAGCCTTGTTTCGCCGCCTGTTTAGGATTGCTGACCGCATTGGCATTGTTGAGGGAGGCAACATTACCAAAAGACAAACCGGCATAGTTGTGACTTGGACCTACGAGTCCGTCAAAATTTGCTTCGTACTGTTTCATCGGTGTTTATTCCTTAATAACCTGCGGCGAAGAACTAAATGCAATTAAGCGATTAATTTTTTTCGCGCTGTTTGTGGCAATGGTGTTGGTATCACTTTTTTACGCGTTTTGCGACGATCTCTTAGTATCAATAAGCACGGTGTTAACACTAACGTTAGTATGGTTGCGAAGGTTAAACCACCGGCAATTGCGGTGGCCAACTGAGTCCACCATTGTGTTGATGGCGCGCCAAAAACGGCTGTGCGCTCGAAAAAGTTAAGGTTAACTTGCAAGACCATAGGCATCAAGCCAAGTATTGTGGTAATCGTGGTTAACATAACGGGGCGTAAACGCTGAGCGCCGGTTCTCAAGATGGCATCAATTGCCGATAGGCCTTCACGGCGCAAGACATTATAAGTGTCAATCAAGACGATATTGTTATTGACCACAATGCCCGCGAGTGAAATAACGCCAATCCCGCCCATCACGATACCAAATGGTTTTTGCACCAAAAATAGCGCTAAAAATACACCGACGGTAGAGAATACGACAGCACTTAAAATTAAGAAGGCTTGATAAAAACTGTTGAACTGAGTCACGAGAATAATCGCCATAACAAACAGCGCAATACCAAAAGCATTGAGTAAGAAGGCTTCTGATTCTGCTTGGTCCTCATTTTGGCCTTTTATTTCAATTTGAACTGATGGGTCGATGCCCAACTCTGGAAACTTAGCTTGCAGTAGCGGCAGCTCTCTAATCAGTTGAGCGCCTGAAACCAAGTTCGCTTGAATTGACACCACGCGTTTACCGTCAACTCGGCGAATGGTATCGACTTTCGGCGCTGCTTCTCGCTCAACAAAACTGCCAACCGGTACTAGGCCATTTGGCGTTTTTAGGCGTAAGCTGTCTAAACGACCAATATTGCGTTTGTCTTCGGGAAAGCGCACGCGAATATCGAGCTCATCGTCGACGTCGTCAGGGCGGTACTCACCAAGCTTTAAGCCGTTGGTGACCATTTGTACGGTCGAGCCGACCAACGTTGCATCAGCACCATAGGTTGCCGCGCGGTTGCGATCTATCTTTAGCTGCCATTCGATGCCCGGTTTTGAGCCGGTGTCTTCAAAATCGGTAAAAGTGCCGTGAGCTTCGAGTGCATGGCGGATTTTCTTAACCGCGTCATCGAGTTTATCCGGGTTACTGGCACTGAGTTGAATCACCAAGTCTTTACCACTCTGCGGCCCGTCTTCGTTCTTCCTGACTTCAATTTCTACGCCAGCTAAGTCATCGGTACGTTGATGGATCTCTTCAATGGTTTCATTGGCAGGGCGACGAAATTGCCAGTTGGTGAAGTTGACTTGAAAGGTACCAACAATATCGCTGCCACCCGTGCGGGTATATAGGGTTTCTATTTCTTCCATGTCTAAAACGCGGCTTTCAATATCGCGCATAATTTGGTCTTTTTCACGGATTGACAAATCACCGTGAGAACGCACTACCATAGTGGCGCTGTTGGGTTCGATTTCTGGAAAAAATACCGCGCCTAAGCCCGAAGAGCCGTAGAGCATAATAACCGCCACAGCTATTGCAATAGTACCGGCAACCACTTTCCACGGATGACTAATAGCCGTTTTAAGTAGGCGAATGTATTTGCCGGTAAAGCCGGACAGTTGTTCTAAGTTGCCTTGTTCAGCCTGCTCTATTTGTTGCTGTGCTTTTGGTGTCAGCAAGCGAGACTTACCGATAGCACCACCAATGGTTGGCACAAAAACTAAAGCCATTGCCAATGAGGCGGTAAGTACGGCAATTAGAGTGATTGGCAAATACTTCATAAACTCGCCCATCATACCCGGCCAAAACATCAAAGGTGCAAAGGCGGCTAAAGTGGTCGCGGTCGATGCAATAATTGGCCATGCCATACGACGAGCGGCTAAACCATAAGCTTGTTTGCGCGGCTTGCCTTCTTGCAATTGTCGGTCAGCAAATTCCGTGACAACAATAGCGCCGTCAACCAACATACCAACGGCCATAATCAAGCCAAACAATACAACTATGTTTACCGTTAGGCCAGCAATCGCTAGTACTAAAATACCGGTTAAGAAAGCACCCGGAATAGCTAAACCAACCAGTAAAGCTGATCGCGAACCAAGCGCGGCAATTACGACAATAACAACTAAAAGTACTGCAGAAAATACGTTGTTTTGAAGATCGCTCAGAGTGTCTTTAACGTCTTTTGATTGGTCGCCAACGTAATCCACTTGAATTTGATTTGGCCAGCGTTTGCGATCGGCTTCGATGAGCGCTTTAACTTTTTCAACCGTGTTAATAATGTTTTCACCTGAACGCTTTTTGATTTCAAGTGAAATAGAGCGTTCGCCATTTAAACGTGCGAATGTGCTCGGGTCTTTGTAGGCGCGACGAACAATAGAAACGTCTTCAAAAGTAATAACCTTGTCACCGTCGACTTTAATCGGCAGCTCCAACAAGTCTTGCACTGTTTCAAAAACAGACGGTACTTTAATCGCGAAACGACCTTTACCTGTATCCATAGTACCTGCGGGCACTAGGCGGTTATTGCGTTCCACCAGATTAAAAATATCGTTTTGATCTAGGTTGTAGCTCTCCATTAGCAATGGGTCGACAATGATTTCAACCATGTCTTCGCGGTCACCGCCAATATCGACTTCTAGTACTTCTTGTAGGCCTTCAATGTTGTCTTTTAGTGAGCGTGCAAGGGTAATTAAACCGCGTTCAGTGACCGGGCCTGATAAAATTACCGTGACGACCGGCACTTGGTTGGCGATAGTGATTTCGTGTACTTCTGGCTCTTCTGATTCCGACGGCAGTTTGGCTTTTGCTAAGGTCACTTTATCGCGAACATCAGCCAATGCCTCTTTGGGGTCTAAGCCGGCGACAAACTCTATGGTGACAGAAGCGTGACCTTCGGCGGCATTGGCGGTCATTTCTTTAATGCCGGCAATTGATTTGAGTTCTTTTTCCATCGGCCTGACTAACATACGCTCGGCATCTTCCGGCGAAATACCATCGTGAGTCATCGAGACATAGATCATCGGAATTGTGATGTCGGGGTTAGATTCCTTTGGAATATTGGCGTAGGTAATACCACCAGCAATAAGTAATAACATAAAAACCATTAACACCGAACGCGTTCGGGTTAGGGCTGCATCAATAATAGTTAACATGCGATACCCTTATTTACTGTCTTGATTTACTGACTTGAGTTCAGTGTCGTAAACCGCCTCAACAGTATCGCCTGCGCGGACAAAGCCTTGACCTAACGTAATAATGTCAGCCTGAGAGCCTAAACCGGTTAGCCAGATACCATCACTTTCGCTTTTAACCATATTGATTGGCGTAAACACAACGATATTGTCTTTGACAGTTTTGACGCCAATATTGCCATTTTCGTCGAGGGCGAGTAGGGCTGGCGATACTTTAATTGCTGCAACCGTTTCTAGTGGAATGGTCACTTCACTGCTTAAACCGGCGAGCAACTGATAATCGGAGTTGGCAATCGCCACTTCAACTCGAAAGGTATTAGTGTTTTCGTCAGCAACACTGGCAATGTAGCGCACTTTACCTGTCACTGTACCTTGGTTGAGCACTCTAATTTGCGCCTTTTGATCGGCTGACAATTGGGCGACTTGTTGTTCGGTCACATGGGCGCGCACAATCAACGGCTCTAGATCTGCCACCATGGCAATATTGTCGCCGCTTTGGACATAGTCACCTTGTTCAACATGACGAATATTGAGTACACCGTCAAATGGCGCTTTTATTACAGTTTTTTCTAATGCTAATTCAATGCGTGCAATGTCTGCTCTTACTGCTGCTAAGTTGCTGACAGCGGTTGCCAGTTGTACTTCACCTTGCAAGCCTTTTGCTGCTAATTTTTTTGCGCCGCGATATTCAATTTCGCGCTGCTTTAACAGCGCTTTTGCGCGTTTAAGCTGGTCGGGTAAGTCGTCTTTGCCAAGCTTGGCAATAATGTCGCCTTGGTTGACTCGGGCACCTCTTTGAGCAAGTACCTCAACAATGCGACCGTTAATTTCGGCTTTTAAGGTAGTAACACGGTCAGGCTCGGTGCGACCGTATAGCTCAACAACGTCATTAATGTTGTCAGCCAGAATGGTTTCAACCTTAACTTTGGCGATGATTTGTTCTTGCTTGTCGACGGTTTCCGGTAGCTCTTGCGCTTGCATAATGCCAGATGCCATCCAAGTAATGAGTAGCAGACTGATAATAATGGCGAGGATATATGGACGCTGCGCCAACCATTGGCGTTTAGTGCTTGTTGAAGACATAGTTTTGTTCACGAATACTTAATTTGTTGAGACCAATAACAGTTTAACCCAACCGCATCAGTGATGAAATGCGCATGCTGAGTTTGGCTATTAATAGTGATAAGCGGCAGAGTTTAACGGCTGCTAGCGGCAACTGCTAAAGTTGCCTTGTAACAAATTATGAATATTGAATAGTTAGCGCGAAAGACTATTGCTTTATCAAAGCAATGCACTGATTTTATTAGAAATAAATGGCCGCGACTTGGAACAATTTCTCTACATCTGAAATGTATCGTTTGTTGACCAAGAAAATAATAACGTGGTCTTCTTCCATAATAACGGTGTTGGAGTGAGCAATTAACACTTCTTCACCGCGGACAATCGCACCTATGGTGGTACCCGGCGGCAGTTTGATTGATTTTATAGTGCGACCGACAACTTTTGATGCAGTTTCGTCACCTTTAGCGACTATTTCTATCGCTTCAGCTGCACCACCGCGCAAACTGTAAACATTGTCGATAGCACCGCGTCTGACATGGGTTAGTAGTGCTGAAATTGTCGCGTGCTGTGGTGAAATGGCGATGTCGATAGTGCTGCCGTGAACTAAGTCTATATAGGCACCGCGCTGAATTAACACCATGGTTTTGCGCACGCCAAGTCGTTTGGCGAGCAAGGACGACATAATATTGGCTTCATCGTCATTGGTGACGGCGATAAAGACATCGAACTGGTCAATATTTTCTTCGTTGAGTAATTCTTGATCCGACGAATCACCAGTGAATACCACCGTGTTATCGAGTTCTGAGGCCAACTCTTCAGCGCGTTTAGGTGAGCGTTCAATCAGTTTCACTTGGTGATCTTGCTCTAGGATACTGGCAAGCCCGGCGCCTATGTTACCGCCACCGGCAATCATAATGCGTTTATAAGCCGGTTCGAGTTTTTGCAACTCGTTCATCACCGCGCGAATGTGTTTACTGGCGGCGATAAAGAATACTTCGTCGTCGGCCTCGATCACGGTTGTCCCCAGTGGTCTGATCGGCTTACCGTTGCGATAGATTGCCGCTACGCGGGTGTCTACGTTCGGGATGTGCTCGCGCAAAGTCGACAGTGCGTGGCCAACCAGTAAGCCGCCGTAGTAGGCTTTAACCGCGACTAAGCTCACTTTACCACCGGCAAATTCAAGTACCTGTAATGCGCCCGGGTAATCGATTAAACGGGCGATATCTCGGGTCACTAAATGCTCAGGAGCGATAATGTTGTCTACTGGAATATGCTGGTTGTGGAACAATTCATCGCCGAATTTTAGGATTTGCTCTGAGCGAATACGGGCGATCTTGCGCGTGGTGTGGAACAGGGTATAGCTAATTTGACAAGCAATCATGTTGGTCGAGTCATCATTGGTGACCGCGACAATCATATCGGCATCTTCGGCACCTGCTTTCAGTAGTACCTCAGGGTGACTACCGTGGCCGTGGACAACCTGTAAATCCATTTTGTCTTGCAGTTCGCGCAGTATTTCTTGGTTGGTGTCAATTAGCGTAATTTCGTTATTCTCACCAACTAAATTTTCCGCTAGTGTGCCACCGACTTGACCTGCACCAATAATGATAATCTTCATGTTATTGTTGTTCTGCTTTTTTGCTTGTATTTAACGTATCGCTAATGGAGCCAAACCGCTTACTTAAAAATGAATTAAGCGCTTGGCTGCTTTTCTAACTTGGCGTAGTAAAAGCCATCCATGCCCTGAGTATTGGGTAAAATTTGCCAGCCCAAAGCGTTTTCATCGGCACTGTACTGACTGAGACTAATCAGCTTAGCGTCGTCGTGCTGGTCGATAAAACGGGCGATTTGTTGCTCGTTTTCTTCAGGCAAAATACTACAGGTTGCATAGAGCAAAGTACCACCCGGTTTGAGCAAAGACCAGATTTTTACCAAAATTTGTTGTTGTAGTTCTACTAGCTCGGCAATGTCAGCCGCTTTGCGCAACCACTTGATATCTGGGTGACGTCTAATCACGCCAGTTGCGGAACAAGGTGCATCGAGCAAAATGTGATTAAAACTCTGAGCTTGCGCCCAATTTTCTGGTTGGCTGGCGTCAGCACAAATCAGTTTGGCATCAAGCTTAAGGCGCGTTAGGTTTTCTTGTACTCGGTCTAGTCGGTTTTGGTCGACATCGAGTGCGGTCATGTCAATATTAGGGTTGAGCTCGAGCAGGTGACAGGTTTTACCGCCCGGTGCTGCGCAGCAATCTAAGACTTGGTCGCCGTTGTTAGGATTTAATAAAATACCTGCTTGCTGTGCGGCGCCGTCTTGCACTGAAACGTGGCCAAGGTCGAAGCCGGGCAAGAGCTCAACATCAACCGCTTTAGTCAGCAAGATGCCACCACTTTGTGCGTCTGTTTGCGCAACTGCAATTTCGGCTTGAGCGAGTTTCTCTAGGTATTGTTCAACACTGTGGTGACGCTGATTGACCCGTAACCACATCGGTGGTTTTTGCTGATTTTCTGCGAGAATTTGTTGCCACTTTTCTGGGTAAGCACTGCGAACTTTATCAATAAACCAAGACGGGTGATTGTATTTCACAGGCGCTGGCTTGTTGTAAGGTGCTTGCGTTATTGATTCTGGAGCTGGATTCTCTTGGCTGGCGCTCTTTTGGCTAGCGCGTTGAACACTGCGCAAGACGCCGTTAATTAACCCTTTTAAATGAAAGTTTTTTAATGGCTTACAAGCGGCAACCGTCTCACTGACTGCCGCGTGATCTGGTATCCGTAAATACTTAAGTTGGTAAACACCTACTAACATTAAAAAGTGACAGACGCGTTGCTTTCCTTTCAACGGTTTGCTGATAAAGGTGCGAACTTCGTATTCAAGTTCGGGTAAATATCTCAATACCCCGTAGCAAAGCTCCTGCAATAAGCCTTTGTCTTTAATCGCGGCTTTACTTTGCGCTTGCGGTAGCTCATCAGATAGGCTGCGGCCTCCATCAACAACTTTATAGAGGCATTTGGCAGCCAGTGCGCGAACGTTAGCGTGAGTTGTCATACCAATGTTAACCTGTAATAACCTGACCTGGGCTAAACCAATCGGCGCGAGCATTAAGTACATCAGCGACAGCTAGCGCCTTCTTGCCCGGCAGTTGAATACTGGTTAGCAGCAATGCTCCTTCGCCAGTGGCAACTAAAATGCCGTGTTTATCGGCAGCTAAAATGGTGCCGGGCACTTGGTCGTGTTGCTCTGACGGCTTTGGCTGTGCTTGCCAAATGCGAATGCGGTGGCTTTTCTCTGTACTTTCGTTAAAGGTAAACTGAGCAACTGGCCAAGGGTTGTAAGCGCGAATTTTTCGGTCGAGGACATCTGCACTTTGGTGCCAGTCTAACTCTGCTTCGGCTTTGTCTAATTTCGCTGCGTAGTTCGCTAGCTCGTTATTTTGTGGCTCTCTCGGATAATCACCCGTTGCCATTTGCGCAAGTGTGTCTATTAGCGCTTGTGGTCCTAGCTCGGCTAGTTTTTGGTATAAGCTGGCACTGGTATCCAGTGGAGTAATATCGCAGTAGGCTTTAGCGATCATATCGCCGGTGTCTAAGCCTTTGTCCATTTGCATGATGGTGACACCCGTTTGCGGATCACCTGCTTCTAATGAACGTTGAATTGGCGCGGCGCCGCGCCATTTCGGTAAAATTGACCCGTGAACGTTAATACAGCCCAACCTCGGCGTGTTCAAAATCACTTCCGGTAACAATAAGCCGTAGGCGACAACGACCATGACATCGGCCTTGTAGCTGGCGAGCTGCTCTTGATCTGCTTCGGCTTTAAAATTAACCGGCTGTTCAACGATTAAGTCGTGTTTCAGGGCAAGCTCTTTAGTTGCACAGGCGGTGAGTTTTTTACCGCGACCCGCGGGTTTGTCTGGCGGACAGTAAACGGCGACAACATTGTGTGGTGAGTCGATCAGTGCTTGTAAGTGTTGCGCGGCAAAATCTGGCGTGCCAGCAAAGATGATATTGAGAGGTTTAGACAAGGGGATATCCTGATAGTTAAGCGTTGGGTCGAACAGAAAGTAAAGCTAGTGATTAGGCACTAGCTTTTTGTAAACGCGCTTCTTTTTCGAGTTTGGTTTTAATGCGCTGGCGTTTTAGTGGTGATAGATAATCAACAAACAAGATACCAGCCAAGTGGTCGAGCTCGTGTTGAATACAAATACTCAATAGTTCATCGCCATCTAAGGTAAATTCATTGCCGTCGCGGTCCAGTGCTTTAACCGTAACTGTTTCGTGACGAGTGACTTTTGCGTAGCAGCCCGGAACGGATAAACAACCCTCTTCATTAACAAAGGTCGCATCACTCTTTTTGATAATTTCAGGGTTGACAAAAACGCGCGGTTGATCGGCATTTTCTGAGACATCCATAACCACAATGCGCTTGTGAATGTTAACTTGAGTCGCGGCTAAACCAACGCCTTTTTCGTCGTACATAGTGTCGAACATATCGTCGACAATCGCGCGAATACTATCGTCAACTAGTTCAACGGTTGCGGCTTTGGTTCTGAGCCTCTCATCTGGAAATCGTAATACGGGTAAAACTGCCATAGCTATTTATTTGTTTTCTACTGTTAGTAAATCGTTGTCTGGGTAAAAGAATTAGCGATAATTCTGATACGGTGTTATGTTGTAATTTTAGCCATTAAATGAAATTAATCCTAGTGCTTTCAGCTAATAGCTGACAATATAGGAAGTAATAGGTATAAATATCGCCAAGTCACTTTCGATTATGAACAAAACAGGCAGGGCAGCGGCATGCTAAAAAAAATAATCTTAATCGTCATTAGCTTTTCTCTTCCTTGGTTAGCGCTTGCTGATCAACTAACCCTCAAAGAAAACGCGCCGAAAACCTATGTGGTTAAAAAGGGTGATACACTTTGGGACATTTCCGGTATTTTCCTCGACCAACCCTGGCTTTGGCCTAAGCTATGGCGTTTAAACCCTGAAATTAACAACCCACATTTGATTTATCCCGGCGATGAGTTGCGCTTGGTGTTTGACGAGCAAGGCCAGCCTATGCTGGTTAAAGGCAAGCCTGAATTAAAATGGTCACCGCGAGTACGCACTCAGTTAAAAGATCAAAACCCAGTTAGTACTTTACCGCTTAGCACCATAGCGCCTTATATTAAATACGACAGTTTATTCACCGAAGCGCAAGTTGAGCAATTGCCTTATGTTTTAGGGAGTGATCGCGGCCATAAATCCAGTATCGACGGCTTCAAACTTTATGTCAAAGGCGATTTAGAACTTGCTAAAGCCTATGCCATTTATCAAAAAGGCAAACCCGTTATTGATCCTGAAACCAATGAAATGCTCGGCTATCAAGTTATTTTAGCGGGTACCGGTCAAGCGCTAAGAGCGGGTAATATTAGTGATAAAGAGCCAAGTACTCTATACGTAGAAAGCTCGAAGCGAGAAATTCGTGCCGGTGATGTTGTTGTTCCTGTTAACGAAGGACAATTACTACCTTCGTACTTTACCATGCAAGCCGCAGACGATAGCTTGCGCGGTTCCATTGTCCAGTCGAGCATTGATGTCCGCGAATTTGGCAAGCTTGATGTAGTGATGATTAACCGTGGTCAAAGCCACAGTGTTGAGCCTGGAGATGTTTTTGCAATTAAACGTCAAAGCCCTGGTATTGTTGAGACTAAGTCTGGACCACAGTATCTAAAAGATGCGTCGGGCTGGCACAAACTCACCAATAAAGATTCAGACTATAAAATGCCAGAAGAAGCGCTGGGCGAAATGATGGTATTTAAGGTCTATGATCGTGTCAGCATGGCATTGATTCTTAAAACTGAGAAGCCTGTTCGTCTTGCCGATGTGGTAACGGCGCCTTAAATTCCCCTTCTTTTATCCTTTGCTCAAGGCTAACGCTTTGAGCAAAGGTGGGCTATAGTTAAATCAATAACTATTAGAAAAGGCCAAGGACAGTGCCTCAAATTCGCCAACCTCTTGATTACTGGCTCGCGCTAAAATTTGTTCCGCGTTTGTCGGTCAAAAAAAAGCTCGAGTTGGTTGAGCAGCTTGGTTTAACAGCTCTTTTTACTCAACCTTTACCGAGTCGTTATAAACTCACCGACAAACAACAAGCTGCAATTGAATCACCTGACTGGCAAAAAATCGAGACGGTTCTCGAACAAACGCAGCAGCACGGTTGCCTTGCTATTGGTTACAGCGACGATTTGTACCCTAAGCGCTTACAGCAAATTTACGATCCACCACTGGTGCTATTTGTCCGTGGCAATGTCGAATTGTTATCAAGTGAGCAGCTGGCCATTGTCGGTAGTCGTAATGCGAGTGTTTCTGCCCGTGAATTTACTAAGGCTATTACTCGCGATTTAAGTTTAGCCGGGTTAACGATAACCAGTGGCCTAGCGCTTGGTATTGATGGTTTTGCACATCGCGCTTGCTTGGCTCTTAGTGGCGCGACAGTGGCTGTTGTCGCCACCGGACTCGATACGGTATACCCGAGTCGTCACCGCAGCTTGGCCCACAGTATTATTGAGCAGGGCGGTGCGATTGTTAGTGAGTTTTTGCCGGGAACACCAGCGCGGGCTGGCCATTTTCCAAAGCGCAATCGGTTGATCAGTGGTTTGAGTTTAGCCGTATTACTGGTTGAAGCTGGCTTACCAAGCGGCTCATTAATTACCGCGAAAATGGCCCTTGAGCAAAATAGAGACGTTTTTGCGGTGCCTGGCGCTGTTAACAACCCACTTGCTAAAGGCTGCCACTGGTTGATTAAACAAGGCGCTTTTTTAACGGAATCAGCCGATGATATTTTAAGCCAGTTAGATTTTCAGTCAGACTCCGGTCGTATTAATAACAGTGATAGTGAACAACAGGTGAAAGTTGAGAAAAATGAGCAACAAAGCTTGTTTCTCGATCCATTGTTAGCTAGTGTGGGATATGAAACAACACCTGTAGATGTGATTGTTTCGCGCAGTCGGTTAAGCGCTAACGACGCACTGACTCGTTTGACACTACTTGAACTCAAAGGTCTGGTAGCTGCAGTGCCAGGTGGTTATCTTAGGTTAGACAGGGGGTAATTATGTTCGACATTCTGATGTACCTTTTTGAAAACTATATTCATTCTGAAGCCGAAGTAATGGTTGACCACGACGTTTTGACAGATGAGCTAACACGCGCTGGCTTTCATCAAGACGAAATCTACAAAGCATTGAGTTGGCTAGAAAAACTGGCTGCTTTGCAAGACACCGATGCTTATCCTTATCTGACCAAAGTTGCCAGTAACAATGTCAGAATATATACCGAAGGCGAAATGGCGATACTCGACACTGAATGTCGTGGTTTTATTATGTTCTTAGAGCAAGTTAACGTGCTTGATTTTACCACCAGAGAAATGGTGATTGATCGGGTGATGGAGCTCGATACCAAAGACTTTTATCTCGACGATTTAAAGTGGGTTATCTTGATGGTCTTGTTTAATGTCCCTGGGCGTGAAAATGCCTATTCGCAGATGGAAGACCTGATTTTTGATGAACAGCCAGAAGGCCCTCCACACTAAATTCAGCGAATTGAAAGCGCTCGTCACTTTTTAACCACTATGGCATAATTGTCGTTATGTTCAACGACTTTGCGCATAAGCAATTATGCCTCACCAGCACTAATGTCAGATAAGTCTAAATCAGATCAGCCGTTATTTACCCGACACGAGCATGCCTTAGAGCAAGCTTATGAAGTGTGTCCTGAATGTGGTGCTGAGCTAATGATCAAGCACGGTAAGGCAGGCAACTTTATTGGTTGTAGCAACTACCCAAACTGCCAATACACACGCCCTGTGGTAGAGCATGAAAAAGTAGAAGACCAAGTATTACCGGGCACAGAGTGTCCTGAGTGCGGTAACTTACTGGCTGTTAAGCAAGGCCGTTACGGTATGTTTATTGGTTGTACTAACTTTCCCAGTTGTCACCATATTGAACACGAACACCAGGATGAGCAATCGATCAGCGAAGAGGTGAGCTGCCCTAGTTGTCATGCAGGACAATTAATTGAACGCCAAAGTCGGTTTGGCAAAACCTTTTACGCTTGCAACGCTTACCCAAAGTGCAAATTTGCCGTTAATCATCCACCTGTGGTTGGTACCTGTGAAAAATGTGGTTTTGAGTTATTGTTAAAGCGTGATATGGCTGCTGGCGAAAAATTCCAATGTGGACAAAAGCGCTGTGGTCACTTTCAGTCCAGTTAGCGCTAATAGTTTTGGAGAATAAAAAATAGCGGCAGTTGCCGCTATTTTTTGTTTTAAAGCCTTCGTTATTCGCTTAAAGGCTCTGTATATAGCTTTTAACGCCTGGAAAATCAGTTTCAGGTAACAAGCTTGCGACTTGTTCTAGTTTGCTAACCAGTGTTTCGCAGTCGGCTGCTGAGACATTAATGTGACCCATTTTTCGGCCTGCACGTTTAGTTTTGCCGTACCAGTGTAAACTGAGCCCAGCAATTGCCAACAGCGCTTCAGGCACAGTATCTGTACCTAAAATATTGATCATTGCCGTTGGTCTCACTAACTCAGTGTTGCCCAAAGGTAAATTTGTCACTGCGCGAATGTGATTTTCAAACTGACAAGTATCTGCACCTTGCTGGCTCCAATGACCTGAGTTATGGACTCGCGGCGCAATTTCATTAACGAGTAGCTGCTCGCCTACTTGGAAAAACTCAATGGCCAACACGCCAGTGTAGCCTAAGTTTTCAGTAAGTTTAGTGAAAGCGCTTAGGGCTTGCTGTTGTAACGCTTCATCACACGCTTGTGCTAGTGAAACACTGAGAACGCCATTTTGGTGAAAGTTTTCGGTCAGAGGGTAAATCTTTACTTCGCCGTTTTTATTACGGGCACCAATAATCGAGATTTCGCGATCAAAGGGTACCATTTGCTCGGCAACTAGCGCTTGAGTTGGGTTTTCTGTAAGAAACTCGCTTAGTTCAGACCACAGTGCTTGGGCTTGGTCACTGTCTTTTAAGCGCCATTGGCCTTTGCCATCGTAACCTGCAAGCGCACTTTTAAAAATAATCGGTAGGCTAAGTTCAGATAATGCTTGTTCAAAACTTTGTTGATTATCAACAATCACATGTTTGGCATTGCTAACGCTGCATTCAGTTAATAGTGCTTTTTCTAAGCGACGGTCGCCGCCAGTCATAATGGCGGTGGCGCTTGGTTGCAGTTTTCCCGAACGTTGGCATTGCTCTAAAATAGCGTGATCAATGTGCTCAAACTCGGCAGTAATTACGTCACATTCGGCAATACCTTGAGTTAAGTCACCCAAGCTCTCACCGGGGGCAAGCGGGTTTACCACCGAGTTGTTGTTAACGTCATAAGCGAGTACGTCAATATTTAGTGGCGTACTTGCTAACGCCATCATTCGCGCCAGTTGGCCAGCACCTAAAACGAGAACTTTCATACTTTGTTATTCCGCAGGATTTGGATTACTTAAGATAGTTTCAGTTTGCTCAGTGCGAAATTTTTCGATCGCTGCTTGAATCGTTGGGTTTGAAGTACCTAAAATTTGTGCGGCTAATAAGCCTGCGTTAGCAGCACCAGCGGTGCCAATAGCGAGTGTACCAACGGCAATGCCCTTAGGCATTTGGACAATTGATAATAATGAGTCTTGGCCACTTAGTGCTTTTGATTGCACTGGCACGCCAAGTACTGGCAAGCTTGTGTATGCTGCTGTCATACCCGGCAGATGTGCCGCGCCGCCAGCACCTGCGATAATTACTTTGATACCGCGGTCTTTAGCGCTTTCAGAATAATCTGCAAGTAGGTGAGGAGTTCGGTGAGCTGAAACAACTTTAGTTTCATAAGCAACACCCAATAAATCTAACATCTCTGCGGCATGTTGCATTGTCGGCCAATCTGATTTTGACCCCATAATAATACCCACTGTCATCGTCTATACCTTTTTGTGTTGTGCTGGAAGCTGGAATTAATATGGCTGGCGATTATATACGCAAAGGGATTTAAAGGCGAGCTAAACAGCCTCTGTTTGAGCGTGTAAAACGGTCAATATTAGACCAAAGGATAATATCGAAAACTGACTTGGTATGTAAAATTGTCGACACTTGGGGGCGAGAATTAAGATTAAAGTGAGTTTTTAATCGGTTTTTGTCATTTTTTCATTGTGTTTGTCGACATGGTGGCAGTGATGAATATATATAATCATGGTTTAGATAAAGAACAAGCGAATAGTTTACCGTTAACACCTATTACTTTTTTACAGCGTACAGCTGATGTTCACCCAGATCGCACGGCGATTATTCACGGTGATGATAAGTATTCCTATGCTGAGTATTTAGCTAATGTTCGCAGATTGGCTTCAGCGTTGATTAATCGAGGCGTAAAAACCGGCGATACGGTAAGTGTTATTGCCGCAAACATTCCTGCATTTCTCGATGCTCACTACGGCGTTCCTTTAACGGGTGCGGTGCTTAATGCTATTAACATTAGGCTTGATGCCGAAGCGATTGCGTTTATTCTCGACCACAGCGAGTGTGATGTGTTGTTGACTGACACTGCCTTTGCACCAGTGGTTAAAAAAGCGCTAGCGATATGCTCAAGGCAGCCTTTGGTGATTGATATTGATGATCCGATGAGCGAAGGTGGCGAGCATTTAGGTGTTATTGAGTATCAAGCATTGCTCGCGGAAGGCGATCCAAATTTTACAGGTAATAATATTACCGACGAGTGGCAAGCGATGGCACTCAATTATACCTCTGGCACAACTGGTAACCCTAAAGGCGTCGTTTATTCTCATCGCGGTGCATACTTGAATGCGATTGGTCACACACTTGTTTGGCCATTGGGGGAGCAGCCGGTTTATTTATGGACGTTGCCAATGTTCCACTGCAACGGTTGGTGCTTTCCATGGACAATTGTCGCGGTTGGTGGTGTTCAAGTTTGCTTGCGCTGTGTTGATGTCGACGCCGTTGCTGACAGCATGGTGAAAAATCAGGTAACCCATTTTTGTGGGGCGCCAATTGTCTTAAACATGATCATGAATGCAGCACCTGAGAAGCTTGCTCAATTGCCTAAAAATATCAAGGTCATGACTGCCGGTGCGCCACCTCCTGCGGCTGTTATTAAGGGCTGTGAAGAGCTCGGCTTTGAAATAACGCAAAGCTATGGCTTAACCGAAGTTTATGGGCCTTGCGTGGTCAGTGAATGGAAGCATGAGTGGGACGATTGTGACGTTGACCAAAGAGCCGCACTAAAAGCGCGTCAAGGCGTCCGATACCCAACCGAAGAGCAAGTTGATGTGCTAGATCCTAATACTATGGAACCTGTGCCTGCCGATGCAGAGACGATTGGTGAAATTATGTTTCGCGGCAACACAACCATGAAGGGATATTTGAAAAACGAAACCGCTACCGAAGCCGCGTTTGCCGGCGGTTGGTTTCACTCTGGTGATCTCGCCGTTAAGCACCCTGATGGCTACATCGAGATTCGCGATAGATCAAAAGACATTATTATCTCTGGCGGTGAAAATATCTCATCGGTAGAAGTTGAAGGCACTTTGTACCAACATCCTGATATTTTAGAAGCAGCGGTGGTGGCGCGCGCAGATGAAAAGTGGGGCGAAACCCCATGTGCTTTTGTTAGCGTTAAAGAGGGAGCCGAGTTAACTGAAGCGGAAGTCATTGAGTTTTGTCGCAGCCACATGGCACATTTTAAGTGTCCTAAAACCGTTGTTTTTAGTGATTTACCTAAAACGTCTACCGGTAAAATTCAGAAATTTATCCTGCGCCAAAAAGTTAAAACGTTATTTGAATAGTAATAACTGAATACTTTTAATCAGCGTTCGAATGGCATAGTTATTAATGACTATGCCATTTTTGTTTAATCGACTCTATTAATTCGCTTCTTGTTTTTGTTCAAGTATAATTCTCGGCATTTAATTGTTGAGGTAATAACAAAAATGACGAGCGCAGTAGAAAGCTTTGAAAGTGGAGGCTTAATCGCTTACCCGACTGAAGCCGTTTTTGGTTTAGGTTGTGATCCAGCGAATGAAGCTGCAGTACACAAACTATTGGCCGTTAAGCAACGCCCTATCGAAAAAGGCCTTATTTTACTTGCGGCAAGTTATTCTCAATTACTCGACTATGTTGAAGACAGCAAAATTCCACAAGACATGCGCTTTACCGTGTTGTCGCGCTGGCCAGATGGCATAACTCAAGTACTACCAGCCAAAGCAGGTATAGGCAAATATTTAACGGGAGCATTTGACACCATTGCTGTGCGAGTGACCAGCCAACCCGACGTAGTTGCCCTATGCAATGCCACCAATCGCCCAATTGTATCTACGAGTGCCAATCTTACAGGCGAAGAGCCAGCGAAAACATGGCAAACACTTGATCCTGCCTTAGTAGAGCAAATCGATTTTATCGTCAAAGGTGAAACCCTTGGTTTCGACAAACCTTCTACCATTATTAATGGCCTAACTGGAGAAGTATTTCGCTAATGAGCACAATTAACATTGAAACCGTTATCGAGTTTTTAAAACAGCTTCAAGACCAAATTTGCCACGCCTTAGAGCAAGCTGATGGCAGTGCTAAATTCGTTGAAGACAATTGGCAACGAGCAGAAGGTGGCGGTGGTCGCACTCGCGTATTAACCGATGGTGCTGTTATCGAGCAGGGCGGTGTTAACTTCTCTTTAGTGTCTGGTGATAAATTACCACCGTCGGCTACGGCACATCGTCCTGAGTTGGCCGGTCGTCGTTGGCAAGCTTGTGGTGTGTCTTTAGTTATTCACCCAAAAAACCCTTATATTCCAACGTCACATGCCAATGTCCGCTTTTTTATTGCCGAAAAAGAAGGTGAAGCACCGGTATGGTGGTTTGGTGGTGGTTTCGACTTAACCCCGTTTTATCCATTTGATCAAGATGTTAAGCATTGGCACCAAGTTGCCCATGATTTATGTCAGCCATTTGGTGATAATGTTTACCCAGAACACAAAAAATGGTGTGACGACTATTTCTATTTGAAGCACCGCGATGAAACCCGAGGCGTTGGCGGGCTGTTTTTTGATGATTTAAACCAGTGGGACTTTGATACTTGTTTAAATTACATTAAAGCCGTTGGCCAAGGTTATATCGACGCTTACGTGCCGATTGTTGAACGCCGCAAAGATACTGGTTACGGCGATAGTGAGCGTCAGTTCCAACTCTATCGTCGTGGTCGCTATGTTGAGTTTAACTTAGTATTTGATCGCGGTACTTTATTCGGTCTGCAATCGGGTGGTCGCACCGAATCTATTTTGATGTCAATGCCGCCACTAGCGCGTTGGCAATATAATTATCAACCAGAGCAAGACAGTGCCGAAGCCAAATTGCAATCTTATTTAGTACCGAGAGACTGGTTGACGGAGCTGGCAAGTGTCTAAGCAAAATCACGGTAAAAATCAATTAGGTCACTTTCGTCGTTTTGGTCCTGCCGCAATTAATAGCTGGAAAGGAGCTAAAGCGGCCTATAAATATGAAGTTGCTTTTCGACAAGAACTATTTTTGTTTTTGGTGTTAACACCTGTTGCGTTTGTTATTAGTGATGGCTTTGTCGATTTCGCTATTTTAGTCGGTGCTATTTTCGGCATTATTATCGCTGAGCTCCTCAATTCTGCGGTTGAAGCGGTTGTAGATAGGGTAGGCCTTGAGCATCACGAGCTCAGTGGCCGCGCTAAAGATCTGGGCTCAGCAGCGGTTGCCGTTGCCATTGGCTACTTTTTGCTGGTGTGGGGGTATAAACTCTATTTGTTGTTTTTAGCCTAACGCCGAGCAATATTTATTGTCGAGCACAAGTCTAAAGCCGAATATTTATTGATTTAGATCAGTATTTAATTTGGTTTTAGGCTCCATTCCTGCCATTTAATTCGTAACTTGCGCTAAATCAACTTTCCTATTATCGGGCTGGCTACAATAGCCTCAAATCTCAAGTGAAGGAAAGTTCTCATGAAAAAAAGTCTTTTAGCATTAGCAGTATTAACTACATTATCAGGTACTGCATTAGCTGCAGGTAACAAAGCTGGCGATTTCTTAATTCGCGGTGGTTTAACTAACGTAAACCCTGATGATCAAGATGCAACTATCTATGCTGGTGCCAACTTAAACAACACTGTTAATCTAGGTGCTGGTGCGATCACTGCGTCAGTAGAAGACGACACTCAATTAGGCTTGAACTTTGTTTACTTCATTGATTCAAATTGGGCTGTTGAGTTGTTAGCAGCGACACCATTTAACCACGACATTACTGTTAACACTGGTGCTGGCTCAGTTAATTTAGGTGAAACTAAGCACTTACCACCAACGTTAATGGCATTGTACTACTTTGATACTAACTCGAACTTTAAGCCTTACGTTGGCGCTGGTATTAACTACACAATTTTCTTTGATGACAAGTTCAACTCAGCATTACAAGGTGCTAATAGCCCAGCTATCGTAAGCATTAGCGATGGTACAACAACTACTCCAGTTGGTGCTCCATTGGATGCAAACGACTTAGACTTAGATAGCTCTTGGGGTTTAAGTGCACAAATTGGCGCTGACTACCACATTGATGATCACTGGTCTGTAAATGCTTCAGTTCGCTATATCGACATTGACACAGAAGCTACATTTACCGCTGTTGGTGGTGCTGTGCCAGGTAAAGTAAGCGTTGATGTTGACCCTATCGTTGTTTCTTTGATGGTAGGTTATACTTTCTAAGTTAGACGTTACAATAATTTCTCCTCTAAAAAGCAGTAACCTAGTTACTGCTTTTTTTATACACAAGCGTATATACATATTGTGATCACATGTATCTGAGGCAACAACGTTTCCTGACCAACAGTGTCTTTTTATAAGCTCTATCTTAGTTAATGATGGTATTAAGCGTAGAATTAGCACGTATTCATTTCTGGCCTAGTATCGGGTACTCTATGGCAAATTTTTTAATCGCCCATCGCTATGGATCAATACCGCGTTTTTGGCAATCCAATTGCCCAATCAAAATCACCACAAATCCATCAATGGTTTGCTCAGCAAACAGGTCAAGCACTCAATTATCAAAGTGAGCTGGTCGAATTAACTGATTTTGAGCAAGCGCTCGCACAGTTTTCACAGAGCGGTGGTAAAGGCTTGAATATCACGGTGCCATTTAAAGAACAGGCCTACAGTGTTTGTCATCAATTAAGCGAGTACGCTCGCTTAGCTGGCGCGGTAAATACTATTTCTTGTCTCGACGGAAAGTATGTCGGTGACAATACCGACGGTATTGGTTTAGTTACTGATTTAATTAATCAGCAGGTCGAATTTAGCGGCAAATCTATTTTACTGCTCGGAGCTGGCGGCGCAGCCAAAGGTGTTGTTTTGCCATTGCTAGAGCAAGCACCACAAAGTTTAATTATTGCTAACCGCACGTTAAGTAAAGCACAGGCGATCGCTGATAGTGTCGAAAACTACAATAATGTCTACGTTTGCGGTTTCGAACAGCTCAAACAAAGTTATGACATTGTTATCAACGCAACGTCGGCAGGTCTGTCAAAAAGCAAACTTCCCGTTAGTGATATTATCTTTAGCGAGAAAAGCGTGTGCTACGACATGATTTATGGCACAGGTTTAACGCCGTTTTTGCAACAAGCACAGCAGGCAGGGGCTGTTAGATTAATTGATGGTCTTGGCATGTTGGTTGAGCAAGCTGCTGAAAGTTTCAGGATTTGGCGTGGGGTCAAACCTGAAACCGAAGCTGTAAAGCAAAAACTTAAGCAGTTACTTAGTCAATAACCATATTTAGCAGGCAAGTAAATTGAATCAAGCAATATTATTTAACGATGACCTTTGCCAAAAAGCTGATGGCATATGGCAGTTATCTGGCTTTTATCAGGGCGAGTTAGTTGTATTTGAGTTGAAAACCAAGGTCAATGAGCTGACAGAGCAAATTAAGTTTGATTGGGAGCTGCAAATAGAAGACTGGCTCGAAGATAACGAGCCAGTTCAAAATCCAGTGGTTATTACATTAACCTAGTGATGATTATTCTTGTTCAGCGAGATAATCGTTTTTAAGCTCGACATAATTGACAGCAGATTGTTTTAAAAAATCGATTTCAGCTTGTTTAAGTGGCCTTGCTTGCTTCATCGGGTTACCTACATATAAATAGCCACTTTCTAAACGCTTATTGGGTGGCACTACTGTTCCGGCTCCGATAAAGACATCATCTTCAACAACAGCACCATCCATAACAATGGCTCCCATTCCCACTAAGATGCGATTGCCTATTTCGCAGCCGTGTAACATACATTGATGGCCAATTGTGACATCTTCACCAATGATTAATGGAAAACCTTCCGGTTGAGAAGGGCTTTTGCGTGTTACGTGCAAAATTGTACCGTCTTGAATATTAGTGCGGTCACCAATGCGAATATGGTTAACATCTCCTCGGCCTGCAACTAAAGGCCAAATGCTAACATCATCACCACATACGATATCACCAATAAGTACTGCTGATTGATCGACATAGCTCGACTTACCAAATGTTGGCGTTGTATTTTTATAAGCTCTAATATTATTTGTCATAGTTAAATATGCCTATTGATCTGTTTTTATCATTTAACTCTAGCAAAATATCATCGAAGCAGAACAAATAGTTTATTAATTTTGACTAAAGTATAGTTTTCTAACTATGAGTGCTAAGTAGTATATAAATCTCTATTTAAACACTTACATCACCATAAATAAGCCAATTAAAGCTAATTATTACGCAGTTTGTGGAAAAATAGAGCAAACAAACAAAAAAACGAAAAAACTTTAAAATAAGTGTTGACGGCAAGATAAAAATCTCTAAAATGCGCATCCACTTCCGCGGGGCAGCCCAACGAAGTGTTTTGATAAGTTTAGTTGGTGAATATGCTAGGTAAACGGGTCAGATAACTTAGAAAAACGATTTACTTATTTTTTAAGAAAAGTTTTTCAAAAAGTTGTTGACATCAAAACTAGGAAGCGTAAAATGCGCATCCGCTCTCAACGAGAGAGCAACAACAAAACACGAGTGCGATGTTTTGTTTGAATCGCAAGATTAAGTTCTTTAACAAGTAGTTATCATGCAATGTGTGTGGGCATTCACGACGATGATAGATTCAACTAAAAGTTGCTTCGGCAACGAATTTATCTTGATGAATGTCTATATACAAACTTACTAAGTTTTATAGTACAGAATTCATTGAGCAGAAGCTTTTAGCTTCACAAACGATTTTAATTGAAGAGTTTGATCATGGCTCAGATTGAACGCTGGCGGCAGGCTTAACACATGCAAGTCGAGCGGAA
>NZ_JAGHQT010000010.1 GCF_017744155.1 Endozoicomonas sp. G2_1 | reverse complement strand
TGGTCGAGGAATCAGTTGTTATCTATAATCAACGAAGGCCACACATGGCCTTAAAATACAAAACGCCCGATGAAGTACATCGAGCGTTTTAGCGTAAATAGTGTCAACCTATACTAGGACAACACAATCACATTAGTTAAAGACTAATTACTGTATGATTGCTCAAAGGTATTGAGTACTTTTAACAGTTGTTCTATTTTTTTAACTAAGCTAACTAAACCTTGCTCAGTTGGCGCTTTTTGCCAGCTCATTAAGTCGTCTGCGACTTCTTCAACATAGGGCTGAAAAGTGTTAGCGTTAGCATTAAAGCCTGCATCTGTCTTAAAAATCGCACTAAAGCCTGCTTGTTTTTTTTCTCGCAAATCCGCTAGAGTGGCGTCTGCTGATAACGATTTCTTTAAAATAACTGAAATATTGTCGATCAGCTTTTGGTTAATATCTTGATTCATTGTTTTTAAATGTGTGCTTAGTTTGGGTATGCAATCAACGAATTATAACAAATTGATTGCTGTTTTACTGGCCTCGCCAGCAATTTCTTTTACTAACTTCGGCATTAAAAAGCCGGGTAGTATCGCCATCATTTCGTTAACGATTTTTATAGCATCGCTTTGTTTGACGTCGAAGTGTGCGGCACCTTGCACCGGATCAAATAAATGTAGGTAATAGGGTTGAATACCGGCGTCGAATAAGGCTTCTGACAATTCAGCTAATACTTCGCTGTTATCATTGATGTTCTTAAGCATAACGCTTTGATTGAACATCGGTATTCGCGCTGCTCTGAGAGCTTCTATAGCATCACTGAAATCTTGATTTATTTCGTTGGCGTGATTGATGTGAAAAACAATTGTCGCCTTTAAACGGCTTTTTTGTAGCAGTTCTGTTAGCTCAGGCGTTATTCGATTTGGAATAACAACCGGTAACCGGCTGTGAATGCGCAAGCGTTTTAGGTGTGGTATTGCTTCTAGTTGCTCAACTAACCAGGCGAGGTGTTGATCGTTGGCCATCAGTGGATCACCACCGCTAAAAATCACTTCGTTGATTTCGGAGTGTTGCTTTATATAATCCAGTGCTTGTTGCCAACGGGCTTTGTTTGGGCTGTTATCCGCGTATGGGAAATGGCGACGAAAGCAATAACGACAATTGACGGCACAGCCAGCTTTTACAATCATCAGCACTCTGTGCTTGTATTTGTGCAATAAGCCTTCGGCGACGGTATCGTGCTCTTCTAACGGGTCGAGTAGATATCCATCGCTGACGACAAATTCGTCACTTAATGGCATTACTTGTTTGAGTAGGGGATCATTAATATCACCCACTTTCATGCGCGCAATAAAGGACCTTGGCACTCGCACAGGAAACAAGCGACGGGCATTAAAGTGTTGGCGATAACTTTCGGGAGAAATCTCTAGCATACGCAGCAAAATTTCGGGATCTGTGATGACATCAGCCAACTCTTTTTGCCAACAAGCGTGCAATTGTGGTTTGATTTGCGGTATTATCTGCGACGTTTCTAATTTCAATGTTTAATCTCGACGTAATTGTCTGCGTTAGTTAAGAGAACTATTTATTATGGCTAGTTTCAGCACCAACCAATTTAAAGCCGGTCTTAAATTAATGATCGACGGCGAACCTTGTAACATCCTAGAAAACGAGATCGTCAAACCGGGTAAAGGCCAAGCGTTTAACCGCGTAAAAATCCGTAAGTTAATTTCTGGTAAAGTACTAGAAAAAACATTTAAGTCAGGCGAGTCTGTTGAAGGCGCTGACGTGATGGATTCTGACTTAGGTTATTTATATGCCGATGGCGAATTCTGGCATTTTATGAATAATGAAACTTTTGAGCAAGTCGGCGCTGATGAAAAAGCAGTGGGTGACAACGCCAAATGGTTAGTAGAAGGCGATGTTTGTACCATCACTTTTTGGAACGGTAACCCAATTTCAGTAACACCACCTAACTTTGTTGAATTAGAGGTGACTGAAACAGACCCTGGCCTTAAAGGTGACACTGCCGGTACAGGTGGTAAGCCAGCGACATTAAGTACAGGTGCGGTTGTCCGTGTACCACTTTTCGTTCAAATTGGCGAAGTGGTTAAAGTTGATACTCGTTCTGGTGAATACGTTTCGCGCGCGGGTAAATAGGTAAATATCTGTTACCTTATTAACAACGATGAAAAGCTCGCTTCGGCGAGCTTTTTACTTTCTGACGTGTTATATCAGTATGCTGAATGAGTTTATTGAATTAGCAACTGCGACAAATTGTCGCAGGTATCTCGCGCACAGTTCGTGATAGGCTGAACAAATCATCTATATCCTTTGAGAAGTAAGTGAAGTTTTGGCGTAATTGGCATCGTTGGTTGGGGCTTATTATTGGTTTACAGGTCTTACTGTGGGTCAGTGGCGGTGTCGTGATGAGCTTGATACCGATTGACTTAGTGCGCGGCCAACACCTAGTTGAGCGTACTGAATTTAGCGAAAACCTGATTGCCAAACCTATCCTTGAAAGCAACAGCCACCTAGACCTAAAACAGTGGCGAGAGCTTAAATGGCTAAACCGCAATGGCCAAGCTATTTTGAAAGCGACTAGCTTTGATGGTCAGCAGCACTTTTTAGATAGCCGAGGTGTTCATGTCGAACCACTTGCCATTGATAAAGTGAATCAAATTGCCCAGCAACAATACACTCAGCAAGCTGGTATCGCTACAACGAACTTGTTAAACGCAGTGCCGAGTGAGGTCAAGCATTTGTCAGCGCCAGTGTATCAAGTAGTGTTTGACGATCTCATTAGTACCACTTTTTACGTGTCGCCTTTATCGGGACAAGTTGAATCTGTTCGCAGTGATATTTGGCGCTTCTACGACTTTTTCTGGATGCTGCACATCATGGATTACCAAGCTCGTAGCGACTTTAACAATCCCTTGCTAATCGCTGCTGCGTTAGTGTCATTGCTTTTTAGTAGCTCTGGTTTGTATTTAGTTTATTTGACTCTAGTTAAACCAAAGTTTCTAAAACTTACTTATCGCAGTAAACAATTTACCACCAGTGAACGTAAACAAAGCGAAAGTTAATATCGCAATTGTTTAATTTTTATTGGTTGTTTTCTCGCTGTTTGGCTGCCGCTTTTAGTTAGCCGCTTGGCACATGCCACTTGAAAAAAGACGACATCGACCTTATCTTTCGATAATTCTATCTTTATCCTGTTAACGCTAAGGCACTTGCATGCAGCCCGCACTTGAAATTGTTGATTTACAAAAAGTCTATAAAGGTGGCTTTCACGCCCTTAAAGGGATTAATCTGACGGTTAACCAAGGTGATTTTTTTGCTTTACTCGGGCCCAACGGCGCCGGTAAATCAACTACGATCGGGGTCATAACCTCGTTAGTTAATAAAACCTCGGGTCGGGTCAATGTATATGGTTGCGATATTGATACTGAGCTTGAAGCTGCCAAAAGTCATATTGGCTTGGTGCCGCAAGAATTCAACTTTAACCAGTTTGAAACCTTAACGCGAATCTTGGTTAATCAAGCCGGTTACTATGGTGTTGATCGGACACTTGCTTTGCAACGGGCAGAAAAGTACTTACGTCAACTGGAACTTTGGGATAAACGCGATACGCCAGCAAGAATGCTTTCTGGCGGCATGAAAAGACGCTTGATGATTGCCCGCGCGCTAATGCACGAGCCGAAAATGCTGATTCTCGATGAGCCAACCGCTGGCGTTGATATTGAACTGCGACGCTCAATGTGGGAGTTTTTACAAGAGTTAAACCAGCAGGGTATTACCATTATTTTAACCACGCACTACCTTGAAGAAGCTGAAATGCTGTGTCGCAACATCGGCATTATCGATGGTGGTGTTATTGTTGAAAACACCAGTATGAAAGCCTTGCTCGCAACATTAGATGTTGAAACCTTTGTCCTTGATATTACGCCAACAGAGAAAACACTTGCGCTAAATGGTTTTGTCAGTCGCTTAATCGACGATCACACCCTAGAAGTCGATGTTAAAAAATCTCAAGGCTTAAACCCTGTCTTTGCCGCCTTGACTGAGCAAAACATTCAAGTATTGAGCATGCGCAATAAAAGTAACCGACTGGAAGAATTATTTGTTCGCTTGGTTAACGGCACTAACAGTGCTGATGCCAACAACACCTCAACTACTAATACCGACAACAGCAAGGAGACCAACTAAGATGTCTTCGTCGACGAATTTAATCGCGCTAAAGAGTATTCTTTACAAAGAAACGCATCGTTTTATGCGTATTTGGGTACAAACTTTAGTACCACCCGCCATTACCATTAGTTTGTACTTTGTTATTTTTGGTTCGTTAATCGGTTCGCGAATCGGTGAAATGGGCGGTTTTGACTATATGGCCTTTATCGTGCCAGGCTTAATTATGATGAGTGTGATTACCAACTCATATTCAAATGTTGCATCGTCGTTTTTCAGTGCTAAATGGCAACGCAATGTTGAAGAAATGCTCGTCGCACCAGTGCCAAATTGGGTGATTGTAGCGGGTTATGTCGGCGGTGGTATGGCGCGCGGCTTATTGGTCGGTTTAATCGTGACCTTTATCGCATTATTTTTTACCGATATTCAAGTTCACAACCCTTGGGTTATTGCGATTACGGTTGCGCTGACTTCTGCAACTTTTTCTCTGGGCGGCTTAATCAATGCGGTGTTTGCCAAAAGCTTTGATGACATCTCGATTATTCCGACTTTCGTTTTAACACCATTGACCTACTTAGGCGGCGTATTTTACTCGATTAGCCTATTGCCTGAATTCTGGCAGGGCGTTTCTCAACTCAATCCAGTCGTGTACATGGTTAACGCTTTCCGCTATGGCTTTTTAGGCATTAGTGATGTCAGCCTAACGGTGGCATTTTCGGTATTAGGGTTCTTTATTGTCTCAATGTGGGCAGTTGCCATGTATTTGATTAATAAAGGCATAGGGTTGAGAAGCTAATGAGCAACAAAGCGACATTTGCCAATCCGCCAACGGGTGACTCAAAAGCTATTGTCACCAATCAAGATGGCATTCACGAAAAGCTTGAAGAAATTGTTGTTAAGCATCTGGAGCATGGTTTCAAAAAGCCAATTCAGCCCCATACTCAACGTGCCTTTGATGAGCTTGATGCGCTAGTTCGAGGCTTTGATGGCGACATTATTTTAGACGCGTGCTGTGGCATCGGCCAAAGTACTCGCTTGTTGGCTAAACAAAACCCCAATGCTTTGGTGATTGGTGTAGATAAGTCAGATCACCGCATTAGCCGTAATGTTGAACAACACCTTCCTGAGGACGTTTCAGGCGTCGATAACTACCGCTTAGTGCGGGCTGATTTAAATGACTTTTATCGCTTAGTCAAACAAGCGAATTGGCCGGTCACAAAACACTATATTTTATATCCCAATCCGTGGCCTAAGGCCAAGCACATTCAACGACGTTGGCATGGTAGTGCGGTTTTCCCTGATATCGTCGCAACCGGACAGCAACTGATTTTGCGCAGCAATTGGCGTTTGTATTTAGAAGAGTTTCAAGCCGCCGCTAAACTTGCCGGGCGCGATGGCAATATTACTGAGATTGCAGTAAATAAGCCGCTCACGCCATTTGAAGCTAAATTTACCGCAAGTGGTCAAACGTGTTGGCAATTGATCGTCGATTGACTCAAAAAATAGTGAATTTGACGACAATAACTTTTCGGTGATTTTGTTGCTAATGTGAAAAGTGCAATAAAATCATTTGATTACGTTTTGGTATGATATTTGGTAACAGTATTGGTTCAGTAATTTTGACCAAGGAATATCAAATGAAGCTTATCAATACCAAAAATAGTCATGATAAAACGAAAAAACAGGTATTATTTGCTGCTTTTACTTTAATATCGATGAGCCAAGGGCTGCTTATTTACGTTAATTTCTCAAGCTAACCAGCGAGTAAATTAACGAAAATTAGAGACATTTGCCTCAATTTTTATTAAAGTGCCGCTCTTAACTGTAATGAAAATTTAAGCCGTTTTAGATAATTATTTAACTGCTAACTGATCCAAATGATAGGTAGTTGATTTAGCAGGTGTTAAGCGAGTAGTCAGTGTCGTTCTGCTCGTTGAAATAAAAACGGTAGCAAGGCATAGTGAATTTATATGGCGGTGACAAAGCGCTCAGCACAAGCGAGTCAAGACTCTTTATATCGTATTTTTACCATTCCAGAAGCACCCGATTCTACCTTGGGCGTGATTGAACAAGAGATCTCTCAAAACCTTGCTGGCTTTTTAGGTAATCATATTGTTGCCACCGATAAGCCATTAACAGAAATAGAAAAAGACTTTGCTACTTCGGCTATTCCAGAGCAGCCGAGCTTTGTTTCTGATCACACTCATCACTTACTTGATAAATTAGTTGCTCAATCTGTTCATACCTCTAGCCCAAGTTTTATTGGTCATATGACCTCGGCCTTGCCTTATTTTATTTTGCCGCTATCGAAGTTGATGGTGGGTCTAAATCAAAACTTGGTAAAAATTGAAACCTCGAAGGCTTTTACTCCGCTAGAGCGCCAAGTGCTAGGCATGATGCACCGTTTGATTTATCAACAAAACGACGACTTTTATCAAGATTGGATGCACAGTGCTAACCATTCCTTGGGGGCGTTTTGCTCTGGCGGCACAATTGCCAATATCACGGCATTGTGGGTCGCCCGCAATATTATGTTTAAGCCTGATGGCGATTTTCGTGGTATTGCTCGTGAGGGCATGTATAAAGCGCTCAAGCATTATAATTATGACGGTGTTGCGATATTAGTTTCAGAACGCGGTCACTATTCATTGAAAAAAGCGGCAGACGTCCTTGGCATTGGCCGTGATAGTGTGATTTCGATTCCAACCGATAGCAACAATAAAATTGATTGTCAGCAATTAGCGGCCAAGTGTCAGCAGCTCACTGAACAAAATATCAAAATACTGTCAATTGTCGGCGTTGCGGGTACCACAGAAACCGGCAACATTGATCCACTTGATCAAATGGCTGATATTGCCGAGCAGTACCAGTGTCACTTCCACGTTGATGCCGCGTGGGGCGGTGCGACGCTGCTATCTAACAACTACCGCAAGTTAATGACTGGCATAGAGCGCGCTGATTCAGTGACCATTGACGCTCACAAACAAATGTATGTGCCAATGGGCGCTGGTTTGGTTATCTTTAAGAATCCAGCCTCTGTCGCAGCAATTGAACACCACGCCGAATATATTTTGCGTAAGGGTTCAAAGGATTTAGGTAGTCATACCCTTGAGGGCTCTCGCCCCGGTATGGCGATGTTGGTATACGCGAGCTTACATATTATTAGTCGTCAAGGCTATGAGATGTTGATTGATCAGAGTATTGCTAAGGCGCGATATTTTGCCGATATTATTGACCAGCACAGTGACTTTGAACTGGTTACTGAGCCTGAGCTTTGTCTATTGACCTATCGCTATGTACCTAAGCAAGTGCAAGCTTTATTAGCCACCGCCAATCGTGACATACAACAGCAAGTTAATGGCTTACTGGATAAGTTGACCAAGTTTATTCAAAAACGTCAACGTGAAAACGGCAAGTCTTTTGTTTCTCGTACACGTATTGAAGTCGACAAATACGGTGGCGACAAAACCTTAGTATTTAGAGTGGTACTCGCCAACCCGCTAACTACAGAAACTATTTTGCAAGATATCTTGGCCGAGCAAGCACTGTTGGCGCAAGAGAGCGAAACCTTCTTGCCACGTTTACTAGAACTTGCCAGCTAAGCCTGTTTTTAATCCTGCGCTATTGGAACGGATTACGCTGATTACTAAGTGAGTGGAAAAACGCTTTAATGGCTTTAACCTCACTGTCACTTAGCCTTATACCCAACTGGTGCTTAGCAGTTTGAGTGATTGCTTGCTCG
The DNA here is from genome assembly GCF_017744155.1 of Endozoicomonas sp. G2_1. Taxonomy (GTDB): domain Bacteria; phylum Pseudomonadota; class Gammaproteobacteria; order Enterobacterales; family Alteromonadaceae; genus JAGHQT01. The sequence continues at coordinate 106,258 of NZ_JAGHQT010000010.1, read as the reverse complement.
ATAGTTTTAGCAGCACCGTCGTGAAAATAAGGTGCGGTGAGCATAACGTTTCTCAGTGATGGGGCTTTAAAAACAAAACTGTCTGCGCGATTGCCGGTGACATGAGCACGGCCAAGATCATTGGTGTTCGGGTACGGCTCAACTAAGCCCATTCGCATAAATAATTGCCCCCCTAATGTTGCTCCGCTGTGGCATGCAACACAGCCTTTATCAATAAATAACTGTAAACCGCGTTGCTCGGCTGTGCTCAAGGCTGAATGCTGTCCTTTGAGGTACTGATCAAAGCGATCGCGCGAAATAAGCGTACGTTGAAATGCCGCTAGGGCATAGGCAATATTATCGAGGTTGATTGGCGCTTTGTCGTCAGGGTATGCAGTTTGAAACAATGGTAAGTAGTGATTGTCAGATAAACGCTGATAAATCTGCTCGGCAGACTTCATCGCCATTTCTTTTTGGTCAAACAAGGGCAATACTGCTTGTTGCTCCAAAGTGTCAGCGCGACCATCCCAAAACTGTTTGAAATGCAAGCCGGCGTTCCAGGTTGTTGGTGCATTGCGCTGGCCTAAACTGCCCAAAGCGCCGATTGAAACTGGTAAGTTGTCGACACCGGCACCACTGCCAGTAAGCTGATGACAGCTATTGCAAGATTGACTGTTGTTTAGTGATAGCGAGGTCTCAAAGTACAATTTTTTACCAAGTGCAATTTGAGCCTTAGTGTCGTGTTCTGCACCCGGCATTTTTTCTGGTAGTGGTGCAAACAAGCTCAATGCCGATTGATAGAGCTGCTCTTGTTGGCTGCTGGCATTGCTTGTATTGGCAGCATTAATTGCTAGTGTCTGGGTTGAAGTCATTAATGCCAGCAACAGACAAACTACCATCACTTTATTCATATCATGTTTACCTAGGTTGAATTACATGTGATTCTGAGAAATAAAAAAGCCAGCACTTATGATTAAGTACTGGCTTTTGCTTAGTAATACGCTTAAACCTCAGTATTTACTTAAGATTAAAGCATTTATTTAAGGTCGAAGCGGTCAAGTTGCATCACCTTAACCCAAGCGTTAATGAAGTCGTCATAGAACTTCTGCTTAGCATCTTCTGAGGCGTAAACTTCAGCAACCGCGCGCAGCTCAGAGTTAGAACCAAAAATCAGGTCTACTGGGGTTGCTGTCCACATCGCTTTGCCAGTGGCGCGCTCTTTACCTTGGTAAATACCTTCTTGATCTGTTTTGCTCCAAGTGTAGCGAATATCAAGTAACTTGGTAAAGAAGTCATTGTTTAATGTACCCGGCTTGTCAGTAAAGACGCCGTGAGTGTTGCCATCGTAGTTGATGTTAATGCTGCGCAGGCCACCAACAAGCACTGTCATTTCAGGTACGGTTAAACCAAGCATGTTTGCTTTATCAACCATCATTTCACTTGGACCTGTGTACGAGGCTTTGGTGAAGTAGTTTCTAAAAGCATCTGCTTTAGGCTCTAGGTACGAGAATGAAAGCACTTCTGTTTGCTCTTGGCTAGCATCTACGCGGCCCGGTGCAAACGGCACAGAAACCTTCATTCCGGCATCTTTCGCTGCTTGCTCAATACCTGCCGCGCCGGCTAATACGATAACATCAGCAAGTGATACATCACGACGAGACTTTTTATTGAACGCCTTTTGTACGCCTTCAAGTTTAGTCAGTACTTTGTTCAGTTCTTTCGGGTTGTTTACTGCCCAGCTAGCTTGTGGCTCAAGGCGAATACGCGCGCCATTAGCACCACCACGCATATCAGTGACACGGTGACTAGCTGCCGATGCCCACGCCGTTCTCACTAATTCTGAAGTGGTTAAACCGGTCTTCAAGATTTGCTTTTTAAGTTTCGCAACATCTTTGCTATTGATGGTTTTACCTTCTGCTTTTGGCAGTGGATCTTGCCATAATAAAACTTCTGATGGCACGTCAGTACCAACGTAACGAGCGCGTGGGCCCATGTCGCGGTGAGTTAGTTTGAACCAAGCTTTAGCAAACGCTAAGTCAAATTGTGCAGGGTCACTTCTAAAGCGCTCAACAATTTTTCTAAATGCCGGATCTTCTTTTAACGCGATATCAGTTGTGAACATGATTGGCGCATTGCGTTTACCCGGAATATGAGCGTCAGGCACTAAGTTGGCAGCGGCAGGGTTATCAGGAATCCACTGTTTTGCACCTGCTGGGCTTTTTGTTAACACCCAGTTGAAGTTCATCAAGTTGTCGAGGTAGTTGGTAGACCATTTAGTTGGCGTTACTGTCCAAGCACCTTCTAGACCACTGGTGATAGTGTCTGCACCATTGCCGGTACCACATTTGTTTTTCCAACCTAAACCTTGTTGCTCAACTGGCGCCGCTGCTGGTTCGCGACCGACACAGCCTTTCGGGCTTTTGGCACCATGTGCTTTACCTAAGGTGTGACCACCAGCGATTAAGGCGACAATTTCTTCATCGTTCATCGCCATACGGCCAAATGATAAGCGAATATCGGCGGCCGCCGCTAATGGATCAGGTTTACCGTGCGGACCTTCAGGGTTTACGTAGATTAAGCCCATTTCAACCGCGGCTAAAGGACCTTTGAGCTTACCTTTACCGTCGCGGCGTTTGTCTTTTAAAAATTGAGACTCAGGACCCCAGTAAACGAGATCTGGTTCCCAGTCGTCAGCACGACCACCGGCAAAACCGAAGGTTTTGAAGCCCATTGATTCTAGTGCAACATTACCCGCAAGTACCATTAAATCAGCCCATGACAAGCTGCGACCGTACTTTTGCTTAACTGGCCACATTAAACGACGTGCTTTGTCTAAGTTGGCGTTATCTGGCCAGCTGTTAAGTGGCGCTAAACGATGTTGACCACCAGCAGCACCGCCGCGACCGTCGTGAACACGGTAAACACCAGCGCTGTGCCAAGCCATACGAATCATTAATGGACCGTAGTGACCCCAGTCAGCCGGCCACCAATCTTGAGAGTCAGTTAGCGTGGTTTCAATGTCTTTTTTAACTTGAGCAAGGTCGAGTTTTGCGAATTCGCTGGCGTAGTCAAAGTCGGCACCGTATGGGTTTGACAATGGACTGTGTTGGCGAAGTGGTGCCAAGTTGAGTTGTTCTGGCCACCAAAATTGATTGTTTTTTGCTTCACTTACTGAACCCGCCATAGCTGGTGCAGCAAGTTGTGACATAGCGAGCGTTACTGCCGCTGCTAATGGTAATGCTTTTTTAAACATAATGAATCCCCGATGAATAGTTCGGGGATAAGTATAGGAGTGAATTAAATTTTTGCCGAAGCCAAAAAGTCGATTAGTTAAATCGGAAAATTTAATTGGTGGAGGTAGAAATTCTCGTCTACTTAAGTAAAACTCTTATTTATCAATGGCTAAAAATCTTTTCGATTAATCGAGTGTCAGTTGCAAGTTGTCGATTAGTCGTGCCTTACCACAAAATGCAGCGCCCAAGATCACGAGCTCTTTGTCGGTATTTATCGCTGGCGCTAACGTTCTAGCGTGGCAAATATCGATATAGTCAGCTTGCATGCCACTGTCGTTAATACGCGCTTTGGCCTGCTCAACTAGCTGCTGATAATCCGTATTGTCGTCTAGGTTTTGATGAGCTTGTTCGGTAAGTTGTGCGGCCAGCCAGTTCAGGGTTTGGTTTAACGCCGGGGCAATTGCTTTTTGCTCTGGTGTTAAATAGTTATTGCGCGAGCTCATGGCTAAGCCACTGGCTTCTCTTTTGGTGGCAACGGGCACAATTTTTACTGGCATTGATAAATCGTCAACCATCGTTTGAATGACTTGCACCTGTTGATAGTCTTTTAAACCAAAGCAAGCAACGTCTGGCTGCACTAAGTTAAATAGTTTGCAAACCACGGTACTGACACCGCGAAAATGACCAGGTCGGCTTTCGCCACAATAGCCTTGTGAAACATCTGGTACTTCGACGTAGGTTTGGTTTTCTAGACCTTTTGGGTAAATAATTTCAGGTGTTGGCGTAAATAACAAGTCGGTGTTTTCAGCGGCCAATTTTGCTTGGTCATCAGCTAGAGTTCTTGGATAGTTATCGATATCTTCATTGGCGCCGAACTGCATTGGGTTAACAAAAATACTGGCAACCACTTTATCTGCGTGCTTGTGAGCTTCAGTGACTAAGGCTATATGGCCAGCGTGCAAGTTGCCCATGGTCGGGACAAAAGCAATGGTTTGGCCTTGTTGACGCCACTGGTTGATTTGCGCTCTAAGCGCATTGATATCGCTAACTGTATTCATCTTATTTTCTGTGTTTGCAGGCATACTGTAATATCAGCGAGATGTCATCAAGTGTGAGACATCAACGCCGATAATTGGCCTGATATATTATTGTTTTGTCTTTTTAGTTGGTTTTAGTGCTTTTGGTCAATTGTTTTCGGTTAGTTGAAGCAGTGTTCATCACCGGGAAAATTGCCGTTTTGTACTTCGCTAATATAGAGCTCAACGGCCTTTTTAATATCGCCAGTATCAACTAAAAAGTTGCGAGAGAACTTCGGCATGTAACTGCATGAAATACCAAGGGCGTCGTGCATCACCAGAATTTGGCCGTCGGTGTCTTTACCAGCGCCAATGCCGATAGTAGGAATACTAATCGCCTCGGAAATCGCTTTGCCGAGTTCACTTGGAATACACTCCAAGACCAGTAACTGGGCACCCGCTTGCTCAAGCGCTTTAGCATCTTCAATCATTTTTTGAGCTTGTGACTGTTCGCGACCTTGTACTTTAAAGCCGCCAAACAAGTGCACAGATTGTGGCGTCAAGCCCAAGTGGGCACAGACTGGAACGCCGCGTTCTACTAGGCCTTTAATTGTTGGTAGCAACCAGCTGCCGCCTTCCATTTTGACCATTGATGCGCCAGCTTGCATTAGCTTAGTGGCATTGGCGTAGGCTTGTTCCGTTGAGGCATAAGCCATAAATGGCATATCGCTAATAATCAGGGTTTCTTCAACGCCTTTTTTGACGCATGCGGTGTGATAAGCCATGTCGTCGATGGTTACCGGCAGGGTATCGTCGTGCCCTTGCAGCACCATACCAAGAGAGTCACCGATCAAAATCGCGTGAATACCGGCTTGGTCAAAAAGCTTAGCGAAGCTGGCGTCGTAGGCGGTAATAGTTGCTATTTTCTCGCCTTGTTGTTTCATTTTCAACAAACGAGATGTAGTGATTTTTGCCATAATCGTTCTCTCTTTTAGCTACCTGCGCTGTTGTCGCAAGGCTATTGTGTTAACTTAGTTAATCCGTTAGGTGCAATTGTTTTAGCCAGTGTAGCCAGCTCGGTATTATCGGGTAGTACCAAATCAGGGGCAATTTCGGCTAATGGTAGCACGACAAACTCTCTTTGTTTAAGGCCGTAATGGGGCACCGTCAGTCGATCGCATTCGATAACCTGTTGACCAAACAACAATATATCTAAATCTAGCGTTCTCGGCCCCCAGCGCTCTGCTTTGCGAACTCGACCGGAATGTAATTCAATGGCTTGCAAGGCGTCTAGTAGCGTTAGCGGCTCAAGTGATGTCTCTAGTGCTAATACCGCGTTGACATAGTCGGGCTGGTCTTGTGGTCCCATTGGCTTACTACCATACAAGGAAGAAACCGCGACAACCCGCGTACCCTCAAGCACGCTCAGTGCATTGATTGCTTGCTCAACTTGCGCTTTGGGCTGCGCTAAGTTGCTGCCTAAACCTAGGTAAACCAGTTCTGTGCCACTCTTTTGAGCACTATTTGACGAATTATTTTCCAGATCTTGCGTCATACTATTTTGTCGCTCTTGTACCACTGTTAGCACTTTACTTCTGTTAGCTATGAGCTAGTGGTTATTTGGCTGACGTTGACCGCCATTACTAGATTTTGGCTTACGGCGTCTACGAGTATTGCGTCTGCTACTGGTGTTTTTGCTAGTCGACTTGATCATTTGGCTACGGGTATCCGGATTGGCCTGTTGAAAGTCGGTCCACCATTTCGCGAGTTCAAGTAATTCGCCACCTTCAACTTCAGCTCTGAGTAATAAAAAGTCGTAGCCGGCTCTAAATTTCGGGTGCTCTAATGTTTTAAATGCTTTTTTGCCTTCGCGCTTGTAAAACTTATCCTGCAAAATCCAAATGTCTTTCATTGGCAGTTGAAACCGTTTTGGTATTGCAATACTGCGCTGCTGCTCTGACATCAACTCGTGATAAGCGGCAAAAAAAGCATCTTGAGGCGTCAGTTGAGTACTGGCCTTGAGCTGATTGATATGGGCTTGCAGCGGATACCACAAAATCGCGGCAAATAAGAAGGCTGGCGTGACTCTTTGCTCGTTAGCTAAGCGATCATCGGTATTGCCTAACGCGAGATTAATTAGCGCTTGTAAATTATCGCTGTCTGGTGCACTTAGCGCTTGTTCAACAATTGGGAAAAAGTAAGTAAACAACTGATACGCGCGCAGCTGCTCAAAATTAGCAACCGCTTTACCAGAAACAAACAGCTTGAGAAATTCTTCAAACATTCGCGCTGGTGGAATGTTATCCAATAATGGTGCTAAACGCGTGATTGGCGCTTCGGTCTCGGCTTCTATGGTCATGTCGAGCTTAGTGGCAAAGCGAATAGCTCTTAGCATACGCACGGGATCTTCGCGGAAGCGAGTCTCTGGATCACCAATCAAGCGGATGACGCGATTTTCTATGTCTTTTACGCCGTTGGCAAAGTCGTAAATATTAAAATCAGCGACCGAATAGTAGAGTGCATTAATGGTAAAGTCACGGCGCTCAGCGTCTTCATCTATGGTGCCGTAAATGTTGTCTCTAAGCAGCATACCGTGCTCAGATTGCTTGGATTTTTTATCACCCGATTGCGCTTGTTGACTGTCGTGATGACCGCGAAATGTCGCTACTTCGATAATATCTCGGCCAAAAACAATATGGGCGAGACGAAAACGTCGGCCAATTAAGCGGCAGTTGCGAAACAGCGCTTTAATTTGCTCTGGTGTGGCATTGGTCGCGATATCGAAGTCTTTTGGCTGTTGGCCTAATAATATATCGCGAACACCACCACCGACTAAATATGCGTCGTAGCCACCTTTGTTAAGGCGATAGAGTACTTTTAAAGCGTTGCTGCTAATGTCTTGTCGTGATACCGGATGTTGATCGCGAGTAATCACTATTGGGCCTTGAGTTTGGCTCGATTGAGCACGACTCGATTGACCTTTTTTAAAGACTTTTTTGTACAAGTTGATGACGCGTTTAATAGTAGTAACCTCTAGTAAAAGTATTTTGGCGCGGTGTTTGCGTTTTTACGCCTTATATTCGCTTCGTGTTTTGGCTGCGACGCAAGTCGTTTTTTGGCCGCATGATATACTGATTTCGATAAAAATAGAATGATTGCTCGGGTAATTGTCTTATTTTTATTCAAATACAGACAACACTATTTCGGGCTGTTTTGGCATTTTTGTAAAATTAACCTGACTGACTGCCCAATCGATAATGGTATCTACATCTTGCTCAACCAAATCACTTGGTGGTGTTTGTCCTAAAAATTTGAGGGCAGCAATAATACTTGGCTGCGGCCTCTTTTGATCAATGGCAGGCGCCTTATTTTGCTTGCTAAGCTTATAACCTTGCTCAGTAACGACTAGTGGCACATGACCGAACAGCGGGGCAGGTTGAGCCAATATTTGATAAAAGCTTAGCTGTCTGGCGGTCGGTTCTAGTAAATCTGCGCCGCGAATAATATGGCTAATATTTTGCTCTATGTCGTCGGCAACAACCGCTAGTTGATATGCGAATAAGCCATCTTTGCGCAACACAGTAAAGTCTTCAGCGGCCAAAGCTTGTTGGCAGCTGACAGTGCCTTGAAATATGTCGTTAAAGCGGTAATGACCAACGTTGTTAATGACTCTAATTGCTGCATTTTCAGGTGTTCTTGCGAGCGTTTTACAATGGCCCTGATAAATACCGCCATGGGCTTTAATTTGAGCGCGGGTACAAGTGCAATAGTAGGCTTGCTTACACTTTAGCAGTGTTTGCAATATTGCCCGATAGCGTTCACTTTGTTGGCTTTGATAAAAAACTTCGCTGTCCCAATGTAAGCCGTAAGCGTCAAGAGTTCGCAAAATATCGTCTGCGGCGCCCGCTTGCTCCCGAGGAGGATCAATATCTTCAATGCGCACCAGCCACTTGCCTTGATGTTGCCGAGCGTGGATATAACTGGCTAATGCCGTGACCAGAGAGCCAAAGTGAAGGGCTCCAGAAGGGGACGGGGCAAAGCGACCCACATAAGGCTGATTTGAGGCTTGATTAGCGGTTGATAAGGGAGATGACATAATGAATGGTGATAGCCCAATCAGTTAGGTTGTAGATTGGGCTAGAGTCAAACGGTTAATAGCAAAGCAGCAAGTCAAAAAATGCTGCAATGGTCACTGAGGAAGCTCAGCGATTAACCCGCCATTTGGCGTTCTTTGATTTCTGCTAGTGTTTTACACTCGATACACAAATCGGCAGTTGGTCGTGCTTCTAAGCGACGGATACCAATTTCAATGCCACATGACTTACAGAAGCCGAATTCGTCTTCTTCGATCAATTGCAGAGTCTTTTCAATTTTCTTGATAAGTTTACGCTCGCGATCTCGGGTGCGAAGCTCTAAGCTAAATTCTTCTTCTTGAGCAGCGCGATCAACAGGATCTGGGAAGTTTGCTGCTTCGTCTTTCATGTGAGTTACTGTGCGGTCAACTTCTTCACGCAGCTGAACGCGCCAAGCATCAAGAATTTTTTTGAAGTGCTCTAGTTGCTCTTCGCTCATGTATTCTTCGCCAGGCTTTTCCTGATATGGCTCGACGCCCGCTAACGCCAAAATACCTAATGCTTTCTTTTCTGGCATGCTTATTCTCCTAATGCTACATAGACCTAGTTAGCTTAGCGCTAACACATGGTTGCAATTGCCACGGTTGCCAATCTGTTGATAGCGATTGGTCATTTTAATTTTACTAATGCGCTATATGGGTTCACTTGCTATAAAGATCAAGTTTATGGCGATAAAAATAAAATAGCGCTTTATTATCAATGCCTTACCTTGGTAATTAGCAAGCTGCTAATAATCGGTACTAAGGCGGAACAAGTAAACAAACTCTTTTAGCAAGTTTTTTAGGTTAACGTCAACTGCTAATCATACGATATCGTTTAATTATTGACCTTTTGTCTATTTACTGTACAGATACGTAAGTGATTACTAATGTTGACCTGAAATTTGCGATTTTGTTTCCGTGAAATTAGTTTTGTTTTACTTGTTTGCAGGTAAACTATTAGCCATATTTATCTATTATCCAGATTTGTTATGAAACCGTTTAAAAACCATTTAAGCAGTGTTGCTGCTGTTCTCGTTTCACTCAGTGTTGCTTTTCCGCTTAGCGCTAAGTCAGTTGATACTCAGCTTTCGGCAAAAGAACAAGCTATTGTTGCTCAGCTTGAACAGAGCTTACCTCGTGATTTAAAACATTTAGAGCATATTGTTAACATCAATAGTGGCACGATGAATTTTGCTGGCGTTAAAGATGTTGGCATGTATCTGAAAAGCGAATTTGATGCCATTGGTTTTGAAACAAAATGGTTGGATGGCAAGTCGTTTAATCGCGCGGGACACTTGGTGGCGACTTATCACGCCAACAAGGCCAACGCTAAGAAAGTACTGCTGATTGGTCACTTAGACACAGTGTTTGCACCAGAGGACGACTTTCAGCGTTATCGAAAGATTAATGAAACTCAAGTTGCGGGTCCCGGTGTCACCGATATGAAAGGTGGCAACATTATTATTTTAGCGTTGGCAAAAGCGCTAAAGGCAGAAGGTGTTTTAGACAACATTAGCTTACAAGTGGTGATGACCGGCGATGAAGAAAAGAGTGGTCGACCGTTATCCGCATCTAAAAAAGCATTGATAGACGGTGCTAAGTGGGCGGATGTTGCCCTTGGTTTTGAAGATGGTGATGGCAATGTCACCACGGCCGTGACTGCTCGTCGAGGTTCTATTGGCTGGACTTTAGAAGTTACGGCGAAATCAGCACATTCTTCGCAAATTTTTCGCGAAGATATCGGTGCTGGTGCGATTTATGAAAGTGCTCGTATTTTAAATAGCTTTCGCGAGCAATTAGGTGAAGAACCAAATTTAACTTTTAATCCTGGCGCTATTGTCGCAGGTACTCGAACCAGCTTTGACAACAAAGCATCAACTGGCAGTGCTTTTGGCAAGAGTAATGTTATTGCTAAAACGGCACTAGTAAAAGGCGATATTCGGGCAATATCAGCTGAGCAACTGGCAAAGACCAAGCAAGTAATGACTGCAATAGTTACAGATAATTTACCTCATACCCAAGCAACTATTCATTTTGCTGATGGTTATCCGCCACTTACGCCGACACAGGGCAACGCCGATTTGCTTGAGGTTTACAGTAAAGTTAGCCAAGACTTAGGCTATGGCAAAGTCACCGCGGTCGATCCAAGAAAAGCAGGGGCTGCCGATATTTCATTTACCTCTGGCTATGTCGATATGGCATTAGACGGCTTGGGTTTAATGGGGCGAGGTGGACACACGAAAGGCGAAGTTGCTGAGCTTGATACCTTTGCTCAAAATAGTCAAAAGGCGGCACTGTTAATTTATCGCTTGTCACAGCAATAATGGCAAACTTTAAACTAAAATCACCAATACTTATTTTTTAACTTCAAAAGGTTAAACGATAAGTGGCAAGCTATCGGTTAATGCCATCTGGTGTTGATCGATAGTTGCTCCGTATACCAGCACTTCAACGCCATGAGCAATAGCTTGCTTAAGTAATTCACTGTATTTAAGGTCCACATGACTTGCTGGCGATACTTGTTTTATGCCTGTGTGTAAAACCGCGAAAATCAGCACTGCTCGATAGCCTGCACTTTTCATCGCCATTAATTCTCGCAAGTGCTTTTGGCCTCGACTAGTGACGGCATCGGGAAAATAGCCACAGCCTCGAGCAATGGCGTCTCGATCCGTTTGTGCCAACAAGGTTGCACTTTTCACTTCGACATATGCATCGGCAACTGACTGGTCTTTATGCTGGCTGAGCAAGAAATCTATCTTGCTGTTTTCACCTCCGTATTTGACTTCGCGCGCTAGATTTTGGTAGCCAGTCAGCGCTGAAATTACATCACTTTTTAGCGCAATTTCTGTCAGGGTGTTGGCTTGTACCGTATTGACGCAAATGAAGTGGCCTGCTTTTGTTTGGCTCAGCTGCCAACTGCACGGGTACTTTCTTTTTGGGTTGTCGTGTCGATTGTACCAAACCGTATCACCCTCGTTCGCGCAGCCAGTCATGGCTCCAGTATTGGCGCAGTGAATGGTTTCAATGTCACCATTTGGATGGCGGATATCGGCCAGAAAACGTTTGTAGCGTTTGATTAAGGTGGCAGATTGTAATGGTGGGTCGAATTTGTGAACTGTCATTTAATTATTAAAACATCCAGATTTGTTGTAAATAGCGAGTTATTTAACTATTCATTACTTTACTATATACATGCCTTCAGAGCGCGGTCGGCTTAGCTTAAAGCCAAACTTTTTGTATAGGGCCGGGACATCAGCCATCAAGGTGATGTAAGCACTAGGCATTGCCGCTTGATCGAGATAGTCCATAATTGCTTGCATAATCTCAGTGCCCAATCCTTGTGCTTGATAGCTGGGCTCAACCGCAATATCGACAATATCAAAATTGAGGGCGCCATCGCCGACGACGCGTCCCATTGCAACCACTTGGTTGTCGTGAACAATGTGAACACCAAAAAGGCTGTTGGGCAAAGCCTTTTCTGCAGCCGCTCGTGTTCTCGGGGTTAAGCCGGTAATAGCTCGGAGCCTTAGAAAGTCGTCAATGGGGGCTACTTGTTTAATCAGCATCATTGCGGTTATAACTTGAGCAAGATTGACGTTTGCTCTTTTTTGGTCATTTTGCCGACCACTAAGCGAAAGGATTGATCTATCATGCGTTCGATTTCACCTTTTGGAATTGAACCGTCGAGAATGACAGTATTCCATTGAGCTTTATTCATATGGTAACCGGGAGTCACTGAGGCAAAGATATCGCGTAAGATAACAGCTTCATCTGGATCGCACTTTAAGTTCATACAAAAGTGTCCGGCCAACTTACCCTCGGTACCTTTTTCATTGCCGGTACCGAATGACAAGGTGGCAAACATCTTACCTTTGACCTTGTATACTTCAACCTCGGGACCAAATGGGTAATCCAGTTTGGTCTCGGGTTTGGCAAGCAGGTAATTTTTTAGCTGATCTACGTTTGTCATAATTTTTTAGTTAGGACTAACTTGCTTGTTGAATTAAATGAACATCCCGTTGTGGGTAAGGGATGGTAATACTTGCTTGCTTGAGCGCGCCATATATTGCTTGGTTTGCTTGGTATTTATTGGCGTATAAGTTATTGGTTGGCGTCCATAATCGGATACCGATATTAATACTACTGTCGGCGAACTCGTCAATGCCCACTTGTAGTTGTTTTTGCTCGCCGGTGATATTGAGTTCGCTAATGGTTTTTTCAATCAGTGCAATAGCGTCGATCGGATTGTCGTCGTAGGAAATACCTATGCTTAGCTCTAATAGTGAGTCGTGCTTTGAATTGTGAAGAATCTCGCCGACAATGTGTTTGTTGGGAATAGTAATTTCAACATTGTCTTCGTCTTGTAAAATGGTGTAAGCGAGCAGGACTTCTTTTACTACCCCTTTAACCCCTTGTACTTGGATAGTGTCGCCAACGACAAATGGGCGCAGCAAAATAATGTTAAAGCCCGAAGCATAGTTAGCCAGCAAACCTTGCAGCGCTAAACTAGCACCTAAAGTTACCGCACCAATTGCGGCGACAAACGGCGTTACGCTAATACCTAGCTTGCCTAAAGCGACTATGGTGATGAGTACGACAACTACCATTTTACTGGTGTTGGCGAGAAAACGACTAAGGGTGATATCAAGTGATTGCTTTTCACAGACTCTCAGCACTAATTTACCTACTTTTCCAGCAACGAAATAGCCAAATAAAAAGATTAAAAATGCGCCGACCAATTGAAAGCTGTAGTTGGCAAAAAAGTCGATAATCAAATCGTAATACTTAGTGACCTGATCAATTTCTTCTTTTAATAGTTCACTTGGCGCCAAGCTGGTAACGGCATCGTTCGTTGTTGTTGGTGAAGCTTCTGGAGCATCGTTGCTGTTAAACATTGGTATTCTCTTCGATGATTAGGCTTTTGGTTTTAGCCTAAGTGAGGGCTAATGCATTGGCAAGCTAATTTAGCAAAACAATGATGTAAACTGACTATTTATTTGAGCTGACTAATGATGTAATTTGAACAATGCCTAGCGAATCGGCAACGCGGTCGTGTATTTGATCTGTTCCATGGCAAAGCTAGAGGTGACATCGGCTAAATCAATACCACTGACGAGCTTTTTGTAAAAAACGTCAAACGCTTTCATATCGGCAACGACAACTTTAAGCAGGTAGTCGTACTCACCACTTAAACGGTAAAACTCAACCACTTGTTCAAAGCTAGCGGCATGTTCGGCAAAGGTGGTGAGCCACGTTTCGTCGTGTCGCCCAGCTTTGACTTGAACAAATACCGTCAGATCAACATTGAGCTTTTCTGTTGATAATAGAGTGACTCGCTTGACAATAGTACCTTGTTTTTCCAGTGCTTGAATGCGTCGCCAACAGGGAGAAACCGTTAGCCCAACCTGCTCCGCAATGTCGTTGACCGACAGAGTCGCATCTTGCTGGATAAGTCGTAGTATTGCTTTATCAATGTTATCCATGAAAAATTATTCTCATTATTGAGGTTGAATTGAATTATTTTTCTAATATTAGCGGTAATTGACTAAACTTTGGAAATTATTTTCTCATCATCAGTGGCAAACTATTTACCATAAACGTCAGCACTTAATGAGAGAAAAAGATGTCAGCTAATGTCGCGTTAATAGATCAAGTTTCAAACCAAAGTTCGACTCAAATCGAAAGTCATTTATCTAGCGCGACTGAAAGTCGTGGCAAAATCTACCAAAGTATTACCGAGACTATTGGTGCAACGCCTTTAGTTCAGCTAAATAGAGTAAAAGCAGCGCTGGGCTTATCGGCTGATATTATGGCTAAAATTGAGTACTTTAATCCGGCGGGTTCGGTGAAAGATCGCGCCGCAATGGCAATGATCTCAGAGTTGATGGCATCGCCATCATTTACTGAGAAAACGGAAATTATCGAAGCAACGTCAGGTAACAATGGTGTTTCTTGTGCTTGGATTTGCGCGATGATGAATATTCCTCTGACCATTGTTATTCCTGAACATATGTCTATTGAGCGCAGAAAATTAATTAAACATTACGGTGCTAAGGTCGTTACCACGCCAAAGGCACTTGGTACCAAAGGAGCAATAGATAAAGCCAAAGCGCTAATTGCCAATAATCCCAATGCTGTAATGCTCGATCAGTTTGCTAATGATGCAAATACTTGTACTCACGCCGAAACAACTGCCGAAGAAATCTGGCGTGACACTGCGGGAAAAATTGATGTTATTGTCGCCGGTGTCGGTACTGGTGGCACAATTACGGGCATCGCCAAACGTTTAAAGACGCTTAATCCAGCATTAAAAGTGGTTGCGGTAGAGCCATCGTCCTGCCCTGTATTGAGTGAAGGGCGCAGTGGCGTCCACAAAATTCAGGGGCTAAGTTCAGGTCATGTCCCTGATATTTTGGATGTCGAACTACTCGATCAAGTGATTGCGGTTGATAATCAAGATGCAATCGATAGCGCGAAAATACTCGCGAAGCTAGAGGGATTGCCTGTTGGTATTTCTTCCGGCGCGGCATTGTTTGCGAGTGTTGAAGTGGCAAAGCAGATGCCATCAGCCAAAATCGTGACGATTTTTGCCGATACCGCAGAGCGTTACTTTAGCACTGAGCTTTTTGAGTAAAGGTTTAGCGGAGCACTGATATTAAGTCGGTCAAACTTAGTATCAGGGTAATAGGGCAATAGAAATTAGTTTGCTATACTGGCAACAATGTTTAGGTACTTTATGTATTAGTGTCTAATCTTGTTCCCATCAACCTATTAAGTATGCAAATAAATGAGCCAAGTTCAGCCTAATAATCCACTTCACGGTATCACTCTAGAGCAATTATTAATTCGATTAGAGGCTGAAATCGGTTGGGATGAAATGGCAAAGTGCGTCAAAATTCGCTGTTTTAGTCACGATCCGAGTATTAAATCGAGTCTTAAATTTTTGCGCA
Organism: Endozoicomonas sp. G2_1; assembly: GCF_017744155.1. Lineage (GTDB taxonomy): Bacteria > Pseudomonadota > Gammaproteobacteria > Enterobacterales > Alteromonadaceae > JAGHQT01. Next base: position 90,966 of record NZ_JAGHQT010000010.1, on the reverse strand, counting down.
GAACCCCTTGGGCACGTGCTGAGGTTGAACAACTCTATATTAATACTTTTCACGGTTTTGTTTGGCCAGACTCCAATCATTAATTGTTTGGTCACTGTAACATTTGTCATTAAAGTGTCATAAGTGATTGTTTTTCATACTTATAGCTGTCGGTTATTTTAACAATGAAAAAATTTAATAGCGTTGTATGTCTGTAAGGTATTGAAAAATAATACTATTTAATGTTGGTATCTTTTTTGCTTAAAGGACGCGGTAAATAACCCTTTATACTTTTTAGTAACTTACAGATAGGTTGTAGTATGTTGAAGTCAATTAAAAGTCTCTCGTTTTTGTTTGCTTTCTTTGTCGTTAGTGTTGCACAAGCCAATATTATTGTTGATACCAGCTTATGGACACTTGAAGACTCACCAGCTCGCGGTGGTGCTCAAGGACTAACAAGTTCTGGTAGTAATCAAGCAGTACAGAACAATAACGCCAATGGTTCTATTATTAGTAACTTCAGTTTAACTGGTGATTTTACTTTTGACGGTATTTTAACTCCGACGACTAGCTTTTTTGATGATGATGACATTTTAGGTGTGGTTTTTGGCTGGCAAGACGCTGATAATCACTATCGTCTGGGGTGGGAGCAAGGTGGCTTAAATGATCGCGGTATAGGCGCTGACGGTCGTTTGGTAGTCTCAAGTGGTATGTTTTTAGTGAGAGAAGTTGCTGGTGTTTCAACTATTTTGTTCCAACAAGAAATATTTTGGCAAGACGATGTTGACTACAACTTTTCAGTTGGCCGTAACGGTGATGATATTTCGTTTAGCTTAGGTGGTATTAACCGTTCATTTACCGATACTAGTTTTACCTCTGGCCGTGTTGGCTTTTATACTGAAAGTCAAACAGCTCGATTTTCTGGCTTGGCAAGTCGACCAGTGGCTCCAACCGCTGTTCCAGAACCAAGTGCGGTTGCGTTGTTGGGATTAGCTCTTCTGTTCTTAGTTTGGCGCCGTAGAACGACAAACTCGTTATAATTGTTAACACCAAATGGGATGTCTCATTTTGAGCATCCCCTAAAACTGCGGTATACACTATGACAATTGAACGAATCGAAACCAAACAGCGAATGAGCCGAATTGTTAAGCACAAAGGCCTTATTTATTTGTGTGGTCAAGTTTGCGCTGATGCAAGTAAAGGCATAACTGAACAAACCCAAACCATGCTTGATAAAGTAGATGAACTGTTAGCTAAATCGGGCAGTGATCGCGAACATATTTTATCTGCCACTATCTACTTAAAAACTATGCAAAATTTTGCTGGTATGAACGCAGTATGGGATGCATGGGTACCAGAAGGGCATGCGCCAGCTCGAGCATGTGTTACTGCTGATATGGCTCGCGAAGAATTGTTAGTTGAAATTTCAATAGTTGCTGCTGAGAAATAACTCATTGGGAACAATGATTAAACAACGTAAAGTTGCTCTTTGTCTCAATATTTAGTTACGCAGCCATCGTTAGTTAATTTTATGAAGCAACGCGTTGCTAGTGATGTTCACTGTTACAAGTTAACATGAGTGTGGGCGCGCTTCTTTTTGATTTTTGGCCGTCTGCCTTAGTCAATACATTCAGATGATGCTCTGATATACATTTCTCTATTTTCCAGCTCCAAGTCAGTTGGATGTTGTTGCTAATTTTAATACCATTGATTGAGCATTATCAAAAAAGAGAATAAATCTTTGCATATTGATCCTGTCACGCTACTGTTGATGCTCGTAGTAAGCCAAGCCATATCATTCCTTTTTGCCGTCGTCTATTTAGTATTTTTATTCTCTAGATATAGTGATCAAACTGATAAAGGTACTAGATTTTTTAAAGCTATGGGGATTATTTGGGCTGGTTTTACTGTCAGTTTTCTTGTAGTAATTGGGGTGTCCGAGATACTTTATATTTAGCAAAACTCTCAGTGCCATTTTGGTTATGCGTTAGCAAAACCTACAGAATTTTGTTTTGGGATATTTGACAATCCAATTGCTTCACTCTCTACCGAAGCCAGCATCACTGCATACCTAGTGATAGCTGCTATTGTCGACTACCTATTAATAAACTGGAGTTCGCAAGCAAAAAGGCGCTAAAGTGACGAGGAGAGATAAGATAATTGGGACTAGCCACAACTAAAAACTAGTCCAATGCTTCTTTGTATATTCTTTTACTCGTTACCTTCATTTTATAACTGCAATTAGTCGTTATGTTTTAGCTTTTACATATCTTGAGCTGGCTTTACAATCAAACAATCTGTGCGTAAATGGTGCATAACTTTTTCTGCAGTATTACCTTGTAAAAAGCCGTTGAGCCCCTCGTGACCAAAGCAGCCGAGAATAACTAAATCGGCGCGCAAGTCACTGGCGACATGAGGCAATACTTTTTTTGTACAGCCGGCATGGACGTGACTAGTGACATTAGTGATGTCGTGTTCGGTCAATATCGCTTCCATTTTTTGCTTAAATGCCGGCGCTTTTTTCCGTTCAACATTGTGTTTATCAACAATATCTAACTCTAATAATGGCCTAGCGATGGGAATGCAGTAAACTGCGTGCAAAGAGGTATGAGTTGCTTGTGCCCAAGTGTTTCCCCAGTCTAGTGTCAAATTGTTGAGGTGTTGGTGCCTTACATCATCATGTCCCAAGTCTAACGTCATCAATATATTGGCTTTGCTTTTCCACTTGTTATGACTAGCAATCAAAATAGGGCAGTGTAAGTGGCGCACTAATTTCCAGTCGGTAGGCATGTGAAAAAGTGACTCTGTACGGTGACCACCCTTTATGACTAAGTCTACTTTTGGCATCTGCTCGTCACATCGCTTAACCACCCATTCATCAATGTGATCACTGACCACAACTTTTGCGTCGACATGTGTTTGATCAGGCCCGAAGGTTTGTTCAACTATCTTGTTGAGTGATACTTGTGCTTGGTTAATGTGCTCAGTTTCTGAAATTCGAGCGTGTTTGTTGTGCTGAATAAACTTGATGATTTCTAAGCTTGCTGAAATATCTTTGGCAATGTCTCGCGCTTTTTCTAGCGAGAGTAAGTCATTATCTTCAAAATCGGCAATTACTAAAACGTGTTTATTCATTAATTTTACCTGTAAATTACACTTAGTTGTATTGAGTATAGTTCAGGGTTTTGTTTTTTGAGTGGCTAAGCACTTAAATTTGTTGAACTTGTTATCTGATACGATTTTTAAGTAGCGTTCATAAAGTCATCAAAAATAAAGCCAATTACTGACTTTTTATTTTAGAAATGCGCTGAAAAGGCTGGCTTGTGTGGTGTTTTTCTATGAGTCGGCTAATTTTAAAGTATTGTAGTCAATATATAGTTAGTCGTCGTCAGCTCTACTTTTTATTACAGAACAGTATTTATTCGAAGCTTGTTACTACTAAAAATTATCAAAGAATGCTCATTACAGGTGAGGTATCGAGTATGACTCACAAACGGTATATAAAACTGCGTCATATATATACCGTTTTTATTGCGAGTTATTGTCGTTTATTACTCGTTATTTATTTACGGCTAAACTCTGATTTTTCGCTCCATTTCGGCCAGATATTGGCTGAAGACAGCTCGTAACCGACTTCAAAGAAAGCTTGAATATCTTCAACCGCACCAGAGAGGTCCCATTCTTCAGTGAATTCGTCACAAAGGTTGTGGTAACACTTAGCCAATTTCGGATCCAGCTGTTCACGCAATAATCTAGTTGCTTCATCTACTGGCGTTTTACCACTTTTGGCGTACAGCGCCGGTATGCCAATGTTGGCGAAGGCAAAGTGATCTGAACGATAGTAAATGCCTGCGGCAGGGCGAGGGTCGCCAGCAATTGTTCTACCCTGCTTTTTCACGGCAACAGTTAGATAATTGTCGAGTTCTGATTGGCCGAGTCCGTAGACTGAAACATCGCTGCTGCGACCGTTAACACCTAAAGCATCCATATTGATGTTAGCGACCGTTTTATTCGCAGGAATAACTGGATTGGCTGCGTAGTACTTTGAACCTAGTAAACCTTGTTCTTCAGCGGTTACCGCGATAATGGTTATTGAGCGCTCAGGCTTAACAGGTAAGCTCGCAAACGCTTTTGCAATTTCAATGAGCGCTGCTGTTCCCGTCGCGTTATCGACTGCTCCGTTGTATATTTGATCGCCTTCTAAACCAGTATTTTTACCCAAGTGATCCCAATGAGCGCTGTATAAGATGTGTTCATCAGAGACGGTACGACCTGGTAAGGTTGCGATAAAGTTATATGACGTTGACTTTTTAACGGTATTCTTTACCGTGACAGAAGCGGTTAAATCACCCATTTCAACGTGATAGCTACCTTTAGCGGCCATTTCTTTAGCTTGTTTGAAGTTAAGACCGGCATTGTCAAACAGCTCAGCTGCAACCTCCGCGTTGATCCAACCTTCAACGGCGACGCGATCTTTGTTTAAGTCGTCGCGATCAAAACCGAATTGCGGACCACTCCAAGAGTTAGCCACCACTGACCAACCGTAAGAAGCTGGTGCGGTTTCATGAATAATAATGGCACCTGCTGCACCTTGGCGGCTAGCTTCCTCGTATTTGTAGGTCCAACGACCGTAGTAAGTCATGGCATTACCGGTAAATAACGCTGGATCTTGGCTTGCATAACCGGGATCGTTAACTAGGATAACGACTGTTTTACCTTTTACATCAATACCTTGATAGTCGTTCCAATTATATTCTGGGGCATTAATACCATAGCCGACAAAAACTAACTCAGAATGGTTTAACTCTGATAGCTCAGTGATGCGGCTAGAACCCATTACCATATCTTTGCCGTATTGATAGGTTTTATCACCTTTTGCTTGGCTGCCGATGGTTAAGATCATCTCTGGTGACGCCTCGAGAGAAACCATAGGAACCGCTTGTAAAAAGCTATCGCCATTACCCGGCTTAAAACCTAATTTAGTTAAATTATTGGTTAAATAATCGAGTGTTAGCTGTTCGCCTTTAGTTGAAGGAGCTCTACCTTCAAATTCATCAGAAGCTAGCACTTTAACGTGTTCGGCTAGCTGATTGGCGTTAATGGTGTTGTAAGCAGCTTGTATATCACTTTTGCTATTAATCGTTTGGCTATTGTCTGATTCAATACTGTTACAGCCTGATAAAGCTACAGCAGTCAGTAAGCCAATACTGAGTATTTTTTTCATAGTTATTATTAGTTTGTTAATGAGTTTCAACGAGATTATAAACTGATTTCACTAATATCAATCAATTGATAGCAAAATACTGAGTTTAAAGTTAAGCGAAACTGTCTCGGTAAACTTTACATACCGTGATATTCACTTGAAAAACAAAAAGCATAGCTGCTCTAATAGTCAAATTATAATTAATTGTTTGCTCTCAATTTATGGCGAAACCAAATAAGAAAGCTCCGGCTAAATCCGTGAATATTTATTGCAGTAAATGCCAACAAAAACTGTTCAAATACAAAAAAGGTGGTAAAGGTGCGTTAGTAAAGTGTTTTAAAGAGAGGATTGTTGAAGATTACACTGCTAAGCCCTGCTTTTGCCCCAATTGCGAAAGTGAATTTGCTCGAGATACTTTGGTGCGAGGCACGCCTGCATACAAAATTATTGGCGGCAAGGTTCGAGTGAAGTAGCTCATTGTTAGGTCTCGAAATGTAAATTTTAGTTTGATGATTTATCAGACAGTTTGCTCTTCATATTGAGGTTTACTTCATTTACTTCTGACCTGTTGAAGAGGGTAGGTTGAAACAATAAAACACAACCTATTTTTTTAGAGAATTTATGCCTTTGTCCTCAAAATTGGCTAATAGCCTCTGCCACGTTCGCAAGTAGGATCAATTCCAGTTGTTAACCCAAACGTAATATATCCCTCTATTTAATTAATATGTATGTGATCATTTTAAAATAAATCTTGATTTTATGAAAAAATTTGCGCAAAATATTTCTTATTGAGGAGGTTGATTATGACTAAGTTACGTAGCCCGCAGTTCGGTGCCATTTTATTTCGATCAAGTGAACTAATTAGTGCGCAAGGAGTAGAGGTTTTTGATCGTTTAGGTATTAGCTTGCACGCGAACAAGATCTCAATAGTGCTTGCGTTGCATACTAAAGGAGCTCTTTCTTCAACTGAGCTGTCTAAACACATAGGTATATCTAGGCAATTAATCGAAAGCCGTCTGAAAACCAGTGTAGATGATGGTTTTTTCATTTCTTTGCCTGACCCAAGAGACTCTCGCAAACGAATCTATGAAATCTCTGATGAATCGAAAGCTGAAGCCGATCGAATTGTGTCAATCATGAAAGATTTTGAACAAGTCTATTCAACACTATGGGAAGAAATTGGGGTTGACCTAGAAGTAGCATTGAAACAAATGGAAAAAGCTTTAGATTATAAATCTTTGATGACTCGCCTTTGTGAAGGTTTTCCAAATTATTACAATGAGGTAGGAGGCTAAGAATAATTATTTGTTTGTCTTAATACGTTATTACACCTCCACATGGAGGAGGCAGTTATGAAATGGAGAAAAAATGAAAAATATTATTCAGATACTAATTATTGCTGGCATTTTGTCTTTTCACGTTCAAGCAACAGAAAAAACCAATCTGCCTTACGAGCAACTTTTGATGCAGTACATTCAGTGGGCTGGTGGCATAGAAAGAGAAGGTGCCAGTATAGGCAAACCTCTGAACCAAAGAGATTTGATGTTGGCTCGAGAAATCGGCATTGAAGCTCCTGAAAAGGTTAGAGTTATCTACGTTGATGAAGTGCCTTATCCCTATGAAAACCCTGCGCTGAAAGCCATGGGAGAGTCGCTCGGTTTAATCGGGGCTGACATCGTCAATCAAGCGCAAGTGTTCGGATATTCAATATATGTTCGAAAAGACTACGAGCTTGATCGTCCCAGAATGGCTCACGAATTAGTGCACGTTTTACAAATAGAAAGAGCAAGCTTTGCTGAAGTTGTAACACAACATGTAAGTGACATGAGCAAATACAGTTATGAAAATGCACCGCTTGAAGTTGAAGCTTTTAAAGCTAATAAAAAGTACGCAATTAAATAAATGCTCAACAGAAAAGACACCATAGAATACCCAATTGTATTGTTTATTCAAATGCTATCTGGCTTAGATGGAACGTCGCAATTGACTTATTCGCGTTTAGTCGTCAATCGAGGCTCTAATTAGGGTTCCTTCTAGTCTACGCCTCTTTCTAATGCCGATTAGTTTATGATTTTGTTGCATACTACTAATTAGATCTGCGCATGCCAGCCATTGCTGGCATGCGACCAATTCAATTAAGGGAGTTAACGCTTTATTGTAAACACCGCGGTTAAATGCTAACGATAGCAATGAGGTCTGCACACTTGCTGGCGTATCTGTATCAGTTAGATTAGTGAACCTTTTTTGCAGTGCTATCCAGTACGGTTCTATTACCGCCGGCAAAATTTGCAGCGCTTGTTGCTTGCTGATTCTTATATTCAGTAGCTCAATGGATTGGTTGAGATGTTTTTTTGCCTTGCGACCTTTGAGTCCCTGACAACCTTTACATGCAGCAAGTTGTGGTGGCGATAGTAATGGTTGATAGTGAGCAATGATATCATCCAGTTCTTGCTGACCCAGATCAAAGCCCGGATCTAAGGTAACGCCTGAAGCTCCGCCCGGCCAATATGCTTTGCCAGCATGGCCTTCTCGGTCGTGAATCCAAGCGAGGTCACCGCGAAAATTAGCCAAGTACCTTTTTGCAAAATCAGGTTGATTGGTATTATCAGGCGTCATGGCAGCGGCTGAAGTAGGGGGAATTGCTGGCCTCTTTGATAACTCTTGTTCAATGAGTTGCCACGTCGCCGAATCAACTTGTCCAGTTTTTGCTAATTTGTGTTCAGCTTGCAGTTGTTCAATGATTTGCTCAGTGCTTTCACCAAAATAACCATCAGCGACTACCTCATAGCCCAACAAACTGAGCATGCGTTGTAGGTGTTTTACTTCCGCTTTAAATTCTGGGCGACCACGGGCAAATCCGTCATAGCGTTTTAACATCCTATTGTTCCTATAGAGCCCCTTTAATCAGGGTCTTTAGTCCTGCGTGGGCAATGTTAACCACTTTACTACCAAAATTTTGCCAACGTTCTTGCTTAGCTATTAAATCTTGCTGGGCTTGTTCAGTAATATTTGCCAGTTGTTTAATAACTTGTTCCTGATCGGGATCCATTGGAGTTAAGTACTGGCTGGCACTTTTCACTTGTTGAAGTTGTGATAATAATTGCTCACTCCGGCGTTTTTCTTCGTCGATAAACGCTTGTTTCTCTGTTTCTAACTGTTGTTTAAGCGTTTCAAGGCCTTGTTCAAACTCTCTTTCTAGTTGCGCAAAAGAGTCTGTTAACCAGGCATCCATTTGAGCAGAAGCTTGATTGACGACTTGCTGAGCCTCTTGAGTGAGAGTAGGGTCTATGTCGGGGGGACGAAAGGTAGGCATAACAAGCTCCTAATTATTACTTATTAATCTGTTGTTGGTTAAAGGTGTCGACTTCTTTATCTAGTTTTGTTGTCGCTTGTTTTATTGAGTCTGACACTGCGTTGTCAAACTCGTTAGTCGCATCGTCGACGATAACGTTTATCGAACGCTTAAATATATCGCCACTGATTTGACCAATTGTATCGCCAAAAATACCGCCTACTTTATCTTTGATAGTTTCACTGTAGCTGGTTAAAATTGCTTTGGTTTGTCCTGATGCACCATTGAGTATCAATTGCCAAATTGCTGGCTGGGTGACGTCGCGAGCAAGTAAATTTAGCGCGTCTTTGGTGACTTGCCATTGACTGTTGATGGCGCTTTTTTCCTGTTTCAAGGTGTTAATTGTCTCGCCGATATTGTTGTAAACTTGATTGAGCTCGGCGTTTAAGGTGTCAACAGAAATATCAAAGCTATTGTCTTGTTTAACGAGGGCTTCTAAGGCTTTGATTTTGACAATAGCCAGTTGCTGCTGGTACTCCTCAATGGTGTTTTGCCAAATAAGTGTTTCTTGTTCATACCCCAAATGTAAGATGTACTCAGCATCGACACTGTAGTCTCGGTACTTTTTGCTCAAGTCTTGGTGGTTTTCAAAAGAAATTTTATTGCAAGCTTCCTTGGCGTTAGCGCACGGGTGTTCTACTAGTTGGCTCTTTAGGTTATCTGCTTTATCTCTATATATTTTTTGTTTAGCGACAATAGGTGGCCAAAAAGTATCCTCAATGCGTTGGTCAAGCCCGCTAAGTACCTTTTCCTGAACCTTGTTTTGGTAATCTGTGATCGCTTGATTAATTAACGCATCACGACGGAGTAATAACAGCGACTTTTTTAGTTGTGTAAGTTGGCTTTGATCCTTTTGTATAATGGTACTTAGCGCTTTAATATCCGCTTGCGCCGCTTCCATCGATAAAATATAGGCGTCAATGGTTTCATCGTGGCGCTTATGCAATGACTCAGCCGTTTCTACGACTTGAGTAGCAAGTTGCTCGGTGTTTTCTGAGGTATGCATACAGCCAGTAGCGGCTATCGCAACCAAAATTAAGGGAACTAGTAGTCTCATTTTTTTGCTTCCTGCTCTAAAACAATAGTTTTGATCATTTCATCTTTCACCTGAAAAGCAGAACGCTTTAATTCGGTGATACTTCGCGGTTTTAAAGAGTGGGTGAATTGTGCTAGGAACGCTTTGCGCCGAGCAATAATATCGGCAGGCCCTTGTGCGACTGATTGCTGGGCAGAGCCAAAAATTCTTTTACCTAGTTTGTCGAAAAGGCTGACTGTTTTTCGCGAGTAGAAACCGAAGATAAACGCTAGCAATGGCAAGCTGTAAATACCCACTTGATAATCGCCGAGGTCAAACCAACCTACGGCGATGGCAGTGACCAAAATCCACGCCAAAATTGGGCCATAAATTAGTTTGCTATAGGCAACCCATCGCTCACTTGCTTTAAAATTATTATTGCGCAGGTATTCCGCAGAGTTTACTAGTAGATTGGCTAATACACCGAAAATAGCAAAAAAGATGATTTCAACCGAACTGCCAATAGGACTTGACCAGAAAAAAGATTTTGCTTTACTGGCTCTTAAATACTTAATATCTTGGTATTGTTCGCCTGCTTGTTGTTGAAGTTCGGCGAGACTTTTAACTAAACGAGCTGATATTTGACTACTCGCATTGAAATTTTTTAGTTGTGCTAGCTCTATTGAAAGCGCAAGTGTTTGTTGGTATGCGGTATCCCAAACAGAGCATGGTTGGAGACAGGATGAATGATTACAAGAATTTTCAGTGTTGCAGTTATTTTGAAACAATGCCGCATTAATTTCTGTGATTGTTTGGTTGGCATTACTATCCTTTGCTCCTTCTTGTTTTAATGTACTAGTAAGACGTTCTATATCGATTTTTACTTGCGAGATTAAGGTTCTTATGTTGCCAGTTCTTTCGTCTAAACGCGCTAGGATATTTTTTGCATCGTCTTCGCCCATAACCCACTTGACCGACTGAACATCAATCAATAAAAACTCTCCTTGGGGCGTTATTCGATAGGCGTGTTTGAGGTCGACTTGTGCGAATTCACTATCGCTGTCGATAACTGCATGCAGCGCTATGTAGAGAATTATCCAAAACACACTCAATAACATCATGCGCAGAATAAACCTGTGTTCAGGTTTTCTTTTTGGTAAGTGGGTTACCATTATTCATTCCCTCGTGCTGGCGTTAAAACGGCGTATCATGTGGAACAGTTTCAACATTACAAGGTATAGACGACAACAAATAAAAATGCAAAATGCTGTAGTAAGTGCAGGCGATCGCTGAGCGATTCTCTTGCGTATAGCTTTACTCACTGCGATTTATGGAATGTTGTGTTGTTATCTATAGAACAAATTAACCGAGATAAGCATTTATACGCTGTCGCCGAATTGCCACTGATTACCATTTACGATGACAACTGGTTTGTCCGCAATGACTACGACGTGCTGTCGTTTGGTCAAAGGCAGTACCTAGTTAATTACTTTACTAAACAGGGCTTTGTCCAAAAAAGAGGGCAATTGCTGAGTGGTGAAAAAGTAGATATACACTTGCCAAAACCCAACCGTTTACTGGCGATGTCCGGCTTTGAACAACAATATTTGGTCAATCAAAATCAAGATATTTACTGCGTTACGCCAACGGTTTTTGCTGAAGCGCTGTTTCGTTTATATCTAGGCGATCAAGACAGCCAGCTTTGTGCGGTTAAAGCGCTGATTGACAAGTGTCCATACAATATTGAATGGCTTAGAGATGTGAGCGTAAATACTGATATCGAGCAGGTAACCATTGAAACTTATCACGACTTAATGCGCTATCAAAAGCGTGTTGTCGAAAAGAGTTTTAAGCGTAAAAAAGCGCTTTAGCTGCGGTGTAGGCAGGTATTTTAACTGTTCACTTGTTATACTCATTTTTCTTTACTTTTTTAGATTTTAACTATGCAAATTGACAAATACGCACTCGCGTTCGGCCGTATATTGATGGCACTTTATTTTCTCATTCCTGGTGTGATGAAATTTCTCACCTGGGATTTACATATTGCTTTGATGGAAAAGCACGGTATGGCAATGATTCCGTTTTTCTTGGTCGCCGCTGGTGTTGTTCAAATCGTCGCCGCAATATTGTTAATCGTCAATAGATATACCGCTATTGTTGCACTAATACTCGCTGCTTTAGTGATTGTGATTAATATCAATCTGCACGATTTTTGGAATTTTACTGGCATTGAAGCAAGCCATGAAACGCAAAATTTTGTTAAAAATCTCGGTATATTCGCGGGCTTGCTATTACTTGCCGGACATCACTGGCATGACAACAAAAAAGCAGATTCAAGTCCTAAGTAACGCACCAGTCAGAGGAGCGTTAGAAAGTAATTAAGTAACGATTATAGAGCTGGTCGTGTTCTACCACTTGTTGACTGAAAGTAAAACCGAGCTTTTCCAAAATCTTGTTTGATGCAATGTTATCTGGCATTACATCGGCAAAGGCGTTTTCTAATGCCATAACACGTTTACCATAGGCCAATGTTGCTTGCGCTATCTCAGTAGCTAAGCCAACACCCCAGTAATCTGGCAATAGCCGATAACCTAAATCAGGCATTGCCAAAGACTCAATATACTTAAAGCCACAAAACCCGATAACACGGTCAGTTTCTTTTAGCACAATCGCCCAGCGGCCATAACTGTATTGTTGATATTCTTTAAGCCAGATTTCGCTAATAACTTTTTCTGCATCTTGGCGTGTTTTTACTGCGTCGGCATCACCAGTATATCGAGTCACCTCTGGTTCGCTATTAAATTCGAAAACAGCGTCGGCATCAGCGAGGGTAAATTCGCGCAGGTACATACGGTCGGTTGATAGAATTTCCTTGTCGTTCATTGAGATATTCCTAAGTGTATAGATTTCGCTACTAGTTGTTTGAAATTGAAGAATAATTTTTGAAATGTACTAACCTCAAATTAGGTTATATTAAATGTGTTTTACAATCTAGGCGGCGAGCATGAAAAAAAATTATAATAGTGTTGCGTTAGTTGTCTTAGTGCTGAGCTTATTGTCGGCACTATACGTTAATTTTTATGTCGACAAAGTGTGGCTTGAACAAGCCTATATTTACGATATTTACACCACTGAATCGGGGCAATTGGCCTACACCTATCGAGATAAAACCCGTATTATCGACAATATTGTCCAGTATCGGGACTCACCGCTTAATCAAGCGAACCTCAGCCAAGTCAATTCCGAACCCAAAATAACCGAGCAGTGGGTCGAGAATGAGCAAGGGCAAATATCTTTATTAAAGCCAGCATTTCATTTTGGTTTGTGGTCATTATTGCCCGCTTTTCTTACCATTGCTCTGTGTCTTTTAACGCGTGAACCACTCACTTCGCTGTTTAGCGGAATTGTTATCGGCGCGTTGATGCTTGGTAGCTATGATTTAACCGACAAAGTGATTATTCCTAACCTTGCCAAAGAAGGTACCGCAGCGCTGTTATTACTTTACTTGTGGTTGTTGGGCGGCTTGTTGGGAATTTGGTCGAAAACCGGTGCCGCTCAAGCGTTTGCTCACTATATGACAGATAATTTTGTCCGGGGGCCGCGTTCAGCAAAATTGGTTTCATGGCTGATGGGCGTGTTATTTTTTCAGGGTGGTACTATGAGCACAGTGCTTGTTGGTACGACAGTTAAACCATTGGCAGATAAGGCGAAAGTGAGTCATGAAGAAATGAGTTATATCGTTGACTCAACGGCTTCGCCGATTGCCTCTGTGTTGGCGTTCAATGCTTGGCCAGCCTATGTTCAAGCACTTATTTTTGTCCCGGGTGTCGCATTTTTAGCAACAGAAACGGATCGAATTAAGTTTTTCTTTAGCAGTATTCCTTTTAGCTTCTACGGTATTTTAGCGGTGCTAGGAACATTACTGGTCAGTTTAAACGTGACCAAATTTGCCGGTAAAAGAATTAACGCCGCCAAACTCCGAGTTGAACAAACTGGTCAACTCGATGCCCCCGATGCTAAGCCGCTGAGCGCCAAAGAGCTCGAAGGGGCTGACGTTCCTGCTGGCTATCGACCTCATATGCTTGAATTTATTGTGCCTTTGGTTAGCTTGATTGCCATTGCTATTTTTACGTTTATTTTTTTGGGTTCCCCAAAAGTTAACTGGGCCTTTGGCGTTGCGTTATTATTGGCGGCGTCGATTGCGCTAGTTAAAGGTATGTCACTGAATAATGTCATCGACGGATTTGGCAATGGCTTAAAAGGTGTTGTTGTAGCGTCGGTGATCTTAATGCTAGCAGTGATTATTGGCAGTATTAGTAAAGAAATAGGTGGTGGTTTGTATTTGGTGTCAAAGCTTGGTCAGCAGTTACCGTTTTGGCTATTACCGGTTATTTTACAGCTAATCACTATGGTGATCGCTTTTTCAACCGGCACCAGCTGGGGCACTTATGCCATCGCTTTTCCCCTTGCTATGCCATTGGCTTGGGCGGTAGCGGGGGCACAAGAGCTCGCAAACCCTGAGGTATTTATGATGATTTGCTTTGCCACTGTGCTCAATGGCAGTGTTTATGGTGATCAGTGCTCGCCAATCTCAGATACTACTATTTTAAGTGCCATGACCACAGGTTGTGACTTGATGGATCACGTTAAGTCGCAAATCGTGCCTGCAACGTTTGCGGCGGGTTTGGCAGGAGTACTTTGGACAGGGTCTGCTCTTTTGCTGGCATAACCGTATTTTGCACTGAACATTTAGACCATTATATTCGTTAATTATATCAAGTTGTAGCTCGCTTACTTTTGACTGAGTGCCATTGGGCCACTAAGCTTGCTAGCAATATTCCATAAGCACTGCTTTAGCGCGATGATTACTGTAAGCGTTAAAGCAGCAAAAATTTAGGACTTACCATGACAACAGCCGTTAATATTTTTCTTAAACAAGGCACAATCACTAGTAATTGGCAACAGCATAATACTGTTCAAATTGTTAATGACGACCTTCATATTTGCTTGAAAGAGGGCGATAAACTCCCGCTTAGAACTATTCAGAAAGCGGCGAGAAAAATTGAAAAAATGGGTGTCGCTCAAGCCCAGTTGACTGGCGATAACTGGGCTGAGAACGAGCAATGGGCGTTTGCCATGGGCTTTACGTGCGTAGGTAAGTTGACCAACGTTGGCTTTACCGGCGATAGCAATTTAGTTACCCGTTTAACTGATAAACTCGTTGTTTACGCTTGGAGCCGTGATTTAACTAACCAAACACCTGCAGAGCTTTATCCAACCCAGCTTGCGCAACTTGCTAAAGACTATATTGCTGCCTTGGCACCACAAGCCGTTACCAGTGAACTTATCAGTGGCGAAGATCTGGTAGAACAAGGCTGGATGGGAATCTATAACGTTGGTAAGGGCAGTGTTCATCCACCTTGTTTATTAGTGTTGGATTACAACCCCACCGGAGATAGTGACGCTGAGGTTGCCGCTTGCTTGGTGGGCAAAGGCATCACTTTTGACAGCGGAGGTTACAGTATTAAAACTAGTGCCGGCATGTTCGATATGAAGTGTGATATGGGCGGCGCTGCGGTTGTCTCAGGTGCTCTGGCGTTGGCAATTAAACAAGGCTTAAACAAGCGTGTTAAACTATTTTTGTGTTGCGCAGAAAATATGATTAGCAACAACGCCTATAAGTTAGGCGATGTGATTACCTATAAAAATGGCCTAACGGTTGAAGTTGCTAATACCGATGCAGAAGGGCGTTTAGTGCTTGCCGATGGCTTGATGGCGGCCAGTGAAACTGGCGCTACAACAATTATTGACGCTGCAACCTTAACAGGAGCCGCAGTGATGGCAACTGGTGGTGATTACACCGCTTTGTTTAGTCTAGAGCAAGAAATAGCCGAGCGCGCCAAAGTTGCCGCCAATATTGAGTGTGAGCCAGTGTGGCAATTACCGCTAGAAAGCTGGCATCAAGACAATTGTCCATCTAACTTTGCCGATACAGCAAACAGCCGAACTCTTAAAGGTGGTGGTGCCGGCGGAGCTAGCAATGCTGCCGGCTTTTTATCGCGCTTTGTTAGCCAACCCGAACATTGGCTTCACATGGATTTAGCATCAATATACAACGCGAGTGGCAATAGTTTATGGGCTGCTGGCGCAACCTGCCAAGGTGTTGCAACGATTGCGCGTATGATCAACGACTGATTGGCAATACCAATTTATGAAAGCAACAGGCGGCCCTTTGGCCGCCTGTTTAGTATCTATTACTGAGTTTGCTAGGTGCGTTAGAGGAGCAGAAGAAACACGCTTAGCCCGCTTTTTGATTTTTTGCGTCGAGAAAACTATTCAACCAGCGTTTTGCCATGTCGATACTACTAAACATATGAAAATTAACACGGCAGCTTTGATAAATTCGGGTCAGCTGCATTTGTTGAATATCGGCGTGCTTGTTATTGATAAATACCGTAGCGATTGCCACCATATTATTTTTGACGCGGTACTGGGTAAGTTCGGTAAGCTGTTGTTCACTTTCTGGAGATAAAATGTAGTCACCTTGAAAGACAATCAGCGATGCCCATGGATTGTCTTTGAGCTCTTCAACGTGTCCGTGCACAGCATGTTGATAATCATCGGCGACTTCACCGCTAAAAAATCCTGATAAATCAACTTCTAAGATATTGTTATCTCTTCGTATTCGATACTGTTTTTCCTCACTTGTAACCATGGCACAATCCTCATTTTATACTGTGTAAAAATCGGGAGCTTAGTAATAGCAAGCTTTATCCTGTTTGCAAAGTAAGCAGGTATAAAAAATAACACAAGTTTTTTAACGAGTTTTTTAGTACGTTTATCGCACTAAATTTTATCTTTTGTTCACTTAGCGGCTGTTGCCCGTTATTGCTGTTGTGCAAACAAAGGCCAAGTTTCAATCGGCTGATAGCAAACACCGTTTTCGGTGCTGTATGAGTGATACAAGCTAAAACTAGATACAGTAATGGCTATGTTTGCTTGAGCCTGCTGCGCTAAAGCTTTGCGATACAAACTCAAATGCGGAAGATAAGCTCGTTGCTCAAGCGCAATATCTAGATTATGTGCCATACCACGAATAGTCTCAACCATGTATGACAACCACTGTGGCGTCTCGGCCAAACTCAAGTAAAGTACTTTCGGCTTTTTAAAGTGACCGAGCTCGTTCAAAACTAGATTTTGCTTAGATAATAAAGAGTGACTTGCGACCAATTGCTGACAAGCTGAGATTAGACCTTGCTGACATTTGCTGTCGAGTCCGCCTAAAAATGCTAAAGTTATATGAAAGTTACTGGCAGTTATTGGCCGATAAGCAAAGTTTGCTGACTGTTTACGCCATGTTGCGATACGAGCCTTGTCTTGTTCGCTGATGTCTAAGGCAAGAAATAAACGTTTGCTTGTGTTAGTCATGGGGTTACTTGAATGAATTCGTTTAGTCGCTAATGTGTGCTAACTAAATGGTATCAGTCAACTATGTCTTCGCAACGAATTTTAACTAACGATTTTTAATTAACTATGTCGAACCAATTAAATGATTTGTTAAACGCCTGGTCTGTCGATCGCGATAAAACAGAATGGGTCTTAGGTACCGTATACAAAACCAAAGGCTCAAGTTATCGCAAAGCAGGCGCTATGATGTTGTTCGCCGGTGATGGCCGACAGTTTGGTTTGCTCAGTGGTGGTTGCTTAGAGTCAAATATTCAGCGTCATGCGCGCAAAGTGATGCAAACGGGTCAATCAACAATCTTGTGTTACGACGGAAACGATGAAGACGATATTTCTTTCCAATTGGGTATCGGCTGTGGTGGTGTCGTTGATATTGTCTTGCAACCAATCACAGCAGAAAATCACTACCTTGAACTCGACCTTATGCTGAACGCACTAAGTGCTCACCAGGCTGGCTATTACCGAACCGATTTAAGTTTGTCGGATAACCCGAACAATGCTTTTATTAGCGCTGCACAGGCAACTAGTGAGCAGAAAAAATTAACGAAAAGTCAGCTATTTCAAAGCAGTAGCGAGCTGTTCTTATGTACTCCGGTGCAAGCCCCACCGCACTTTTTGATTTGTGGTGGTGGTATTGATGCCAGACCACTGGCAAATATAGCGAAGCAACTGGGCTGGCAAGTCAGTGTTTGGGATCCTAGACCCGCTAATGCCAGAGTAGAGTTTTTCGCTAATGTTGATCACTTATTACGCATGCCTGCCGAACAGCTTGTGGCGTATATTACCCAACGACAAGTGAACGCGGCAATGGTCATGAGTCATAGTGTTTCCCTTGACGTTGAGGTGATGTCAGCATTGTCGAAAAGCCAACATTTGGCTTATGTCGGCTTGTTGGGCCCCATGCATCGCAGAGTTGAAGTATTAACCAAAGCGAATTTGGCTCAAAGCCGCCTTGCCAAACAATTGTCAGGCCCCGTCGGCTTAGATCTCGGTGGCAGTTTACCGGAAAGCATTGCCTTATCTATTTTAGCTGAGTGTCACGCGTGCTTACACCAAGTCAGTGGTCAGCCACTGACTAGTTCTGCCTTAGCGTTTAGCGAACAAGTATCGCTTTAGTGCAACAGCCCTGAGCGATAGAAAGCCTTGGGCGCTAGAAAGTCTCAAGCAAGAAAGCCCCTTAAGCTGAGAACTGGTGATAGTTTTGTTACACTAGCGCAATTATCACGTAAACGCGTAATCCTAAATGTCGACACCTTTGCCGATAGAAGCCATTAAAGCTGATTTACTCAACTCACTGACAGCCACTAGTCAACACAATACAATAATTTTATCTGCACCGCCGGGCGCCGGTAAATCAACCCGTTTACCTCTGTGGCTGGTCGATCTACCTCAGTATCAAGAGCAAAAGATTTACTTGTTACAGCCAAGGCGGCTGGCGGCAAAAAATATTGCCATTTACCTCGCTAGCCAACTTGGTGAACAAGTAGGAGAAACCGTTGGTTACCGGCTTAGACAGGAACATAAAGTCAGTAGAAAAACGCGATTAGAAGTTATCACCGAAGGGATTTTGGTGCAATTGATGCAACAAGACCCTGAACTTTCAGCCTGTAGTTTGGTGATTTTCGATGAATTTCACGAACGTTCAGTACACGCAGATCTCGCTTTTGCTATTGCTCGTGATATTCAACAAGGTCTGCGCGATGATTTAACCATACTCTTGATGTCGGCAACGCTAGACAATCAAACACTCGCTGAACAATTGCCAGAAGCTAAAATACTTCAATCTGAAGGTCGCAGTTTTCCAGTTGAGTTGAGTTATTTGCCTCCGCCCTCAAGCCTTGATTGGCGTCAACACGCGTTAAACGTGATTAAAAATCAACTAGCTGAGCACACCGGCTCGATTCTCGTATTTTTACCCGGCAGTTATGATATTCAGTGGCTAGCCAATCAACTTGAAGACCAGCTACCTGCCCATTGGTTGTTGTGTCCTTTGTATGGTGAGTTAGCGTTAGCGGCGCAACAAGCGGCAATTGCGCCCGCCGAACGGGGGGGACAAAAGTTAGTATTGGCAACTAATATTGCCGAAACCAGCTTAACCATTGAAGGTATTGATCTAGTTATTGATGCCGGTCTTGAAAAAGTCGCGATTTTTGAACCCGCAACCTTAACCAATCGATTGAGCCAACAAGCGATAGCAAAGGCGTCAGCAATTCAACGTGCCGGACGAGCGGGGCGATTAGCGCCGGGGCGTTGTCTTCGGTTATACAGTAGTGAAGATTTTGAGCGCCGGCAACAACAAAGCGAGATTGATATCAAACGCACTGACTTATTGCCCGTGTTGATTGAAGCAGCGCGCTGGGGCGTTAATCAATTAAAAGATTTACCACTACTGGCACTGCCAGCCGTGAAAGATGAGCAGCAAGCTTGGCGAGCACTAGCAACACTTGGCATTACTGAACAGCGCGGAAAACTGACTGAACTTGGTCAATTGAGTGCGAATTTATCATGTCATCCTCGCTTTGCCTTGATGATCCATCGCAGTAAAGTTGTGGCTGAGCGAGAGAATGCAGGAGATCATGCAGGAGTTAATGGCAAAGACCTGCAAAATACTAAGTTGCCTTTGCTCGCTTGTTTAGTCGCCGCTTTGTTGGAAGAGCGAGATATTTATCGCCAGCAGCAAGCGCGCAGTGATTGTAATATAGAGCATCGCTTACACGATTTAATCCATCGTAAAAATACCTTTGGCCATCTCGCTGAGCGTATTTTGCGCCAAGCACAGCAACTGGCGAGTCAAGCAGGGCTTGGTGCCAATGTTCGCTTTAACCGCGAGCTAGACTTACCGTTTGAGCTGACAGGTTGTTTGTTGGTACTCGCTTACCCAGAGAGACTTTCAAAAAATAGACGTACAGAGCGTTTAGGTGATAGCCACTTTTTATCAACGCAAGGTAAAGGCTTAGCGTTAAACACTGATGATGTACTTGCCAGTGAGCCGTGGTTGGCGGTTGCACAAATCTATTACCAACAAAACCAGCACCGACAAAGCCAACAACAAAATAAGTTAACCATAGCCTTAGCTGCCAAAGTAGATATTAACCTACTAAGCCAATGGCAAGTGATTGAACCTGAACTTGTTGATTGTGTTGCTTATCAAGCACAACAGCAAAAAATCGTTGCTGTTGTGCAAGATCGTTTGGGCAGTATTGTGCTTAGCGAGCAAAATGCGCAGCATCAACTCGACAGCGAATTAGTGAGTCAGCTCTGGTGTCAGCAAGTTAGAGCAAACGGCATCAGCTGGCTAGGCTTTAACGAGTCAACAATGGCGCTACTAGCGCGCTGGCGCTGGCTTAATTCACATCAGTCATCGGTTGACTTTCCAAGTGTGACTGAGCAAGATTTATTGGCTGAACTCGAACAATGGCTCAGCCCTTTTGTCGGTAATATTGTTAAAAAAGCTGAGTTGTTACAGTTGAATTTTGCCGAGTTATTGTTGACCTTGTTAAGCTATCAACAACAGCAACAACTTGCGCAATTGGCACCCGAGTTTTATCTCAGTCCTACCGGACGAAAGCACAAGATTCAATACAGCGAGGAGCTGTCGCCCACTATTGCATTGCCCATGCAAGAGCTCTACGGCGAACAACAGCATCCATCGATAGGTGGCAATTACGGTAGTGGGTCGACGATACCGTTAACTTTGCACTTATTGTCACCGGCAAAGCGACCCATTCAAGTAACACAAGATTTACTGAGCTTTTGGCAGGGCAGTTATAAAGAGGTGCAAAAGGACATGAAGGGCAGATATCCAAAGCACTTTTGGCCTGATGATCCCGCCAATGCACCGGCAACCAATAAAACCAAGCGTCACCTAAGTGCCACTTGACCGGCTATTTACTGGTTGGAGCTTGAATACTCTTCGCTTGTCGCTGCCAATGCCTAAAACCGTTGGCAGCGATAAAAAATACTAAGGTGTATTCGAGTGCTAACACATACACCCCTTGTGCGATATAAACACCAACACTGATAACATTGACGACCATCCATAGTAGCCAGTTTTCGACGTATTTTCGCGTCATCAGAATTTGTGCCACGACCGACATTATTGTTATTGATGCATCCCAAAACGGGTAAACGTCGGGCTCAACAGTGACAGCTGCTTGCTCAATACCAAGGCCGTTGAGTAAGCTGATAACAGCATTGGTCAGTGCTTGAAAAACAGGATCTATTGCGTAGGTTAAGGCCGCGACAGCGAGTGCGGTAAACGCGATAGCAATAAAGCACTTTTCCCTAGTCAGCCAACGTATTTCAAGGGTTTCATCACAATCGTTTTTGGCCTGCCAGGCATACCAGCCATAGATATTAGCCAATAAAAAAAACACCTGTAGCATCAGTAAGCCGTAAAGTTGGATTTGGTAAAAAATCACCGCGAACAGACTAACGTTAACAATGCCAAAGAAAAAGTTAATCAGCTTGGCTTGACTGGCATACCAAATACACAGTAAACCAAACATTGTCGCTACCGCTTCAATCCATGACAGCTGATAGCCACTGCCGAGGGGAATGGTGATTAAGGTATTCTGGATGGATAAGAAGTCTACAGCAATGCTAAAAATAGTGGTCAAAATAGTGCTCGAAAATACGTTAAGAATGAGTAAAATTAAAAACACTCAGGTGAAAAATCCACCTGAGTGTCGAAGTTAATGTTACCGAATTAATCGTTATAATCAACGACGACTAAAATTGGTAACTAGCCTCTATATAGCTATTGCGCGGTAAACCGACAAAGTATCTGTGGTTGCCAAAAGCAAAGTCAGCGCGCTCAGCATAGCGTTGGTCAAATAAGTTGTTAACTCTTAAACTGAGTTTCCATTGCTTACTTATTTTATAATGCAAGCGCAGGTGGGTGAGATCGTGACCTGAATAGCGCTCGGTATTTTGCGGATTGAGGAAGTAATCGTCTAAATACTGCCACTGAATATTGACGCTTAATTGTTCATTCGGTTGCCAGTTAAGGCTGGTTGAGGCGATTAATTTTGGTGCTGTGTCGACGAAGTTCCCTTCGAGTAAAGTCACATTATCACCGCCGGTGCTTGTATTGCCGTTAACGGGGTTGTTATCGTATTTGTGTTCGGTCCAGCTGGCGTTTGTCAGCCACTGCCATTGGTCATTGAACTGCCAATTTGCACTGAGTTCAACGCCTTTGTGAGTCGTATCTAAACCATTGATATATTCGCGATCGCTGGTTTGTAAAATACCGTCTGTTTTTATCAGGTAAAAAGTGTTGGCTTCAATAAATATATTGTGCTGAGTTAAACGGTAACCGAGCTCAGCTTGTTTTGCGTTTACACCGTCAATATCAGCAATTTGCTGACCGTTTTGCAGACGATATAACTCTGAAGTATGAGGTGCCCGAAAGCCCTTGTCTAAACTCAAGTACAATAAGCTCGACGATGCCACTTGATAACTCACACCTAGGCTATACGACCAATCGTTGAAGTTGTCTTGGCGATCGGCAGGTCGGGTGTAGCGGCAGCCGCCAAAGCCACACTCAGTGCCGTCGTCGCGGGTATTACCGTCGAGTAAATGATTATCGTAATCGTAGGAAATGGTATCAAACCTCAACGCAATATTGGTTCGCCATTTATCATTTGGTTGCCAGTCTACGCTGCTGTAAAACGCCGCATTTTCACTTTGAATATCGTAGTCGTATTGTTGACCTTGCGGCAATACTGCATTGAGAAATGCAGAACCAGTTTGGGTTGGCTCGGCCTGAAACTGTCGCAAATAGCCGTCTGTCGCTTCTAGGTCGACGCCGCTGCGCCAGGTCAGCTGCTCATTCAGGTCTCGTTGGTACTGAACTTGAAGGCCGATGCTGTCGTGACCATTTTCTTCAACTGGCGTACCCGGTAAAAAGTGCAATAAAAAGTCCATGTGATTGCTGCGCAAATAAGGCGTTATTTGCCACTGACTGTTTTCTGTTTGTAAACTGATTCTACTCAGGTAGCGAGCTGAAAAGGCATTTCGGTACGCGTCTGGAAACTCGTTGATTCGTAGTAACTGACGATTTCGATAGCTGTTTTCGCCTTGTTGAAGAAAACCTGCGGTCTGCTGGTTTAGATGGCTCAGGGTAAATTTGTGATCGATTTGCCAGTCGTTAATGTGATGCAGATAGTTGGCAGATAGCTTTTGCTGTTCATATCCTGAGGAATCTTGAAAACCGCCACTTTTACTGGCGGTGAGTGCGAGATTAAAGGCATCGTCTTGATTTTCTCCGTTGTTGTCACTTGAAAAAAGCGCTTTCACTCTGCGGTAATCGTTGGCGCCGTATTCTAATGCGACCCGTTTTCCGGCTTGATAAGTCGGGCTATTGATGCTGATTACGCCGTGAATCGCATTGCTACCGTAGTGGGCACTATTAACCCCTTTGACAACTTCGACACTACTTGCCTGTTCAAAGTGGCTGTCGAATAGTTGATTGACGTTGCAAAAACCACTGGCGCGCAGGGCAATGCCATCTTGCAACGTTAAAAACTCTGCACATGACCCGGGGCCCGTGAGTACGGGTGAACGAATTGACAATAATGATTCCTGACCATTACCACGACTGAGCCAAGTGCCTGCGCTTGAGGCCAAGAGCTGATTTAAGTGTTCGGCATTGGTTGTTTCAATGACGGCTTCATTGAGGTAGTCGGTATTACCAATTAATTGGCTGTGAAGGACTTGCGCGCGGTTGGCGGTAGTGACAATAATTTCGGTTAAGCCTTCATTGGTAGTATTGTTGGCTTGCTTGTTCGCTGAGATAGTTGCTTGATTAGCTACAGCAAGCGTTTGCTCTTGCGCTAACGCTTGCTCTTGTGCCATTAATGGCAAGCTTGCTACGGCGATTGTCGGTAATAGTGTCAGGTAATGAAAACGCCCATTTGCTCTTCTTGGTTTTGTCATTTTATTGTTATTCGCTGTTTGCTGTTTGCTTGATTTTGTACTCGCCAATTTACTTGGTTAAAGAGACAGAGTTTGAATAGTTATTTTTGTTGTTATTGTATACGCTTCAATTTTATAAATGTTTGGCTTTGGCCTAAGCTTTTTTACCATTCATCGATATTTTTACCCGAGAGCTCGACTGAGTACGTATACTAAAGTGACGTGACTATCATCAGATAATAATAATGAATCGCGGCCAATGTAAACGCGATAGTTTGGGGAGAATAAATCAATGACTATTTGCCACCAAAATAGTGTCAATAAAGGCATCAAGACTAAACCTAGAAATGGATATTATGCCAGTGTTGTCGGTCGCGCGGCCGTACTGACGTTTGCTGTAGCAACGCTTTCAATGACTAGCTTGTTTATGTCTAGTGAAGCGAGCGCTAATCGACTGCTGGGCAAAGGTGATGTTAAGTCTCTTTTTCAAGAAAATTGTGCATCGTGTCATGGTGATAAATTGCAAGGAGGCATGGCGGGCTCTTTACTCGATGATGAATGGGTAACGGACGGCAC
Organism: Endozoicomonas sp. G2_1; assembly: GCF_017744155.1. Taxonomy (GTDB): domain Bacteria; phylum Pseudomonadota; class Gammaproteobacteria; order Enterobacterales; family Alteromonadaceae; genus JAGHQT01. Next base: position 66,459 of record NZ_JAGHQT010000010.1, on the reverse strand, counting down.
TGACAAAGCCCTTGCCAATGCCATTAAACACGGTTTAGCTAATACCGCGATGCCGGCCATGGGTGGTAAGTTATCCGATCAAGAAATTCGCACTTTGGTGGTATTAATTCGAGAATCTCGTTATCTCAAACAACAGGCCGCGACCAAGAGCAATAAGAGCAAAAGTAATAAGGGCAATGACAGGTTTAGCAGCAAGCATCACGATTTTTCAATGCAAACGGTTGCCAATTCGCAACAAATTATCTGGGCGTTTGATTTCTTGCCCAGCGGCGATTTACTGTTTACCGAGCGTTCAGGTAATTTAGTGCTAGTGCAGGGGGATAAGCAAACGGTTATTGCCAATACGCCTAAGGTTTGGCAACAGGGGCAAGGTGGTATGCTTGACGTTGCCGTAGATCCCGATTATGACAAAAACGGTTGGATTTACTTGTCGTATTCATACAGTGAAAACGGCACTGCTGGCGCATTAGCTGTTGCCCGAGGTAAAATTAAAAACGGTCAATGGCAGCAACATCAAGTGCTGTATCAACCACCTCAAGACAAGCACATTAATCGCGGTCGACACTTTGGCTCTCGCTTTGCCTTTGCTGGTGATTATTTGTATTTTTCATACGGCGATGAAGCTCATCGCGAACGAGCCCAGTCACTTGAGTGGCAAGGCGGCAAAATTCATCGAATTCACAAAAATGGTCAAGTGCCTAAAGACAATCCGTTTGTCAAACAAGCTGACGCTGTTGAAACCATTTGGACTTATGGCAACCGAAACCCACAAGGCATGGCAATAAACCCTGTCACCAAAGAACTCTGGTCGAGTGAACACGGGCCTAGAGGTGGCGATGAAATAAATGTTATCAGCAAAGGCTTGAATTACGGCTGGCCGAAAGTTAGTTATGGTATGAACTACGATGGTTCACCTTTGACCATGCATACAGAAATGGCAGGGATGGAGTCACCTAAGCACTATTGGACACCTTCTATTGCTGTTGCCGGTATTAACTTTTATCAGGGAGACAAATTTCCCGCGTGGAATAATCAGTTATTTGCCGCGAGTTTGGGGATGCAAGAACTGCACAGGTTAAAAACCTCAGGTTCAGAAGTGGTTGAAGACGAAATTATCTTAAAAGGCGAAGGGCGTATTCGCGATGTTGCTAGCGGGCCTGATGGTTATTTGTATATTGCGCTAAATGACAAAGGCCAAAAATCACATCGCATCGTTAAGCTGGTGCCGGTAAAGTAGTTTAGCATTATCACTGTGGCTGGGTACTACTGAGCATTCTTTGTAGAATGCTTTTTGGGAAGGTACCTAGCCATGTGCTTGGCCATATGTTCGTGAAAGTACTTTTCATCTTTACTCTCACCGCACTTAAAGTGCTGCACAGTCGTAATACTTTGTGAACCACCAATATCGAGCTTTTGTTCTTTGCTACAAAAGCCATTATCACCTTTAATTATTTTAATATCACTGCCGTAATCTGTGGTGTTAGCCTGTCGTTTTTGCTCCCTTGATTGAACAATATTAGATTTAGGCACGGGCGCCAGTGGTAGATGCATCATCGAATGAGATCTGGTGGCGAAGCGTTGTTCGAGATCTTTATTTATATTCGCGGCATCAATAGATTTTCTTAATTGTTCTAACTGCTGTAGTGAGCTGGTCGGCGATTGTTTGGGCTTGGCAACATTATTTTTGTAGCTTTGTGTGCTAGGTACGACACTGCGTGTTACAGCGGGTATTTTATCAACTTTACTTGGTTCAGCCGCAGCTTCTTGGCTTTTGGGGCTTTCTTTCGTTGTCGCCTGTTCAGGCGCTTTTAACGCTTTAGCCGCTTTTGTTACAACTTCTTTGGCTCTTGATTTGGAGGAGGTATTTTGGGTTGGCGTTATTACAACCTTAGGTTTAGCCGACTTAATAGGCTTGCGGTATAGGTAGCTTTTTATTTCTGCTTTTTGCTGTAGCTGCTTGGAATCAGTACTGATTTTATTGGTCTTTGGGGACGATGGTGATAACTCAGTTAATGAGCCAAAAATGAGCAAGTGAACAATAACCGATAGAACAATCGCTATGGATAAGTCTTTGTTTTTCAAGCAGCGGTCCTTGTTATTATCGGTATAATAAAGACCGCTGATAGACTTTTTAGTTCAATGTGTTCTGGGGCAATTAAGTTGCCAAAATTAGCGAGCCAAAATTGTCGCGTTATGGTTACCGGCTACGTGGTGTGAAATGATCTTTTCAATATCGCCATTTGCTAGGTAATTATTGAGATTACTTGAGAGCAAATCTTTGTATTGGTAGATAAAGCTGCGCTTTGATAAAGCGACATGAACTTCTACTAATTGATCATAGTTATATTTAGCAGGGGTAATATTGGCCTGTTGATCTAAATCGCTGATCAGTGGAATCACAGACTCTTCACGCTCAAGAAATGTGTCAATACGGCCTTTGAGCAACATATCAATCAGCTGAGTTCGAGAGGTTACCGCGATTTTATTGAGACTTTTGTCCTGATCAAATTGATCGTAGTACAAGCCACCGCGCAGTACGCCTATGGTTAAGTCTTGCAAATCTCGATAGTTGTTAATATCGAGTTGGCGTGACTTTAAGGTATAAAAATGCAGTGGATAGTGCTGAATACGATAGGCTTGGCTCAAAAACGCATAGTCTTTTTCACGCGCGGCAGTGCGCTTAATACCAAAGATCATATCGGCTTGACCTGATTTTACCATCGACATACAGCGGGCAAATGGACACTGTAAAAAGCGAACATCGGCACCTATGCCGTCGGCAAATAGTTTTGCCAGTTCAACATTGTCGCCGACAAAGGTGTCACCTTTTATTTCGGCAAATGGAGGTTCAAGATATACCGCGACCTTAACGGTTTCGGCTTTAACAGGTAAAGCCAGTGCACATACTAAGCACAATAACAAAAATAGGTGATTCGATAACATTAGCAACCGTCTTATTTCTACAAGGGTGATGACTTGGTAGTGATGCCAATTGAATGTTGTTGTTATTTTTTTGCTACACTAAACAGTATCAAATAAATTATTTTGATCTTATCTCTGACATTAACGTCATTATACAGCAATACTGGTAATTAGGTTAGCCTAGTATGAATAGTAAGCAGTTATATGCTATAGCCAATTACCCACCTAAACAGATAACTAGGGTTTAAATGGAATACGAATATATTTACGATGCCACCACCGGCGCTGTGCGGGCAAAGTTTTCTTTAGAGCACCAAGTGATTGGCGCTTGGCTAGAGGTGGAGTTAGCTAATGACCAAGCTAAGCTCACTCGAGTGTTAAATGCCATTGAGCAAGCGGACAAATCCGGTCAAGAGCAAACCATTGCTGGTCAAGAATACGCGATAACGGTTTATCGCGATGAAGTGGTTATTCAAACCAATGCCAGTGTCGAAGACGGTCAATCAACCCTCAATGGTATGATGCCAGAGCATTTAGCCGCCGACGGCTTTGATTATGACAATACTGAGCAAGCGAGCTGTGGCCTAGAAGATTTTCGCGAGTGTTTATTAACCTGGTCGCGATTTCACAATCATTAATATTCACCTCTCTCCTTTGTAAAATTAAATCACCTTTAAGATTGTGTTTGGTTCGTGAAAGCTAATATGAACAAACTAATGTGAGCAAGTGAATATGAGCGATTGGGCTGCTATTTTTTCGCCATAATTGCTCATTGCTTTGCCTTTTTAGCGCCGTTAGTTGTCTTTATTACTCAACGATAATTGTCGTGACTTAGCACGGAGCCATGACAATGAACAAACCTTACTTGAATTTTATTTACCTAACACTGGCGGGTATTGCCTTGGTACTAAGTGCCAATACAAAAGCCAGCCAGCAGCACCTGACCGAAATCCCGTATCAAGACATCACCAGTGGTACTTTATTTATCAAACACTCAGATGGATATCAGGTATCTCTAGCCCAGAACAGTGACTATAACGTTGAAATTAAGGGCATGTTGGCAAGAACAACCTTAACGCAAACATTTCACAACCAAAGTGACGACTGGGTTGAAGCTGTTTACATTTATCCTTTAGCTAATGGCGCCGCAGTTGACAGCATGTTGATGAAAATTGGCGATCGGGTCGTGGTTGGTAAAATAGAGGAAAAACAAAAAGCCAAAAAAGTTTACCAACAAGCTAAGCGACAGGGAAAAAAAGCGAGTTTAGTTAGTCAACAACGGCCCAATTTGTTTACCACCAAAGTTGCTAATATCGGCCCTAAGCAGAGTATCAGTGTTGAGATTAGCTTTCAGCAATTGGTTCACTATCAGCAAGGCGAGTTTTCGCTGCGTATACCTTTGACAATAACGCCAAGGTTTATTCCCAGAACTGACCTTGCCCAAAAGCTTGGTAGGGAATTATTGTTTGTTCAGTCGGGCCTAGAAATTGACGATTTTCAACAAACACTAACTGAGCGTCAGCATGGCCGATCAACTGACATTCAACTCAGCCAAGCTCGTCATCGTTATCGCCAGTCGGTTACCGACAACGAGCACTTAACCCCTGTACAAGCCGATTCTGCGCCGTGGCAACAAGCAAACATTAATGTTGTGTTACATCATCAAACACCTCTAGCGATGGTTGCTAGTCGCTATCACAAAATAGAGAAAAATTATGGTCAAACACGCAGTGACATTCGACTGTCTGAACGCAATATTGCGATGGACCGTGATTTTGAGCTGAACTGGCGTTTACCTGTTAGCGAGCAGCCGCAAATGCTTTGGTTTACTGAGGAAGATAAAAACTATCAATACGGCTTGCTAATGCTAGTACCACCGAGCCAACAACCAAAAACTAATATCGCACAGGAGATGATTTACATTATTGATGTTTCTGGATCGATGGGTGGCAGCTCAATTAAACAGGCGAAAAAGGCACTGAGTTACGCCATTAACCAGCTCAATCACAACGATAAATTCAATGTTATTGCCTTTAGTTCAGATACCCACGCGATGTCGGAATATTCTCTTGATGCCACTAATCACAATAAAGCCTATGCTTTAGACTGGGTTAATGCCCTTAACGCCGGTGGTGGCACCAACATGAGACCACCACTAGAAAAAGCACTGGGTATTGAAAGCCAAAAACCTTGGCTAAGACAAGTGGTGTTTATTACCGATGGTGCCGTCAGTAATGAAGCGGAATTAATGAATTACATCGAGCAGCAGCTGCTTGATAGTCGGCTTCATACCATAGGCATAGGTTCAGCGCCTAACAGTTATTTTATGGAAGGTGCAGCGCAAGCGGGTCGTGGCAGCTATCGCAATATCAGTACGCTCAATGAAGTTGCCGAGCAAATGTCGAATTTCTTCAGACAAATCAATCGTCCGGTTTTTGTCAATCTGGCAGCCGATTGGCCGATTGAACACGTTGAGATGTATCCAAAAAAATTACCTGATCTGTATCACACTCAGCCTTTGATGATCAGCGCCCGTTGGCCGAGGCAGCTAGGCGCAGAAAAAACCACTGAACAAGGCTTTCAACAAAACTTTCAACAAGGCTCTCAACAAAACATGGTAAAAGAACTCGCACAGCAACAATCATTGATCGTGCACGGTGACATAGCTGATAGAAAATGGCAGCAGAAAGTGGTTTTACCCAATGCGATCCGTGAACCAGAATCAGCCGATAACTCGGTAAGCCCTGATAAACGGTCAATTTCGACCTGGTGGGCAAAACAACAACTCAATGAGTTACTGATGCAAAAACGCCGACAAAGTCGAGATAGCAATATTGAGCAAGAGCAGCAAGACTCACTTAGCAGCCAGATTTTATCGTTGGCACTCGAATATCAATTACTCTCGCCTGTGACCAGCTTTGTCGCTGTAGAACAAAAAGTCAGTCGCAAACCAGAAAGAGATGATCGATTGCACAGTAAAAAATTAGTGACAGCTAAACCTAAAGGATCTTTGTCGGCCAAACAGCAAGCTCAGCGCGTCAATATTCAAGCTCAACAATTGGCGTTAAATTCAGTGCCAGCAACTGCGACGCTGGCACCTTACTATCAATTTCAAGCACTGATTTGGGCAATAGTCGGCGCAATCGGTTGGCTATTTTATTGGCTAAGGAGAAAGCAACTAATCCGTATTAACTCTTAATAAAACTGGATTATGGTGATGTTAATTGGTAAGCCAGAAACCGATGGCGATAATGTTATCAGCAAGCTAAGCAAGGTTGTTCATTTGGTATGGTTAGTCCCGTTACTGTGCTCTGGCTATTATTTGTCGAAAATGGCGTATATTTCAGTAAAGGCAGAGCTTGCCCAATATTTATTGATATCAAGTTGGCAGCAAATTGAACAGCAAACGGCGATCCAGAACGGATCGCAGTTACAGTTAACTGAGCAAATATTAGCGCAATATAAGCCTTGGCATTGGGCTGACTTTTACCCCGTTGCGCGGCTCACCATACCAAAGATAACGCTTGATCAAATCGTGGTTAACCGAGACTCAGGACAGGCATTAGCATTTGCTCCGGGGTTAATGGCAACTTCAATCAGTAATACAGACGAGGGCAGTAGCATATTTATTGCCGGTCACAATGACACGCATTTTGACGGCCTCGATAAGTTAATCGTTGGAGATACTATTCGTTATCAAAGCGCTGGCAAAAAGGCGAGCGAGTATCGCGTGAGTGCGCGCTATTTATTTGATACCCAAACCCATCAGTTTGTTTACCAAGCTAGCAGCAAAACACTGTACCTAGTCACGTGTTTCAATACCAATCAATTTCAGCAAAGTGACCAAAGCACGCCTTACCGATTAATTGTTGAAGCTGAATTGATCAGCAATTAGCGATGATAGTTTTTGGTCACGGTCTTTATTGGTCGCACGCTTTATTTTTAAGCTGCTCTAGGGCAGACTACAGCTCTGTTTAATATCGGAGTAAATAATGAAAAAGTGCGCTATTTTGACCATGGACTGTCTTGATGACTATGAAGCTTATGACGACTTATTGATAGAACCGTTGGCAGCACTTGGCTGGCAAGCTGAGTTTGTTTCATGGCGCAAGGTCGATGTTGACTGGAACCAATACTTGGTGGTGATAATACGTTCGCCGTGGGATTATCAAAACGATGCCGAACAATTCTTACAAGTATTAGCCGATATTGAAGCGTCAAATGCGGTACTCGAAAACAGCCTAGCCATTGTGAAAAACAATATTGATAAGCGCTATTTGGCTGGTTTGGAACAACAAGGTGTCGCCATTGTGCCAACAGCTTGGCATCAAAATTATTCTGAATTAGCGCTTGAAGCGTTATTTGACCAGTTCGATACCGAGCAACTAGTTATCAAGCCTTGTATTAGCGCTGGCGCTGACAACACTTATTGGCTAACACGTGCAAATTATCAAGACTATAGTGCTGAATTAGCAGACGTGTTTGCCAGCAGAGAATTTATGGTTCAGCCCTTTATGCCGGCAATTACCCAAGAGGGTGAATACTCGTTGTTTTACTTTGATGGCCAATATAGCCATGCGATTTTAAAAACGCCAAAACCGGATGATTTTCGCGTACAAGAAGAGCATGGTGGGCGTCTTACCTTGATTGAGCCTGAACTTGCTTTGACTCAAGCGGCGGAGAAAACACTTAGCGCAATTGGTGAAAACCTCTTATATGCCCGTGTTGATTACGTTCGCAGCGGCGATGGTTTCGCCTTAATGGAAGCGGAATTAATTGAACCTTCCCTGTATTTTAATATGGATGAAAATTCACCTCAGCGATTTGCTGAAGCCTTTGTTACAAGAATGCAGCGTTTGTATCAGTTGTAATCATGCGTCTTGAAGTGCTTTGAGTATATTAAAGTAAGTTAATCGTCGCGGACAAAAGTACCTGGCATTGCGGCGTTGGCGATTGACTTACCAAAAAAGCCCAATACTACCAATATAAAAAAGGTATAAGGCAATGCTTCACTAACACGCCAATTTTTTATTCTGACTGACATAATCTCATAGTTGAGCAGCGTTTTTTGCTTTTTATCCTCAAGTTGATATATCAATCCCTCTTGGTGCCATATATTAACCAACTGAAAGCGATTGAGCTTTTTAGCGAGTGTTTTACACTGGCGTTCAGGCAGGTTGATTGCGAAAAAGCTTTGCTCAAAACTCACGAGTTTTAAATCGTAGTGGTAATACTGTTTGTCGGTTTCTTCGTCTATTTCTATAGTTGTTAGGCAGCGAGCATTTTCAATGTAGCTTTGATATTGGTGCAATTCATTCAAGCTTGGAATCTGATATATGCGAAATGCCTTGTAGCTTAAGAACATTATGACCACTGCAATAACACCAATAAAACTCCAGCGCAGTGATTTTTGCTCTGAATTAAACTCGATGACAAAATCATCTGAGTCCTGTTCCCAATAATCGTCGTCAGACTCTGATGCTTGTTCAAACTCGCGCCATTCCTCAGAGTTCTGACGACGAAGAATTTCTGCATCTAATTGCGCTTTGCGTTCGGGAAACTGCTCGGCGTCAATATGTTGAGCAACGTCAAACAGTTCTTCTAAGCTGTATTTGGTATAGTCTATTTTCATGATGAATTAATGACATTTGTCATCATTAATTGCTGACAATTGCCTCTAATCTTCTCTATTGATATTTCTGATACTAGTTCCGTCTTGTAAAGGCAGCATTTAACTCTAAATAGGAAGGAATATCATGATTAAAAAATTTATTTTAGCGTCGGCTATCTTATCGACTAGCGCCTTAGCTGGTCAAACTGAAATCAACCTTATCGAGCAATCAGCAAGAAGTTTAGACAGCACTAAACTTGCCACCTTGACTGAACAATACCAGGGTTATGATCAAGCATTTGCGCTCTACCGATTAGCGGTTACCGAGAGTGTCGTCGGTGACAATAAGTCTTCTAAGCGCTATCTAGACCAAGCCATGGTCATACTTGAAAGTCGTCTCGAATCAAATACTGAAGATGTTGAAACCATGATTTTGTTGGCTCAAGTGTACGGCTTCCAAATTGCGTTAAAACCCTACAAAGGTGCGTATTACGGTGTTAAGTCTGCGTCAGTGCTTGAACAGGCAAAGGCTCTGGCACCTGAAAATCCGCGCGTTCATTTAGTACAGGGAATTAGTGACTACCAAACCCCTGCCATTTTTGGTGGCAGTAAATCATCGGCAATAAAAGCGTTTGACGATGCCATTGAGTTTTATCAAGCAGACCAAAACTCTGGTTACCACTGGGGGTATGAAGAAGCTTATGTTTGGCGCGGCTTAGCCCAGTTGGCGCTCAATAACGGGGAGCAAGCACAAGCCGATTGGCAACGAGCAATAGAGTTAGCACCAGATTATGGTTGGGCTAAGATGCTAAAAAGTAAAAACTAATTTATCTTGTTGTTAGTTTGTAAGAACTAATACCAATCCGGATAAGTAATTGGTCACTCAGCGAGAATTTAAAGGCTTAGAGGCAAGGCATTGATTGCAAAGAATGGTTACTCCCTTGTTAAAATCAATAACGCGGCATATAAGCCTTTAAAACTCGCCCGAAGGGAGTACATGGAGCAACATGATAACTGTACAAAATAAGTTCTACTTACGACTACATGGATGCAGAAGGTAGAGCAACTTAGGAAATAAAACCGAGAACGACTATATTTTCTCTCATTTTGTTTGTTCTAGTGTCGCTCATGGCGCTCTGAGCGGTCAATTATCTATGCGGAATGGTATATGCTATGTTGGCTTAGCTCTTGTTGTGTATGACATTAATATTTTTAGAATTGGACGGGGTATGAAGGACACGATTAGGTTAAACCAAAGTTTGGCGACTAGTAACAAAAGTTACTGGAGTTGGATTTCGCTGACTTTTTCAAGTTTTTATTTTTTGCCGCTAGTTTTTGGCTTACAACCCGTCAGTTTGACTATTGTTGTCGGCGCTTTAGTGACCTATGTCGCATTCTTGTGGTTGTATCTAAAGGCGAGTAAAACCCAAGCAGAGCGAGTAACTCCGCTGCTTCTGACGATGTTAATAGTCTGTTTTGTTGGTACTGCCTTTACACCGGGAACTCAAGCACTATTTGGTTATGCCAGTTTTATTTTTGGCTTTAACTTTGTCTTTAAAACTGCGGTTAAAGGTTTGTTCTTGGTTGTTGCTACAATTTTACTGTCGGCTTGGTGGTTTGATTTTCTAGCGATGTTTTTCTTGGCGCCATCGCTGATTATTAGTTTGGGGTTATTCTTTTTTGGCCAAGCTGAACGCAAAGATCGCAAGCATCAGCTTGAGCAACAGCGCAGCGCTGAAAAAATTGAGCAATTGGCGACCATTGCTGAGCGTGAACGCATCGCCAGAGATTTACACGACGTGATCGGCCACGCACTGTCATCGATAGCGCTGAAAGCTGAGCTGGCAGAAAAATTAATCAGTGCCAATAAAACTGAGCGCGCCGCGCTTGAAGTTAATGAAGTAGCGCAGTTGAGCCGCACTGTGTTGGCCGAAGTTCGCGAGGCAGTGTCGGGTTTAAAGCAAAAGAAGCTCAGTCATCACTTAACGCAATTGGTAGAGCGGTTGGATCAAGGCGGCTTTGCGGTCGATGTTGACCAGCGCTTAAACGATATGCCCGCCTTGGTCGAAACTCAATTAACCTTGATGTTAACTGAGGCGGTTACCAATATTTTGCGCCACAGCACCGGCAACCAAGTTAGTATCAAGACCGTCTTTGATAATGGTTATCGCTTGACGATAAAAGACAATGGTGAAGTAAAACAACTGGCTTGGGGTAATGGCCTCAACGGAATACAAGAGCGCTGTCTGGAGCTCGGTGGTGAGATGGTCGTAAATACAGATGATGGTGTCGAATTAGCAATATTGTTACCTGAACGGCTGGCGCAACAGAATGCGGCTCAACGAGGGATAAGTCATGATTAGTGTTTTAGTGGTTGAGGACCAAGCATTGGTTCGCGGCGCAATTTGTGCCTTGCTAGAGCTAAGTGAGCAAGTCAAGGTTGTCGGCCAAGCAAGTGATGGGATCGAGGCACTTGCGTTGCTCAGTCAGTACTCGGTTGATATTGTTTTGACGGACATAGAAATGCCTAAGATGACTGGAATAGAATTGGTTGAAAAGCTAGCTCAACAAGCGCCAGAGATTAAATCGATTATTATGACAACCTTTAGTCGAGCCGGTTATATTCGTCGAGCACTAAATGCCGGCGTTAAAGGTTTTGTCTTAAAAGAGGCGCCGTCGGAATATCTTATCTCAGCAATTCTCAAGGTTGCACAAGGTAAAAAAGTCATTGAACCAGAGCTGGCAATAAGCGCGCTTGATGATCAAGATCCGCTTTCAGACAAAGAGCGCAAAGCGCTGCGTTTGGCCAGTGACGGGATAAAAACTGCTGATATTGCTAGTCAGCTGTTTTTATCAGAGGGAACTGTGCGCAATTATCTTTCGGAGGCTATCGCTAAGCTCAATGCCACCAATCGCATAGATGCCGCTCGCATTGCTCGCGATAAAGGTTGGCTGTAGGACATTTTGATAAAACGAAATTTAATCTTGAAAGATCAATACCGCCAAGTCATTAATGACTATTTTTCAACGCTCGTTTTATTTGTTGCTCGAAATTGGTTTAACTCATGGGTTAACCAATCTTTACTGGTTTGGCTGGCTTGATTAGGGCAATGCACTTGGTAGTGTTTGCCTGAAAACGTACTCTTAGTTGCGGCTAAGCGAATAAAATCTTCAGCTGACTCGATATCATCGATGAAATAGCGATATTTTTTGATGATGTGCTCTTTAGCTTCTTGCCCTGTGTGTTGTTTGCCGTTGCGCTCGTAGCTACAGCTTGTTGTTTCGACAAACTTGAGTAAGTGATTAATTTCTTGTTGGCTGTCAGCAAGCGTAAAAAAAGAGATAAATAACGAGAAAAATAAAAAGGTGTATTTCACAAGAGCCGCAATAAGTTGGGAAGTAGCGAATTTTTAGCAAAAAAAAACGTGCTTAGCAAGAAAAAGGGAGAGCCTGCTAAACACGTGTTGACAAAGAAAAAACAACATTTAAGCGAGACCCAATATATCAATGATTTGACAGAGGTTTTATGACCTAAATCAAATTATCTAAACCGAATCTCTATTTTCAAAATAGGGAAGCAATCATGCCATTGGTTAGAAGAGAAGATACCTCGCTGTAAATTTATTGCCTTTGTGCAAGTGTTTGGTGCTTGGGGGGAACCAAATGTTAACAATAAATAGAGCATACGGCTCGGTATCTATGGGCTCTTTCTAATCGAGAGCAAGTATTACACAGTAAAAAACCAAAGTAAACACAAATGAGAATTATTTTTATTTGTTGTTTTTGATATTTAATTTAGTTATAGTGTTTTTGCGTTAACGAGACGGGACTAATGACTCATGATTCGTCTGGTTAGTGTAGCTATTTGATTTGTTTTTCTTACGCCATCTCCAGGCTTTCGCCGATAGCCTTTGGGTTATCGGCTTTTTTCTTTTTACTAATCGATGTTGTTATTTATTCTTAGCAGTTGCTTTCGCGGCTACAAAAATTTTTGTTGTTAATTTCAAAAAATGAATAGAAGTACAGTTAAACAAACTGGCTTAAACACTTTCATTTGGGTAGAAACTTATTTTGCGTCTAAAGAAATTGTTAAAACGAGACAGTGTTTGGGTATTAATATAATTGAAGGATTTAACGAAGTTTTTTGTAAGTATCGAGACGGCAGATGTTGGTTAGAAGAGAAGATACCTTACCGTAAATTTATTGCCTGTGTGCAAGTGTTTGGTGCTTGGGGGGAACCAAATTTGAACAATAAATAGAGCATACGGTTCGGTATCTATGGGCTCTTTCTAATCGTGAACAAGTATTACACAGCAAAAAAACAAAGTAAACATAAATGAGAATTATTTTTATTTGTTGTTTTTTGAGTTCTATTTGGTTATATTGGTTTGGCGTTAACGAGATAGAGTTAATTGACTCATTAACTTTTGGGTTAACGTAGCTATTTGATTTGTTTTTCTTACGCCATCTCCAGGCTTTCGCCGATAACCTTTAGGTTATCGGCTTTTTTATTTTATTGAAGAGCTTAGGTAGGTATGTAGTGAGGACCTAGGATCGGTAATGTCTAGTGCTTGCGCGCAACTAAATGAACGGTACTGGTTGCGCGTTCTAAAAAAGCACCTTCGCAATAGCATAAGTAATAGTCCCATAAACGCTTAAATCGTTCGTCAAAGCCATGATCGATAAGTTCGTGCCAGCTAGCGTGAAAGCGCTCACGCCAATCGGCTAGTGTTCTTGCGTAATCCAAACCAATGTCATCTAACTGTTCAATGACCATATTGGTGTTTGTCGCAATGTGTTGACTCATCACACTGACACTAGGAAGACACCCACCTGGGAAAATGTAACGCTGAATAAAATCGACGTTGTTGATGTAATGATGGTAGCGCTGGTCGGCGATGGTAATCGCCTGTAATAGCATTTTTCCGCCTTTTTTGAGGCGCTGATTACATTGTTGGAAGAATGTTGAAAAGTATTGGTGGCCAACCGCTTCAATCATCTCTATTGAAACAAGTTTGTCAAATTGGCCGTTGAGCTTGCGGTAATCGCGATTGAGTAAAGTGATTTTGTCACCAAGCCCTAAAGTCTCGATGCGATCTTTCGCATATTCGTATTGAGCGTCAGATATTGTCGTCGTGGTTACTCTACAACCATAATTTTTGGCGGCATAAATTGCCAGCCCGCCCCAGCCAGTGCCAATTTCTAGTAAATGATCATCTGCGCTTAGTTCTAGGCGTTGGCAAATGGTTTCCAGTTTATTGAGCTGAGCGCTGTCTAGGTCGTTGGCATTTTCATTGTATATTGCCGAAGAATACATCATTTCTGGGTCTAGAAATCGTGTGTACAATTCGTTGCCCAAATCATAATGGGCGAGAATATTGCCTTTAGAACCACTCTCGCTATTTTTATTGCGGGCGTGAAACCATGTATTCTTGAGTTTGGTGAGAAAGTTGCCACTTTTTTCTAGCTGGTCGAGCTCATTTTGGCATTTGGCAAAGGCTTGTATTAGTTTTGTTAAATCAGGGCTTTGCCACAGTCCTTCGATGTAGGCTTCTGCTGCGCCAATACTGCCACCCTTGACAAAATGGCTGTAAGTTTGTGGGTCTAAGACCTTAACTTGGCCGACGATGTCAGCGTTTTTGTTGCCCAAAACAGTGACTTGGCCTTGTTCATGGATTTCAATCGCCACTTGGGTCACTTTGTTCAACTGATTGAACATCAGTTTGCGACAGGTGTTTATTTGCCAATTGGCAAATACGCCTAACGGCTTGCTTTCAAGTGACTTGTTTTCAATGGTATTGTCGATTTGTTCCATGATAAATTTGCCGTTTGTTATTGTTGTTTACTGTGCTGTTTATTTGCTGTTTAAGGCAGTATGTTTAGTGATCATGCACCAACCATTTGATCTTAACTCAAGTGTTTGGGGTGACTGACAAATGGTACTTTTTTAATAAAAAGCTTTAGCGCTTGCCAATAAATAGCCCCAAATATTTTTACTGTCATCACCGGAAAACTGATCAAGGTCTTTACTATATTTATTTTGTTTAGCTCACGCTTTTTTAGCGCGAGTGTGGCATCAAAAATCTTAGTTTCACTGCCAGTATTTTTGTGATTTTCAATGTGTACTAACAACTTTTTAGTCGGCGGTTTAATGCGCCAATGATAAGCCATTGCTAAGTCCATAAAAGGCGACACATGAAATGCCTTATCTGAGGTTACAGGACCCTCTTGGTCGTTGCCAAAAAGCTTCATATCTATCAAATAATAGTGACGCTCGTTCCACGGTGTATTACTTACTTCTGCCAACATGTAGAGACAATTGTCGTCGCTGTAACAAAAGTAAAAATTAACCGGATTGAAGTAAATGCCGAAGCAGCGACACTGACACAGCATGATAATACTGATGTTTTGCTTCTGGTCACTGGTGCTCGGTATCACCCCACCAAGACTAACTATTTTATTGATAATACGGTCTTTTAATGAGCCTGGCTCATTTTTCAAATAATCTTTTTGGCAAAAGCGCAGCGGTTTGTACCACTTTTTTCCAAACCACAGGGAGTGTTGTTCTAGTCTCGGGATTTCATCGACATCAAGTGCTAGCATGTACATCTTGTAATCAAACTGGTGCGATGCTGGGGTAAAGCGTCTATGCCTGACCTGTCCGTGATAAATGGCGCTAGTTAATGATTCACTACTACTCATATCAGCTCCAAAGCTAAACCACGGCGAATAATGCGTTAGCGATTAAATATGATTTTGCTTGCGGATAATTGACCATTAGGCGTTACTCAAGTGCGCTGTTTGCTGGTTAACTTGCGCCAATGTTTCTCTCGCTTGCTCAGCTTGTTGCGTAGTTAGGAAGCAACCAAAGCGCTCAGCAACGTCTACTGCACTGCGCACGCCGTCTTCGTGAAAGCCGTTATACCAATATGCACCGGCAAAGTGGGTGCGATTGCGGCCGCAAATTTCTAAACGACGAAGTTGCGCCGCTTGGCTGGTTACGTTAAACACTGGATGAGCGTAGTTGAACTTGCGCAAGATTTTTTCAGGGGCAATTTGGTCGCTTTGGTTTAGGGTGACACAAAAAGTCTTTGATAATTGTAATCCCTGCAAAATATTCATGTTGTAAGTGACACTTGCCGGTCTTGCTCTATCTTCACTGAGCTGATAATTCCAGCTCGCCCAAGCAGCTTTTTTCTTCGGCAATAAATTGGTATCCGTGTGCAGCACAACATCGTTATTGGCGTATGGAATGTCACCTAAAATCGATATTTCATCTGGGCTAGCATCGTCGAGCAAAGCGAGCGCTTGGTCTGAGTGACAAGCTAAGACAATGTCATCAAACGTTTGCTCACTTCCGTCGGCAAATTTTATCACCACGGCGTTGTGATGGCGATTAATATGAGTGATGTCGGCATTTAAGTGAATATTATCGGCAAAGCCCTTAGTCAGAGGCTTAATATAACTGCGCGAGCCACCGGGAATAACATACCATTGAGGGCGATCTTGAATATTGAGTAAACCGTGATTGTGGAAAAATTGAATAAAAAACTTCAATTCAAAGTTTTTCATTTCCAGCAAGCTGGTTGACCAAATAGCAGCCCCCATCGGTAAAATATAGTGGTTGGCAAAATACTCAGAAAAGTTCTGCTCGGCTAGAAACTGTCCCAGCGTGGCGCCATCGGTAAAGTCTTTTGTTTGATAACGCAACTTGCAGAGCTTGTTGAAGCGCAAGATTTCATTGATCAATTGCCAAAATTTGGGGTTGAACAAGTTTCGGCGTTGAGCAAATAGTGTGTTGAGGTTATGCCCGTTGTACTCTAAGCCTGAGGTTTGATTAGTGACGCTAAAGCTCATTTCTGTCGCCTGTTTGTCGACACCTATTTGCTTTAATAACTCGAGAAAGTTCGGGTAGGTTTTGTTGTTAAAAACGATAAAACCCGTATCAATTGCTTGTTGCTGGCCGTTGACTTCGACATCAACCGTTGCGGTATGGCCGCCAATGTAATCGTTTTTTTCAAACACGGTGACATCGTGCTTTTGACTTAACAAATAAGCGCTAGTCAGCCCGGCGATACCTGAGCCAATAACGGCTATTTTTTTCTTGGCTGCTGTTGTTGCTTTTATTGCTTTTGTTTGGTCTGGAGTTGTTAGCGCCATCGATAAAGTCCTTCGTGAAATACTGGGTGCGAGCGGTTAATTGGAGATCGTTGATTTTGAGTGTTGAGGTTCTTGTCTTAATTTTTGGCTTATTTTTCGCCACCAGCTAAACGGTAAGGCATTAAATAAACGCAATAACCAGGTCAGCCTTTTGGGAAATACAATATTAAATTGGCGCTTGCTTACTCCCGCCGCAATTCTCTGTGCTGCTTGTTCCGGTGTTAATAAAAAAGGCATCGGAAAATCGTTTTTATCAGTGAGTGGCGTTTTGACAAAGCCCGGTGATACTAAACTAATATCTATGCTTTTGTCATATAAATCAATACTTAAAGTTTGCGCCAAATAAGCAAGCGCGGCTTTTGAGGCACCATAAGCTTCTGCTCTTGAAAGTGGTAGTAGGGTGACGCTAGAACCAACTAAGACCAATTGACTGCCGGGTTTGAGTTTTGGCAGCCAAGTTGCGATTAAATGACCAATGGCAATTAAATTTATCTGAATAACTCGTTCAAACAGGTCACCGTCAAAGTGCCTGGCATCATCGATATATTCACAGTCACCGGCGTTGAGAATAATGATGTCAGGCGTGGTCTGACAGTTGTCCGCATGTTCGTACAGGGCTTGTTTGTCGGTAACGTCAAAGCTTGCGGTGGTGATGTTTGCGCTTTTATTTTCAAGCTCAGCTAATCTGTCTTGATTTCGGCCACAAGCAATAACCTGATAATTGTTTGCGGCGTAGTGTAGGGCAAGTGCTTTACCGATACCTGAAGAAGCACCGGTAATCATCACACAAGGCTTTGAGCTGGCGCTGACTGTACTCATTGTGATGCCCTAGCTTTTATTACTTTTACCAAGCTGCCAAGTAGTGGTACATGCTCATACAACATTGCACCAGCGTCGAGATAATCTCGGTGATAAATGACTTTACCATCTTCTGCTTTTAGCTTTGAATGACCGGTTACTTCAATGGTTTTACCACCGTTAAGTTTGTTATGGCGAAAGCTCATTTGCCAATAAATGGCGGCGTTTTGTTCTTGATAAAAGTAGTCGGTAACGACAAATTTACAGCTTAAAACATTGGTGTACAGGCCGTCGAAGTAATCCGACAAGGCATCTAAACCGACAACGTGATGAAGCGGGTCTTGAAATACCACCTCGGGATGATAAATATTTTTAATCAGCGCTAGGTTGTCCGTCGCTAGTGTTTGGTATGTATCAATAAAGTTTTGCAACCAAGTTGGCAAAGCAGGCCGCTGATTCAACTTACTGATTTCAACACCGTCACCTTGGTTTAAAATATCTAGTTTTTGATCGAGAGATAGCTCGTCCAGACCAACAGTTACGGTGGCATTGGTCTTTTCTGACGCACTATCTGAGCTCGTATTTATGTTGTTGGACGCACTTGTATTCATAAGGCTACACTTTGTAAAAATCTAGGGCGGCTAGTCTGGCGCTTTTGTGGTCGACGATAGCTGGCCAATAATCAGTTTGTTTTACTTGAGCTAAGTACTTGTGTGGGAAATGAATTTCCTTGTTAGGTAGCTTAGCAAGTTGTGGTAAATATTTACGGATAAATTTGCCTTCAGGATCAAATTTCTCACTTTGGCTAATTGGGTTAAAAATACGGAAATAAGGTTGAGCGTCACACCCGGTACCAGCCGACCACTGCCAACCGCCATTATTGGCGGCAAAGTCACCATCAATTAAGTGTTGATTAAAAAATTTTTCTCCCAAGCGCCAATCAATCAATAAGTGTTTGGTGAGGAAACTGGCAACGATCATCCTCAGTCGATTGTGCATCCAACCAGTCGTGGTTAATTGGCGCATTGCCGCGTCGACAATCGGGTAGCCGGTTTTGCCCTGACACCAAGCGTCAAAGCGCTGTTGATCGTTAGGCCAAGGCAGAGCATCAAACTTTTGATTAAAGTTTTGGTGCTTGCAAAGGTTGGGGTAGTGAAACAGCAAGTGACGATAGAAATCTCGCCAAATCAGTTCATTAAGCCAGCTAAACTGGGGGAGTTTGTCATTGTCGAGCAATTCTGGGCATTGCTGCAATAACTGGTGACACACTTGTCGGGCACTTAACGCGCCGATAGCAAAGTAGGGAGATAACCCCGACGTCCCTTTGATGCCGGGAATATCTCGGTTGTTGTGGTACTCAGCAAGTTTATAACGGAAAAATAAGGGTAATACTTGCTGCTTAACATCGTCTATCAGTGGCCACTTACTTGAATCGGTTATTGGGTAGTTCCAGTTGAATGCTTGACAGCTATCGGCATTTTGTTGCTCAAGAGGGGCTTCTTGGTTATCGCTGTCGGTAGGACTTCTTTCATAGCTTGGAAACGGGTTAAGCCCGTACTGTTTTATCTGATTGAGCCAAGCTTTTTTAAATGGAGTGAATACTTTGAACATCTCACCTTGCTTGTTAAGCACACTGCCTTTATCGACAATAACGTCGGCTTCAAAGACGGTCATTTGGCAGCCGTGAGTGGCTAACTGTTGGTGAGCGGCTTGGTCTCGAGCCAATTCATTGATTTCGGGCTCGCCATTGGCAAATACTTGGCTAATGTGATGTTGCTGGCAAAACTCACTAAGCATTGCTACTTGGCTGTGAAAATTAGTTGCTTCAATAATTTTCAGCGTTATTTGATAGTGCTTGAGTTGCTGTTTTAGCCATTGCAGGTGGCGTTGAACTAAATCAATCTGAATGCCTGCAACATTGTGTTTTCGCCACTGTTCTGGTGTTGCTACGAAAATCGCGTAATTGTGCGTTTGTGGCGCTGTTTCTATAGCCTGAAGGTAGTGGTTAAAGGCTGGATTGTCGTCCAGTCTGATGTCACGACGAAACCATAGTAGAGAGTGATTATTCATTAGTCGTTTGTTCTAAAGTTGTTCGTTCAAGTAATGGCTTTGGCAAAAACAAAAGCGGCAGAAAAACTGCCGCTTAAAATTTTTCTACGTTATGTTTTATTCTAGTAACTTCAAAATACCACTAGTAACCGTATCTCAACTTAAGCTCTGCAGGATATGGTTCTAAGTACTTTTGGCTCGCCAAATAAGGCTTTGGAAACTCCAGCAAGTAGTGCTTGATTAACGTTAGCGGCACAATTAACGGAATAAGACCTTTGCGATACTCATCAATCTGCTCAGTCAATTCTTGCTTTTCTATCTTAGTTAACTGTTTACTAAAATAGCCTTGTAGGTGCTGTAAAGTGTTGGCGTGACTCTTACGACTGGCCTTTTTCTTAAGTGCATTCATAAAGCCGGCAATGTAGGCACCAGCAACGTTTGCGATGTCGGCATCTGCTTCTTTCAAACCATCACCTAATAGTCTACCCAGCTCGCGATAAGCTTGATTTGAGTGACTCATAATCAGGTATTTATATTGGCTGTGAAAATCAAACAGTTTGTGTTTGCTTAAGCCACTATCAACTAAGCATTGCCATTGGTGATAAGCATATACCCGCAAAACGAAGTTCTCTTTGATTAATGGATCGTTAAGGCGACCGCTCTCTTCACATGGCAACAGTGGGTTAGCCGCCATAATTTCTTTTGCGAACAAGCCCACGCCATCGCTTGATGCACCTTTGCCGTGTTGGTAATACACCTTTACGCGTTCCATACCACAGCTCGGACTTTTTGCGGTAAAAATAAAGCCACTTAAATCATCAATTTTAGTGGCAACATTTTGGCCATACTCAGTGAGCGCGTCAGTGACATCGCCTGAACCGTCAGGACGACTAACTTTAATGATGTTACTGTCGTTATCGCCAATACGAGTTTGTCTAATTGTTGCTCGTGGTACGGGCAAACCAATCGCCACTTCAGGACAGTAGCTTTTATATTGGACATGCTTGCCAAGCTCGTTGACACAAAAATTAGATTTTTTATGACTGCGGTCAAAGCGCACTTCTTGACCCATCAAGCAAGCGCTAATACCTAAGGTAATTTTTTGGCGATTAATAGCCATGATAAACTCCTTTAATTACTGCGTGCATCTAATAGATGTATTGACCAATAGGGTTGAGTAACTTGCTAATACCCTGAGTGAAGTGCAAGGCATCATTAACGACTGTTAAGCACAAGCAACCGTCTTTACTATACGGTTGATGTTGGTGTTGACCGTCGAGCAAAATAAAATCACCTGGTGAGTATTCACCCATATCGTCGCTAAAGGTGCCCGCCAACAGCAAGGTTAACTCGTAACCTTTGTGGGTGTGCACTGGTACTTTACCCCCGGCCTCCATGTGCAATAAGTGGGTGTGAATTTCACCTTCATTCAATTGCAATTTTGCTCTAGATATCTTACCTAAACCAGAAAAACTGCCCATATCGATAGCGTTGAGCGCTCTTGGTAATGGATAGCTATTACCCTTAACTTCTAACGTTAAATTGGCGCTTGCCGTTGCAGGCTCAATGCTGATATCACTGGTGATGTCTGCAATCATATCGTCAATATCTAAGCCATATAAAGAAAAGTCAGCAGTAACTTCGTCATTGCTCTGGTTTGACGCTACTAATGGGGCTTCTGAAATTTCTAATGCAGTTGCAGCTTTTTCTGTTAAGAGCTCAATTTGCGCTTGGCATACGGGGCACATCTCTGCGTGTATTGCTATCGCTGAGCTGATTGACGCAGGTAAATCACCGCTAACAAATTTAGTTAACCACTCTTCGCTTGGATGATGCTTAATCATGTTTTTCTCCTCGCGCTGATTTCTTGGTATCGCTATTTTCATCGGTGTTCGCCATTTGTTGTTTAAGTTTAGTCAGCGCTAAGCGCAACCTTGATTTAACCGTACCCAAAGGAATATTTAACTGTTTAGCTAGTTGCTCTTGGGTCAGCTCTTGGAAATAAACTGCTCGCAGTACTTCTTTTTGTGCGTCCGGCAGTTTCTCAACCAGATTAAGCATCTGTTGGTCGAGCAAGTGGTCGCGAAACTCATGTTCGTCGTCGTTGGCTTGTTCTGCCATTGGCCAGATGTCATCGCTCAGTATTTCGTTTTGTTGTGACTTCATTTTGCGCAGTAAATCGAAACTAACGTTACGCATGATGGTATAAATCCACGTAGTCGCTGCACCTTTCTCTGGATAATACAGATGTGCCTTACGCCAAACATTGGTCATGGTTTCTTGAACGATTTCTACCGATAAATTTTCGTTGTTAAATTTGCGTTGAGATACCCGTTGAATTTTAGGGGCGAACCAAGTGAATAGTTTGGCAAATGCTTGCTTGTCGCGCTGGTTGGCAACCGCTATCAGCCAAGCGGCGAGTTGCTTGCTATCGGGATCGCCTGTGCCTTGATCTACCGAAGCAGTTTGTTTGTCTGCGGTATTTTCGTTAGACATGCTTTTTGACGCTATGCGTTTTTCTGGTGTCACTGATTCAGGATCCTTTACCTGTAGTGTTGACGTCAACCCAGATAGCTTATTAGCAGTACCTTGCCCGGTGTCGTGTATTTGTATCTCTTTATTCATTAGACAGATCCACATTTTTGCCTAGATACTGAATAAACGATACAACAAGCTAAATCGATCAGTTATTTTTTCGCTAATACTAGTGTACGCAAAAATTGAAAGGCTTGCTGATAACTTTTTTCTTGGACAAACAATGATTTGTCTTTATTTGCTAGCGGTACTATCTCTAACCATCGCTGACAAACCCAAGTGGCATTATCAAATTGAGGCTGCGGATAAAGCTCGGCAAGCTCAGGGTAATCTTGATAGACGTTGGCCAACGACGTTGCTAGCTGTTTAGTATCTTTACTGTGAGCTTGTTGTTGCCAATGTTCGATAACCTTTGCAGTACCTTGTCGCAGACCGTCTGGCTCGACGGTAACATCGCTTATTGATAACATTTTTTCTGCTTTTACATCGATAGCTAATAAGCCTTCAGGCAAGGTTTCGAAGTTGACAATTTTCACCCATGTTGCCCAGTCTGAAACATTGTTTGGCAGGTCGTCGTAAAACGCGGTTAAGGCAAAACCTTTATCACCGGCAGCTTCTTTGACCATGCGCAAATAGCGTTGCTCAAAAATGCGCAAACGGGTGACACCGCCTGGGAGTAAAAAAATCGGTAATGGAAAAACGGCTAACTGCATAGTACTCAATGATAAAGTGGATAAAGATGATTCAATGAAACTTACGTCATTGTTTTTCACTTAGATCATTTATTGAGGCTTATCAATAAATGATCCGCATCATCTATCCCTACTTGGTGATGTTGAGGTAAAATAATCGTCAATACTTGCGGTAATGATAAGCTGATTATTAAGTTGAAGAGATGTAAACGAGGCTTAATAGGCTTCCTGTTGTTAGTTGTACCGATATTTAGCTCAGCTGAAAAGTTGACGTTGGTGAGCGTTGATTATCCGCCATTTTCAGGGCCATTGTTGAAAAATTATGGTGCTTTGGTTGACCTTTCTAATCAGGTGCTAGCACAAGCTGGCTTTGAAAGTTCGACTATTTTTATGCCATGGGCTCGAGCGATTAACTGGTGCCGGAATGAAAAAATCGACGGTATTATTGGTATTTGGCATACTGTCGAGCGCGAACAGTTGGGGTATTTTTCCCTGCCGTTGATCGCTAATCAAATGGTGTTTTACCGTAATAAAAAAAGCGATATTCACTTTGATAGCTTTGCCACACTCGCTGAACAAGGTCTTACCGTTGGTATGGTCAGAGGGTATGTTTTGGTTGATGGTTTGGCTGAGTCTGGTGTCGAGCTTTATCAAGTTGCGAACGATGCCCAGAATTTTCGTATGTTGGCCAGAGGTCGTGTTGATCTGATTACAGTAGATCGCGATTACGCACGCAGTTTGTTATTAACCCCAGAGTTTGCCCCGTTCAAATCACACGTTGAGGCAATGCCTCAAGTTTTACACACTGAACAGCAATATGTTTTGTTTTGTGGAAAAAATCATCGCTCATCTGCTCTGGTTGAGCGCTATAATAAGAAACTATCAGAGTTTCGACAGGATGGTCGTTTTCAACAAATAAAATCAAAACACGGCCTTGAATAATGTTTAATCTTAAGTTGAGCTTTATTGTTATAAGCTTGGTAGCTGCAATCGCACGACCTGCAGCGGCTGTCAACTTGATGGTTTGTGTTGAAGACCAGCTCTATATTCCTTATTTAGACAAAGATGAGCGTAAACGGGCTGATGGCAATGTGGTTGAATTGCTGCGTTGGAGTGCCCAACGGATTGGCTTTAATGTCGTTTTGAAACGGCAATCGTGGGGACGTTGCCTTTCGGAAATCGCAGATGGTAAAGTTGATGCTGCAATGGCCGTCAACTACACACCGGCGCGAGCGAAGTTGATGGCGTTTCCCCAAGGAGCAGAACTGTCAAAGCCGCCGGCCTATTTGTGGCGTTTCCATTATCCATTTTTTGTTGAAAAGGGTAGTGTTTTCTCACTGGAAGAGTATCGGCAGCAAGGGAAATACGGTATTAGCTCCCCCAACCACTATGTCAGCTATGACACCTTAAAGCGTCAAGGTTTGTTGGCGCCGTATGATTATACCTTAGAAAGTGGCCTAAAAATGGTGGCGTTAGGTCGGCTCGACGCTTATGTGGTCGACTCTGAAATCGGACAGGCGGCGCTACAACGCTTAAAGCTGGCCGATAAAGTCGAGGCTAGCAAAGAGTTTTTGCTCGAAACATACGGCCACCTTGCTTTTAGTCGGCATTTTTATCAAGACCACAAAAAACAAGTGGATAGCCTTTGGCAAAGTTTGGCGCTTGGTCGTGCCCAACTGTTTAATTTACCTAAATAGGTTATTATGCCCAATCTCTTATTGGGGTAGATAAACGATCTAACAAAACGCTGGGCATTGATTCACTAATCCGCTATTAAAGTAGTATCAAAAAAGATTATCAGCGCACGCGCACAGATAAATATCATCGATATTTGTAAAGGTAAAAAATGGAAAAAATCAATCGAGTTGCCGTTGTCGGTGGCACCCATGGCAACGAATTCAGCGGTATTTATTTACTGAGAAAGTGGCAGGAAAATCCTGAGCTAGTTGAGCGGGCAAGTTTTGCCACTGAAACTGTTTTTGCTAACCCGCAAGCGTTTGAAGCGAATAAACGCTACCTCGACTGCGACTTAAATCGCCAATTTACCGAGGCACAATTGACAGATGTTGAGTTAGCCAACTATGAACAGTCTCGAGCAAAAGCGATTAACCATCAGCTCGGTCCTAAAGGCGATGCCAAAACTGACTTTATTATCGATTTACACAACACCACTAGCAATATGGGACCGAGTTTGATTTTGCTAAAATCAGACGACTTTAACAAAAAGTTAGGTGCTTATGTCTTGGCAAAAATGCCAGATGCCGTTGTGGTTTACGAAGATCAAGTAAGCATGGCTGAGCATTACTTTTTGGCCTCGATAGCTGAGCAGGGGGTTATTGTTGAAATTGGCCCCCAGCCACAGTCGGTGATTCGACAAGATATTCTCGATTGGATGGAGGACATGACAGGGCATATTTTAGACTTTGTCGATGCCTTTAATGCTGATAACTTGCCTGAGCTGCCTGCTGAATATCAAGCGTACACTTATGTTGAAACCTTGACCTTGCCAATGGATGAAAAGGGTGAACGCATTGGCATGGTGCACAAAAATGTCCAAGACCAAGATTTTAAACCGCTGAACCCGGGCGATCCTATTTTTACGCTATTTAGTGGCGAAGAAATATGCTGGCAGGGCGATTATGAGGCCTATCCTCACTTTATTAATGAAGCGGCTTATTACGACAACAATCTAGCGATGTCGTTGGGTAAAAAAATTACAGTGACTCTATAACGAGTCACTGTACTGGTTAGCTAACTGACTTTAGCAACGTGATTGTCCCATTGAATATTTAGGTGCTGACTCCAGGTATCGCGTTTGACGCGCGCTTGTGTTTGAGTCAGCGCTGGTTGGCTGCCAACAATGCGGCCATGACCATTGGTTAATACAAAAGCGTCTTGATAGAAGCTGACACCAGCGCCATCGCGATACTTGTGTTTAGCCAGTAACGACAAATCCGACAGCTGCCAATACGACGTAATATTTCCCCTTGGCGAGCTAACTGCCGCTATCGTGGCATCATCGTTAATACAAACGCTGGCGGTGTAATGATTAAATTCACGCCAAAGGTTTTCATCGCCTTGCATTGGCATCAATTGATCTTCACCGCGATGCGAGACAATTAACGGTACCATTAAGCCGGCTTTATTTTGCTGCTGAATACCAACAATCACTTGCCCAGTTTTCGAAACCGCCAAATGACGAAGGCTAGATTGAAAGTGCTGAGGTTGGTAGCGGCCAATAATTTTGCCACTGGCAATATCCATATAACTCAAATTGGGCGCCATGGTCGCAAGGTTGAGTTTTTCGCGAGGCTTAGCCGGGTGAGTATAAATACCGCCATTGGCAATCACCAAGGTTTTACCGTCGGGCATTAGCTCACACTGGTGTGGGCCAATACCACCAGAGTCATATTCCGCGACAATCTGATAGTTACTACTATCGCGCACGACAATCTTACCGTGCTCTGCCTTGGTGGGAATATTCGCCGGGTAGGCATTTTCCGTGGTAAACAAGTATTGACCACTGCGGTTAAAACAGCCGTGACCAAACAAATGGTGATTCGACTTAGTGGTAAACTGCTGGCTTATTTCACCGCTTAAAGCATCTACTTCTAACAACCAGTTGTCTGGTCTGCGGGCAAACGCCAAGACCTTGTTAGGTTTATTGGGGACATCAATCACTTGATGACCTCGACTGGGCAGTTGAGCGCGACTGATAATTTCGCCGCTTTGATTAAAAACGCCGAGAAAGTAAGGCTGTTCAGCAACATTGGTATCTTTTAAACCACTGACAAATAATGGGCCGCTGGCCTGTACTAAAGGCCTTTCGGCCTTGGCTATTTGATTATTTGGCAGTTTAGCGCCTTGCTCACAGCCCATTAGTAGGCTAGTTGCGGCGCCAGCCGTCAGCAGCTGACAAAAGCTGCGACGGCTGAGGCTTTCTCGATGGCTTAGGTTTTCTCTAATACCTAGGTCATGGGATTGAGGCGTAATTTTCGTCGACATAGTATTTATTGCCTTAGTATTCACTGCCTAGTCGCCGTCGTTACCATTAAAACCTAAGTTCAAATCAAGCGCTTGTACCATGTTGGTGCGCACTAGGTCTCGACTGACATCCATGGCATCAGATAACGCCCTGATGCGCGCTTGACCTTGCACTGAGCCCGCTTCGGCTTGGAAGCTATCTTGTAAGGCATTACCAGCTGTTGTTACTGTCGCAAAACTGTCGTTGATTTGGGTGGCAATGCTGTTTTGTTCATGGGCACGAATCAAAACATCGTCTAAACCAAAGTCACTGTCAGCATTGAATACTTTGATAAAACTATCGATATTCGTGCGCACGTTAAAGGTTGTTTGATCGCTTAACGCATTTTCAGCGCGTGCGGTATTGGTAATGCCATCGATTAATTTGTCGTCTTTCACGACTTCGAAATATTCGAGCCAGTTGCTGACGAGTTCTTCAACCGAGTCTTTGCGACTGGTGTACTGACCACTGCCGCTGACAAGTTGTTGTCGAATACCGTCGTTGGCTTGCCATGCACTGCTAAAGCTAACACTTAGATTGTGAATGTTAGTGGCAATAGCTGTTAATACTTCACACTCTTTTGCTTTGGCAACGGCATCTACAGGTGTTGTTTGTGCGCGATAAAGAATTAACTCCATAGCAGTAAGGCCTTGGGCACTGGCAATAGTGTTGGCGACGATAGTAGCCGTTACCGTTTCTGGGTTTGCTTCAAGCGCGGCAACACCGCGAGCGACGTTACCGCGCTCATCTGGCCACGATTGAATTTTAAAGCGATTACTGTTCTCGCCCGCGGGGCCTTGGCCTAACCAAGCAACAGCTTGCCAAGCTTGGCTTGCTTCGCGCCAACTGGTTTGAATCGTGCCAAAGTCGTTAGCATCACTGGTGCTACCTGCATTTTGACATTCCGTGGTAGTGGTATTCATCAACGCTTGCGCTCGGCTTTGAAAATTCTCGTAGCCAGGTACGATCACGCGTGTTGTTAATGCGGTCAGGTATTGTTCAAATGCTTGATCTTGCGTTAAAGGCGTCGGTGTTGGCGTCGGAGCTGGCGCTGGCGCAGGTGCCGGGCTAGGCGTTGGTGTTGGGGTTGGTGTTGGCGCAGGAGTACTTCCGCCGCCACCGCCACCGCAACCGGCAATTGTTAAGGCAAGAGCAACCAATGAACTCGTAGCTGCCTGCTTGGTAAATGTTTTATGTTGAGTTGATAATGTTTTTTTGTTCATCATGACCTCTATATCGCCTGCAAAAACTTGAGTAATGCTTGGCGCTCTGATTGGTTTAATTGGCTAAAGGCTTGTTTGCTAGCTGCTGCTTCGCCACCATGCCACAAGATCGCTTCGCTGATAGTGCGCGCGCGTCCATCGTGTAAATAAAGTTGTTGTCCTTGAACCCGCTGTTGTAAACCGATTCCCCAAAGTGGCGGCGTGCGCCACTCTTGACCGTCGGCGTCATATTCCAAGACATTGTCTGCTAAACCCGGTCCCATATCGTGCAGTGCGAGGTCGGTATACGGCCAAATTTTAATGTTGGCTAGGCTTTCAACCTTGGCATTAGCGGCGGTGGTGTAACTTGGTGTGTGACAACTTTGGCAGTTCAATTGGTAAAATAGCTCGCGACCCTGCTGCGCTTGTTCTGATTGCAAATCTCGCGCAGGCGGCACACCAATGTGTTGGCTAAACATCATCACATCTTGCACTAGTCGCTGCGCAATTTCGTGCTCACCTTTTGGGTTGGTTAATTTGCTCGCTTGTTGACAAGCAGTTTGCGCTTGAGTGCAAACCTCATTGGGAAACAGAGGGTTAACAATACCAATGTCATGGGTAAAGGCAGCGGTGACTTGCTGAACAAGGGTAGGGTGCTTGGCTTTAAAGCCGTAGCGGCCAATGGCCTGTTTACCGGTGACCACATCTGGCACGCGATTGTATTTGGCACTGATGCCGTCACCATCAGTGTCATTAATCTCTTCTTGGTTTAACAAGTCTTGATCACTAATCGAATCGAGCAAGCCCATGCCAAAAATATTGGGACCAAAACGAGGTGATAAGCCAATGCCATCAGCTAATTCACCATAGCCTAGTTCCGTGAGTTTAATGATTGGTTTGCGCAGTTGATAAGCTTCGCCGTCCGCGTAGCGACCTTCGATATATTCAAACGCTAAATCAATCTTTGCTTCTGGCTTTAAATCGTCTGTGAGGTATTTTTTTACGGCATCTATGGTGCGTACTTGCACTTGACCGCCGTAAACGGGATCAACCTCAGGGGCGGTTGAATGTTTTGGTCCCAGTCTTATCAATAGGCCCGATTGCTCACCAACACCTTCGGCAAAAAACTTACCACGGCTGCCTTTACTGTGACAGGAAAGACAAGAATGGGTGTTGAACAAAGGCCCTAAACCGTCCCGTACCGTGGTCGAAGCTGGTGCCGCGACCCAGGGCATTTCAAAAAAGGTAAAGCCAGCCCAAAAGTCTACGCGATCTAAACCTTTTAGATGGGCGCCGGGTTGAATAAAGCTGCGATAATTAAAGTTTTTTATCGTCGCTTGGCCACCGGGAGCAAGCTCACTTGGATCAAACTTTGGTGCGCTGTTTTGTTGAGCTTGGTCGCATCCTGATAACCAAGTAATTGCCAAGAAAAACGTCAGCAAAGCACCTACTGATGCTAGGGCTTTGCTTTTGTTCGCTCGTTGTTTTCTCGTTAGTTGTAAATTCACTTTTTTGTTTGACCTCTAAAGTGAATTTAAAAAGGCGAGCAACTGTGTCCGCTCATTTTGACTGAGGGCTTTAAACGCACGTTGCGCATTGCTTGCTTCGCCGGCGTGCCAAAGAATGGCTTCTTCGATAGTACGGGCACGGCCATCGTGCAAGAAAGTGGCTTCGTCATTTACCGTTTTTACTAGTCCCAAGCCCCACAATGGCGGTGTTCGCCATTCAGTGCCAGAGGCTTGCCCTTCCGGTCGGCCGTCGGCTAAGCCCTCACAGCGTTGAACGTAAAAGCAATCGTCGCCAGCTTGGCAATTGGTGCCATCGTTGAGTTCGCGGGTGACTTGGCAGCTACCGCCCATATCGTGAAGCAACAAGTCTGAATACGGATAAATGGTTTGATTAGACAACACCTCAATTGGCGCTGCATTTGGACTTAAGCCAGAAAGACCGAGTTCGCCTAAAACACTGCCTTGCGCTTCACCGGTAACATGACGAGGCGTGTGACAACCAACACAGCCGGTTTCAAAAAACAACTGGCGACCGGCGCTGATGTCAGTATCCCAGCTGTCGCTGCTGGCGTCGTAGCCGCGGCGCACAGGCACCGCTAAGGTACGAACATAAAATTCGACTTCGGCTAAACGGACATCGTCGATGTCGACTTGATCGCCATTGGCATCTTCTCGTTCTGCCGCTAAGTTACACGCTTGCTGCCTTGAGGTACAAGGCTCCTCTGGGAAAAATTGGTTGGTAATGCCCATATCGCCGCGGTATGCACCTGCCGATTGATGCAGTACTGCAGAGGTAATTAACTTGTGACCAAAGCGAGCAACTTCGCTCTGACCATTAACTCGATTGGTAATGGTGACATAGCGGCCTGAAATGCCATCGTTATTGCTATCGTTTTCATCGGCAAGTGCTTTGATATTGTCTTCAGGGATGGCTTCTAGTAAGCCTGAACCAAAGACACTAGGTGAAACCCGCGGTGAAAAAATTGTGTTAGGCGCGAAATCGCCGTAAGACAAATCTCTGACGACATAGGTTGGTTTGCGCAAGGTGTAATTGGTGCCATCGTCGTATTGGCCACTGACCTCTTCATAGCGAATAAAGGCATAGGCTTCACCAAATAACTCGGTGCCGTTAATTGAACCACCTGCGACAGGTAAGCCAGAATTTCTATCGTTAGTGGTAAACGACTGAATAGCAAAGGTTTGTAACTGGTTGCCGTAAATAGGATCGTGCGTGCCTTGAGTGTCGCTAATACGCAAGAACATGCTCAGCATAGGATCGTTTTCGTCGCGCGGCACTAAACCTCGACCGTCTTTCAAGTGACAACCTTGGCAAGAGCCAGCGTTGAGCAGTGGTCCACTGTTGTCGTGCTGACGGCGAAAAACAAAATTACCAGCAGCAAAATTTGCTCTTTGTCTGAAGTTGTCGCGAACCGAGTTCGGCATTTGCCCAAATGCCTCATCATTGGTTATTACCGTGGTTGCATCACCACCTGATAAGTGCTCGCCATCGACAATTTCCGTCGCTGTCAGTGGTGGTAGGCCACTGTGGTCGGTGGTTGGCGCTGGAGGAGGTGTTGGCGTCGGAGCCGGTGCAGGTGTCGGAGAAGGCGTTGGTGTCGGTGTTGGCGCTGGTGTTGAGCCGTCACCTCCGCCGCCACAGCTGACAACTAGCGTTAACGTGCTAATTGTTGCAAGTGTTTTTAATTTGCCGTTGAATGAGTGGAACATAGCTTACCCCAAGCTTGTCGGTGATCGTGGTCAGTTCAACCTTTGGTAACCATCGATCAAAATATTGTTGATGAAGCTTTTAGCGAGCGCAAAATTGGGCGGTACTTAAAGCAAAAAAATCAAATAGGGCTGCGTCGCCCTATTTGATGGTTTTTGTGAAACATTGATTTGATGAATTTATTTCATCAATTTATGTCATCAACTAAGCCACATTATTGTGGGCAGTTACCAACACCAGTTTCGGTGCCTTCACATGCGTCAATGGCTGGTAAGCCAAGTTCACTGACAACATTTTCAATTGATTCAGTTTGCGTTTCTAAGCTAGCAATTACAGCGTTAACTGCTGCGTTACCTTCAGTGTTAGATGTTTGAATCAAGTTGTCGAACGGCATACCGCCAAGTGCTTTGTCAGAGATAACTGACGCTTTTACCATAGTGTCTTCAAGTGCTGCACGTAAGGTGTTAGCAAGTGCTGGTTGGTTTTGTACCACCAAGTAATCTTGTAGTGATGCACCGTTAACGATTTCACCGTTAACACGGGTGTAGCTACCGATGAATGTGTTTTGAACACCCTTGGCATTTAAGAAAATATCGCGGTGCGTGTTATCGGCAAAACACGAGTGCTCATCTTCTTGTGAGTTATCGCGCAACGCAATTCTCATGCGCTCGCCAGCTAGTTCACCTAAGCTCAAACTGCCCATGCCGTCTAGCATTTTTCTCAATGAAACATCGCCACCAGCAACGAAGCTTGCATAGTGGTTACCAGAAACACCTGGCTGCCATGCGTTAACAACGCGTTGTAGGTCATCGACCAACAACTCTGAAGCGGCTAACAAGTATTCGCCGCGACGCTTACAGCTGCCGAATGCATCACCGTCAACAGCTTGTGCTGCAGTAGCGCGACCCGCTGTACAAATTAGACCGTCAGTTGCGTTGCCATCAGCAGCACTTCTGAAGTAATCAGATACTGGACGTTGACCGCCACTCATGTCACGAGGACCGTTACCGCTTAAATCAGCGTTTAAATCTTGGCCCCATAGTAAAAATTCAATTGCGTGGTAGCCCGTTGTAACATTGGCTTCATCACCTTGGTTTTCAAAGAAGCTTTCGATGGTCGCTTTGTTGATGGTTGGTGCAACGGTATTGTTGAAAATAATACCGCCTGCGATAGTACCAGCATCAGCAGTTGCAACGCCGTCAACTTCAGTCGCTACGTAATCGATAATTGATTCAGCTAATGGCCATGCGTTGATGCGACCTTCTGGGCCGTCACCGTCTTGACCAATAGTGCCATTGTCTTGTAGCGCGTCGATTGGGCCTGCGCGGAAACGGTAAACTTCAGTTTGACCGTATGGTTCACGAGCAGCTAACCATGCTTCGCGAGCAGCTTTCATGTTGTCGGTAGTCGGGTTGTTAACAAACGTTTCTAACACTTGGTGCATTTCGCGAGCAGTGATCAGTGAATCACTGTAGGCAGCGTAAGCAATGTTAGCATTAGTTTTTACAACGTCGTCACGAGTAACGAGGTTGCTAACACCATTCGTGCCGTTTGTACCTGCCGGGCCTGCTGCGCCAGCTGGACCTGCAGCACCTGCTGGGCCTGTTGCGCCGTCGTCACCGTCACATGCAGCTAGTGAAAGCGCCATTAAGCTTGCTAAAGCAATTTTACTTAGTTTCATGGTTAATCCCATTTAATTTGTGTGGTTATTATCGAACTGTAATAGATTAAATAAAAATTAATCAGATCGCAAACGATAATTATTGTTATTTACGATGTTTTTGGCGATAACATGATCAATATCAAAAATCTGTCGAAATCCAGTTAAATCAAGATATGTAGACTGGTCGACAAGATAAATAGGTCTTTGCCTATTATGTCTATCGGGGCTAATGCAATAGGTTGGTACATGTGATAACTTAGGGCGCGATATATCGTGCTTTAGCTGAGGTTGATGAAAATGAGTATTGTTGAACGCTTTTTGGCTGATCCCTATTTGCTGTTAAACGCAGTAGGTGAAGGGATTTATGGCTTTGATTTGCAAGGAAATGCTGTTTTTATTAACCCAGCCGCAGAACAAATGACTGGCTGGCAAAACGACGAATTGCTCGGACAGAATATTCATCAATATCATCATCACAGCCATGCTGATGGTACGCCTTATCCTGCCTGTGACTGCAAAATTTATGCAACTCTAAAAGATGGCAAAGTAAGAAAAGTCAACGATGAAGTATTTTGGCGCAAAGATGGCTCTAGCTTTCCGGTTGAGTACACAACTGCTCCGGTATATCGTGAGGATGAATTAATTGGTGCAGTCGCGATATTTCGCGATGTCAGCTCGCAAAGGCAGACTGAATCGGCACTTCGAACCGCACTCGCCGATAACCAACAATTGACTCAGCAATTACAAGCAGAAAACACCTATTTGCAAAGCGAAATTCAGCAAGAATGGCTAGAAACAGGGTTGGTTGGTAAAAGTTTAGTATTCCAGCAAATGTTGGAACAACTCGATTTAGTCGCCAAGACCGACAGTACCGTGCTTATTTTAGGCGAAAATGGCACCGGTAAAGAGCTGATCGCCCGCAATATTCACAACCGAAGTTTGCGTCAGCAATCAACCATGGTACGAGTCAACTGTGCTGCATTTTCGGCGAACTTGTTGGAGTCAGAGCTTTTTGGTCACGAAAAAGGCGCATTTACTGGGGCAACCGAAACTCGCAAAGGGCGCTTTGAGTTAGCGAATAATGGCACCTTATTCTTAGATGAAATAGGTGAGCTTTCTCTATCGGCACAAAGTAAGTTGTTGCGGGTTATTCAGGAGCAAGAGTTTGAGCGAGTTGGAGGGAGTAAGACGATTAAGGTCAATATTCGTCTGATCACTGCAACCAACAAAGACTTAGCTGCCATGGTAGAGCGTGGCGAATTTCGCATGGACTTGTATTACCGTTTGAACGTGTTTCCAATTAAAGCGCCGGCATTAAGGGACCGAATAGAAGATTTGCCATTAATTGCTGAGGTGATTATCAACAAGCTCAACCAAAAGCTCGGTAAAAATATTCAGGCAATTAACAACAAGAGTTTAGTCAAACTTAGTCAATATCAGTGGCCGGGCAATATTCGAGAGCTGCAAAATATACTAGAGCGAGAAGTGATTTTGGCCAAAGGCGCTGTGCTTGATATAAAACAGAGCTTAGCCAAGCAGTCGAGCGGCAATAGAGCGAGTGCTATTACGCTTTTGGCTGAAGCAGAAAAACACCATATTATCAGTGTATTAAAGCAATGCCGCTGGCGTATTGGTGGCGTGCAAGGTGCGGCAAAATTATTGGGTTTACCAGACAGTACTTTGCGATCGAAAATGAAGAAGCTCAATATTGAGCGTCCGGTATAGCGTTAACGGCTCTACTTTAATAATTTATTACGATAAAAAGGCACGATATATCACGTAGTCGCGATATATCGTGCTTTTTTATTCCTGCTTATATCCTTGCCTTTCCAATATAACTCTTATTATTCAATATGTTACTGCTTGGTTTGTTGTTGGTATACAGCTTGCTATTGCGCGAGTGTCTGTAGATGTCCTCGTGCAAGTGTTGTCATCTGATTTTCTCCGCTTGGAAGTAACCTATGAAATTCGATATTGAAGCTGAAAACCTGATTATTAAACCCTATAAAGACGATAACGGTATTTATGTCCGAAAGCAAAAGGGCAAATTCCAAAAAATTCGAGCCAACGTAGGTTGGATTTTGATGGCATTATTCGTTGTTATTCCGTGGTTTAGGTATCAGGGAGAGCAAGCTATTTTGCTCGACATTGCCAATCAGCAGTTTACCTTTTTTAGCGTCACTCTATTCCCGCAAGATTTTCCTATCTTGGCATGGCTGTTTATCGTTGGAGCTTTTTTACTATTCTTCTTTACCACTTGGCTTGGTCGAGTCTGGTGCGGTTATATGTGTCCGCAAACGGTTTGGTCATTTATCTATATTTGGTTTGAAGAAAAGTTTGAAGGTACACGCAACCAGCGGATCAAACTCGATCAACAACCTTGGTCATTCGACAAGCTCAAGAAAAAAGCCCTTAAACACGGTGCTTGGTTAACGATTGCCTTTCTTACTTCGCTGACTTTTATGAGCTACTTTATACCGGTTACCGAGCTATATGCTGGCTTAGCAAGCTTTACTTGGAGTGGTTTAGTGTGGTTTTGGATTGGTTTATTTACCTTGTGTACTTATGGCAATGCCGGCTTCCTACGAGAAAAAATGTGTATTTACATGTGCCCATACTCGCGCTTTCAATCGGCGATGTTTGACAAAAATACCTTGTTAGTTGCTTATGATAAGGCTCGCGGTGAAAATCGCGGTCGTCGTAAGCGTAATGCTGACCCTAAAGCATTAAACCTAGGTGATTGTGTTGATTGTAATTTGTGTGTTGAAGTTTGCCCGGTTGGTATCGATATTCGCAATGGCTTACAGTATGAGTGCATTAACTGTGGAGCGTGTGCGGATGCTTGTAACCAAACCATGGAAAAATTTGGTTATCAGCCCGACCTAATTAGCTACACCAGTGAAAATGCGCTAAAAGGTAAAAAAGAGCATTTATTGAGACCTAAAATTCTGGGCTATGGTGCACTATCAATCGCTTTTGTTTCTGCAATGGTCGTATTTTTAGCAACTAGAGTGCCGCTAGAATTATCAGTATTACGCGATAGAAATGCGCTTTATCGTGAGAATTTTCAAGGTGATATTGAAAACACTTATACTTTGAACATAACCAATAAGTCGCAACAGGACCGAGTATATCGTTTATCGGTGACTGGTTTGAAAGACCTTGAACTTAACGTTGAACAGCCAGTGACGGTTAAAGCACGTGAAATGCTAACGCTGCCGGTGACGATAACAGCACCTGATGGCGTGATGGAGCAGTCGGTGATGCCGATTAGGATCCACATTAATGCGCTAGAGCAAAACGATATTAGTTTGACTAAAGACACGAGCTTTTACGGGCACAGATAAGTAGGTAACTAAATAAAAAGTTTGACGGGATAAGGCTGATATTGAGTGCTGAGCTTACTATCAGCCTTTTTACAGCGCTCTGTATTAGTTATGGCTGTTAAGCTTGAATGATACTTGACTAGACTATTGGATAATACAGTTCTTACCTTGTGCTTTGCCCTGATAGAGCAGTTTATCTGCAGACAATAACAAGTTTGATAACGATTGATTTTTGATACCAGACACTAAGCCGGCACTAATGGTAATGTGAATACTCTTGCCTTGATAAGAGAAATTACAGTCCGCTATATTTTTGCGAAGCGTCTGTGCTTTTTCAACACTCTCCGTTTTCTCACCTTCGATAATTAGTAGGAATTCTTCACCACCAATCCTAAATATATTCTTGTGAGGAAAGAATTTGCTAAATAGTTGGCTGATCTTTATCAGAATATGATCACCGCCTTCATGGCCATAGGTGTCGTTGATTGATTTAAAGTTATCAATATCCAATAACAAGATACTGTATTGAGTATCTAAGCTTTGAAAGTGAGAAAAGCTAGATTTAAGTGCCAGTCGGTTGTAGCACTTGGTTAGTGGATCCGTTAGGGCAAATTCGGTTAATTGTCTTTCGTTTTGTACTCTCACCTTCTCGTAAACACTGGCAAGCCCAAGTATAATTAAGTAAGGCAGTATTAAATTGGGTAAACCAGCATTCCAAGCGCGGTCAAAAACGGTAATATTGTTATCAATACTCAAAGATGTTGCTACCGCTAACATAACAATGGACACAGCGGTGCCGTGTAATCTACTGAGTAGAAACAAGCTCAGAACTGGAAAGGCATACCACCATTGAATAACGGTGCTACCCGCGGGAAAGGTATATAGGGCCAAACTAATTAGACCACCGTAGGCGTAACTGATTAGAACAGCAAACCAAGGTTTTTTTTGTCGTTTAACTGTTTTGTAGGCGACATAAGCGAAAATGCCAGAAGTAAGAAATTCGGCAATAATAACGGTATTGATGTTTTGGTAGCCAAGTAAAATGTTATTAATTGCCATCGCTAGTGCTGCTAGCGCTAGCATTGCGCTCAAGGCAATAAGAACGCCATCGCGGGAACGTTCGTTACCTAAATCTATCCTGATTTTATCTGCCACGAGTTCCTAATCCGAGAAATAATTAGCGTGAGCGGCCAATACTACCACCTAATTACAGTGAAAAGAATATTGCTAATTGGTACTAAGTGACAGCGGCTAGGCATTAACTTAGTACCTTATTTTGTGTACTTATTGTTGCGAAAGTTTACTTGTCGGTGACAACAAAGCCATTAATAACGCAGGTAAGAACGTTAAGCTCAGCAGCGTTGAAACCAATATACCGCTTAATACGATAATACCAACCCCGCGATAAAGTTCAGTACCTTCTCCGGGAATAAGTACCAAAGGAGCTAAGCCAAAAATAGTGGTCGCAGTTGACATTAATATGGGTTTTAAGCGCTTTTGCAGTGCTTGCTCTATGGCGTCTTTTACCGTCATATCGGCTTCAAGTAAGCTGCGCCTAGTTTGATCAACAATCAGTATTGGGTTATTAACCACAGTACCGAGTAAAATTAAAAAGCCGAGCATGGTAATCATATCGAATGGTTGATGAAAACTGGCAATACCAATGCTGTTAAGACCAGCGTTAATACCATTGACTAAGACTAAACCGAGTAAACCGCCCGCCATGCCCAGCGGTACTGTCGCGAGAATAAATAGTGGATAACGCCAGTGGCTGAATATCGCGACTAATATCAAATAAATCAGCGCTAGCGCGATGACAAAATTACTCGATAACGCTTCTTTCGTTGCCTCGAGTTGGTCAGCGGCGCCACTAATACTCACTTTTATCCCTTGGGCAATTTGGCCTTGTTGCCAAAGTTGAGGTAATAATTGTTGCCTTACCATAGTTTCTGCGGTTTCTAGCGCGAGATCTCGGGGCGGAATAATATAAACAGTCACGGTGCGATTGCTATCCACTCGACGAATACTGTCGCTGTTTTTACTTTCAACTAAGTCTGCAAGTGCATTGAGCGGCAGTATCTGATTGTTACTGGTTAACATTGGCGAGTCTGCCAGTTGCCCCAAAGTTTGTTGGTTACCGGCATCGCTAAATAAGAAAATATCGATTTTATCGTCGTTTAAAATAAACTCGTCAACATAAGCGCCGTCGCTCATTGCGGCAATGGCGTAGTTGAATTCGTTACTGCTCATATTGAGTTCAGCTAAACGCTCCCAGCGAGGTTTTATTTGAATTAGCGGCTGATTAAGCGTCAGTGAGCGCGGATCCGAATTTATTTGTGGGTTGTCGAATAGTTGATTAGCGCCTTGATAGACCGCTTCGGCAGCCTTGTATAACTCAACAATATCGCTACCGGCGATATCAACTGCGACCGCACGGGTACCGCCATCGTTGCTCGAGATAATAGAGCCACGCGCCGAAAACGCACGCATTTCAGGATAGCTTTTAAACTTGTCGGTAATGGCGGTCATCATGGCATTGATGTTTGCTGGATCAACTGGCGCACTTAAAAACCAAATGCGGCCAACCGATACCGACATCGAGTAATATGCCAGCGGCGGCATATTGTCTTGTCCGCTGTCAAAGCTCGCCGAATCTGCGTTGATGTAATCGCCAAAGTATTCACGAAGTTCGACACCTATTTTTTTCATCTCTGACAGGTTGTAGTTTGGCGGCGCAATCATCATAGAAAACGCTTTTGGTTCTTCACCTTCGGGCAAGTATTCGGCTGCTGGCATCAGGTAATAAGCCAGTCCCAAAATACCAATAACAAAGGCTGCGGTGTACATTCTTGCGCGTTGCTGACTTTGGGTGAAAAACGACGATAGTTTTAACCAACGTTGCGAGAGTTGAAAGTGCTTACTTTGAGCGACCGCAGACTTTTTACCAAAGTGGGCAAGCGCTGCCGGAATCACTAAAATGGCCACCAACATTGATGCAATGATTGCCCCTGAAATGGCGATGGCGATATCTGAGTACAGTTGTCCCGCTTCTTGAACAACAAATAAGATGGGTGCGAATACCAACACAGTTGTGGTGGTAGAGGCCAATACTGCCGGCCACACTTCTTTAACTCCGCTAATCGCCGCTTGAATTTTGCTTAAGCCTTTTTGTCTGGCCTGCATTATCGCCTCAAGCACAACTATGGTGTTATCGACTGTCATGCCTATGGCAAAGGCGACGCCAGCAAGTGATATTACATTGATAGTACGGCCAAACGCCATCAAGGCGAGGAAGGCAAAAATGGTACAAATTGGAATACCAATAACACCAATTAAGGTCGCGCGGCCAGAACGCAAAAAGTAAAACATAACTAAGGTGGCGAGCAGTGCGCCAATGGCTAAGTTGGTCCACACGTTTTCCAACGAGCTTTTAACGTACTTCACATCGTCACTACTCAAGGTTAATTCAAGCCCGTTTTGTGCTAATAACTGCTGGTTGATATCAGCGACAATTGGCAGCAGTTGCTCTTTAATCGCCAACACGTTAGAGCCGCTTTCGCGACGTACCGATAAGCTTAAACTGCGCTGACCGTTGTAATAGGATTCGCCGCGGGTTTCAAAGTGGTCAAGCTCAACGCTGGCAACGTCTTTTAAGCGAATATTTGCTTGGCCTTGGCGTTCAATAATTAAGTTTTCAAGTTCGTCGAGTTGCTCAAAACGACCAACAACACGCATCAGGTAACGGCTCTTGCCGCTTTCAATATCTCCGGCAGACGCATCGCTATTACGCGCTCTTATCGCGCTTCTGACCTGAGTTAAACTGATGCCACGCTGAGCTAAACGAGCGGCATTAACTTTTATTTGAATTTGACGCTGGGCACCACCGCCAACGCGTACTTCCGAGACACCGGCAACGCTTTCCATTCGTGGCCGGATAAAGTCGTCGGCGAAATCTCTCAGTAAATCAACATCGAGTTCCATTGGATTGCCAGCAATAGGCCGTAAACTAAAATACATAAAAGCATTGCTAGAGAACGAGCTTGAAAACAGGCGCGGTTGGTCGACGTTTTCAGGATAAGCGGGCACTTGGCTAAGAGCATTGTTGACCCGAATAAGGGCGTCGTTAACATCGACGCCAAAAGGAAATTCAAGCTCAATGGTCGCTTCGCCCATTTCCGCATACGACAGCATCCGTTTTAGATTAGGCAGGCTGCGCAAATAACGCTCTTGCTCTATCAGTATTTCTTTTTCAACATCTTGCGGGGTCGCTCCTGACCAGCCAGTTTGTACTGTGATCGTTCGCACTTCCAAGTCAGGGATCATTTGTACCGGAATTTTGAAAGCGGCAACTAAGCCTAAAATACAACTGATAAGTACAATAACCGCAACGATGATGCCGCGTTTGACTGCTGCTTCAATCATCGTCTATTCCTTATTGCCAAGTGTTGCAGTGTTTGATGACTTGATTGTTAACGCCTGGCCATCGCGAAGCAGGGCAATTCCTGATGTAACATAAGCGTGTTCTGCTGGCGCACCTGTTACCGCGATTTGTTGTTCGCGCTTTTCTAGCACGTTAACGATAAAGCGCTTAGCTTGGTTGTTAACAACCGCAAAGACACTGCTGCCTCCGTCCGGGTGTTGTTTAAGCGCTTGCTCGGGTAACCAAATTACCGGTGTTTGGTTTTGCTGGTTGAGGCTAAATTGCAACTCTGCAGTTGCCGACATCCCGGGCACTAGCGCTGAAGTTTGCTCTTGTTGCTCACCTGATAAATCGATATGTACCAATAGTGTTCTACTTTGCTGGTTAGAAACCGCAACGAGTCGGCTAACGGTGCGAGTAAAACTGGTGGCACCGTTGAAATCTGGCGTAATTAAGGCGCTAACGGAGGCTTGCTCAGTATTTTGTCCTTGGTCATGAGTTAAGTACTGGTAATATTCCTGCGGCACTGCGAGCGCGAGTCGCAGCTTATCTTGCTCTACTAAGTTAAAAACAGAAGTTTGTTGGGTCACCCATTCACCAAGGTCAGCATTTCTACTGGCAATTATGCCGGCAAATGGCGCATACAGGGTATGTCGGTTAACTAATTCTGTTTGGCGTGCAAGGCTAGCTGTTTGTCTGGCTAATTCGGCATTTGCCGCAGCAACCGCCGCTTTGCGTTCGTTAATGAGTGTTTGGGCAACCACTTGCTGTTTCGAGAGCGCCAACACCTCTTGATAAAGGCGTTTTGCTTCCGCCAAGCTCACTTTACTACTGTCAACGCTGGCCTTTGTTTCAGCTAAAGTTAATTTAGCTAAGGTCGCATCTAGCGCGAGCAACTTTTGACCTTTACTGACTTTGTCGCCTACCTCTACAAATAACTGTTCAATAACACCTGCCTGCAAACTGGCTAAATCAGCATTTTGCGCAGCCTCAACCGTTCCCGTTAGTTTAAGCGTTTTAAACGCTGTACTGGGCTTTGGATAAAATACATCAACCGCGGTTGTATGTGCCGATAACGAGCTGGTGATAGATAAGCCAAAAATAAAACAGAGTTTGCGAACCGAGAGAGTTGTTAACATAGCGCTTTTTTATTGATAATGATTCTTGTTATTATATGGTTGTTGACGTTATACGAGCAACAGCAATTCATAGATTAGGTCATAGTCGCGAATAAACCCAGATTTATCGTTAATGTGCTCTATACTGGTTTAACACTTATTATCTTTTTGATTCGCTAATATTATTTCGGCATGAATAATATCTATGATGGTCTCTGAGTTCGGGGTGAATTGCATTTACCTTGATAAGTTTATCGATAAACTTAAACGCCGTTATTGACGTAATTCGAGCTTTTACTTAACTTTTTGTTATGTTTTTGAACAAAAAACTGTCTTATCATCGAAATTAACGAATAAAAACTGAATTGAAAAAGTTTTATTGTCAGATAAAACCGAATAGCTAAACAGTTTTTATGCGCTTTCTTTTTAAATAGTGTTCCATTACAGTTCGCACCGCATTATCGAGAACTATCGACTTTATATAGCAGGACCCTTATGGCTGAAACCAATACCGTTGAAGACTCCATTGATTTAAACCGAACCAGAAAATTACTCAAAGGCTTATTGAAGCCAGAAGCAGGCTTTTTTGGTGTTGTTATGGTTTATGGCGTAGCCATAGGTTTACTAACACTTGCCGTACCAATTGCGGTACAAACACTAATTAATACCATTGCCAATATTGCGTCGGTACGCGCGGTTACCATTCTCGCTATGGTGCTGTTTACCACGCTTTTTGTTTCTGGTGTTGTTAGTGCGTTGCGGATGCGAGTGATGGAGTATTACGAGCGCCGGATATACACAAGGCTTACTGCAGATTTAGGCTTGAGAACCATTCTCGCGCCCCATAGTTTTTTTGAAGGGCGCAAAAACAATGGTATTACTCAGCGTTACTTCGACATTATGATTTTGCAGAAAAATGTACCGAACCTGATGGTAGATGGCTTTGCCTTTATGCTGCAAATGTTGGTGGGGGTTACGTTAATTTCGTTTTACCACGAGGCTTTGTTGGCGTTCAATATGGTGCTGTTATTAGTGTTTTACTTTATTTATAAGCTTTGGGGTAACCGCGCTAAACGCACCGCGATTGAACTTTCGCACGCTAAATACAGCACGGCAAAGTGGTTGAGTGACATTGCCGCTGCTCACGAGTTTTTTAAGTCGAGTCGTCACGTTGATTACGCCGGTAAAACCACAGAAAAACATATTGACCATTATGTTGAAAAACACTCGTGTCACTTCGTTTATACCTTTTATCAATCAGTTGCCTTTTTGTTGTTGTACGCTTTGGCGAGTGCAGCGCTACTCGGCCTTGGCGGCTGGTTAGTGGTACAAGGGCAGTTGTCAATTGGTCAGTTAGTTGCCGCTGAACTTGTGATGTCGGGCATTTTCTTTGGTTTGTCGCGTTTTTCATACTATTTAAAGCTTTACTACGAGCTTTATGGTTCAGCTGACAAAATCGGTAAAGCTTTGGTTATTCCGCAAGAAGAAACCAACATGGCGGCGCGTCATCACGACGAGGATGACGGCTGTTTAGAATGCAAAGACTTGCTATTGAGCCACCTTGATCGCAAGTGCTATTTAAACTTACACATAGAGCAGGGTGCTAAGGTTTACGTGATGACCGAATCTAGCTGGATTCAGCGTCAGTTTATTCATTTGTTAAAGCTATTTAGGGAGCCTAAACAGGGCTGGATAAAGCTCGGTTCATTGGAGTTTTCTGATTACGACACCTTTGAACTTAGGCAAATGATCAGCATGGTTGACCGCTCATTAATTGTTGAATGTACGATTCAAGACTACCTGAGAATGTCTGCGCCACAGGCGACGATTGCCCAAATGAACCAAGCCTTGATTATGGTAGGTTTAGACCGGGTAATTGGTAACTTACCTGATGGCATTGAAACCCGAATGACGCCACTTGGTACGCCGTTGTTGCCGGCAGAGTTGCTGTTGCTGAAATTGGCCGCTGCTATTATTGCCAAGCCAAAAGTCGTCATTTTAAATCAACACTTTGACGCGATTCCACACGAGGAGCGCACGAGGCTTCTAGAAGTGATTGCTGATTTACCTTTTACCGTGCTCTATTTCACCACGCACCCCGAAGACAGTTGTTTTGACGGCGTGATAGAACTGGGTAAAGACTGCCAGACACCACTCGTTGCTAAAATCACTAATTCGCGCAAATCGGAGCAGGAGTAATCATGGGCTCAGTTGAAAGGCGTTACATGGAGAGCATTAGCTCTCTAAACAAGATTAAAGTACCAAAACCACACAAAGTGGCGGCGATACTATTGATTGTTATCACCATAGTTATTTTTGCGTTGTTGGCGTTAACGCCATGGGTACAAACCGCGCAAGGTTCGGGCGAAGTGAACACATTGGATCCTCGCGACCGAACTCAGGCAATTTCGGCGTTGGTTGATGGCCAAATACAAGAGTGGCATGTCCGTGAAGGTCAGCGAGTAAAAGCGGGAGACCCAATTGTCACGCTAATTGACCGCGACAAAGCGTTAGTAGAGCGTTTGCAATCACAATTAATGGCAGCAAAGCAGCGCCACCAAGCCAATTTGTCGGCAATCACGAAAGTAGAGAGCAACCTAGCGCGTCAAAAGGTGTTACTTGGCGAAGGTTTAGTATCGCAGCGTGATTTAGAAATGGTTGAAATTCGCCTCGACGATTTAATTGCTAAGGCCTCATCATCTGAGGCTAAAGTCAGTGAAATTAGCGTTTCGTTGGCTCGCCAATCCATT
The DNA here is from genome assembly GCF_017744155.1 of Endozoicomonas sp. G2_1. Taxonomy (GTDB): domain Bacteria; phylum Pseudomonadota; class Gammaproteobacteria; order Enterobacterales; family Alteromonadaceae; genus JAGHQT01. Next base: position 21,955 of record NZ_JAGHQT010000010.1, on the reverse strand, counting down.
CAAACCAAAGTAGCACCACAAAATGGCACTATTTTGCGTTTAGTGTCTGCTGGTAATTCAACCTTTGTTAAATCGGGTGAAGTGTTGGCTTGGTTTATTCCTGACGGCGTTCAACGTTCAGTAGTAATGAAAGTGAGCGGTTTGGATGCACCATTAGTGATGAAAGGGCGCAAAGTACGGTTACAGTTTGAAGGTTGGCCAGTATTTCAGTTTAGCGGCGCACCAGATATCGCGTTAGGCACCTTTGGCGGTATTGTTGATTTCGTAGAGCCGGTGGCAGATCAGAATGGTCAATTCAATGTTTGGGTAAGCCCAGATCCAGACGATTACGGCTGGCCCAATGAAAATTACGTGAGACTTGGTAGCCGGGTTAAAGGTTGGGTGTTACTAGAAGAAGTGAAATTAGGTTATGAAATTTGGCGTCAGCTCAATAACTTCCCGCCCAAGCGCGCACAAGGAGCGGCAAATGCAAACTAGCGTTTTAGCGCATAAGGAGCTTAGTAAACCTAGATTGATCATCCGCGCTCGAGCACTTGCCATCGCAATAGCGATTACACCGGTGTTTTTGGTGCAAAGCTATGCCCAAGAAACCTTACAAGCGGCTGATATTATTGAGGCTATCAAGCACTTTCACCCGAAATTGCACGAAGTTGCCGCTAAGCGTAAACAGGTAAATTTGGAAGAGATTCGCTTAGCTGCCGCGTTTGATCCTGTGGTTAGTCAATCGACAATATTAAGGCCAAGTGGCTATTACGACGGCCAGTATATTGATCAAAAAGTGACTCAGCGCATTGCAGGGACTAGTGCTAAAGTTTTTGGTGGCTACCGCATTTCTGAGGGCAATTTTCCTGAGTACGAGGGCGAATTGCGAACCTTGTCAGCAGGTGAAGCAAACATTGGTATTGGTTTTTCACTGTTGCAAAATAGAGAGACCGACAAAGATCGTACGGCGCTAAAAAATGCGTTACTGGCGCAAGAAAACTGGCGTGCTCGCGAGCAAGCGGTACTCAATAACACCATTTACAAAGGGCTTTCGGCTTACTTAAACTGGTATCAAGCAAGTTTGCAGTTGCTTGTTGTTTCTGAGCTTGTTGAAGCTACTGAAGCGCGTTTAGCGGGGATTGAAACCCGAGTTGCCAATGGCGATTTAGCTAAAATAAACTTAACTGAGTTTAATGCGACCTTACTGAGCAGGCAGCTTAGTGAACAACGAGCCAAACGCGCATTGGCGCTGGCAAAACAAGAATTGGTTTTTTATTGGCGTGACCAGCACGGCAACATGCGAGATGTTGAAGACATTCCGGCACTGTCGGCAAGTGATATTCACTGGCCATTTTCTCTGCAAAGCCACAACGCAGAAGATTTGACTCAAAAAGTTTACCAACACCCAAATGTTAAGGTGCTCAAAGCCGAGATCGACCGCGCTCGCAACAATGAACGGTTATCTGCTGAGGGACTAAAACCCAAGCTCGATTTAGAGCTAAAACTAGCACGTGATGTTGGCAGTGGCAGCGACACGTTAACCGGCACCGAGGGCAAAATAGAGTTAGCGTTTTCAATGCCTCTTGGTGTGCGTGCAGCAAAAGCCAAACGCTCACAAGCTCGTGAAAAAATTAACGAGCTGAATTTTGCTTTGGTCAACTTAGTCAGCGAATTAGAGCGAGATGTACTGACCGCTCTAACGAGCTACAACTATGGGAAAACGGTATTAAAGCTCAACCAGCAACAAGCAGAAGTCGCCAACGAACTACTCAAACAGGAATTAACTCGCTTTAGAGTAGGTGACAGCGATTTGTTTGTTTTGAACAGCCGCGAAGCGTCAGCGATTCAAGCCAAACTTTCAGCTATTGCAGCTAGCGTTGATTTACTAAAATCAGAAATTCACGTGTTGCTGATTACTGGTACCTTGAATCAGGTATAGTTGTATCTGCAGCTGATAAGTTGAAATTAATACGCTACTAGTACCAAGTACGAAGTTTTTTCATCGCTAAAACGGGTTTCTTGAATTTAATTGTCGTAGTTTTGTTACGATTGAAGATAAAGCGGTTAACATTCGTGAAGTCAGCAAATATTTATTGGTTAGTATCTTTGCTGTTTTTGTTATGGCGGTTTTGAGTGGCTCAATTACTGTTTGCGAGTTTGTTTCATGTAAAAGTACTGACAGTTACTCCGGTCGCTAGACTCATATTTTAGCCAAGCTTTTTGTGCTGCTTAGGCGGGCGTTAGTTGCTTATGTAGCTTTCTCGAAGTAGTGTGTCATAGAACTGTCAGGTTAATGTCAGTAAAATGACCTGATATTGTCGGGACTGTCTCAGGTAATTGTAATTACTATGACCTTTCACTTTTAATTATGTATGTAAGGTCAAATTATGAGTAATGATGTGAAACTAAATAAAGGTAAAATTCAAAAACTAAGAGCGATTAAATGTTGGAGCCAAGAGGAACTAGCATCTGCTAGTAGCTTAAGTGTAAGAACTATTCAACGTATAGAAAAAAATGGCACAGCATCTCTAGAAACAACTAAGGCGTTAGCTTCTGTCTTTGATGTAACCCCAAATGAATTGCAAAGGCTCAGTAACATTGAAAATGTTACTTTTAGTTTTATATGCAAATATGCATGGCTTGTTGCGTTTGCTTTTTCAAGTGTTTTTTTTGGCCTATGGATCGTTGATATTCTAATACCAACATTAAAGGGGGCTGACTTTAATCAACAATATGAAATACATGGTAACTTTAGGTATCTTGATTTCGGTGGTATAAGTTTCTTTGTTGGTTTTTTATTTTTAGGCTTAAATGTTTCTATAGATTATATGAGCCGCAAAAGCTTAGTCAATAATTCAGCTAGTAACGGCAACTAACAACTGAATAAAGTGGAACTGCTAAAGGTTGACTTGGTTCCGCTTGTCTTTTATTTTGACGTTCAATAATAAGTAAGTGGCACCATTGCGGCTACTTGATTTGATTGAGTTCTATTGAACTTATCTAACCGCTCTCGTTAAAACTTATTTAGGTAACTTAATTATATAAAACTGCTTATAGAGCTATATTTTATTAAACTAAGTAGAAAGAACTTGTTAATTTTATATGAACTAAAATTTTGTGAGGCGCCAATTTGATAGGCGTCTCACATTTTTAAGACGTTTAGACTATTACTTACGTCTTACTCTTTCATGAGCATAGACTCGCTATTTGCTGCAGCTAACACTTTTACCGGTACAGCGATGATATTGTCATTTGAGTTGCGATCAATCAGCTTATTGTAGGGATCAATACCAGCATGAGTTGGTATCTTATCAACAATTATCTCAATCGTTTGCGTAGTAGCAGTTACCAGATGTTTAGTAAGATAAGTCACATTTTCATCGGCAAATCTGCTATCAGCGGGACTAGCTGTGAAAATACCAATATCAATCATATCGTTGAGGCTAAGTGAAGTTTCGGTGCCTTCCTCGTCTGCTTCATATTTTGCCGCTTCAATAATGAGTTCAACCTGATACTTCCCGTCATCCAACGCCACCACGTCAACCTCTAGGGTTTTCAAATCAAAGAGGGTAATGCGTTCAAACAAGTCTGTGATTAATTGATCATGTTCAGGTGCCTCTTCACGCAACAGCCGCAGCAGATCTAGTGATGTTGCATAAGGTTCAGACGAAAAGCCGAGCTCTTTCACGAGGCGTGACAGTGCGCGGTTTACGATTTGTTCGCCGAGATAGTCTCTAAGCGCATACATGACAACAGAGCCTTTGCGGTAATGGATGTAATTTTGGTTCTCTGTGCGGTAAAGTGGCAATTCGCCTTCTGGATCATTAGCTCGGCCAGATAAATAGCGATCCAGCTCGTATTTTAAGAACTTACGCATCTGGTTTTTGCCGTATTTCTTTTCCATGACAAGCAGCGCACTATATTGCGCCAGTGTCTCCAACATCATTGAGCCACCTTGCGTATTAGCTGGCATTACTTGATGTGCCCACCACTGATGTGCCACTTCGTGCGAGGTTACATAATACGCTAGATCAATGGCCTCTTCGTCAGTAAGGTCCGCAATAAAGCCAATACCTTCCGAGTAAGGCACTGTGTTTGGGAAAGCCTCGGCAAAACGTCGGTATGCCGGAAACTCAACAATACGCAATTGCTTGTGTTGATATGGACTGAACGCTTTGGAGAAATAAGCAATGCTGTCTTTTACACTTTCGACCATCCGCGAGATATTGTAGGTATGTGGCGCGTGGTGATAAACCTCAATTGCTATACCGTTCCAATCCTCACGGACAACCTCATAATCAGCAGATAGGTAAGAATAGTAATTTTGAATTGGCGCATCCATTTTATAGTGGTAATAGTTACGGCCTTCTTCCTGCCATTCTCGCTGTAAATACCCCGGCGCAATCGCGATTTGACTACCAACGGTGGAAACTGTCGTTTCAAAGGTGACGAAGTCACTGTCTTGGCGAATAAAACTGTTACCGTACTGACTTTTATCTTCAAGCTTTGGCGTGCGTGGCAGAGGCTCTAGCTCATGTCGCCGTCGGCTATTGCGGTCTTGCAACATAGCATTATGTGAGAAGCCAATATGAGGGGCGATATCATTGTTGTTAATGAAAGTACCGTTGCGTACTAAGTTGACGCTATTGCGCGTGTGGGTAAACCCCCTTTGCTCTATGCTTACATCAAAAGTTAGCTCACGGGTGTCACCTGGCTGCATTTGTGAGCTAAGCGCAAAGATATAGTAGTTATATCGCTTGTCCACCATCTCGATATCAGCATTTTGAATAGCGATACTATTGATGTTCAAACCAACAGGAAAAACAAGATGCACCTGCTCAATTGCGCTATCGGTTTTATTCTCAAGTAAGTGGTAGCCTCTAGTTTCTACTCGGCCTTTGTGGGGGTAGAGATCGACATCCATTTTTACCGCGACGGTTCGTGGTTGTGGAAGGTTCTGATACTGGCGGAAACGCGCTTCATATTCGACCTGAAGTTGTTCAATATCGTCAGCAGTAAGATATTCATTGAGTATATTCGTGTTGTAGAAAATGAAACTCCCGGTACCGACAAAACCAAATAGTGAAATGACGGCGATAGTTGCGGCGACTGGCTGCTTGAATGCGGTTAATCGCCGTATACGCAAGCTTAATGGTTGCAAAGTACCTCGGTTCCATAGCATATAGCTCATCATCACTAATAAAACGGCTAAAAACGACCAGTAAGCCTTTAACCAAAAATCCGCTTCAATATAACGGCCAGATCCGTTTAGATCCGATAATGGTGTTGGAATGTTTGATGCGTAAAAATAAAGCGGATGTTCAAAACCAAATTGGCTAAGAATAAGCGTAGCAATTAGGTAGACGACCATGACCATCATACCGACGAAGCGGTTTTTTAGAATCACTTGGACAAATATAGCTAAAACGCTAGCCAGTAAAAATGGATAAATGAAGTGAGCAAAGCCTCGATTAAAATAGAGGCTCATATCAATTGAGTCGGCTCCGCCCATGAGCTGTACCATAATTCCCATGACAATGCCGATCACCAAAACAATCGCAAGAACAAGTGCCAATGCGATCATTTTACTGGCAACAAAGACCAAGCTAGGTACTGGCGTTGCGTCAATGATTTCATGGATACCGTTTTTGCGTTCCCGCCAAATAATGTCGGCACTGTAGAAGATAATCAGAACAAGAAACGCGAGGGCTAATCCTTGTATACCTTGTACCATCAACCGTGTTATTGGCAATGCGTCTAGGCCAAAGCCGATGTTGCGATTCAGTAGTGCTGATATCACAAGGAAGAAGGTGAAGCCAACAATTACCAAAAAGGGGGCACTTTTTATTACAGCACTAATTTCGAACTTGGTTCGCATGATAAATTGAGCATAAGAGCTACTATCTGGTGCTATGCGAGGAGCCTTTAACACAATAGGTTTTGAATTTGTGTTGTTATTTGCTTTTTCGGTTTTTATTCCAGCCGGCGAACGGAATGAAAACAAAGTATAAGATGCTATGAGAAGCACCACAGAGATCCCTCCCCAAATTAACCGATTGAGCAGAATAGTTCCCTCAACTGGCATGAGACGTGTGTTGCGTTCTATTGCTGTCCAGTAACGAGTAGCTTCCGTTAAACCTCTGGACAGGAATGGATCCATCATCGCCATAGTGTCGCGAAATTCAGGATCGTTGAAGTATCGAGATGCGATGAAGTAGGCAACCAGTAACCCCATGGTCGCCAAATAGGTAGACATGACGCTGCGGGTTAATGTTGCAATTGCAAAGACAATGGTGCTGAACACCAGCATGGAAGAGCCTACAAGAATAGTATAACTATAGAGGTAATGATAAAGGTTCGTTGGTGCCAGTGTTTCTGGATCAACGGACGGCCAGAAAGTGCCGATCAGCATTCCAAGAGGTGTCGCTGCCATTGCGACAAACATAGCGGTAAATGCGCCGAGAAATCTACCAAAAATATAGGCAGGCTTGGTGATGGGAGTGGAAAAAATAATCCCATCCATTTTGTGCTCGTGATCTTTGAGAATAGCATTGGCGATATAAGCCGGAACCACAAAAATGACGAAGATATTCATGGTAATCAACGTTTCCATGATGGCAAATGGTGAGTTTGCGTTTACATTACCACCTGCGCCAATTTGTATATTGTCGCTGACCATAGCGAAGAAAGTTAATAGAAAGAAAATTGCAAAGGCCACAAAAGTTTGTGGTGAGCGCAACATATACCTAAATTCATTCCATGCAATATTGAGTAACATGATGATTCCCTCGTTTATACCGCTAGACGTTGTGGTATTTGCATATTGCGACGCGCTTGGAAAAGTGTTGCGAAATATACATCCTCAAGATCGGGTTCTCTATTGGTAAAGTCATTGTCTGGTTTGTCGTCACTCATGACATGAATGATTGTTTGCCCTGCAGATAGGCGAGATGAAATAACCGTATTATTGTTTTTGTAATGTGATAATTCGTTGCGCGCAATTGCTTTGCGCCAGATTTTGCCGCGAATACCATCAATTAATGTTTGCGGTTTACCACCAGCAACTATTTGTCCACCGACAATAATCACCATATTTGGACAAAGGTCTGCCACATCTTCGACAATATGAGTCGAGAGGATGACCACCACATTCTCACCGATTTCTGCGAGTAGGTTGTGAAAGCGGTTGCGTTCTTCTGGGTCAAGACCAGCGGTTGGTTCATCGACAATAATGAGCTTTGGATCGCCAATCAACGCTTGTGCTATGCCAAAACGCTGGCGCATGCCACCTGAATAGGTACTGAGTTTCTTTTTACGCACATCAAATAAATTGGTCTGATTTAACAGTCCTTCAACGACTTCCTTACGCTGTTTTCGATTACTAATGCCTTTTAATATAGCCATGTGATCTAACATCTCATAAGCTGAAACTCGAGGATAAACACCAAAATCTTGTGGCAAATAACCGAGTTGACTGCGCAAGTGATCGGGGTTTGTTAATGTATCAACACCATTAAATGTAATACTGCCGCTAGAGGGCTGCTGCAACGTTGCAATAGTGCGCATTAAGCTTGATTTCCCAGCGCCATTTGGCCCCAGAAGACCAAACATACCATTGGGAATTTCTAAGTTAATTCTATTAAGGGCCTTTACGCCGTTTGGATAGGTATGACTAAGGTTTTTGATGGATAACATACAATTTTCTCTGCTGTTTTTTATTGTCATTGTTGTCTTTCAGCTGATTGGATTCCTAGATTGATGAAGGGTAATACTTTCATCAAAGCTCATAGCTAAAGTCTAATAACAGCATCATATGTACCATTTTTATCTTATTGATTTTTAATGTTTTTATTTTTATTTATACAATTGATGGGAGAATCAGTAGTCAAATTGAATAATTAGTGAGTATTTAAACTAATCCCACAGATTTAAGTTTGTCTGATGTTTAATACTAGTAGGAATTTTATTGAATTTTCAATGTATTAGCCGTTGATGGAGTAGATTACTAAGGTGGCTAGAGTTCTTTAAAATGATAGAAGAAGCAACATCAAGTTAATTTGTTTTAAGACAATTTGGTGAAAGAGGTGAAAAATGGTGGCCCCTCCCAGACTTGAACTGGGGACCTACCGATTATGAGTCGGGTGCTCTAACCAACTGAGCTAAAGGGCCATTTTAAATGCTGAGTTGATGCGTTACTTTGAATAAGTAAGCGACAATCAAGCTCTGAAAGCGGGGGGCAGTATAAGCAAATTTTATTTTGTTGTCACCCTTTGCCAAGGTAAAAATCTTATCAGCGTTATCAATTGCTTATTTTATATTCGTTATTCTTGTTTAGTCGCTTTCACGGCAATATTTCTAGCAGTCATAAAACAAAAAGCCTCGCACTTGGCGAGGCTTTTATGTTCAGGATGAACGGTATAACGCGATGCCATGGATGGCAAGGAGCGTATATGTTCAGGATGAACGGTATAACGCGATGCCATGGATGGCAAGGAGCGTATATGTTCAGAATAAAGTTAACTTACAACATATTGTTTACTCACCATCTAAGAAGCTCTTAAGCTGCTCAGAACGAGAAGGGTGGCGAAGCTTGCGCAATGCTTTAGCTTCAATCTGACGAATACGCTCACGGGTTACGTCAAACTGCTTGCCCACTTCTTCAAGGGTGTGGTCGGTATTCATGTCAATACCAAAACGCATGCGCAGTACTTTTGCTTCACGGGCCGTTAAGCCAGCAAGTACTTCGTGAGTAGCGTGCTTCAAGTTTTCTGAAGTGGCTGAGTCTACTGGTAACTCACCGCTGCCATCTTCAATAAAGTCACCTAAGTGCGAATCTTCATCGTCACCAATTGGCGTTTCCATTGAAATTGGCTCTTTGGCAATTTTTAATACCTTACGGATTTTATCTTCTGGCATTACCATGCGCTCTGCCAATTCTTCTGGAGAAGGCTCACGACCCATTTCTTGTAGCATTTGACGTGAAATACGATTGAGTTTGTTAATCGTTTCAATCATGTGCACAGGAATACGGATAGTACGCGCTTGGTCGGCAATTGAGCGAGTAATTGCTTGGCGAATCCACCAAGTAGCATAAGTAGAGAACTTGTAACCACGACGGTATTCAAACTTATCAACCGCTTTCATTAGACCAATGTTACCTTCTTGAATAAGGTCTAAGAATTGTAAACCGCGGTTGGTGTACTTTTTCGCGATTGAGATAACAAGACGCAAGTTCGCTTCAACCATCTCTTTTTTGGCGCGACGAGCTTTTGCTTCACCAATTGACATACGACGGTTGATGTCTTTAATGCCGTGTACGTTTAAGTAAGTTTCTTGCTCTAAATGATTAAGTTTTTGTACGCAACGCTCAACATCTAATTCAACATCACCTAAACGCTTAGAGTATGACTCACCCGCGTTCTTTTGTGCTTCAAACCACTCTAACGAGGTTTCGTTGCCAGGGAAAATTTTGATGAAAGTCGTTTTTGGCATACCTGCGCCAACGACACAGTGTTTCATGATCAAACGCTCTTGAACACGTAAACGGTCCATTACGTCGCGCATGTTTTTCACTAGGCGGTCAAATACTTTTGGCACTAAACGGAATTCTTTGAAGACGTCTGCTAAGGCATCGATTGCTTTTTCAGCGTCGGCGTGGCCGCGACCTTTTTCATCAATAATCGCGTTAGCTGCTTCGTATGCTTCGCGCAAAGCAGTGAATTTTTCACGCGCTAACTCTGGATCTGGGCCAGTATCCTCTTCTTCTTCGTCATCGTCGCTGTCACTGTCGCTCTCTAGATCTGAATCTTCGTCTTCTAAATCTTCTTGAGAAAGCTCTGAACCAACGTGAGTGGCGGCAGCGGCAATATCGTCTTCTTCAGCGTCTGGGTCTAAAAAGCCAAGAATGATGTCGCTTAAACGACCTTCTTCTGCTTCAAAGTTGTCCCATTGCTCTAATAAGTAATTAATTGCTGGTGGATATTCAGCAACTGAACGCTGAACTTCTTTAATGCCTTCTTCAATGCGCTTGGCGATAGCGATTTCGCCCTTGCGAGTAAGAAGTTCAACAGTACCCATCTCACGCATGTACATACGCACTGGGTCAGTGGTGCGACCAATTTCACTTTCTACCGTGGCAAGTGCCTGAGCAGCAGCTTCTGCCGCGTCTTCATCGGTATTGGCCTCACTCATCATCAATTCATCAGCGTCAGGGGCGTTTTCAAATACTTGAATACCCATGTCGTTGATCATACGAATAATATCTTCAACCTGATCGGAATCAATAATATCTTGAGGAAGATGATCATTAACTTCAGCAAAAGTTAAGTAACCTTGCTCTTTACCTTTGGTAATTAGCTCTTTTAATCTAGATTGTGGGGCTTGATCCATTGACGAATGTCCACCTATATATGGCTATCAAAATTTGAACAGTAATACCAACGCAGTAAAACGAAAGATCATTTTGGCTGGCTGATACAAAGCACGAAATTCTAGCAAACTGGCGATAAAAATGCCAGCGCTAAAACGGGGGAATGTGGTTTCACCGCTTGCTGTAAGTATAGCGGCTAATTGTGATTTAGCAGGGCTTGCAATTCGCGTTTTTCGGTGGCGTTCATTTGCCCGGCACGAGCCTTTTGCAGCAGAGCTTCAGTGCGCTGTTCGATGAACTGACTAAGCAGTTTTTCTACTGTGTCTAAAAAGGTGTTTTCGGCGTTTTCAGCGAGCACGTTATGCTGCCAACACATCAGTTTTGAAAGCTGTTGACCTTCTTGGCTGCCGCGAAAGTATTCTAACAACTGAGCGCTATTGATATCTGGCTTTTGTTGGCACAGTTCAATTAACGTGTTGAGTAGTGGAATACCCGGTAATTCAAGGTGTTGTAAAATCGGCTCGTTGGGCAAGGCACTGACGACATTGGGGTAACTGAGTACTAGGGCAATGGCCAACCTGACTGGTGTCACTTTGGTTGGATTGTTAGCGGCTTTGGCTTGTTCAGTTTTACTTGGTGTTTGTTGTAGTTTTTGTCTGAGCTGTTCGCCACCGGTACCAAAGTTGTTGGCCAATTGATTAATAATACCGTCTTTTAAAATACTATCGGGTAATTTAGCCAAGTAAGGTTGAAACGAATCTATCAGTTTGGCACGCCCCTCAAGGTTATGGCTGTCTGCTTGGCCGAGTAAGTGATTGAATAAAAACTCTGATAATGGGGTTGCCGTATCGAGAATGTTCTCAAAGGCTTGTTGACCTTGCTCGCGCACCAGCGAGTCAGGATCTTCACCGTCAGGCAAAAATACGAATTTCAATGAATAACCATCGCGAATTAGTGGTAGTGCGTTTTCCATGGCACGCCATGCGGCGTCGCGGCCAGCGTTATCGCCGTCGTAACAACAAATAACTTCTTTTACCGTGCGAAACAAGGTTTGTAATTGCTCACTTGTTGTTGATGTACCAAGTGACGCAACGGCGTAATCAACGCCGTGTTGAGCAAGCGCGACAACGTCCATATAACCTTCAACTACCACAATGCGCTCTAGATTTTTATTTGCTTGTTTGGCTTCATACAAGCCGTAAAGCTCTTGGCCTTTGTGGTAAATGCGGGTTTCAGGCGAGTTTAAGTATTTCGGTTTTTCATCGCCGAGGACTCGACCACCAAAGCCTATCACTCGGCCGCGCTTGTCGCGAATAGGGAACATAATACGGCCGCGAAAACGGTCATAAGGGCGGCTTTTATCGCCTTGAATAGCCATGCCCAAGTCGACTAATTGCTGTGATGCTTGGCGGTTATTACCCAAAACAGACATTAATCCGTCCCAGCGATCACTGATGTAGCCAATGCCAAAGCGTTTAACCACTTCGCCAGTTAAGCCACGGCCCTTGAGGTAGTCAATTGCGGTTTGTTTATCGTCGGCCACTTTCAATTGCTGCTGGAAAAAACGCGATGCTTGTAGCATGAGCTCGTAGTCATCTTTGCGTTGTTGCTGGGCTTGCATTTGTTTGCGCTGCTCAGCTGGGCTTTGGTGTTTTTGTTCGCGCGGCACTTCGAGGTTATTAAGGCTAGCCAGCTCTTCAATGGCGTCGACAAAATCGAGCCTGTCGTATTCCATTAAAAACGAAATTGCGTTGCCGTGGGCACCACAGCCAAAACAGTGATAAAACTGTTTGTCTTGACTGACGGTAAACGACGGTGACTTTTCAGTGTGAAATGGGCAACAGGCTTGGTAGTTTTTACCGGCTTTTTTAAGTGGTACTTTGCTATCGACCAGCTCAACAATATCGGTACGCGATAATAAATCATCAATAAATTGTCGAGGGATTAAGCCAGCCATATAACCTATTTTTGTGAAGGAGTAATACGTTAAAGAGTGATTATTTTACATGAAAATAATTGTCTGTCAGGAAAAGTCGACGGCAATTTTTATCTAAAAAAATAAGGCCGCATTATCAAAGATAGTGCGGCCTTATGTTCAGGATGAACGGTATAGCGCGGTGTCATGGATGACAAGGAGCGCTAATTCATCCTTTTAGTAGTGATTAATTAGCTGTTTAATGCAGCTCTTACTTTACCACTTACAGCACCTAAATCAGCTTTGCCTTGCAAGGCTGGCTTTAAAATGCCCATAACTTTTCCCATATCCGCCATTGAACTGGCGCCCGTTTCGCTAATGGCATCGGCAATGTGTTGCGCAATTTCGTCATCAGTTAACGGTTGGGGTAAAAATGTTTCTAGCGCAGCAACTTCGGCAGCTTCTGCCGCAGCCATGTCTTCACGACCACCTTGTTTAAACATTTCAATCGAATCTTTGCGCTGTTTTACCATTTTGGTTAACACCGCAATAATTGCGTTATCGTCTAACTCGGTTTTATTGTCGATTTCGACTTGCTTAATCGCTGCTAACGCCATGCGAATTACGCCAAGACGATCTTTGTCTTTAGCGCGCATGGCGACTTTCATTTCATCTTTGAGTTGGTTGAGTAAACTCATACTCATCACTCAATAAGGTAAGAAAGCTATTAGTACATGCGAACGCGGCGAGCGTTCTCACGAGAAACTTTTTTAGCGTGACGCTTAACAGCGGCAGCTTTTTTACGCTTACGTTCCCAAGTTGGTTTTTCATAAGACTCGCGACGACGAACTTCTGAAAGGATACCTGCTTTTTCACATGAACGTTTGAAACGACGTAGTGCTACGTCAAATGGTTCGTTTTCTCTTACTTTAATTACTGGCATGTTGCCTCTTACCTTAATATATCTATATAAATCGGTGATAGAAATCAGCTAAATACAGCACAATTTACTGCTTTTTAACCTTATCCTCACCCGCTCTATCAAAAATGGGTGCGGCATTCTAGGCTTTAATCCTCCCTTTGTAAAGTGATATTGCAACCTAGATTAAATTAATCTGGTGAAAATAGGCATTCACGGGTAAAATCGCCGCTTCTATTTTTTATCAGTTATCAGCGGTATTTTATCCATTATGCGAATTCTCGGTATTGAAACTTCATGTGACGAAACTGGCATTGCGATTTATGACGAAGAGCAAGGCATTTTGTCACATCGTTTATATAGTCAGATTAAAGTTCATGCTGACTATGGCGGTGTTGTTCCTGAGTTGGCCTCTCGAGATCACGTTCGCAAAACTATTCCTTTGGTAAAAGAAGTATTAGCTGACGCCAAGTTAACGCCACAAGACTTAGATGGTGTCGCTTACACTGCCGGCCCGGGATTAGTTGGTGCTCTGTTAGTGGGGTGTTCAATTGGTCGCAGCTTAGCCTATGGTTGGGATTTACCCGCAGTACCTGTGCACCACATGGAAGGGCACTTACTTGCGCCAATGTTGGAAGAGACACCGCCAGAATTTCCATTTGTCGCGTTACTAGTTTCTGGTGGTCACACTATGTTGGTACGAGTGGACGGCATCGGCGAATACGAAATGCTAGGTGAGTCTGTTGATGACGCCGCCGGTGAAGCCTTTGATAAAACGGCAAAACTGCTAGGGCTCGATTATCCGGGCGGGCCTGTGTTGGCCAAAATGGCGGAGCAGGGCACTAAAGGTCGTTTTAAGTTTCCAAGACCGATGACTGACAGACCTGGTCTTGATTTTAGTTTTAGTGGTTTAAAAACCTTTGCCGCCAATACAATTCACAAAGAAGTTCATGAAGGATTGAGTGCTGAGCAGTTAGCTCAAACTCACGCTGATATTGCTTATGCCTTCCAAGAAGCAGTTGTAGATACACTATCAATAAAGTGTAAGCGGGCGCTTGAACACTGTGGTTTAAATCGTTTGGTTATTGCTGGTGGAGTGAGCGCCAATACTAGCCTGCGAGAAAAATTAGCGGTAACCGCCCAAAAACTCGGTGGCAATGTTTTTTATCCGCGTCCTGAGTTTTGCACCGACAACGGTGCAATGATTGCCTATGCCGGTATGCAGCGCTTAAAAGCAGGTGTGTTTGCCGATTTAACCTTTAAAGCAAAACCTCGTTGGCCGTTAGATACTTTGCCACCTGTTAAGAGTTAACTTACAGCTTGTTTTCGGTGCCATTGAGCAAGCGTTTAATATTCTCATGGTGCCGAAACACAATCAGCACCGACAACATTAACACTGGATAAACATAAAGTGGTTTCAACAGCCAAGTGTATAACGGTGCTAAGCTGACGGTAACAATCGCGGCGAGGCTCGAGTAGCGCGTACCTTTAGCCACTAATAACCAAGTAAGTATAAGCAGCGCCCCCAAATCTATGCCTATTGGCAACAAGACGCCAAAAGCCGTGGCTACCGCTTTACCACCATCAAAGTTGAAGAATATTGGGTACATGTGGCCTAGACAGGCGGCAACTGCTATGAGCCCTAGCGATATTGGCGTTAGACCCAAGAAATAAGCGCCCCAGACCGGAATAGTGCCTTTTAAAATATCAAAAAACAGCACACAAGCAGCCGTTGGTTTATTGCTGATACGCAAGACATTAGTCGCACCTGGGTTATTAGAACCTGTTGAGCGTGGGTCGGGTAAATTGAGCAGGCGGCAGATCACTATGGCACTAGAGATAGAGCCAATTAAATATGCAACGATGATCATTAAAACGTTTAATAACACCCTGATAATTCCGTTTATTGCTGCCTGTTGAAAAAGTCTTTCTATTGTATCGCTTAGTTATTGGCTTTTACTAGTTTTTATTACTATTGGCAGGTAAACTGCGAGCTGTTTTTTTCTTAGCGAAACAATTGGGGTCATTTTGCTAATGGATAAAGTATTTATTCGCGGCTTAAAAGTACAAACCACGATCGGATTCTACGATTGGGAAAAACAAATTAAGCAGGGGTTGGTCTTTGACCTAGAAATGGGCTGGAATATTAAACCTGCAGCACAGAACGATGAATTGGCAAAAACGCTAGACTATGCAGCTGTTTCTGAAGAAGTAAGTGTATTTGCCAATGCCAATCCCGTTGATTTACTGGAAACACTAGCTGAACGCTTAGCTAAGCACTTAATTGTTCAATACCAATTGCCTTGGCTTAAATTAACGATTCACAAACCAACCGCCGTGCACGATGCCGATAGCGTTGGGGTTCAGATAGAGCGCAGTGCTGACGATTTTGGTGTTTCGGTGTCGCCGCTTTGTGGAACAGTTAACTAATGGCACGGGTGTATTTGTCGCTTGGCAGTAATATTGACCGAGATAAACACATACTGGCTGCGATAGATGAACTTAAACACAAGTTTGGTCAGTTAACACTGTCATCTTTGTACGAGTGTCAAGCGGTCGGTTTTGAAGGCGCTGCTTTTTACAACTTAGTTGCTGCCGTTGACACTGACATGAGTTTGGAGCATGTTGCCAGTTTTTTGCGCGACCTAGAGTTTCGCTATGGCAGACCGGAAAATGCGGTTAAGTTTAGCCCGCGAACGCTCGATATCGACATCTTGTTATACGATGATTTAGTGCTAGAACAACCGGTGCAATTGCCGAGAGCTGAAATCACTAGTCGCGCATTTGTTTTACTGCCGTTAGCTGAATTAGCACCAGAGTTAGAGCATCCGGTCTTGAAAAAGTCTTATCGCGTGCTTTGGCAAGATTTTTCTCAGCGTTTAAAAACGAATGAACAGCAACAAACCAGTGATTTTATTGATCAGCAAGCGATTAAAAAAGTCCCGGCTATTTGGTGAATATAAAAGATTTTTAGCAAACATTGATACCTGTACTGATGGCGTGAAGATATTAGTACAGAGATTGAGTTAAAGGATAATGAGTTTACATGAGTACGATTGAAGTTTTACTGTTGGCGCTAATTCAAGGATTAACCGAGTTTTTGCCTATTTCTAGCTCGGCGCATCTTATTTTGCCATCGCAGCTGCTTGGCTGGGCTGACCAAGGTATGGGCTTTGATGTTGCCGTTCACGTCGGTTCGTTAGTGGCGGTATGCTCGTATTTTCGCAAAGAAATTCGCGATATTTTAGTCGCTTGGTACGCGACCTTAACGCCTAATAAAGAAGATGACGCCGCACTAACCGCAGAAGAAAAACTCAATGGTCGCCTGGCTTGGTGGATTTTGTTTGCCACTATTCCCGCTGGTTTGTTTGGCTTTTTCGGAGCGGATTTTATCGACGCTAACTTGCGTTCGGCACTGGTAATTGCCATTACTACCATTGTTTTTGGTTTACTGCTTGGCGTTGTCGATATTAAAGCTAAGCAAAATGTCTCGCTTGAAGACTTTACCTTTAAAAAGGCGATGATCATTGGCTTTGCCCAAGCGCTTGCCATTATTCCGGGGACATCGCGCTCAGGTATCACCATGACCGCTGGTCTAATGTTGGGCTTGAGCCGTGAAAACGCCGCGCGCTTCTCGTTTTTAATGTCGATTCCGACCATTGCGATGGCCGGTGGTTACATGACCTTGAAACTTATCACGGGTAGTGAAGTCGTCGATTGGACAGCAATGAGCATGGGCGCGGTATTGGCCTTTGTTAGTGCTTACGCCTGTATCCACTACTTTTTAATCTTGGTCAACAAAATCGGTATGATGCCGTTTGTCATTTATCGTTTAGTACTCGGCGCAGTATTACTTTGGTACGTGCTTTAAAATTGCGATTTTGTCCCAATATTATTGATTAGATTTCTTAAAAGTTAAATTTACAAGTTAAATGGATGGTGCCGTGAGTAGTCATACAGTTGCAATTACCCCAGAAAATTTTCAGCAAATTTTGCTCGAAGAATCAAAGCAAAAATTAGTTTTTGTTGATTTTTGGGCGGAGCAAATGCCAGAAAGTGTTGAGCTAAGAGACAAGCTTGCCGCTAAAACTGCCGGTTTCGACGATCATTTGATTTACGCCACCGTTGATTGCCAAGCGCAGCAGCAAATCGCGATGCAGTTCGGTATTCAAAGTTTACCAACGGCAGTTGTGGTTAAAGATGGTCAGCCAATCGATGGTATTGCTGGTCCGCAAACCGATGAAACCATTCAGGCGTTTTTAGACAAGCATTTGCCTAAGCCGCAAGACAATTTACTGGCGCAAGCAAAACAAGCTTTACTCGATCAAGATGCTAATCAAGCCTACAGTGCTGCGATGCAAGCTTACCAACTCGACAGTGAGCGCGCTGATATCAAATTAGTGCTTGCCGATAGTTGTTTACAAGTGGGTAAAATCGATGAGGCAGAACAGCTGCTTGGCACCATTAAAATGGTTGACCAAGACAGTGATTACCAAGCACTACTCGCTAAGCTCGAGCTGGCTAACCAAGCGGCTGATTCACCTGAAATTCAAGCGCTTGAAGCACAATATGCAGAATCACCCGATGATAAAGCGGTAGTGCAGCAATTAGCCGCGCAGTACAGCCAAGTGAATCGTCACGAAGATGCTTTGACCGTATTGTTTCGACAAGTACAAAAAGATCGCGCCGACAGCGAAAGCAAAGAGCTATTGCTCGACGTGTTAAAAGCCTTGCCCGATGGCGATGCTTTGGCGACTAAGTTTCGTCGTAAGCTTTACACGTTAATGTATTAGCAATTTAGTGTATTAGTTGAGTACCGATTGAATACTGAAGCCTTGCACCGCGCCGTTGATTTGCTGTCGCGGCGCGAACACTCAGCGAAAGAGCTGACTAATAAGCTCAAACAAAAAGACTTTAGCAGTGACGACATTGCTGAAGTCTTGCTGTATTTACAAGATAAGAATTATCAAAGTGATGCCCGTTTTGCTGAAAGTGCATGTAATAGCCGAGTTAACAAGGGCTATGGCTGGCGCTACATTCAGCAAGAGTTGAGTTTTAAAGGGGTCAGTAGCTCTGTGATTAGCGAGCTCAAAGAAAGCCTGACAATAGATTGGTATTATCAAGCTGAGCTTGCGTATAATAGGCGCTTTGGTGACAGTGAAATTAAAGATCAAAAAGATAAGGCGAAGCGCATTCGGTTTTTACAGTCGCGTGGCTTTGACTCGGATCAGATTTTCAGTTTGATTTCTTAGCAAGGTTTTCGCAATGGTTGGCATTGTGTTAACCCGCTTTGATATCGAGCAAATAAACGCGTTTATCAATGCGTTAAAATAGTCAATAAATAAGCAGATTAATAGCTATGTTGGCCGAGTAACTAGCCAACATAAATAGTTTCAAATAGTGGATTAGGTCATGATTAAAAGCAGTGCTGAAATACGCCAGGCATTTTTAGATTTTTTTGCCTCGAAGCAACATCAAAAGGTACAAAGTAGTTCTTTGGTGCCGGGTAACGATGCAACATTGTTGTTTACTAATGCTGGTATGGTGCAGTTTAAAGATGTTTTCTTGGGCGCCGAAAAACGCAGCTATACCCGTGCAACATCATCTCAGCGCTGTGTTCGCGCCGGTGGTAAGCACAACGATTTAGAAAACGTTGGCTATACTGCTCGTCATCACACCTTTTTTGAAATGCTGGGTAACTTTAGTTTTGGTGACTATTTTAAGCAAGACGCGATTACTTATGGCTGGGAATTTTTAACTCAAACCTTGGGTTTACCGGCACAAAAATTATTAGTTACTGTGTATGAGTCTGACGACGAAGCATACGACATTTGGGCAAACCAAGTCGGTGTACCTGCTGACCGTATTATTCGCATTGGCGACAAATCACCAACCAAAAAGTTTGAGTCAGATAACTTTTGGGCGATGGGTGACACAGGCCCTTGTGGTCCTTGTACTGAAATTTTCTATGATCACGGTGAGCACATTTGGGGTGGTCCTCCAGGGTCGCCAGAAGAAGACGGCGATCGCTTTATCGAAATTTGGAACTTAGTTTTTATGCAGTACAACCGTCATGCTGACGGCACGATGGAGCCATTGCCAAAACCGTCTGTTGATACTGGTATGGGCTTAGAGCGCATTGCCGCGATTATGCAAGGCGTACACAGCAACTACGAAATTGATATTTTCCAACACTTAATTGGCGAAACCGCTAAGTTGCTTGAATGTAATGATTTTGAACATAAATCACTGCGCGTAATTGCCGATCACATTCGCTCGTGTAGTTTCTTAATCGCCGATGGTGTAATGCCTTCAAATGAAGGTCGCGGGTATGTATTACGCCGTATAATTCGCCGCGCGATTCGCCACGGTCACAAGTTAGAAGCGAAAGGTCACTTCTTCCATAAATTAGTGGTTGCGCTAATTGATCAAATGGGTGAAGCCTACCCAGAATTAGTTCAGCAACAAGCCGTTATTGAAAAAATGTTGCGTATTGAAGAAGAGCAGTTTGGTCGCACGTTAGATCGCGGTATGGCTTTGCTTGAAGATATTTTAGCTAATCTTGATGGCGACACTATTTCTGGTGATGACGTATTTAAACTATACGATACTTACGGCTTCCCAGCTGATTTAACTGCTGATATTGCCCGAGAGCGTCAGCTGAGAATTGATCACAACGGTTTTGATGTTGCCATGGGCTTGCAGCGTGAGCGCGCGCAACAAGCTAGCCAATTTGGTACCGATTACAACGAGCAGTTAAAGTCAGATCAAGTCACCAAATTTTACGGTTACACCAAAGCTGAGTACACAGGTACTGTAGTTGAGCTATTTGCCGAAGGTGAACACGTTAATCAATTGAGCTCAGGTCAAAAGGGGATTGTCATTTTAGACCATACTCCTTTTTATGCTGAGTCAGGTGGTCAAGTAGGGGACACGGGATTCTTAACACTTGGTGAAAACCGTTTTGAAGTGCAAGACACTGTAAAAGTGGGTAATGCCTTTGCCCACAAAGGTATTGCACACGGTGCTATTCAGTTAAATGAAAGAGTACACGCTGAAATTGATACTGAGCGCCGCCAATCGATTATTAAAAACCACTCTGCAACACATATTTTGCACGCCGCATTGCGCAAAGTGTTAGGTGAGCATGTTACCCAGAAAGGCTCATTGGTTGATCCTGACAAGCTGCGCTTTGACTTTTCTCACTTTGAAGCGGTAACGAGTGATGAACTGCGTACTATTGAGCGTATGGTAAATGCAGAGATTCGCCGCAACGTAGTACGTGAAACCGAGTTAATGCCTATTGAAGAAGCGAAAGCCAAAGGTGCAATGGCACTGTTTGGCGAAAAGTACGACGATGAAGTTCGCGTTGTTACGTTAGGTGAATTCTCAACCGAGTTGTGTGGCGGCGTACACGTTGATCAAACGGGTGATATTGGTTTATTCAAAATCACCTCTGAACAAGGTATTGCTGCTGGTGTTCGCCGTATTGAAGCGGTAACAGGTGAAGCCGCAATTGTTTACACTGAACAGCAGGCAGATTTGATAAGTAATATTGCAGGTTTGGTGAAAACCGATAGCAACTCTGTGACTGATAAAGTTCAGCAAATGATTCATCGCAGTAAGCAGTTAGAAAAAGAAATCGAGCAATTAAAACAAAAACTCGCCTCTCAAGCTGGTTCTGACCTATTAGGTCAAGCGGTTGAAATCAACGGTACTAAGGTGCTGGTTGCCGCGCTTGAAAACGGCGAAGCCAAGGCGCTACGCGGCATGGTTGATGAGCTTAAGAATAAGATTGGCTCAGGCATTATCGTGCTAGGTTTGGCAGCTGATAGTAAAGTGAGCTTAATTGCTGGCGTGACCAAAGACTTAACTGGTGCTGTTAAAGCCGGTGAGTTAGTCAACGTTGCTGCCCAAGAAGTCGGTGGCAAAGGTGGCGGTAGACCTGACATGGCGCAAGCCGGTGGCAGCCAACCAGAAAACTTGGCTAAAGCACTTGAAACGGCGATCAGCTGGCTCAGCGAAAAGCTCGGCTAATAGCAAGTTAATATAATAATGAGCAAAAAGTGCTCATTATTATAGCTTTTGTCTAGGAAGTATTAGCAATTATTTGCTAGAATGATTGAAAGAATTAATCAAAAGCTCAGGTCTTGTTGATTAGTTTTGCTATATTAATTATATCGATAGTGTAAGGTTTGATCAGAAACCTGATATTTATTGTTTAATATAGGTCGAAAATAACAGAGTAACTAGCTGCTCGTTGTTATTTACGCTTAGCGTTGTGCTTTTATCGTCATACAAGTAATTTGACTATATTTTTGGTTAAAACTTGTCTAACGTTAAATTGATACCAAATTAGTTTAACTAGCTTAATTGGCATGGTATTTAACTGGCTTAACGATTAGTGGATCTCTCAGTTTTAAAATAAGGAATCTTGTTATGTTAATTTTAACTAGACGCGTTGGTGAAACCTTAATGATCGGTGATGATGTAACTGTTACTGTTCTTGGTGTAAAAGGTAATCAAGTGCGCATCGGTGTAAATGCCCCAAAAGAAGTTTCTGTTCACCGTGAAGAAATATACATGCGTATACAGTCTGAAAAAGGTGATGCCAACGAAAATCCTGGCAACAGCTACTAAACTGTCTGTGTTGTCCTAGTATAGGTTGACACTATTTACGCTAAAACGCTCGATGTACTTCATCGGGCGTTTTGTATTTTAAGGCCATGTGTGGCCTTCGTTGATTATAGATAACAACTGATTCCTCGAC